>NZ_SUHQ01000020.1 GCF_004962245.1 Mesorhizobium sp. | reverse complement strand
GCTTTTGCGCTACCCGCCACCGTAGCCGTCCAGAGCATGCCAGGCGACACTGCTTTGTGCACCGCCATTGCGCGAAATCTCGCGACATATTGTCGATGGGGATCGCCCGAGACTTCGTGCAATAGCGCGTATTGCGAGACCCGCCGCGATCCCGCGAGAGATCTCTTCGCGCTCCGCCAGCCCGAGCGCCGAGGCCGCTCTACGCCTTGCTGACGGAGCAATGCCGCCGTGTAAGGATACGATCCGCTGAACGCCGGTCTTGTTCCGGCGGTCCAGTGCCCGCGAGATCGACGAAATGCTCTGACCTTGCTTCCATCGCTCCCAAAGCTCGGCCTTCTGCGCTGACGTAAACCAGATCCGTGACGTCACCATGCAACACCTCCTCATCCTCTCAGATTAAGAGTGTTGCGGCGACCTATTGAACCCACCTCCTCAATCCTGCCACAGATGACAATTCCTGGTACTTCCGCTCTCCACCCATCTCGGACGCTGGCGGCAGCCAGTTGATTGAGTTTCGACATGCATAAAAGCAGAAGCGCTTAAGCCTACGCCTATTCCTTCGCCGCCTCGGCCGCCCTGGCGTTCAACAGGCCATAGCCGAAATCATTGTCTCGACCCTCGGGGCCGAGATCCCTGGCCGTGGCGGCCAGCGCCTTCTCGACCCAGTCGGCGGAACGGTCAGGCGCGGCGTGCAACAGATTGGCGATGGCGCCGGTCACGATCGCCGCGGCAAACGAGGTGCCGGTGACCACGTCGGAGCCGGCCCCGCTCGGCGCCACCATCTCGACGCCTGGGGCGGAGAGGAAGACGTAGGCGCCGCGATTGGCCTGCTGCATCAGCCCGTCCTTCGCATCGGTGGCGGTCACCGCGATGACGCCGTCGAAGGCGGCCGGGTAGCCATAAGGCGCCTTCGGTCCGTTGTTGCCGGCGGCGGCGACCAGCACGATGCCCAGGGCGCGCGCATTGCGGCAGGCGACGCCGAGCAGGTCGTTCTTCGGGCCGACAAAGCTCATGTTGATGATGCGGACATCCTGCTCCGCCGCCCAGTCGAGCGCCGCAAGGATGACGTCCATGCTCGACTTGCCGCCCTCGAAGGCGCGTGCGTGATAGATCCTGGCGCCCGGCGCCATGCCTTTGAGCGCGCCGACGCCGGCGATCAGGCCGTCGATCGAGGTGCCGTGGTCGCGCGCCTCGACCGGCACGTCGGGCATGGCGTCGAACTGATCGGCGATGACGCCGGACAGCGCCGGGTTGGTGTCGTCGATGGCGGTGTCGATGACGGCAATGCGTACATTCTCACCGCTGGCCTCTTTCGAATCGAGGGCGATGCGCTCGAAGGCGTAGTTGACGATGGCGGCCGCCTGCTGCAGCGAGTAGATATGGTTGGGCTCGCGCCGCGTGGTGCGGCCGTCGGCGGCAAGCTGCGCCAGCACGACACCGACCGGGCGGCCGTCGGGAATGCCGTAGCGCACCAGCGTGGTGCCGAGCAGCTGAGACTGGCGCTGCGAGCGCACCTCGAGGCCGAAGGAGGCGGCGATCTGCTGGACGGCGTCGCCGTCCACCGTCACCAGCACCTCGTCGGGCACGAAATCGCCGATGACGGCGCGCGGCGGCTCGGCTGCGACGAGATCGGAGGGCGAAACGATCGGACCGCCTGGGGCTGCGGCCGGTATCGCTGCCGCATCGGCAGGCGAGGCCGGCGGCGGCAACGCATCGTTGGCCGGATCGCGGCGCGGATTGGGCGTCGGCAGCGGAGCCTGGCCGTCGCCGACCGGATTGGGGAACAGGTCGACGATCAGCGCGGGAAGAAAGACCGCGCCTGTCGCGGCGGAATCCGCGCCGGGCCTTTCGCCGCTGCCATCCTTAGTGTCGTCCTCGGCGCAGTCGGCCGCCGCCGTCGCCCGGTTGAGGCAGTCGATTTCGGTCTGGGTGCGGTTCGGATCATCGGTCTGCGCCAAGGCAGGCGCGGCGGCGATGGTCATCGCCGCCACAAGGAGCGCCGCAAATCCAATGACCGCCCTAGCCGCCATCAACCGGTTTCCTTCCCTCGACCACAGCTTCCGCGAATGGCTGGGCGGCAATAAGGCCGAGCACCTTTTCATAGTCGGCCGCGGTCGTGGCCGGGATGCCAAGGCGGAAGACGCCTTCAGCGGTCGGCCCGCCGGCGATCTTCAGCTGGTTTTCGCCGAGAAAGACGGCAATGTCGGCCATCTTCGCATCCGGCTTGAACTTCACCAGCGCGAACGGCATTTTCGCCAGATCGCCCTGCTGGCCGGCAACTTCGAAATCGCCGTCCATGCCGCCGGGCTGCTCAAACGACTGCACCACGACAAGCGCCAGCAGAGCGGCCGCCGCCGCCCACGCGACGCCGGCGGGCACCGCCATGAAGCGGCCCCACGCCTGCGCCAGCCAGGACGATGCCGCCGGCGCCCGCACAGGGCCGGCCTCGGCGTCGAGCGCCCGGGCGAAGCGGCCGAGCGCATCGGCCGGCGGGCGGATCGCCTCATTGGCGGCAGCGGTGCCGGAGAACTCGGCCTCGGCCTCGCCGAGTGCGGCAAGTGCCGCCGGGTCGGAGGCCAGCCATTCCTCGATGGCTTCGAGTTCCGCACCTTCCAGCGAGCCGTTCAGATAGAACGGCAGCAGCGTCTCCATTTCGTCGCGGCGCGACATTTTTTCAGCGGCGCTCATGGCCACCCCCTGTCGTAACCGGCGGCCTTGAGGGCCTCGCCGAGTTTCTTGCGGGCGTAGAACATCCTGGTCTTGACCGTGGCGACCGGAATACCGAGCACCTCACCGATCTCGGTCACCGACTGTCCGTGGTAATAGGCAAGGTCGATCACCGTTCGGTGTTCTTCCGGCAAGGCATCGACGAAACGTCGCAAGGCGGCGCCCTTGTCTTCCTTCATGGTGACGACTTCCGGCGTGTCGGCGCTGTCTGGCACCTGCGCCGCGTCATTGTCGTCGATCCAGTCTTCCTTTTTCTTGCGCAGCGACGACAGCGCCTTGAAGCGGGCGATGCCGAGCAGCCATGTCGAGACTTCCGAGCGCCCCTCAAAGCCAGGCGCCTGGCGCCAGAGCTCGAGAAACACCTCGTTCGCGATATCGTCGGCCATCATTTCCGATCCCGTCTGGCGCGCCACGAAACGGTAGACCCGCGCGTGGTGGCGCATGAACAGGAGCCGCACGGCGGCGCGGTCGCCCTTCGCGACCCGGCTGACAAGCGCGCGATCGGTCTCCGTCGCTGCCGTCATGGCCGGTCGAGCCGCCTGGCTCTTGTCTGCTCTGTCGCCGATCGACCCAAAAAGGTTCACCGCTTTCCGCCCGGAATTTCCTGAAAGCTAACCGAAGAGCGGCAGCGTTGCCAGAGCGTTCCCTTCTCCCTTGTGGGAGAAGGTGGCCGGGCGAAGCTTGGTCGGGTGAGGGGTGTTGGACGTATCGCCGCGCTGAAAAGGTAAGCGCTTCAAATCCCTCGATTTTTTTGTCGCTTCGCGACAATCCACCTTTTCCCACAAGAGAGAAGGAAAGACGCGCGCTCAGCCCAGGAACGGCTTGGCCTTCATCGTCGCCGGCACCGGCACGCCGAGGCGTTTCAGCACGGTCGGCGCAAGCTGCAACTGGTCGAGCAGCATGTCGGCCTCCGGCCCCTTGCCCGGGCCGAAATAGTAAAGCGCGAAATCCTGCATCTCGTCGTCACGGCCGCCATGATGTCCACGATCGGTCTGGCCGTGATCGGCGGTAACGATCACCTCGTAGCCGGCTTCCCGCCAGCGCGGCAGGAAGGCGGCGAGCATGCCGTCCATCGCATAGACGGCATGGTCCATTTCATGGCAGTCATGGCCGAAGCGGTGGCCCATCGAGTCCAGCGTGCAGGTGTGCAGGATGCCGTAGTCGATGCCGTGGCGGCTGGTCAGCATGGTCAGCGTCGCGAACAGGTCGACGTCGCTCGGCGTCATCTGGTTCCTGGCATTGTAGCCGGTCATGGTATGGAAACGGCCATGCGTGATCGGCCCGCCCGGCTCATCGAACTCCATGTCCTCGACCAGATCGAACGGATAGGCCCGGAAGAATTCGGACCAGTAGGAATGGGTGACCGCGCCGGTCTTGCCGCCGGCCTTGCTGACCTCGGAGAAGATGTCCGGTTGCTCGACGCGGAACCGGTTCTCGTTGGACAATATGCCGTGCACCTGCGGCGCCACGCCGGTGTGGATCGAGGCATAGCAGCAGGCCGAGGTCGACGGCAGCACGGAGCGCATCTTCCAGACGCGCGCCTCGCCCGACAGCACCCAGCCTTCGAGATTGCCCATCAGCCGGCGCCAGTTGCGGTAAGGCATGCCGTCGAGGATGATGAGCAAAAGTTTTGTATCGAGCGCCACGGGCCGCTCCATGCGATTTGGGCCGTTGAGGTTAGAGCGCCGTGTGTCGCTTGGACCCACGGCGCCTCAGAAGTCGTATCAGACGGATCGGATGCTAGGCATTGAGCCAGCACTCGTTCAGCGCATAGCCATCCATCATCTCGCCGTTCGGGTTCTTGACATAGCCGCTGATCTTGTTGCTGGCGGCGGCATCGATGAATTGGTTGAAGAAGGGCACGATCAATCCGCCCTCGTCGCGCATCAGCATCGCCATGTCGTGATAGATCGCCTTGCGCTTGGCCTGGTCGAGCTCGGCACGTGCGGTAAACAGCATCTTGTCGAACTCCGGCCGCTTGAAGCGCGTGTCGTTCCAGTCGGCTGTCGAGACGTAGCCGGTGGAGTACATCTGGTCCTGCGTGGCCCGCCCACCCCAATAGGACAGCGAGAAGGGCTGCTTGTTCCAGACCTCGGACCAGTAACCGTCACCGGGCTCGCGCTTGATCTCGATCTTGATGCCGGCCTTGGCGCAGGACTGCTGGTAGAGCTGGGCTGCATCGACGGCGCCCGGAAAGGCGACATCGGAGGTGCGCAACAGGATCGAGCCGCTGTGCCCCGATTTCTTGTAGAGCGCCGCCGCTTTTTCCGGATCGAACTTGCGCTGCTCGATGTCGGTCGAAAAAAGCGGATAGGCCTCGTTGATCGGAAAGTCGTTGCCGACCGAGCCGTAGCCGCGCAGGATTTTTTCCAGCAGTTCGTCGCGATCCATGGCGAGCTTCAGCGCCATCCTGAGGTCGTTGTTGTCGAAGGGTGCGGTGTCGCAGAACATGTTGAACGGGTAATACCCTCTGCCAGCGACGTTCTCGAAGGTGACACCGGCGATGCGCTTGACCAGGTCCACCACCTTCGGCTCGACGCGGTTGATCATGTGGACCTGGCCGCCCTGCAGGGCGGACAGCCGCGCCGTTGCGTCGTTGATGACGATGATCTCGATCTGATCGGCATGGCCGGCCTTGTCGCCCCGCCAGTAATTGGCGAAACGTTCACCGCCATGGCGGACACCCGGCTGGTTGACGGTGACTTTGTAAGGGCCGGCGCTGATGCCGGCATTCGGATCGTCCTTGCCGCCGTTCGGCTGGATGACGAGGTGGTAGTCGGCCATCAGATAAGGAAAATCGGCATCGGCGTCGCCAAGAGCGACGATCACTTCCTTGCCGCTTGCCTTGACCGCCTTGATGTTCTTCAGAATGCCGAGTGCGCCCGACTTCGATTTCTCGTCGGCGTGGCGTTCGATGGTGGCCGCGATGTCCTCAGCGGTGACAGTCTTGCCATTGTGGAACTCGATGCCGTCGCGCACCTTGATCGTCCAGGTCTTGGCGTCCGAGGACGCGCCGATCTCCTCGGCGATGAGGTTTTCCACACCGCCGTCGGGCTTCAGGCGGACAAGGAACTCGCCCCATTGCTTGCAGAAGCTGAACGTGACCTGGCTGAGGTTCAGCGCCGGATCGAGACTATTGGTCGATTCGCCGCCTTGCAGGCCGGCCTTGATCGTTCCGCCTTTCATTGGGGTCTGGGCGAAGGCTTTGCCGGCCAGCGTCGACGCCAGCGCCGCCGATACGCCAAGGGCCGCGGCGCGGCCGAGGAAGTCGCGGCGTGATATCCGGCCCTTGCCGGCAAGGTCCGCGAGATGGTCGAGTTCAGTCGTCATTGTCCAAGTCCCCTTTCACGAAGAACAGCTTTTGCACGGGCGGCGCCCGTTCGCGCTGATCCTCTTCGCGCCGGGTTTCATCCAGATGACGGAAGCAACGTTTGTTGCGCTTTCCCAGCCGCAATATCGCGAGCGTCTAATTCCCCGCGCTGGCCATGCGCCGTCCCTTGATCGCCTTTTCCAGCCAGCCGATCTCCATTTCGGGAACCGAGGACAAGAGAAGGTCGGTGTAGGCGTCGAAGGGCGGCGTCAGCACCTGGCTCTTCGCGCCGTAGCGCACCACCTCGCCGCGATACATCACCGCGATCGAATCGGCGATCGACTTCACCGTCGCGAGATCGTGGGTGATGAACAGATAGGCGACGTTTTCCTCTTTCTGCAGCTCGAGCAGCAGCTTCAGGATACCGTTGGCCACCAGCGGGTCGAGCGCCGAGGTCACCTCGTCGCAAATGATCAGCTTCGGCTTGGCGGCGAGCGAGCGGGCGATGCAGACGCGCTGCTTCTGGCCGCCGGAAAGCTCGGCCGGGTAGCGGTCGATGAAACCCTTGCCCATCTCGATCTTGTCGAGCAGTTCGGCAACGCGGGCGTCGCGTTGCCTGCCGCGCATGCCGAAATAGAATTCGAGCGGCCGGCCGATGATGGTGCCGACGGTCTGGCGCGGATTCATAGCCACATCGGCCATCTGATAGATCATCTGCAACTGGCGCAGATCCTCCTTCGGCCGGTCAGCGAGCCGGTTGGCGAGCGGACGTCCATCGAAGGTGACAGTGCCCTCTTCGGGCGGCAGAAGGCCGGTGATGGCGCGCGCCAGCGTCGACTTGCCCGAACCGGACTCGCCGACGACGGCCAGCGTCTGGCCGGGAAAGATGTCGACCGAGACGTTCTTCAGCACCTTGATATGGCTGCGGCCATAGGCGGCGGTGATGTTCTTGACCGACAGGAACGGCGTCGTGCCGGGCTTCTGCTCCTGATGCTCGATCTCATGCACCGACACCAGCGCATTGGTGTATTCCTGGCGCGGCTCCTTGATGATTTGGCGGGTGCCGCCCCATTCGACCAGCCGGCCATGGCGCAGCACCATGATCTCGTCCGAGACCTGGGCGACGACGGCAAGGTCGTGGGTGATGTAGAGCGCCGCGACATGGGTGTCGCGGATGGCGTCCTTGATCGCCGCCAGCACGTCGATCTGCGTCGTCACGTCGAGCGCGGTGGTCGGCTCGTCGAAGACGATCAGGTCGGGTTCGGAACACAGCGCCATCGCCGTCATCACGCGCTGCAGCTGGCCGCCCGACACCTGGTGGGGAAAGCGTTCGCCGATGCTTTCGGGATTGGGCAGGCTGAGCTTCTTGAACAGCGCGACCGCACGTTTCTCGGCCGCGGCGCGCGTCGCCGTGCCGTGCAGCAGCGTCGCCTCGACCACCTGGTCCATCAGTCTGTGCGCCGGGTTGAAAGCCGCCGCCGCCGATTGCGCGACATAGCAGACCTCGCGGCCGCGCAATTTGCGAAAACCCTCCTTGCCGCCCTTGAGGATGTCGCGGCCGTTGAGGATGACCTCGCCGCCGGTGATGCGCACGCCGCCGCGGCCATAGCCCATCGCCGACAGGCCGATGGTCGACTTGCCGGCGCCGGACTCGCCGATCAGGCCGAGCACCTTGCCCTTCTCGAGCGTCAGCGAGACGTCGTGGACAAGCGTGATATTCTTCGGTGGCTCGCCCGGCGGGTAGACCGTTGCCTCGATGCGCAAATTGCGGATGTCGAGCAGGATGTCGGACTTCGCTTTGATATCAGCCATCACCCGCGTCCTCCCTTCAGGCTTGTCGTGCGGTTCAGCACCCAGTCGGCGACGAGGTTGACCGAGATCGCCAGCGCTGCGATCGCTGCTGCCGGGATGAGTGCGGCCGCGATGCCGAAAACGATGCCGTCCTTGTTCTCCTTGACCATACCGCCCCAGTCGGCGTCCGGTGGCTGCACGCCGAGGCCGAGGAAGGAGAGCGTCGACAGGAAGAGCACAGCATAGATGAAGCGCAGGCCGAGTTCCGAAACCAGCGGCGACAACGCATTGGGCAGGATCTCGCGGAAGATGATCCACACGCTGCCTTCGCCGCGCAGCTTGGCCGCCTCGACGAAATCCATGACGTTGATGTCGACGGCGACCGCGCGCGACAAGCGATAGACGCGGGTCGAATCGAGAATACCCATCACCAGGATCAGCGTCACGAGATTGGATGGCAGCACCGAGAGCACGACGAGGCCCATGATCAGCGTCGGGATCGACATCAGGAGATCGACAAGACGCGACATAAGCGTGTCGAACCAGCCGCCGAAAACGGCCGCCGAGAAACCTAGGATGGCGCCAAGCGAGAAGGACAGTGCGGTGGCCAGCACCGCGATGAACAGCGTGATGCGGGCGCCGTAGATCATGCGCGAAAGAAGGTCGCGACCCAGATTGTCGGTACCCAGCCAGTGCGCCGCCGACATCGGTCCCCAGACGTCGCCGACGATCTCGCCATTGCCGTATGGCGCAATCCACGGCGCGAAGATCGCCGCCAGAACGAACAGTGCCGTCAGCACCAGGCCGATCAGCGCGGGGATGGGGATGCGTTTTATGTCGAGCATGCCCGCTCCCTATTTCGGGTGTCTGAGACGCGGATTGGCGATGATCGCCGCTATGTCCGCAATGATGTTCAGGCTGATGTAGACGGCAGCGAAGATCAGGCCGACCGCCTGCACCACCGGCACGTCGCGCTTGGTGACGTGGTCGACGAGATACTGCCCCATGCCCGGATAGACGAAGATCACCTCGACCACGACGACGCCGACGATCAGGTAGGCGAGGTTGAGCATCACCACGTTGATGATCGGTGCAATCGCATTGGGAAAGGCATGCCTGCGGATGACGGCGAATGCCGAAAGCCCCTTGAGCTCGGCGGTTTCCACATAAGCCGACTGCATGACGTTGAGGATCGCGGCGCGCGTCATGCGCATCATGTGGGCGAGCACCACCAGGGTCAGTGCCGCCGCCGGCAGCATGATCGCCTGCATGCGCTCGCCGAAAGGCATTCCGTCATAGACCGTCGAGATGCCGGGGAAGATCTGGTACTTCACGGCAAAGAAATAGACGAGCACATAACCGATGAAGAATTCGGGAAACGACGTCGACGCGAGCGCCAATCCGGATATCAGTTTGTCGACCCAGCCATTGCGGTAGCGCACGGCAATCAGGCCGAGGATGATCGCCAGCGGCACAGCCACGGCCGCCGCCCAGAAGGCGAGGAACAGCGTGTTCCACAACCGCCCCTTGATCGAGGTCGCAATATCCTGCCCGCTCGACATCGCGGTGCCGAGATCGCCGGTCACGACGCCGCCGAGCCAGCGGAAATAGCGGATGAAGGCCGGGTCGTTGAGGCCGAGCTGCTCGCGCAGATTGGCGAGCGATTCCGGCGTCGCCGACTGTCCGAGGATGGCTTGCGCGACATCGCCGGGCAGGATCTGGGTGCCGGCGAAGATCAGGACCGATACGGCCAACAGCAGGAGGATGCCCAGCGCAATGCGCTGGGCCACCAGTTTCACGATGGGTGAGGACATATCCGCAAGGCCGGGCTCAGGCTTCGAGCCAGCATTTTGCCAGAGCGTACCCGTTCATCAGCTCCTGGTGCGGATCGTCGATCCAGCCGCCGACCTTGGCGCCCGTCGCGTCGATGAACTGGTTGAACATCGGCAGGATCAGGCCGCCCTCATCGCGGACGAGCATCGCCATGTCGCGATACATCGCCTTGCGCTTGTCGTTGTCGAGCTCGGCACGCGCCGCCAGCACCATCTTGTCGAAATCCGGACGCAGGAAACGCGTGTCGTTCCAGTCCGCCGTCGACAGATAGGCGGTCGAATACATCTGGTCCTGCGTTGACCGGCCGCCCCAGTAAGAAGCGGAGAAAGGCTGCTTGTTCCAGACTTCCGACCAGTAGCCGTCGCCCGGTTCGCGCTTGACCTCCAGTGTGATACCGGCCTTGGCCGCGCTCTGCTGGAAGAGCTGTGCGGCATCGACGGCGCCGGGGAAGGCGACATCCGATGTCCTGAGTAGGATGGCGCCGTCATGGCCCGACTTCTTGTAGTGGAACTTGGCCTTGTCGGGATCGTATTTGCGCTGCTCGATATCGTCGGAAAACAGCGGATAGGCCGCGTTGATCGGAAAGTCGTTGCCGAGCGAGCCATAGCCTCGGAGGATCTTGTCGAGCATCTCCTCGCGGTCGATCGCCAGCTTCAGCGCCATGCGCAGATCGTTGTTGTCGAACGGCGCCGTGTTGCAGTGCATGATGAAGACGTAGTGGCCGGGGCCGGCATGGTTGCGGATGGTGACGCCGGGCAGGCGCTTGATCAAGTCGACGATCTTCGGCTCGACGCGGTTGATCATGTTGACCTGGCCGCCCTGCAGGGCCGACGTGCGCGCCGTGGCGTCGTTGATGACGATGATCTCGATCTGGTCGGCATGGCCCATCTTGTCGGCCTGCCAGTAATTGGCGAAACGCTCGCCGCCGTGACGCACGCCGGGCTCGTTGGTGGTGATCTTGTAAGGTCCGGCCGAGATGCCGGCATCGGCTCCGTCCTTGCCGCCATTGGGCTGGACGATCAGGTGGTAGTCGCTGAGCAGATAGGGCAGGTCGGCATTGGGTTCCTTCAGCGTCAGCACCACTTCCTTGCCGTTGGCCTTGATCCTCTCGATGCCCTTCATGTAGCCGAGCGCGCCCGACTTCGACTTTTCGTCCGAATGGCGTTCGAGCGTGGCGGCCACGTCCTCGGCGGTCACCGTCTTGCCGTTGTGGAATTCGACGCCGTCACGGATTTTCAGCGTCCAGGTCTTGGCGTCGTCCGACGAGCCGATCTCCTCGGCGATACGGTTCTCGAGATTGCCCTCCGGGGAAAGCTCGACGATCAGTTCACCCCACATCTTGCCGAAGGCGAACGGCACCTGGGTCATGAACAGGGCCGGATCGAGGCTGTTGGTGGACTCGCCGCCGACCAGGCCGGCCTTCAGTATACCGCCCTTGACCGGGCCCGCAGCGCGCGCTGCATTTGAAAGCAGCGTGTTGGCGAAGGTCGCGGTGACGCCGAGCGCTGCCGCCCGGCCGAGAAAATCACGACGGCTGAGCTTGCCGGACGCGACGCGCCGGCTGAGAAATTCCAGTTCGTTTGACATGTTGAGTTCCTCACTCTGTTGGTTCGACCTTGTGGCCGTTCTTCTCGTTTCTTGTGAGGAGAATAATGACCGCAAGGGAAAGCCGTAAGCAAGACCGAATGCGACATGCTGTGGCGTAAATCGTACGTCGCAATTGGACCAATCCCCATAAGCGCTCAAAGCAGCGCGCGTGGGATTTTCTCCTCGAAATTGCGCTCGAAAACCAGTTTTTCGCCTTCATAGGCCTCAATTCTGGCGCTAACCATGATGTTTTGCGCGTCGGATCGCATTTCGGCTGATGTTTCGGTGCGCACCGACCATCCATTTCGCGACAGCG
The DNA here is from genome assembly GCF_004962245.1 of Mesorhizobium sp. GTDB lineage: Bacteria > Pseudomonadota > Alphaproteobacteria > Rhizobiales > Rhizobiaceae > Mesorhizobium. Next base: position 120,237 of record NZ_SUHQ01000020.1, on the reverse strand, counting down.
TTTGCGTCCAATGCGTCTTGCCCGACGCTGCCAGCGGATTGTCAGGATGGATCGCCCATGTCTCACGGGCGATGCTGCCATTGGCGAGGCCATGTTCCAGATCGCGCACCTCGCCAAAATCGTCGACGATGGAAAGCGTGATCTTCCCGGTCTTTTCGTCGCGATCGACGTGGCGCTCGGACTTGGCGGCGCGGATCGTTTCGGTTGCCCAGGGTGCGGCTGCCTCGGGCGTGGGGAACGTGACTTCGTCGCCTTGCGCCAGGGGGCGCTGCGGCAGCATCAACGTCGCTGCCGACAGCTCGAGCCGAACCGGTTCCGGCGATGGCCAGATCATCGGCCAGTAGGCGTTCGATACGGCAATGCGCAGGCGATGTCCGGCCGGCACGCGATAGGCGCATTGGTCGAGCACGACCCGGGCGGTGACGGTTTCGCCCGGCACCAGCGCAAGCGGGAATTCGTGCGAGTTGCGGTGCGTCAGGTTGAGCACGCCGTAGGAGATCAGTTCGGACGCGCCGTCCGGATGGACGTCGCACAGCCGGATGGCGATGTTCGCCTGCGGTCTGTCAGACGAGACCCTGACCAGCACTTCCGGCGCGCCGACAATGTCGATCGCTTCCGCCAGCGCCGGCTGGTCGAAACACACCGACAATGCGTCATCGGGGCGCTGATCGCCCGGCAGTTCCGGGCCGAAGGTGAAGGGAAAATATTCGCCGCCGGCAAGGCCGCAGCTTTGCGGCGAAGCGACGATTGCGGGCTGGGCGCCTTCAGGGATCAGCTCGATCTCCCGCGTCTTAATGTTCGGCGATGGCCAGGCGTTTTCCGCGACCCAGCGGCCCGGCCGCTCCGGATGCCAGCGCGCGGGACGGACACTGTCCATCACATAGGCGCGGTAGGCGGGGTCGGCCTCGACACCGGTGTCGATGCCCTTCAGCCAGCGGTCCCACCAGCGCAAGGCCTCCTGCAGGAAGCCGATGCGCGGTTCGGGCGCGGCATAATGCGGGTATTTGTGGATCCAGGGCCCGACGATGCCCTTGACCGCCGCCTCGATATTGGCGGCGAGATGGGAAATGGTGTTGCGATAGCCGTCGTGCCAGCCGCCGATCGACAGCACGGCGGCTTGGATGGCGGAATAGTCCTCGCAGATCGAACCGCGCTTCCAATAGGCGTCGCGGTGCTGGTGCTTCAGCCACAGCGGCGCCAGGAAGGGCTGGTTCTCCAGCCGGGTCAGCCACAGGTCGCGCCATCTGTTGTCACCGGCCAGCAGCGGGTCCGGCGGCCGCGACGAATAGGACAGCATGGTCGAGGCCCAGCCGAAATTCTCGATCAGCAGGCAGCCGCCCTTGTAGTGGATGTCGTCGGCGTAGCGGTCGACGGTCGAACACAGGCTGATCACCGCCTTCAGCGCCGGCGGCCGCTTGGCCGCCACCTGCAGGCAATTGAAGCCGCCCCAGGAGATGCCCATCATGCCGACATTGCCGTTGCACCAGGGCTGGGCCGCCGCCCAGGCGATCACATTGCAGGCGTCCTGCAATTCCTGCTCGGAATATTCGTCGTCCATCAGCCCTTCGGAATCGCCATTGCCGCGCATGTCGACGCGGATCGAGGCGTAGCCGTGGCCGGCGAAATAGGGATGCGTCAGCTGATCGCGAAAGATCGTGCCGTCGCGCTTGCGATAGGGCAAGTGCTCGAGGATCGCCGGCACCGGATCGTCGGCCGCGTCGACCGGCATCCACACCCGCGCCGACAGCCGGCAGCCGTCCGGCATGACGATCCCCATGTCCGGAAATTCGACAACCTTGCGCGGAAATTCAGTGATGGTTTTCATGCGGCGCTCCTAGCTGGCCGCATGATGGAGCCCAAGTCTGTCGCGTCGTGGGCCAGTCAACGAATTCGGCTGGTCAATCCGCGTCAATTCAGCGGGATGTCGTTTTCGCCCTTGCTCGCCTGATAGGCGCCGGACAGTTCGTCATAGCGGGCGGAGATCGTGCCGATCCGCGCTTCCAGCCGTTGGCGCTCAGTCTCGGGCAGCGACCGCACCAGCCGGCGGATCGAAAAGCTCTTCCAGTAGGCGTTCTCGGCATTGTAGCCGCCGGGATCGAGGGTGAAGACCTCTTTCAGAATCTTCAGGTCGTGCGGGATAGCAAAACTGTCGCGCGAATCCTCGTGGCTGAACAGATAGTAGAAATTGTCGAAGCCGGTCCAAGTGATCGCCGACAGGCAGAGTGAGCAGGGCTCGTGCGTGGCGAGGAAGAGGGCGTCCTTGGTGTCGACGCGCTCGGCCTTCGGCATTTCGTAGAAGCGCTTCAGGCAGTGCACTTCGCCATGCCAGAGCGGGTTCTCCGTCTCGTTGTTGGTTTCGGCGAGCACCAGCGAGCGGTCGTCTTTACGCAGGATCGCCGCGCCGAACAGCTTGTTGCCGTGGGCGACGCCTTCGGCGGTCTTCGGCACGATGTCGTGCTCGATGACGTCGAGCAGGCGGTCGATCAGCGAGATATCGGTCATCATGCTGTCCCGTCGGGAAGATCGATCTCGTAGGCGTGCGAGAAATGGCACTCTTCGAGGTTGGAACCGTCACCGCCGCGATCGACGACGAGAAAATCCTGGGCCTCGCCGATCGGCGTCAGCACGCCGTGCCACAGATTGCGCGGATAGTTGACGCCTTGCCCGGGCGCGGTGATGAAGGCGTGCGGCTCGCCCGGGCCGTCGTTGCCATCGTGGCAAACGATGACCAGGAACGGCCGTGGCGACAGCGGAATGAAGGCCTGGCTGCCGAAGGGGTGGCGCTCGACCATCGTCAGCTTCAGCGGGAAGGCGTAAGGCGTGCCGCGCACCATCGAGATCAGCACGCGCGCGTTCGGTCCCTGTGCCTCGGCGGTGGCGAGGTCGTGGTAGCGCTCCGCCTTGCCGCCATTGATCGGGTAGTGATTGTCGCCACCCATATCGATGACGTCGCCGAATTCGGCGAAGCTCTCGCGGGTCAGCGGTTGCGCGACGATGCGGGTCATGGCGCGCGCCTCGCGATGCCGGCGCCGCCAAGCTTGGCATGGCGGTTGACGTCCTTGTAGAGCAGGTAGCGGAATTTTCCCGGACCGCCGGCATAGCAGGCCTGCGGGCAGAAGGCGCGCAGCCACATATAGTCGCCGGCCTCGACCTCGACCCAGTCCTGGTTGAGGCGGTAGACCGCCTTGCCTTCCAGCACATAGAGGCCGTGCTCCATGACATGGGTCTCGGCGAAGGGAATGACCGCGCCAGGCTCGAGGGTGACGATTGTGACGTGCATGTCGTGGCGCATGTCGGCCGGGTCGACGAAGCGCGTCGTTGCCCAGCGTCCATTGGTGCCGGGCATCGGGCTCGGCGCGATGTCCCGTTCGTTGGCGAAGAAGGCTTGTGGAACATCGATGCCCTCGACGGCGTCGTAAGCCTTGCGAATCCAGTGGAAGCGGACAGCGGCATCGCTTTCGTTGCGAACGGTCCACCCGCTTGCCGGCGGCAGGAAAGCAAAACCGCCTGGAAGCAACACGTGCGTCTTGCCGGCAAGCAAGACGGTCAGCTCGCCCTCGACCACGAACAAGGCACCCTCTGCGCCGGCATCCGGTTCCGGTTGCTCGCTGCCACCGCCGGGCGCGATCTCGACGATGTATTGCGAAAACGTCTCGGCGAACCCCGACAGCGGGCGCGACAGCACCCAGACGCGGGTCTCATCCCAGAACGGCAAGGCGCTGGTGACGATGTCCTGCATCACGCCCCTTGGAATGACGGCATAGGCCTCGGTGAAGACGGCGCGGCCGGTCAGCAACTCGCTCTGGCTGGGGTGACCGCCATGCGGCGCGTAATAGGTTCGGTCGGCCATTTTGATCGTGTCCATAAAGTTCGAAGCCTGTTGCGGAAGCCAAGGCCTATTGCGGAAGCATGTCCTTGAGGCGAAGCAGCGCGATGCGTTCGACCTGTTTGCAGGCGGTTTCGAATTCGACGCCGCGGCTGTTACCGATGCGCGCCTCGAACTCCGCCAGGATTTCTTGCTTGGTCTTGCCTTTCACTGCGATGATGAAGGGAAAGCCGAAACTGGTGACGTAGGCGGCATTGAGCTTGGAGAACAGCTCGCGCTCCTTGTCGGTCAGCGCGTCGAGCCCGGCGGAAGCCTGTTCCCTGGCCGATTCCGCCGTCAGCCGCTTGGTCTGCGCCAGCCTTCCGGCAAGGTCGGGATGGGCGTTGAGCACCGAGAGCCGCTCGGCCTCGCTGGCGGCACGAAAGACACGGCACAGTGCATTGTGCAGGCCGACGGCACCGTCATGCGCCGGGCCGAGCTCCAACCCATAGGCGCGTTCGGCAACCCACGGCGAGTGCTCGAATACACCGCCGAAGGTATGCATGAAGGCCTCGAATTCCATTTTCGACGGGCGCAGTGCCGGCGGCCGGAACGGATGGGTCTCTTGCCAGTGCCTTGCGATGTCGATGCGCCGCGCCAGCCAGACCTTGTCGTGCGATTTGACGTAGTCGACGAAGCGCTTCAGCGCCGCGACCCGGCCCGGCCGCCCGACGAGACGGCAGTGCAGGCCGATATTCATCATGCGCGGCCGCCCTTGCCTGCCCTCGGCGTAGAGCGTGTCGAAACTGTCCTTCAGGTAGGCAAAGAACTGGTCGCCCGAATTGAAGCCTTGCGGCGTGGCGAAGCGCATGTCGTTGGCATCGAGCGTATAGGGGATGATGAGCTGCGGTTTCCCAGTCCCGTTTGGTCCGTCATGCTCGAACCAGTAAGGCAGTTCGTCGTCATAGGTGTCCGACACGTAGTCGAAGCCGCCCTCTTCCGCCGCCAGCCGCACGGTGTTGATCGATGTGCGGCCGGTGTACCAGCCGGTCGGCCGCGCCCCTGTCACCTCATAGTGCAGGCGGATTGCTTCTTCCATGTCGCGGCGCTCGTCCTCCGGCGCATGGTCGCGATAGTCGATCCATTTCAGCCCGTGCGAGGCGATCTCCCAGCCGGCCTCCTGCATCGCCGCGACCTGGTCGGGCGAGCGCGTCAGTGCTGAGGCGACGCCGTAGCAGGTGACCGGCACCTCAGCCTCGGTGAACAGGCGCAGCAAGCGCCAGAAGCCGGCGCGCGCCCCGTACTCGTAGATCGATTCCATGTTCCAGTGGCGCTGGCCGGGCCAGGGCGCGGCGCCGACGATCTCGGACAGGAAGGCTTCCGAAGCCTTGTCGCCATGCAGGACGCAGTTCTCGCCGCCTTCCTCGTAATTGACGACGAACTGCACCGCGACATGCGCTCCGCCAGGCCATTTCGGATCCGGCGGATTGGCGCCGTAGCCGCGCATGTCTCGTTCGTAACGCATTGTCGCTCCTGCCGGATAGTGTGATCAGGATAGTCGAAAGGGCCGCTTGCGCATTCCCCCGAAAATTTTTGAAAGTGTTTTTGCAGCACTTCGCTCGACCGGGACTTATGCATCGCCTTTAATTGGCGCACAATTCGTCAAACATGTTCGACTGTACCGGGAATGGGAGCAGCTAGTGGCGGAAACGTCGAAAGCCGAAGGCGGACGTCTGACGACCCATGTCCTCGACACCGCGACTGGCAGGCCGGCGGCAGGCTTGTCGATCGCGCTCTATCGCATCGACGGCGACATGCGGACGCATCTGAAAACGGCGGTCACCAATGTCGACGGCCGCTGTGACGCGCCGCTGTTGGCCGGCGCGGAATTCCGCATCGGCGAATACGAGCTGGTCTTCGCCGCCGGCGATTATCTGCGCCGGCAGGGGACAAAGTTGCCGGAACCGGCCTTCCTCGACAGGGTGCCGATCCGCTTCGGCATGGCCGAGCCGGTGCACTATCACGTGCCGCTGCTTGTCTCGCCCTACGGCTATTCGACCTATCGGGGGAGCTGAGACATGGCCAGGTCCAACACACGCAGCGAAATCCGCTTCATCCTCAATGGCGAGGATGTTGTCCTGACCACGGTGGCGCCCGACGAGACCCTGCTCGACTGGCTGCGGCTCACGCGCTCACTGCGCGGCACCAAGGAAGGCTGCGCCGAGGGCGATTGCGGCGCCTGCACCGTGCTGGTCGGAAGGCTCTCAGGCGGCCGGCTGGTCTATGAAAGCGTCAATGCCTGCATTCGTTTCCTCGGCTCACTCGACGGCACCCATGTCGTGACCGTCGAGCATCTGCGCGGCGACGGCGAAAAGCTGCATCCGGTGCAGCAGGCGATGGTCGACTTCCACGGCTCGCAATGCGGCTTCTGCACGCCGGGTTTCGTCATGTCGCTTTATGCCCTGTGGATGCGGTCGCCGGACCCGTCGGACGCCTCCATCGAGAAGGCGCTGCAGGGCAATCTCTGCCGCTGCACCGGCTACGAGGCGATCGTCCGCGCCGCTCGCGCCATTTCCAGCTACGGCAAGGCCGCAAAGGATCCGCTGGCGGCGGAGCGCAAGACGATTATGGCGAAGCTTGCGGCCATGAAAGACGGTTCGCGCATCGAGATCGGCTCGGGCAAGCAGCGGCTGGTCGTGCCTGCCGATGCCGATGATCTGGCTAGCGTGCTCGACAAGGAGCCGGGCGCCACCATCGTTGCCGGGTCGACCGATGTCGGCCTGTGGGTGACCAAGCATATGCGCGATATTGCGCCGGCGATTTTCATCGGTAATCTCGACGGGCTGTCGACGATCTCCGAAGACAACGGCATCCTCTCGATCGGCGCCGGCGTCACCTATACCGAAGCCTTCTCGACGCTGGCCAAACGCATCCCTGCGCTAGGGCCGCTGTTCGATCGCATCGGCGGCGAGCAGGTGCGCAATATGGGCACGATCGGCGGCAACATCGCCAATGGCTCGCCGATCGGCGACACGCCGCCGCCGCTGATCGCACTCGGCGCGCGGTTGACGCTGCGCCGGGGCAACAAGCGGCGGACGATCCCGCTGGAAGACTTCTTCATCGCCTATGGCAAGCAGGACCGGCGGCCGGGCGAGTTCGTCGAGGCCATGCATGTCCCGGTGCCGGGCAGGGACACCAAATTCGCTGTCTACAAGATCACCAAGCGCCGTGACGAGGACATCACCGCAGCACTCGGCGCGTTCCTGCTGACCCTGGCCAGGAACGGCACGGTGGCGGAGGTGCGCGTCGCTTATGGCGGCATGGCTGCAACGCCCAAGCGGGCTTTCAGCGTGGAAAAGGCGTTGCTTGGCAAACCTTGGATGGAAGAGACGGTGCAGGCGGCAATGGCCGAGTACGCCAAAGATTTCACCCCGCTGACCGACATGCGCGCTTCGGCCGAATACCGGGCGCTGGCGGCGCGTAACCTCCTGCTGCGCTTCTTTGCCGAGACCAGCGGCACCAAGGCGCCGATCCAGGTATCGCGGCACGAGGCGGCTTGATGACCAAGCACGCTCCCAACCTCAAGGCGCAGAAGATAGCCGGTGGCGTTGCCACCGACCAGCGCCATGATTCCGCGCACAAGCATGTCAGCGGAACGGCCGTCTATATCGACGATATGCCTGAACCATCAGGCACGCTGCATGGCTGCCTCGGACTTTCGACGGCCACCCACGCCACCATCGCCAGCATGGATCTGTCGGCGGTGCGCGCTGCACCCGGTGTCGTCGACGTGCTGACGGCCAGCGATGTGCCGGGCGAAAACGACATTTCGCCGACCGGCCGCCACGACGAGCCGGTGCTGGCCGACGGCAAGGTGCAATTCTTCGGCCAGCCGATCTTCTGCGTCATTGCCGAAACGCGCGAGCAGGCGCGCCGCGCCACAAGGCTGGCCAAGGTCGAATACAAGGAATTGCCCTTCGTCGCCGACATCGGCGTCCTTGATCCCCGCAAGGACAAGCTGGTCACGCCGCCGCTGACCCTGAGGCGCGGCGATGCCGCCGCCGCGATCGAAAGGGCGCCGCGCCGGCTCAAAGGGCAGATGCGGGTCGGTGGCCAGGACCATTTCTATCTCGAAGGCCAGATCGCCATGGCCATTCCTGGCGAGGATCAGGACGTCACGATTTATTCCTCGACCCAGCATCCGAGCGAAGTCCAGCACATGGTCAGCCATGCGCTGGGCGTGCCGAGCCATGCCGTCACGGTCGAAATCCGCCGTATGGGCGGTGGCTTCGGCGGCAAGGAGACGCAAGGCAACCAGTTTGCCGCGCTCGCGGCGATAGCTGCCAAGAAGCACCATCGCGCCGTGAAAATCCGGCCCGACCGTGACGACGACATGATCGCCACCGGCAAGCGCCATGACTTCCTCGTCGATTACGAGGTCGGCTTCGATGACGAGGGCAATATCCTCGGCGTCGACTTCATGTTCGCGGCGCGCTGCGGCTTCTCGGCGGACCTGTCAGGCCCGGTCACCGACCGCGCGCTGTTCCACTGCGACAATACCTATTTCTGGCCGGCGGTGCATGCGCAGTCGGCGCCGCTCTACACCAACACCGTGTCTAACACCGCCTTCCGTGGCTTCGGCGGGCCGCAAGGCATGGTCGGTGCCGAACGCGTCATCGACGAGGTCGCCTTTGCTGTCGGCAAGGACCCGCTCGAAATCCGCAAGAAGAACTTTTATGGCACCTCAGATCGCAACATCACGCCCTATCACCAGGTGGTCGAGGACAATATTATCCACCGCATCGTCGCCGAGCTGGAGACGAGTTCGGACTATGCAAGACGCCGCCGCGTCATCGAGGCCTTCAACGCCAACAGCCGCTTCATCAAGCGCGGCCTGGCGCTGACGCCGGTCAAGTTCGGCATCTCCTTCACTGCCACGCACTACAACCAGGCCGGCGCACTGGTGCATGTCTACACCGACGGTTCGGTGCATCTGAACCATGGCGGTACCGAGATGGGGCAGGGCCTTTACGTCAAGGTGGCGCAGGTCGTGGCGGAGGAATTCCAGATCGACCTCGACCAGGTGAAGATCACCGCGACGACAACCGGCAAGGTGCCGAACACCTCGGCCACCGCCGCGTCTTCCGGCTCCGACCTCAACGGCATGGCGGCCCAGAATGCAGCCCGGCAGATCAAGGAGCGGCTGACCAATTTCGCCGCCGAAAAATACCAGGTGCCGCGCGATCAGGTGCTGTTCCTGCCCAACCGGGTGCGCATCGGCAACCAGGAGATCGCCTTCGCCGACCTCGTCAGGCAGGCCTACATGGCCCGCATTCAGCTCTCGGCGGCGGGCTTCTACAAGACGCCGAAAATCCACTGGAACAGGGATAAGGGCGAGGGTCGTCCCTTCTACTATTTCGCCTATGGCGCCTCGTGTTCGGAAGTCTCGGTCGACACGCTGACGGGCGAATACATGGTCGAGCGCACCGATATCCTGCACGAGACCGGCCGCTCGCTGAACCGCGCCATCGATCTCGGCCAGGTCGAGGGTGGCTTCATCCAGGGCATGGGCTGGCTGACGACGGAGGAACTGTGGTGGGACGACAAGGGCCGGCTGCGCACCCATGCGCCGTCGACCTACAAGATCCCGCTCGCCTCGGACCGGCCCAAGATATTCAACGTGACGCTGGCCGACTGGCCGGAAGCGCATGAGCCGACGGTGCACCGTTCCAAGGCGGTCGGCGAGCCGCCGCTCCCGCTGGGCATGTCGGTTCTGCATGCGCTGTCTGACGCGGTGGCGAGCGTTGCCGACCACAAGGTCTGCCCGCGCCTCGATGCCCCCGCAACACCGGAACGCGTGCTGATGGCGATCGAGCGACTGAAAGGCGAGGCCAAGACCGGCGCCTGAATCAGGCCCCAGAGTCGGGACCCAGAGACGGGCAAGCGTGCAATTTCTGCCGGAAAACTCTATATTTCCCACTTGGGAATGCGAATGATGACCTCGAACGTGCAAAGCCTGAAGGACTTCCTTGCTGGCCATGGCCGCCTCGCGCTGGTCGAAGTGGCGGCGACCAAGGGCTCGACGCCGCGCGAGACGGGCGCTTTCATGCTCGTCTCGGGCTCGGCGATTTTTGGTACGATCGGCGGCGGCCAACTCGAATACATGGCGATCGACAAGGCCCGGCAGCTCCTTTTCTCCCCCCTTGAGGGGGAGATGGCCGCGAAGCGGTCAGAGGGGGTCGGTAGAGGAAGCACGCGACCTAAGAAAATGTTGAGCACTGCCGCGGCGACCCCACCCGCCGGCTTCGCCACCACCCTCCCCGCGAGGGGGAGGGATGTCAGCGCCACTCTCGACATTCCGCTCGGGCCAGAGATCGGCCAGTGCTGCGGCGGCAGGGTCGAGGTGCTAATCCGGCTGGTTGATGCGACGCTGGCGCAAGCGTTGGTTGCTGCCGCGGAAGCCGAGGAGGCGCAGCTGCCTCATGTCTACATCTTCGGCGGCGGCCATGTCGGCCAGGCGCTTGCGTCGGCGGTTGCCCTGCTGCCGGTGCATGTCGTCGTCGTCGAGACGCGGGCGGAGGCGCTGGAGGGCATGCCGAACACTGTCGAAACCTGTCTGACGCCGATGCCAGAGGCGGTTGTGCGCAAGGCTCCAGCGGGGGCCGCCTTCGTCATCCTCACCCACGACCACGCGCTGGATTTCCTGATCGTCGCCGAGGCACTGAAACGCCGGGATGCTGCCTATGTCGGCATGATCGGCTCGAAGACGAAAAAGGCGACGTTCAGGAACTGGTTCCTGAAGTCGGCGGGCGGCAGCGAGGCGGAATTTGCTCGCCTCGTCTCACCGATCGGCGGCGATGCCGTCAAGGACAAGCGTCCGCAAGTGATTGCGACCTTGGCGGCGGCCGAGATCATGACGGCGCTGGTCACCAACGCCGTCGCATCAGCCGCTCCGCACCCCGCCCCTCGTGGCAAGGCAATGGCCGGCTGACGGCTAATATGCCGCCGAGTGGCATATTCGTGCAGGCGCTTCCATAGCGTGCTGCTCACATCGGCCGCTTCAGGCCCAGATGTTCGCGCAGCGTGCTGCCTTGATAGTCCGTACGGAACAGGCCGCGCCGCTGCAGGTCCGGGACGACAAGCGCGGCGAAGGTATCGAGTTCGCCAGGAAAATAAGATGGCATGACGTTGAAACCGTCTGCCGCGCCGCCCTCGAACCGTGCTTGGAGTTCGTCGGCGATCTGGGCCGGCGTGCCGACGATCCGCCAGTGGCCGCGCGCGCCGGCGAAGTGGCGCGCAAGCTCGCGAATGGACAGATTGTCGCGGCGTGACTGCTCGATGACGAGAGCTTGCCGGCTCTGCATCCCTTCGCTGGCCGGCAGCTCCGGCAATGGCCCATCGATGGGATAGCGCCACAGATCGGAGATGCTGAGATAGCTCGAAAGCAACGCGACGCCGACATCGTCGGGGATCAGCTCCTGCAGCTCTTCATGTTTTGCCCTAGCTTCCGCTTCGGTTGCCGCCACGATCGGCGCGATGCCCGGCATGATCTTGATGTCGTCCGGCTCGCGCCCATAGGCCGCCAGACGGCCCTTGAGATCATCGTAGAAGGCCTTGGCTTCCTCCAATGTCTGCGCCGCCGTGAACACCACGTCAGCGGTGCGGGCGGCAAGGTCCCGGCCCGCATCGGAGGCCCCTGCCTGAACCATCACCGGTGCGCCTTGCGGCGAACACGGCAGATCGAGCGGATCGCGCACCGAGAAATTCTGGCCGTCGTGGCCGAGCCCGGAAGCCCCATCGAGCTTGCCATGCCAAAGTGCGGTAACCACGGCAGCGAATTCACGTGCGCGCTCGTAGCGGTCTGCATGCGGGCGCAGGCCGGTCGAGCCGAAATTGGCGGCTTCGATGGGGCTGGCGGAGGTGACCAGGTTCCAGCCGGCGCGCCCGTTGCTCAGATGGTCGAGCGACAAGAAGGTTCGCGCCAGCCCGTAAGGTTCGTTGTAGCTCGTCGATGCCGTGGAGACGAGGCCGATGTGGCTGGTCTGGACAGCGAGTGCGGCAAGCAGGCTGATCGGCTCGAAGCCGATCGAGCGTGACGTCTGGCTGGCGATATTGGCATTGGCCTCGCGCACGCCGGCGGCATCCTCGCAGAAAAGCATATCGAACTTCGCAGCTTCTGCCGTCCTCGCCAGATGGACGTAATGGTCGATGTCGACCCCCGCCGTCACATGCGCCTGCGGATGGCGCCAGGCGGCGATGTGATGGCCTGTCGCCCACAGAAAGGCGCCGAGCTTCATCTGACGGGCGCTCATTGTCTCTCCTCCCCGGCCAGTCCGAGATGGGAGCGCAGCGTGGCGTTGCGATAATCAGGGTGAACAAGGCCGCGTCGGCGAAGCTCCGGCAGCACGCGGTCGACGAAATCGTCGAGCACAGACAGCACCGGCGGCATGAGCATGTTGAAGCCGTCGCAGCTCTTCGATCGGAAGGACTCTTCGAGCCTGTCCGCGATCACGTCCGGCCTGGCGGCCATGTCAGCACCCGGTGCGACGTTCATCAGCACCTTTATCGCGCCCGGACCGCGCCCGAACGCAACCGCGCGGCGCTTCACATCGTCAGCCTTCGCGCCCGCCACCGATGGCTCGTCCAGCAGGATGACATCGGCGACGCGGGCGCCGATATCCATGTCGGGCTCCGACAGGCCTGATAGGACGAGCACCGGCGCATCCTGTGGCGAGCGCGCTACGTTCAGCGGGCCACGCACGGAGAAGAACTCGCCCTTGTGGTCGAGCAGGTGCATCTTTTCGGGATCGAAGAAGCGGCCGCCGTGCTGGTCGAACAGCAGGGCATCCGGATCCCAGCCTCGCCACAAGCCTTGCACGATGCCGATGAATTCCTCCGCGTGCCGGCGGAAATCGTCGCGGGAAAAGCCTTCCGGCCGGCTGAAATTGGCCGCCTCGCGCGGATCCTGGGCCATGGTCGCGTTCCAGCCGGCACGGCCATGGCTGATGACGTCGAGCGATGCGAAACGGCGCGCGAGATTGTAAGGCTGGTGGGCGACCGTCGATGCCGCGGCGACGAGGCCGATCTTGTTGGTCACCGTCGCCAGCGCTGCCAGCAGGGTCGTCGCTTCGAAGGGCACCTGCCGGTTCGATGCGCCGCCGCCCGGTGCTGAATCGGCAAGCAGCACCATATCCAGCCCGGCTGCTTCGGCTTTTTGCACGAACCGGGCCAGAAGGCTGAAATCCGGACGGGCGGACATAGGCACTTCGAAAGGAGCCTCTCCCGGAAACAACGAAACGGCGAGACACATCGTGGCACCGTTGCGGCGGTCGTTTGAGCCACGCATCATTTGCCTGCCAGAATATCCTTGATCAGCCGTTGGCAACGCTCGGCCATGAAATCGAGCAGCAGCCGCACCTTGGGATCCTGCAGCTTCTTGTGCGGGTAGACGGCAGCGAACTGCACCGGCGTTGGCGGCGTGTCGGACAGGATCACCTTCAGCCGCCGGTCGCGGATGAACGGCTCGACCTCGAATCGCGGCTTGTTGATGATGCCGCGGCCGGATAGCGCCCAGCCGGTCAGCACGTCGCCATCGTCGGTGTCATAGGGTCCGTGCACCTCGAATTTCCGCGGGCCGTCGGCCGTCTGCAGCGTCCACACATATTCGCGCGCGCCGGCATAGCGCAGCATCAGGCAGTCGTGCTTCTTGCCGATCAGTTCCTGCGGTTCACTCGGTTCGCCGCGCGTCTCCAGATATTTCGGCGCTGCCACCAGCACCCGTTCGCACTCCATGATGCCGCGCATCCTGAGGCTGGAGTCCTCGATGATGCCCAGCCGGAAGGCGACGTCGATGCCTTCCTTCATGATGTCGACATTGTGGTCTGAAAGCCTTAGCCGCACCTCGATATCAGGATATCTGTCGTGGAAATCCGGGATTCCGGATGCCACCAGCCGCCGGCCGAGGCCGAGCGGCGCCGTCACCTTGATGGTGCCGCGCGGCTGGCCGGACAAAGCGCTGACCGCGGCTTCCGCCTCGGTGACCGCCTCAAGCACCTGCTTGGCGCCGGAATAAAACACCGTGCCATGCTCGGTCGGCATCAGCTGCCGGGTCGTGCGATTGAACAGCCTGACACCAAGGTGTTTCTCGAGCTCCTTGATGCGGTTGGAGGCGACCGCCGGCGAGATGCGCATGTCGCGCCCTGCCGCCGACAGGTTGCCAAGCTCGACGACGCGGACGAAAACGGCGATGTTGTCGAGATAGGCCATGCGGGTTCGTGGCTCTCATGCGGCTGCGTGAGATGACCTTAGTATTTTCCATTTTTTTTTGAAAGTCATCGTGCGCCTCGGCCCTTTCCGTTTGCGCGCCAGCCCGTAAAGTCACTCAATCGGCAGGGACGACTTTTCAATGATGGATTTCGCGATTTTCTGGGATTGGCTGAGCTTCGCCATGCGCTGGCTGCATGTCGTCACCGGCATCGCCTGGATCGGCTCGTCCTTCTATTTCGTCGCGCTCGATCTCGGCTTGCGCCAGCGCCCGGGCATGCCTGCCGGCGCCTTTGGCGAGGAATGGCAGGTGCATGGCGGCGGCTTCTACCACATCCAGAAATATCTGGTGGCGCCGGCCGAAATGCCCGAGCACCTGACCTGGTTCAAATGGGAATCCTACGCCACCTGGCTGTCTGGCTTCGCCATGCTGTGGATCGTCTACTATGCCGGGGCGGACCTGTTCCTGATCGATCCCAATGTGCTTGCCATGTCGGTGCCGGTCGGCATCTTGCTGTCGCTGGCGACGATCGGCGTCGGCTGGGTGGTCTACGATCTCTTATGCCGTTCGCCACTCGGCAAGAGCGACACCGGCCTGATGCTGGTGCTCTATGGCGTGCTGGTGTTCATCGCCTGGGGCCTCACCCATCTGTTCACCGGTCGCGCCGCCTTTCTGCATCTTGGCGCCATCACCGCGACGATCATGTCGGCCAATGTCTTCATGGTCATCATCCCGAACCAGAAGATTGTCGTTGCCGACCTGATCGCCGGCCGCAAGCCCGATCCCAAATACGGGAAGATCGCCAAGCAGCGCTCGCTCCACAACAACTACCTGACGCTGCCGGTGTTGTTCCTGATGCTGTCGAACCACTATCCGCTGGCCTTCGGCACCGAGTTCAACTGGGTCATTGCCTCGCTGGTGTTCATCATCGGCGTGCTGATCCGGCACTATTTCAACACCGTTCACGCGCGCAAGGGCAATCCGACCTGGACCTGGCTGGCCGCCGCCGTCCTGTTCGTTGTCATCATCTGGCTGTCGACCGTGCCCAAGGTGCTGACCGGGGAGGTTAGAGCGTCCTCGATGGCACAGGTCTACGCCGCTTCCGCGCATTTTCCGGCGGTGCGCGACACGGTACTTGGCCGTTGCTCTATGTGTCACGCGCAGGAGCCGTCCTACGAGGGCATCTATCACGCACCGAAAGGTGTGATGCTCGACACGGACGCCGGCATCGCCCAGCAAGCCCGCGAGATCTACCTGCAGGCCGGCCGCAGCCACGCGATGCCGCCCGCCAACATCACGGAGATTACCGGCGAGGAACGGGCGCTGCTGGTGGCATGGTTCGAGGAGGCGCGGAAATAGCATGACCAGCATACTCTTGCGCGGCCGCACGCTGTCCTTCCTGCGCTGGCCTGAAACCGTCGACGACCATTCCGCCTGGCGCTACGAGGACGACGGCGGCCTGCTGATCCGCGATGGCAAGATCGTTGCATCAGGCGCCTATGCCGATGTCGAGGGAAAGGCGGGCGAAGGTGCAAAAAAGATCGACCACCGCCCGCATCTGCTGCTGGCGGGCTTCATCGACGCTCATGCGCATTTTCCGCAGATGCAGGTGATCGCATCCTATGGCGCGGAACTGCTCGACTGGCTGAACACCTACACTTTTCCGGAGGAAACCAAATTCCGGAACGCGCAGCATGGCCGCCGCATCGCCAGGCTGTTCCTCGACGAGGTGGTGCGTCACGGCACCACGACGGTCGCAGCCTATTGCTCGGTCCACAAGGAGTCGGCCGAAGCGTTCTTCGCCGAGTCGCATGACCGCAACATGCTCAACATCGCCGGCAAGGTGATGATGGACCGCAACGCACCGGAGGGCGTGCTCGACACGCCGCAATCGGCCTATGACGACAGCAAGGCACTGATCAAGGAATGGCACGGCAAGGGGCGCCAGCACTATGCCATCACGCCGCGCTTCGCCATCACCTCGTCGCCCGAGCAGTTGGAGATGGCTGGTGCGCTCTGCCGTGAACATCCCGATCTGCACATGCAGACGCATCTGTCGGAAAACCACGCCGAGATCGCTTATACGCTGCAACTCTACCCGCAGGCGCGCGACTATACCGACGTCTACGAGCACTATGGGCTGCTGGGACGCAAAAGCTTGTTTGGCCACTGCATCCATCTGTCGGAACGCGAGACGGATGCGCTGTCGGGTACGGGCTCGGTGGCGGTGTTCTGCCCGACCTCGAACCTGTTCCTCGGTTCGGGCCTGTTCGACTACCAGCGCTACCGCACGCGTGACAAAGCCCTCCGGATCGCCGCCGCCACCGATGTCGGCGGCGGCACCAATTACTCGATGCTGCGGACCATGGACGAGGGTTATAAAGCGATCGCGCTGAATGGCGAGAAGCTCAACCCGTTCCAGTCGTTCTGGCAGATCACCCGCGGCAATGCCGAGGCACTGTCCGTCGCGGAAAAGATCGGCACGCTGGACGAAGGCAGCGATGCCGATATCGTCGTGCTCGACGCCCGCGCCACACCGGCGATGCGGCTGCGGATGGAGACAGCCGACACGCTGGCGGAGGAATTGTTTCTGCTGCAGACGCTCGGCGACGACCGTGCCGTGCGCGAGGTCTACATTGCCGGGCGGGCGGCCAAGACGGATATGGCGGTTTAGTTATCCCACACGTCCCGGCTTGACCGCGCGGCAGCCATCGGTCAAAGCGTGCGGCAACGTTTGACAGGGGAACGACATGGCCGTTGCGGACGATATCGCTCTGATCGAGAAACAGGAAGCCACGCTTGTCTTCCCGGCCTTCGACGAGGCCGTCGCCTTCAAGATTGGTTCGGCGATCCGCGACCGGGCGCTGGCCGAGAGCCTGCCAATTATCGTCGACATCCGCACTTTCGACCGGCCTTTGTTCTACGCGGCCATGCCGGGCTCGAACGCCTCCAACCCGGACTGGGCGCGGCGCAAGATCAACGTGGTGCGGCGGTTCCTGAAAAGCACCTATCGCATGGTGCAGGAGCAGCAGCGCCCTGACCGCAGCTTCAAGGTTGGCGAGGGGCTGGACATATCAGACTATGTGCTGGCCGGCGGCGGCTTTCCCATAGCGGTCAAGGGCGCCGGCGTCATCGGCGTGATCGCGGTTTCGGGGCTGCCGGAGCGCGAGGACCACGGCGTCGTTGTCGATGCGCTTTGTCAGCATCTGGGTGTCGACGGGCGCGAACTTGTATTGCCGCCGGAAGAAAAATGACAGAGATCGATCCCAAGACCTTCCTCGCCGCTATCTTCAATGCCGCTGTCGCCGCCGCCGATCCGGAAAGGACCATCAGGGATCATTTGCCGGCAAAACCAAAGGGCCGCACCATCGTCATCGGCGCCGGCAAGGGCTCGGCGCAGATGGCGGCGGCCTTCGAAAAGGTGTGGGACGGGCCGATCGAAGGGCTGGTCGTCACCCGCTACGGCTATGGCGCGAAGTGTGAGCGCATCGAGATCATCGAAGCCGCACATCCGGTTCCGGATGCCGCCGGCCTCGAAGCTTCGCGCCGGCTGCTCGAAAAGGTGCAGGGGCTGACGGCGGACGATCTGGTCGTGGCGCTCATCTCCGGCGGTGGCTCGGCGCTGCTGCCGTCGCCTGCCGACGGTCTGACGCTGGCCGACGAGATCGCCGTCAACGAGGCGCTGCTCGCTTCCGGCGCGCCCATCGCGGCGATGAACGCCATCCGCAAGCATGTCTCCACGATCAAGGGCGGCAGGCTGGCCGCAGCCGCCTATCCCGCCAAGGTGGTCTCGCTGGTTGTGTCAGACATTCCGGGCGACAATCCGGCGCTGGTTGCCTCCGGCCCGACCGTTCCGGATGCCGGCAGCCGTCAAGAGGCGCTGGCGTCGATCGCCGCTTATGGCATGAAGCTGCCGGCCACTGTCATGGCGCATATCAATTCGCCGGCCGCAGATGCGCCGCGCGCCGACGATCCGCGTTTTTCCCGCAACGAAGTGCATCTGATCGCATCGGCCGGCGTGTCGCTGGAAGCGGCGGCGATTGAAGCCAGGCGCCATGGTATCGAGGCGGTTATCCTTTCCGATTCCATCGAGGGCGAGGCACGCGAGGTCGGCAGCGTCCACGCCGCGATCGCCCGCGAAGTGGCGACGCGCAACCGGCCATTCCGGAAGCCGGTGCTGATCCTGTCGGGCGGCGAAACCACGGTGACCTTGCGAACAAAAGGCAAGGGCGGCCGCAACAGCGAATTCCTGCTTGCCTTCGCCATCGGCATCAGCGGCGCGCAAGGCATCCATGCGCTGGCCGCCGACACCGACGGCATCGACGGTTCGCAAGACAATGCCGGCGCCTTTGCCGATGGTTCGACGGTTTCGCGGATGCGGGCGGCAGGCGTCGATGCCAAGGCGATGCTTGCCGGCAACAATGCCTGGACGGCGTTCAATGCCGTCGGAGATCTTTTCGTGCCCGGCCCGACCGGGACGAATGTCAATGATCTCCGGGCCATATTGATCCGGTGAGCAGTTTGCAGCCAAGTGGAATCACTCGGCGTCGCAGAAATGCGGTTAAAACAAACACCCAGAGCGGGATGCCCGATGCATTTGAACGCATTCCGCTCTGGGTTCAGGCCACCATCAGCTCCTTCACCGTCTTCATGTCCCGCAGGAACCGCTCGCGTTCGGCCTGCTTGTCCGCCGGCTCGCGAATACGCAGAATGAAGGACGGGTGGATGGTGACGAATACACGCAAGCCATCGTCGCGCTCCACGACCGCGCCGCGCATCTTCATGATCGGCACGACCTTGCCGAGCAGCGACTGCGCCGCCGTTGCGCCGAGCGCCACCGCCAGATTGGGCTTGATCAGGTCGAGTTCCTTGTCGAGCCACCAGCGGCAGGCCTGAACCTCGCCGGCATTCGGCTTGGAGTGGATGCGCCGCTTGCCGCGCGGCTCGAACTTGAAATGCTTGACCGCGTTGGTGACATAGACGTTCAGCCGATCGACGCCGGCATCGTCCAGAATCGCGTCGAAGACCTTGCCGGCCGGACCGATGAACGGCTTGCCCGCCAGATCCTCCTGGTCGCCAGGCTGTTCACCGACGAAGATCACCTTGGCCCTGTCAGGCCCTTCGCCGAACACGGTCTGCGTCGCGTTGCGCCACAGCGTACAGCGGCGGCAGGCCTTCGCCGCTTCGCTGAGCTCGGGAATGGTGCTTGCGTCGTCACCTTCCGCCGTCTCAGGCAATTCACACTTGGACCAGCGTCTTGCCTGCACCTTGGCGTGGCGTGGCGGGGGATCTCTCGTCATCCTGGTGATCATGGCTGATGCGGCCTTGTCCGCTGCTGCGATCAGATGCGCAATGAGCGAAGCCGCCGGGAGGTTCCGTCGAAATTGGACCTTGATCCCGAAAAATGGAAAACCGGTTTTCGGAAAAGACCATGGTCGGCAAGGGTGGCCCGCTCGGCCTCCTCCAGGCGAACAGCCGGCGATGCGCTGCCTCACACCTCGTGCAGATAGAGGTGGTAATCCAACTCGCCGACCGTGCGCGCCACCCGAAGATATTCGGATTGCTTGATCGCCACGAATGTCCGGTGCAGGTCTTCGCCCAGTGCTTCTTTGAGGAACGTCGACGCCTTTGCCGCCTCGATCGCGGCGCGCCAGTCCACCGGCATCGTCGTGCGCGTGATTGCCGATTCGTAGCCGTTGCCGGTGGTCTCGGGTCCAGGATCGAGGCCTTCGTCGAGACCCCTGGTGATGCCGGCCAGCACCGTCGCCGCGACCAGATAGGGGTTGGCGTCGACGCCCGACGGCCGGTGCTCGATGCGCCGGTTTTTCGCATCGCCCGCCGGCACGCGCAGCGCCACCGAGCGGTTGTTGACGCCCCAGGTCGGCGCCACCGGGGCATAGGATTGCGAGACGAAGCGCCGCCATGAATTGGCATGCGGCGCAAACACCAGCATCGATTCCGCCATGGTCTGGATGAGACCACCGAGACCGCGTAGCAACGGCAAGGACCAGGTCTCGCCGTTGGCCTCGGTGAAGACGTTCTTGCCGGCATCGTCCAGCAACGAGACATGGAAGTGCATGCCGGAGCCGGCATATTTCTCGATCGGCTTGGCCATGAAGCAGGCGGTGACGCCATGGCGGCGCGCCTGCGCCCGCACCAGCCGCTTCAGCATGACGAGATCGTCGGCCGCCCGCATCACATCCTTGCGGTAGTTCAGCGTCAGTTCGTACTGGCCGGGCGCATATTCGGAAATGACCGTCTCGGCCGGGATGCCCTGCATCTTGGCCGCGGCGTAGATGTCGGAAAACAGCGGCTCCATGCCATGCAGATGGTCGACGGAATAGACCTCGGTCTTGGCCGAGCGGCGACCGTCGAGCACGGCATTGGCGGGCTGCACCTTGCCGTCGGCGTCGCGCTCGTTGGCAAGCAAAAAGAACTCGAGCTCGAAGGCGCCGGCCGGATGCAGGCCCTTCGCGGCCAGGATGTCAACTTGCCTCGCCAGCGCCAGCCGCGGATCGGAGGACATCGCCTGGCCGTCGAGATGGTACATCGCCATCAGCACCTGGCCGCGCGGCGGCTGCGTGCCGAACAGCGGAACCAGCGTACCGGGAATCGGCCATGCCCGCAGGTCGCCGTCGCCGGTCGTCCAGATCAGCCCGGTTTCGTGCACGTCCTCGCCCGTGATGTCGAGGCCAAGGATCGAGATCGGCATATGCCGGCCGCCCTGGAAGATGCTCATCAATTCGTGCCGGCGCACGATCTTGCCGCGCCCGACGCCGTTGGCGTCGGTCAGCACGATATCAAAGGCCTCGATTTCGGGATGGGCGTCGAGAAAGGCTTGCGCCTCGGCGGGCGTCGAGCCGGAAGGGGAGGCGATGATGGCGTTCAAAGTGTGCTTGGGCGCTTCTCTCATGCGCAAGCTTGTCTCATGCCGCGAGCCTCGCCGCAACCGCACCGAAGGCGTTGATCAGGCGGTTGACCTGGGCGGCACTGGTCGCCGGCGAGATCAGCATCATGTTGTGGAACGGCGCGATCAGCACGCCGCGATTGACCAGCGCGACATGGATCGCTGCTTCGAGCTCCGGCGCATGCGCTGCCTCCGCCTCGCCGCCATTCCTCAGCGGGCCGGGTGCGCAGATGAACTCGACGCGGGCACCGACGCGGGCGACATGCCAGGGCAGGCGGTAACGGTCGATGGCGGCGGTCAGCCCGGCGTCGAGCCGTCGCGCCAGATGGTCCATTCGGGCATAGTTCTCATCAGTCATCACCTCTTCGAGCGTGGCGCGCATCGCCGCGAATTGTAGCGGATTGGCCGACAGCGTCGTGCCCATGCCGGAATAGCCGGGCTCTTTGCTGCTGTTGTAGGTGGCATAGCGCGCGGCGGTGTCTTCACTCATGCCCCAGACGCTGGCCGGCACACCGCCGGCAATCGGCTTGCCGAGCACAAACAGGTCCGGCTCCAACCCATATTTCTTCGTATAGCCGCCGGGGCCGGTCGAGATCGTATGCGTCTCGTCGATCAGAAGCAGGGTGCCGGCCGCGCGGGTAAGGCTTCGCAGCGCGTCGTGGAAGCCAGGGTCAGGCAGCACCATACAGGAATTGGTCAGCACCGGCTCGGTGATGACACAGGCGATATCCTTATCCCGTAGGGCCGCCTCGAGCGCCGGCAGATCATTGAATTCGACGATCTTCGTTGCCTGCGTCAGATCGCGGAATTCGCCGGCCAATCCCGGCCGGTTGGCCGGTCTGCCACCGACCAGCCGCACCATCGTCTCGTCGACCGAGCCGTGATAGCAGCCGTTGAAGACCAGGATCTTTTCCCGGCCGGTGATGGCGCGGGCGACGCGCAGCGCAAAGCGGTTGGCATCGGTGGCCGTCGTTGCGATCTGCCAATACGGCAGGCCGAAGCGCTGTTGCAGCAGCAGGCCGATGGCAAGTGCATCTTCGGAAGGCAGCATGTAGGTCAATCCGCGTCCGGCCTGCCGGCGGATGGCGCGGGCGACCGGCGGCGGCGAATGGCCGAACATCGAGCCCGTATCGCCGAGGCAGAAATCGTCGAGCCGGTTGCCGTCTATATCGATGATGGTGGCGCCCTTTGCGCTGTCGACCAGAATCGGAAAGGGCGTCGGCCAGTCGTTCATCCAGTGCATCGGCACGCCGCCGAGGAAGCCGGGCAGGCCATTGCCGACCTTCGCCGCCGATTTCGGCCGCGCCTTGCGGAAGATTGCAGCTTCGGTTTCGCGCAAATCGGCGACGCGGGCAGTGCTGATACCACCGATGGACGTCTTTGAATGGTTGATTGTATGCATGAGGGCCCTCTCATGCGTCACTCTAGCCAATCGGCATCCGGAACCGCAATTGGCCGCGCGGCTGCCCTGCATTGGCTCAGCGGTCGCAGTGAAGAGGCCTGGCGCTTGACCTGACGACATCATCCAGCATCAATGCGCGTAGGGTTTGTGGCTTGGGGGAAGAAGGATGCGGACAATCTTCTGTGTAACGACGCTGCTGTTGTCGGCCGGCTCGGCCTTCGCAACCGGTGGCATCTGGTGCTCGGCCGAGGATGCGGCGGTGAAATTCCAGGTCGAAGCCGGTGTCACCAGAGGCATGGGCGGTCCAACATTCAATTTCCGCGGCGACCTCGAAATTCTCGGCAGGCCCGTTGGCGACGATATGCGCAAGACAGTGTTCGAGGACTCCAACCTCACGCAATACTGGCTCGACGACAAGGAACTGCGGCTGCTCGTCTATCGCGAGCACGAAGTCGCAAACACCTACAGCTCTGTCGAGCTGACGATCGTGACCGAGGCCGTCGAGGAAGGCGACGAAGGCACCTACGACGGGCGCTATTCGCTCGCCATCTATGAGGGCACGGCTGACACGGGCGGCGATGGCATGCCTCCAGCGTTGACCGGCAAAGTATCCTGCGGGGCCGAGTAGGCCTTTCGATCTTGCATGTCAGTCCGCCTGCATCGAGGCGATGGCGCGCCGCATCAGGTCGAGAAACACCAGCCGCTCGTCCTCGCTAAAGCTGGCCAGCGCAGTCTCATTCTGAGAACGCGCCGCCTGTGTCGCCGGCTCGCGCAGAGCGGTGGCTTTCGCGGTGAGATGGATCGACTGGGAGCGCCCGTCGTCGGGATGCGAGCGCCTTTCGATCAGCCCGTCCCGCTCCATGCGGATCAGCGTGTTGGCCATGGTCGCCTGTTCCACGTCGAGCCGCTGCACGAGTTCGCGCTGCGTCAGGCCGTCTTCCTCCCACAAAGCAAGCAGCGTCATGAACTGGGCCGGCGCCAGTCCGAGTGGCCGGATGCGCTGTTGCAGCCCGTTGGCGAACAGCCGCGCCATGTGGTTCGCCAGGAATCCGGCGGACCGTTCCTTCTGAAATTTCATAGCGCCGAAATAGCAGTTGAATAGCATGCTATGCAATGATATATAGCTTGCTATGGAGATGCGGATGAAAACGAGGATTCACGCAGCCACCGGCGCCATTGCGCTCATCACGGTATCGGCCTTCTGGCTGTCGACGGTGACGGCCGAGCTGTTCGGCGATGCGGCGACGATCGCAACGGTCAAGACCTGTGTGCTGGCCGGAATGGCCGTCCTCATCCCGGCAATGATCGGTGCCGGGGCATCCGGTTTCTCGCTAGGCAAAGGCTGGAAGAGTCCCGTCGTCGCGCGCAAGAAGCGGCGCATGTGCATCATTGCGGCAAATGGGCTGCTCGTGCTCGTGCCCTCGGCGTTCCTGCTCAGCAATTTTGCCGGTTCGGGACGCTTCGACACCATATTCATGATCTTCCAGGCGATCGAACTGGCGGCCGGCGCCGTGAACATCGCGCTCCTGTCGCTCAATATGCGCGATGGGCTGTCGCTGCGGCGAAAGGCTATTCCGGCCGCCTTGCGGGCGAGGTGAGCTCAGGCCGAAATATCGATGACGCCGCAGTCGCCTGCAGCGCTGCCGAAGGCGACGCGCCGCTCTTGCCTGTCCCACATCATGGAGGTGATGGCGCCCTTGCCCGGTCGGCGCAACAGCACTTCCTTGGCGTCGGTGAAGCGCACCGCCATCACCATGCCGTCGTCATAGCCGACGGCGACGACATCCTGGCT
Source organism: Mesorhizobium sp. (assembly GCF_004962245.1). GTDB lineage: Bacteria > Pseudomonadota > Alphaproteobacteria > Rhizobiales > Rhizobiaceae > Mesorhizobium. Next base: position 96,067 of record NZ_SUHQ01000020.1, on the reverse strand, counting down.
CGGATGACAGGCGACCGAGGTCACCATGGCGTTGCCGCGGGTGCCGAGCTCCAACGGCGCCTTGCCCATCGGTCCGTCCTTGCCCGAAAACGGCCAGACGATCGCCGCCGGCGCGCCGGAACTCGCCAGCCATTTGCCTTTGGCGCTCCACGACAGGCTTTTGACTTTGCCGGGATAGCCGGTCATGCGCATATGCTTGCCGTCGGCGAGCTTCCAGCCGTGCAGCGCATTCTCCTGCATGGTGGTGACGACAAAGGCGCCGTCCGGCGAGAAGGTGATGCCGGTGTGGGCGCCGGCCCATTCGAGCTCGACCGGCTTGCCGTCGGCGGCCGGGAAATGCAGCGTCGCGCCATTGTAACGGGCGACGCCAAAGCGCATGCCCTTGGGCGAGAACGCCAGCCCCTCGACCGAACGCGGATGCGAAAATTCCCTGGTCTTGCCGTCGGCGAAACGCACGAAGGCAATCTTGCCCGAGGCATAGGCGACAGCGCCTTGTGGTCCGGCAGCGACGCTGGTGATCCATTTCTTGCCGGCGCTTGCCAGTTCCGCGGCATTGCCGCCGGCGGTAACGGAAAACACTTTGCCGTCCTCGCCGCCGGTGATCAGCCGGTCGTTGGCCGCATCATGGAACGCGGCGAGCAGCCCGTCATTGGCCTGCACCGTCTTGTGGCCATGATCGAGCCGGTGAACGGCGCCGTCGGCCAGCGCAAAGTGCGGCACGTCGTCGAGAAAGACGGCGGCGATGCAATGTCCCTGGAGATCAAGCGGGGCGACGGTCGGCATGAGAGACTATTCCATTCGAGATCGTTGTGGTCGCCTTGCCGCCGCAGAGGAATCATTAGCGTGGTTAGGTGCGACGCGGCCTTCTCCCCTTGTGGGAGAAGGTGGATTGGCGCGTAGCGCCAAGACGGTTGAGAGGTGCTGGACGGAGCGCGGCCGGTGCCACGCTGGAACACCCCTCATCCGACCGAGCGTCGCTCGGCCACCTTCTCCCACAAGGGGAGAAGGAAAGAAGGGGCAGCGCTAACGTTATAAGGTTTGGAAATCAAGCTGCCTGGCAGGCGTCGAAGCTCTTCTTCAGCCGCTCGGCGTCGAGCTCGCGGCCGATGAAGACCAGCCGGCTCTCGTGCTTCTCGCCGTCCTTCCAGGCGCGCTGGTGGTCGCCCTCGATGATCATGTGCACACCCTGGATGACGTAGCGGTCGGCATCGCCCTTGAGGGCGATGATGCCCTTCAGCCGCAGGATGTTCGGGCCTTCCATCTGGGTGATCTTCTCGATCCACGGGAAGAACTTCTTCGGGTCCATCTCGCCACCGCGCAGCGACACAGATTGCACCGTCACGTCATGGATATCCGAAGGGTGCGCGTGATGATGGTGGTCATGCCCGTCATGATCATGGTGATGATGGCCGTCATGGTCATGATGGTCGTGATCATGATGATCATGATCGTCATGCGCCTCGAGGAAATGCGGATCGTTCTCCAGAGCCCGGGAAAGATCGAAGGCGCCGCGGTCCAGCACCTCGGACAGAGCCAGGCCGGCGCGCGTGGTGCGATGGATCCTGGCCGCCGGGTTGATCGCGCGGATCGTCGCCTCGACTTTGCTCAGTTCCTCCGGCGTGACGAGATCGGTCTTGTTGAGCACGACGACATCGGCGAATGCGATCTGATCCTCGGCTTCACGGGAATCCTTCAGCCGCAACGGCAGGTGTTTGGCGTCGACCAGCACCACCACCGCGTCGAGCCTGGTCTTGGAGCGCACGTCGTCGTCCATGAAGAAGGTCTGCGCTACCGGCACTGGATCGGCCAGGCCGGTCGTCTCGACCACGATGGCGTCGAAGCGGCCCGGCCGGCGCATCAGGCCTTCGACGACGCGGATCAGGTCGCCGCGCACCGTGCAGCAGACGCAACCATTGTTCATCTCGTAGATTTCCTCGTCGGATTCCACGATCAGCTCGTTGTCGATGCCGATTTCGCCGAATTCATTGACGATGACGGCATAGCGCTTGCCGTGGTTTTCCGAAAGGATGCGGTTGAGCAGCGTCGTCTTGCCGGCACCGAGATAGCCGGTGAGAACGGTTACGGGAATCTGCGTCTGTGCGTCGCTCATGGCATTGGTCATGTTGGGCCTCGAAAAGGATTGTTGGGCTCCATATAGGATGCGCGCCCTGCTTTTGCACGTGGCAAACCGATGGGCCAAAACAGGTCACCAACATTGCCGAACTTTCATTTGGCGCTGGCTGGTCTCACTGCCTAGATAAGAACAAGGCAGCTTGCTCGAAAGAACCAGAAGAGGCGCCGGATGTCCGACGAATCGTCCTTCTTGCCGTTGAGCCGGCGTCAGGCGCTCGGCTTCATCGCCGTAACCGCGGGCGGCGGCGTCTTTCTGCCGGGCATCGCGCTGGGCCAGCAGGCTTCGTCCTATGCGGGGCTTGCCCTGTTCAACGATGGCGCCGGTGTCTGCGCCATCACGCCGCAAGTGACCGAGGGTCCGTTCTATTTCGATCCGAAGCTGGAACGTGCCGATGTCACCGAAGGCAAGGCGGGCATTGCCCTCAATGTGCGGCTGCAGGTGGTCGACGCGGCCTGCCGGCCGCTCGCCGGCGCGCGCGTCGACATCTGGCATTGCGACGCGCAAGGGCATTATTCGGGCTATCCGGGACAAGGCGACGGGCAGGACGTTGATACCTCCGGCGAGAGTTTTCTGCGCGGCTGGCAGAGGGCGGACGACACCGGCATCGTCTCCTTCGCCACCATCTATCCCGGCTGGTATCGCGGCCGCACCACACACATCCACTTCAAGGTCTTCCCCGATGACAATTCGGTGATGACCGGCCAGATGTTTTTCCCCGACAGCCTCAGCGAGCAGATATTCACCACTGTCGCGCCCTACACCGACCGGTCCGGCAGGCGCGACACGTCGAACGCCAGGGACGGTATCGCGCGGCGGGCCGGGCCGTTGTCCCAGGCGGCGCTGCGCGAGGTGGCGGACGCCTACCAGGCCTTGATGATCGTCGCTCTGAAGGCTGATTGAGCCACACTGAAAAAGTCCTTTGTCATCTAACTGAAATAAACATCTGGCATTAGCCACGGCGGACATCGCATTGCTTGCCGGCAAAGCTGTTTTGCAAAGCCGGATATTTTGATCGTCGATTGCCAATCGGGTGGCCGCCTCTATGCTGTCCGCACCGGTTCGGCCGAAGAGGGGTGACCATGGCCAAGGCGGACAAGACTGCGACAATAAGCCGGCTGCATTCGGCGGCGCGGCTGGCACGTACGGCACTCGCGGCGCGGCTCCTGGCGCACGGATTCTACGCCGGCCAGGATCAGATCATGCTGGCGCTCGACCGTGAGGACGGCCAGACGCCCGGCAATCTTGCCGGCCGCCTCGGTGTTCGCCCGCCGACCATCACCAAGACCATCAACCGGCTGCAGGCGCAGGGCTTCCTGGAAAAGCGCGCCTCGGCGGCCGATGCCCGCCAGGCCCATATCTTCCTCACCGACACTGGCCGCGACATCATTCACGCTATTGAGAAATCGGTGAAGAAGACCGAGAAACAGGCGCTGAAGGGTCTCGACAAAAAGGACCAGAAGGCGCTGTTCAAGCTGCTCGCCCGCGTCGAGGCGAACCTCTCGAATGGGGAGATGGTTCTCATCGATGATGAGATCGACGCCGACGAATGACCGGCGGCTGACGCCATCAGGCAGCCGCTGCTGCCGACCCATGGACCAATGCCGACCAGCGGCCCGGCGTGACACCGAACGCCTTCTTGAAGTGCCTGATAAAATGGCTTTGGTCGCTGAAGCCGGCCGCTATCGCGATCTGCGCCAGTGGCTCGCTCGCCTCGATCATTCGGCGAGCCCGTTGAAGCCGGCGCATCAAGAGAAAGCGATGCGGGCTGGTGGAGAAGGCGGCACGGAAATGCCGCGATAAGGCGTAGCGATCCAGCCCGGTGACCGCCTCCAGCTCCTCGGAACGGACGGTACGGAAAGCATTTTCTTCGAGGTAGTCGCGCGCCAGGCTGGCTGCCCGCCATGCTGTCCTTGGGATCGGTCTCGCCGGCAGGCTCGCGTGCCGCGCCAGGCTTTGCATCAGTTGCGCAATGAAGTCGGCGACAAAGAGATCGTCCAGCTTCTGGTCCAGTGGCTCCAGGGCCGAAAGCAGCCTCGTGCGAAAGACGGGGTCCGTCACCACGGCGTCCCTGACGAAGGGCAGCGATGCGCCGACCGTGCCGAGGCAGTCGAGCAAAAGAGACGGCTCCAGATAGAGCATCCTGTAACACAAACCGTCTTCGGTGCCGGCGCCCCCGTCATGCAATTCGTCGGGATGGAGCACGATGATCTGACCGGGCAGGCTGTGATGCGACGCGCCGCGATAACGGAAACTCTGCACACCTTGCAGCGTCACGCCGATGGCGTAGGTGTCGTGGCGATGGAGATCGAAGGCGCTGCCGTGGAACCGTGCCTCGATACGCTCCATGCCGACGGAATCGGGAGCCGAGACGACGCAGTTTTCAGCCACGTTAGCGCACAAACGTCCAAGACCCTGAAGGGCCTCGCCATCTAGACCGTGTGACATCGCTTCATTCACAAACCTCGAACGGTAAATGTCTCATGTTCGACACGAAATTTGCAATCGTGCTGCAAGACGACCTTCCCGTCTGGCAAAAGCTCAATGTCACCGCCTTCCTGACCAGTGGCATCGTCGCGCAGTATACCGAAATCATCGGCGAACCCTATCGCGACCGCGCCGGCAACATCTACAATCCGCTCTCGATCCAGCCGGTCATCGTGCTTTCGGCCGACCGCCCGACGCTCAGTGCGATCCACCGGCGGGCGCTGGAGCGCGGTGTGACAACCTCGCTCTACGTCGACGAAATGTTTTCGACCGGCCACGACGCGGCGAACCGCGCCGTCTTTGCCGAATTTGCACCCGATGACGCCAAGGTCGTCGGCATCGCGCTGCGCGCCGAAAAGAAGCTTGTCGACAAGATCACCAAGGGCGCCCGCATGCATCCCTAGCGCACGTCGTCAGCTCTGTTGTGCCAGCCTCTTTTGGCTTGCCGGCAGGTGACAATTGCCTCAAAGGTAGAGGCCTGTCCTGCTTCCCATCCGGCCTGAAGATTGAGTGCTCCCCCAAGACAAGACGAAAGCGCTACGCCTCCGACGGCGATCCTTTGTATGCTTGCCGTCTATGTGTTTTTCACCCTCCTCGACACCAGCAGCAAATATCTTGTCCTGGCCGGCGTCTCGGCGCTGATCGTCGCTTGGGCTCGCTTTGCCGTCCATGTCGTGCTTGTCGGTATCTTTCTGCGCGGCTGGCGCGAGCCGGCGCGGTTTCGCGCCAAGAACCTGTCGGCGCATATCCTGCGCGGCGCCTTCCTGTTCGGATCGACCATTTGCAACGTCATGGCGCTGCGGACCTTGCAACTGGCCGAAACCACTTCGATCTATTTCTTCGCGCCGATGGTGATCACGGCACTCGCTGGCCCTTTGCTCGGTGAATGGGCGGGCTGGCGGCGCTGGCTTGCGATCCTGAGCGGCTTCGTCGGCGTCCTCATCATCACCCGGCCGGGGGTCGGCGCCTTTGGCGTCGGCCACCTCTTCGCGCTCGGCTCGATGCTGTCGAATTGTTTCTACGTCATCATGACGCGGCGCATGTCGGCGACCGAAACCTCCGAGAGCCTCATCCTCTTTTCGGCGCTCGCACCGGCCGTGCTGCTCCTGCCCATGCTGCCGTTTGCACTTTCCCTGCCACAGGATGGCTGGCAGTGGTTCATCCTGCTGATGCTTGGCGTCTTCGGCGCCATCGGCCACTGGCTCCTGGTGCAGGCCTATCGGCTCGCGACCACCACGGCGCTGGCTCCCTATCCCTACTCGCAGATGATCTGGATGATCATTGCCGGGTGGCTGGTCTTCAACCAGTTTCCCGACCACTGGACGCTCGTCGGCGCGGCCGTCATCGTCGCCAGCGGCCTTTATATCGTCCATCGCGAGCACCGGCTTCGCGTGCGCAACCGCGCGGCCCTCGATGTCGAGATGGAAGCGGTGGCAAAAAAACTTTGATTTGTTCCGGAAGGGTGGCATAAGGCCGCGTTTAAACTGTTTAGATCATGATCCCGAAAAGCGGAATCCGGTTTTCGGAAAAGATCATGGATCAGCTCTAGATCGTCGGGGGAGCGCAAGGCGCTGGCACAGAAGATCAAGCTTTCGACGATCGCGGATGCGCTCGGAGTGTCCACGGCCACGGTTTCGCTGGCCTTGCGCGACAGCCCGCTGGTCGCTGGAACCACCCGCGACCGCATCAAGGAACACGCCCGCACCATCGGCTATATCTACAACCGCCGCGCCGCCAGCCTGCGCACCTCGCGCTCAGGCATCGTTGGCGTCGTCGTCCACGACATCATGAATCCCTTCTTCGCCGAGATACTGCGTTCGATCGAAAGCGAGCTCGACCGCAGCCGGCAGACCTTCATCCTGTCGAACCATTACGACCAGCTCGAAAAGCAGCGCACCTTCATCGACACGCTTTTGCAGCTCGGCGCCGACGGCGTCATCATGTCGCCGGCCATCGGCACGCCGCCCGAAGACATTATCATGGCCGAGGAAAACGGCCTGCCGGCGGTGCTGATCGCGCGCACGGTCGAAGGGGCTGACGTCCCCGTTTTTCGCGGCGACGACGCCTATGGCACCGGACTCGCCACCAACCACCTGATCTCGCTCGGCCACAAGCGCATCGCCATGATCGGCGGCACCGACCAGACCTCGACCGGTCGCGACCGCTACCAGGGCTACGTCAATGCCATGGAGACGGCCGGGCTGGAGGTCAGGCCGTCCTGGCGCATTGCCGGCCCGCGCACCAAGCAGGCCGGTTTCGAAGCCGCCGGGCAGTTCCTGGCGCTGAAGGACAAGCCGACCGCGGCCTGCTGCTGGAACGACCTCGTCGCCATCGGCCTGATGAACGGCATTGCGCGCGCCGGGCTGGTGCCGGGCATTGACATCTCCGTCACCGGCTATGACGACCTCGAGGAGGCGGCGATCGCGACGCCGGCGCTGACCACCGTCTGGAACGGCCAGCGTGAGGTCGGTCGCCGGGCCGCCAGCGCACTGCTCGACAAGCTCAACGGCCAGATGGTGCGACCGTCGCAGGAACTTATCAAGCCGGAACTGCATGTGCGTCAGTCGACCGGCAAGCCGGTGGAACGTGCATGACGAAAGCCGAACAGCAGCAAGCCGTCGCCATTCTGGTGGCGGGCCAGATCAACGATCATGCGGTCAGCCGCATCGACCGGACGTTCAACCGCGTGTGGATCGAACGGCCGGATGCGTCGCAGGTCACCGATGAGCTGCGCCGGACGGTGCGCGGCATTGCCGCCTTCGGAGGTGTCGACGCGGCGCTCATTGATGCGCTGCCGAACCTTGAGATCATCGCTAATTTCGGCGTCGGTTACGATTCGGTCGATGCCCGCCACGCGGCACAGCGCGGCGTCATGGTCACCAACACGCCCGACGTGCTGACCGAGGAGGTCGCCGACACGGCGATCGGGCTTTTGATCAACACCATCCGCGAGTTGCCGCGCGCCGAGACCTGGCTGCGCGACGGCAGCTGGGCGCGCAACGGCAATTATCCGCTAAGCCGGCTGACCTTGCGCGGCCGCAGCGTTGGCATTTTCGGCATGGGCCGCATCGGTCTCGCCATTGCCCGGCGGCTGGAGGCCTTCGGCCTGCCGATCGCCTATCACAACCGGCGCCGGGTCGAAGGCCTGTCCTACGACTATCACCAGACACTGAAAGGCCTGGCCGAGGTGGTCGATACGCTGATCTCGGTGGCGCCCGGCGGCGCCTCGACCGAAAAGGCGGTCAATGCCGAGATCCTGTCAGCCTTGGGCGCCAATGGCGTCTTCGTCAACATCGGCCGCGGCAGCACGGTGGACGAGGCGGCACTTGCCGCGGCACTTGCCGACGGCACCATCGCCGCTGCCGGGCTCGACGTCTTCGCCAACGAGCCGAATGTGCCGCCGGCGCTGCTTGCCGCCCCCAACACCTCGCTTTTACCGCATGTCGGCTCGGCTTCGGAGCATACCCGCCGCGCCATGGCCGATCTGTGTGTCGACAATCTGGTTTCCTGGTTTTCGCAGGGAAAGGCGCTGACGCCGGTGCCGGAGACGGAAAAGATCAAGGCGCGGAGCTGAGCGGCGATCTGCCACATCTATTAACGGCGACTTAACGCTTTGGAATCATTCTGCATCTATCGCCAGACACGCGGAGAACACAGGATGAAAGCACTTCCCGCATTGATGGCGGTGACCGCGCTGTTCGGCAGCATCCAACTGTTTCACGGCGGCAGCGGCGAACACAACGCAGCCAATGACCCAATAGCACCGTCCGGCGACTACAGGCTGGTGGCCAATGGCGACGAAGCGTCCTGCGCGGTCAAGCGTGGTACGGAGGTTTCGCATAGCCTCTCGTTGTTGACGGTCGCCGCGAATTGCCGCCGGGTTTTGCCTGGCATCGAGCATGCGAAATTCTGGCGCGAGCAGGATGACGGTACGGTCACCTTCAGCGCGAACGGCATCGACCCGATCGTCACTTTCGCCGTCGCCGACGGCGACGGCTATGAATCCTACGTGCCAGTCCTGCCGCTGCTGTCGCTGGCGGTCATCGATCCTTGAACTCTCGACCTTGATTACTCAGCGGCGGCGCGTGCGCCGGATCTCGCCGCAGCGTGCAGGCGCACCGCGTCACCGAAGGCGCGGAATATCCTTGCCGAAACGCTGTCGGACGCGACCCAGTACTCGGGATGCCACTGGACGCCGACAGCGAAGGCGTGGGCGTCCCGCACCGAAACCGCCTCGACCGTGCCATCGGCGGCGACCGCCTCTATTTGTAGCTTTGGGCTGAGCCGGTCGACCGCCTGGCGATGCACCGAGTTGACCATGATCTCGCCCGCCCCGAACACGCCGGCGAGGCAGCTTCCGGGCTTGATCGAAATGGTCTGGCGGATAGCGAAGCGTTCGTCCTGATTGTCGCTTGCCGGCGCGCGATGGTCCAGCGACCCCTCGCGCTCATGGATTTCCGCGGCCAGCGTGCCGCCCAGCGCCACATTCATCTCCTGGATGCCACGGCAGATGGCGAGCAGCGGCACGCCGCGCTCCACCGCCTTGCGGATCAGCGGCAGCGTGGTGGCGTCGCGGGCCGGATCGTAGGGGCCGTTGGCCTCGCTGGCATCGCCGCCATAGAGCGAGGGATGCACGTTGGACTTCGAGCCGGTGACCATGACGCCGTCGACGGAGGAAAGCAGTTCATCGAAATCGAGCCGGTCGCCGAAGGACGGCACCAGCACCGGGAACACGCCGGCGCCCGAAAGCGCCGCCTCCAGATATTGCTGCGGGGCGGCATGCCAAGTGTAGTTGTCGAACTGGCGGACGTCGGTCGATATGGCGACGAGCGGCTGCTGCATTTTTGATCCGGTTCCATTCAGCGCAGGGATGTATTCTGCCTTTAAAATAGGCGATCCGAAGGCGCTTTGCCATGACAAGTTTCGGCATGTCGCATGGTCCACGGAAAGGGCTTTAGACTTAAGTTGCAAGAGGTGCGTTTGCGTCGCGAATTTCGCGGAAACGCCGCCAGCAAAACCGGCTGCCATGCTGGACTCGACTTCTTGCCCGTGTATTGTTTGCCGCGAAGCCGATCCGGGCACAGAGCATTCCCGAACATCGGTCTGTTGATCCAATAGGGAGGACTTCATGGATCGTCGATCATTCATCCGCAAGGCCGGCGTGACCGGTGTGGGCGCCGCGGCCGCTGCCGCAACGCTTGCCGCGCCGGCCATCGCTCAATCCAATCCGAAAGTGACATGGCGCCTGGCGTCGTCCTTCCCGAAATCGCTCGACACGATCTATGGCGGCGCCGAGGTCTTTTCCAAGATGCTTTCGGATGCAACCGACGGCAACTTCCAGGTCCAGGTCTTCGCTGCCGGTGAGCTGGTGCCCGGCCTGCAGGTCGCGGACGCCACCACCGCCGGCACCGTCGAGGCCTGCCATACGGTGGCATATTATTATTGGGGCAAGGACCCCACATGGGCATTGGGTGCCGCGGTTCCGTTCTCGCTCAACGCGCGCGGCATCAATGCATGGCACTACCACGGTGGCGGCATCGACCTGTTCAACGAGTTCCTGGCCACGCAGGGCCTTTTTGGCTTGCCGGGCGGCAATACCGGCGTGCAGATGGGCGGATGGTTCCGCAAGGAAATCAACACCGTCGCCGACCTTTCGGGCCTCAAGATGCGCATCGGTGGCTTTGCCGGCAAAGTGGTGCAAAGGCTCGGCGTCGTGCCGCAGCAGATCGCCGGTGGCGACATCTACCCAGCGCTGGAAAAAGGCACCATCGACGCTGCCGAATGGGTCGGCCCTTATGACGACGAGAAGCTCGGCTTCTACAAGGTCGCGCCCAACTATTATTACCCAGGCTGGTGGGAAGGCGGGCCGACCGTCCATTTGATGTTCAACAAGGCGAAATACGAGGAGCTTCCGCCGGCCTACAAGGCGCTGGTGCATAGCGCCGCGCAGGCGACCGACGCCAACATGCTGCAGAAATACGACTATCTCAATCCGGCAGCGGTGAGGCGGCTGGTGGCCGGCGGCGCGAAACTGCGCCCGTTCAGCCAGGAGATCATGGCGGCCTGTTTCGAAAAGGCAAACGAGGTCTATGCCGAGATGGAGGCCTCGAACGCGCCGTTCAAGAAGATCTGGGACTCGATCAAGGCCTTCCGCAAGGAGCACTATCTCTGGGCGCAGGTGGCCGAATACAATTACGACACCTTCATGATGGTCCAGCAGCGCAACGGCAAGCTCTGACAACAGTTACGGCGCCTCGCGTTCTTCGGACGCGTGGCGCCGTAACACTTCGATTGATCAGCGCGGCACCACCAGCACCTTGACTTCACCTGGCGCAGGCGGATTGGCGATCACTTCGGCCGCGTCTTCGAGCGGGACCTGCCGTGAGATGAGCTTGTCGATCTCGATCGCACCCGAGGCGATGAGATCGGCGGCCCGGCGATGCGTAAACGGATTGAGGAAAGAGCCCAGAACCTTCAATTCCCGGAACAACAGGTCGAAAGGTTCGAATTCTGCCTTCATACCTTGAGGCATCACGCCGACGACGACAACGGTGCCGCCGGCCTTGGCGAGCCGCATCGATTGCTCAACCGTCTCTCTTACGCCAGCACATTCGAACACCACATCGACACCGCCCGGCAGCAGACCCGACGGACCGACAATTGCGTCGATGATATCGTAAGCTCTGGGGTCGACCGTCGCCGTCGCGCCCAATTCCTCGGCGAGGGCACGCCGCGAGGCCTGGCGCGTCGACAGGATAATCGTGGTCGCGCCGGCAAGCCTTGCCAGTTGCACGGTGAGCAGGCCGATCACGCCGCCGCCAAGCACGGCGACCGAGGAGCCGGGCTTGATCTGCGCCAGATCCAAGCCATGCAGGCAGCAGCCGAGCGGCTCGCAAAGCGCGCCATGCGTTGGCTTCAGGTCTTTCGGAAGGAGGAAGGCCTGCTTCTGAGGCAGCACGACATATTCGGCGAAGCCGCCGTCGCGATGAATGCCGATGGCAATCAGATTATGGCAGAGATTGATGCGACCGGCATGGCAGTGCGGACAGCGCCCGCAGGCGATGTTGGGATCGCCGGTGACGCGATCGCCGACCGAAAAGCCGGACACAGCGGTTCCAATCGCCTCCACGATCCCGGAGAATTCATGCCCGAGCGTCACCGGTGGCGTACAGGGAAATTCGCCATGGAAAAGATGCCGGTCGGTGCCGCAGACGCCGCACGCCTCGATCCACACCAGGAGATCGTCCGGCCCGGCGGACGGTTTGCCGATCTCGCGCAGGGCGATGCCACCCACGCCCTCCAGCCGAACCGCTTTCATGATTGTTAAGCCTCCGGCATCAATTGAAACTCGGCGGTTGGGACAGATCGGTCGCTGGGGCCGCCGGCTTGGCAGGTGGTGTTTCACCGAAATTCGGCGGCTGCGACAGGTCCTGGGCTCCGGGCGCCGCAGGCGCGGCCGGTGCGGTGCCGTCGGCTGGTGGTGCGCCGAGCGATGGCAGGCCGAAACCAGGCGCTTCCGGCACTTGGTAATCGATCGTGCCCGGGTCGACCGCCGTGCCCTTGTAGTGCATCACCATCTGCGGGAAGGCGATGGTCAACCCGATCATGATGACCTGGATGCAAACGAAGGGAACCGCGCCCCAATAGATCTGGCCGGTGGTCACCGGTGCGATCTGCTTGCCGGTGAGGCGATCCAGATAAGGCACTCGCGCGGCGACAGAGCGCAGGTAGAACAGCGCGAAGCCAAAGGGTGGATGCATGAAGCTGGTCTGCATGTTGACGCCGAGCAGCACGCCGAACCAGATCAGGTCGATGCCGAGCTTGTCGGCGGCCGGCGCCAAAAGCGGCACAATGATGAAGGCGAGCTCGAAGAAATCGAGGAAAAAGGCGAGCAAGAAGACGAGGATGTTCACGCCGATCAGGAAGCCGACTTCACCGCCCGGCAGCGATGTCAGGAGGTGTTCGACCCAGATATGGCCGTTGACGCCGTAGAAGGTCAGTGAAAACACCCGCGCACCGATCAGGATGAACAGCACGAAGGATGACAGCCGCGTCGTCGACGCCAGTGCCTGCTTGATCACGTCCAACGACAGCCGCCCCTTCATCGCCGCCATGATCAGCGCGCCGACAGCGCCCATGGCGCCGCCCTCGGTCGGTGTGGCGATGCCGAGGAAGATGGTGCCCAACACCAGGAAGATCAGCGCCAGCGGCGGGATCAGCACGATGATCACCTGCTGCGCCAGCCGCGACATCATGTTGATCTTCAGGCGCTGGTCGGCGATTGCCACGACGTAGATAAAGATTACGCCGATGGTGGCGCCGAGGATGTCGGCGTTTTGGCCGTGCGAGGGCGCAAGATAGCGATACGCCGCGTAGGAAATCACCACTGCCGCCAGCACCGCGACCAGCAGCGACAGGACACCGTGGCCGAGCGTGCGGGCCTCAAGCGGCAGGGCCGGCATCGACTTCGGCCGGACGATCGACATGATCACGATATACATCGTGTAGAGGCTGGTCAGAACCAGCCCCGGGATCAGCGCGCCCGCATACATGTCGCCGACCGAGCGGCCGAGCTGGTCGGCCAAAACGATCAGCACCAGCGAGGGCGGAATGATCTGGGCGAGCGTGCCCGATGCGGCAATGACGCCGGACGCCACGCGGCGGTCATAGCCGTAGCGCAACATGATTGGCAGCGAGATAAGGCCCATGGCGATGACGGAGGCAGCCACCACACCGGTGGTTGCGGCAAGCAGCGCGCCGACAAAGATCACGGCATAGGCGAGGCCGCCGCGGATCGGCCCGAACAATTGGCCGATCGTGTCGAGAAGGTCCTCGGCCATGCCCGATCGTTCGAGCACGATGCCCATGAAGGTGAAAAACGGGATGGCCAGCAGCGTGTCGTTGGACATCACCCGGCTGCCGTAGAAATTATCCGGCAGCGCGTGCAGCAGCGGCCAGGCGAGGTTAATCGATCCGCCCGAATAAGGCGACAGAAGCACGCCGATGAAGAAGAACAGCAGGCCGTTGGCGGCGAGCGAAAAGGCGACCGGATAGCCGATCAGCAGGAAGAGGACCAGCGAGGCGAACATGATCGGTGCCATGTTCTGGGCGATGAACTCCATCACGAGCGCACCTCTTCGGCGAGCGCTTTGGCTTCGAGTTCGGCCTGCTCATGTACCGATATGAACGGGGTGGGATCGTCCATGTCGCCGCGCATGATGGCGATCTTCTTGATGATCTCGGAGATCCCCTGGAGCGCGAGCAGGAAAAAGCCGGCCAGCAGGATCGCCTTTGCCGGCCAGATGATCAGCCCGCCGGAATTGTTCGACATTTCGCCGCTGTGAAACGACAGCGACACATAGGGTACGAAATAGATCACCATCAGCGTCACGAACGGCATCAGGAAGAAGACATGGCCGAAAAGGTCGATCCAGTGCTGCACGCGGCGCGAGAACATGCCGTAGACGATGTCGATGCGGATATGGTCGTTCTGCTTCAGCGTGTAGGCGGCGGCCAGCATGAAGGCGGCGCCGAACAAATACCACTGCAGTTCCAGCCAGGCGTTCGACGACATGTCGAACGTCTTGCGGATGACCGCATTGGCGGCGCTGACCAGGATTGCCAGCAGGATCAGCCACGATACCCATCTGCCGATGAATTCGTTCACACGATCGATGGTTCTGGATAGAGCGAGAAGCCCTGCCATGCATTCCTCCCTTATGTCAGAGGCGCGCCGATTCCCGTGTGTTTTCCGTCGCCTCGCTGTGGCCCAACGGTATGCCGTGCGTGGCCCGGCGGGTCAACACAGTGCAGACCGAGTAAAGCAATCTTGTGAGGTTAGGAAGAGGCGAGACAGCCGCCTGACGCAGCGCATGACCCCGAAAATCGGAATCGAATTTCGGAAAGGATCATGCGCAAAATCAAAGTGCTACAGCGTCCGCCGCGCGTCCGAGAGGACGCGCGGCGCTGTAGACGTCATGCAACCAAAGTCTACCCAAGTCTGATGCGGGTCAGGCAATCTTGCCCTGGTCGCGGCCGGCGCCGATCAGCACCAGCATGGCGACGAGGAACAGATACATCCAGGCGTCGCGCCATTCGACCGGGAAATAGCCGGCCCACAGCGATTCGGCCATGCCGAAGGCCGCGGCACCAAGCGCCGCCCGCAACGGCGAGAGATAGCCGCCCACCGCCGTCACGAACAGGATTTTCAATCCGTAGACCAGGCCGGAGCCGAAGCTGACGTTGCCATAGTAAAGGCCGGCGAGCACACCGGCCAGCGCCGCGCAAAGGCCGCCGGCGAGCACCGCGTGCCGAAACATGGCGCGCACGTCGACGCCGCACATGGCCGCGGCTTTAGGGTCGTCGGACACGGCGCGCCAGCGCCGGCCGAAGCTCGAGCGGGCGAGCGCCCAGGCGGCGAGCGCGATGGTTGCCGCGACGACCGCGCAGTCGAGCAGCTGGATGAGCGTCAGTGTCACCTTGAAACGGGCGTCCTGCGCGAAGACGACGGGCTCGGCCAGCATCGGCGGCAGCCACAGGTCGTGGGTGTCGGCGGCAATACGGCTTGCCTCCGACAGGAGCAGCAATATGCCCAGCGTCGTCACCACGATCGCGTTGGGCGTGCGGTCGGCCAGCGGCTCGAAGATGCTGCGAGACAGGACATGACTGATCAGCGCCGCATACAGGAATGCCGCGACAATGCCGAGTGCGACGGCAGCGAACAGGGTCAGCCACAGGGCCTGATAGCCGAAGGCTGCGGTGAGGATCATCGTCTGCCCGCAAAAGGCGAACAGCGCGCCATAGGCGAGGTTCGTCCGGTGCAGGACGCCATTGGTTAGCACATAGCCGAAGGCGAGCAGCGCATAGAGAGCGCCGGAATGCAGCCCGTTGAGGACCTGCTGGGAGAAATAGAGCATGCGCATTTCCTTGGATCGCGGAAAACCGCGTCCCCGCGCAGATTTGCATCGGGTAATCTAAC
The DNA here is from genome assembly GCF_004962245.1 of Mesorhizobium sp. Lineage (GTDB taxonomy): Bacteria > Pseudomonadota > Alphaproteobacteria > Rhizobiales > Rhizobiaceae > Mesorhizobium. The sequence continues at coordinate 80,471 of NZ_SUHQ01000020.1, read as the reverse complement.
TTGTCAAATGCCAGTTATCGGTTAGAAATAGGGCTCATGACGGTTTCCTGGACCCCGCACCGCTTCACCGGCGGCCTTCTTGCGCTCGACACGGCGAACACAGTCGTGCTGCGGGGCGATCCCCGGAAAACCTTCGACCGTTTCGACAATCCGGCGGAGATCGCCCGTTTTGCTGACGCGGCAAGTGGCTTTCGCGCCGCCGAGCTTGGTGGCCGGCGGCTCGACGCGCCGCTGCCCGACAGAATCGCGCCGGTCGTGCTGTCGATCCGCGAGACGACCGACCGGCTGTTTCGAGGCGCGGTGTCGAAAGGCACGGTCGCCACAGGCGATCTGCCCCCGTTTCTGAAAGCCTGCGCCGAAGGTCTCGCGCACAGCCGCACCGAGATCGGTGCGCCGGGACGGCCATTCGGCGATCCGGCGACGCCCATCGCCTTCGAGGCGGCCCTGGCGGTTTCCGCACTGTCTCTGCTGCAGGGCGACGCGATCGCAAGGCTGAGGATCTGCCCCAATTGCAATTGGCTGTTCCTCGACAGAAGCCGCAATTCCAGCCGCCTTTGGTGCGACATGGCGGTGTGCGGCAACCGCCAGAAGGCAAGCCGCCATTATCGCCGCCGTCGAGCGGCCGCCAGAGGAACCACCAATGTCTAGGAAACCCTTGCGCTTGATCGTTGTCGCGCTCGTGGCAGCGACAACGCTTGGCGCCTGCCGCGATACCGGCACGGACGGCGAAGGCAGATTGTTCGAGATCTCCGGCAAGGTCTTCGTCTTTAACTACCGACTCGCAAGGGCGACCTATGTCGTGACGCTGAGACCCTTGCGGCCGATGCAGGAAGGACAGGTCGCGGTCGCCAGCTTCCAGGATCCGGCCGGCGGCGAGCCACTGGTCGTTGAACAGAAAATCTGGCCAAAGCTCGGCAAGGTATCCCTGGAGAGCCCGGCACTTTTCTGCATCGTCAAGGATAAGCCCTATGCGATTGCGATCAGCATCAAGGATGTCGAGGGTACGGTCCTCCAGACGATCGACACCACGCTGATGTCGACGCAGGACCAGTCGGTCCTGCCCGACCGGCCACTGGTCATCGACCAGCTTTACACGCCCAATCCCGACCTTGTCGGTCATCCGGACGGCAAACTGCCGGGCGAACCCAAGCCCGACTGTTCGAAGGCTACCTGACGCATTACCACCGGCATCGGCTGCAGCCTGAATTTTCGTGCGCTGACGGAGCAGCCGATGTGCGGTTTCTTACGCCACCGGGCGCGGAGCGGATCGTTTGTTGCGCTTCGCCTGGCATCTTCGATTTTGTTTGACCTGCCCGGCAAGGGGAGAAACACTGCAGCATCCGACTCCGACGTTGGCTGCGCTCGACGTGCGGCCTCCGCAGAGGAAATGCCTGATGACGCTGCATGATGTCGCGCTCGACGACAAGTTCGACTTGGGAAAGGAGCGCATCTTCCTTTCCGGCGCGCAGGCGGTCATCCGCATGCTTTTGATGCAGCGCGAGCGCGACCGCCGGGCTGGCCTGAATACCGCCGGCTTCGTCTCCGGCTATCGCGGCTCGCCGCTCGGCGGCCTCGACATGCAGCTTTGGAAGGCGAGGAAGCAGCTCGCCCAATCGGACATCGTCTTCCAGCCCGGCCTCAACGAGGAACTCGCGGCCACCGCCTGCTGGGGGTCGCAGCAGGCCGAATTGCTGGGCGAAGGCACGCGCGACGGCGTCTTTTCGGTCTGGTACGGCAAGGGGCCGGGCGTCGACCGCTCCGGCGACGTGTTTCGCCATGCCAATCTCGCCGGCTCGTCCAGACATGGCGGCGTGCTTGCCCTGATGGGCGACGACCACATGGCCGAATCCTCGACCAACGCGCACGCCACCGAATTCCTGTTCGTCGACACGATGATCCCGATCCTCAATCCGGCCGGTGTCCAGGAGATCATCGACTACGGGCTCTACGGCTTTGCCATGTCGCGTTTCGCCGGCACCTGGGCGGCGATCAAATGCGTCAAGGACAACATCGAATCGACGGCTTCGGTCGATGCCGCGCTCGAACGGCTTGATATCGTCGTCCCCGACTTCGACATGCCGCCCGGCGGGCTCAACATCCGCAACGAGATCGACATGCTCGGTCAGGAGGAGCGGCTGCATGAATACAAGCGCGCCGCCGCTTCGGCCTTTATCCATGCCAACGGGCTGAACCGGATCGTCTATTCCGGTGGCCGCAGCCCGAAGCTGGGCATCGTCACCATTGGCAAGAGCTATCTCGACGTTCGCCAGGCGCTGGAAGACATCGGCATCGACGAGGTTGCCGCCAATCGCATCGGCATCAGGCTGTTCAAGGTCGGCTGCCCGTGGCCGCTCGACCTGCAGCACATCGCCGACTTCGCGCGCGGCCTCGACACCATCGTCGTCGTCGAGGAGAAACGCTCGCTGATCGAGGTGCAGCTGCGCGAGAACCTTTACGGCACCGCCACGCAGCCGGTCATCGTTGGCAAGAAGGACGAGCGCGGCGACGGGCTGTTCCCGGCCAAGGGCGCGCTCGATCCCAACGACATCGCCATCGCGCTCGGCGAAAGAATCTTGCGAACGATCGGTCCATCGGACGAGATTGCGGCGCGGGTGGCGAAACTGCGCCAGTTCCAGGCGATGCTCGCCGACACGTCGGACATCGCCTCGCGCACGCCCTTCTTCTGCTCCGGCTGCCCGCATAACTCTTCGACCAAGGTGCCGGACGGTTCGCTCGCCGCCGCCGGCATCGGCTGCCATTTCATGGCGCTGTGGATGGACCGTAACACCGTGGGTTTCACCGCCATGGGCGGCGAGGGCGCGCAATGGGTCGGCCAGGCGCCGTTCTCGAAGCGCGACCACATCTTCCAAAATCTCGGCGACGGCACCTACAACCACTCTGGTGCGCTGGCGATCCGCTTTGCGCTGTCGACCGACGCCAACATCACTTACAAGATCCTCTACAACGACGCAGTCGCCATGACCGGCGGCCAGCCGCACGAGGGTGGCCTGACCGTGGACATGATCGCCAGGCAGGTGCGGGCCGAGGGTGTCGAGCGTATCGCCATCGTCACCGACGAACCGCGCAAATATGCCGCCAAGGTCGAATTCCCCGCCGGCGCCACCATTCATCACCGCGACGACCTCGACCTCGTCCAACGCGAATTGCGCGCGGTCAAGGGTGTATCCGTGCTGCTTTACGACCAGACCTGCGCCGCCGAAAAGCGCCGCCGCCGCAAGCGCGGCACCTTCCCCGATCCCGACAAGCGCGTCTTCATCAACGAGCTGGTCTGCGAAGGCTGCGGCGATTGCGGGGTGCAGTCGAACTGCGTGTCGATCCAGCCGGTCGAGACCGAATTCGGCCGCAAGCGCAGGATCGACCAGTCGAGCTGCAACAAGGATTTCTCCTGCATCAATGGCTTCTGCCCGTCCTTCGTCACCGTGCATGGTGCCAAGATCAGGAAGGTCGAGGGTATTGCCGGCACGACCGATCCGCTCGACGGCGTGCCCGTGCCCGCCGAATTCCCGCTTGGCGAGCAAGGCTGGGCGGCGATCATCGACGGCGTCGGCGGCACCGGCGTCGTCACCATCGGCGCGGTGCTCGGCATGGCCGCCCATCTCGAAGACAAGGGCTGCGGCATGATCGACATGGCCGGCCTTGCCCAAAAGGGCGGCTCGGTGTTCACCCATGTCCGCATCGCCCGCAGCCCGGACGATATCCATGCCATCCGCGTTTCGGCGGGGAAGGCCGACCTCGTGCTTGGCTGTGATCTCGTCGTGTCGGGCGCCCAAAAGGTGCTTGCCGCGGTGCGCGAAGGCCACACGATCTTCCTCGCCAACACCGCCGAGATCATGCCCGGTGAGTTTACCCGTTCGGCGGACTTCTCGCTGCCTGTCGAGCGGCTGAAAAAGGCGATCCGTACTGCCGCCGGCGACGACAAGGCGCATTTCTTCGACGCCACCCGCACCGCCACCGCGCTGTTCGGCAGTTCGCTCGGCGCCAACATGTTCATGCTCGGCTTCGCCTTCCAGCATGGTGGCTTGCCGCTTTCGGCCGAGGCGGTGGAAAAGGCGATCGAGCTCAACGGCCAGGCCGTGGCGATGAACGTCGCCGCGTTCCGCTGGGGCCGCCGCGCCGCTCACCAGCCGGATTTCGTGCGCGGCCTCGTTGCCCAGCCGGGCAAGGCCGCACAGACTGCCGCTGTCGCGGAGACGCTGGATGATATCATCGCCCGCCGCGTCGCTTTCCTCACCGCCTATCAGAACGCTGCCTATGGCAAGCGCTATGCCGACAGGCTGGCCGCGCTGCGCAAGGCCGAAGCAAGGGCGGTGCCCGGTTCGACTGATGTGACCGAGGCTGCCGCGAGGAACCTGTTCAAGCTGATGGCGATCAAGGACGAATACGAGGTGGCGAGGCTCTACACCGACGGCTCCTTCGCCGCCGAGCTGGGAAAGCAGTTTCAGAGCTACGACAAACTCGAATTCCATCTCGCGCCGCCGATCATGGGCAGGCGCGGCAGGGACGGTAAGCCGAGGAAATCGAGCTTCGGTCCCTGGATGATGAAGGGGTTTCGCCTGCTGGCAGCGATGAAAGGCTTGCGCGGCACGGTTTTCGATGTGTTCGGCTACAGCACCGAAAGGCGTATGGAACGGCAGCTTCTTGCGCAGTACGAGGCCGATCTGGAGCTTGTCTCCAGTACGCTGGCGCCGGGTAAGGTCGAGGCCGCGGCAGCGCTTGCCTCGGTGCCGGCGCTCATTCGCGGCTATGGTCACGTCAGGCAGGCCAGTGCCGAAAAGGCCGCCGGCGAGCGCCAGAGGCTGCTCGACCGCCTGGAAAAGACGCCCGTACGACCGAAGCTCCAGGCCGCCGAGTGATCCGATACGCCTTGTTTACCTGAAGAAGAGTTCCCCTACGTCAACCGGCTTGGCGGAGAGGCCCGAAACGGCCCCTCTAAACCTTTCTTAAGGCGAATGTGACACAGCTTGGCTCCCCAGGGTTGGGATTCAGGCGTGAGTCTAAAAAGAAAAAACGAGATTCCGGTCGACGTCTATATCCCGTTCGTGGAAACACTGTTTCGCGACGGCCTGACGCTTTCGATTGGATTCTTTGCCCAAACCCTACTGGTCATGCTGGTCTACTGGAAGACCAGGGATCCGACCTACATTGCGGTGGCTGTCGGATTGCTGACCGTCGCCTTCTTGCGCCTGCGCAACATCAGGAAATATCGCAACGCCCCATCACCCAGGAATTGGGCGGAGGCGCGTCGTCGCGAGAACGATTACATTCTCTACGGCTCCATGCATGGTTTCATGCTGGGCGCTTTCTGTTTCGTCGGCATCTATCTGGCGCATGACAACTATGCCGAAATAGCCGCTGTCTGTGTTACGCTGGCGTCCGCCACTTCGATCGCCGGTCGCAATTACGGCTCCCCGAGGATGGTCATGATCTTCATCATGACCATGACGTGGCCGATCTCGCTGGGCTTCATCCTGCGTGGTGATGTCTACCATGTGATACTCGGCCTGATGTCGGCTCCCTTCCTGTTCGCGATCAAACGCTTCGCCGATCTGGTCAGGGAGGTGCTTTTCACAGCTTTGTCCGAGGAAAAAAAAGCGAACCGCATCGCCCAGCGCTTCAATCGGGCGCTGAACACCATGTCGCATGGCCTCGTCATGCTCGGCCCCGACGGCCGGGTGGCGGTGGCCAATGCCGAAGCCGCGCATCTGATGTCGCTCAAGTCGCCCGACGCGCTGCTCGGGCGGTCGATCCACGGTCTGCTGATGCGTGGCGTTGCCGGCGGCATGCTGGCGCCGAAGGACTGCCGCTACATCGAAGCCCAGCTTACGCGTGCTTTGCGCGAGGGCCGCGACCGCAAGGTTCTCGTCTCGCTCGCGAATGGGCAGCACTATGAGTTTTCGGCGCGTGAAGGCAGCCAGGAACTGGGCGTCATTACCTTCGAGGATGTGACGGCCCGCGTCGAGGCGGAAGACAAGATACGCTTCATGGCGCGTTACGACAGCCTCACCGGCCTGCCCAATCGCGCCTATTTCCACGAGCTGATCGGAGAGGCCATGGCGTCCGGCGATCTCGATCGTCTTTGCGGGCTCGCCGTGCTCGACCTCGACGATTTCAAGAGCGTCAACGACACGCTTGGCCATCCGGTCGGCGACGGGTTGATCTACGCCGTCGCGGAGCGGCTGGCGGCGGTCGCTGGCCCAGGCATCACCGTCAGCCGTTTCGGCGGCGACGAGTTCATGATCTTCTTCGACCGCGTCGAGGACGAAAGCCATCTGATCGGCCAACTCGACGAGATTTTCGTCGAGTTGCAGGGCGAGGTCGACGTCGCCGGCCACGGATTGCGTATCCAGGCCAGCGGTGGCGCCGTGCTGTCGCGGGTCAAGGATACCGATGTCGATGCCATGATCGTCAAGGCGGATCTCGCGCTCTATAAGGCCAAGGAACTCGGCAAGAACACGTGGCGGCTGTTCGAGGCATCGATAGACGCCGCTTTCCGCAACCGCCAGCTGATGAAGGCGGACCTGCGCACCGCTGTGGAAAGCAAGCGGTTGCGGGTGGTCTATCAGCCGATCGTGTCAATGAGCACGATGCGCATCGCCAGTTGCGAGGCGCTGTGCCGTTGGGACCACCCCGATCTCGGGCCGATCTCGCCCAGCATCTTCATTCCGCTGGCTGAAGAAATGGGTATCATTTCCGAGATCAGCACCTTTGTCCTGCATGCAGCGTGCACCGAATGCGCCAAATGGCCCGTACAGACCAGTGTCTCGGTCAATCTCTCGGCCAAGGACTTCCGCAATCGTGACGTCGTCCAGAAGGTCAGCGATGCGCTCGCCAGTTCCGGTCTCGCCGCCGGCCGCCTGGAGATCGAGGTCACCGAGACGGCGCTGCTCGACGACAAGTCGCTGACGCGTCAGTATATCGAGGAATTGAAGCGGCTTGGCGTGCGCATCGCGCTCGACGATTTCGGCACCGGCTATTCGAGCCTGAGTTATCTTCACAAACTGCCGCTCGACAAGATCAAGATCGATCGATCGTTCCTGATGGACGTCACCCAAAGCAGCCGCTCGCTCGAGTTGCTCAAGGGCATCGTCAATCTGTCTCGGCCGCTGGGGCTTTCGGTGACCGTCGAGGGCGTCGAGACCTTTGAACAGCTCAAGATCCTGGCCTTGCAGGTCAAGCCGGACCTAGTCCAGGGGTTCCTGTTCGGCTCAGCGCTCAGCGCGTCCGGCATCGAGACCATGTCGAGCACGGTTTGGCCCTTCGCCAAGGACATCAAGACGGTCAGAAAGGCGGGGCATCGCTGATTTCTGCCAAAAAATCTCACATTTTAGTACAATTTTACCAATTATTAACCTTAACACCTGGTAAATTACCTCTATCTTATTTTCATCTTTACATCTCACGACCCTGCCGTAGTGTCCATCGCGGCGGCAGTTTACGGGGATTTGAGTTCATGGGTGTTGAGTTGATTTCGCCTCGTCAGGCGGCGAGCGCGGACGGGATTGATGCGTCCGATACCATGTCCAGCTTTGCCAGAAATGTCTCGGCAATGCTCGAACGGACGGAATATCGTCGCTGCGACAAGGGCGAAGACCTCGAAGACATCTACAGGTTGCGCTACAAATCTTATCGTTTGAGCGATATGGTCTCGGAGAATCCCGACCATATTGTGCATGACGAGCTCGACGAAGCGGCCAATTGCTCCAAGTTCGGAATCTATATCGACGGCGTTCTGGTCAGCACGCTGCGCATTCACCATGCCTGCAGCGCTACGCCGCAGTCGCCTTCCACGACAGTCTATGGCGACATATTGCGCCCCATGCTGGCATCTGGTGCGCATTTTGCCGACCCCAGCCGCTTTGCCGCCGATCCGGACTGGTCGCGGGTCTATCCGCAGATTCCGTATCTGACGCTGCGCCTCGCTGGCATGGCATGCTTCTACTTCGACGCGCCTTACTGCCTCTCCACCATCCGCCCGGAACATGCAGGCTTCTACCGTCGCATTTACTGTTCCGAGCAGATTGGCGAGTTGCGCGATTATCCGGGCCTAAATTACAAGGTCGTGCTCTACCGCGCCAACGTCAGCGCCATCCGCGAACGGTCTTTCTCCCGTTTTCCGTTCTTCCGGTCGACGCCGATGGAGCAGCGCATGCTGTTCGAGGCGCCCAGTGCCGGTGAACTCGCGCCGCTGACCATCCTGCCCACCGCCAAATACTACCGCGAAGCCGCTTGACGGATCGCGATTTTAAAGCGCGGCCGGAGCTTTCTGGTCGCTTCGGCGTTCTGGCAAGGGCGCGGTAGCGCTTGAACGACGTCGACCTGCATCGCGTTGACGGCAATCCCTTCGAAAGGAACCGACATGACCATTTCCACGCTCGCGCTCACGCCGCTGATCTCGCTGATTGCCGGCGTGCTGATCCTGGTGATGCCGCGACTCCTGAACTACATCGTCGCGCTCTATCTGATCGTCGTCGGTCTGCTTGGGCTGTTTCCGCAGCTCGCCGGCTGATGTGACAAGCCTCAGCCGGCAAGGAAGCGCAGGCGGCAGCCCTTCGCAACATCCTCCTGCATCCGGCAGCTTCAACTTTCCCTTGAGGCTGTTGTCGGCCGCGATGCGGCAATAGCGCCATTGCCCTCGGCCCGGCTTTTCGCTATGTGCCTGAAAGATGTCTTCGAAGGGGTATTCCTATGGCTGATCACACGCCGACCGGTCCTGTCGAACTGGGCGCGAAGATGGACTATGCCGAGCATGACCGCACCTATGCCGGCTTTGTCAGGCTCGCCAAATACGGATCGCTCTTTTGCCTCGCCGTGCTTTTGTCGATGGCCTTCGGTTTCTTTGCGGGCGGCTTCTTCTCGGCGTTCATCCTGTTCGTTCTGATCCTCGCCGTCGGCGCCTTCATTCTCCGGTAGATTTTTCAAAAAACCCTTGCGCGTGACGTCGCCGGAAGTCCGGCCTGCGTCCTGCGCATCAAGGTTCCAGCCGAAAGGATCATGCGGTGGGACAGACGGTTTTCATCCCTCGTGAGCTCGGTGCGAACGAGCCGCGCGTTGCTGCCTCGCCCGACACGGTGAAGCGGCTGGCGGGGCTGGGGTTCGACGTCATCGTCGAAAGCGGCGCCGGCACGGCGTCGCGCATTCCCGACGAAGAGTTCGCCAAGGCCGGTGCTGCGATCGGCAAGGTCGGCGATGTCGCCAAGGCCGATGTGGTGCTGAAGGTGCGCCGGCCTGATGAGGCGGAGCTGAAGGCCTATCGCCCGGGCACTGCCGTCATCGCCATCATGGATCCCTACGGCAACGATGCTGGCGTCGATGCGCTGGCCAGGGCCGGGGTCACCGCCTTCTCCATGGAATTCATGCCGCGCATCACCCGCGCCCAATCCATGGATGTCCTGTCCAGCCAGGCGAACCTCGCTGGCTACCAGGCGGTGATCGACGGCGCCGCGGAATATGACCGGGCGCTGCCGATGATGATGACGGCGGCCGGCACCGTGCCGGCGGCGAAAGTCTTCGTCATGGGCGTCGGCGTCGCTGGCCTGCAGGCCATTGCAACGGCAAGGCGGCTTGGCGCTGTGGTCACCGCCACCGACGTGCGCCCCGCCGCCAAGGAACAGGTTGCCTCGCTGGGAGCAAAGTTCCTGGCGGTCGAGGACGAGGAGTTCAAGGCGGCCGAGACGGCGGGCGGCTACGCCAAGGAAATGTCCAGGGAATACCAGGCCAAGCAGGCGGCGCTGACCGCCGAGCACATCGCCAAGCAGGACATCGTCATCACCACAGCGCTGATCCCCGGCCGGCCGGCACCGAAACTGGTATCGGCAGCCATGGTCGCCTCGATGAAGCCGGGTTCGGTGATCGTCGACCTCGCGGTCGAGCGCGGCGGCAATGTCGAAGGCGCTGTGCCGGGGCAGGTGGTGACCACGGCCAACGGGGTGAAGATCGTCGGCCATCTCAATGTGCCGGGCCGCGTCGCGGCATCCGCCTCGCTGCTCTATGCCAGGAACCTCTTTGCGTTCCTCGAGACGCTGGTCGACAAGACCACCAAGACGCTTGCCATCAACCGTGACGACGATCTGGTGAAGGCGACGATGCTGACCGATGGTGGCCACGTCGTGCATCCGGCCTTCGCCGGCAAGCCGGCGGTGATGATCGCCTCGGCTGAGCCTGCGAAGCCCGCAACTGCAAGGAAGCCCGCCGCTGCGAAGAAACCAGCCGCGCCCAAGCAAACTGCCGCACCCAAGTCGCCCTCGTCTAAGTCGCCCTCGTCTAAGTCGAAAGGGATCGCGTGATGGACCAGACCTTGCAGAAAGCCCTCGATCAGCTCGACCAGGCGACCGCCGCTGTCCGGCTTGCGGTGCAGGATCTGGCCACCGCTCCCGGCGGCACTGAGGCGGCCGGCGACGCCGCGCACGCGCTGTCCGGCGGGGCGATCGATCCCTTCGTCTTCCGCTTCGCCATTTTCGTGCTGGCGATCTTCGTCGGCTATTACGTCGTCTGGTCCGTCACGCCGGCGCTGCACACGCCGCTGATGGCCGTCACCAACGCCATTTCCTCGGTCATCGTCGTCGGCGCGCTGCTTGCCGTCGGCATCTCGGCGTCCGGCATCGCCACCGGCTTCGGCTTCGTCGCGCTGATGCTGGTCTCGGTCAACATCTTCGGCGGCTTCCTCGTCACCCAGCGCATGCTGGCCATGTACAAGAAGAAGGACAAGTAGAGCGACATGAACGCCAACTTCGCCTCCTTCCTCTATCTGGTCTCCGGCATCCTGTTCATCCTGGCATTGCGCGGTCTGTCGCATCCGACCACCAGCCGCCAGGGCAATATGTACGGCATGATCGGTATGGCCATCGCCATTGCCACCACGCTGGCGCTGGCGACCCCTTCGGCGGGAGGCTTCGGCCTCATCGTGCTCGGCCTTCTGATCGGTGGCTCCGTCGGTGCGGTCACTGCACGGCGCATCGCCATGACCTCGATGCCGCAGCTGGTCGCCGCCTTCCACTCGCTGGTCGGTCTTGCCGCAGTCATGGTGGCGGCTGCCGCCATCTATGCGCCGGAAAGCTTCGGTATCGGCACGGTCGCCGACATCCACGCCCAGGCGCTGGTCGAGATGAGCCTCGGCGTCGCCATCGGCGCCATCACTTTCACCGGCTCGGTCATCGCCTTCCTCAAGCTTGACGGCCGCATGTCGGGCAAGCCGATCATGATCGGCGGCCGCCACTTCATCAACGCGGCGCTGGGCATCGCCCTGATCGTGCTGATCGTGCTGCTCGTCACCAGCGAATCCAAGCTAGTGTTCTGGCTGATCGTGGCGGCATCGCTTGTTCTTGGCGTCCTTCTCATCATCCCGATCGGCGGCGCCGACATGCCGGTGGTCGTGTCGATGCTGAATTCCTACTCGGGCTGGGCTGCGGCGGCGCTTGGCTTCACACTCGGCAATCTGGCGCTGATCATCACCGGCGCGCTGGTCGGCTCGTCCGGCGCGATCCTGTCCTACATCATGTGCAAGGGCATGAACCGGTCGTTCATCTCGGTGATCCTCGGCGGCTTCGGCGGCGAGACGTCCGCCGCTGCCGACGACGGCATCGAGCGCACGGTCAAGCAGGGCTCGGCCGACGATGCCGCCTACCTGATGATGAACGCGCAGAAGGTCATCATCGTGCCCGGCTACGGCATGGCGGTCGCCCAGGCGCAGCATGCGCTGCGCGAGATGGCCGACAAGCTCAAGGCCAACGGCGTCGACGTGAAGTACGCCATCCATCCGGTTGCTGGCCGCATGCCCGGCCACATGAACGTGCTCCTGGCCGAAGCCAACGTGCCTTACGACGAAGTGTTCGAACTGGAGGACATCAACTCCGAATTCGCCCAGGCCGACGTCGCCTATGTCATCGGCGCCAACGACGTCACCAACCCGTCCGCCCGCGACGACAAGTCGTCGCCGATCTACGGCATGCCGATCCTCGATGTCGACAAGGCCCGCACCTGCCTGTTCGTCAAACGCTCGCTCGGTTCCGGCTATGCCGGCATCGACAACACGCTGTTCTACAAGGACGGCACCATGATGCTGCTCGGCGACGCCAAGAAGATGACGGAAGAGATCGTCAAAGCCATGGATCACTGATCCGGGTCCGTGGCCCCAATACACCGCTAGTTGCTCGAAGAAAGCCCGGCTCCGCGCCGGGTTTTTCTTGGCCCTGAGCATTCGACCTTGAAGGTCCTTTGCCCTCATGCCGGTTTCAGAGCTACGATGGACAAATTCTGTTCCAATGGACGGGATTTGTCGCCAACGGAGGCACTGGTGTCCGAACCTGTTGCGTCGCCGGCCAAGACCACTTCGCCAGGTTCCGGGAAGGCGCCGCGCAAACCCAGCCAGGCAGTGGTGATCGTGCATGGCATGGGTGAGCAGCGGCCCATGGACACGCTGAGGGGATTTGTTCAGGCTGTTTGGAGCCATGATCCCGCCCGCGCGCCGTTTTATGCCCGTGTGGTCGATCCGGCCGACCCCGCCGGTGAGAAGATCAATCAGAGCTGGATCACGCCCGACAGCCGGACGAACTCGCACGAGCTTCGCCGGATCACCACCCCTTACGATGTCGATGGCCGCCGCACCGATTTCTACGAGCTTTACTGGGCCGACATCACGCAAGGCACGACGCGGGGCCGGCTTGCGGCCTGGGTGACAAATCTGCTCTGGCGCAAGCCCGCCGATATTCCGCGCGATGCCCGTGGGCTGTATGTCGTCACGCTTCTGGCCGTCATAGCAGTCCTGTGCGCGGCGCTCGTGCTGGCGACGTCGGCCTCGCAAGGATATATTTCCTGGACCACGGGCATGCTCGTGACGATCCTGGCTTCATTCGTCATCTGGCTGGTGGATCGGTTTGGCCTCCCTTATTTCGGCGATGTGGCTGCCTATGTGCGTGCCGAAGCGGCAACGGTCGAGAAGCGCGCGCTTGTCCGTGACCGTGGCCTGGTGCTGTTGAAGCGTCTCATGATGGACGATTCCTACGACCGCATCGTGCTGGTTTCGCACAGCCTCGGATCGATCATCGCCTATGATCTGCTGCAGATATTGTGGGCCGATTTCAGGCCCCGAAAGCTGGAAGCCGTCCGCGACAGGGCGAGACTGAAAGCGATCCGCGCCATCGACAAGGCCACGCTCAACGCCGAGGGCTCTGCGTGGCCCGACAGATTGGATGATTTTTCCGGATTCCGTCGCGCCCAATGGGAACTCTATCGGCAGCTCCGCACCCGGGACGCCGAACATCCGTTGCCGTGGAAGATCAGCGATTTCGTCACGCTTGGCAGCCCGCTGACCCACAGCGAATTTCTGGTGACCTACAATCTCGCCGAATTCAGGCGCGGCATCGCTGAGCGGCTGTTCTCGGCATGCCCGCCGATCGCCGAGGCGGCGGCCGGCGGAACCATCCTCTATCAGGAAGGGCGCAGCCGTTCGGGCAAGCCGCAGCGGGCGGTGCATCATGGTGCGGTGTTTGCCGCGACGCGTTGGACCAACATCTTCGACAAGGGCAATGGCTGGCTGACGGGCGACCCGATCTCCGGACCGATGGCGGAAAATTTCGGCCCCGGCGTAGAGAACATCCAGGTCGAGCTGCGCGGTTCGCTTGGCCGCACCTTCACCCACACGCTGTATTGGTCAATGACGGCAGGCGGCGTCGAGGTCAACGCGCCTATAGACACACCGCCGCGCTCGCATCTTGCCGTGCTGCGCGATGCGATCGACCTCGGCCGCAAACTGGAGCCAAGCCAAGCGGCCCAAGCATAGAAACGACCCAAAGCATAGAACGAGTTGGCGCGCCGGAGCACGCCAACACCTCAGATATCCAGATTGGCCACCGACAGCGCGTTTTCCTGGATGAATTCGCGCCTGGGTTCGACCTCGTCGCCCATCAACCGCGAGAACAGCGAGTCGGCATCCGTTGCGTCATTGACTTTGACCTGTAAGAGCGAACGCACATTCGGGTCGAGCGTGGTCTCCCAGAGCTGCTCGGCGTTCATCTCGCCAAGGCCCTTGTAGCGCTGCATGGTCAGGCCCTTGCGGCCGGTGGCAAACACGGCGTTGAGCAGAGCCAGCGGTCCCGAGATGGTTTCGGACACATCCTTGCGGCGCAGCACCGGCGGCTCGCCATAGACTTCCGCGAGGCGCGGCGCATAGCGGTCGAGCTGGCGGGCGTCGGCCGAATTGATCAGCGCGAGGTCGAGATGCGCGAACTCCTTGACGCTGCGCACCGTGCGCTCGAATACATAGCCGCCGATTCCTTCGTTCGAGGTCGACATGCGGCCGGTCCAGCCGCGTTCGGTATCCTCGGCGATGATGTCGAGTCGCCCGGCGACACGCTCGGCCATGGCGTTGGCGCGGCCGAGATCGGTGAAAACCTCCGGGTTGAGTGCGCCGGCGATCGCCGCCTGTTCGACCACGCCGCGGTTGTAACGCGTATGCAGCCCGTTGATGAGCTGGCGCACCGCCAGCGCGTCGTCGATGGCGCTGCGCAGGTCCTGTCCGGCCCGCACCTCGCCGGTGCTCAGCGCAAGCGACGCCTCCTCCAGCCCCGAGCCGATCAGGAATTCCTCGAAGGCGCTTTCGTCCTTGAGGTATTGCGAGCTCTTGCCGCGCGTCACTTTGTAGAGCGGCGGCTGGGCGATATAGAGATGGCCGCGCTCGATCAGTTCCGGCATCTGCCGGAAGAAGAAGGTGAGCAGCAAGGTGCGGATGTGGGCGCCGTCGACGTCGGCGTCCGTCATCAGGATGATCTTGTGATAGCGCAGCTTGTCGGCGTTGAACTCGTCCTTGCCGATCGAGGTGCCGAGCGCGGTGATCAACGTGCCAATCATGTCGGAGCCGAGCATGCGGTCGAAGCGGGCCCGTTCGACATTGAGGATCTTGCCGCGCAGGGGAAGGATGGCTTGGTTCTGACGTGAACGGCCGCCCTTGGCAGAGCCGCCGGCGCTGTCGCCCTCGACGATGAAGATCTCGGACTTCGCCGGATCGCGTTCCTGGCAGTCGGCCAGCTTGCCGGGCAGCGAGGTGACGCCGAGCGAGCTCTTGCGGGTGATGTCGCGCGCCTTGCGTGCGGCTTCACGCGCCGCTGCCGCCTGGATGACCTTATCGATGACCACCTTGCCCTCGGCAGGATGCTCTTCCAGCCAGGTGCCGAGCGCCTCGTTGACGAGCCCTTCCACCACGGGACGAACTTCGGACGAGACCAGCTTGTCCTTGGTCTGCGAGGAGAATTTCGGGTCGGGAACCTTGACCGACAGCACCGCCGTCAGCCCCTCGCGGCAATCGTCGCCGATCAGCGCCACCTTCTCCTTCTTGGTGAGGCCCGAAGAGTCGCCATAGCCGGTTATCTGGCGCGTCAGCGCGCCGCGGAAACCGGCAAGATGCGTGCCGCCGTCGCGCTGCGGAATGTTGTTGGTGAAGGCCAGCACGTTCTCGTGGTAGCTGTCGTTCCACCACATGGCGACTTCGACGGTGATGCCGTCGCGCTCAGCCTTGATGGCAATCGGCTTTTCGATCAGCGGTTTCTTGACGCGGTCGAGATATTTGACGAATTCCTCGAGCCCTCCGTCATAGTGCAGCTCATGGCGCACGACGTCGGCATGGCGGGCATCGGTCAAAAGAATACGCACGCCGGAATTCAGGAAGGCAAGTTCGCGCAACCGGTGCTCCAGCGTGCCGAAGTCGAACTCGACCATGGTGAACGTTTCGGTCGACGGGAAAAAGGTGATCTCGCTGCCGCTGCGCCCCTCATAGGTGCCGGCGACCTTGTGCTGTTCGTAACTGCCGGTGACTTTCAGCGGCGCGTCGGCGTTGCCATGCGTGAAGCTCATCTCGAAGATCTGGCCGTTGCGGCGGATCTTCAGCTTCAGCCAGGCCGACAGCGCGTTGACCACCGAGACGCCGACGCCGTGCAGGCCACCTGATACCTTGTACGAGTTTTGGTCGAACTTGCCGCCGGCATGCAGCTGCGTCATGATCACTTCGGCCGCCGAAATGCCTTCGCCGGTGTGGATATCGGTCGGAATGCCGCGGCCATTGTCGATGACCGTCACCGAACCATCGGGGTTGAGGGTCACCGTGACGAGGTCGGCATGGCCGGCCAGCGCCTCGTCGATGGCGTTGTCGACCACCTCGTAGACCATGTGATGCAGGCCCGAGCCGTCGTCTGTATCGCCGATATACATGCCCGGCCGCTTGCGGACGGCGTCCAAGCCCTTCAAAACCTTGATGGAATCGGCGCCGTATTCGGCCTCAGCGCCGTTGGCGTTGTCGATCTGATCGCTCATGAAAACCTGTCTGATTGATGCCGCACGTCCAGCGCGAAAAATCGGCTCCGAATCGCGCGTCCTTGATGTCCTAGATATAGGCGCAAAAGGCGGTTTTTCCAAGGTTTGCAGGCATTTCCGAATGGAAGAGAAGCACGCCCGGCCGGCCGGACCATCGGACCCAAAAAGTGGAGCCGGTTTTGGCAACATCCGATACTCAAACAAAAGCCGAAGCGGCGGCAACAAGGGCAGGTCGGGAGGGCGCTTCGCCTTGGTCGTCCGGTACCTACATGGACGCCTGCCTTGCCAGTCACTACATTGAGGTCGCTAGCGGAGCATGCCATGGACAGTCAGCCCGCCCCCTTCGTCCCGCCGGCGCCGAAGCCGCGTACGTCACCGCCTTCGACGCTGGAGATGATTCGTATCGTCTACCGCAACCCGCTCGAACTGTGGGGCGAGCCGACTTACAACGAACCCTGGATATCGGTGAACGGCATCGGCGGGCCACTGGTCATCGCCAATGATCCCGGCCTCATCCGCCACGTGCTGGTCGACAACGCCAGGAACTACAAGATGGCGACTGTGCGCCAGAAGATCCTGCGCCCGATCCTGCGTGACGGCCTGCTGACCGCCGAGGGCGAGGTGTGGAGGCGCTCGCGCAAGGCGATGGCGCCGGTGTTCACGCCGCGCCACATCTTCGGCTTTGCCGAGCCTATGCTGAGGCGCACGCAAGAGTTCGTCACGCGCTATGAGGAGGGCGGCACGTCGGATATCGCCCATGATATGACGCTGCTCACTTACGATATCCTGGCCGAGACGCTGTTTACCGGCGAGATATCAGGCGAGCCGGGCAGCTTCGCCAAGGAGATCGACCATTTGTTCGAGACCATGGGCCGGGTCGATCCGCTCGACCTGTTGCGGGCGCCCGACTGGCTGCCGCGCCTGACCCGCATCCGCGGCCGCAAGACCATGGCCTATTTCCGCAAGATCGTCACCGACACCGTCAAGATGCGCGAAGAGCGGCTTAGGCGCGATCCGGACAAAGTGCCACAGGATTTTCTCACGCTTTTGCTCAAGGCGGAGAGACCGGATGGGCTGACGCGAGCCGAGGTCGAGGACAACATCATCACCTTCATCGGCGCCGGCCATGAAACCACGGCGCGTGCGCTCGGCTGGACGCTCTATTGCCTGGCCGAAGCGCCTTGGGAGCGCGAAAAGGTTGAGCGCGAGATCGACGCCGTGCTGGCGCGAGAGCCCGACCCGACAAAATGGCTCGACGCCATGCCGTTCACCCGCGCCGCCTTCGACGAGGCGCTCAGGCTCTACCCCCCGGCGCCGTCGATCAACCGCGAGCCGATCGAGCCCGAAACCTGGAATGGCCTCTACATACCGAGGCGCGCCGCGGTGCTGGTCATGCCCTGGGTCGTCCATCGCCATCGCAAGCTGTGGGACAGGCCCGACGCCTTCATGCCGGAACGCTTCCATCCGGGGAATCGCGAAAAGATCGACCGCTTCCAGTATTTGCCGTTCGGCGCCGGTCCTCGCGTCTGCATCGGCGCCAGCTTTGCCATGCAGGAGGCGATCATCGCTTTGGCCATCATGCTGTCGCGCTTCCGCTTCGACACCACCGCCGAGACCAGGCCATGGCCGGTGCAGAAACTGACGACGCAACCGCAGGGCGGCCTGCCGATGCAGGTCACGCGGCGCCTTTAGCAAGCGCCTGATTTGGCTGGTATCAGGCCGCCGTCTTGCGCTGGAACTGGCCCGCGGGGCGGTAGCTCCAGAGATAGCTCGGCAGGATGCTGCCGATCGACCGCGGCTGGATGCCGAGGCCGGCGAGCGTCCTGTTGTCCCTGGCGGCCGCGTCCGACACGATGTTGTCCCCGCGCAGCTGCAGGACCTGATCCTTGGTCAGCAACGGATTGGGCAAAAGACCGAGGATCGATGCCTGCATGTTGGCCAGCCACCACGGAACCGGCACCAGAAGCCGCTTGCGGTTGATGACGGCAAGCATTTCTTCCATGCATTCCTTGAAAGTGAACACCTTCGGCCCGCCGAGCTCGTAGATCTGGCCACCCCCGACCTTGCCTTCGACCGAGCGCGCCACCGCTTCGGCGACATCGCCGACATAGACCGGCTGGAATTTGGTCTGCCCGCCGCCGATCAGCGGCAGCACCGGCGAAAGGCGTGCCATGCCGGCGAAGCGGTTGAAGAAACTGTCCTCCGGTCCGAAAATGATCGATGGCCGGAAGATGACGGCATCCTCGATCGTCTCGAAAACCGCCTTTTCACCGAGCGCCTTGGTGCGCGCGTAGTCCGATTGCGCGTTCAGATCGGCACCCAGTGCCGAGATATGGGTGAAGCCGGCGCCGACGGCACGCGCCGCTTCGGCGATGGCGCGCGCACCGAACTCATGAACGGACGTGAATTTCTGCCGGCCGCTCTCATGCAGGATGGCCACCAGGTTGACGACATGGTCGGCACCCTGCACGGCGCGGTCGACCGACCAGCGCACCCGAACGTTGGCCTGCACCGGCTGGATCTGGCCGACATTGCCGAGCGGCTGCAGATGGCCGGCGAGATCGGGTCGGCGGCAGGCGACCCTGATGCGGTAGCCGCGCCTGGCCAGCGCCCGCACGACGTGACGGCCGACAAAGCCGGAGCCGCCGAACACGACGACGAGCTTTGGGGTCTGCAGGATTTCGGTCATGTCTGGCTCCGGCGCTCGAAAGCTTGGCTGAAGCCGTTTCTTAATCCGTTTCGCGCCAAAGGCAAAGGGCGACGAGTCGTCGCCGATGCGCTTGGTTTAGCCGGTTCAGAACGCCTTGCCGATGCGTGCGTCGACCGAATGGCGATTGCCGCCGCGGATGACGAAGAAGAACAGGATCGCCGCCCACAGCAGCGATTTTTCGGCGCCTGAAAAGCCCTGGCCCATGGTGACCCAGTGGAACCAGATCGTGACCAGAAGCACGAACATCCCGGCGAAGGCGGCTGGGCGGGTCAGCAGGCCGATGGCGATGAAAATGCCGCCGAAGAATTCGGTGCAGGCCAAAAGCAGCGACCAAAACGCGCCGGGATAGAAGCCGAGCCCCTCGACCATCTCGGCAGCGCCGAAAGGATTGGTGATCTTACCCGAGCCGTGGATGGCGAGGAAGATGCCGGCCACAGCGCGCAGGATGGTTTCCGCGGCGGTGTTCAGCGCCGAATAGAGGCCGCCAAGGGCTGGGACGAAAAGGCTTCTGCTGGAATTGTCGGTGCTTGCGGACACGGTGGCTCCCCTTTTGCTGCTCCGCGCAAACGCCTGACCAAGTCGGTCAAAGTCAAATGAACAAAAGTTGACTGGAAAAGGCATATTCTGTTCGCCGCCGGCGAAACGCAGAAAACCCCGCCGAAGCGGGGTTTTCCGGGTGACGCCCATATCCATTATCAGGGTCCGACGAGGCGGCCTGACCTGAGACGGTATCAGGACGGCGTCAAACGCCCGCCCCAGCCCTGAGCAGACCGGACGACACCGGCCGGGCAAACCCCACCCCGGCAGGCATTGGTCGCCGCAACGTGCAAAAAGGTTCAGCGAGCGCCGGAAAAGACGGCCCTTCGCCGCACTGTCGAGCGAGCAAGGATCAGCTGACTGTCTGAAAAGTGTGGATTTCAGGAAGAGTAGCGCGAGGCGAATTCGGAAATGCGCTGCACCACGGCTTTGGGAGCCGTTATGCCCCGTGCCGCCGCCTTCTCCGCCGCTTCGGCCCGGGCGCGGCCGGGCACATGCACGCCGTAGCGGCGGCGCAACCGTTCGAGCTGGTCCTTCATGCGTTTCTCGAAATCCGGATCGAGCAGCTTGGGCTCGACGGCCAGCACGAAAAGGCCGGTTCCGGGACTGTCCGGCCCGCCGGTGAACCATGGTGCATCGAGCGACCAGTTGGCGCCCGACAGGCCCGCCGCCAGCACTTCGACCATCAGCGCGATGTTGGCGCCGCGCTGGCCGCCAAAGGCAAGCATGGCGCCTTTCATGGCCGCCGCCGGATCGGTGGTAGGGTTGCCGCTTGCGTCCAGCGCCCAGCCTTCCGGAATTTGCCTGCCGTCCTCGGCCGCCTTGCGGATGTTGACGAAAGCGGTGGCGCTCGACGACTGGTCGATCACCAGCGGCGCTCCGTCGGCGGCGGGCGCGGCGAAGGACATCGGGTTGGTGCAGTAGACCGGCTTGACCGAGCCCGAGCCGGCAAGCACGGCCGGCCCGTTGGTCGCGGCGAAGGACACCAGCCCTTGCGCGGCCAGCCGTCCGGTGAAATAGCCGAGCGCGCCGCATGTATAGGCGTTCTTCTGCGAAAAGATGGCGACGCCGAACAGGCGCGCCGCCTTGGCGAGATCGTCGATCGTGCGGTCGAAGCCGGTATGCGCCAGACCGCCGCGCGCGTCGGAGAGATAGACCGCCAAAGCCGGCCTGGTGATGACCGGCTCGGCCTTGCCGTCGATGCGGCCGGCCTCCAGCGCTTCGAGATAGTCGATGAAATGCGACAGGCCGACCGTGGACAGCCCTTCCGCCTCGGCCGCAACGATGGAGGCTGCGAGCGACTGTGCCGCTTCTTCATTGGCGCCGGCGCCAAGCGCCGCCATCCGGCACAGCCCTGTCGCCTGGTCGAGACTGAGTTGCATTTCGTAAGTCCTGAATTCGTGAAACTGTCCCGATATCAGCCGAGCCGGTTTGGAATCCGCGCCTCGAGCCGGCGGAAGCCGAACACCAGGATACCGGTGATGGCCATATAGACCAATGCCAGAAGCAGCAAGGGTTCGTAGGTGATGAAGAGGTCCTGGCGCACCCGCGAGGCTACGGCATAGATGTCGACCATGGTTATGGTCGCCACCAGCGGTGTTGCCTTCAGCTGGAGAACGGTTTCGCCGGCCAGCGTCGGCAGCGCCCGGTGGATCGCCTGCGGCAGCCATATTCGCCTGAACATTTTCCAACGGCTCATGCCGAAAGCGCGGGCCGCCTCGAGTTGACCGCGCGGCACGCCGGCGAAGGCGCCACGCATCACTTCGCCTTCGTAGCCGGCATAGGAAATCGTCAGCGAGAGAACGGCGTAGGGCCATGCCTGTCTGAGAATGGGCCAGAGGAACGACTCGCGTATCCACGGAAATTGCGGAAACAGCGAACCGAGTCCGAAGTAGAGCAGCCAGAGCTGGAGCAGCAGCGGCGTGCCGCGAATAACCGTGCAGAAGACCTTGGCCGGAACGCTCAAAATCGGCGGCCCAATCACCTGCGCGAGACCGAGGGGGATCGCGATCGCGATGCCCAGAGCCGACGTTACCACCAGCAGCCATATGGTCCGCCAAATGCCTTGCAAAGCCAGCGGCAGATAGGTGGGCAGCCAATCCCAGCGCATCAGGAAAATCGACGCCACGACGATAGCCAGTGCGACCAGGATCAGCGCTATCCGATGTGGCTGCATCCAGAGCGAGGCCCGGGCGGCGGCGTGAATGACCGGGATTTCGGCCGCCATCAGTGCGCCCCCGCGATCGAAGGCATGCCGCGCCGCGCCCAGCGCTCAATGCGCCCGATGACGACGTTGGAGACGAGGGTCAGGACAAGATAGAGCGCGCCCGCCGCCATGAAGAAGGTGAAGTAGGCCTTCGTGGCGCCGGCCGCCGTCCGTGTGGTTTGCGTCAGTTCGTTGACGCCGACGATTGCGAGAAGTGCGGTGTCCTTGGTGGCGATCAGCCACAGGTTCGCCAGCCCCGGGATGGCGAAGGGCAGCATCGCCGGTAGCGTGATACGCCTGAGAAGCAGACCGGGGGGCATTCCATACGCCCGCCCGGCTTCGATCTGGCCCTGCGGAATGCCGAGAATCGCGCCGCGCAAGACCTCGGTGGAATAGGCGCCCTGCACCACCCCGAGCACGCCTATGCCGGCGACAACCCCGTTGATATCGATTGCGGCATGGCCGAGCGCGGTGAGCAACTGGTTGATGAGGTCGGTACCAGCGAAATAAAGCAGCAGGATCAGCACCAGTTCGGGCACGGCGCGGACCACGGTGGTATAGACTTCCAGCAGGTCACGAACCACCGGCCCGCCATAAAGCTTGCCATAAGCGCCGCCGATGCCGATCACAAGACCGACTCCAAAGGAACCGAAAGCAATTCCGACGGAGTTTGCCAGCCCATGCAGAAGGCTGAGACCTCTGCCGTTCGGCGGTTCGAAGGACAGCAGTTCCAACGAACTGGCTCCGAAGACCGTGACGAGAATGTCGCTCAGCTTATGTCCCCTCGACTTCCGGGTTGAGGCGCCGATGATGTATCAAGCCGGACATGCCACGCGGTGATGGCCGCAAGGCATGCCTGGCTCGATCGCGCTGCCGTCAGTTGGATTGCGACTCGTCGCCGAAGATGTCGAAGTCGAAGTACTTCTTCGTGATTTCGGCATACTTGCCATTGGCCCTTATGGCCTTGATGGCGGCATTAATCTTGTTCTTGAGCTCGGTGTCGCCTTGGCGTACGCCGGCGCCGACGCCAGGCCCCAGTACTTCAAGGTCCGGCGCCACATAACCTTTGAGGTCGCAGCACGCCTTGCCTTCATCCGACTTCAAAAATGCGTCGAGCGCGATCGAATCAGCCTGCGTGGCGTCGATCCGGCCGGCGGCGAGGTCCTGATTTGCCTCGTCCTGCGTCTGGTATTCCTTGATCTCGGCGGCCTCGGTGAAGTGCTTCTTGGCGTAGGCAGCGTGCACCGTTGAAACCTGAACGCCCATTGTCTTGTCTTTCAGACCCTCTGGCGTCGCATCGAACTTCTGATCCTTGGCCCCGATCACCGCAGTCGGCGTGTTGTAGTATTTATCGGAGAAGTCGATTTCCTTCTTACGTTCGTCGGTAATGGACATCGAATTCATGATCGCGTCGATCTTCTTGGTCTTGAGGGCTGGGATGAGGCCGTCCCACGGGATCGGCGTCAATACGCAATCCAGCTTGGCTTCGCCGCAGATGGCGTTGGCGATGTCGACTTCCCAGCCACCCCAGTTGCCGGACGAATCCTGCGAATAGAACGGTGGATAGGCTTCAGGCGAAAAACCGACCTTGATCTGCTCGGCGCTTGCTGAGAATGCGCTCGACAACGCGATCAGCGTGGCCGCGAGGGCCGTCTTGAGAAAAGGTTTCATTTTTCAGTTCTCCCAGTTTTTTGGTTTTGACGTTCCCGTCTGCTTTCTCGCAAGTCATCCTACATTGCGCAGAAACTGCTTCAGCCTTTCGGATCTGGGGGCGCCGAAGATCTGCTCCGGCGGCCCTTCTTCCTCGACCAGCCCGTTGTAGAGGTAGACGACATGCGTCGCGACCTCGCGGGCGAACTTCATTTCGTGGGTGACCAGCACCATGGTGCGCCCCTCGCGCGCCAGATCGCCGATCACCTTCAGCACCTCGCCGACCAGCTCCGGGTCGAGCGCCGAGGTCGGTTCGTCGAACAGCATGACGCGCGGGTCGATGGCCAGCGCCCTTGCAATCGCAGCGCGTTGCTGCTGGCCGCCCGACAGATAGGCCGGATAGACATCGCGCTTTTCGGCTAGGCCGACGCGTGCGAGCAGCTTTTCAGCCGTAGCGATAGCCGTCTCACGCTTGACGCCCAGCACATGCACCGGAACCTCGATGACGTTCTCGATCAGCGTCATGTGGCTCCACAAATTGAAGTTCTGGAACACCATGCCGAGCTTGGAGCGGATGCGCTCGATCTGCTTGCGGTCGGCGGGAACGGTGTGGCCGTGGCTGTCGGCCTTCATCAGGATCTCCTCGCCATTGACGCGGACGATGCCGCTGGTCGGGTTCTCCAGGCAATTGATGCAGCGCAGCAGCGTCGACTTGCCGGAGCCGCTGCCGCCGATGATGGCGATGACCTCGCCGTCGCGCGCCGACAGCGAAACGCCCTTCAGCACATGCAGTTCACCGAATCTCTTGTGCAGGTTCTCAACATGGATGGCTTCGGCGGCGCCGTTCTGCGCCGTATCTTTCAGGGCGGGTGCGGTGCCCGGCACCGTCATCCTCCCAGGGCTCCACGGAGCGGTCGGGCCTGTCGTTGCTGGAATTTTTTACCCATTACCCATCACTGGACAGCGTTCCGATTCTCAAGATGGACCGTTCCGCTTGCCTCCGTCAACCATGGTTTTTGGACCATTGATCGCGGCTTGCCGAGTGGTTATTGGCAGGAGGGGGATGTTTCAGGAGAGTTTAGTGGGCAATGCATACGGGTCGCAGTCCATGGCCGGACCGCTGCAGCGCGTGCTGATGCGGTCCGCCGCGAGCGCCATGCGCCGCGCCGAGGCGTCGCAATGGCACTATGGTCCGGGCTTCGATGCGCAGAAGGCCGCTGCCCAGCATGAGGCGCTGACGAGGCTGGTTTCGGCATCCGGCGCCGAGATCGAATGGCTGACCGACGCCGATGACGGGCTTGCCGACTCCGTCTTCACCCACGATCCTTCGCTGATGACCGACCACGGCGCCATCATCCTTGCCATGGGCAAGGCGCTGCGCCGTGCCGAGCCCGGCTTGCACGAGGCAGCCTACAGGCGCATGGGCGTGCCCATCCTCGGTCGCATCGAGCATCCCGGCCAGGTCGAGGGCGGCGACTGCGTCTGGGTGGATGCTAGGACGCTGGCCGTCGGTCGCGGCGTGCGCACCAACCAGGACGGCATCCAGCAGCTCGCCGACCTGCTCACACCCAAGGGCGTCCAGGTCTATGGCTACGACCTGCCGCTCTGGCATGGCGAGGAGGCCTGCCTGCATCTGATGTCGGTGATCAGTCCGCTCGCCGACGATCTGGCGCTGGTCTATGCACCGCTTTTGCCGGCTCCATTCTACCAGATGCTGCGGGCGCGAGGCATTCGCCTGGTCGAGGGCGATGCCGAGGAGTTCTTCGCCTCGAACGGCCTCAGCCTCAACGTGCTGCCGACCGCGCCGCGCGACGTGATTGCCGTCGCCGGCTTCCCGAAGACGGCGGCAGCCATGACAGCCGCCGGCTGCAGGGTTTCGACCTTCGAGGCGGACGCGCTGTGCATCGCCTGCGAGGGCGGCCCGACCTGCCTCACACGTCCGGTGCTCAGACAATGACGACAGTCGGCGAAGCGCTCATCACCTTGCTCGAAGCCCATGACGTCGACACGGTCTTCGGCATTCCGGGTGTGCATACGGTCGAACTCTATCGTGGGTTGGCGCGTTCGAAGATCCGCCATGTCACGCCGCGCCATGAGCAGGGCGCCGGCTTCATGGCCGACGGTTATGCGCGTGCCAGCGGCAGGCCGGGCGTCGCTTTCGTCATCACCGGGCCGGGACTGACCAACACCATCACCGCGATGGGCCAGGCCCGTGCCGATTCGGTTCCGATGCTGGTGATCTCAGGCGTCAACGCAACGCCGACACTCGGCAAGGGCCTCGGCCATCTGCACGAACTGCCCGACCAGCGCGGCATGATGGAGAAGGTCGCGCTGTTCTCCCACCGTGTCACCGACGCCGACGAACTGCCAGGCGTGCTCGCCCGCGCCTTTTCCCTGTTTTCATCCACGCGTCCCGGCCCTGTCCATATCGAGATCCCGACCGACATCATGGTCAAGCCGGCGGGCGGCATCGCGGCGTTGCTGACGAATGTCGCGCCGCCCGAGCCGGATGCAGCGGCGATAGCAGAGGCGGCAAGACTTTGCGCGGCTGCCCGCCGCCCGCTGATCCTTGCCGGCGGCGGCGCCAAGCGAGCCGAGGCGCCGTTGCAACGCCTGGCCGAAAGGCTGGGAGCGCCGGTTGTCCAGACGACCAACGCCCGCGGCCTGCTGCATCGCCATCCGCTTGGCGTGCCGGCGAGTCCCAGTCTGAAGGCGGTGCGCGCGCTGATAACCGACGCCGACCTGGTCATCGCCGCCGGCACTGAGTTCGGCCCAACCGACTATGACGGATATGGCGACGATGGCTTTGTCTTGCCGACCAATCTCATCCGCATCGACATCGGCGCTGACCAGCTTGCCCGCCGGCCGGCCAGGATTTCGATCCAGGCCGATTGCTCCGTAGCACTCGAGGCGCTGCTTTCGGAGATCGGTACGGGCCAGGCGCCACCGGACGACGGCCCGGCTCGCGCCGCCGCGACAAGGCAAGCCGCCTTTGCCGAGATCGGTCCGGCACTTCAGGCACAGACGCGCGCCGTCGAGGCGATCCGCGATGCATTGCCGGGCTCGATCATCGTCGGCGATTCGACGCAGCCGGTCTACGCCGCCAACCTCTGCTACGATCACGACCGCCCGGGCGGCTGGTTCAACGCCGCCACCGGCTTCGGTGCGCTGGGTTTTGGTCCGCCGGCGGCGATCGGCGCGGCCCTTGCAGTGCCCGATGCGCCGGTCGTTTGTCTCACCGGCGATGGTGGTTTCCAGTTCACGCTGCCGGAGTTGGGCGCAGCCCTCGATGCGGCGGCGCCGGTGATCTTCGTCGTCTGGAACAATCGCGGCTATCGCGAAATCGAGACCTCGATGCTCAATGTCGGCGTCGAGCCGGTCGGCGTCTCACCCGCGCCGCCGGATTTCTGCAAGCTGGCCGAAGCTTATGGCATTGCCGCCGAGCGGCTCGCCGACATCGGTGAGTTAGCCGGCGCACTCAAGCGCGCGCGGGCGACCGGGCTGCCGCGCGTCATCGAGATCACTGTCGACTGAATTTTGGCAGCGCAACGTGCTTCCTGCCTCAGGTTGGCAAGGATCCTGGCTGGCCGACGGCCTGGAGCGATGCAAAGACGCGACCCTGTCATGTCGAGATTTCAGTTGAGTGATCGGGCGAAAGGCGCGACCTTCGCCACCGGCGCGGCATAAGAGTATAAGAACACTGGAGCGGTCGAATATGACGGATACACTGGACGGCAGGCATATTGTGGTGACCGGCGGCACCGGAGCGCTCGGTGGCGCGGTTGTCGGCAAACTGCTGGAACAGGGCGCGATCTGCCATGTGCCCAATGCCCATGCCGCCGCGCCTGCGCATTTTCCCTTCCCGGCGGATGAGCGCGTCAGGCTGGCGCACAATGTCGACCTCGCCGACTCCGCCAAGGTCGAGGCGTTCTACGCCAGCGTTCCGGATTTGTGGGCGTCCATCCAACTGGCCGGCGGCTTCACCGCCGCGCCGGTGGAGAAGATCGAGTCCGCGTCTTTTGCCGAAATGATGGACACCAATGCCCGTACCACCTTCCTGTGCTGCCGTGCGGCGATACGCTCGATGCTGGCATCGGGCACGGCTGGCCGCATCGTCAATGTCACGGCGCGCGCCGGGCTCGACCTGCGGCGCGGTTCCGGCATGGTCGCCTATGCCGCTAGCAAGGCGGCGGTCGCGGCAATGACGGTGGCGATGGCGGAGGAGCTCAAGGGCAAGGGCATCCTGGTCAACGCGGTCGCGCCCTCGACCCTCGATACGCCGGCTAACCGGGCTGGCATGCCGGCCGCCGATTTCGGCAAATGGGTCAGCCTCGAAGCGGCCGCGGAGGCCATCGCCTATCTCGCTTCGCCGGCCAATCTGGCGATGAGCGGCACGCTGGTGCCGCTCTACGGCAGGGCCTGATCTATTCTCCTTAGTTCGAGCGCGGATTTCCCAAAATCCGTTCGCACTCTTGGTCTGCCATGGTCAAACAAGAACCCCGCCGGATCGCTCCGGCGGGGTTCTTGTTACAGGCCGCGCGCGAGCGCGGCGTTTGCAGATTAGCTGCCCTGCTTCTTCAGCGCGGCACCCAGGATGTCGCCCAGCGAAGCGCCGGAGTCGGTCGAGCCGTACTGAGCGACCGCTTCCTTCTCCTCGGCGATTTCCAGCGCCTTGATCGAAACCTGCAGCTTGCGGGTCTTCTTGTCGAAGGCGATGACGCGGGCGTCGACCTTCTGGCCGACCGTGAAGCGCTCGGGGCGCTGCTCGTCGCGGTCACGGCTGAGGTCGGAGCGTTTGATGAAGGTCTCGATGCCGCTGTCGACCAGCCGCACTTCCAGACCGCCATCCTTGACGCCGGTGACCTCGCAGGTGACGACCGCGTTCTTGCGCAGCTCGCCTGAAGTCGCCGCCTCGCCGACCGTGTCCTTGGCCAGCTGCTTGATGCCGAGCGAAATGCGCTCCTTGTCGATGTCGACGTCGAGCACCTGCGCCTTGACCATGTCGCCACGATTGTACTCTTCGATCACCTGCTCGCCCGGACGGGTCCAGTCGAGGTCGGAAAGATGGACCATGCCGTCGACATCGCCTTCAAGGCCGATGAACAGGCCGAACTCGGTCTTGTTCTTGACCTCGCCCTCGACCTGGCTGCCGACCGGATGTTCGCTGGCGAAAGCCTGCCACGGATTCTCGAGCGTCTGCTTGAGGCCGAGCGAAATGCGGCGCTTGGCCGGGTCGACCTCAAGCACCACCACGTCGACTTCCTGCGTCGTCGACAGGATCTTGCCGGGATGCACATTCTTCTTCGTCCACGACATTTCCGAAACGTGGATGAGGCCCTCGATGCCCGGCTCCAGCTCGACGAACGCGCCGTAGTCGGTGATGTTGGTGACGGTGCCCTTGATCTTCTTGCCGATCGGGAATTTCGTTCCGATCTCGGACCACGGATCGCTCTCGAGCTGCTTCATGCCGAGCGAGATGCGGTGGGTTTCCTGGTTGATGCGGATGATCTGCACCTTGACCGTCTGGCCGATGTTGAGGATCTCGGTCGGATGGTTGACGCGGCGCCATGCCATGTCGGTGACATGCAGCAGGCCGTCGATGCCGCCGAGGTCGACGAACGCACCATAGTCGGTGATGTTCTTGACGACGCCTTCGACCACCTGGCCTTCTTCGAGGTTCTGCACGATTTCCGAACGCTGTTCGGCGCGGCTTTCCTCGAGCACGGTGCGGCGCGACACCACGATGTTGCCGCGGCGGCGATCCATCTTGAGGATCTCGAAGGGCTGCGGATTGTGCATCAGCGGGGAGACGTCGCGGATCGGGCGGATGTCGACCTGGCTGCGCGGCAGGAAGGCCACGGCGCCGTCGAGGTCGACAGTGAAGCCGCCCTTGACCTGGTTGAAGATGACGCCTTCGACGCGTTCGCCCTTGGTGAACTTCTCCTCGAGACGGACCCAGCTCTCTTCGCGGCGGGCCTTTTCACGGCTGAGCATCGCTTCGCCAAGCGCGTTCTCGATGCGCTCGACATAGACCTCGACCGTGTCGCCGACCTTGAGCGTCGAGTCCTTGCCCTTGACGCCGAATTCCTTCAGCGGCACGCGGCCTTCGACCTTGAGGCCGACATCGATGATCGCCATGTCCTTTTCAATGGCGGTGATGATGCCCTTGACGACCTGGCCTTCGCCGGAATGGCCGGCGGAAAATGATTCTTCGAGCAGGCTCGCGAAATCATCGCGAGTGGGATTTGCAGCTGACATAGTTTCTCCTGGAGTGCCCCACATCTGTTGTGGGGCGGGCGCCGTGGGTTCGCGTTGCGTTGGCCTGCCGGCGTTCCGGGCTCAAAAGCCCTTGGCCGCCTGAGCGGCAATTCCGGCGCATGAAGAATGCTGGCAGGCTGGTTCGTGCCCGATATGGGTATCTTTTTCGCTGCCGGCAATCGGCAGCGGGACCAAAACCCGGCTCAGGCTTCGTTTCTCTTGGCCAGCGCGTCGTCGATGATCGCCCTGGCCGCCAGAAACGCGGCTTCTATAGCCATTTGCGACGTGTCAAGCAAGTGCGCGTCGGCGGCCGGCTTCAGCGGCGAGTCGGCGCGGCCCATGTCGCGCTCGTCGCGGCGCACGATATCGGCGAGGATTTCGTTGAAATTGGCGGTGCCGCCGATGCTCTCGATCTCATCGAGCCGCCGTTTTGCCCGCACTTCGGCGGTGGCCGTCACATAGAGTTTTATGTCGGCGTCGGGGCAGACCACGGTGCCGATGTCGCGACCGTCGAGCACGGCGCCCGGTGGCGCCTTGGCAAAATCGCGTTGCTTTTCGACCAATATGCGCCGCACCGACGGGAACACCGCGACTTTCGAGGCCGCCTCGCCGACCGCATGCGCCGACAGGACCGACCGGTCGAGCTTGGCCAGGTCGACCTGCCGGGCTGCGGTTTCGGCAGCCGAGACATTGTCGAGCGGCAGGCCGAGTTGAAGCAGCGCATGGGCCACCGCGCGATAGGTGAGGCCGGTGTCGAGCAGGTTCAGCCGGTAATGGTCGGCGAGCCGACGGGCCAGCGTGCCTTTGCCCGCGCCAGCGGGGCCGTCGATGGCGATGGTGAAGGTGGTGCTCATTGGCTGGCCGCCGCGATCGAAAGGAGCGATGAATAAGACAAGCGCCGCGATCCTTCCCACCCCCCTCTGTCCTGCCGGACATCTCCCCCGCAAGGGGGGAGATTGGCGGCTCTGGCGCTCCGCTCAATTTTGCAACGTTGGCGATTAGCGAAAGCCGTGGTGACGGCTGATCTCCCCCCTTGCGGGGGAGATGTCCGGCAGGACAGAGGGGGGTGCTGTCCCTCCAGCATTCCAGTTTGGCTCCAACCCATCAACCGTCACCCAATCTCCGCGCCCAGCCCCTTCATCAATCCCATGAACTCCGGGAAGCTCGTTGCGATCATCGCCTGGTCGTCGATGGTCACCGGTTTTTCGGTGGCCAGCCCCATCACCAGGAAGCTCATGGCGATGCGGTGGTCGAGATGCGTCTTCACCGACGTGTCCTGACCATTGGGGTGGCTGCCGAGGCCCTTGCCGCCGGGTCTTCCGCGCACTGCCAATGTGGCCTCTCCCTCGGTGCAGTCGACGCCGTTGAGCTTGAGCCCATTGGCGACCGCCGACAGCCGGTCGGATTCTTTCACGCGCAACTCCTCCAGCCCCTGCATCAGCGTCTCGCCCTCGGCGAAGCTGGCCGCGACGGCAAGCACCGGATATTCGTCGATCATCGTTGGCGCCCGCTCAGGCGGCACGGTCACGCCTTTCAGGTCCGAATGACGCACGCGCAGATCGGCGACATCCTCGCCGCCTTCATTGCGCGGGTTGACGATGTCGATCCGGGCGCCCATTTCCTGCAGCGTCAAAAGAAGTCCGGTGCGGGTCGGGTTCATCAGCACGTTCTCGATTGTAATGTCCGAGCCCGGCACGATCAGCGCCGCCACCAGCGGGAAGCCTGCCGAGGAGGGATCGCCCGGCACTGCGATCGTCTGGCCGATGAGCTTGCCCTGGCCCTCGATGAAGATATGGCGCACGCCGCGCTCGTCGGTCTCGACCGACAAATTGGCGCCAAATCCAATAAGCATCTTTTCGGTGTGGTCGCGCGTCATCACCGGTTCGATGACGGTGGTGATGCCCGGCGTGTTCAGCCCGGCGATCAGCACCGCCGATTTCACCTGTGCCGATGCCATCGGCACGCGGTAAGTGATGGGCGCAGCGTGCTTGGGACCGCGCAGCGTGATCGGCATGCGGTCGCCGGGCGTCGCCTTCAGCACCTGCACGCCCATCTGGCGCAGCGGCTCGAGCACGCGGCCCATCGGCCGGCCGGACAGCGAGGCGTCGCCGATGAAGGTCGTCTCCATGTCGTAGGTGCCGACCAGGCCCATGGTGAGGCGCGCGCCGGTGCCGGCATTGCCGAAATCGAGCGGACCTTCCGGCTGCAGCAGGGCGCCGTTGCCGGTGCCGCGGATCACCCATTCGGCGCCGTGCTTCTCGATATGCGCACCCATCGCCTTCATGGCGGTGCCCGTACGCATCACATCCTCGCCTTCCAGCAGCCCGGTGATGCGGGTCTCGCCCGAGGCGAGGCCGCCGAACATGAACGAGCGATGCGAGATCGACTTGTCACCGGGTACCCGCGCCGCGCCTGAAAGCGCTGACGATTTGCGTGCGGTGGCCGGTTTCGGGGCGGCAGTATGCGACATGGTTTTTCCCTGGGTGAAAACGCCGGCGGCCGGCCTTTTTCTTTTGGTTTGGGCGGTCTCGTATCACGGCGGACCGAAATGGTCATCCCCTTGCAGGACGCCTTCAACGCAGGGATTTATGACGTTGGCTTTAGGCTTTGACAGCGCCGTAAACTGTGGTTATGGGGACCAAACTTTTATCGACGAGGCTTGCCGTGGCAAAACCCGAACTTGGCACCAAACGCATCGACCCGGAAACGGGTCAGAAATTCTATGACCTGAACAAGGATCCGATCGTCTCGCCCTATACCGGCAAGACCTATCCCCGCTCTTATTTCGAGGAAGGCAAGGTCGCCGCCCTCGAGGAGGAAGAGGAAGTTGCCGAGAAGGAAGTGGACGCCGAGGACGAAGAGGGCGTTGAGGTCGTCTCGCTCGAAGAGGCGGACGAGGATGCGAAAGCCGACGATCTTCCCGATCTCGGCGATGACGAGGACGATGTGGATCTCGGCGACGACGACGACGATACTTTCCTCGCCGACGAAGAGGAAGAAGACGACGATGTCGCCGACATGATCGGCGTCGGCGACGACGACGACGAAGTCTGATCTGGCCTCTGCCGCAAGCGCTTTCCGGATTTCGCGCCGTCTTGAGAAAAAGCGGTTGTTGAAGGCTTGATATTGACTGAAGGCGGGGTTAGAAGCCGCTGCACTAACGGCGCGGTCTAGAACCCGCGCCGGATCTCTTCGCCGGAAACGGCGCCGGTCGACTGCCGGAAGTGGGGCCATAGCTCAGTTGGGAGAGCGCTTGAATGGCATTCAAGAGGTCGTCGGTTCGATTCCGATTGGCTCCACCAGTTTTCTCCTAGGAAAATCAGTCTCTTTGTAGGCCTGCCTATCACTGGCAGGCCCTTACAAACCGATTCTCCTGAAAATGGATTTAGCCATTTCTGCTGGAGCATTTTGCAGCCAAAGCGGAATCACTTGGCGTCGCGGAAATGTAGCTAAAATAAATAGATAGAGCGGGATGCCCAGTTCGATTTGAACGCGTCCCGCTCTAGTCGGCACCTTGCGGCACGCCGCCGCAGTTCGATTTTGAGGATTCCTAACAGCCACCTGAAGCGAAAACCCCGGCCGCTAGCCCACCGGGGTTTTCAGCACGCTAACTGCTAATAATGCCAATACCAGACCCAAACACGCCTGCGACGGCACCGGGTGCGCAGATAGCCATTGTGCCAGTAACGACGGCAGACCCTTCTCCAACCGCGCCGCCTCCGCCGCCGCCTGCGGTGCCAATGCCGATGGCGGACCGGTTGCAGTTCTGCTTGGGTATCCTCATTCTCGAAGGCTTCCGTATCCAGCGCGTCCAGTTCATCGAGAATGCCGCCTCTGACGCCTGGGACACCAGCCACTGCGTTGATAGGCCGAACTGCGCTCGCAAGGGCTGCGGCCCCAGCAATGCCAAACATTCCTGTCAAAAATGATCGCCGATCCATGGAAACCTCCAATCTTCTAGCCAGCGACACAAGGTTCGCAACTGGAAGATAGCGCAGCGGATGCAAAAGCAAAGTCAGTCCCTAGTAATGGTATTTAAAGAACCTTAACGGGTCGGCTCCGCGAACATATGGCGGCCCCTCTGAATTCGAAGAGATGACTGCGTCATTTGTCGTCGTGCCGCATTGCACAATCGCGCGGCGTGCGCAAAATGCGGCATGACTCGGAAATCCCTCGCCGTCCTGGTGATCGATGAAAACCACATCCGCGCTTCCATCATCGAGGCGGGATTGCGGGAGGCCGGGCATGAGCAGGTCACGGTCGTTCACGACGTTGCCGGAATTGCGCGGCGCATCGCCGAGATCGAACCGGATGTGATCGTCATCGATCTCGAAAATCCCAACCGCGACATGCTTGAAAACATGTTCCAGCTTTCGCGCGTGGTGAAGCGGCCGATCGCCATGTTCGTGGACCGGTCGGATCAGGCTTCGATTGAAGCTGCGGTGGAAGCGGGGGTCTCCGCCTATGTCGTCGACGGGCTACGCCAGGAGCGCGTCAAGCCGATCCTCGACATGGCGATCAGCCGTTTCAACGCGTTCTCGCGCATGGCGCGCGAACTGGAAGAAGCCCGCAGTGAATTGGAGAACCGCAAGGTCATCGACCGCGCCAAGGGCATCCTGATGAGGTCGCGCGGCCTGTCGGAGGACGCGGCCTATACGCTTCTGCGCAAGACCGCCATGAGCCAGAACCGCAAGATCAGCGAAATCGCGCAGAGCCTGGTGACGGCGGCAGGCCTTCTGGATCCCGGAGAAAGTTGAGCATGGCGGCCGAACACCAGATCAATGCAGGTTTCATCCCGCTGTTCGACAGCGCCGTTCTTGTCGCGGCAAGCGAGATCGGCTTTGCCGCGCGCGAAGGCATCGACCTGACGCTCAGCCGCGAAACATCCTGGGCCAACATCCGCGACCGTATCGCGATCGGGCATTTCGACCTGGCACATATGCTGGGGCCGATGCCGATCGCCTGCAATCTGGGACTCACCCCGCTCGCCTCCGACACGATCGTGCCGTTCTCGCTTGGACTGGGCGGCAACTGCGTGACGGTTTCGAACGCGCTCTGGGCGGGCATGGCCGCGCACGGTGCCTTGCCGGATCTCGATCCGGCTCGAACGGGCAGGGCCTTGGGCGCGCTGATCCATGAACGCGCGCATGCCGGTCGTGATCCGCTGCGCTTTGCGGTCGTCCATCCGCACTCGGGACACAATTACGAACTGCGTTACTGGCTCGCGGCCTGCGGCATCGATCCGTCGCGAGAAATAGAAATCGTCATCGTGCCGCCGCCCTTCATGGCCGACGCGCTCGCCGCCGGCAGGATCGACGGCTACTGCGTCGGCGAACCCTGGAACAGCGCCTCGGTCGTCGCTGGCACCGGCCATATCGCGACGGTCAAGGCCACCATCTGGAAGACCAGCCCCGAGAAAGTCCTCGGCGTGCGCAAGGCCTGGGCCGAGAAGCACCCGGAGGCCCTTTCGGCCCTGCTGCGCGCGCTTCATCGCGCCGCGCGCTGGTGCCAGGATCCGGCAAACCGCGGTGAACTGGCCGCGCTGATGGCGCAGCCTTCTTTCCTCGGCCTCTCGCCGGCGCTGCAGACGCCGATCCTGACCGGACATCTTGCGCTGGGCGGCGGCGCGGAGCTGGCCGTCGAGGACTTCTTCCTTCCCTTCGACAAGGCCGCGAATTTTCCCTGGAAGAGCCATGCGCTGTGGTTCTACACGCAGATGGTGCGCTGGGGGCAGGTCAAGCATAGCGCTGCCCATATGGCGCTCGCGCGAGACACCTACCGGCCCGACCTCTATCGCGTCGCGCTGAAGCCGCTCGGCGTCGCCCTGCCGGGCGCTAATGCCAAGGTCGAGGGGGCGCTTACCGCTGCCACCCCGGTCGGCTCGGCCGGCGCCAGCCTCGTCCTTGGTCCGGATGGGTTTTTCGACGGCCGCATCTTCGATCCGGACAGGATCGACGACTATCTGGCCATCCGCGACTGGGCCATGCCAACGGGCTGAGCATTTCTTGCGCACTATCATGCACTGCACAATTTTTGTGCGACTGCACAATGAACGTGACTGCCGCGTGAGCATCGACAATCCGGCGCTCCAGCCTTCACGCCCGTGCTCTCGGTTGTTTTCATTGCAGAATCTGCCGTTTCTTCAAACTGGCACGGTTCCTGCTTAGTAATCCATAGGCCTTCGGGTCATGGAATACGGCGTCCAATGGCGGGCGCCACAGGCAAAGCTGCCGCTCAGGTTAATACGCGATCCCGTTTGCACGGGCGCGGCGACCTGGCCGGCGGCTTTTTTGTTTGGTCGAACACGCAATCGACGGCGCCGGTCCCAAGCTGCGCCCAACCGGAGACAACGATGACGAAACGCATCAAAACCCAGCCCACCCTCAAGGGCGTAACGCGCCGCGATTTCCTGGTGATGAGCGCAGCCACCGCGGCAACGCTGGCGGCGGCGCGCGCGCTGCTGCCGTCCGGCGCCTATGCCGCGACCGCCACGCCGGAAGTGACAGGCGCCAAGCTCGGCTTTATCGCGCTGACCGACGCAGCACCACTGATGATCGCCAAGGAGAAGGGCCTGTTCGAAAAATTCGGCATGCCCGATGTCGAGGTGCTCAAGCAGGCCTCCTGGGGCGCGACACGCGACAATCTGATGCTCGGCGGCGAAGCCAACGGCATCGACGGCGCTCATATCCTGACGCCGATGCCGTACCTGATGCACACCGGCAAGGTGACGCAGAACAATCAGCCGATGCCGATGGCGATCGTGGCGCGGCTTAACTACGACTGCCAGGCGATTTCCGTCGCGCAGGAATATGCCGGCACCGGCGTCGGCCTCGATGCCTCCAAGCTGAAGGACGCCTTTGCGGCCAAGAAGGCCGAAGGCAAGGAGGTGAAGGCCGCCATGACCTTCCCGGGCGGCACCCATGATCTCTGGCTGCGCTACTGGCTGGCCGCCGGCGGTATCGACCCCGACAAGGATGTCTCGACCATCGTCGTGCCGCCGCCGCAGATGGTCGCCAACATGAAGGTCGGCAACATGGACGTGTTCTGTGTCGGCGAGCCATGGAACGAGCAACTCGTCCACCAGGGCGTCGGCTTCACCGCCGCCACGACAGGCGAATTGTGGAAGGGCCATCCGGAAAAGGCGCTCGGCCTGCGCGCCGCCTTCATCGACAAGAACCCGAACGCCACCAAGGCGATCCTGATGGCTGTCATGGAAGCCCAGCAATGGTGCGAAGCCTTGGAAAACAAGGACGAGATGGCCGCCATCATCGGCAAGCGGCAATGGATGAACGTACCGACCGCCGACATCATCGGCCGCCTCAAGGGCGACATCAACTATGGCAATGACCGCGTCACCACCGGCACCGACCTCTACATGAAGTTCTGGAAGGGTGGTGTGTCCTACCCGTTCAAGAGCCACGACAGCTGGTTCCTCGCCGAGAACATCCGCTGGGGCAAATTCGCGGCGACCACCGACATCAAGGCGCTGGTCGACCAGGTCAACCGCGAGGATCTGTGGCGCGAGGCGGCGAAGGATCTTGGCGTCGCTGCGGCCGATATCCCGGCGTCTTCATCGCGCGGCGTCGAGACCTTCTTTGACGGCAAGATCTTCGATCCGGCCAACCCGTCCGCCTATCTCGACAGCCTCAAGATCAAGGCATCGGCCTGACGTCGACGGCAAGCGGCGTCGCTGGCATCGCTTGTCACTCCAAGTGCTCAAGGAGTTTTTTACGAAATGTCTATCCAAGCCATCGAGGACAGCAAGGTGAAGGCGTTCCCCGCCCCGGCCAAGCCTGCAGAGGTCATAGCTTTCACCGCCAAGGTGAGGCGCCGCTTCGATCCCGCCGCGATCGCCGGCAAGCTGGCGAGCACCCTGGTGCCGCCGGCCGTCGTCATCATCGTCATGCTCGTTGTCTGGCAGATCGCTTGCTCGTCGCCCAATGCCAGCTTGCCGCCACCTAGCCAGGTATGGAACGAGGCCTACGATCTGATCGCCCATCCGTTCTTCGACTACGGTCCGCAGGATATCGGACTGGCCTGGCGGGTGCTGATCTCGCTGCAGCGCGTCGCTATCGGCTTCGGCCTGGCTGCAATCGTCGGCGTCGCCCTCGGCGCCCTGGTCGGCCAGTCGATCTGGGCGATGCGCGGCCTCGATCCGGTGTTCCAGATATTGCGCACCGTGCCGCCGCTCGCCTGGCTGCCGCTGTCACTGGCCGCTTTCCGCGATTCCAGCCCGTCGGCGATCTTCGTCATCTTCATCACCTCGATCTGGCCGGTGATCATCAACACCGCCGTCGGTGTCCGTAACATTCCCGAGGACTACCGCAACGTCTCGCGCATCCTCAGGCTCAACCAGCTCGAGTTCTTCGTGAAGATCATGGTGCCGGCCGCGGCACCTTACATCTTCACCGGCCTGCGCATTGGCATCGGCCTGTCCTGGCTCGCCATCGTCGCCGCCGAAATGCTGACCGGCGGCGTCGGCATCGGCTTCTTCATCTGGGACGCCTGGAACTCGTCGCGGCTGCCCGACATCATCGTCGCGTTGGCCTATATCGGCGTCACTGGCTTTTGCCTTGACCGTCTGGTCGCGGCGGTCGGCGCCTTCGTCACCCGCGGCACAACGGCAAAGTGAGGAGAGGGCAATGACGGCCTATCTGAAACTCGACCATATCGACAAATCCTTCGCTCGCGGCAGCCAGGTCAGCGAGGTGCTGAAAGACATCCGGCTGACCATCGACAAGGGCGAATTCGTCTCGATCATCGGCCACTCCGGCTGCGGCAAGTCGACGTTGCTCAACCTGATCGCCGGGCTGACCAAGGTCTCTGCCGGCGCGGTTCTGTTGGAAGACAAGGAGGTCGATAGCCCCGGTCCCGAACGCGCCGTGGTATTCCAGAACCACAGCCTGCTGCCGTGGCTGACGGTCTACGAAAACATCAATCTGGCGGTGTCGAAGGTCTTCGGCCGCACCAGGAGCCGGGCCGAGCGGCACGACTGGATCATGCGCAATCTCGATCTCGTGCAGATGGCGCATGCCAAGGACAAGCGCCCGGCCGAAATATCGGGCGGCATGAAGCAGCGCGTCGGCATCGCCCGGGCGCTGGCCATGGAGCCGAAGATACTCTTGCTCGACGAGCCCTTCGGCGCGCTCGACGCGCTGACCCGCGCCCATCTGCAGGATGCGGTCATGGATATCCATTCGAGGCTTGGCTCGACGACAATCATGATCACCCACGATGTCGACGAGGCGGTGCTGTTGTCCGACCGCATTGTCATGATGACCAACGGCCCGGCGGCAACCATCGGCGAGGTGCTTCCGGTGCCGCTGGCCCGGCCGCGCCGGCGCATCGAGCTCTCCTCCGACCGGACCTTCCTGCGCTGCCGCGAGGCGGTGCTGAAGTTCCTCTACGAACGCCATCGCTTCGTCGAAGCCGCGGAGTGACAATATGACCGAAAAACTCGTCATCATCGGCAACGGCATGGCGCCCGGGCGGATGCTCGAGCACCTCTTCGAACAGGCGCCCGGTCGCTACCAGGTCACCATCTTCAACGCCGAGCCGCGGGTCAATTACGACCGCATCATGCTGTCGCCGGTGCTGTCCGGCGAGAAGGCCTTCGAGGAGATCATCATCCATGGCGACGGCTGGTACATCGCCAACGGCATCACCCTCTACAAGGGCCACAAGATCGTCGCCATCGACCGGGCAGCGAAGACCGTCACTTCCGATCACGGCGTTACCGAGCCCTATGACAAGCTGGTCATCGCCACCGGCTCGGTGCCGTTCATCATTCCGGTGCCCGGCCACGATCTGCCGGGCGTGCTCACCTATCGCGATCTCGACGACGTCCAGGCCATGCTGCTTGCCGCCCAGTCGCGGGCCAAGGCCGTCGTTATCGGCGGCGGCCTGCTCGGGTTGGAGGCGGCGGCTGGCTTGAATGCGCAGGGCATGGACGTCACCGTGCTGCATGTCATGCCGACGCTCATGGAGCGCCAGCTCGACCCGGCTGCCGGTTATCTTTTGCAGCGCGCCGTCGAGCAGCGCGGCATCAAGGTCATCACCAGGGCCAACACCCAGGCGATCACAGGCAAGGGCAAGGTCGAGCAGGTGGAGCTTGCCGACGGGACCATCATCCCGGCGACGCTGGTCGTCATGGCGGTAGGTATCAGACCGAATGCGGCGTTGGCGAAAGAGGCAGGCATCGCGGTCAATCGCGGCATCGTCGTCGACGCCGGCATGCGCAGCAACGATCCAGACATCTATGCGCTTGGCGAATGCGCCGAGGTCAACGGCCAGGTTTATGGACTGGTCGCGCCGCTCTACGAGATGGCGCGCGTTGCCGCCAGCCAGCTTGCCGGCAACGAGGCGGCGGCTTTCGTCCATATGGACACGCCGACCAAGCTCAAGGTCACCGGTATCGAGCTGTTCTCGCTCGGCGACTTCGCCGAGGGCGAGGACCGCCAGGAGATCGTCCTGCGCGATGCTGCCGCCGGAATCTACAAGCGGCTGGTGCTTAGGGATGACCGCATCATCGGCACCGTGCTCTATGGCGAGACGGCGGACGGCGCCTGGTTCAACGACCTCAAGAAGAAGCAGACCGACATATCGCAAATGCGCGATACGCTTATCTTCGGCCAGTCATACCAGGGAGGTGCCTCCCTGGACCCTATGGCGGCCGTTGCAGCCTTGCCGGATGATGCGGAAATCTGCGGCTGCAACGGCGTTTGCAAGGGAAAGATCACGGGCGCGATCACGGCCAAGGGCCTGACCTCGCTAGACGACGTGCGCGCCCACACCAAGGCGTCCGCTTCCTGCGGCTCCTGCACCGGGCTGGTCGAGAAGCTGATGGTGTTGACCATCGGCGACAAATACAATCCGGCGGCGGTGCAACCGATGTGCGGCTGCACCACGCTCGGCCATGACGAGGTCCGCCGGCTGATCAAGGCCAAGGGCCTGAAGACCATTCCCGCCGTCATGCAGGAACTGGAATGGACCACCTCCTGCGGCTGCGCCAAATGCCGCCCGGCGCTCAACTACTATCTCGTCTGCGACTGGCCGGACGAGTATGCCGACGACTACCAGTCGCGCTTCATCAACGAGCGCGTCCACGCCAACATCCAGAAGGATGGCACCTATTCGGTGGTGCCGCGCATGTGGGGCGGCGTCACCAATGCCGCCGAACTGCGCGCCATTGCCGACGTCGTCGACAAGTTCGAGATCCCGATGGTCAAGGTCACCGGCGGCCAGCGCATCGACATGCTCGGCATCCGCAAGGAGGACCTGCCGGCGGTGTGGGCCGATCTCGGCCAGGCCGGCTTCGTTTCCGGCCAGGCCTATGCCAAGGGGCTGCGCACGGTGAAGACCTGCGTCGGTTCGGACTGGTGCCGCTTCGGCACGCAGGATTCGACCGGTTTGGGCATCCGCATCGAGAAGTTCATGTGGGGGTCGTGGACCCCGGCCAAGGTCAAGATGGCGGTGTCGGGCTGCCCGAGGAACTGCGCCGAGGCAACCTGCAAGGATGTCGGCGTCATTTGCGTCGATTCAGGCTACGAGATCCATTTCGCCGGCGCCGCCGGCCTCGACATCAAGGGCACCGAGGTGCTCGGCCTGGTGAAAACCGAGGATGAGGCGCTGGAGCATATCGTGGCGCTGACGCAGATGTATCGCGAGCAGGGCCGCTATCTCGAGCGCATCTACAAATGGGCCAAGCGTATTGGCATCGCCGAGATCAAGCGCCAGATCATGGACGATGGCGAGAAGCGCAAGGCCTATTTCGATCGCTTCGTCTTCAGCCAAAAATTCGCACAGGTCGACCCGTGGTCGGAACGCGTTTCCGGCAAGGACAAGCACGAGTTCCGGCCGATGGCTTCGGTCGGCTTTGCGCAGGCGGCGGAGTGACCATGATGAACTGGGTATCAATCGGCTCCATATCGGACATTCCGCGCCGCGGCGCACGCTGCGTCGCGACACCAGAAGGCAAGATTGCCGTCTTCCGCACAGCGGACGATCAGGTCTTCGCCATCGACGACCATTGTCCGCACAAGGGCGGGCCGCTCAGCCAGGGCATCGTGCATGGCGCGGCCGTGACCTGTCCTCTGCACAATTGGGTGATTTCGTTGGAGACGGGCAAGGCGCTCGGCGCCGACGAAGGCGCGGTGCGCACCATTCCGGTGCGGATCGAGGGCGAGCGTCTGTTCATCGCGCTGGAAGCGCTGGCCAGCCGCGCGGCCTGAGCATGAAGATCGACGAAGCGCGCGAGGTGAGGACCACCTGCCCCTATTGCGGGGTGGGCTGCGG
Organism: Mesorhizobium sp.; assembly: GCF_004962245.1. Taxonomy (GTDB): domain Bacteria; phylum Pseudomonadota; class Alphaproteobacteria; order Rhizobiales; family Rhizobiaceae; genus Mesorhizobium. The sequence continues at coordinate 38,499 of NZ_SUHQ01000020.1, read as the reverse complement.
CGTGCTGGCGAAGGTCGCCGCGGACGGTGAAGTGACCGTCCGCGGCGATCCTGACCATCCGGCGAATTTCGGCCGGCTCTGTTCCAAAGGCTCGGCGCTGGCCGAGACGATCGACTTCGACGGCAGGCTGCTCTACCCGGAGATCCACGATCGCCGCACCGGCTGGGACGAAGCGCTCGACCTCGTCGCCTCGACCTTTTCGCGGACCATCGCCGAGCACGGCCCCGACGCGGTCGCCTTCTACGTCTCCGGCCAGTTGCTGACCGAGGATTATTACGTCGCCAACAAGCTGATGAAGGGGTTTGTCGGTTCGGCCAATATCGACACCAATTCGCGCCTGTGCATGGCCTCGTCGGTCGCCGGCCACCGCCGCGCCTTCGGCTCCGACACGGTGCCGGGCAGTTATGAGGATCTGGAGCTTGCCGACCTGATCGTGCTGGTCGGCTCCAATCTCGCTTGGTGCCATCCGGTGCTTTACCAGCGCATTGCCGCTGCCCGGGAAAAGCGGCCCGAGATGAAGGTGGTGCTGATCGATCCGCGCCGCACCATGACATCGGATCTCGCAGACATGCATCTGGCGATCGCGCCCGATGGCGACGTCGCGCTGTTCACCGGTCTGCTCGCCTATCTTGGCGAACAGGACGTACTGGACCGCGCCTATATCGCAGCGCATACGACGGGCTTTGACGGCGCGATTGCCGCCGCCTCGGCGCTCGATCTCGCCGGCATCGCCGCTGCCGCGGGCCTCGGCGGGGACGAGCTTGTCCGCTTCTACAGCCTGTTTGCCGCGACGGCGAAGACGGTGACGGTCTACAGCCAGGGCGTGAACCAGTCGTCCTCGGGCACCGACAAGGTCAACGCTATTATCAATTGCCATCTCGCCACCGGCCGCGTCGGCAAGCCCGGCGCCGGGCCATTTTCGGTGACCGGCCAGCCCAACGCCATGGGCGGCCGCGAGGTTGGCGGCATGGCCAACATGCTGGCCGCCCATATGGAGATCGAAAATCCCGAGCATCGCGACCGCGTGCGGCGGTTCTGGAGCGCGCCAGCCGTCGCCGAAAAAACCGGCCTGAAGGCGGTCGAGATGTTCCAAGCCGTGGCCGACGGGCGCATCAAGGCGCTGTGGATCATGGCAACCAACCCGGTCGATTCGATGCCGGATGCCGATGCCGTCGAAGCGGCGATCAAGGTCTGCCCGTTCGTCGTGGTGTCGGACGTAATGGCCAAGACCGATACGGTCCGCCACGCCCATGTCCGGCTGCCCGCCGCCGCATGGGGCGAGAAGGACGGCACCGTCACCAATTCGGAGCGCCGCATCTCGCGCCAGCGCGCCTTTTTGCCGGCACCCGGCGAGGCGCGGCCGGATTGGTGGATCATCGCCGAAGTGGCCAGGCGGATGGGTTTTGGCGAGGCGTTTTCGCATGCGTCGCCGGCGGAGATATTCGCCGAGCATGCCGCGCTCTCGGCATTCGAGAATGACGGCGCCCGCGACTTTGATATAGGCGCCTATGCAGGTGTTGATGCCGAGACCTATGAGGAATTGGCGCCATTCCAATGGCCAGTGCCGAACCCAGGCACCCCCCTCTGGCCTGCCGGCAATCTCCCCCTCAGGGGGGGAGATCAGCCGTCACCGTGGCCTTCGCCAGTTGTCAGCGTTGCAGAAAGAGCGCCGTCGGTGGAACTGCCGATCTCCCCCCTTGAGGGGGAGATGGCCGGCAGACCGGAGGGGGGTGTTCAAGCGGGACTTTCGTCAGAAGAGCACGTCCAGGCTGGGCGGAGGCTGGAAGGTAACGCCAGCACCCGCTTCTTCGCCAACGGCAATTTCTACACGCCCGACCGCAAGGCGCGCTTCATCGCCATCCGCCCAACAGCCCATACCCGCATCGGTCCCGACTTCCCGCTGATCCTCAACACCGGGCGGGTTCGCGACCACTGGCACACCATGACGCGCACGGGCAAGAGCCAGCGGCTGTCCCAGCACATGGCCGAGCCCTTCGTCGAAATCCACCCGGCGGATGCGCAGCACTTCGGCATCGGCGACGCCGACATCGTGCGCGTCTCGACCGCGCATGGCGAGGTGCTGCTTCGCGCACTGGTGACGGCGCGGCAGAGGCCGGGCTCGGTCTTCGTGCCGATGCACTGGACGGACCAGTTCTCAGCGCGCGCCCGAGTCGATGCGCTGGTGGCGCCCATCACCGACGCGATTTCAGGCCAGCCGGCCTCGAAGAACGTTGCCGCCCGCGTGGAACGCTTCGCTGCCGCCGCCTTCGGCTTCGCGGTCCTTGCCGAACGGCCGGCCTCGATCGACGCCGACTATTGGAGCCTCGCCCGCTGCGCCGCCGGCTGGCGCCTCGAGCTTGCGTTGAAGGCTGGCCGGGACTGGTCGGCTTTCGCGGCTTCGCTTCTCGGGGCGGACGCGCTAGGCGAGACGCTCGCCTATCATGACGTCGCCGGCGGGCACTATCGCTTCGCCCGTTTCGCCGGCAGTCGTCTGGCTGGCGCGCTCTATCTCGCGCCCAAGCCGGTCGGCGTATCGCGCGGTTGGGCGGTGGAGCAGTTGAGTGCGGACCATGCCGATCGGCGCGGCCGGCTGGCGATCGTGGCCGGGCGGCCGGGCGGCAATCGCGTCGACCGTGGCGCCATCGTCTGCTCCTGTTTCGGGGTTGGCGCCAATCAGATCGCGGAAGCGGTGCGCAGCGGCTGCACCAGTGTCGAGGCGATCGGCGCCACCCTGCATGCCGGCACCAATTGCGGCTCCTGCCGCGCGGAGATCAGGACCATCATCGGTGCACGAAATCTTCAAGCGGCGGAGTGAATGCGCGGCCGCTGTTGAATTTCCTGTGGCCGGAACGGTTCTGCTGCAAAGGCCGTCCCACAAAGCTGCCACCGCGCTGCGTTGACGCTTACCAGCAATTTACAACCGTGGGCTACCAACGTCCTTGGTCGATTCGCCAAGAACAAGGAACGGTGGACAGGAAACGGCATGAGTAAGGCTCTCACTTCATTCGCACTGGTCGCCGTACTGACGGCTTTGCTGATGGCGCTGAGCCTGGCGGTGGCCAAGCATGGCTATCCCTATGGCGCGATCGGCGCCAAACGCCTGGACGGCATTGCCGATGCCGGGACGTTCATCCCGCTTGCATCAGTCTATTTCTTCAGTGCGCTTCTGATGATGGTTTTGCCGATCAGGGCCGCCGGCATCGTCCTGACACATGCCGCGGATGCCATCTTCTGGGCTATGATCGTTTTGTTCGCGACCATCATTGGCTGTCTCGTCGCCAGATGGGCTTCCGGTCAGGGCAGCATCTTGCCGGCGCTGCTGAACTGGCGCTTCCTGTTTGTCGCAGCCGTCGTCGGATGCCATCTCTTCATGAACGAGCTGCGCCGCAACATCCTGCTGAGAAGCCTGTTCTTCGTCGTTTTCGCCGCAGCGACGCTGGCCTGCCTGTTCTGGTCGTTCACCATCTGAGAAGCCCGCGCAAACGCTGGTCTGGCGGCTCAGTTCTTGTCGACCGGCTTCGAACGCATGCGCGAAACGGTCTCGCGTTCGGCCCGCTTGGAACGCATCGGCGGCAGGCCGTGGTCGATCAGGTCCATGTCTTCCAGCACCATGTCGCCCATGCGCTTGAAGGCGACGTCGAGCGCGCCGGCCCGGTGGGCGGAGCGCAGGAAGCCGGGCAGCGAGCGCACGGGATGATCCTGCGCCAGCGGCTCTTCCGGAAACACGTCGCTGGCGGCGACGATGTGACCGCGGCGAACGGCGTCCATCAGCGCTGGAAAGTCGACCACGCCGGCACGGCTGAGCAGGATGAAGGCGGCTCCCTTGCGCATTCTGGCAAAGGCCTCGGCGCCGAGAAAACCCTGGTTTTCACTGGTCACCGACGCGACGACGAAGACGAAATCGCTGCTCGACAAAACCGTGTCGAGCGCAGCCGGCTCTACGCCGTTGTCGATGAGGATCGACGGCGGCAGCCACGGATCGAAGACCTTGGTCCGCGTGCGAAAGCCCGACAGCAGCCGGTTGAGCGCGCGGCCGAGATCGCCGAAGCCGATGATGCCGACATCCGCGCCGGAGAGAAGCCGCGCCGTCTGGTTGCCGTCGCCGCCCCAAAGTTCCCTGCCTTGCCGGAAGGCGAGATCGGCGTCGACGATGTCGCGGGCGAGATTGAGCGCCATGGCAAGACCGAGTTCGGCAACGGGCTCGGCGAAGACCATACCCGTGGTGACGACATGGATGCCGCGCGAAAACAGCGTTTCATACGGCATGTTGTTGATGAGATTGCTCTCGACATTGAAGACGCAGCGCAGCGCCGTCATCCTTTCCAGCGTCTCCGGCGCGATCGGCGGCTGGCCGACGATGTAGCGCGCTTCGGCGAGCACATCGGCTGGGAGGGTTGCGACACCTTCAGGCGTCGTTTCAACGATGCGGTATTTGGCGCGGAATCTCGTCAGTGCCTCGGACGTGAAGATCAGGTCGAGCGTGCGCGGTTCGGGCGCGCTGATCACCAGCGGCAAGGCGCTGTCGGACATGGTGCTTCCTCCCGGCGCGATCCGTATCGCGCCTTTCAAGAATCATGTTTTACCGCCTCGACACCTAGCATATGCCTGTCGAGGAAGAGAACTTTGCCGTCGGCGGCCTTGCGGCGGGGCGGCCGGTGGTCCAGATAGACGGCAATCGAACGACGACAAGGAAGACAGCGACATGATCCCGTTTCGAAAGAACCTCATCGATGGCGAGTGGGTGGGCGACGCCGCCTCCCGCAACATCAATCCATCCAATCTCGACGATGTGGTTGGCGAGTATGCGTCGGCAGGCGCCGATCAGGCTCGGCAGGCGATCACAGCAGCGAAACAAGCGTTTCCGGCGTGGTCCCGGTCGGGTCCGCTGGCGCGCCATGCGGTGCTGAAGAAGGCGTCGGATGAGATTATGGCGCGCAAGGACGAATTGGGCCGAAATCTGGCACGCGAGGAAGGCAAGACGCTGGTCGAGGGCGTTGGCGAGACCGTGCGGGCGGCCCAGATATTCGACTTCTTTGCCGGCGAGACGCTGCGCCTGTCGGGCGAGCTGGTTCCGAGTGTGCGGCCCGGCGTCGGTGTCGAGATCACGCGGGAGGCGGTCGGCGTCGTCGGCATCATCACGCCGTGGAACTTCCCGATCGCCATCCCGGCCTGGAAGATCGCCCCTGCCCTGGCCTACGGCAACACCATTGTCTTCAAGCCGGCCGACCTGGTTCCGGAGAGCGCCTGGGCCATTGTCGACATCCTGCACCGCGCCGGCCTGCCGAAGGGTGTGCTCAATCTCGTTATGGGCAAGGGGTCGGTGGTCGGCCAGGCCATGCTCGACAGCCCCGACCTCGACGCCATCACCTTCACCGGCTCGGTCGGCACCGGCAAGCGCGTGGCTGCAGCGAGCGTCGAGCACATGCGCAAATTCCAGCTCGAAATGGGCGGCAAGAACCCGTTAGTCGTGCTCGACGATGCCGACCTCGGCACGGCCGTCGATTGCGCGATCAACGGCGCATACTTCTCGACCGGCCAGCGCTGCACCGCATCGTCCCGCCTGGTCGTCACCGAGGGCATCCATGACCGCTTCGTCGACGCGATGAAGGATCGCCTGGGCAAGCTGGTCATCGGCGACGCTCTCGATGCGAAAACCCAGATCGGGCCGGTCGTCGACCAGAGCCAGTTGAAGCAGGACGAAGACTACATCGCCATCGGCCGCCAGGAGGGCGCCGATCTCGCCTTTGGCGGCGACCGGCTCGATCGCGAAACCCGTGGCTTCTACTTGCAACCGGCACTGTTCACCGAAGCCACCAACGCCATGCGCATCTCACGCGAGGAGATTTTCGGACCGGTCGCCAACGTCATCCGCGTCAAGGATTATGACGAGGCACTGGCGGTGGCCAACGATACGCCGTTCGGCCTGACATCGGGCATCTGCACGTCGAGCCTCAAGCACGCCACGCATTTCAAGCGCAATTCGGAGGCCGGCATGGTGATGGTCAACCTGCCGACGGCGGGCGTCGACTTCCATGTGCCTTTCGGCGGACGCAAGGGATCGAGCTATGGCCCGCGCGAGCAGGGTCGCTACGCGGCGGAATTCTACACGACGGTGAAAACCGCCTACACATTCGCCGGCTAGGCAAGTCGACGCAAAACGAGCCCAGGCAAGCGGAGTCGGCCGCATCGCTGGCGGAAAAAGTCATGGCCCGAGGTCGAAACTTCGGGATGCGGTGGCGGGCGAACATCTTCGTGCCCGACATTGCAACGTCGCCGGTGCCTGGGCTAGTTCTTGCAGATGGGCAAGGTTCGTCGGCGAAAGCTCTTGAAAAAGGCGGTTCATTCCGCCGCGCTGCCCTTTCTCCCCGTTCCTCCGCTGTTATGGTCCAAGGGAATCGGCTCCTTCTGCGATTTTGCCGGTCCACTCTGGTATCGATACGCACCGACCGAATCGGCACAGACGGAGGCATTCTTCCGCAAGCACTATAGCGGTGCGCACGGCGTGGTCTGGCTACGTCTGAGCACCCGGGCCAGGGAATTGCGTGTCTGCGACCTCGACACGTTCGCCGAGGTGGCCCTGCCGACCATCAAGGCGCCGTTCGCGCTGGTGACGACGGATGGCGATGCGTCGGTGCCGTCAAATCTCGCGAAAGATACCGTCGACCGGCTTCTCGCCAACCCTTTTCTGGTGTCCTGGTGCACCCAGAACTGCGACGGCGATCACCCCAAGCTCAAACCTTTCCCGATCGGGCTCGATCTTCACACGATGCGCAGCTTCAGCACGCCCGGACAGCTTGCGAGGCTACTCGAAACCATTCGCCGTCGGCAGGCCGCGCCGGAGCGCCGCCCGCTCAGGATATTCTGTGATCTCAATTTGAGCAGGGGTCCGAGGGAGCGACGGGACCTGGTCGATGCCCTGAAGGGATGCCCGCACATCGATTTTCTTGAAAAGCGGCTACCGCAACGCTCGATCTGGGAGCGCTATGCACAGTACCCGCTGGTCCTTTCGACGGCTGGAAGCGGCCTCGACTGCCACAGGACGTGGGAACTGCTGTATCTGGGCTGCATCGTCATGACAAAGACGTCACCGCTCGACCCTCTCTATGAAGGGCTGCCCGTCATCATAGTCGATGATTGGCAACAGGTCCGGAATCCCGAAATGATGGAGCGGTGGATCGGCCAGGTCGCGCATCTGACCGACCGCGATTTCCTTTGGCAACGGCTGCGGCCGCAAGCCTATCTGGAGCCCATCCGGCAAGAGCTCGAGCGGCGCCGGTCAGTCCCGATCACCACGGAACATGGAGTATCTCAAGCTTGGGAAGACCGACGGGTCTGATGCCCAGATCGTTGGCGAGAGCGCCAAAGCCTTCGGTTTCGATGAGATCGCGGTAGGGAATTTCCGGGAACCGAAGACCGCCGCGATGCAATGCGGCGTCGACGAGAAGCATGGTTCCACCGACCCCATCGAGACCGATGCTTTCGAGATGGCGAACGTCGCTGAGGTGAAGACGGCCTATGAAATAGGCAGGCGGCTGGTAAAGGCCGCCGCGTATTTCACGATAGTAGCGATAATTCTTTTCAGGCTGAGTGGTGACGAAGCTGTTGAGGTCGAAGCTGTCGCCGCCGGCGATCTTCACGCAGTTGGGAACCGCGATGCGATGCCCACTTCCGATCAGCCGGTTCAAGACATTGCTTGGAAATCGCCACACATCGATATCGATCCACAGCGCCCAGGCATCGTCGGCATCCAGTCCATGATCGATCAGGTGATTGCGTACCTTGGCAATGGCGCCCCGTCTCTCGCGCTGCTGTCGCGATTTTGTTCGCTTGGCCCGGTCGAGGCGTGTGCCCACATGCTTTTGCAGCAGGACGACGCCACGATAGACGCCGGCAAGCGGCGCCACTGCCGCCTGCAGTCTTTCCCAGCTCCCGTCCGAACTGTCGCCCTCGCAGAAGACCAGCTTGATCCTGTCCTTCGGGTAGTCGAGCACCTGCAACGCATCGAGGAACGGCTGGATATGGTCGGCCGCATCGCGCAGCGGCACCAGAATGGCGACATTCGAGCCCGACGGCGGCGCTGCCGAAAGCGCCGCCTGGCTGACGCTCGCCTTCGCCGCGGCCTCGTCGAGATGCGCGCCGCGCGTCAGATGATGCCAGAGCCGGTAGGCGTGACTGCGGATCGTATCCCGCCACCGCGCTGCGGGTCGCGGCGTCCACCATGTGCCGGCCCAATGATGGATCGACAGCGTCTGCGCTCCGTTGCCAACCGGCATATCCGTGCGCCCGGCCGAGTCCATAGGCGCGAACAGGGTGGAAGCGTGTATGGCTAAAGCCGTCTGGTCGCCATAGCCGAGCTGCGCCGAGGTCAGCACGCAGGGGCCGGTCGCGTCGAGCGCTTCCTTGGCATGGACCAGCCCCGGCAACAGGGACAGGACCTGCAGCCAGAAGGGATGCCGGGGCGGGCTCGCCATCGTGCCGTTGAACAGCAAATAGGGCAGGCCGCGAAACTTTGCCTGGACGAGCGCGTGCGTATCCGGCTCCTTGCAGAGCACGACCCGGTCCTCGCTCATGATCGCATCGAAAGGGGCGACGCATTCGCAGTCGATGTCGGCGTAGACCCCGCCAAAATGATAGAGCAGCAGATAGCGTGCCGCATCGGCGCGCATCACACCGTTCGAATAGCTGCAAAAGATCGGCAGGAAATCCGGATAGTACTCGGCGACGAACTCAAGCAGCATCCGGTCGCTCCAGAACATCGTCGTCCAGCCGGGATGGTGCCGTTTCCAGCTTTCGACATAGCCCTGGAAGCGGGCAGGGACGCTGTCGGTCTTCCACGTCTGGTGCAGGATGGGCGGGATCATCGGCAGCTCATCGATCGGTGTTTGGAAGGCGTGGGCGGCATGCGTCGGCATCGTCCAGCCCAAAGCCGCCGCGGACGGCATTGCGGATGGCTTCAGGACCGAACCTGGACCATACGGCCTCATGCGCCTGGACACGCTGGCTCGCCATGCGCGTGCGGTCCAGACAAAGCTCGATGGCCATGTCGGCAAGCCGTTCATCCGAATCCGATAGAAGCACCTCTTCATTTTCGACCAGGTCCAGGCCCTCGACCGCCAGCGGCGTCGCAACCACCGGAATGCCCCAGGCCATCGCTTCGAGAACCTTGATGCGCGTCCCGCCGCCTGTCGAAAGCGGAATGATGCTGAGATGCGCGCGCGACAGCAGTGGTCTGATATCGTCCGGATTTTCCATGAGGTCCACGCCCTGCAGTCCGGTCAGTGCTTTCACGGCCGGCTTTGGATATCGGCCGGCAAGAACCAGTCTCGCGGTCGGCAATCGTTGCCGGAAGCGGGGCAGGATGGTGCCGGCCAGTCGTTCGGCGGCGTCGATGTTTGGCTTGTATCCGAGATGGCCGACAAACAGGATGACCGGAAAGCCGTCGGACGTCGCAGCCTCCGCCGGCAGGTCCACGGGAATGTCCTCGAAACGAGGGATGCCGTTCGGCACGATATCGATCGGCACCTTGTGCGGGCAAAGAGCCGCCAGCCTTTCGTAATCCTGCTTCGAACAGACCCAGGCCCTGTCGACGATGGCGAGCGCCTTTCTTTCGAGGCGCCTGACGCCAAGGGCGGCGGCGATGGCAGGCGTCGATCCTGTGTCGTCAGCGCGATGCAACTGTCCCGCCAGGTCGGACTCGACATTGTGCATATCGAGGATGAGCTGCCCGGCCAAGGGCCGCAAGGGCCGCAGCAGCTTGAACAGCGCAATGCCCTCGACGACGATGCTGTCCGGGGCAAATTCGCGGACAATCGCCCCGAGATGCGTCAGCGCGGTGCGTGGAATTCGTTTCTCGGCACTGATTCTCCACCAGCCGATCGAGGCTGTACGGGCTTCCCCCTCGGTCGTCAAAGAAGCCGTTCGAATGCGGGTATCGGCCGGTTTCGATGGATCGGCCTGCGGCCGGATCGAGACAAGGCAGACCGGTCCGAATTCCGCCGCGGCCACGGCGTTGCGATGGTTCCTGAGATCCGCGCCCGAGGTAGGAGGGAAGGCCGGATCGTAGGACAGCACCAGCGTGCGCCGCTCCTTACCGTGGTTGGGGATGGTAACCTTTGCATCCGGCCTGTGCTTTTCAGTCATGGCTCCGACGTGGATCCGGGCGCTGTACTGCAAGGCCTTCCAGCTCCGGCCGAATGCTTTATGGGCGCGAACGGCCCGCATCATGCCTGCCGCGTCGGCGTATCTTTCGTGCTTTATGAGCTGCCGTGAAATCCGCTGCGCGATCCAGGACTTTCGCCATTGAAGGGCCTCCCTCTCGACGCCAAAGTCAGCCAGCCTGTCCAGTTCGAGCGCAATGGCAAGAAACGTCCTGCGCGGCGCAAGGATGAAGCGCTGCGCCATTCGTGTCTCGTCGTGATGGTAGAGCAGCACCGGAGCCGAGACGATCGCCGCGTCGAAGCGCGCGAGCAGGGCGACCCAGTAACACGTGTCTTCGTCGAGGCCGATCGCTTCCGGAAAGCGAATGGCGGCCGTCGCTGATGTCGTGACCAGCGCACTTCCCATGGCGATCGGCCAGAGCTCGTTGAGAAGATATCGCCTGGTGTTTTGAGCTCTGTCGCTGGTGTATCCGTGCGGGGTCTTGAGCTTGTCCGGCCGCCCGTTTGTGCGACGGATGCTGGCCCCGATCGACAGGCCTGCTTCGGGATTGCGCCGGAGGGCGTCCTGTAAAAGCGATAGGCCTCCCTCTATCAACTCGTCATCCGCATCGAGGAAGAATATGGATTTGCCCCTGGCCCGCGCAATTCCGACATTGCGCGCGGCGCCGGCGCTGCCGAGGCGAACACTCACCACCTCCAGCGGCAATCCGTATCGCTGCGCGCTTGCGATCGCGGCAGACGCGGTCTGATCGTCGGAACCGTCATCGACCAGAAGGATTTCGCCGATCAGATCCCTGTCGGACATCAGGCTGCGTAGCGTGGTATCGATCGTCGCGGCAGCATTCCTTGCCGGGATGACGACCGTGACGTTCAATCGCGTTTCCCCCGATTTACTCACTGCCGCTCGAAAAAGCCTCGGTTTCGCACACGATCGTAATAATGCTTGAGCGGCGAGACCGGACGCAGCGAAAGATCGGCGAGGTTCTCGACCAGCTGCGGTTCGACATCGAACGGCGACTGGTTGTCCAACCAGCTATAGGAGGAGCCGTCCTTCAGCACCGAGGGGCTGCCCACCACGTAACCGCCAAGCGCCTTGACGTGGCCGACCCGGCGCATGCCGAAATGCAGGCTGGAGGACACCATCGGTTCACGTGCCCTCAGATAGACATGGAAGCCGTTCGGAGTCCTTGCGACCGGTGTGCGGTTTGCAATTTCACCGTGGATGCCGAACCAGCCCCGATATGCGGCGGCGTTGTCGAAATCCAGGATCAGCAGGTTGGAAAATCCTCCCAATATGCCGACATTTCCGGCGAAGTCGTGAAACCAGCGCTCGATGTCTTCGCCGGTCGGTGGCTTCTGCGACAGCTGGAACGCAATGGAACAGAAGGCGAGCTCCTTCAGGTCCTTGCGGCAGGTTTGCAAATGCAGCGGATGATATCCCATGGCCTCGAGGTCGAGGTGCTTGCCGCCGGCACGAAGCGGCAGGCATACGTAACCCCGCGCCAGCAGCCGGACCACATAGTCGATTTTTATTTTGGGCAACATCTAGAAATGTTCCGCGGCCATGCCATTGCGCTTCAATCTTCTTTAGCCGAATAGCGCTTTCGTCAAGCGTTGGATGCGGCGCTGCAGCCGTGCAAGTGCCAAGTCGCGTCGATCCTTGATCAGGTGGGTATGGTTTCCGGGTTCGATGGTCCCGTCATCCGACGCAGGCAGCCTCGCGAGGGCTCGCCGGCTGCGACAGCCAACCGCCGTTGAACCCGGCCTTTTGCAGGCCATGGCGGATATGCTGATTTGACCGCATCAGGTTCCAGATCAGGCGCGAGCGGTGGTTTTCGATCATCAGCACGACGATACCCTGGTCCAGTCCGTAGTGCCCTTCCGATACCCAGCCGCTCGGCCCGAACTTTCGCCGGTTCGCCAGCGTCGGGTTGAAGCCGCTCGGCATCCTGAAACTGTCGGTCACCTCGGGGTGGCGTTCTCTGAGATGGCGCAGCGCCGGCAGGCAGATTTCCGGCGCGAAGGGCAGCGATGCGAGATACGACCACGGTGCTATCGTTCCGTCGTCGGGGCCGAATGGTGCACCGCGCGCCGCGTAGCCGGAAAATTTGCGCGGCCGCCGCTCGATCCGTGCGCGGAAATTGCCGGGTCCGTCACCCGCCGAAAGCCCCCAAAGTTCTTCGCTGTAGCCGTCGTGACCGGAGGGGTTGTGCCGTGCATAGTCCCGGTGAAGGAACGTCGAGCGGCGGCTGTTTTCGAAATAGTCCGAGTTCTTCTCCTGCATGAACGCATCGCGAATGCCGTCGAAGTCGATCCAGGCATGCGAGAACTGGTGCATGAACAGCGGGCCGCCATAGAGCACGTCGTAACCGTAAATGTTCTCCCACCGATATGTCGCCGTCCAGCCCGTATAGCTGTCGTCCGAGGCTGGCTTGTCCGGGGCGGCCATTGCCAGAACGTAGAGCAGCATCGCTTCGTTGTAGCCTTCCCAGCCATAACGCAGAAAGCCACTCTTCGGCTTCCAGCCCTGTCGCAAGGTCGGACTGCCGCCTTGCGCCCACCGCCAGTCGACGCGCCGGTAGAGAACCTCCGCCAGGTCGCGGATCTCAGTTTCACCGTCATTGTCGCCTGTGAAATAGGCGCCAGCCACGAGCACGCCGGCCATCAAAAGCGCCGTGTCGACCATAGACAATTCGCATCGCCAGGCGCGCCGGCCGGTCTGCATATCGAGGAAATGGTAGTAGAACCCCTTGTGGCCGGTGGCGTCGTCGCCACTGCCTTGCCGGCTGTTCCAAAAGAAGCGCAGTGCGGCAAGCGTCAGTTCCGCGGCTGCGTCTCGTGTCATCCAGCCACGCTCGACCCCGATCGGATAGCAGGACAGGGCGAAGCCGACGACCGCGATGCTTGCCGGCCAATTTGGCCGCGAGGTGTCGGCGACCAGACCGTTCTGCGGGTTCACGGTCTCCAGGAAGTAGCCGAAGGCCGCGCGCTGGAAGCGGTCGAGCAGGTCTTCGTCGGACAGTGGCGGTTCGACGCTAAGCAAACGACGTGAACTCCAGTGGCGGTAGATCGCGCCTGACTTGCTTCAATAGGTCGCCCGGCCGCCGGAAACGTCGAAGACGGCGGCCGTCGTGAAAGAGCATTCCTCGGAAGCGATCCATGAGATCAGCGCCGCCACCTCCTCGACCTCGCCAAACCGCGCCATCGGTATTTTCGACAGCATGAAATCGATGTGCTCCTGGCTCATCTGCTGGAAGATCGCGGTGCGCACGGCTGCCGGCGTGACGCAGTTCACCGTCACCTTGGTCTTGGCCAGTTCCTTGCCCAGCGACTTGGTCATGCCGATCACCGCCGCCTTGGAGGTGCTGTAGGCCGATGCGTTGGGATTTCCCTCCTTGCCGGCAATAGAGGCGATGTTGACGATCCTGCCGTAATTGCGCTCGATCATGTGCGGAACCAGCGCCTTGTTGCAATAGAAGACGCCGTTGATGTTGATGTCGACGACCCGGCGCCAATCCTCCACCGAATAGTCCCACGTCGTCATGTTCGGTCCGGTGATGGCCGCACTGGTGACCAGGATATCGACCGCGCCAAGCGCTTCGATCGTACTCAGAGCGGCATGTTCGACCGCTGCCGCATCAGCGACATCGACGGTCACGCCGTGCAGGCCGGCAATGACGGCCTTGGCCTGTTCGATCTGGGCGGGGTCGCGATCCCAGACGCAAACGCGCCCGCCCTCTTCGACGATCCTTTGCGCCACGGCCAAGCCGATGCCTGAGGCGCCACCAGTGATCACGGCCGACCGTCCGGCAAACCGTCCCGCAAAACTCATCGGCATATGGTTTTCCCTTGTTGCCATCCCGACGGGCGCCGGACGGCACCGTCGGCCGCGAATGTGAAGTCAACGGCAGACAAGTTCAAGCCGGGATTGGAACCTCCGAACAGGTTCATGGTGGGCCAGGAGCAGGCGGTTGAGATCCCTGGTCTCCTGGCGACACCTTCTCTCGGCGATGGTCGCGCCCGGATGGCCGGCGAGGAGGATCTGGACGAGTTCCCGCTCCCTCAGCGAGGTTCCGGCCAGAGGATGGCGGGGATTGTTGGTTCTTGCCGGACCGCCTATCGTGGTCCTTACCCGTCTCCTGAAGGCGTCCTTACAGGTGTTTTTGCCTCATTTGGGTGACAGGCTGCGGGGGATGGGTTATATTGCACTGCACAATAAGAGCACCCGCACGTGGCGAGGCGGCGAATCGGCATTGAACTGGATGGACGGGAATCCGCTACCGAGATGAAGATTCCGAAATCTCTGTTGGTCGACCCGGAGAAGAACACGGTCTACGGCGCATTCGCTGTTGCCATTTCCATCTGGGCGTTCTCCTACTCCTCCGTTTTCGGCCAAATCATGATCCTGGCCTATTATGCGGTCTGGCTTCCCCTCATCCTGGTGGACTACCGGCGGCTGTTGCGACATGTCTCCAGCGCCTGGCTCCCGCTGGCGTTTGCAATCTACATCTGCCTCTCGGTGTTCTGGTCGGATGCCCCCGGCATCACGTTGAGGACGGCGATCCAATACTGCTCTCATATTGCCTGCGCCTACATTGCAGCGCGCACCCTCAGTGTACGGACGTTGACGATCGGCTCACTGATCGGGATTTTTCTCGTCCTGCTCTATTCGCTCAAGGTCGGGGCTTATTCCTATGATGTTCTCGACGGGACGTACAATTTCGTCGGCGCATTCAGCTCCAAAAACCAGATCGGCTTTGTCGCATCGCTCGGCATCTATTTTTGCATTGTCTTCCTGGTCTTTCTCAGACGCGGACGGATAAGCTTTTTCCTGACGGCGCCGGTCGTCGTCCTGTCGGCCTATCTGCTGTTCGTTGCGCATTCCGCCACCTCGACGGCTTCGGTACCGGCGGTTCTCGCTCTGGTGGCTCTGCTCGCCATGACCAAGAAGCTTTCGCTCCGCTATCGACGGGTGATTTTCCTGGTTGGCGCAGGCGGGCTGGTCGTGATCACCGTGGTTGCCTTCGCGGGACTTCTGGATTTCGTCCTTGGCGCTTTCGGAAAGGATTCCACGCTCACTGGACGGACCTATCTCTGGGAGCAGGGCTGGAATGCGGCGCAGCAAGCGCCGATCCTAGGTGTCGGCTATGCGGCCTATTGGGTGCAGGGTTTCGCCGAGGCCGAGCGGCTTTGGAACGAATTCTACATCACGACCCGAGCCGGCTTCCACTTCCACAACACCTACATAGAAGCCCTCGTCGAGCTTGGATATGTCGGCGCGACGCTGATTTCGCTGATCATTCTGCGCACGCTGTGGGGCCACATATCGGCATTGGTATTCAGGACATGGCAAGCCGAGTCCGTGATTCTCGCCGGCGTGATGATGCTTCTGTTCATCCGGTCCTTCGTCGAGATCGATACCTTCAACCCTTACATCATGGGCTCTTTCCTCCTGTATTACAGCTACTTCAAGCTGGCGAAGGTGCCTGTCGCCCGTCCCCGGTGGACCTCGGTCAGCGATTTCGAGGAAGCAAAAGCCGCAAGGGGCTAAGCAAATGCCAGCGCTAAGGCCGAACGATCATCTCGCTGGCAGCTTCTGAAGCGCTGGCGAAAGGCGGTTGCTCCTTCACTCGCCCGAGCTAGGCCTGCTGCCTGTGGTCAGGCCCTAAGAGTCAGGAGCGCATACCATGCGAACCGCTTCACATAGGGAAGCGTCAGAACGACTGAATCGACAGCTTTGCCAACTGTGTAGACGGTCTCCGAGATGCTTCGCGGCATCAGCGCGCTTCCTACGGAGCACAGGCCGAAATATTCCACCTGGACATCGCGGAAATAGCGGCGAGCCAACGCGAAGTCCGAAACCAACAATGGATGTTCATCAGCGGTGCGGATGAGGGGTGTCCGCCTTCTGTAGGCATTCAGGAGAGGATTGTGTCCCATCGGCTCGTAGAAGGACGCCACGCCGTTCGGCTTCAAGACACGGACCACCTCGGAAAAGCACCGATCCAGGTCCAGGTGATGGATGATCCCGCGCCCATACACCAAGTCGAACTTGTTGTCCTCGAAGGACATGGCTTCCGCATTCATCGCCAGGAATGTGGCGTTCGTGTTTCCAAGCGTTTTCGCCCGTTCGTTCGCCTTGTTTACTGCTACTTCCGAAATATCGATCCCCGTCAGAGATCGGCAAAGATCGGGCAGGTGCAGGGAATGCAGGGACCACCCGCCATCGGAACAACCGTACTCGAGCACGTCTGCGTTTTTCGAAAGGCGTTTTATTTGCTCGTTTTGACGTTCGGCACCGTGACGGATTGTTCGATACCACTTGTCCAGATTTCCTCTTGGATCCTCCTCCTGACTAAATCTGAGATTGTGAAATTCTCTTTCTCGATTGACGATTTCGTCCCTTTCACCGTGCATGACAAGGTCCTCTTCGGATTTAGCTGCAACTAAAGCACAATTTCTGCTTGCGCTGTAATTACTCACGTCCCGAGTTGGCGATAGGCTGGCTTGTCGGTCGGCGAGCACAGTGTTGGCGAGTTCAAGGTCGAACTCGTCCGGTCGAACTCTTCGCCGATTCAGTCGATCTGTTCGGCGTGGTCGGGATCGGCCAGGATGGCCAGCAACGCCGCCGCCGCAATCCTCCGAGCGGACAGTTGCGCTTTCCAGTGATGCGGACGGAGTAGATATGCCCCCAACCACCGGCTCGCCTTTTCGAATGCGACCGTATGCTCCCAGTTGTCCCCGAACCCACAAGTGTAGGCGAAGCGGGCGACTTGTCAACGGCGGTGCAATTCCAGGCCAGCGCGACGGGAATGCCCTTTTTCCGGCGGCTATGCGTCTGCTGTCCTGGCACACCACCGTGCCAGGCACCAGGTTGACCAGGAGACACATGGACACGGTCCGACTGCCGAACTGGTCGAGCGGCACGGCGATGAACGGGTCGATGTTATCGTCGACGAAGTGGTGCGGCTACGGCCCTCTGCCGACGCAGCTGGTCGAAAAACCTATTGGACGGCCACGGGCGCCAGCTTGACCTTGATCACGTCTCCGGGCAGCACTGGCGTATCCTCGCTGGCGCTGATTTCGCTGATCTTGCCATTGACCGCCCGAACCAGGCTGAACGACATTATTGGCTCTTCGCCGTCGCGATAGCGGCGCGACGCGGGGTTCGCCGACACGACTTCAGCCATCAGGCCCGTTTGCATGTTCATCTTGAGCATTGTTGCACTGAGATCGGATTCTACCTGTTGCCGATCGGCGGCGAGGCTCGCATTCTGGGTGTTTTCCAGATCGATGGCGTCCTGGGTGGCTTTGCTGATCGCCTGCTTGGCGGTGAGGATGGCGGTGTCGTAATCCAGGATCTGGCCTTCCAGGTCGGCGATCGTTTGTTGCGAATTCAGAACCCGCGTGTTGACGACAAGGCCTTTCTGTGCCAGCGAACCGATGCCGCTGAGCTGTTCCTTTGCCAGGTCGACCTGCCGCTGCTGGTTGACGATCTTTTTCTGCAGAGAATCGATCTCGCTCTGCAGCAGCTTCTTCAAATCGTCGAGCGCCTGAAGGCGCAGTTTGAGCTTCTGTTGATCGGCCGTCAGGATCGCCATCTCGTCGGCAACGATGCTTTCCAGCTTCGGATCGTCGGCCACCTCCTTCGGCACGTCGAATGCCGGCTTGTCCGCTATCTCCGCTTCGATGCGCGCGCGCCTGACGATCAGTCGGACCCGTTGGTCCTGGAGAACGTCAAAATCGCCCTTGGCATTGATCATGTCGCGGTCATACCGCTGTCCTTCGGGGCTCCGTCGGACACCGCCGGCGATGCTCATCGCCCTCAGCACGGTCAGCTCAGGCACGTAAGGATACTGGCCGGGGGTCTGGACCTCCCCGGAAATGTAGAATGGCCTGTACTGCGCCATTTCGACGGATGCCTCCGGCCGGTCCGCCAGAGCGAGCTTGCGCTGGAGCGCCTGGCCGATCGCCGCCGCGACCTCGGACGTGGTCTTGCCGGATGCCGGCATTTCGCCGACGAACGGCACGGACAATGTTCCGGCCGGGCCGACCGTGTATTCTCCGTTGACGGCCGTCCAGTCGCGGAACGTGCCTTCAACGGTCTGCCATTCGGCCACCCGGATGGTCAGCTTGTCCTGCGATCCAAGGCGGTACTCGTCGGCGGCGGCGAGTTGGGGAACGGCGAACGCCAGCGCAAGGCAGGTGGTCATAAGCCGCATCCGCCGCATGCGATTGCCAACAATGCCGGCGCAGGAGATTTCGAAGATGTCTGTTTTCAACTCAACGTTTTCCGATCCGCTTGACCCCACCCGATGAAGCTTGCTGCAGAATGCTGGGACAGCCACTCCTCGACACACGACCAGCTCCCCGCCGGTCAGTAGCAGCCCCGCGACATCCAGACGGCAGGCACGGTCTTGATGATAATACGAATATCCTCAAAGAGCGACCAGTTCTCGACATAGTGGCGATCGAATGCGACGCGGCTGTCGTAGGAAACGTCGTTGCGGCCGCTGACCTGCCAGAGCCCGGTCAGGCCGGGGCGCGATTTCAGGTAATAGACGGCCGAACTACCGTAAATCTCGAGTTCGTCGCGCACGACGGGACGAGGGCCGACAAGGCTCATGTCACCCTGAAGGATGTTTATGATCTGGGGCAGTTCATCGAGGCTAAGCTTCCTCAGCACGGCTCCGACGCGCGTGACGCGCGGATCGTTCTTGAGCTTGCGCGTCGCTATCCATTCAGCGTTGGCGTCCGGGTTGGCGGCAAGATATGCGGCCAGCACCCGTTCGCCGTCCTGAACCATGGTGCGAAACTTGAGGCACGGGAAAATCCGCCCTCCCCGACCGATCCGGCTGTGACCGTAGAAAATCGGTCCGCCGTCGGAAAACTTGACAAGCAGTGCGACCATCACAAACAGCGGACTGAGAGCAACCAGGCCAATCAGTGAACCGGCGATGTCGAAGCTGCGTTTGAGCAGGCCGCCGATCGGTGGAAAATCAATGCCGGCCTGCGAAAAATCCGCATTGGCCGGCTTCGCTACGTCCCTCATGCGTAAACTCCATACGTTGAACGGATGGTTTGTCGCACGATATCAAAAAAATGTTGCATCGCAACACACAATTTCTCGATCACTTGAAATAATCACGTCATGAATTGACTAAATAATAAACTGAACCTGCACAAATTTTGATCTTTATGGCGCGTTTATGACAGTTTATAGGCAATCTTGAAAAATCTAGTGCCTTTTTGAGGCTGATTTTGGGCGAATCGCTCTTTGTGGGGCGATTTGGAGCTTTATCGTGCGTTAGTTTCGCAAAATATAGAGAGGCATTAAGGTAAAATACTAATTAATATTGGCGCTCTTACTGAAGTGAAGCCATAGCGATGGATTGGTCGTGATGCCGATGTGTGCATCGCAGCATGGCAGAGTCGATCCCGCAAACTCGGTAAAAATTATTTGTGGTTGGCCTTGCCGGCTACTGCTCATCTTAATAGAGTTGCAAATCGTTTCTGTCAGAGTATCGACAGCGTAGAAAGGCTGGAAGCAACCGGCCAAAAAGCGGGCGGTTTAACAAGCTCGCATGGCGAAGGGAGGCTCGGGGTGGGTCAATCATCGATTTTGCCCGAGCAGGTTGACGGGCTGTCAGGTATGTCGCTACCAAAATTCATTGTCGGCATGATTTTCGCTCTGGCGATCGTGGTCGCTGGGTCTCTTCTGGGCGGCGCTTCGCTCGGCACGACGCTTTTTCGTGTTATAGCCTGCGCCATTGTCATCCAGTTGGGCTACTTTTTGCTGGTTTTTGCCATGGTTGTCAGAAATGCCCCGGCATCGGCTGATAGGATTCTCGATATCGAACGAAAGCTGGGTTCGACCGAAGATGGCGAGAAGTTCAGTGCCAGGAGAAGCCTTCGCTGACCTGGCGTCGGGGCAGCCGGCCGGATTCCTGTCGGACTGTTCGCCGATGACAGCATTCTGAACAACCGGTTTCCGATTTCCTTCAGCCTCTGGTTCAGCCTCCAGACTTGCCGGCCTTGACGAGGCGGCCGTTTCGATCGCGACCACCCAGTCGGCGAGAGCGACACCGTTGGCCCGGCGCGATGATCAGGGTCGTCATCGCACCGCAGCCGTCGATCGCCTTGGCGGCCAGCGATTCGGCTGCGCGGATGGCTTCATGCAGACGACTTCGTCCAGAAGGGGCAGGGACGGCTTGCGAAGCAGCGCGTCTATCCACCGGCATTCGGCGCCCGCCGATTTGCGCCATGACGACACCGAAAGGAAAGACTGGACGGCGCGAGTGATTTTGGCGATGCTTTGCTTCGCATTTGCAGCATAAGCGCCGACTGATGCTTTTTCGAACACCCGGACGATTGGCGAGCTGGACAGTCGATGAGCTAGACAGAGCTGCTTCGAACATTGAACGGGAGGGGCGAGGAAATTCGGAGCTACGTGAGCAGTCGAGAGGCGAATTGATGACAGAACCCCAGGTCTGCGTGATCATCGCTGCCCGCAACGCGGCGCGTACAATCCCGAATGCCATCGCATCGGCATTGCGCGAGCCGGAGGTGGCGGAAGTGGTGGTCGTCGATGACGCGTCCACCGACGACACCGCGAAAGTCGCTCGGGCGGCCGACGATGGCAGCGGCAGGCTTTCCGTCATCCGCCACGACGTCAATCGCGGTCCTTCCTTCGCCCGCAACGCCGCGATCGCCACGTCCAAATCGCCGTTCATCAGCATTCTGGACGCCGACGACTTTTTTCTAGAGGGCAGATTTCGTGAATTGTTCGCCAGCGCCGATTGGGATTTCGCTGCCGACAACATCATGTTGATCAGGGACGATACGGTGACCGACGTCTCGAAAATCGTCGCTCCGCGGTTTTCGGCCGATCCGGAGTTCCTCGATTTCGAGCGTTTCATCGAAGGCAACATATCCAGGCGCCGTGTGCAGAGAGGTGAGTTGGGCTTCCTCAAACCAGTGATCAATCGCGCTTTTCTCGACCGGCATGGGCTGCGCTACGACGAAAATCTGCGTCTGGGTGAAGACTATGAACTCTACGCGCGCGCGGTCGCCTGCGGGGCGCGGTTCAAGGTCATCAGGTCCTGTGGTTACGGCGCGATCGTTCGGGCGGATTCGCTGAGCGGCCGGCACAAGACGCAGGATCTCAAGCGTCTGGCCGACGCGGATCTGGCGCTGCTGGCGATCGACAGTCTGCCGGAAGGCTCGAAAGCCGTGCTCAGAAGGCACGAACGGCATGTACGCGACAAATACCGGTTGCGGAACTTCCTCGACGTGAAGAATGAGCAGGGGCTGACATCGGCTGCGGCCTACGCGCTGGCCAGCCAATCCAACTTTATCCCCATCGTCCGCGGCGTCGCCGCCGACAAGCTGGATGCGCTGTTTCGCCGCGTCGGCTTTGCTTCGACGCAGCCAGTGCCGCCGCTGCGCTTTCTCATGGCCGCAACCCGCCCGGTCGGCGAGACCTGAGCTTGTCCGCAGTCAGCGCCATGCCGGTCGCGTCAACAGGTCCTTACCCTGCTCCAAATGATGCGAATTTCCGATTCGCCACACTAGGTGGTTGCCTACCGGCTCTGGGGATGGCATGTATGTTGCGGTGCAGCAATTCTGGTTTGCCAATAGAATTGGCCCTATAGTCTCCCTGTCAGAGGAGCTGGACGATGCGACAAGATCTTTTTGACCCGCACGGGTGCGGGGGCCACCACAGGACCCCGACCACTACAGGACTCTGAGCGTATGGCCTCGATATTCGGCTTCAGATCAAGGAATCCGGCTCGCGACAGGCAGACCGACATTTCGCGCCTTGACCGCCTGGCAAGGCTGCTTGACCAGATTGCCGCCGAGGTCGACGCGGAGAAAAACGGACTTGAGAATCGCTACCGGACAAAGGCCACGAACGCGGCCTTCCTGGTCGAGGCGATGGAGAATGGGGCGACCTCCTCCAGCAGATCCTCCGAGGTCAGCGAACTGACGAAGTCGATCCTGAATTACGAGCGGCGAATCGCGGCGCTCTCGCGCCAGAACGAGCTTATGAAGGAACTCCGTCATTCGGTGGCTGCAATCTTCGACGAGAATGAGCCGCGCGGCGCGGCGGCCAAGGCCGATGTCGCCAAGCCGGCTGGCACCGGCACGGATTGAGCGCGAAACCTCACAGGCAAGAGGTTTGGCGCCAGGACAAGAGGCAATGCAAAGAGGGACTGCAGAAGGTCAAGATCAGGTCGTTTCGTCACGGTTCGAACATCGACTTTGGGTTGGGGGCGCACAGCACAAAGGTGAGTTTGGTATGAACGCGGATCCGAAAAGCACGTCTACCCCAGCAACCGGCGCCCCAGCAACCGGCGGCAGGCCGTTCACGCGCTCGATCAGGCAATGGAACCTGAGACAGCTATGTTCGGGCGGCGCGTTTCTGCTGGTCGCGCTCGGCAGCCTGATCGCGGGTCCGACCCCTTCCCGTTCGCAGGATATCCCGACTGCGCCATCGTTCGTCGATGATTTCACCAGCTTCGACCGTGCGCGCTGGTACGTTTCCGACGGCTGGACGAACGGCAATCATCAGAACTGCACCTGGTCCAAAAAGCTGGTTGAGCTTTCCGACGGCATGCTGACGCTCGGTTTCGAAAAGCGGAAGCTGAAGGATCGCGACTTTGCCTGCGGCGAGATCCAGACCAAGCAGCGCTTCGGCTATGGCACCTATGAGGCGCGGATGAAAACCGATGTGGGCTCCGGCATCAACGCCGCCTTCTTCTCCTACATCGGCCCGTCCGACAAGCAGCCGTGGGATGAAATCGACTTCGAGGTGCTGACCAAGGACACCTCCAAGGTGCAGGTCAACGCCTACATAGCCGGCAAGGGCAACAACGAGAAACTGGTGGATGTAGCGGGCGGCACCGACAAGGCTTTCAACGACTACGCCTTCGTCTGGGAGAAGGACCGGCTCCGCTGGTACGTCAATGGCCAGCTCGTGAACACGATCACCGATCCGGCAAAGCTGCCCAGCCATGCGCAAAAGATATTCTTCAGCCTTTGGGGCAGCGACACGATGAAGGGCTGGCTCGGCCCGTTTTCGGATCCGGGCCGCAAGCTCACCCTGCAAGTGGATCGCCTCGCATTCACGGCGCTAGGGGAGCCATGCCAGTTCCCGGAATCGTTGGCATGCGGCATAAAGTAAAAGCTAATTTGAACCGGCTCGACCGAAGGCGGTCCGAAGCCTTGAATAGGAATGAAACCGAATGAATTTGACGGTCTTTGGAATTGGCTATGTCGGTCTCGTGCAGGCGGCGGTGCTTGCCGAAGTTGGCCACCAGGTGGTGTGCGTCGACGTCGACGTGAAAAAGGTCGAGCGGCTCAATCAGGGTCTCATCCCGATTTTCGAGCCCGGGCTCGAAAGCCTTGTCAAGGAGAACCACGCGGCCGGCCGCATCAAGTTCACCACCGACGCCGCCGCCGCGGTCAAGCATGGCGAGATCCAGATGATCGCTGTCGGCACGCCTCCGGGAGAGGACGGTTCGGCCGACCTCAAATATGTGCTGGCCGTCGCCGAGGCCATCGGCCGGGAGATGGACACGCCCAAGATCGTTGTCGGCAAATCGACCGTGCCGGTCGGCACCTGCGAAAAGATAAAGGCCAGGATCGCCGCGACGCTGAAGGCGCGGGGCCGCGAGGATCTGGCTTTCGACGTTGCCTCCAATCCGGAATTCCTCAAGGAAGGCTCCGCGGTGACCGACTGCATGAAGCCCGACCGCATCATCGTCGGCACCAGCAGCGAAAGCACCGAGGCGGTGATGCGTGAGCTTTACGCCCCGTTCAACCGCAACCACGAGAAGATGATCGTGATGGATGTGCGCAGCGCCGAATTCACCAAATACGCGGCCAATTGCATGCTGGCGACCAAGATCAGCTTCATGAACGAAATGGCCAATCTGGCCGAGGAACTGGGCGCCGACATCGAGGAGGTCCGCAAGGGCATCGGCAGCGATCCCCGCATCGGCTACCACTTCATCTATCCGGGCCTCGGCTATGGCGGCTCGTGCTTCCCCAAGGATGTGCGCGCCTTGATCAAGGCGGCGGAAGGCGTCAAATTCGACGCCAAGCTGTTGCGCGCGGTCGAGGAGCGCAACAACGAGCAGAAGTCGGTTCTGTTCGACAAGGTGAACCGCCATTTCAAGGGCAATCTCAAGGGCAAGACCTTTGCGCTGTGGGGCTTGGCCTTCAAGCCCGACACCGACGACATGCGCGAGGCGCCGGCGCGCGTCTTGATGGAAGCGCTCTGGAACGCCGGTGCCAAAGTGCAGGCTTACGATCCCGAGGCGATGCAGGAATGCCAGGCAATCTACGGGCAGCGAGACGATCTGCTCTTGTGCGGCACCAAGGAGGCAGCGCTGCGTGGCGCCGACGCACTCCTGATCGCCACGGAGTGGAAGAGCTTCCGCGCGCCTTCTTTCGACGCGATGAAGGATGCGCTGACCACACCGATCATCTTCGATGGCCGAAACCTCTACGACCCCAAGGTCATTGCTCGCCACGGCATCGAGTACCACAGCATCGGCAGGTTGGCGGCCTGAGACCATGCGGAAAAGTCTGGCAAAACCGGCTCGGGAACCAAGGACAATCACGAGGGCTTCGATGAAAGCGCTCGTTTCGACAAGGGGTCCTATCTGATGGTGCTGGGCATCAGGCCGGAACAGATCGCAAACGACCATTTCGATCTTGTCGCCATCGGCTCCGGTTTCGGCTCGGCCTTCTTCCTGCATGCGTTCGCCAAGCGGCGAAAGGCCCGCATTCTGGTTCTGGAGTGGGGCCGGCACAACACGCATGAATGGCAGCTCGAGCAGAACGTTAACACCGACATCGAAGACGAGACGACCTACAGGACCAACTCCGACAAGCCGTGGAACTACACCATCGGATTGGGTGGCGGAACGAATTGCTGGTTCGCGCAGACGCCGCGCTTTCATCCAAACGACTTCAGGTTGAAAAGCCTCTACGGCGTCGGCAACGACTGGCCGATCAGCTATGACGAGCTCGAGCCGTTCTACTGCGATGCAGAGGAGATCATGTCGATTTCCGGCGATCCCGACATGGCGGCGATGATGCCGCGTTCCAGGCCGTTTCCACAGCCGCCACATCACATGTCGACGCCGGACCGGATGATGAAAGCGGCGCAGCCGGACCAGCATTTTGTCGTGCCGACAGCCAGGGCGCGCGTGCCGACCGCGCAGCGGACCTCGTGCTGCGCCAACTTGCGATGCGGCCTATGTCCGGTCGACGCGAAATTCACCGTCAACAATGGCCTGATGCACGTCTTCGAGCATCCTGACGTTTCGGTCTGCCTTGGCGCCGAAGTGCGTCGGCTCGACCATGTCGGCGGATCGGTCCGTTCGGTTACATTCGTGCATGACGGCAAGGAATATTCGGTCGGCGGCGATCTCTTCATTCTGGGCGCCAATGCCATCCATAGCCCGGCGATCATGTTGCGGTCCGGCCTGCCGGGCGAATTCGTCGGGCGCGGCCTGCACGAATCCTACGGATGGAATTTCGAGGCCTATCTCGACGGTGTCGACAATTTCGACGGAAGCACCATCACCACCGGCCTGAATTTCGGCCTTTATGACGGCTCCCACAGATCGCAGCATGCGGCGGCGCTGGTCTATTTCGAAAATCGCTGGCAGCACGGGATGCGCCCCGAAAAGGGACGTGTGCGTCAGACGCTTCCTCTCATCATCGTCACCGAAAACCTGCTCGATCCGGAAAATCTCGTGATCCTCGACGAGGATGAGAACGCCTTCGTCAGTTTCAAGGGAGCATCCGACTATGCCGTCGAGGGCATGGCGCGGGCAAGGGAGAAATTGCCGGCGCTTCTGGCTCCGCTGCCGGTCGAAGAGATTTTCGATCGCGGCATCCGGCCGACCGAATCGCATGTCCAGGGCACTTTGAGAATGGGCTCAAGCCCGGCGGATTCAGTCGTCGACCGTGACATGATCCACCATCAGCTCAGGAACCTGGTTGTCGTCGGCTCGAGTACATATCCAAGCTGCTCGTGCGCCAACCCGAGCCTGACCGCGGCAGCCCTTTCCTTGCGGGCGGCGAGCCGGATAGCGGGAAAGGAAATGGCCGGATGATCAACGTTTCGCGGCGCGCGGCACTGGCCATCATGGCTGGCGGAGTTGCTTCGACCGGCATCGCCTATACCGCCGTTTCCTCGCTTTCCGACGAGGACCTGGTGCGTGTCACGCTCGAAAAATATTTCGGCAGGCTGAACATGCGCATCGAACATCTGCAGCAGTTCGTTCTGGAATTCCAGAAGCGAAATCCCTGGATGTTTCCAAACGAAAAGCTGAGCGATGCGGTCACCCTGCTTGAGACGCTGAAACTGGGCGCCGCACGCCGGTTTCTGCCCGAGCAGAAAAAAGAGGATCTGAGACAGTTCGACCGCTGGGTCATTGCCGAGTTCCATATGCTGACCGACTATGCCCGGCGCAGTTCGCCAACCGATCCGATCCGGTTCACCGGGTGGCAGCCATGCACCAATCCGTTCGCCAATATCGAGATGCAACAGGATGCCTGAGGCGGGTCGCAACCCATGCGTCATCGCCCGTAAACGTGAGAATGCGACAAGGAGCCGAAACCATGAAAGTGCTTTTTGCAGGCGGCAACGGTTACACGCCCCAGTTCAGCGGTGGTGTCCAGTCCAGCACCCATCATCTTGCCGAGCAGTTGCTCGAGCAGGGCCATGAGGCGTCGGTGCTCGCCGCCCTGTTCGGCCAGGGCGTCTTCGGCTACAAGGCGCGCGCCAAGATGAAGCTTCTGAGGCAGCGCGCGGTCATCGACAGCTATCCGGGCTATCCGGTGGTGCGGGCTTGGTTCCCCTGGGAGGCTGCGGCTTTTGCCGTCGAAAAGCTGAGGCCGGACGTCGCCGTGGTCCAGTGCCACAAGTCGGTTCCGATCGGCAAGGCGCTGCAGGCGGAAGGCGTGCCGCTGGTCGTCTACCTCAGGAATGTCGAATTCCACGAATTGGGCGGCGATCTGCGCGAGCTGCATTCGGCGCTCTACATCGCCAATTCCGAGTTCACCGCGCGCACCTACAAGGCAAAATTCGATATCGATTCGACGATTATACCGCCGACCATCAATCCCGCGCTCTACAGCACGCCGACGACAGGCGAGTTTGTCACGCTGATCAACCCTTATGAGGAAAAAGGCTTCGAGCTTGCAGTGCGCATCGCCGCCGCCTGCTCCGAAATTCCGTTCCTGTTCGTCGAAAGCTGGAAGCTCGACGACGATCATCGGGCCCGGATCGAGCAGACGATCGCGCCGCTTGGCAACGTCAAGCTGGAGAGCCGGACCAGCGACATGAAGACGGTCTATGGCCGCACGAAAATCCTGCTCGCCCCCAGCAAATGGGAAGAGGCCTGGGGCCGGGTGGCGTCGGAAGCCCATTGCAGCGGCATTCCCGTCGTCGGTTCACGTCGTGGCGGCCTGCCCGAAGCGATCGGCTCCGGTGGCGTGGTGCTGGATTACGACGCTCCGCTCGCCGATTGGGTGGCCGTGATCAGGCGCCTGTGGACCGACAGGCAGGAATATGAGCGGCTTTCAGCGGCGGCGCGTGCGTTCTCCGAGCGCCCGGAACTCGATCCCGGGCGTCAGTTCGCGACCTTCTTCTCGATGCTCGAGAGGGCGGTACGACAGCCTTCGCGGCAGGCCGCCTAAGTTCCGAAGCCAGGTTCAGGCCGGTCGTTTGACCCGGCTCTTCAGCGTTTCGTAGCCGCGCTCGCCAAGCAGCGTGCGCGCGACGGTCTTGATCGCCGTCTTGCGCCCGTCAGGCGAATTGATCTCCCGCAATCTGCCCGGAAGGTTGCGCGCCGCTTGTCCAAGTGAGGGAAGCGACAGCGCGTCAGGATAACTTATCAGATGCGTTTCCACGCACAGCACCGGTTTGCCAGAAAGTTCGGCGATCTTGAGCGCCTGCTGGTGCTCGCTTTCGATGAACAGGATGGCATCGGATTTGCGGTAGAAATCGGCCTTGAAACTGCCATGCACGCCAAGCCGCTGCCGTTCCGCCTTGCTCGGCAGATCAAGCATGATCAGCTTGTCGTATTCGATGCCGTGCTTTGCGAGCCATGCTTCGGTAAGCGCGCGGTATTTCTCGAGCCGGCTGGTGACGAGCCAGCCGATCTTGCGAGTGGGGCCAAACAGAGGCAGCGCTTCGCTGAGGAATTTCTCATAAGCGGGACCGTCGTCGTTTTCGGCTTCAGTCGGGTCCAGGCAAAGCACGCCGTCAATGTCGACACAGCATTGCGCGAGGAATTTGTGGTGCATGAAGTTCCACTGGAACATCCTTGGATGCGGCACGACTTCCAGGACGATATCGGTTTCCTCGTGCTGCGCCATCAGGCCGAACACCGCGGCAAAGGTAAAGTCCGCCTTGATGCCGGAGGCCTCCACGCGGCTGCGCGCCTCGCGCATGGCGGTGCCGCCGCTGACGCTGTCGTCGATCACCAGAACCTTGCGCATATCGGAAGCCTGCCGATCGAGCGCGGCACGGCGTTTGGTAACCCCTGACGTATAAATCTTTCCGGCGAGGAAACTGTCCAGGTCGGTCATCGGGATGTTGGCCGTCAGGCTGAGCAGCGTGGCGGCGAGAATACCGCTTCGGGGAACGCCGACCACCAGGTCGATGTCGCGCGGCAGCCGGTGAAGGTTCCTGACAATCGCGTCGTTCATGTCGGAGATCGATCGGTAATGCATGGGATCAGACCTGGTCCTCGTATGAATGTCC
This sequence comes from Mesorhizobium sp., assembly GCF_004962245.1. GTDB lineage: Bacteria > Pseudomonadota > Alphaproteobacteria > Rhizobiales > Rhizobiaceae > Mesorhizobium. The sequence goes on along the minus strand of NZ_SUHQ01000020.1, from coordinate 9,549 downwards.
GTGCAAGTTACTTCGCCTCGCTTGGTGCTGCCGCGGGCGTCCGTGCCGGCAGGAGCTTCAGGGCCTCCCGCAACGCCTCGCGGCCGGAAGCAAACGCCAGCGCGACTATTATGGTGATCATGTAGGACAGCACCGCCGCAATCGCCATGGCGATGACGTGCTGTTGCGGCAGCAGCGGCTTGGCGAACCAGATGGCGGCAAGCGCCAGATGCGCGCCAAGCACGAAGGGCGTTGCCGCGCGAAGGATATGGCTTGCCTGCAGCGGTCCGGTCTTGCCGACATACAGCCACAGGAAAGGTGTTCTGAGATATTCGCTGATCGCATAGGCGATCGCCACGCCCAAAGCGCCATAAGGCAGGCCGGCGATGAACGCCACCACCGACGTCAACGCTGTTACGATGCCCCAGCGCATGAAATCGCCCGAACGGCCCTGACTGATGAAAAGCCATCCCGCCGGGTTGTTGAGCGGCTGCAGCAGTCCGGCAAAACCGAGCGCCAGGAAGATGCTGGAACTCTGCCGCCACTGCTCGCCGAGCACGAACGGTATCAGCACGTCGGACATGGCGGTGGCGAAGGCGACGCCGGGAAGTGCGACCAGCAAGATCAGAGGCATGACGCGAAGATAGGCGCTGCGATAGCGATCCGGCTCGCCCTTCAGCCTGGAAAGAGCCGGCACCATGACCTTCGTTAGCGGATTGGTGATCTGGCTCAATGGGAACAGAAGCAGTTTGTAGGCCCGGTCGTAAAGCCCGAGCTGCGCTTCGCCCCAATATTTTCCGATCAGCACATTGTCGAGATTGCGGGCAAAGAAGTTGGCGAAATTGAACCCGGTGATGCCTGCGCCGAAATTGATCAGTTCGCTGATCCCATCGACCTTGCGCGGCAGCCCCGGACGCCATCGCGAGCTCGCCCAGAAGCAAAGCGTCGGCAGCACGGCTGCTGTCAGCGTACCGGCAAAAAGCGCCCAGTAGGAACGGTCGATGAAAGTCCAGGCGATCGATACGACGAGACCGGCGACGGCACTTGCGACATCGATGATGGCCAGGCGGCCGAACTGCATTCGGCGTGTCAGCAGCGCCAGATGCTGGGCGCCCAGCCCGTAGGCTATGATCTGCAGCCCCAACGCGGCCACCAGACCTGCCACCCGCGGCTCGCCGTAGAAGGCGGCGACCAGCGGCGCCGCGCCGACAAGCACGCAGGCGAGCAGCACGCTGACCGCGACATTGACCCAGAACAGGTAGTTGATCTCTTCATGCCTGATTCCGCTCTTCTGGATCGTCGCCTGCGTCAGGCCGAAATCCTGGAACAGCGCGATGAAGGCAAGCACCGGCGCACACATCGCCACGACACCGAAGTCCTGCGGCGACAGCAGGCGCGACAGCACGATGACGGAGGCGACCTGCGTCGCAACCCGTACCGATTGCGCCAAAGCCGTGATGATAGCGCCGCGTCCGACCGATCTGCGGAGAGAGCCCTCTGGCGGATCGAATGCATTGGCTTGCAAATTCAGGATTCCTGATTTTTGTGCCGGTCCCTATGACGAACCCGCGCCCTATGCCATCATCAAACTACGGCAATAATTTTGCAGTGCAACAAAAAACGTGGATCTTTGTCACGCTGCGCCAAAAATGTTGCGATGCAGCAAAAGCTGTACTAGGTTTCTTGGTGGGCGGGCCAACAGCGGTCGATTTTTCATGCTGCATGTCTTGTACTTGGTACACGACGTCTCCGACCCGGCAGTGCGCCGGCGGATCATAATGCTCAAGGCAGGCGGCGCCCAGGTCACACTGGCGGGCTTCCGTCGGACGGCAAGCCCGATCGCCGACGTCGAGGGCTTGCGGCCGATCGATCTTGGCGCGACGCGCGACGGCCGATTCGCCCAGCGGCTGGCAGCGGTCGCGAAGGCGGCGGTCTCAATCGGCTCGAAACTCGGTTCGATGCCAAGACCCGACCTCATCATCGCGCGCAATCTGGAAATGCTGGCGCTTGCCCGGCGTGCCAGGTCGGCTTTTCAAGCCTCGGTGCCGATTGTCTACGAGTGTCTCGACATCCACCGCCTGGTGCTTCGCGACGACCTTCTGGGCAAGGCGATGCGCGGCGCGGAACGCTATCTGGCCAGGGATGTAAAACTCCTAGTGACCAGTTCGCCGGCCTTCATCACCAACTATTTCAAACCGTTCGGGCAGATCGCCGCGCCTGTCGAATTGCTCGAAAACAAATATTTCGAGCCTGCCGCCGTGTCGCTGGATGATCGCGTCGTGGCAGAGAATCCCATCGCTCCGCCTTGGCGAATCGGCTGGTTCGGCGCACTCCGGTGCCGCCGCTCCCTGAAGCTTCTGGCCGAATTTTCCCGCCGGCTCGACGGTCGCTTCGAAATCATCCTCAGGGGCCGTCCGGCGCTTTCCGAATTTCCAGATTTTCACGCTTTCGTCGAATCCGAGCCGTGGCTCTCGTTTGGCGGGCCCTATCGCAATCCCGAGGATATGGCTACAATCTACCGGGAGGTTCATTTTTCCTGGGCCATCGATTTTTTCGAGCAGGGGCTGAATTCCGAATGGCTACTGCCTAACCGCCTCTATGAGGGCTGCCGCTTCGGTGCCGTGCCGATCTCGATGGCCAGCACTGAAACCGGCCGGTTCCTCGACCGGCAGGGCATCGGCGTTCTTTTGCCCCAAGCCACGCCCGAGGCGCTCGAAGCCGCCTTGGGCGATATGGAGGAGCATCGTTTCGGGACATTGCGGGCACGTGTTCTTGCCCGCAATCCGCGAACCTGGAGCCACGATCGCGGCGATTGCCGGGCGCTCGTCGAGAAGCTTCGCGGTTTGACGGCCGCGCCCGATGCATATGCTGCCGAGGCGCTGGCATAGGATGGGTAGGGATGGACATGGACCGATGACGCAAACCGGAATGCTTCCGTCAAGCCTGATCGTGATTCCGTGCCTGAACGAAGCGGCTCATATCGGTGCGCTTGTTCATGAGCTTCGACCGGCAGCCGAGAGGCTTGGCGCCAGGATTGTCGTTGCCGATGGCGGTAGCACGGACGGCACAAGGGCGATCGTCGAGGAGATCGCCGGGAAGGATCCGCGGATCATCCTTCTTCACAACGAAAAGCGCCTCCAGAGCGCGGCGATCAATCTTGCGGTCGCCAGCTACGGCGAAGGCGCCGAATATCTCATTCGCATCGACGCGCATGGCGGCTATCCCCCGGACTATTGCGATCGGCTGATCGAGGAGGCGCTGGCCACTGGCGCGGATTCGGTCGTCGTCTCCATGCTGACCAGCGGCAGCAGCATGGTGCAGAAAGCGGTGGCGGCTGCGCAGAATTCCAAGCTCGGTACGGGTGGCTCCAAGCACCGGCATGTTTCGGCGGGGGAGTGGGTCGATCACGGCCACCATGCGTTGATGCGGATATCGGCCTTCAAGGCTGTGGGCGGCTATGACGAGACGTTCAGCCACAACGAGGATGCGGAGCTCGACTACCGGCTCCGTCGGGCCGGCTACCGGATCTGGATGAGCGGTAAGACGCAAATGACCTATTACCCGCGCTCGTCGCTCGCCAGCCTCTATTTCCAGTATCTCGGCTATGGCCGCGGCCGGGCCAAGAACGTTCTCAAGCACCGCATGATACCGAAGGTCCGGCAGATGGTGCCGCTTCTGGTGTTTCCGGTCGTCCTTCTCGCGGCTTTTTCCTTTGTGCATTGGCTGGCGATCGTGCCGCTCCTGATATGGGCGTCAGTCTGCCTCGGCTATGGCGTGTGGACTTCCATCAGCCAGCGCAATCCGGCGCTTGCCGGGATTTCGGCGATGGTCATGCATTTCGGCTGGTCCGTCGGCTTTTGGCTGCAACTGCTTGGACCGCGGTCACAGCGCAGGGTGGCGTGATGGGTGTGACCGAAGAAAACCGCAGCATCGACGTCTGCGTCTGCACGTTTCGGCGGCCGGAGCTTGCCGACACGCTGCGCTCGATTGCCGCCCTGGACGTGCCTCCGGGATTCGACGTCCGCATCATCGTCGCCGATAATGATGACGGCCCGACGGCCGAGCTGCTGGTGGCGACGCTGGCGGAGACGCTGAAGCTGCCGATCAGCTACCATCATTGCCCGGCACGCAACATCTCGATCGCCCGCAACGCCTGCCTCGACGCCAGCACGTCGGATTTCGTCGCCTTTATCGACGACGACGAGACGGCTACCGCCGGCTGGCTCGCCGAACTGGTTGCGACGGCGCAAGTAAGCGGCGCCGCCGCCGTGCTCGGGCCGGTGCGGGCACGCTATCGGCCGGATGCGCCCGACTGGATGCGCCGCGGCGATTTCCACTCCACCTTGCCCGTCTGGGTGCACGGCGAGATCCGCACCGGCTACACCTGCAACGTTCTGCTCAGGATGGGCGCCGACAGCCTGCGCGGCCGGCGGTTCAGCCTCGCGCGTGGCCAGACCGGCGGCGAGGACACCGAATTCTTCGACCATATGGTGAAGGCCGGCGGCAGCATCGCCTTTTCGCCGCAGGCCTGGGTCGACGAAGTGGTACCGCGCGCCAGGGCCGCATTCGACTGGCTCCGCCGCCGCCGGTTCCGTGTCGGGCAGACGCACGGGCACCTCCTGGGACGCGACGCGCGTGGTCTCGCGCTGGTCAGGCAGGTCGGCCTCGCCTCGGCAAAGGCGCTCTATTGTTTCGCATCGGCAATCCCGGTCGCCATCAGTCCCGTGCGCCGAAACCGCAGCGTGCTTCGCGGCATCATGCATGTCGGCGTCGTGAGCGGTCTCGTCGGTGTGCGTGAAATCCGCCAATACGGCCTGTCCTCGCCGCAGGAAGGGGGCAAGCGTGCAGCCTGACGTCACCTTTGTTATTGCCGCTTACAATGCGGAACTGACCATCGAGCGGGCGATCGCCAGCGCCATCGCCCAGCGCAATGTCAGCGTTGAGGTCATCGTCGTCGACGACCAGTCGCGCGACCGGACGCTCGATCTGGCGAAATCCTATCCGCAAGATGCCGTACGTGTGGTCGCCCTTGCGCAGAACCGTGGTCCCGGCGGCGCCAGGAATGCCGGCCTCGAGCTTGCCCGTGGCAGATGGGTGGCGGTGCTCGATTCCGACGATACGGTCTATCCAGGGCGGATATGCGCCATGATCGACCGTGCGGAGAAAGCAGGCGCCGAAATCGCGGTCGACAATCTCCAGGTCGTTCGCGAGGACGGCGTTGCCGAAGAGACGATGTTCCCGGCCGACTATCTGGAGGGCTTGAGTGAAATCTCGCTGGCGGACTATATCGCCGGCAATGTGGTCTTCGAATCCAGGTTCAACCTTGGCTATCTCAAGCCGATCTTCCAGCGCCAGTTCCTGAACGAAAACGGGCTTCGCTATGACGAAGGCCTGATCATTGGCGAAGACTATATCTTGCTGGCCAGCGCTCTGGCGAAGGGCGGAAAATGCGTGGTCGAGCCGACGACCGGCTATGTCTACCATATCCGGACCGGCTCCATTTCCCGCGTGCTCGAACTTCATCACGTCGAGGCGATGCGCAAGGCCGATCTCGTCTTCGCCAGAACCCATTCGATGGACGCGGCCGCCGAGGCCGCTTTCGCAAGGCGCACACGCAGCCTGCGCAAGGCGGCGTCGTTCCTGTCGCTGGTCCAGCATATCAAGGCGCGGTCCCCGCTCAAGGCGGTGTGGACGGCGCTCAGCGATCCGGCGGCGGTTCGGCATATGAGCATGCCGATCGCCATTCGGCTGCGAAGGGTGGCGGCGCAGTTTGCCGTGGGTGGGGAGGTGAAGAGTGCGGGTAAATGAAAATGGTTTGCAGGCCCCGCAATAATTGAAGTCGATCTCCTCAGAAGGAATATGCAATGAAGAAAGTCAGGAAGGCAGTCATACCGGTGGCGGGGCTTGGGACGCGATTCCTGCCGGCGACCAAATCCATGCCGAAGGAAATGCTGCCGGTCGTCGACAGGCCTGTCGTGCAATATGCGGTGGACGAGGCGTTCGAAGCCGGCATCGAGCACATTGTCTTCGTGACGGGCCGCAACAAGGCGGTCATCGAGGATTATTTCGACCTGCATCCCGAATTGATCGGGACTTTGGAGCAGAGCGGCAAGACGGCGCAACTTCAGGCGCTCGAAAGCCTGCTTCCCGTGGCCGGCGCCACGAGCTTCATCCGGCAGCAGTCGCCGCAAGGTCTCGGCCATGCAGTATGGTGCGCCCGGGAGGTCATCGGCGATGAGCCCTTCGCATTGCTGTTGCCGGACATGGTGTCCTTCGGCGGGCGCGGATGTCTCGCCGAAATTGCCGACCTCTATGCGCAGACTGGCGGAAACGTTATCGCCGTCGAGCGCTGCGATCCGACCGAAACCAGCAAATACGGCATCGTCGGCTGCGGCGCGGACGTCGGCACGGGCTTCGAGGTGACCGCCATGGTCGAAAAGCCGGCTCCGGCCAATGCGCCGTCGAACTACTACATCAACGGCCGCTACATCCTGCAGCCCGAGATATTCTCGCTGCTCGGCAATCAGCAACGCGGTGCCGGCAACGAAATCCAGCTGACCGATGCCATGGTCCGCCTTGCTCAGACCCAGGCTTTCTTCGCCCAGCCCTTTAACGGCCGCATGTTCGACTGCGGCTCGAAGGAGGGGTTCATCCAGGCCAATGTCGCCTTCGCGCTGGCGCGCGACGATATGAAGGAAGCCGTTTTCGACATGCTTCAGGAGTTCGTCCGGACGCATGAGTGCCGGGTAGAAGCCGCATAATGCCCATTTTTTGGGAGCATTAGCATATGAGGGTGACGCAAGACACGCCGATGCGTTTGGTCGCCCGGATCTCGCGGTATCTGGCATGAAGCTTGCGTCCCATATATGCTGATGCGCCTGATCTTGCTCTAGCGCCTGCAAACGAGAGCATCGGACCCAAAAATGGAGACCGGTTTTGGGAAAATCCGATGCTCAAACAAAGAGATAGAGCGGCGGAACAGTTCGACTTGAAGGACCGCCGCTCTAGACGCAAACTAGAATTGGATCGAAGATGAATTATGCCAATTTTCCTCTCGACAAGAGGAAGCCATTGCCGAGTTCAGACGCAGTAAGCGCCGAAGACTTCATCGATGTCGAGCGCCTGCTCGGCATGGCAGCAAGGCAGGCAAAGGTGGTCGCGGCATGCGCCGCCATCGGTCTTTTTCTGGGCGTGCTCTATTTGCAGACCACGCCTCCAACCTACATGGCGATGAGCCGCGTGCTGATCGACGAAGGCTTGAACAAGGTCGTTGACGAGGTCTCTGCGGCGTCGGTCAGCATGCAGACCGATTCCGCCATTCTGAGCCAGATCGAAATTCTCCACTCGGCCAGACTGGCGGCAGTGGTCGTCGACAAGCAGAAGCTCGATCAGAACGACGCTTTCATGAATCCCCCCACATCGGCCGTGTCGAAGGCTGCCGGTTTTGTGCGCGGCGTGGTCCGGTATTTCCGTCCCAGCCCTGCCGTGGGCATCGCTGACGTCACCCAGCTTGATGAGGCGACGCGCGACGCGATGATGGCTTCGTCACGCCGCGATTACGCAATCCTCAAATTACAGAACGAGGTGCAAGCCGAGCGCCTCGGTCGAAGCTATGTGATCTCCATCGCCTATCAGGCGACGGATCCCGTACTTGCGACCGCGATCACCAAAGCGTATTCCGACGCCTATCTCGCGGATCAGCTCGATGCGAGCTTCGATGCGACCGAGCGGGCGGCGGTCTGGCTGCAGGGCCGGCTGACCGAGCTTCGCGAAAGTTCCCAGGCAGCGGCGCTCGCGGTCGAGAAGTTCAGGGCGGAACATGGATTGGCCGTCAATAACAATGGCCAGTTGATCAGCGACAAACAACTGTCCGACCTCAATGAGCAGCTCATTGAAGCGCAGGCCGATACCGCACGCGCCAGCGCCCGCTATCAGCAGTACAAGTCGATCGTCGAAAGCGGCTCGGACAACGCGTTCAGGGACGCCGCCATATCGAGCGACCAGCCGAGCAACTCGGTCATTTCGACGCTCAAGACACGCTATCTCACTGTCGCCAAGCGGCAGCAGGATATAGAAGCCAATTTCGGGGCCGAGCATCCCCAGGCGGTCGCGCTTGCCAAGGAAAAGGCCGACATATCGGCGCAGATTTTCGGCGAGCTGAAGCAATTGACCGAAAGCTATCGCAACGAATACGAAGTCGCTCTCGCGCGCGAGACGGCGCTCCGCGCAAATGTCGCGTTGGCAGCTGGCAAGAGTTCCATCGACAACCAGACGCAGGTCCAGCTGCGCGAACTGGAGCAGAAGGCAACGGCGCTCTCGACGCTCTATCAGACGTTCCTTGGCCGCTACGAGGAAGCCTCCCAGCAACAATCATTCCCGGTCGGCAAGATCCGCGTCATCTCGGACGCGAAGCTGCCGCAGTCCGCCGCAACCCCACGCACGTCCATTGTGCTGGGACTTTCGCTTGTGCTTGGCGTGATGCTGGGGGCAGGGGTGGGTGGCCTGAATGAATTCAGGGAACGGTTCTTCAGGACCGGCGAGGACGTTCGCGATCGCGTCGGTCTCAAATTCCTCGGCTACCTGCCGATCATTGGCAGCAAGGTCGGCAAGGACGACAAGCGCGACGATGGCCAGGCGGATGTCAGAACCGCCCAATCACCGTCGGCCGCCGAAAAGCGCGCGCGCATGCGTGTGAGCGTCGACGCCCCGGCATCGATGTTTTCCGAAACGCTCCGCAGCGCCAAGATTGCCTTCGACGTCGTGATGGAAGGGCAAGGCAGCCGTGTCATTGGCATAGTCTCGGTCCTTCCCGGCGAGGGCAAGTCGACCGTGGCGGCGAATCTGGCCGGCCTGCTTGCCGCCAACGGGTCCAAAACGCTGCTGGTGGACGGCGACCTGCGCAACCCCGGCCTCAGCCGCAGCCTTGGCATGGAGACCGAGCAAGGCCTGATGGAAGCGGTGGTGAGCGGGCAGACGTGGCAGTTCGTCGGCAAGATCGACCGGCAGACGAAGCTGGCGATCATCCCGGCCGTCCCGCGCGGTCATTTCTCGCACACAAGCGAGCTTCTGTCGTCGGCCGGAATGCGGCGGTTCATCGACAATGCCAAGGAGACCTTCGAATACATCATCGTCGATCTGCCGCCGCTCGGCCCCGTGGTCGATGCCAAGGCCTTTGCTCCGCTTGCCGACGGCTTCGTGCTGGTGACCGAGTGGGGGCGCACGCCGCGTGCGATGGTGCAATCCATCCTGAATTCGGAAGCCTATATCGCCAACAAGATCGTCGGCGTGGTCTTGAACAAGGTCGATTTGAAGAAGCTGGCGAAGTATGGATCGATCGGCGGCTCGGAAAAATTCTTCGACAGATATTCGACCTACTATCTGGAAAAATCGGAAGCGCGGACGAAGGCAAACACCTGAGGCCGGCATTGCAGCGCCGCGCGTCTGTTTGACTCACCAAAAGACGCTTGGAGCATCTTGCAAGCCAAGTGAATCAACTTGGCGCCGCAGAGATGCAGCTAGAGCGTTTCAGTGATTAATTGAATCTTTGGGGGATTGAACGAAGCCGCTGAC
>NZ_SUHQ01000001.1:6548-385505 GCF_004962245.1 Mesorhizobium sp. | reverse complement strand
ATCTCCCCCCTTGCGGGGGAGATGTCCGGCAGGACAGAGGGGGGTGGGACGGATCGCCAACCTCAATAACTCCGCGCCCCGGCTCATAAAAACCCGCCTTCGGCACGACAACCGGCGCGACAGTTGCGGCTTCCGAACCCGCCAGCCGCGCCAGCCTCTGCACCAGCGCCTTCATATTTGCCGGGCCGCCTTCGCGGAAATAGTCGAGCAGGCCATCGAGCTCCTGGCGCGGCAGCGTCGAGCCTTCGATCAGCCGCAGATCCTCGTCGCGGCATTCGCCGGGCAAAAGCGCCAGCTTTATGCCGCGTGCGCGTGCGGTCGAGGCGAGCTGATCGCAGCCGTAGCGCCACCAGTCGTAACCGCCGAGGATGCGAACCAGAATGACCTTGGCGTGCCTGGCGACACTGTCGATCCAGAGGTCGACCGACATCGGATGGCGCAGATCGCGCAAGGCCGCCAACCGCATAGACGGCAGGCGATCCGCGTCCGCTTTCCATGCCGCCGCCAGCCCTGCCAGGTCACTGTCGGTGAAAGACAGCGCCACGACATCCGCAGGCGTCTGCCTGAGATCGACCGGCTCGGCGAGATCGTCGAGCGAGGCGGATGTGGTGGTGAGGATGTGCATCGCGGCTCGTGCTCTAGGTCAGCCGGCGAGAATACGCTCGATCGCCGGGCGGTTCAGCCCTTTCAAGCCGATGACGACGAGGCGCGAGCGGCGGTCGTCGCCAGCGGTCCAGGCGCGGTCGTAGTAGTGATTGACGCGCGGGCCGACAGCCTGCAGCAAGAGCCGCATCGGCTTGCCGCCGACTTCGACGAAGCCCTTGACGCGCAGCACGTTTTCTTCCTCCGCCGCAGTGGCGACGCGCAAAGCCAGCTCATCGGGATTGGCGATCGACGGAATATCGATGACGAACGAGTCGAAATCGTCATGCTCGTGGTCGAGCTCGTCGTCGTGGTGGGTCTTGCGGTTCTCGATATCGTCCTCGACGGCAAGGCCGAGGCCGAGCAGCACCGACGGATCGACCTTGCCTTGCGAGGTCGGCACGATCTTGACCGCGCGGGCGACATGCTCGCCGATGATGGTATTGGCGCGAGCCGAGCCGGCAGCGTCCATCAGGTCGCTCTTCGACAAGATGATCAGGTCGGCGCAGGCGAGCTGATCCTCGAACACCTCCTCGACCGGATCGTCATGATCGAGCGTTTCGTCCTGCGCCCGCTGCGCTTGCAGGGCATCCATGTCGTTGGCGACGCGGCCGTCAGCCAGCGCCGGTCCGTCGACCACGGCGATGACGCCATCGACCGTCACCCGGCTTTTCACCGACGGCCACTGAAAGGCCTGGACCAGCGGCTTGGGCAAAGCGAGGCCGGAGGTTTCGATCAGGATATGGTCGACCTTCGGCGACAGCGACAGGATCTGGTCCAGTGCCGGGACAAAATCGTCGGCAACGGTGCAGCAGATGCAGCCGTTGGCCAGCTCGACGATGTTTTCCTCGGGACAGGTGTCGATGCCGCAGCCCCTGAGGATCTCGCCGTCGATGCCGACGTCGCCGAACTCGTTGACGATGATGGCCAGACGCTTGCCCCCGGCGTTTTCGAGCAGATGGCGGATCAGCGTCGTCTTGCCGGCGCCGAGGAAGCCGGTGACGACGGTGCAGGGAACACGCGAAACAGATGCGGTCATGTCAGGTCCTTCACAAGGTCGAGGGGAGGGATGCGGGCAACGAGGCCGCGCTTCAGGGAGTCGGGACGACCGCGCCATGGAATGAGGCCGTCCGTCGAGGTGGCGAAGAGCTTTGCCCCGGTAACGAGGTCCGCCCCGCTGGTCGCAGTCAGGTCGCCGAAGACATAGCTCCAGCAGCCGTCGCGCAAAATCGCGGCGCTGAGCCGGCGCTTGCAGTTGCCGAGGCATTCGACGCTGCGGATACGAACATTTTCGCCGGAAGCGGCGCGGCGCGTGTCTTCGGCGAGCAGTTCGCCGGCGCGGGGATGGCTGTCGGAGCCGGTCTCATTGCGGCAGGAGGCGCAGACGATCACGGTGACGCCGGCCAAGGCATCCCTATCGCCGGACGATACGCCCGCTGTCTCAGCCGAAAAACTGCTGTCGCGTTCCAAATCAGGCTCCTTGCCCGGAAAACCCGCCAGGCGATCGGATTCTTATGTCCTAGACGGCAGGTCTCCTGGCTCGCGGGTCATCGCCTTGGTGCCGCCTTCCCGGGACCGTCCCAGTGGTTTTCGGCCTTGGCTCGTCGCTTACAGTTGCGGGGACAGCCGCGGATTTGAAATCGAGATTTCGCACCGCATTCCCTCTTGGCTCCTCCCTTTGCCGAGAGGAGACCGTCTGAACCGGATTTAGGCTTGTGGAGGCAGGCGTGTCAACGCATGGTTACGACGCCGTGATGTCGGCCAGCGCCGAACCCAGGTCTCCGACCGGTGTCACCTCGATTCGTTCGAGCCCGAGCCAACTCTGCATCAGTTTCAACTCCTCGAACAGTTCGGCTGCGGTTTGCTGCGGGGCGCCGGGCTCGGCATAGGCGGCATGGACGCGCAGCACGCTGGCGGGGCGGTCGGCCTTGAGGTCGATGCGCGCGACGATCCTTTCGCCGAGCAGGAACGGCAGCACGTAATAGCCGTACTGGCGTTTTTCGGCGGGGGTGTAGATCTCGATGCGATAGCGGAAGTCGAATAGTCTTTCCGCGCGCGACCGTTCGAAGACAACCGGATCGAACGGGGCGAGCAGCGCACGCGCCTCGATCTTGCGCGGAAAACGGGCGTCCTTGTGAAGAAAGGCAGGCTTGTCCCAGCCTTCGACGCGCACCGGCAAGAGGTCGCCCGTTTCAACCAGTTCCTCGATGCGGCCCTTGATGTCGGCGGGCGAAAGGCGAAAGTAGTCGCGCAGGTCGCCCGTTGTCGCGACGCCGTGGGCGCGGGCGGAGATGCGCAGCAATTCGCGGTGCGCGTCCTCAGGGGAGGGTACCGGCAGGGCAAGTATCGCCGGCGGCAGCACGCGCTCGGGCAGATCGTAAAGCCGCTCGAAGCCACGACGTGACGCCGTGGTGATGCGGCCAGCCCAGAACAGCCATTCGAAAGCGTGCTTGGCGTCGCTCCAGCTCCACCAGCCGCCCGAGCCTTTCTGGCCTTCGAGGGCGGATGCGGCGATCGGGCCGCGATCAACGACCTCGCGATAGATGTCTTCGATGTAGGCGGCGCGTTCGTGGCCCCACTTGGCCAGCCCGTTATACATTTCCTCGCCGCGCTCGGCCCGTTCCATGCGCCAGCGCATCAGCGGATAGGTTTCGACCGGCAGAAAGGACGCTTCATGCGCCCAGTATTCGAAGACCTTGCGCTTTCGCGTTACGGCGGCGTTGTCGAGCAGCGCCAGCGGGTAGGGGCCAAGCCGCGAATAGAGCGGCATATAGTGGGCACGCACCACCGCGCTGACGGAATCGATCTGCAGCAGGCCGGTCCGGCCAAGCACACGGGCCAGATGGCGGCGATCAGGCGTGCTGTTAGGGCGAGGATCGGCAAACCCCTGTGCGGCAAGCGCGGTGCGCCGGGCCATGGCGAGCGAGATTTTTTCCTTCATGCAGGCGGCACTCTGTTGGCGTTCCACCAAAGGTGGGAGCGATGATTCCGCGCCATGCTAGCAGGGTTTTGGCGGCATCTATGTCAGGAGAGAAAAGTGGAGTAAAAAGTGAAGGAAATCAAACAGGAGCGGATCGGACCAGTTTATCCGGATATGCCGTCCAGCACCGTGTTTTGAACAAGGTTTGACTTGCTTCGCCGAAAGCGCTGCGCTAACCCTCGCCGCGTTGCAGCATAGAGCCCCCTAAAACGGTTCAGTGGTTAAACTGTCACGCTTCCGCAAGTGGGTCCGGTGCTGTAATCAGAGTGGATTGGCCGCCAACGGAAAGCTGCAGCATGAACGCATTGTTGAGTTCGTACCTGCCCATCGTCCTGTTCATCGGCGTGGCGCTGGTGGTCGGCCTGGCGCTGCTTGCCGCACCGTTCCTGGTGGCCTACCGCAATCCCGATCCGGAAAAGCTTTCCGCCTATGAATGCGGCTTCAACTCGTTCGACGACGCCCGCATGAAGTTCGACATCCGCTTTTACCTGGTGTCGATCCTGTTCATCATCTTCGATCTGGAAGTGGCCTTCCTGTTTCCGTGGGCGGTGTCTTTCAGCGAGATCGGCATGCTCGGTTTCTGGTCGATGATGGTGTTCCTGGCGGTGCTGACCATCGGCTTTGCCTATGAATGGAAGAAAGGAGCGCTGGAATGGGATTGAGCGACAATTCCGGCACGCTCGTCGCGCCGAAGCCAAAGGGCATTCTCGACCCCAGCACCGGAAAGCCGGTGGGGGCGAATGATCCCTTCTTCCTCGAAATCAACAACGAGCTTGCCGACAAGGGTTTTCTCGTCACCTCGACCGAGGCGCTGATCACCTGGGCGCGCAGCGGCTCGCTGATGTTCATGACGTTTGGTCTGGCGTGCTGCGCCGTCGAGATGATCCACACCTCGATGCCGCGCTACGACTCGGAGCGGTTCGGTGTTGCGCCTCGCGCGTCTCCGCGCCAGTCCGACATCATGATCGTCGCCGGCACGCTGACCAACAAGATGGCGCCGGCGCTGCGCAAGGTCTACGACCAGATGCCGGAGCCGCGCTACGTCATCTCGATGGGCTCCTGCGCCAATGGCGGCGGCTACTACCACTATTCCTATTCGGTGGTGCGCGGCTGCGACCGCGTCGTGCCGGTCGACATCTATGTGCCCGGTTGTCCGCCAAGTGCGGAAGCGCTGCTCTACGGCATCCTTCTGTTGCAAAAGAAGATCCGCCGCACCGGCACGATCGAGCGGTGAGCGGGATGATCAAGCTGTCGTTGAATGAACTCTCGACCTATCTCGGCGAGGAGCTGAGCGGCCGGATCGGCGATGCGGTGTTTGCCTATGGCGAACTCACCATCTCTGTCGAGCCGCACGATCTGATCGAGGTGGTGACCTTCCTGCGCGATGATAAAAACTGCCAGTTCATCTCGATCATCGACGTCTGCGGCGCCGATTATCCGTCGCGGCCCAAGCGCTTCGACGTCGTCTATCATCTGCTGTCGCCGAAGCAGAATATTCGCATCCGCATCAAGGTCCAGGCCGACGAGGAGACGGTGGTGCCGTCGATCACCGGCGTCTATCCCGGCGCCGACTGGTTCGAACGCGAAACCTACGATCTCTATGGCGTGCTGTTTTCGGGCCATCCCGATCTGCGGCGGATTCTGACTGATTACGGCTTCGAGGGTCATCCGCTGCGCAAGGACTTTCCGCTGACCGGCTTCGTCGAGGTGCGCTACGACGACGAAGCCAAGCGCGTCATCTACGAGCCGGTGGAGTTGAAGCAGGAATTCCGCAATTTCGATTTTCTGTCTCCGTGGGAAGGTACGGATTACGTGCTTCCGGGGGATGAGAAGGCAAAGCAGTAAATGGCCGAAACTTCCGTTCGCAACTTCAACATCAATTTCGGCCCGCAACATCCTGCGGCGCATGGCGTTTTACGCCTCGTGCTGGAGCTCGATGGCGAAGTCGTCGATCGCGTCGATCCGCATATCGGGCTGTTGCATCGCGGCACGGAAAAGCTGATCGAAGCCAAAACCTATCTGCAGGCGGTGCCTTATCTCGACCGGCTCGACTATTGCGCGCCGATGAACCAGGAGCATGCCTTCGCGCTTGCCGCCGAGCGCCTGCTCGGCATCGAGGTGCCGAAACGCGGCCAGCTGATCCGGGTGCTCTATTGCGAAATCGGCCGCATCATGTCGCACATCCTCAATGTGACGACGCAGGCGATGGATGTCGGCGCGCTGACGCCGCCGCTCTGGGGCTTCGTCGAGCGCGAAAAGCTGATGGTATTCTATGAGCGGGCCAGCGGCTCGCGCATGCATGCCGCCTATTTCCGGCCCGGCGGCGTCCACCAGGACCTGCCGCAGAAGCTGGTCGAGGACATCGGCAAATGGATCGACCCGTTCCTGAAATCGATCGACGACCTCGACGCACTGCTCACCGGCAATCGCATCTTCAAGCAACGCAACGTCGACATCGGCACCGTCTCGCTGGCCGATGCCTGGGCCTGGGGCTTTTCGGGCGTCATGGTGCGTGGTTCGGGCGTCGCCTGGGACCTGCGCAAGTCGCAGCCCTACGAATGCTATGCCGAGATGGATTTCGACATTCCGGTCGGCAAGAACGGCGACTGCTACGACCGTTATCTCGTGCGCATGGAAGAGATGCGCCAGTCGGCCAAGATCATGCGCCAGTGCGTCGACCTGCTGCTCGGCAAGGAAGGCAGCGGGCCGGTGTCGAACCTCGACGGCAAGGTGGTGCCGCCGAAGCGCGCCGCGATGAAGCGTTCGATGGAAGCGTTGATCCATCACTTCAAGCTCTACACCGAAGGCTACCGCGTGCCGGCGGGCGAGGTCTATGCGGCGGTCGAAGCGCCGAAGGGCGAGTTCGGTGTCTATCTCGTCTCGGACGGCACCAACAAGCCCTACCGCTGCAAACTGCGCGCGCCCGGCTTCGCGCATCTGCAAGCCATGGATTTCCTGTGTCGCGGCCACATGCTTGCCGACGTCACCGCCGTTCTCGGCTCCCTCGACATCGTGTTTGGTGAGGTCGATCGATAAATGTCAGTCCGCCGTCTCGCAGAAGCCAGCCTCCAGCCAGCCTCCTTCGCCTTCAACCGGCCGAATGCGGCAGCGGCGAAGCAATGGATCAAGAAGTATCCGAAGGGCCGCGAGCAGTCGGCGATCATCCCCTTGCTGATGCTGGCGCAGGAGCAGGAAGGCTGGGTGACCAAGGCGGCGATCGAGACGATCTCCGACATGCTCGGCATGCCCTATATCCGTGGGCTCGAAGTCGCGACCTTCTATACGCAGTACCAGTTGAACCCCGTCGGTACCCGCGCGCATATCCAGGTCTGCGGCACCACGCCCTGCATGCTGCGCGGCTCGGAAGCGCTGATGGACGTGTGTCGCTCGAAGATCCATCACGACCAGTTCCACACCAACGACAAGGGCACCCTGTCTTGGGAAGAGGTCGAGTGCCTCGGCGCTTGCGTCAACGCGCCGATGGTGATGATTTTCAAGGACACGTTCGAGGATCTGACGCCGGAGCGGCTGGCCGAGATCATCGACCTCTATGATGCCGGCAAGGGCGCCTCGGTGACGCCGGGGCCGCAGAATGGCCGCATCACGTCCGAGCCGATCACCGGTCTGACGACGCTGAAGAGCGAAAAGGCAATCCTGAAGACGACCCGCGACAGGGAAGCCAAGGCGGCGACCAAGGCCGCCCAGGCAGCGCCGGATGCAATAGTCGCCCCGGCCGCACAGGCACCGGCTGGCCCCGTTGCGCCATCGAAAGCCAGCAAGCCGAAGACGGATGCGCCCGAAACAAGCCCGGCGCTGAAGTCGCCTTCGCCGGTCAAGGTGGCGCCGGCTACGGAAAAGGCGGCGAGCGTCGCCGCACCGCGGCATTCGGCCGCCAACGCCAACAAGGCCGCGCCGGAGGTCGAAAAGGTCTCGAAACAGCGCAGTGGTCCCAAGACCAAGGCTGAGCCAGCGGCTGCTTTCAAGGCGCCGGAAGCCAAGGGTGCACAGCTCGGTGCTGCCGGCCAGACGGCCGCCGCCAAGACGACCAATGCCAAGCCTGCCAAGCCCTCGCTCGAGGACAAGAACCGCCCGGCCGGCATCGCCAAGCCGGCGCTGGTCGACGATCTCAAGCTGATCTCGGGCGTCGGTCCGAAGATCGAAGGCATCCTGCATTCGCTAGGCATCTTCACTTACGCGCAAGTCGCGTCCTGGAAGAAGGCCGAGCGCGAATGGGTCGACGGCTATCTCAGCTTCCACGGCCGCATCGAGCGCGAAGACTGGGTCAAGCAGGCCAAGGCGCTCGCCAAGGGCGGGATCGCCGAGTACATCCGGGTCTTCGGCAAGAAGCCGGTCTGAGGAACGAACAATGCTTCAGGACAGAGACCGTATCTTCAACAACATCTACGGCCGCTTCGACAAGTCGCTGGCCGGCGCGATAGCGCGCGGCGCCTGGGACAACACGCCAGGCATCATCGCCAAGGGACGCGACTGGATCGTCAACGAGATGAAGGCATCGGGCTTGCGCGGACGCGGCGGCGCCGGCTTCCCGACCGGGCTGAAATGGTCGTTCATGCCCAAGCAGAGCGATGGCCGTCCGAGCTATCTCGTCGTCAATGCCGACGAATCCGAGCCCGGCACCTGTAAGGACCGCGACATATTGCGCCATGACCCGCACACGCTGGTCGAGGGCTGCCTGATCGCCGGCTTCGCCATGGGCGCGGTTGCCGCCTACATCTATGTGCGTGGCGAGTTCATCCGCGAGCGCGAGGCGCTGCAGCGCGCCATCGACGAGGCCTACGAGGCCAAGCTGATCGGCAAGAACAACACGTCTGGCTACGATTTCGACATCTACATGCACCATGGCGCCGGCGCCTATATCTGCGGCGAGGAAACGGCGCTGCTCGAAAGCCTCGAGGGCAAGAAGGGCCAACCGCGGCTGAAGCCGCCATTCCCGGCCAATGTCGGCCTCTATGGCTGCCCGACGACGGTCAACAATGTCGAGTCGATCGCCGTGGCGCCGACCATCCTGCGCCGCGGCGCGGCCTGGTTCTCGTCCTTCGGCCGGCCCAACAATGTCGGCACCAAGCTGTTTTGCATCTCCGGCCACGTCAACAACCCGTGCACCGTCGAAGAGGCGATGTCGATCCCGTTCCGCGAACTGATCGAGACGCATTGCGGCGGCATCCGCGGCGGTTGGGACAATCTCCTGGCGGTCATTCCGGGCGGCGCTTCGGTGCCTCTGGTGCCGGCGGAGCAGATCATCGACGCGCCGATGGATTTCGATGCGCTGCGCGACCTGAAATCGGGCCTCGGTACGGCGGCTGTCATCGTCATGGACAAATCGACCGATATCGTGAAGGCGATCGCCCGGCTTTCCTACTTCTACAAGCACGAGAGCTGCGGCCAGTGCACGCCGTGCCGCGAAGGCACCGGCTGGATGTGGCGGGTGATGGAGCGGCTGGTGCGCGGCGAGGCGCAAAAGCGCGAGATCGACATGCTGCTCGACGTGACCAAACAGGTCGAGGGCCACACGATCTGCGCGCTGGGCGATGCGGCGGCGTGGCCGATCCAGGGCCTGATGCGGCATTTCCGCGGCGAGGTGGAGCGGCGTATCGACGAGTTTTCGCGCAACGCGCACCGGGCAGAGCCGGTGATGGTGGCGGCGGAATAGACAAGAATTCGAAATACGGGCGAATGCCCGATTTGAAATACGGGCGAATGCCCGATTTGAGGAAACAGGCTCGGGGCAAACGGAAGAAACGACCAGGAGATCACCTATGTCGCTGAATTCGAGACCCGATCATTTGATGCCAGATTTGGACCCGTTCGAGAAGATGAACCAGGATCTGACCAGGATGATGCCGAAGGAGATGGCGAGCGCCGTCAATCTCCTGGCGCACCCTGTCGCGGGTGCGGCAGCGATGTCGGCGCTCGGCATCGGGCTTGCCAACCACGCCTTCGGCGTGTGGATGGGTGCGCTCTCGGGCGCCGTGGAGGCCTCGCAGCGGCTTTTCCAGCCGATCGTCGACGATTTCGAGGCCAGGGCCGAACGCTTTTCGGAAACAAGGACAAGCTCCTCAACCAAGGCGCGCGCGGCGACGAAAACCTTGATCGCCGAGGCGCAGTCCTTCGCCAATGACGTGAATGACATAGCGGCGAACAGCAGGGATGACGCACGGAGCGTGGCGGATGTGGATGCGGCTGCCGAGCCGGCCGGGTTGATGCCCGAGGATTTCAAGCAGCCCAAGGCCATGGGCCGACCGGCAAATCCGGCCGACCTCAAGGCGATATCGGGCATTGGGCCGAAGCTGGAAAAGGTACTGAACGGCTTGGGCATCTGGACGTTCGGCCAGATCGCGGCATGGACGCCGGAAGAAATCGCCTGGGTCGATGATTATCTGTCGTTCAAGGGCCGCATCGATCGCGACGACTGGCTTGGCCAGGCGGCGGCGCTGGCCGCCAAGACCAAGAGATAGGGAACGAGATGGAGGTCCACGACAGGCGCGATGTTCTCGACGTGCGCAACGCCATCGTCAGCAATTCGAGCTTCGATGACGTGAACATGTCGAACAGCGAGTTTCACAACGTGAACCTGTCGGTGGCCAAGATCCACCGCGCCAATCTGGCGAACGCCAAGGTGGAAGACGCCAATCTTTCGAACGCGTATTTCACCAATGTGAACATGAGCAACGTGAAGATAGAAAACGCGCAAGTCGCCGGCATGATGATCAACGGCATCAGCCTTGGCGACCTGCTTCAGGCATATGAGACGGCGAAGACCGCCGGGGGCAATTGATGGCAAAGCTCAAGGTCGACGGGAAAGAGATCACTGTACCCGACCACTACACGCTGCTGCAGGCAGCGGAGGACGCTGGCGCGGAAGTGCCACGCTTCTGCTTCCATGAGCGGTTGTCGATCGCCGGCAATTGCCGCATGTGCCTGATCGAGGTGAAGGGCGGGCCGCCCAAGCCGCAGGCATCCTGCGCCATGGGCGTGCGCGATCTGCGCCCCGGCCCGAACGGCGAAACGCCGGAAATCTTCACCAACACGCCGATGGTCAAGAAGGCCAGGGAAGGCGTGATGGAATTCCTGCTGATCAACCATCCGCTGGATTGCCCGATCTGCGACCAGGGCGGCGAGTGCGACCTGCAGGACCAGGCGATGGCCTTCGGTGTCGATTCCTCGCGCTATCACGAGAACAAGCGGGCGGTCGAAGACAAGTATATCGGGCCGCTGGTCAAGACGATCATGAACCGCTGCATCCACTGCACGCGCTGCGTTCGCTTCACCACTGAAATCGCCGGCATTTCCGAGCTCGGCCTTATCGGCCGAGGCGAGGACGCCGAGATCACCACCTATCTCGAAAGCGCGATGACCTCGGAATTGCAGGGCAACGTCATCGACCTTTGCCCGGTCGGTGCGCTGACCTCCAAACCCTACGCCTTCCAGGCGCGGCCATGGGAGCTGACCAAGACCGAATCCATCGACGTGATGGATGCCGTCGGCTCGGCGATCCGCGTCGATTCCAGGGGCCGCGAGGTGATGCGCATCCTGCCGCGTACCAACGAGGCGGTGAACGAGGAGTGGATTTCCGACAAGACCCGCTTCATCTGGGACGGCTTGCGCACCCAGCGCCTCGACCGGCCATACGTACGCAAGAACGGCAAGCTGGCCCCGGCAAGCTGGGCCGAGGCCTTCTCCGCGATCAAGGAGGCGGTGTCGAACGCCACACCCGACAAGATCGGCGCCATAGCCGGCGATCTCGCGGCGGTCGAAGAGATCTATGCGCTGAAGCTGCTGATGGCCTCGCTCGGCTCTAAGAACACCGACTGCCGCCAGGACGGCGCGGCACTCGATCCGTCGCTCGGCCGGGCAAGCTATATCTTCAACCCGACCATCGAGGGCATCGAGCAGGCCGACGCGGTGCTGATCATCGGCGCCAATCCGCGCTTCGAGGCGTCCTTGCTCAACGCCCGCATCCGCAAGCGCTGGCGGGTCGGCAATCTGCCGGTCGGCGTCATCGGCGATGTCGGCGACACGCGCTACGACTATGAGCAACTCGGCGTCGGACCGGAATCGCTAAAGGATCTGGCCGACGGCAATGGCAAGTTCTTCCAGGTGCTGAAGAAGGCGACGCATCCGCTCATCATCGTCGGCCAAGGGGCCCTGGCACGTTCAGATGGCGCGGCCGTGCTTGGCCAGGCGGCGAAGCTCGCCACCGCCGTCAATGCCGCGAGGGCCGACTGGAACGGGTTTGCCGTGCTGCACACGGCTGCGGGGCGCGTCGGCGGTCTCGATGTCGGCTTCGTGCCGGGCGAGGGCGGCAAGAACGTCGCCGGCATGCTGGGCGACATGGACGTGCTGTTCCTGCTCGGCGCCGACGAGATCGACATGGCCAAGACCGGCGGCGCCTTCGTCGTCTATATCGGCACGCATGGCGACCAGGGCGCGCATCGCGCCAACGTCATCCTGCCGGGCGCCGCCTATACCGAAAAGTCGGGCACCTACGTCAACACCGAGGGCCGCGTGCAGCAGACCAACCGTGCCGGCTTCGCGCCAGGCGATGCGCGCGAGGACTGGGCGATCCTGCGGGCGCTGTCGGATGTGCTGGGCAACAAGCTGCCGTTCGATTCGCTGCCGCAGCTTCGCGCAAAACTCTATGCGGAATACCCGCATCTCGCCCGCATCGACCAGGTCGCGGCCGGCAATGCCGGAGATATCGCCAAGGTGGCGACGCTTGGCGGGCGGCTGAACAAGGGCAGCTTTACCTCGCCGGTCAAGGATTTCTACCTGACCAACCCGATCGCGCGGGCTTCCGCCGTGATGGCGGAATGCTCGGCGCTGGCGAAAAACGGCTTCAGGCAGGCGGCGGAATAAGCATGGACACCTTCTTCTCCTTCTACGTGCTGCCGGCGCTGATCATCCTGTTGAAGTCGGTCGTGCTGATCGTCGTGCTGTTGATCTTCGTCGCCTACATCCTGTATGCCGACCGCAAGATCTGGGCGGCGGTGCAGTTGCGCCGCGGCCCGAACGTCGTCGGCCCCTGGGGCACGCTGCAGGCTTTCGCCGATCTTCTGAAGTTCGTGTTCAAGGAACCGGTGATTCCGTCCGGCGCCAACAAGGGCGTTTTTCTGCTGGCGCCTTTGGTCTCGGCGGTACTGGCGATCTCGGCCTGGGCGGTCATTCCGGTCAATGAGGGCTGGGCGATCGCCAACATCAACGTCGGCATCCTCTATGTCTTCGCCATCTCCTCGCTCGAGGTCTATGGCGTGATCATGGGCGGCTGGGCGTCCAATTCGAAATACCCGTTCCTCGGCGCGCTGCGCTCGGCGGCGCAAATGGTATCCTACGAAGTCTCGATCGGCTTTGTCATCGTCACCGTGCTGCTTTGCGTCGGCTCGCTCAACCTGTCCGACATCGTGCTGTCGCAGCAGGACGGGCTGGGCACGCGGGTCGGCCTGCCCAACACCTTCCTCGACTGGCACTGGCTGTCGCTGTTCCCGATGTTCGTCATCTTCTTCATCTCGGCGCTGGCCGAGACGAACCGGCCGCCTTTCGACCTTGTGGAGGCCGAATCGGAACTCGTCGCCGGCCATATGGTCGAGTACTCGTCGACACCGTTCCTGCTGTTCTTCCTCGGCGAATATGTCGCCATCGTGCTGATGTGCGCGCTGGCCAGCATCCTGTTCCTCGGCGGCTGGCTGCCGCCCTTCGACTTCGCTCCCTTCACCTGGGTGCCGGGTCTGATCTGGTTTGTGCTCAAGGTCTGCCTGGTGTTCTTCATGATTTCCATGGTGAAGGCCTTCGTGCCGCGCTACCGCTATGACCAGCTGATGCGGCTCGGCTGGAAGGTCTTCCTGCCGATCTCGCTGGCGATGGTGGTGATTGTCGCCGCGTTCCTCAAGATCACGGGGTTTGCGTGATGTCCGCTCTGTCCCAAGCCGCAAAGTCGCTGCTCCTGCAGGACTTCGTCAGCGCATTCTTCCTGTCGATGCGCCAGTTCTTCGCGCCGAAGGAGACGATCAACTATCCGCATGAGAAGGGGCCGACCAGCCCGCGCTTCCGCGGCGAGCATGCGCTGCGCCGCTATCCGAACGGCGAGGAACGTTGCATCGCCTGCAAATTGTGCGAGGCGATCTGCCCGGCGCAGGCCATCACCATCGAGGCCGGCCCGCGCCGCAACGACGGCACGCGTCGCACCGTGCGCTACGACATCGACATGGTGAAGTGCATCTATTGCGGCTTCTGCCAGGAGGCCTGCCCGGTCGACGCCATCGTCGAGGGACCGAATTTCGAATTCGCGACCGAGACGCGCGAGGAACTTTATTACGACAAGGACAAGCTACTGGCCAATGGCGACCGCTGGGAGCGCGAACTGGCGCGCAACATCTCGCTGGATGCGCCATACCGCTGACATTTGACGCATGGACGGGCGAGGGGCCTCGTTTTAGAGGATGATCCCGAAAAGTTGCAGACTTTCGGACAAGATCATCCTCCGGAATTGAAAGTGTCGCATGTTTCTTTCGATCGGGTCTTTCAACCCGATCCGAACATGCGATAGGAACACGAAACTTGCCGACCGGAGGCGGTGGCAAACATCGAGCAGCGCGCGAGTGTCGTGCTCGGACAGGAAACCCGGGGGAACCCATGCTGAATGGATTAGAGGCGGCCTTTTTCTACCTCTTCGCCTTTATCGCGGTGGCGTCGGCGTTCATGGTCATTTCGGCGCGCAATCCCGTGCATTCCGTGCTGTTCCTGATCCTGACCTTCTTCAACGCCGCAGGCCTGTTCATGCTCACCGGCGCCGAGTTCCTGGCGATGATCCTGCTCGTCGTCTATGTCGGCGCGGTCATGGTGCTGTTCCTGTTCGTCGTCATGATGCTCGACGTCGATTTCGCCGAAATGAAGGAAGGCGCCCTGCAATACGCGCCGATCGGCGCGCTGGTTGGGCTGATCCTGGCGGCTGAGCTGATCGTCGTGCTCGGCGGCTATACGTTCGCGCCGCAGCTGGCCGCGACCGTTTCGAAACCCATTCAGGACCTTGTCGCGCGCTCGAACACGGCAGCGCTCGGCGACATCCTCTATACGGACTACCTCTACTATTTCCAGATTGCAGGCCTTGTGCTGCTGGTCGCCATGATCGGCGCCATCGTGCTGACGCTGCGCCACAAGCCGGGCATCAAGCGGCAGTCGATCGCAGCCCAGGTCGGCCGCACGCCGGCAACGGGAATGGAAATCCGCAAGGTCAAGACGGGCGAAGGAATCTGAGATGACCGTCGGCATCGCGCACTATCTCACCGTATCGGCGATCCTGTTCACGCTCGGCGTGTTCGGCATTTTCCTCAACCGCAGGAACATCATCGTCATCCTGATGTCGATCGAGTTGATCCTGCTCGCGGTCAACATCAATTTCGTTGCCTTCTCGGCAGCACTCGGCGATCTCGTCGGTCAGGTGTTCGCGCTGTTCGTGTTGACGGTCGCGGCGGCTGAAGCGGCGATCGGCCTCGCCATTCTCGTCGTCTTCTTCCGCAACCGCGGTTCGATCGCGGTCGAAGACGTGAACATGATGAAGGGTTGACGGAAACCACCATGTATCAGGCCATCGTCTTCCTTCCTCTGCTCGGCTTCCTGATCGTCGGCCTGTTCGGCACGTCGCTCGGCGCCAAGGCGTCCGAATACATCACCTCCGGCTTCGTGGTGGTATCAGCCGTGCTGTCGTGGGTCGCCTTCTTCGTCGTCGGTTTCGGCGAAGGCGAAGTGTTCACCGTGCCGGTGATGCGCTGGATCCAGTCGGGCGGGTTAGAGGCCGCATGGGCGCTCAGGATCGACACGCTGACGGTGGTGATGCTGGTTGTCGTCAACACGGTGTCGGCGCTGGTCCATATCTACTCGATCGGCTACATGCACCACGACCCGAACCGGCCGCGCTTCTTTGCCTATCTGTCGCTCTTCACCTTCGCCATGCTGATGCTGGTGACGGCCGACAACCTCGTGCAGATGTTCTTCGGCTGGGAAGGTGTCGGTCTCGCCTCCTATTTGCTGATCGGCTTCTGGTACAAGAAGCCGTCCGCCAACGCCGCCGCGATCAAGGCCTTCGTCGTCAACCGCATCGGTGATTTCGGCTTCGCGCTCGGCATCTTCGGTGTGTTCGTGCTGTTCGGCTCGGTCAATCTCGGCACCATCTTCGCCAATGCGGCGACGTTCATCCCGGCCGAAGGCGCACCGCAGGGTGCTGCCGTACTGACCTTTCTCGGCTATGCGCTCGACAAGCAGGCTGCGATGACCGTCATCTGCCTGCTTTTGTTCATGGGCGCCATGGGCAAGTCGGCCCAGGTGCCGCTGCACACCTGGCTGCCGGACGCCATGGAAGGCCCGACGCCGGTCTCGGCGCTCATCCATGCCGCCACCATGGTGACCGCCGGCGTGTTCATGCTGGCGCGGCTGTCGCCGCTGTTCGAACTGTCGCACTCGGCGCTGATCGTGGTCACCTTCATCGGCGCCTTTACCGCCTTCTTCGCGGCGACCGTCGGCCTCGTGCAGAACGACATCAAGCGCGTCATCGCCTATTCGACCTGCTCGCAGCTCGGCTACATGTTCGTCGCGCTCGGCGTCGGCGCCTATGGCGCGGCGATCTTCCATCTGTTCACGCATGCCTTCTTCAAGGCGCTGCTGTTCCTCGGCTCGGGCTCGGTGATCCACGCTGTCTCCGACGAACAGGACATGCGCAAGATGGGTGGCCTCAGGACGCTCATTCCGAAGACCTACTGGATGATGGTGATCGGCACGCTGGCGCTGACCGGCGTCGGCATCCCGGTGACGGTTATCGGCACCGCTGGCTTCTTCTCCAAAGACGCGATCATCGAAAGCGCCTTTGCCGCGCACAATCCGGTCGCCGGCCTTGCCTTCGTGCTGCTGGTCGTCGCCGCCTGCTTCACCAGCTTCTATTCCTGGCGGCTGATCTTCATGACCTTCCACGGTCAGCCGCGGGCGAGTCACGAGGTGATGCACCATGTCCATGAATCGCCGCCGGTCATGCTGGTGCCGCTGTTCATCCTGGCGGCGGGCGCGCTGTTCGCCGGCGTGATCTTCCACGGCGCCTTCATCGGCGAGGGCTATGCCGAGTTCTGGAAGGCGTCGCTGTTCACGCTGCCGGAAAACCATATCCTGCACGACATCCACGAAGTGCCGTTGTGGGTGAAACTGGCGCCGTTCATCGCCATGCTGATCGGCTTTGCGATTGCCTGGCAATTCTACATCCGCGCGCCGGAAATGCCGAAGAACCTCGCGGCGCAGCATCGCGGGCTCTACGCCTTCCTGCTCAACAAGTGGTATTTCGACGAGCTCTACGACTTCCTGTTCGTGCGGCCGGCAAAACGCCTCGGCCACTTCCTGTGGAAGACCGGCGACGGCACCGTCATCGACGGGCTCGGTCCGGACGGCGTTTCGGCGCGCGTCGTCGACGTCACCAACCGGGTCGTCAAGCTGCAGACCGGCTATCTCTACCACTACGCCTTCGCCATGCTGATCGGCGTTGCCGCACTCGTCACCTGGATGATGCTCTGATGACCGCCTGGCCGATCCTCTCGCTGGTCACCTTCCTGCCGCTGGTTGGTGTGCTGCTCGTCCTGTTCGTCCGTGACGACAGCGAAAATGCGCGCCGCAACATCCGCGCCATCGCGCTGTTGACGACGACGTTCACCTTCGTGATTTCGCTTTTCATCTGGACCGGATTCGACAATTCGGAGCCTGGCTTCCAGTTCGTCGAGAAGCTTGCCTGGCTGGATTCCGGCATCTCCTACCATATGGGTGTCGACGGCATCTCGATGCTGTTCGTCATCCTGACCACCTTCCTGATGCCGCTCTGCATCTTGGCTTCGTGGGAATCGATCGAGAAGCGCGTCAAGGCCTATATGATCGCCTTCCTGTTGCTGGAGACGCTGATGATCGGCGTGTTCTGCGCGCTCGACATCGTTTTGTTCTACGTCTTCTTCGAAGCCGGCCTGATCCCGATGTTCATCATCATCGGTGTGTGGGGCGGCAAGCGGCGCGTCTATGCCTCGTTCAAGTTCTTCCTCTACACGCTGGCCGGCTCGGTGCTGATGCTGCTCGCCATCATGGCGATGTTCTTCCAGTCCGGCACCACCGACATCCCGACGCTGCTGACGCACAATTTCCCGGCCAGCATGCAGACCTGGCTCTGGCTCGCCTTCTTCGCGTCCTTCGCCGTGAAGATGCCGATGTGGCCGGTGCACACCTGGCTGCCGGACGCCCATGTCGAGGCGCCGACGGCCGGCTCGGTGATCCTGGCCGCCATCCTGCTCAAGATGGGCGGATATGGCTTCCTGCGCTTCTCGCTGCCGATGTTTCCGATCGCCTCGGAGATGTTCGCGCCGCTGGTCTTCGCGCTGTCGGTCGTCGCCATCATCTACACCTCGCTGGTGGCGCTGATGCAGGAGGACATGAAGAAGCTGATCGCCTATTCGTCGGTCGCCCATATGGGCTTCGTCACCATGGGCATCTTCGCGATGAACCAGGAAGGCGTCCAGGGGGCGATCTTCCAGATGCTGTCGCACGGCCTGGTCTCCGGCGCGCTGTTCCTCTGCGTCGGCGTCATCTACGACCGCATGCACACGCGCGATATCGACGCCTATGGCGGGCTGGTCAACAACATGCCGAAATATGCCACCGTGTTCATGATCTTCACCATGGCCAATGTCGGCCTGCCCGGCACCAGTGGCTTCGTCGGTGAGTTCCTGACCATGCTCGGCGTGTTCCGGGTCAACACCTGGGTGGCGTTCTTCGCCGCCACCGGCGTCATCCTGTCGGCGGCCTATGCGCTCTGGCTCTATCGCCGGGTGATCTTCGGCGCGCTGACCAAGGACAGCCTGAAAGGCCTGCTCGACCTGTCGGCGCGCGAGAAGGTGATCATCTATCCGCTGGTTGTGCTGGTCATCTTCTTCGGCGTCTACCCGGCGCCGGTCTTCGACGCGACGGCCGAATCGGTCAAGGCGCTCGTCACCAATGTCACCGCATCCATCGACACCGCGCAGACCGCGGCGGCGAACTGATTGGGGGTTTGCGAACCATGACGCCGGACCTTCTCTCCAGCCTGTCGCTCTCGACACCGGAACTGATCCTCGCCATCGGCGCCCTGGCGCTCCTGATGCTCGGTGCCTATTCGCGCGCCAACACCGCCGCCACGGTGAGCGGCCTTGCCGTCGCCGTCCTGGTGATCGCAGGCGTCTGGACGATCTTTTCCACCGGGCAGGGCAACGCTTACGGCGAAGCCTTCGTCCAGGATCCCTTCGCCCGCTTCATGAAGGTGCTGGCGCTGATCGGGTCGGCGGTGACGCTGGTCATGTCGATGCGCTTCGCCAAGGCGGAGCATTTCGACAAGTTCGAGTATCCGGTTCTGATCCTGCTGTGCACACTGGGCATGATGCTGATGATCTCGGCCAACGGTATGATCGGGCTTTATCTCGGCCTCGAATTGCAATCGCTGGCGATCTACGTGCTGGCGGCGATCAACCGGGACAATCTGCGCTCCACCGAGGCGGGGCTCAAGTACTTCGTCCTTGGGGCGCTGTCGTCGGGCATGCTGCTTTACGGCATCAGTCTCGTCTACGGTTACACCGGCAATACAGGGTTCCAGGAGATCGCCACGGCACTGGGCGGCGGCGAGCGCCAGCTTGGCCTCGTCTTCGGCCTGGTCTTCGTGCTGGCCGGCCTTGCCTTCAAGATATCGGCGGTGCCGTTCCACATGTGGACGCCGGACGTCTATGAAGGCGCGCCGACGCCCGTGACGGCCTTCCTCGCGGCGGCGCCGAAGATGGCAGCGATGGCGCTGATCGTGCGCGTCACCATGGGCGCGTTCAAGCCGATCGCCGCCGACTGGCAGCAGATCATCGTCTTCATCTCGATCGCCTCGATGGCGCTCGGCGCCTTCGCGGCCATCGGCCAGACCAACATCAAACGGCTGATGGCCTATTCCTCCATCGGCCATATGGGCTACGCGCTGGTCGGCCTCGCCGCCAACAGCCAGGCCGGCGTGCGTGGCGTCGCCATCTACATGCTGATCTATCTGGTGATGACGCTCGGCACCTTCGCCTTCATCCTCGCCATGCGGCGCAAGGAAGGCAATGTCGAACAGATCGGCGATCTCGCCGGCCTGTCGTCGACCAATCCGATCATGGCGACGATCCTGACCATCCTGATGTTCTCGCTGGCCGGCATCCCACCGCTCGCCGGCTTCTGGGGGAAATGGTACGTGTTCCTTGCCGCCATCAACGCCAACCTCTACGCGCTGGCGATCATCGGCGTGCTGGCCTCGGTGGTGGGCGCCTATTATTACCTGCGCATCATCAAGATCATGTGGTTCGACGAACCGGTCGGCGGCTTCGTGCCGATGGCGACCGAGCTTCGTGTCGTGCTCGGCGTCAGTGGTGCCTTCGTGCTGTTCTACGTGCTGATCGGCGGGCCGATCGGCACCTATGCCGAAGCCGCCGCCAAGACATTTTTCTGAGGGATGGCGTTTCGGCTGGCTCCAACGGCGGCGTCGGAAGGGTTCCGGCTCGAAGCACATGACACCGTCGGTTCCACCAACGCGCTGGCGCTGGACCATGCGCGGGCGGGGGATCCGGGCAAGCTCTGGGTCGTTTCAAAGAAACAGGAAAGCGGGCGCGGCCGGCGCGGCCGGGCCTGGGCGACGCCCGAGGGCAATCTGGCGGCGACGCTGCTGGTGGTCACCAATGCCGAGCTTCGCTTGGCCGCGACGCTCGGCTTCGTCGCCGGGCTGGCGCTGGCCGATGCGCTCGACGCCATCGTGCCGAAGGGCAGGATCGCAATCGGCCTCGACGGCGGCAGCGACGGGAAGAACCGCTTCGAGCTGAAATGGCCCAACGATGTGCTTGCCTCCGGCGCCAAGCTTGCCGGCATCCTGCTGGAATCGGCGATTCTGGATGGGGACCGTTTCGCGGTTGCAGTCGGCATCGGCGTCAATGTTGTGGCGTACCCTGAGGATTTGCCTTATCCCGCGACATCGCTCAGGGCGCTGGGTGCTGCTTGCGACGCCGAGACATTGTTTCTGGCGCTGTCGGATGCCTGGAGCGAGAATGCGCGGTTGTGGAATGACGGGCGCGGGCTCTCCGCCGTCAGGCGGCGCTGGCTGGCGCGGGCGGCGGGGCTTGGTGGGCAAGTTGCTGTCAGAATTGACGGTAATGTGGTGCGCGGCACGTTCGAGACCATTGACGAGGACTGCCGTTTCGTGATCCGCGACGATCAGGGCTCGGTTCTGACGATCGCCGCCGGCGACGTGCATTTCGGGGCGGTTGCGTCGGCCCAGGTTTGACGGGCCAAGGTTTGACAGGCGCAGGTTTGATGGGCTTGGTCCGACCGGCCAGGAAAGGAAAGATCATGGCGAAAGCGGAAAACGCCGAACTCGTCTTCGTGCCGCTCGGCGGCGTCGGCGAGATCGGCATGAACTTCGCCCTCTACGGCTATGGGCCGACGGATGCGCGCGAATGGCTTGTCGTCGATGTCGGCGTGACCTTTCCCGATGCCAGCCTGCCCGGCGTCGACCTCGTGCTGCCCGACACGCGCTTCATCGAGGAGAACATCGCCAATCTGCGCGGCATCGTCATCACCCACGCGCATGAGGACCACTACGGCGCGCTGCTCGACACATGGCCGAAGCTCAAGGCGCCGGTCTGGATGACGCCGTTCGGCGCCGGGTTGCTGGAAGCCAAGCGCCAGGGCGAGCAGGGCGCACCGAAGATCCCGTTGACGATCTACCGCGCCGGCGAAAAATTCAGCGTCGGCCCGTTCGAGATCGAGGCTATCCCGGTCGCGCATTCGATCCCCGAACCGATGTCGCTGGCGATCACCACGCCGGCCGGCACGGTCATCCACACCGGCGACTGGAAGATCGATCCGGCGCCGACGATCGGGCCGATGACCGACGAGGCGCGTTTCCGGGCCTATGGCGACAAGGGTGTGCTGGCGCTGATCTGCGATTCCACCAATGCGCTGCGGGAAGGCGATTCACCGTCGGAAGTGGCGGTGGGCGAGGGCCTCAAGGGCGTCATCCAGAGCGCCAAGGGCCGCGTCGCCGTCACCACCTTTTCCTCCAATGTCGGGCGCATCGTTTCCATTGCCAAGGCGGCAAGGGATGCCGGCCGCCAGTGCCTAGTGCTCGGCCGCTCGCTGAAGCGCGTCATCGATGTGGCTGATGAGCTCGGCTATATGGACGGGCTGCCCGAATTCATCGCCGAGGAGGATTTTGGTTTCATCCCGCGCGAAAACCTCGTCATCATCTGCACCGGCAGTCAGGGCGAGCCGCTTGCGGCACTGGCGAAACTGTCGCGCGACGAAATGAAATCGGTGTCGCTGACATCGGGCGACACCGTGGTGTTCTCCTCGCGCACCATCCCCGGCAACGAGAAGGGGATCCTCGAGATCAAGAACCGCCTGATCGATCTCGGCATCAAGATCATCGAGGACGGCGACGCGCTGGTGCATGTCTCCGGCCATCCGCGCCGCAGCGAATTGCGCAAGATGTACGAATGGGTGCGCCCGCAGATCGGCGTGCCGGTGCATGGCGAGGCGGCGCATCTGGTGGCGCAGGGCTCGCTGATGTCGGTGTCCGGCATCGGCCAGGTGGCGCAGGTGCGCGACGGCGACATGCTGCGACTCTATCCAGGCGCGGCGACGATCATCGACCAGGTGCCGTTCGGCCGCATCTACAAGGACGGCAGGCTGATCGGCACCGACCAGGCGATGGGCATTCGCGATCGGCGCAAGCTGTCCTTTGCCGGCCATGTCGCGGTCAATGTCGTGCTCGACGACAGATATGAGCTCGCCGGCGATCCCGATCTGGTCGCTATCGGCGTCGCCGAGGCCGATGCCCGCGGCGAGAGCCTGGAAGACCTGATGATCGATGCGGCAATCGGCGCCGTGGACTCCATCCCCCGTCAACGCCGAAAAGACCTCGACCTCGTGCAGGAGGCCGTGCGCCGCGCCGTGCGCGGCGCCGCCAACGAAGCGTGGGGCAAGAAACCGCTGGTGACGGTGTTCGTCACGCGGTGAAGAACAAGGGAGTAGGGGAGTAGGGCAGTAAGGGAGTAGGGAAGTAGGAAGTAGGAGCGCAAACGGTCTGCACTTCTCGATCCTGTTTTCCCTACTCCCCTACTGCCTTACTCCCCTACTCCCCTAACCCGGGAGCACCCTATGCTCGGACGCCTGAACCATGTCGCGCTTGCCGTGCCGGATCTGGCCGCGGCGACCGCGGCCTATCGCGATACGCTCGGCGCTCGGGTGACCGCGCCGCAGGCGCTGCCGGAGCATGGCGTGACGGTCGTGTTCGTCGATGTCGGCAACACCAAGATCGAATTGCTGGAGCCGCTCGGCGAGGGCTCGCCGATCGCGGCATTCCTCGAGAAGAATCCCTCGGGCGGCATGCATCATGTCTGCTATGAGGTCGACGACATTCTTGCCGCACGCGACCACCTCAAGGCCAGCGGCGCCCGTATCCTGGGCGACGGCAATCCGAAGACCGGCGCGCATGGCAAGCCTGTGCTGTTCCTGCATCCCAAGGATTTCTTCGGCACGCTGGTCGAACTGGAGCAAGCATGAGCTGGGTTTCGTTCCTCGCCCTGTTCTTCATCACATGGTGGGTGGTGCTGTTCGCCATCCTGCCGTTCAGCATAAGGACGCAGGACGAGGATGAGGACGTGACGCTGGGCACGGTGCCCAGCGCGCCGCGCGGACCGCACATGCTGCGCGCGGCGCTACGAACGACGATCGTCACGATGGTTCTTCTTGGCATCTTCTATGGCGTTACGAGGGGGCTCGGCCTCGGTATCGACGACATCCCGCACATCGTGCCGGACTTCAGCCAGAAACCTGAAAACTAGACCGCCGGGCACGGCTGTCCCATCCTTCATGTGAGCACCAAACCGGGCAGGAAGCCGATGCGGGTTTTCGAACCCGTTGTGCTGAGGTGGCGTAAAGTGATCTGGTAATCTGGCGTGCTAACCAAATGATTTGCACAAAAAAAATGCAAGGCACGAGGCCTTGCAATTTAAACGCGTCCGATCTGTTTTCCGGTGTCCGGCGGCAGCGAGTAACCGCGCCTAGATCGCATCCTCCCAAGACTTTGACCGCGTAGGAGGGCAGATTTTTCTCCGCCCTCTCGGTTATCGGGGCACATTAGCCCAAGGCGGATGAAAATGTCACGCAGAATTTTGCCTGGAAATAAGCAATCTCGTGCTGCAGTGCACAATAGTATGGCAGGCGTTGCTTGCGAAACGACCAGCCAGGCGGATGCGGCACTGCGACACCTTTGCGGGCGCCTGGGGGGCGGGTTTCCATTCCGTCATGAAATGGCTATGAAGCCGGGGCAAGCAAGCCAGCGCTGCGCCGATTCCGGTGCGGCAATCCTCACTTACGGACCAGTCCATGCGTTTGTCGCGCTACTTCCTGCCTATCCTCAAAGAAAATCCGCGCGAGGCCGAAATCGTCTCGCACCGGCTGATGCTGCGCGCCGGCATGATCCGCCAGCAGGGGCAAGGCAGTTTTTCCTGGCTGCCGCTCGGCAAAAGGGTGCTGGACAAGGTCTGCCGGATCATTCGCGAAGAGCAGAACCGGGCCGGCGCGCTCGAGATCCTGATGCCGACCATCCAGTCCGCCGAGCTGTGGCGCGAAAGCGGCCGCTATGACGACTATGGCAAGGAGATGCTGCGCATCAAGGACCGGCAAGATCGCGACATGCTCTACGGGCCGACCAACGAGGAAATGGTCACCGAGATTTTCCGCGCCTATGTGAAGTCCTATAAGGATCTGCCGCTCAACCTCTATCACATCCAGTGGAAATTCCGCGACGAGGTGCGGCCGCGGTTCGGCGTCATGCGTTCGCGCGAGTTCCTGATGAAGGACGCCTATTCCTTCGACCTCGACTTTGAAAACGCCAAGGCGGCCTACAACCGCATGTTCGTATCCTATCTCCGGACGTTCACGCGCATGGGGCTGCAGGCGATCCCGATGCGGGCCGACACCGGGCCGATCGGCGGCGACCTCAGCCACGAATTCATCATCCTGGCCGACACCGGCGAGAGCCAGGTGTTTTGCCATCGCGATTACCTTGCGCTGGCGGTGCCGGGCGAAGACACGGATTTCTCCGATGACGCCGAGATCGGTGATATCGTCAAGAAATGGACGGCACCCTATGCCGCCACCGACGAGATGCATGACGAGGCGGCGTGGGAAAAGGTTGCGACAAGCGACAGGATCTCGGCGCGCGGCATCGAGGTCGGCCATATCTTCCATTTCGGCGACAAATATTCGAAGCCGATGGGCGCCAAGGTGACCGGGCCCGACGGCAAGGATCATTTCGTCTCGGGGGGCTCCTACGGCATTGGCCCGACACGGCTGGTCGCGGCGATCATCGAGGCCAGCCATGACGACAACGGCATCATCTGGCCGGAGGCGGTGGCGCCTTTCGACATCAGTCTGATCAACATGAAGGTCGGCGACGCCGAGTGCGACCGTGTCTGCGACGACCTTTATGCCGCGTTTGCCGCTGCCGGCAAGGACGTGCTTTACGACGACACCGACCAGCGGCCGGGCGGCAAGTTCGCCACCGCCGACCTGATCGGACTGCCATGGCAGGTGATCGTCGGGCCGCGCGGCGTGGCCGCCGGCGAGATCGAGATCAAGAATCGCAAGACCGGCGAGCGCGAAACGCTGCCGATCGCGGACGTGAAGAAACGCTTCGGTGTTGCGGCATGAGCGAACCGGCCGCAGCGAAACCCCTGGCCGCCGGACCTTTTTCCGTCTTCGAACGCATGGTCGCGTGGCGCTATCTGCGTTCGCGCCGCAAGGAGACGGTGATCTCCGTCATCGCGTCGATCTCCTTTCTCGGCATCATGCTGGGCGTCGCCACGCTGATCGTCGTGATGGCTGTCATGAACGGGTTTCGCGCCGAGCTGCTGACGCGCATCCTCGGCGTCAACGGCCATCTGATCGTGCAGCCGCTCGATATGCCGCTTGAGGACTATGCGCAGGTTGCCGGCCGCATCAACGGCGTGCCCGGTGTCAAATACGCCATTCCGCTGATCGACGGGCAGGTGCTGGCGCAAGGCAATGTCGGCGGCGGGTCAGGGGCGCTGGTGCGCGGCATACGCGGCGAGGATCTGGGCAAGATCTCGATCGTCGCAACCAATATCAAGCAGGGCTCGATCGCCGGCTTCGACGCAAGCGAGGGCGTCGCCATCGGCAGCCGCATGGCCGAGAATCTCGGTCTCGTGCTCGGCGACACCATCACGCTGATCGCGCCCGAGGGCGATGTGACGCCGCTCGGCACGACGCCGCGCATGAAGGGCTACCCGATCACGGCGATCTTCGAAGTCGGCATGTCGGAATATGACAGCTCCATCGTCTACATGCCGTTCTCGGAAGCGCAGCTCTATTTCAACATGGACGGCCGGGCCCAGACGATCGAGATCTATGTCGACAATCCCGATAACGTCGACGCGCTGAAGTCGAAGGTCGAGGAGGCCGCCCAGCGGCCAATCACCATGGTCGACTGGCGAGAGCGCAACAGGACATTCTTCGATGCGCTGCAAGTGGAACGCAACGTCATGTTCATGATCCTGACGCTGATCGTGCTGGTGGCGGCGCTCAACATCATTTCGGGCCTGATCATGCTGGTGAAGGACAAGGGCCACGACATCGCCATCCTGCGCACGATGGGCGCCACGCGCGGCGCGATCCTGCGCATCTTCCTGATGACGGGCGCGGCGATCGGCGTGGTGGGCACCCTCGCCGGCGTCCTCCTTGGCGTCGTCATCTGCCTGAACGTCGAGCGCATCCGCCAGTTCTTCTCCTGGCTGGCCGGCGAGAGGCTGTTCAATCCCGAGCTCTATTTCCTGAGCCAGCTGCCCGCCCGCATGGACGCCAGCGAGACGATCTCGGTCGTTCTGATGGCACTGGTGCTGTCGTTCCTAGCGACGCTGTTTCCGGCATGGCGCGCGGCCAGGCTCGATCCGGTCGAAGCGCTGAGGTACGAATGACCGAGGCCATTATCGAGCTGAAGAGCGTCGAGCGGCACTATGTCCAGGGGCCGCGCAAGCTCACCATTCTCAAAGGCGCCGATTTTTCGCTGAAGCGCGGCGAGATCGTGGCGCTGGTGGCGCCTTCGGGAACCGGCAAATCGACGCTGCTGCACACCGCTGGGCTGCTGGAGCGGCCGGACGCCGGCGACGTGATCCTGGCCGGCCGCGCCTGCGGCCGGCTTTCCGACGACGAACGCACGGCGATCCGCCGCAACGATGTCGGCTTCGTCTATCAGTTCCATCACCTGCTGCCGGAGTTCACGGCGCTGGAAAACATCATGATGCCGCAGCTGATAAAAGGGCTGACGCGCCAGGAGGCTGCCGAACGTTCGGCGCAACTGCTCGACTACATGCAGATCGGCAAGCGCGCGCAGCACCGGCCGTCCGAATTGTCCGGCGGCGAGCAGCAGCGCGTCGCCATCGCGCGCGCCGTCGCCAACGCGCCACTGGTGTTGCTTGCCGACGAGCCGACCGGCAACCTCGACCCGGTCACCGCCTCCTATGTGTTCGAGGCATTGGGTGCGCTGGTCCGGCAATCGGGCCTTGCGGCGCTGATCGCGACCCATAATCACGAGCTTGCCTCGCGCATGGACCGTCGCGTCACGCTGGCCGACGGCAAGGTGGTCCCGCTTTAGGTGTATCGATATCTCAGGTGAGGCCGGCCTCCGAATGGCGGTTTCCTGCGCTTCCGATACTCACGGACCCGATGTCCGCCGGTTCTCGGGACCATCCAGTCTGGTCGCTTCGCGCCCGTCTTCGACTCCGACACAGCCTGGCCTGAATCTCGATACACAGGCTGATCATCGGCATGCCGTCTGGCCACCTTTTCTCCACGCGCAGCCGGCGCCGAAATGGCGGAAATCCGCCCCTCAACCTTTCCTTAACCGTGCCGAACCGATCGCCCGGAATTTCCCGGCAGGCTCGGATTGTGGTCGTTGACAATCGAACAAAATTAGAACAAAATACGAACATACTGAAAACAGGAGAGAGTTATGACTGGTCTTGTTCAGGATGTCGTGTCGCTGGTGTGCATGAGCACGTTTCTCATTTCCATGGCGATCTGGATCGGAGCGATGTGAGGACGATGGGTAGGGCGGTGAAGCCGCGCATGGGCTGAAGCCGGATGACCGGTACGCCACTGGCGGTCTTCGCCATCCATGACTACGGGCCTGGTCTGTATCCGCGCAGCTAATTCGAGCTGCTGGCCCAGATGAGGTTCAGCCAGCCTTGCGGGCCGTTTCGGTAAGCAAAGGTGCCGCGGGTCCGAAGACGTCCTCGAAGGCGAATTTCAGCGCGAGGTCGAGGTCGGCCATCCCTACGGGCAGGCCGAGATCGACGAGACTGGTGACGCCGTGATCCTGCACGCCGCACGGCACGATGCCGCTGAAGTGGCTGAGATCCGGATCGACATTGATGGCGATACCGTGAAAGCTCACCCAGCGCCTCAGTCTGATGCCGATGGCGGCGATCTTGTCCTCGGCGAGCGACCCGTCGGCCAGGGTGGGGCGATCCGGCCGCGCCACCCAGACGCCGACACGATCCTCGCGCCGTTCGCCGCGCACGTTGAAGGCGGCGAGCGTGCCGATGATCCATTGTTCAAGTGCGGCGACGAAGGCGCGGACATCCTCGCGCCGCCGCTTCAGGTCGAGCATCACATAAGCGACCCGCTGGCCTGGCCCATGATAGGTGTACTCGCCGCCGCGTCCGGCCGCGAACACCGGGAAACGGTCCGGCTCGATCAGGTCTTCGATGCGGGCGCTGGTGCCGGCCGTGTAGAGCGGCGGGTGCTCGACCAGCCAGACCATCTCGCCGGCGGCGCCGCTTCGGATCGCTTCGGCACGCGCCTCCATCACGGCAAGCGCCTCCGGATAGGCGGTGAGGCCGGGTTCGATCCGCCATTCGACCGGCGCCGAACCGGGCAGGGGCAGGAACGACGTGGCGATCTGGCTGCGTTCTGTCATGGCGTATCTCGTGTCGCTTTCACATATGGCGGCAATCGGCCGAAACGTCCAGTTCCGAGCGTGTTCCAACCCTTTGGAGGGTTATGCCGAATCCCCGGCAATTATTGCGCGACGCGCCCTTGTTTCGCCGGAAACGATTTGCTACACGCCGCGAGCCGGTTCGTTCCGGCTCCTACCACGTGCGGTCGTGGCGGAATTGGTAGACGCGCAGCGTTGAGGTCGCTGTGGGGCAACCCGTGGAAGTTCGAGTCTTCTCGACCGCACCATAAGTATCGAACAATTTCAGTTCCTTACCTTTATAGCCTAAGCCAGGCTGTGGAGGGGTTGCGATGCATATCGCGATACAAGCCGTGATGCTGGACGGTCAGGTGCGTAACGCATCGTCCAGACGGTAATTCAGCTCCTCGCAAGTGGCCGATTAGGAAGCCGGCGATCCGTTGCTGGAGCCGACGTTCAGATACTGAGCGGTCGCGTCTTCCCGCGGCCGACTAGGACGTGAACCCATAAATCAGGATTGACCGAAATTGGTGGAAGGTCCTCGGTCGTCAGGGTGCAAGCTCGCAAAAAGCGGACAATGGAACAAGGCAGCCCTACGCGCGGCCTTGCGGAATTGGCCACCGCGCTATCACGCCCTTTGATCGGAAGCGGGCATTCGCGATCTGCGCCCAGCGATGAAAATAGTTCAAGACCGATGTCGATTTCCGGGAGACTCATTCGTCGTTCACGATAGGAAGCCGAAGAAATTCGCCCAAGCGAGGAAACGGATGCGATGACAATCACTATCACAGCATTTGAACGATCGCCCGATGGCGGCAAGGGACTGGCGCGCGATACGCGCGTTCGCTGGGCGCTCGAAGAAGTCGGTCAGCCCTATGAGGTTCGTCTTGTTTCCTTCGCAGAGATGAAGGCGCCTGGCCATCTGGCCATCCATCCCTTCGGCCAGATCCCCACCTATGAGGAAGGTTCTCTCTCGCTGTTCGAGACTGGCTCGATCGTCTTTCATCTTGCTGAGCAGCATGCGGGCCTGCTGCCGAAGGATCGCGATGCGCGGGCGCGGGCGATCACGTGGATGTTTGCCGCACTTAACACCGTCGAGCCGCCCATCCTCGAATTAACGACGGCAAAAATATTCGAAGGTGACAAGTCTTGGAGCGAGGAGCGCTTGCCGTTGGTAAAGGATCGTGTTCGCGCTCGGCTGGACAAACTCTCGGCTCACTTAGGCGTCGCCGACTGGCTCGATGATGCGTTCAGCGCCGGCGATTTATTGATGGTATCAGTGCTGCTGCGACTAAGAATGTCAGGCATTTTGGACGAATATCAAAACTTGGCTGCCTATGTAGCTCGCGGGGAAGCTCGGCCCGCTTATATCCGGGCTTTCGCCGCGCAATTTGCGATCAATGCCCCATCAACCAGCTGAAACATTCGCTCATAAGCTGAGCCGACAGCAGGTTTGAAGTCAGCATGCCGCCGAGCGTTTGACCAATGCTCGGCGCTTCCAGCTTGACCGCTTTCCGCTCCTATTTGGTCAGCACGACATGGGTGGCGTTATGCGTGGGAACGTGGTCGGTGCAGCGATAGCCGAGGCTGGTGGTATCGATATCGGCGAAGAGGTGTTCGCCAGAGCCGAGAAGCAGCGGGGAGATCGCAAGGTGCATCTCGTCGATAAGCCCGGCGCGCAGATATTGCCGGACAGTCGCCACTCCCCCGCCGATCAGCACATCCTTACCGTTGGCGGCCTGGACCGTGCGCTCCAGCGCTGCTTCGATGCCGTCGGTTACGAAGTGGAAGGTTGTGCCGCCCTCCATGGTGATCGGCGCGCGTTCATGGTGGGTCAGCACGAAGACGGGGCAGTGGAAGGGCGGATTGTCACCCCACCATCCCTTCCAATTTTCGTCGGGCCAAGATCCGCGAATCGGCCCGAACATGTTTCGGCCCATGATCCACGCGCCGACATTCCTGTGAGCGCGCGCCGCGAACTCGTCGTCGACACCTGCCGTGCCGTCTTTTTTTCCGTGCACCCGCTGAAATGTGCGGGTCGGGATAAACCAATCGTGCAGGGCCTCGCCGCCGACGCCCAGCGGATTGTCGGGGCTCTGGTCGGGACCGGCACCGTAGCCATCGAGTGACAGGCTGAAATTGCCAACGCGAAGTTTGGTCATGCTAAACTCCTTCCGAATGACTGATTGCGAAATGCAATCGGTTATGTTTTTTCGCACAACCGATCCTGTATTGCAACCGGTTTTCTCGAGAAATGCCCACATTGGATATCGAGCGTCGGCCGGCAGCCCGCGCGGACTGCCTTTTCGCACTGTTCTCGACCGCCGCCGAATCCGGCCCACTTAAGGCGTCTCCTTCGTCACACGGTTTATGAAAGCGGATGTCGAAATCTGAACGGGCCGCGCGTTGAGAGGCCGCTTTCACCCCGCTAAGCATAGGCCATGACGACCATGATCGAGGACATCGTCCGGCCGCTCGCGCTGACGGCCTGCCTTCTCGCCCGCTACTGGCCACAACTCCTTCTCGTCGGCGCCATCGGGTATATCGCGCGCGACCTTCTGCTGGAGGCGGCGGTGACGGTGGGCTTTCAGCACCCGCTGGGCGGGATGCTCATGCTCTCGCTCGTGGTGCTGGCGAAACTGCTGGTCGTGGTGACGATGTTCGCTGTGTTGCGGTCGGGTCTGCCTGCCTTGGCCGCGCTGCGGCGGGCGCCGGCCGGCACGGCGAAGGGCGCGGGCTGGCTGAGGGGCGGGGACCATATGCTGGCGGTCACGGCGGCGGTGATTCTGCCTTTCTTCGCCTATTACGCAGCGTGGGGCTTTCTCGGCGACACGGTGCGGGAGTATTCGCGGCTGGCGCTCGACCGCGTGGCATTCGGCGAGAAGCTCCAGATCTTCGAGCTCTTGCAGTCGCGCGGCCTGATCGCCTCGATTGTCGCCTGCTGGGCGATCCGCTGGGCGGCCAAGCGTATGAACGACCGCTCGCAAGCGCCCTGGTGGCGCCTCGTGATCGTGGCGGCGGACGCAAGCGGGATATTCATCGGCCTCTACGCCCTCGATATCTGGAAGGACGACTTCATCAGGTGGCTCGGGGCGGGCTCGTTGCTGGAGGAGCTGAGCATGAGCCTGCCGTCATTGTCGATGACGGCCCACGCGGCAGAAGGCTTCACGCCGGTCGAGTTCCGACAGCCGAGTGTCTTCGAGCAGGCGCAGAACCTCTTCTTCTACGCACTCCTGCCGATGATCTGGCTGGTCATGGCAGCGATCATCAACGGCTACGATCTGTCGCCCGCAACCGCGCCCGCGCCCGCCGCGCCCTCGCGCGCCACGACCTGGCGGATATGGCTGCGTGATTTCGCCGCCCATTTCGTCGGCGGTTACCGCGCGCGCTACCGGCCGGTCTGGACCTGCCTGACGCTGACGCTCAGCGCTGGGCTTGCGACGCTCATCACCTTCATCGTCACCTATCGCGCGCTCAACTGGCTCGGCGCCTGGCTGTGGTACGGGGCGACGCGCACGCTCGGCCCCTACGATCTCTCCACCTGGCAGGTTGTTGTCGGCGTCATGAGCGTGTTCATCGGCAGCCCGAGCGATCTCGACGGCGGCATCCTGCTCGACGCCGTGCGCATCGCCCTCCTGGCGGCGGTGCTCGAACACGCGGTGGCGACGCGGACGCGGCCGGTTGCTACCTGAAGAGCAGATAGGCGGGCAAGGCCCCGGAGAGGGATACGGAAAGCGCGAGGCTCTTCGCGTCTTCTGGAACGACGAAGCTCTCGGCCATCATGATCGTATCGCCGGTGCTGGTCCCCTCGAACAGGCCGCAATGCGGTTTGTCCGCGGCTGCCGGCTTCGCCTTGTGCACCGCGCTCTCGGGCAGGAAGGCCGGCTGCCAGCGGCGGCCCCGATCGTCCGTCAGGGCGACCTGGCACCGATTTTCCGCAAGCTGCGCCGGATCGTCGACGGTCGCCTCGAATTCGGCGAGGACGACGGCCGTCTTGGGAAGGGATCCGGGCAGGCGGGCAAGCCCGGTCAGCCGCCAGTCCGCCCCGGCATAACGCTGCAAGGCCCCGCTTTCGACGGCGATGGGATCGCGCATGTCGCGCAGCCACTCCCGAATCGTGTCCCCTGTGTGCACCAGGATCGCGGCCGGCAGGACGACCGCCAGCGCCGCAATGCTGAACCAGTAGCGGCGGCGTTCGCCGGCATTCGCAGCGGTCGCCGTCATTGGGCCTCCAGCGTCCAGGGCTGACTCCGGTTGCCCCGGCCGAGCTTCACGGTCGACCGGATGTTCTGCGCCCGCACGTCCGTAATCTTGATCCACGCTTCCTCCGCGAGCGGCGTCACGGCGGAGCGGGCGATCAGCAGGGTGGCGCCGGAGAGCTGGCTTTCCGGAACCTCGAACGCCATCAGCATCGGCCTCGGGATGCCCGGTTCCAGCCGCTCCGTTCCCGGCATACCCGGCATGCTCGACAAGCGCTGACTAAGCGCGTGGCGCACGCCGTTCGGGCCGAGCCACTTGGCGGATGTCAGGGACAGGCTTTCCTGCTTGGCCGCGGCTGCGGCTTCGATGATCACCCAGACGCCGGAGGTGGTATAGGTGCGGTCGCGGCCGAAGCTCGACGCCGTGACCTCCCGTGCCAGATGGACATTGGCGACGCCGATGGCGAAGGCGCTCGTGTCCACCCTTTCGCCCTGCCTGCCGGTCACAGGAACGGGCGAGGTGATGTCGCTGTAAAGGGGTGTCGTGCGCTGCATCCCGTAGAGCATTGCCGCAGCCAGCAGCACCGCCGCCGGCCCCTTGATGGAGCCGATCATTGCGTCGCTTCCGCTGCGGCCGGTGAAACGGACAGTTCGACGGCGGCGACCGGGTCGAGGTCGAACCATCCGGAAGCGCCGTAGAGATTATCGCGGCGCTTGTAGATCTGACTGCCGATCAGAAGCCGCAGCGTGCGCGGTGGGGGGAGGGCGGGCGGCCATTCCCAGGCCGCGATCATCCGTTCCGGCATGCCGGGGTTGATGCCGCCCGCGACCCAGCCGTCCCGCGCCAGATAGACGATCGGATCGGGCAGGTTCGGGACCGGCGGATCGATGGCGAGCAATCTCGTGAGAACGTTGTTGGTTTCCGCCGAGCGGTTGTCGGCGTCGAATTCGACCATCACGAAGGTCTTCGGCTCCGGCGGCTCGATACCGGTTGGCGGGATCGGGCCGGCCCGCGCCTCACGAACCGTGACGATCCAGCGACCGGTGTCCACCGGCTCGCTGGCGGCTACGACGGTAACACCCTCCGGGTTGGCCGCGTCGTAAACCGCCATCGCAAACGAGGCGGCCGCCGCCGCGGTGCCGCCAATGCCCGTGATGAGAATAGCCAACAGACGCTGTCGTATCGTCATCGCCTCTCGATCGCCATGATTCCTCCACATGCACGATACGTCAGAAGGTACCGCGAGTTAAAGCTTGGGAATTCGCGCCTCGGTCAAATTCCGTCACGTCGCCAAACACGG
The DNA here is from genome assembly GCF_004962245.1 of Mesorhizobium sp. Lineage (GTDB taxonomy): Bacteria > Pseudomonadota > Alphaproteobacteria > Rhizobiales > Rhizobiaceae > Mesorhizobium. Next base: position 351,317 of record NZ_SUHQ01000001.1, on the reverse strand, counting down.
GCTTCGCGCATCGGCCGCTCAACTGGAACTCGTTCATGCAGTGGCTGCAGGCCGCCACTCGCGCCCGTTGGCCCGTTCGCCGACCGGACCCGGCGTCAATCCGCCCTCGGTCAAGACTCACATCCGCGATCAAAAGTCGAAAAGCTGAAGACGAAAGCTAGACACGACTTTCCAGCCGCGAAAGCAGGTAGTCGACCTCTTGTCTGGCCGCCGCCGACAACGCACTGCCCGGCTTGCGCTGGGCGTCGGACGCGATGGCACCGCGCTTCATCATCACATATTTGCGTACCGCAAGTCCCACACCGGGTTGCTGCTCATAGCGCAGATAGGGCAGGTGGGCGTCGAAAAGATCGTGCGCCTTGTCGCGCTCGCCGGCGGCAGACAGTTTCACCACGTCGACCAGCATATCGGGGAAGGCATAGCCAGTCATCGCACCGTCGGCGCCGCGCTCCATCTCGAAGTCGAGGAAGAGGCCGCCATTACCGGTGAGGATGGACAGCGCCCGCAGCGAGCCGTCCTTCTGGAAGCCGCGCAGCGCACTGATCTTCTCCAGGCCCGGCCAGTCCTCGTGCTTGAGCATGAAGCAGGCCGGGTTGTCGGTGACGATGCGGCGGATGACGGCCGGCGTCATGACAACCGAGAGGGTCAGCGGATAATCCTGCAGGACGAAAGGAACATCCTCGCCGACTGCCTCGGATGCGTTGCGGAAATAGGTGACGATCTGGTCGTCGGTGCGCAGCGCTGGCGGCGGCGCAATCATCACGCCTTGCGCGCCAACCTCCATCGAGGCGCGCGCAAGGCTGCGCATGGCGGCAAAGCCAGGGGCAGAGACGCCGACGATGACCGGCAGCTTAGTGCGCGCCACGATACGCTTGACGATCTCGAGCGATTCGCCGGCGTCGAGCTTTGGGGCCTCGCCCATGATGCCGAGGATTGTCATCCCATCGACGCCGCAGCGCTCGTAAAAATCGACCATCGAATCAAGTGATTCCCAGTCGATCTTGCCATCCGCCTCGAACGGCGTCGGGGCAATGGTGTAGACCCCTTTGGTGTCAGGACCGATGGCCATGAGATTCTCCTAAAATTCAGCTTTAGTCATAGCGCAGGACCGACGGTCCGATCCAACCTGGCAGTTGGTCCGGACGGGCGGGCGCGAAGATTTCGTAGCAGACGCAGCCTTCCGGCCCGGTGCCGATCGCGCAATGGCGCGAGCCGGCGGGAAAGAAAACGAGGTCGCCCGGATGTGCGTCGAAGATCTTGCCGTCAACGGTGAGCTTACACATGCCCGATACCATGACAAGGATCTGCTCATTGTCGTGCCAGTGCGTTGCGCCAAACTCTGTCGGTGTCGCGCGGCGACATGCTGATCTTCCATCTCGGCGACGTTGTTGGCTGTCGCCTTACTAACGATAGCGGCGCCAACGGTCGCCTTGGCGTTCAGGAAAATGGTCGTCGCAGTGCCCCGGCAGGATAGTCTTGTGTGACTTCTCAATGCAGGCGGCAGAGAATGTGGTCATAGCGCAGAATCCCACCCACAAGCCGAACGACTGTCATTGGATGAAAAGGGGACACCCTGTCGTTCTCGTAAAATGCCGGCTTATGGACCCGCAATTGGAAGGGCGCATTTGTTTGATATTTCAGTGCCTTGCGGCAAGGGGCTGAGACTGATGCTGGCGGCGATCCGTACGGCGATTGAAGTCGAAGACTGTCGATCCGGGGAATGGCTTTGCTAAAGTGAGAATCCGGCTTTAACCTCCTGGAACGTATTTCCAGGTCGAGAACCCGGTTTGACCTGTCCAGGAGCGCCACACAGAACGGAGCCATCTCTATGAGTGACAGCCAGGTAAGGACTGCGGGAGGGGATACCATTCGAAGCCTGCATGCCGACCTGCCAGTCAACGCCACGTTCCATATCTGGCTTAAGGCGACCAAGCCGGGCACCCAGGGCTCACTGTCTTTTTCCAATGTCCGTGGCAAGTTCGGCGAGGTGAGCGTTGCGAACGCCGAAGAATATGAATTCAGAATCTTTCACGTCTTCGGCGGTGGCAGTGTCGACCTGGATTACGACACGGATCAAACCTCGGTATCGGTTGCGTACTGGTTCGCATTGGCCGACGTGCTGGAGACAGGCATTACGGTTCTTCACACCAATCCTGGAAATGCCGCGCCGAACGTCCCCGACAGCTATCATTTTCGTCCTCCGTTCGGCTGGATGAACGATCCAAACGGATTTGGCCGGTTTGGAGGTCGCCCGCATCTCTTTTATCAGCATTATTCCCATGGGCTTCGGTGGAACACGATGCATTGGGGGCACGCTGTATCTTCCGATTATTTGCGGTGGCGTCACATGCCTATCTTCCTGTTCCCATCGGAAGATCTTACCGCAAGGCCCGACAGACGAGGCGGTGCGTATTCCGGCTCAGCCATCCCGCTTGCCGATGGCCCGGGCATTCGCGTCTTTTTCACTGAGCAAGTACAGGACCGTATCCCGGAACAGCAAATCCAACTCACGGCCACCTCCAACGATCTCATCATGGCGGGAAACGCGGACGTCATCCTGCCATACCGCCCAGTTGACGAGGGATTGACGGCGGATTTTCGCGACCCCTACGTCTTCAGGGGACCGGATGGCCTTTGGAAAATGCTGCTGGGCAGCCAGAGCGACGAAGGCGGCGTTGTCCTGCTTTACGAAACCCATGACCATACGGCCGCCACCGGCTGGACATATATCGGCAAGCTTCTGGTCGAGAAACACTATCGGACGACGGCGATCGAATGTCCCTGTTTGCTGCCGCTCGACGGGCCAGCGACCGATCCCGCGACGCGCTGGGTTCTCATTCTCGGGCTGATGAATAGCGAGGACCGGTCCACCCGGCGCAAGAACCTGACAATGGCCATTGTCGGCTGGTTCGATGGTCGGACCTTTACCAAGGAATTCGAACAGGAACTGGACTTCGGCACGGATAACTACGCCTTCCAGGCCTTCGTCGACGGTGATGCTATCGTCGGCATAGGGTGGCTTGCCAACTGGGCCGACACCGGACCGGCGATCGATTTCCCCACAGCCATGACATTGCCGCGCAATATCCTCCTGTCAGCAGGCGAGTTGCATACCCCGCCGATCGGTGCTGCCGAGAGCCTGCGGAGCCACATTCTGGATCGAACACGCCTGGCAGCCGGAGAACAGGTAACCTTTGTCAACGGCGCCGTCGAAATCCTGTTCGAGCTCGAAAAGCCGGGTGTTCATTTCCACCTGAAACTCCATCATCCAACCGTCCGCCTCGGCGTCATCGTCGACGACGAGGGACTTGCCATCTGTCATGGAGACGACGGCGCAGCAGAATCTCCTCACTACATCGCCAAGGGAGCCCGTCCAAAACGGCTGCGTATATTCCTCGACTACGGATCGATCGAGGTCTTCGCGGATCGCGGCCGTTGGGCCGGCACGAAGCGGATCAACGGTTTTGAGCCGATACAATCCGCACGTCTCATCGCCGAAACGGGCGGCGTTCTACACGCGACGGTATGGGCGCTAAAGCCTTGATGAGGAGATCAATATTCCAGTTTAGGATCGGGCATCCGCAAACACCAACCAATGAACGAGGCCTTCGACGACGCCCAGGGCAAACTGTTCCTTCGCATTGTAAATCAGCGGGTTGTCCCGTGCCATGTCACGCAGTTCGGGAAGGGCGTTAGCGACGACAATCCCACGCGCGCCCGGCAGGTCGAACATACTGCGATCGTTGTTGGTGTCGCCGGCGACGACCACCTCATCCAGGCCGATGCCGAGTTCATTGCACAGCCAGGCCAGCGCCTGCCCCTTGTCTGCTGAACGCGGCAGGATGTCGAGATCGCGTCCGCTCGAATAGATCATCGTCACGGAGAGGCCGGCCTCGTCCAGCGCGCGCTCGATGCCGGCAAGGTCGTCCGAACTTGCGTCGTGCAGGTACCAACTCGATTTGAAGGCGTGCTGATAGACGTCGGGCTGCCGGACGGTGTCTTTGAGCGATCCGAGCACCGCATCGACCTTTTCAAGGGACCAGCCTTCCGAAAACCTTTCGGCAAAGTGCTCCAGGCGCGAGGTGTGACGCGGACCGGCGAGCATCGTGCCGACACCCCCGATCACGTAGTCCGGCGCCGGCAGGCCGACATCGTCGACGAAGTTCAAGATGTCGTCGGCCAGACGACCGCTGTTGTAGACGAGAAGCGGTCGGTGCTCGGGGTCGAGCGCTTCCCATTTGGAACGAAAGCGTGATGTCGCCGGCGGATGGCCCGCCAGCGTCCCGTCGAGATCGCTCGATAAAAGCGCGATCGGTCTCAATCGCCGTCGTTCCACGGCTCGTCCCAATCATGGTCGTCGACCGCCTTCAACACCGGCCGTCCTTCGACGAGGCTGACCAGCTGTTGCGCGATACCTGTCCAGGTGAACAGGCTGCGCGCCTTGTGCGCACCCATGCGGCCCAGTCGGCCATAGAGGCGCGAGTGCTTCATAGGCTTGACGATCGTGATGCCGAGGTCTTCCTTGTCGAAGGGATCGCCGAAGAGCGCGTGCCGGCCATAGCTGATCCCGCGATAGAGACCGCCATGGATTGTAACCACGGTGGGCGTTCCGCAGGCCATAGCCTCGATCGCGGTCATGCCGAACGGCTCGTAGCGGCTCGACAGGACGAACATGTCCGCCGCCCGATAGGTATCGGCCAGATCCTCGTCGGCAACATAGCCGGAGAAGACGACACGATCCTGCAGGCCTAGCTGTTCCACCTGTTCCTTGAGCTGGTTCAGGATCTTCTGCTCCTGCTCGTCCATGTTCTCGCCGCCGACAGCGAGCCTCAGCACCGCATCTGGAACACGCGGCGCCACCACGGAAAACGCATCGATCAAAAGGTCGTAGCCCTTGTTGGTGGCGAGCCGGCCGAGCGCCAGGATCGTTCGCCCCTCGAAGCCGAGCCGATGGCGGATCATTCGGCGAGAAGCTTCGCTGACAGGGAAGAACCGGTTGTCGTCGTAACCCGGCGGGATCATGTGCACCCGGTCGCGCTCGAGACTGTAGTCCTCGACCAGCATATCCACCTGCTGCGGCGTTGTTGCAATCACCATCGCGCAGCTTCGATAGATGATCGTCTCGTGCTTTATGCGCTCGGTGAAATTGAACTCGGCCTCGAATGTATCGGCCTTGTCCGGGTAGTCCGTCTTCATCTGGCGCTGCTTCCATATGCCGAGGGAATGCGGCGTATGGATGTGCGGGATAGTGAGCGCTTCCGACAGCCGTTGTCCCGCCACGCCCGCATCCCAGTAGTGACTGTTGATGAAGTCGTAGGAGAGGTTTTCCCTTCGAATCAGGCGCAGCGCGTTTTCACACCATTCGAGGAGGTGGCGGTGGAGATATTCCTTTGGAATAAAATCGGGTCCGCCACAGCCGACGCGCAGGACACGAACTCCGTCCGCCACTTCATCGACGGGAGGCTGGTCTTCAAATCGCCGCGTCCAGATATCGACGGCATAGCCCAATTGGGCCAGCTTTTTGGCCAGTTCCAGGACATAGACCACCTGTCCGCCGGTGTCGGCCGCACCCAATGGCGGGTTTGCTGCAACGTAGCCGTGGGTTGAAATGAGTGCAATTCTAGGTATCGCCGCATCCGAGTTGTCGTCCGGCATCTGTATCCTTCTCTACGATTCTGCACGCTCGCAGTCGAAAGCGTGCTCCAATTTGCAACTATAAGGATCCCGGCCGCCATCCGCAAATACTGAGCGCGCGTTCGGGACAACGCAATTGACGTCATGGTGAGGAAAACTGGTTCTGTCGCATATTCCGGTTGCCGAGTTGCCTGCAATCAACCTTCGGCGGTTCTTCGAGGATTTATGATGTCCAAAGGTTGCCATTTCGATCAGTTTGTCATCCTGCCTTGCGTCCGCTGCTCTCTGGCCTCGGGGCTGAGCCTGCGCGTCCTTGCGGAGACGGCCGAGTGCGGCATCAACGTTTGTCCCGCAATCCGGTTGCACCAGCTTTTGCTGTACGGCGGGGAAGGGCGCATTTCGTTTGATATTCCCCGCTCGCTGCGCCATGGAGCGGCGGATTCTTAAATCGAATCGTGCCGCCGCGCGCAAAGGACACTGTAGCAATTTGTCTTTGCGCATGGTCCCTTCTGAAAATCGATTCCGATTTTTCAGGGTCATGCGCTAGACCTGACAGGCACCTTTTCCGGAATTCTGATGGCAGGAGGCGCTTGTGGAAGGCCAGGACGAACAGACGACCGGCGCCAGGGCCGCTGACGACAGCCACGCCGATATTTATGGCGAGGACGGCGCCATTCTGTCGTCGTTCCTTGCCCAGATCGGTGCGGCGATCGCCGATCGCGACACGCTGACGCTGAAGCGTGAAGTCGATGACCTGCACCAATCGGAGCTCGGCGACCTGCTCGAAGCGCTGCATCCCGAACAGCGCCGCGCGCTGGTCGAACTGTTGGGCGCCGACTTCGACTTTTCCGCGCTGACCGAGGTCGACGAGGCGATCCGCCGCGACATCGTCGACAATCTGCCCAACGCGCAGATTGCCCAGGGCGTGCAGGATCTCGATTCCGACGACGCGGTCTACATTCTCGAGGATCTCGAAAAGGAAGACCAGGACGAGATCCTGTCGCAACTGCCGTTCACCGAGCGGATCAGGCTGCGCCGCTCGCTCGACTATCCCGAAGAGACCGCCGGCCGCCGCATGCAGACGGAGTTTGTCGCCGTGCCGCCGTTCTGGACGATCGGCCAGACCATCGACTACATGCGCGAGGACAACAACCTTCCCGACCGCTTCAGCCAGATCTTCGTCATCGATCCGAGCTTCAAGCTGCTCGGCGCCATCGACCTCGACCAGATCCTGCGCACCAAGCGCTCGGTCAAGGTCGAAGAGGTCATGCATGAGACAAGGCACGCCATTCCGGCCACGATGGACCAGGAAGAGGCGGCGCGCGAATTCGAACAATACGACCTTCTCTCCGCCGCCGTCGTCGACGAGAACGAGCGGCTTGTCGGCGTGCTGACCATCGACGACGTGGTCGACGTCATCCAACAGGAGGCCGAGGAAGATCTGCTGCGCATGGGCGGTGTCGGCGACGAAGAACTGTCGGACAGTATTTTCTCGACCTCGCGCTCGCGCGTTCCGTGGCTGCTGGTCAATCTCGGGACGGCCTTCATCTCGGCCTCGGTGATCAGCATGTTCGGTGCGACGATCGAGGAAATGGTCGCACTTGCCGCACTGATGCCGATCGTTGCCTCGCTGGGCGGCAATGCCGGCACGCAGACGATGACAGTGACCGTGCGCGCGCTCGCCACACGCGATCTCGATATCTACAATGCCGGTCGTGTCATTCGCCGCGAGGTTGTGGTCGGCCTGCTGAATGGCATGGTCATTGCGACGATCCTCGGGCTGGTCGCCGGCTTGTGGTTTCACAATCCCGATCTCGGTTTCGTCATTGCCGCAGCGATGATCGTCAACATGCTGGCTGCGGCCCTCGGCGGCATTCTGATTCCGCTGTTCCTCGACAGGCTCGGCGCTGATCCGGCGATTTCGTCATCAATCTTCACGACGATGATTACCGATGTTATCGGTTTCCTTGCCTTCCTTAGCCTTGCCACTTGGTGGCTGCATCTGGGCGCGGGAGCCTGATAAGGCGTTTCAATTGACTTTTACGTAAGTTGCGTGCGAAGTTTCGACGGAGAGCTACCGGTCGATTCCGGCACGGGACGAGCCCTTTTTTGAATGAAGGGCATCGCCGCATGATGGGCGATCGCCGCTTTGGAGTGACGATGCGGGAATATTATTCGATCACCGAACTGACTCGCGAATTCGATGTGTCGACGCGGACGCTGCGCTTCTACGAGGACGAGGGGCTGGTGCAGCCGATACGGCGCGGCCGCACGCGGCTGTTTCGCCCGTCGGACCGGCATCTCATCCGCCAGATCATGCGCGGCAAGAGGCTCGGCTTTTCGATCAACGAAATCCGCGAAATCATCCAGATGTACAAGGAGCCGCCCGGGGAGGTCGGTCAACTCAATCTGATGATCAAGCGCATCGAGGAAAAGCGCGAGGATCTGCGCCAGAAGCGCCGGGACCTCGAAGAAACCCTGGCGGAACTCGACCAGGCCGAGGAGTCCTGCGTCGAGCGGCTGGTGGAGCTCGGCGTCAACACCTGACCGATCCCGCTGTCTTTTCGCCAGGCACTCTGAACCGGCGTTTCAGTCAAATCATGTTTATCATTCTCGCTTGGCTGTTCGCCGCTGTGGTCGCTATCCACAATCTGGAGGAAGCCGTTTTTCTACCTGCCTGGTCCGAGCAAGCAGGGCGTTGGCATCGTCCCGTTGGAGCCAATGAATTCCGGTTCGCGGTCTTCGTGCTCACTGTTCTTGCCGGCGTTGTGGCCTTGATCGCCACCGTGCAGGGACCGGAAAGTTTCGGCGCCTACGTCCTGACCGGTTATGCGCTGGCGATGCTGCTCAATGTGGCCTTTCCGCATCTCTTCGCCACATTGGCCATGGGCCGCTATATGCCGGGCACTGCGACCGCTATCGTCCTGAACCTGCCGGCCACAGTCGCCCTGCTGCATCAGGCGTTTCGCGAGGGCTATATCTCGTCAACGCGTTTCGCCCTGGCGGGGCCGGCCGTCGTCTTGGCTATCGTGCTGTTGATCCCGGCGCTGCTTTATGTCGGGCGGAAACTGCTGCCGGACACGGGACGCGCGTCAGGCAAGGCTTCGGGCTGATTTCGCCGCCATCAGATCCAGCGCCGCACCCTTTTCGCGTAGTCCCGGTATTTCTTGCCGAATTTAGCCGCCAGAACTTTTTCCTCGCCCTCGATCGCCATCTTCCGCGTTGCGAAGGCCGCGATGATTGCCAGCGGCAGGAACCATGCGATCCCCGAGACAAGGGCCACGCCGATCAGCAGCAGCGTGTTGGCCAGATATATCGGGTTGCGGCTGACGGCGAAGGGGCCTGATGTGACCAGATGGTCCGGCACGGCGTTTGGGTGGAGCGTCGTCTTTGCCCGGATCATGGTGCGGATCGCCGTGAACCAGAGTGCGACCACGCCGAGCAAGGCCACCCAGCCGGCCGCGAACAGGATGTCGCCGAGAAGGCCGCCGATCCATGGCAGCGGGTAAAGCAAGCCAAGCGCGATACTGATGGCGATGGCCGCAAGATAGATCAGCGGCGGCCACGGTATGAGCCCCGCTTTCGGTTGTCCCGGTTTCGGCTGCCCCGGTTTCGGTTGGCCCGGTCTCGGGTGCTCGTCGGTCATTGTGCTCCTCCCTCCATCAAGGTGCTGTCGGCTTTGGCAGTGCAGGCGTCGGCGAGTTCGCCCAGATGTGCCTTCCATTCCGCAGCCTGGTCGTTGCGGTAGAGCCGATCAAGCGTGGCCTCGCCTTCGAGCGTATCGAGCATGCACACACAATAGCTGGAGCAGAACTCCGTGTCGCGCGATTGCTCGCACGATGTCTGGCACTGTTGCAGGAAGGTCACCTGCTTGGTTTCGACCGGCGCCGGCATGATTTGCGAAAACAGCCAGACCGAGCCGATCAGCACCGGCTGGTGGATCAGATAGAAAGCGAGGCTGTGCTGGCCGATAAAGACCAGCGGATTTGTCCAGCGACCGGGCGTCAGGTCCGCCAGCCGCCTCAGCACGCCGGAGGCGGAGGCGAGTTTTGCCGCCGCGATGCCCGCAAGCACGGCGCCGAACCACGGCAACAGCGGGACATAGTCGTTTGAGCGCGGATTGGTTGCCGACAGGCCGACCCACCACAGGGCCGGATGGTCGAAGATCTCGGACCTGAGGTAGAGGGGTGCGGTGATGACGAAAGCCGCGACAACAACCGTCAGCAGTGCCGGCAGCCGCAGGAACGCCAGGCCGAGCAGGCTGGCCAACGCGATCTCGTGCAGGATGCCGAAGAAGATGAAGCTGTCCGGGGTGGCAAGCCTTGTGGCGGCCGATATGGCGAGCGCTGCCCCGGCGACCATGGCAAAACGTTTCCAGAAGCCGTTCCAGCGGATTTGTTTGCCATGGGCGAGGAACAGGCTGACACCGACCAGGAACAGGAAGGTCGAAGCGATGCAGCGCGCGTAGAATTTCCACCAGCCGAAGGCGGTCAGGCCGGGATCGGTGTAGCCGAAGAATTCGAGATCCCAGGTGAAATGGTAGCTCGCCATGGCAAGCAAAGCGATGCCGCGTGCGACGTCGATGGCGACGATGCGCTTCAGTTTCGGCGAATCCTGAACTGGGGCGGTCGGCGTAGGAATGCTCATGGTCTCGCAATCTGATTCAGCACTGCAAGACGACTATCATGGTTGCCCGGGACAAAAGAAGGCGGGCCAAATTCCTTTGATGTTCAGCGCGTCGGCGAAAGCCCTATATGCCGCTGACGCACCCAGTTGTGGAAGCGGTGCAGTTCATATTCCTCGGGCATCAGCACGCCGGCCTTGTGGCGCCTCGAGCGCAGGCCGTTCTGATTGACCTCGCAGATGTCAGCGTCCTCCTCCAGCACCTGCCTGCCGAAGGCGACGATGTTGTCGAGGTCCGCCGTCGGATCGGCGAGCGCTTCGGGCGAAAAAAGCCATTCGGCGGTCAGTTCGGTCTGCTCCGGTCCAAGCGGCACCAGCCGTACGGTCCTGACATAGTCGACATGGCCAACGATGAACATAGACGGCAGGTTGGTGGCATAGGTCTGCCCGGCTGCGCGCTCGGCGGGCGTCAGGTCGGAAAAGACCGGACCGTGGACGTAGCCGTCGCGCGACCAGGTCTCGGCCCCGGCCCGCAGACCACCTGAAAATTCAGGGGCATCGTTGTCGGCGTGGCGGGCCCATTCGGGATCGTCGTGCCGTCCCATCAGGCCGCGGCCATAGATCGGCACCAGCCTCGACAGGTCCTTGTGAACGCCCGGGCAATGCAGGCACTCGTTGAAGTTCTCCCAGAAGATCTTCCAGTTGCAGTTCATCACCTTGCGCAGCACATGGCCGGTCACCAGCGTTTCCAGCGGCCAGTTGGCGAGATCGCCGGATGTGGGATCGAAGGATGCTTCAGCCGAACCGGCGGCGTCTTCCGCGAGATTGACGAAGACAAAACCGCGCCACACCGACAGCGCCACCCGGTAGAGCGGATGATCGGCCTTGTCGAAGCCTTCGGGCAGCGATTTCGACGGCACGCGCACGAGATCGCCGCGCAGCGAATAGGACCAGGCGTGGTAGGGGCAGGTGATGAGCCGCGCCTTCAGCCGTCCTTCTCTTTCCCGGCAAAGCTGCGAGCCACGATGCCGGCAGGTGTTGTGGAAGGCGCGAAGTGCTCCGGTCTCGTCGCGCACCACGACGATCTCCTGCGTGCCGACACGGAATGTCTTGAACGCCAGCGGCTGGGCGAGGTCAGCCTCGCGGCAGACGAGCAGCCAGTTTTGATACCAGATGGCGTCGAGATCGCGCTGATAGGCCTCCAGGTCCCAGTAGTCCGACGCCGGCAGCGTCGGCTCGGCCCGGGTCAGGCCGTTATAGGGATCATGCTCGCTAGGGGTAGGTTGCATGGCCGGCTCCTGTGACGTGCCAGCCGACACCCGGCCGCGAAAATTGTCAATCGCGGTGACGGCATTGCGAGTCTCGAGCGGGACGCATAATCATGCGGCAAGAAGGGATCTGGAACGTGGCCACACGACAGATGGCGCTTACGCCGGAGCTGGTCGCGCGCTGTTGGCGCGAGGTCCAGGATGCTGGACCTGACCCGGATGCCATGCATCTGGATGATGGCGACTATGACGCGATGCTGGACGAGTTACAGGCAGAACTCCCTGCCGCCGAACCGTTGTGGCTGTTCGGCTACGGTTCGCTGATCTGGAAACCCGAAATCGACCATGTCGAGGAACGTGTCGCCGTGGTGCGTGGCTGGCACCGGTCCTTTTGCATGAACATGACGCGCTGGCGCGGCACCAAGGATCGTCCCGGCCTGATGATGGCTCTGGACCGCGGAGGGCAGTGCAAGGGCATCGCTTTTCGGCTCACCGATGGCGATCGGCGACAGCAATTGGGCAGGCTTTTCCGACGCGAAATGACGCTGAAGCCGACAAGCTATAAGCCTCGTATTCTCAGGCTGGCGAGCGACGGCGGTCCGTTGAGGGCGCTGGCTTTCGTCATCAATCGCAGCGGCATCACCTATGCTGGTTCGCTCGATGAGCACGAGGTCGTCGAAAGACTGACCACGTCCTGTGGGCACTGGGGATCAGGCGTCGATTACCTCTACAACACGGTGAAAAACCTGGAAGAGCGCGGCATTCACGACCGCCATCTTTGGCATCTGCAGCAACTGGTCGCCAATCGGATCGCTTCATTGGAAGGCTGAAGCCAAATGGCGCATTCCCGCTGGCCGTTGGCGGAATTTGGTTTGCCGGGCGCGGCGATTCTGCCTATAGTCACACCTGTCGTCGGTTCCGTTTGGAGCCAAGAGGGAATGCGGTGCGGGCAAAACTTGCCCAATGCCGTGGCTGCCCCCGCAACTGTGTGCGGTAGTCCTCTCCATATGCCACTGAAGATTTTCTTCGGGAAGGTGGGGAAGGGCGCTGATCCGTGAGCCAGGAGACCTGCCGGCGACAGGAGAACTGACTTCTATGCCCTCGGGTGGAGGGCGAAAGGACAAGACATGAATACCGCTTCCGTCTCCCTCGGCGCTTCCGTCTCCTCGCAGTCGCGCTTCATGCAGCTGGCGCTTGCCGCATGTCTCGGCATTTTCGTCATGGGCTTTGTCGGCTTCTCGCATATCGATGCGGTCCACAACGCCGCCCACGACTATCGCCACTCGATGGCGTTTCCCTGCCACTGACGAGGGGCTGACATCATGACACTGTTTCGCAACGTCGTGTTCATCGCGGCGATCGCAGGGCTCGTGGCCGGCGTCGTTCTCGCCTGCATGCAGGCCTACGCCACCGTGCCGCTCATTCTCAAGGCGGAAGTCTACGAACAGGCCGGCGGCGGCCACACGCATGACCATGCCGCGCCCCCCGCCGCGAACGCTACCGATACCAATGCCATGACCAGCGCCGCACCGGGTCCTGCCGAAGCAGCCGCTCCGGAAGATGAAGGCTGGGCGCCGGCCGATGGTTTCGAGCGCTTCGCCTTCAACGTCGTTGCCAATGTCGTCACCGGCATCGGCTTTGCGCTGATCCTGGTCGCCGCCTCTGAGTTCGCCGGCGGCATCGGCAATTGGCGTCAGGGACTGTTCTGGGGCCTTGCCGGCTTTGCCGTGTTCACGCTGGCTCCTAACCTTGGTCTGCCGCCCGAGTTGCCGGCAATGCCGGCGGCCGATCTCGCCCAGCGCCAGATCTGGTGGACGGCGACCGTGGTGGCGACGGCGGCAGGTCTCGGCCTGCTTGCCTTCCGCAAGTCGCTGCCACTGGCGATCTTGGCCGTGGCGCTGATCGTGGCACCGCATATCGTCGGCGCGCCGCAGCCCGACAGTTTCGAGTCGCCGATCCCGGAAGGCCTGCACCACCAGTTCGTGGTGGCGGTAACGCTGACCAATCTGGTGTTCTGGCTGGTGCTCGGCGTCGTCGTCGGCGTGGTGCGCGGCCGTTTCACCGGCACGGCGACCAGCCTGCGCGACAGCTTTGCCTGATCGCGTTGCTCCTGGCGGGAAGCTGACCCTGGTCATCGGCGGTGCGCGGTCCGGCAAGAGCGCGCACGCCGAAAGACTGGTAACGGCCTGTCCGGCGCCGTGGACCTATATCGCCACTGCCGAGGCTTACGACGACGAAATGCGCCAGCGCATCGCGCTGCATCGGTCGCGGCGCGGCGAGGGCTGGACGACCATCGACGCGCCGCTCGATCTCGTCGGCGCGATCGAGGCTTTGCCCGACGGCCGGCCTGTCCTGATCGACTGCCTGACGCTGTGGCTGACCAACCATATGCTGGCCGAACGCGACATGGAGGCCGAATGCCAAGGGCTGGCGGATGTGCTGTCGCGGCCGCGTGGGTCATGGTTCGTGGTCTCCAACGAAGTCGGGCAGGGCATCGTGCCGGACAATGCTTTGGCCCGCCGGTTTCGCGACGCCGCCGGCCGGCTCAACCAGCAGGTCGCGGCTGTCGCCGATGCGGTGCTGCTGATGGTGGCGGGGCTGCCGCTCAAGGTGAAATGACATGGCTGATACCAAGCACATCGAAGACAAACCACATATCGAAGACGGGCCGATTAACGACAGGGACGAGGAACGCCACCGCGCCAAGATGGCCAAGCGCAAGGCGGTGCAGGACGCCGAGGTTGCGGCAAAGACGGTCGAGAAGGGCCTGCTGATCGTCAATACCGGGCCTGGCAAGGGCAAGACCACTGCCGCCTTCGGGCTGGCGCTGAGGATGCTGGGCTACGGCAAGCGCGTCGGCGTCGTCCAGTTCATCAAGGGCAAATGGCACACCGGCGAGAAGGACGCTTTTGCCGCTTTCGGCGACCGGGTCGTCTGGCACACGATGGGCGAGGGTTTTACCTGGGAGACGCAGGATCTGAAGCGCGACATTGCTGCCGCCGAAGCCGCCTGGGCCAAGGCGCTGGAGCTGATGGCCGATCCGTCGATCAGCCTTCTTGTGCTCGACGAGCTGAACATCGCGCTGCGCTACGACTATCTCGATCTCGACAAGGTGGTGGCGGCGCTGAAGGCCCGTCGCGAGGGCCTGCATGTCGTCGTCACCGGCCGCAACGCCAAGGCAGCACTGGTCGAGGCGGCTGATCTGGTCACCGAAATGGGCGTGACCAAGCATCATTTTTCCGCCGGCGTGAAGGCGCAGCAGGGGATCGAGTTTTAAGAGGTTTTGCCCGCGCTTAGGGAAGCTCGCAACCAAGGCAATCGCTTCGGCTTTCGCCAACCACCAACGGTGGAACGCAGGAGGGGCAGCGCCAATCTGAAGCGATTGCCCTGAGGACAGGCACATTTGTTCTTGCTTTGTGCCGGCAGATATGCTAGTAATTTTAGTATGGTGCTGGTTTGCGCCAGCGACCCGCCGCCGAGGCGGGTTTTTTGTTTCGGTCGATCTCGACCGACCGCGTTGCAGGTCTGGATCGAGCGTCGTCAGACGACGATAACGATCACCGACAGCAAGCCAAACAGCGCGATCAGCAGAAAGTCGGCGACCCGGTAGAGTTTCAGCGCCCGCCTGATATCGGCGCTTTCCGCTTCGCGGCGACCGCCTTCGCCCATGAAAGCATCGTCGACCATGACACCGCCATAGGAGCGCGGGCCGGCGAGCGCCAAGCCGAGCGCGCCGGCCATCGCTGCCTCAGGCCAGCCGGCATTGGGCGAGCGGTGCTTCTTCGCGTCGCGCCGCATGGTGCGCCAGGCTTTGTCGGCATCGGCGCCTTTGACGAGGAAAGCGGCCAGCACGATGAGCAGTGCGGTCAGCCGCGACGCCGGCAGGTTGATCAGATCGTCGAAGCGCGCCGCCGCCCGGCCGAAGGCCTCGTGCCGCGGGGTGCGATGGCCGATCATCGAATCGGCTGTGTTGGCGGCCTTGTAGGCGACGCCGCCGGCCAGCCCGCCGACGCCGATCCAGAAGACGGGCGCGACGACGCCGTCGGAAAAATTCTCGGCCAGGCTTTCGATCGCCGCGCGGCAGACCCCAGGTCTGTCGAGCTTTTTGGCATCGCGGCCGACGATCTGTGAGACGGCAAGACGGCCGATGTCGAGTCCACCATTGTCGAGTCCGTCGGCCACAGCCTCGACATGCTCGGCCAGGCTCTTCTGCGACAGCAGCGATGTCGCCAGGATCGCCGTGAGGACCAATCCGGCAGGAATGCCCGAAAGCATGGTTTCCACCGCGAAAGCGATGGCGGCCGGCACCAGCACGATGATCAGCAGGGCATCAACGCCGCGCCGGCGACGGACAGCGTCGGAATCAGTGGCGCGGTTGAGCCTGCGGTCGAGAAAGGATATCAGCCTGCCGATCCAGGTGACGGGATGGCCGATAGCGCCAAACAGCCAGGCTGGGTAGCCGACAGCGAATTCAACAACCAGTGACAGGAAAGCGATCAGGATTGACATGAAGCTTCTTGATGGCGCGGCGGCAATGGTGGATCACGGCGGAAGCCTTGGCCGGGCGAGGGGGCTTTTTCCCCATGCGCCCCAACCCTTCGTCGACCTCTCGACCGGTATCAATCCGCACTCCTACCCTTTTTTCGAGCTGCCCGCCACCGCTCTGTCAAGATTGCCGGAAGCCGCGCGGGTCCGTGATCTGGCTGATGTCGCGGCGAGCGCCTATGGCGCGCCTTCGGCGGCGAATGTGGCGGCGGCGCCCGGCACGCAGATCCTGTTGCCGCGCGTCGCTTCGCTGGCGAGTCCCGGCAAGGCGCTGGTGCTCGGGCCGACCTATGCCGAACATCAGCGGGCAGCGGCGATCGCCGGCCATGCGGTGACGGAGGTCGACGATTTCGAGGCTTTGGCAGGAGCCGACCTCGCCATCGTCGTCAACCCCAACAATCCGGATGGGCGTATTGTCGGGCGCGAGAGGCTGCTTGAGCTGGCCGGAAAATTGCACGCCAGAGGCGGGTTGCTGGTTGTCGACGAGGCCTTCATGGATGTAGGCCCGCTTGGCGAAAGCCTGGCCGGCGATGTCGACCGGGGCGGCATTGTCGTGCTGCGTTCCTTTGGCAAGTTCTTTGGGCTGGCCGGCCTGCGGCTTGGCTTTGCAATAGCCGACACGCTGACGGTCGAACGGCTGGAGGCGCAATTCGGGCCGTGGGCGGTCGCCGGACCGGCGCTCGAATATGGTATCCGGGCGCTTGCCGACACCGGTTGGCAGGTCGAGATGCGACGCCGTCTGGCCGGGGATGCGGCGCGGCTTGATGCGCTGTTCGGTCGCTTCGGTGTGCCTGTCGCCGGCGGCACCACGCTGTTCCGCTATATCAGGCTGGCGAACGCCGCCGGTCTCTTTTCGGCGCTCGGCGAGCGTGGCATCCTGCTTCGTCATTTCTCCGGCCGGCCGGATGTGCTGCGCGCCGGGTTGCCGGGCGAGGGCGAGGAATGGCAGCGGCTCGAATCGGCTCTTGCCGACTGGGCGCAGCGGCGCGACGATCAGATCGAGGAGATCAAGCGATGATCCATGTCTGTTCGCTGTCGAAAGTCGAGGAAACGGTCGCGAAGACCGGCGCCGAGCGGCTGCTTTCCCTGCTGGCCGTCGGCACCGAGGTGACGCGCCCGGCCTCGATCATCCGGGAAAACCATCTGCATCTGGTCATGCACGACATTGCCGTGGCGCAGGACGGCATGACCATGCCGGGCGAGACGCATGTCCGCAACTTGCTCGATTTCGCGCGGCAATGGGATCGTGCGAGTCCGCTGGTCGTGCATTGCTATGCCGGCATCAGCCGTTCGACCGCCTCGGCCTACATCATTGCGGCCGCACTGGCGCCGAAGCGTGACGAGGTCGAGTTGGCCGAGACGCTGCGCGCGCTGTCGCCGACGGCGACACCAAATCCGCGACTGATTGCGGTCGCCGATGCACTGCTCGCCCGCAACGGCCGCATGATCCACGCGATCCAGGCGATCGGGCGCGGAGCGGATGCCTTCGAAGGCACGCCTTTCGCGCTGAAGATCGACGGCTGATCAGAGTCTACGCCAGCCAGTCGGCCAGCTTCGCCTTGCGCACATCCTTCAGGAGGCTGATGAAACCGTCGGCCTGATGGTTGGCGGTCAGCCGGCCTTTTTCGGCCGTTGCAATGCTGGCGTCGCCGACCACGCCGTTTGGGTTGAGATCGGTGGCGATCCAGGCGAAGGCGTGCGTTCCGGTGTGACGCAGCAGCGAAAACTCGTTTTCGGCGCGGGCGACGTTGGACACGAAATTGCCGGCCTTTGCCATGTCGACCAGGTCCGGCCGGAAATGCAGCATCAGCGAGGTCTCGACATCGCCGCCATGGATGCCCTGGCGATCTTCAAGCTCGGTATACATGCCGGCCGGCCGGCCAAAGCGCTGCCAGCTCGTCTTCACCGCCAGCATCTTCGCGCGCACCCGCAATTCGCGCGTGACGATGCCCATGATCTCCTCATTCCCGCCATGCGAGTTGACGACGATCAGTTTCCTCAACCCAGCACGCGCGATCGACAGGCCAAGCTCCGTCCACGCCTCGATCAAGGTCGCCGCCGGCAGAGTGAGGGTTCCCGGCGCATGCAGGTGCTCGTTCGACTTGCCCACCGCCTGGATCGGCAGGATGCGGATGTCGAGATCGCCGGGCAGGCGGGCGATCACCGTCTCAAGCATGCCGTTCATGATCGAGGTGTCGGTCGAGACCGGCAGATGAGGGCCGTGCTGTTCGATCGCCGCCACCGGCAGCACGGCGATCGTCGCCTCCGGATCGATGGTCGCGTATTCGGTGCTCCGATAGTCGCCCCACCACACACGTTTGTTTGCAACGGTCATGTCATGCCTTTTCGATAGAGTCGCCTTTTCGATAGAGTGGCCTCTTCGATACACGGCCAGACCTAGCGCGGGAAAGATCGCCTGTCGATCACCCAGCCGCGACGACCTCGATCTCGACCTTGAATTCCGGCCGCGCGAAACCGGACACGATCATCAGCGTCGAGGCCGGCGCAGGGCTGGTGAACAGGCGGTCTCGAACGTCCATATAGGGCCGCAGGAAGGCGCGGTCGGTGACATAGGCGTTGATGCGGACGATGTCGGAGAGTCCAAGCCCGGCCTCGCCGAGAATCGCGACTATATTCGTGAAGCAGAGTTCGGCCTGCGCACCGGCATCCTCCGGGATCTGATCATCGGGCGTGATGGCAACCTGGCCCGAGCACAGCACCAGCCTCTTGCCGGGCGGCACCTCGACGCCATGGCTGTAGCGGGCGAAAGGCGGCTTGATCGACTTCGGCGTGAGGAATTTGAACATGAAAATCTCCAGTCTGCCGTCAGCCTAAGACTGGATTGGGCAAGCCTTCAAGATGCAGTGCATGTTATCAGGGCGATTATGGACAGGCGTTCAAAAAATAGGCACGATGCCTTCGGTACAGCATGACCCGCCCGGCTTTCGCATGCGGCTCTTGCGTAAGCGGGCGGCCGCGGTGGTGGCATGCGTCTTGCTTTTAGAATCGATGGTGTCGAGCCCGGCGCGTGGCGCGCCGGAGCCAACAAAGGGTGGTGTGGATGGACGGAAAATTTAAGATCCCGGCTGGCGCGATCGTACTGATTGCCGCGAGCACGCTGAGCGCGGCGGCGAACGAGAAAGTCACCTTCGGCACCAACTGGCTCGCCCAGGCCGAGCATGGCGGCTACTATCAGGCCGTGGCGGACGGTACCTATGCGGCGTGCGGCATCGACGTGACGATCATGCAGGGCGGCCCGCAGGTCAGCGGCCGGCCGCTGCTGCTGGCCGGCAAGATCGACTTCTACATGGGCGGCAACATGCTGCAGGCCTTCGACGCCGTCCAGCAGGAAATTCCGCTGCGCGTGGTCGCCGCCTCCTTCCAGAAAGAGCCGCAGGTGATCATGGCTCATCCGGGTCAGGGGCTCGACAAATGGGAGGATTTGAAGAACGCGGACCAGTACATCATCGGTGACGAAGGGGCACAGAGCTTCTTTCAGTGGATGATCACTGAGTTCGGCTTCGATCCGGCCAAGCGCGTGCCCTACACTTTCAACCCCGCACCTTTCATCGCCAATCCGAAGTCGATCCAGCAAGGCTACGTGACCTCGGAGCCCTATGCGGTCGCCAAGGAAGGCGGCTTTCAGCCCAATTTGTTCCTGCTCGCCGACTACGGCTTCGACACCTATGCGACGACGATCGAGACCATGCAGACCACGATCGACAAGCGGCCGGAGGTGGTTCAGTGCTTCGTCGATGGTTCGGCCAAGGGCTGGTACAACTATCTCTACGGCGACAACGCTGCCGCCAACGCGGCGATCAAGAAGGACAACCCCGACATCAGCGACGAGCAGATCGCGTTTTCAATCGAGCAGATGAAGAAATTCGGCATCGTCGATTCCGGCGACACGGAAAAACTCGGCATCGGCGCTATGACCGACGAGCGCATCCAGAGCTTCTACGACAAGATGGTCAAGGCCAAGGTCGTGCCGGCCGACGTCGACATCAAGAAGTCCTACACGCTGGCCTTCGTCAACAAGGGCGTCGGGATCGACCTGAAGAAATAGCACCCAGGCATGATGCAGGAGAAAGTGGCGCAAGCGCCGGCAAGCGCATCGGGCAATGGTCCGATGCTGTTGGCGCTGCGCGGCGTCGGCAAGGTCTTTTCCAATGGCGTGACAGCGCTTAGCGACGTCGACCTGACGATCCGGGAAGGCGACTTCCTCAGCCTTCTCGGCCCGTCCGGCTGCGGCAAGTCGACGGCCTTGCGCCTCATCGCTGGTCTTGCGACGCCGACCTCCGGCCTGCTCGACTGGCGCGGCAGCAGCGCCTTCGACCGCACGAACATCGGCTTTGTCTTCCAGGAGCCGACGTTGCTGCCATGGGCCGATGTCTTCGACAATGTCTGGCTGCCGCTGCGGCTGAAGGGCGTGTCGCGGGCAAAGGCGGCGCCGGCGGTGACGGAGATGCTGGCGCGGGTCCACCTGACCGGCTTCGAGAATGCCGTGCCGCGCGAGCTGTCCGGCGGCATGAAGATGCGCGTCTCGATCGCCCGCGCCATGGTGACCAAGCCGCGTATTCTGCTGATGGACGAGCCGTTCGCGGCGCTCGACGAGATCACCCGCTTCAAGCTCAACAACGATCTTCTGGAACTGTGGCAGGACGAGCGTTTCACCGTCGTCTTCGTTACCCACAGCGTCTTCGAAAGCGTTTTCCTCTCCAATCGCGTCGTCGTCATGGCGGCGCGACCGGGCCGGGTGTTCAGGGAGTTTGCCGTCGATGCACCCTATCCGCGCAACGAAGCCTTCCGCACCTCGCCCGATTATGCCGCACTTTGCCGCCAGGCGTCCGATGTGCTGATCGGCGCCATCAACTCGACCGCCGGACCACACCATGACGGCCATTGAAGAGCACGCCCTGACGCTCGATCCCGAGGAGGCGCGTCGCGTGCGCCAGGAGCGGCTCGAACGGATCGGCCGATGGTTGCTGCCGCTGGCGATCATGATCCTGGCCATCTGGCTGTGGGATCGCATCTGCGTCTGGAACGACATCCCGAAATACATCCTGCCGCGCCCCGGCGTGGTGCTGCAGACACTGTTCGACGATGCCGGGCTGCTGTTCTCGTCGCTGCTGGTGACGCTCAAGATCACCTTCCTCAGCCTGCTCCTTGCCGTCATCGGCGGTGTCGGGCTGGCGGTGCTGTTCGCGCAATCGAAATGGGTGGAGATGTCGTTCTTCCCGTTTGCCATCGTCCTGCAGGTGACGCCGATCGTCGCGATCTTCCCGTTAATCAACATCTATGTCGACAACCAGACGACGAAGCTTCTGCTCTGTGCCTGGATCGTCGCCTTCTTTCCGATCCTGTCCAACACCACGCTCGGCCTCAACTCCGTCGACCGCAATCTGCGCGACATGTTCAAGCTGAACGGCGCGACCCGCTGGCAGCAATTGCGCTATCTGCGCCTGCCGGCGGCGATGCCCTATTTCCTCGGCGGCTTGAAGATCGCCGGCGGCCTGTCGTTGATCGGTGCGGTGGTGGCGGAGTTCGTGGCCGGTGCCACCGGCCAGTCGTCCGGCCTTGCCTCGCGTATCATCGAGGCCGGCTACCGGCTCAACGCACCGCGGCTGTTCGCAGCGCTGATCCTGATCTCGTTCACCGGCATCCTGATCTTCCTGGTGCTGTCGCTGATTTCGCATCTCATCTTGCGGCGCTGGCACGAAAGTGCGCTGAAGCAGGAGCGGTAGAGTGCCGGAAGCCATTCCTCAGGTCGGTTCCTATGTCCTCACCAACGCCCGGCTTCACGCATCCCTGACGCCGGGCCTTGCCGCAGCCTTCGATGCCGATGGCTTTGCCCTCGCCGACATCGCTATCGCCGACGGCAGGATTTCCAGCATCGTGGCGCATCGCCAGTCCAATACGCCGGCGGGCGCCGTCGATCTTCACGGCCGCATCGTCATGCCGTGCTTCGTCGACTGCCATACGCATATCGACAAGGGCCATATCTGGCCTCGAAAACCCAATCCCGACGGCACCTTCATGGGCGCGCTGAACGCCACCGGCGCCGACCGCGTTGCCCGCTGGAGCGCTGACGACGTCGCCCGCCGCATGGATTTTTCGCTGCGCTGCGCCTACGCGCACGGCACCAGGGCCTTGCGCACCCATCTCGACAGCGTCGCGCCGCAGGAAGAGATCTCCTGGCCGGTGTTCGAGACGATGCGGGAGAAATGGCGCGGCCGGATCGAGCTGCAGGCGGTCTGCCTGCTCGGCATCGAAGGTGTGCGGGAGAAGAAGTGGTTCGAAAAACTGGCCAGACGCGTGGCCGCGGCCAAGGGCGTGCTCGGCGTCGTCACCTACATGGTGCCGGACCTCGAAGAACTTTTAGACCAGGTGTTTGCGCAGGCGATCAAGCATGGCCTCGACCTCGATTTCCATGCCGACGAGACCGACGCCGTTTCGGCGATCTCGCTGAAGAAGATAGCCGAGGCAGCCCTATGGAACGGTTTTGAGGGAAACATCCTCGTCGGCCATTGCTGCTCGCTGGCACGCCAGCCCGATCTCGAGGTGCTTGACACGCTGGACAAGGTGGCGAAGGCGGGGCTTGGTGTGGTGTCGCTGCCGATGTGCAATCTCTACCTGCAGGACCGGCGCGGCGACAACACCACGCCGCGCTGGCGCGGCGTGACGCTGCTGCATGAGATGAAGGCGCGCGGCATTCCGGTCGCCGTCGCCTCCGACAACACCCGCGACCCGTTCTACGCCTATGGCGATCTCGACATGCTGGAGGTGTACCGCATGGCGACGCGTATCCTGCATTTCGATCACCCGGTCGGCGACTGGCCGCAAGCGGTGACCGCGACGCCGGCCAAGGTGATGCGGCTCGATGGCTTCGGCACGCTTGCCGCCGGGGCTGGCGCCGATTTCGTCGTCTTCAGGGGACGGAGTTGGACGGAATTGCTGTCACGGCCCGAATCGGATCGCATCGTGGTGCGCGACGGCCGCGCCATCGAGCGCCAATTGCCCGACTATGCCGAACTCGACGATCTGATGGTGGGATGATGGACATTTCGGCACTGAAGCGCGACCTCGACGGTTTGAAGATCGACGACCATCCGGCGATCGTCCAGCAGAAGAGCCGCGATTTCTACTGGTACAGTCCGGTGCTGAAGCAACAACTCGACCATGTGACCGGCGACCTGATCGTGACGCCGAAGACGGAAGACGAGGTGATCCGCGTGCTTGCCGCCTGCCACCGGCACGGCATTCCGGTGACGCCGCGCGGCAGCGGTACCGGCAATTACGGGCAGGCGATGCCTTTGTCCGGTGGCGTCGTGCTCAATCTCGCCGAGATGAACGCGGTCAAGACGATTGCGCCCGGCCGCGTCGTGACCGGACCCGGCGCTGTCCTCGCCGACATCGACAGAGCGACGCGCGCGCATTCCGGCCAGGAACTGCGAATGTCGCCATCGACTTATAACACCGCATCGATCGGCGGCTTTGTCGCCGGCGGTTCGGGCGGTGTCGGCTCGATCCGCTGGGGTGGCCTGCGCGATCTCGGCAATGTCATCCGGCTGAGGACCGTGACGATGGAGGCGGAGCCTCGCACCATGGATCTTACCGGCGAGGAGGTGCTGAAGGTCATGCATGCCTACGGCACCAACGGCATCATCACCGAGGTCGAGATGCCGCTGACGGCGGCATACGACTGGGTCGATGTCATCGTCGGCTTCGACGATTTCATGGATGCAGCCGGCTTCGGCAACGATCTCGCCATCCAGGACGGCATTCTGGCGAAGCTGATCACGCCGATCGCCGCTCCTATCCCCTATGACTATTTCAAGCGGCACCAAAGATTCTTCCGGCGCGAGCAGAGCATCGTCGTCCTGATGATCGCGCCGCATGCGATGGACGCCTTTGTCGCCTTCACGGCGCGCAGCAGGGGCGAGATCGTCTTCCGTGCCGACAAGGAGGCCGATCTCAAGGGCCTGCCGCCGGCCTATGAGCTGACCTGGAACCACACGACGCTGCGCGCCATCAGGGTCGATCCCGATATCACATACCTGCAGATCCGCTATCCCTCGCCGGATCACCTCGCTCACGTCAAGGCGATGATCGACCGCTTTGGCGACGAGGTGCCGGCGCATCTGGAGTTCATCCGCTTCGACGGTTCGATTGGCGTCGCCGGACTGCCGCTGGTCCGCTTCACCACGGCGGAGCGGCTGGACGAGATCATCCGCATCCACGAGGACAATGGCTGCTGGGTCTTCAATCCGCACCGCTACACGCTGGAAGAGGGCGGCATGAAGCAGACGGACGAGGTGCAGCTCGCCTTCAAGCGCGAAACCGATCCGCAAGGGCTGCTCAATCCCGGTAAGATGATCGCCTGGGAAAACCCGGACTACGACTATCGCTCGGGCAGGTCGTTCCTGTTCAAGGGGTTGCAGAAGGCGGGGTGATGAACATCCTCGTTCTCTACGCCCATCCGGTGGAGACCAGCTTCAATGCCGGTCTGCACCAGATGATCGTCGAGCGGCTGACGGCCGCCGGCCACGGCGTCGACGATTGCGATCTCTATGCGGAGAATTTCGATCCTCGGCTGACTCGCGCTGAGCGGCTCGGTTATCACGACGAGCGCGGCGCCGATGATCCGGCAGCCGCTTATGTCGCGAGGCTGCAAAAGGCCGAGGCGCTGGTGCTGTCGTTCCCGGTGTGGAACTTCGGTTATCCTGCGATCCTGAAAGGTTTTTTCGACCGCGTCTTCCTGCCTGGCGTCTCGTTCAAGCTGGTCAATGGCAAGGTGCAGCCGTCGCTGCACAACATTCGCAAGGTGGCGGCGGTCACCACCTATGGCGGCAGCCGGTTCCGTGCCATGCTGATGGGTGACCCACCGCGCAAGCTGGTCAGCCGTGTGCTGCGCGCCACGGTCAAGCCGGGTGCCTCCGTGTCCTACCTCGCGCAGTATTCGATGAACCTGTCGAGCGATGAAACGCGGCAGAGATTTATGGCGAAGGTCGCCGCCAGCATGGATGCATTCTGATGCGGGTCCTTGTGGTTTACTGCCATCCGGTCCCGGAAAGCTTTTGCGCCTCGATCCGAGACTCCGCCATCGACGTGTTGAAGGCGAGGGGCTGGGAGGTGCGTCTGCTCGACCTCTATGCGGAAGATTTCGATCCGGTCATGGGCTGCGAAGAACGGCGTAGCTACAATGAGCGTGCCCCGCAGGACCCGGCGCTCGAGCCGCACATCGACCACCTCAACTGGGCCGAGGCAATCCTCTTCATCTATCCGACATGGTGGTACGGGCTGCCGGCAATGCTGAAGGGCTGGCTCGACCGGGTCTGGGCGACCGACGTTGCCTTCCGGCTGCCGGCGGGCAAGGGACGGATCCAGTCGCTGATGAGGCATGTGACGAAGATCGGGGTGATCACGACCTGCGGCGCGCCGACATGGTGGAGCGTCGTCGTCGGCCAACCGGGACGCAAGACAATCCTGCGTGGCATGCGAGCGCTCTGCGCTACCCGCTGCAGGACGTTCTTTCTGGCGCACTACCTGATGGATTCCTCGACACCGAAGACGAGGGCGGCGTTTCTGGAGAAAGTGCGGGCGAAACTGGAGCGGTTCTGAGCTACATCCGCACTCGTTCCGATTTCGGATCATACATCGGCTTCAGCGATGCCTCGGCGGCGAAGCGCTCGCCGGCGATCTCGATATCGTAGGACGACGACAGCACGTCTGCCTCACTCTCGCCCTTGCACGGCACGTAGCCGAGGCCCACGGCGCCGCCGAGATGATGGCCGTAATTGCCTGAGGTGATCGGGCCGACGATCTTGCCGTCGCGCAGGATCGCCTCGTTGTGGAAGAGCAGCGGCTCCGCGTCCTTCAGCCGGAATTGCACCAGCCGCCGGTTCAATCCGGTTTCTTTTTTCTTCAGTACGGCATCGCGGCCGAGAAAATCGCCCTTGGCGGTCTTCACCGCGAAACCAAGACCGGCTTCCAGCACGTTATCCTCGTCGGTGATGTCATGGCCGAAATGCCGGAAAGCCTTTTCGATCCGGCAGGAATCGAGCGTGTGCAAGCCGCAGAGCTTCAAGCCGACATCGGCGCCCGCGTCCTCGATCGTCTCGAAGACGTGTGCCGCCTGCTCAGTCGAGACATAAAGCTCCCAGCCGAGTTCGCCGACATAGGTGACGCGGTGGGCGCGGGCCAGACCCATGCCGATTTCTACCTCCTGAAACGTCCCGAACGGATTGGTTTCGTTGGAGAAATCGTTTGGGCTCAGCTTTTGAATCAGCTTCCTGGAATCCGGACCCATGAGGCAGAGCACGGCTTCGGCAGCGGTGACATCGGTAATGACGACGAATTCGTCGACGAGGTGCTTGCACAGCCAGGCGAGATCGCGCTGCAGCGTTGCGCCGGGCACGACGAGGAGGTAGGCCGTTTCAGACAGGCGCGAGACGGTGAGGTCGCTCTCTATGCCGCCGCGCTGGTTGAGCATCTGAGTGTAGACGATCTTGCCCGGCGCCACGTCCATGTCGTTGGCGCAAAGCTTCTGCAGGAAGGCACAGGCGTCGCGGCCTTCGACACGGATCTTGCCGAATGAGGTCATGTCGAACAGGCCGACGCCGTTCCGGACCGCGAAATGCTCGTCGCGCTGATTGTCGAACCAGTTCTGACGCTTCCAGGAATAGCGGTATTCGCGCTCCTGGCCTTCGCGAGCAAACCAGTTGGCGCGTTCCCAGCCGGCGACTTCGCCGAACACGGCGCCGCGTGCCTTCAGATGCTCATGCAGCGGCGAACGCCTGACATTGCGCGAGGTCGCCATCTGGCGGTACGGAAAATGGTCGGCATAGAGCAGGCCGAGCGTTTCGGAGACGCGCTCCTTCAGGTAGCGGCGGTTCTTCTGGAACGGTTGGGCGCGGCGGATATCGACTTCCCAGAGATCGAAGGGTGCTTCGCCATCGTTGATCCATTGCGCCAGCGCCATGCCGGCGCCGCCGGACGACACGATGCCGATCGAATTGTAGCCGGTCGCCATCCAGTAGCCGGAAAGCTCGGGTGCCTCGCCGAGATAATAGCGATCGTCGGGGGTAAAACTCTCCGGACCGTTGAAGAAGGTGTGGATGCCGGCGCTGGCCAGCATCGGCATGCGGTTGACGCCCATTTCGAGGATCGGCTCGAAATGCTCGAAATCCTCCGGCAACTGGTCGAAGCAGAAGTCCTCGCGGATACCGTCCATGCCCCATGGCTTGGCCACTGGCTCGAATGCGCCGAGCATCATCTTGCCGGCGTCTTCCTTGTAGTAGGCGCATTCGTCCGGCACGCGCAGCACCGGCAGGCGGGAGAGACCGGGGATCGGCTCGGTGACGAGGTAGAAATGCTCGCAGGCATGCAGCGGGATGGTGACGCCGTTCTGGCGCCCGAGCTCACGCGCCCACATGCCCGCGCAATTGACGACGATGTCGGCTTCGATCGTGCCTTGCCCGTCGCCTTGCGCCCATGACACGCCGGTGACGCGGCCATTCTTTGTATGGACCTTGGTGACCTTCACATTCTCGACAATCGTCGCACCGCGCTGGCGTGCGCCCTTGGCCAGCGCCATCGCGATGTTGGCCGGATCGCATTGGCCGTCGAGCGGCAGGTGGACTGCGCCGACCACATCGGAAATGTTGAGATGCGGGTACATCTCCTTGACTTCATTTGGCGAAATCTCGCGCACGTCGACATCGAACGCGCGGGCGAGAGACGCCTGCCTATAAATCTCGTGCTTGCGTTCCTCGGTCAGCGCCACGGTGATCGAACCGACCTGCCGCATGCCAGTGCCGACATCGGTCTCGGCTTCCAGCTTGACGTAGAGGTCGGCCGAATATTTCGCCAGCCGCGTCATGTTCTGCGAGCCGCGCAACTGGCCGATCAGGCCGGCGGCATGCCATGTCGTGCCCGATGTTAGCTGCCTGCGTTCGAGCAGCACGATATCGGTCCAGCCGAGCTTGGCCAGGTGGTAGGCGACCGAGCAGCCGGAGACGCCGCCGCCGATGATGACGGCGCGAGCCTTTGTCGGGATGGTTTTGGGTGGCAGGGCGCTCATGCGGCCTCACGGCGATAGCCAGACGCGAAGCGGCGCAAGCGAAGGGCTGCTTCCAAAAGCACGGCCTCGGGCTGGCAGAGGCTGATGCGGATGTGGCCGGCGGCGGCTTTGCCGAAGCTCGAGCCCGGCATTACGCCGACTTTCTCCTTGTCGAGGAGCGCCCAGGCGAATTTCTCGTCGTCCGGTTCGAGAGCCGATATGTCGAGCATGACATACATGCCGCCTTCGGAGCCTCGCACCGTGACGTTGTTCATGCCGCGCATGGCCTCGAGGACGACGGTGCGCCTTGCGGCATAGCGTTCAGCGATCGCCTTGACGCCGTAGCCGTTTTCCAGCGCCTCGGCGCAAGCGAGGCTGATGAAGGCCGGCAGGCCGTAGGTCGTCACCAGATTGAGGTTGGTCAGCAGCGAGATCATCTCTTCGGGCCCGGTCAGCCAACCCATGCGCCAGCCGGTCATGCCGTGGCTCTTGGACATCGAATTGATGACCAGCGTGCGTTCCGCCATGCCGGGCAGCGCGCGCGGCGAGATGTGCTCGCCACCACCCAGCGTCCAATAGACCTCGTCCGACAGCAGCCAGAGGTCATGCTCCCGGCAGATCTGCGCCAGTTCTTCCAGACGCTGGCGCGAGTAGACAGCACCCGTCGGGTTGTTCGGCGTGTTGATGAGGATGGCGCGCGTGTTCGGCCGAAGCGCTGCGCGAATGTCGGCGGCGTGCGGCTGAAAACCATCCTCGGCGGGTGTTTCGACCACGGTGAAATCGGCGCCGGCCGCGCTGAACGTGTTGGGATAGGTCGCGTAGTAGGGCGCGACCACGATGGCATGGTCGCCCTGATCGAGAACGGCTTGCACGGCCGCGTACAGCGCTGCCTGTCCGCCTGGCGTGGCGATGACCTGATCGGGGTTGGTCGCAATGCCGGAGCACGCGGTCGAGGCCGCCGCCATTGCCTTGCGCAGGCGCGGAAGACCGGGAAGGGGGGTGTAGTGGTGATTGCTGGCGCGAACCGCCGTCACGCAGGCTTCGATCGTTTGCGCCGGCGTATCGAAATCATGGTCGCCAACCGACAGCACGATGATGTCCTCGCCGGCCTCCTTGCGTGTCCAGGCCGCGAAGTGGACTTCCCAGCCATCCTTGCCGGAAGGCACGATACCGGAAATGCGCGATGATGGTCTGGGCATTATGCTCTTAGCCTTTCGTTCTTCGGATCCCACAGCGGCTCGTCGTTCTGCACGACGGCCTTGAAGCGCTCGCCGAAGATCTCGACCTCGACCGCGGTTCCTGGTTCGGTCAGGTCGGCGCGCAGCATCCCGAGCGCGATCGACTTGTCGACGCGATGGCCCCAGCCGCCCGACGTCGTCTCGCCGACGATCCGGCCGTCATGCCAGAGCGTCGACATGTAAGGTGCGTCGCAGTCGCCGGAGTTTTCGACGACCAGCGTGACGAAGCGCTTCCTCACGCCTTGCTGTTTTTCGCTCAGCAACGCCGCCTTGCCGCGGAATTCGGGCTTGTCCCATTTGACGAACCGTTCCAGCCCGCCCTGCAGGATCGAATAGTCGCTCGACAGGTCGCCCTTCCAGGCGCGATAGCCTTTTTCAAGCCTGAGTGAATCCAGAGCGTACATGCCGAACGGCTTCAGGCCGTGCTTCCGGCCGGCCGCCCAGACGGTGTCGAAGATGGCGGCGGTGTCGTCGACCCTGGTGTGGATTTCCCAGCCGAGTTCGCCGGCGAAGGACACACGCACCAGCCTTGCCCAACGGCCGGCGATTGTTGTCTCCTGATGCGTCAGCCAGGACAGAGCAAGGTCAGCCGCGCAGACATCGGCGAGGATTTTTCGCGAATTGGGTCCGGCGAGGATCTGCGTGGAATATTCTTCCGTCCGGTCGATCAGTTTGAACGTCGCATCCCTGGGCATGCGCGATTTCAGCCACTCGAAATCGTGCCACTGCGCCACGGCGGCGGTGATCAGCGTCATCAAATTCTCCTCGTGGCGCACCACCGACATTTCGGTGACGATGCGGCCCTTGTCGTCGGCAAAATAGACAAGGCCGATGCGGCCAGGTTTCGGCACCAGCCCGGTGATCTGCTGGCTCAGCCATTCCGCAGCCCCCGGGCCGTCCAGGTTGAAGCGGGAAAAACCCGGCAGGTCCAAAATGCCGGCGGCGTCGCGCACGGCGAGGCATTCTTCGCGGACGCGATGCTGCCAGGGCCCGTCGCGGCGGAAGGTCAGCGTCGCGGCTTCCGAAACATCGTCGCCGGCTTGCGCGTACCAGGTGGCGCGCTCCCAGCCATTATAGGCGTCGAAGCAGGCGCCGAGCGCCTTGATGCGATCGTGGATTGGCGACAGCTTGCGGTCGCGCCCAGCCGGCCAGGCATGGCGCGGAAACTGGATGGCGTATTCGTTGCCGTAGATCTCCATGCCCTTGGCAACGCAGTAATCCGGAGCCGAGGCAAAACTGGTGAAACGGCGCGGATCGCAGGACCACATGTCCCATTCGGTCTGGCCCTCGGTCACCCATTCGGCCAGCACCTTGCCGGCGCCGCCGCCCTGGGCGATGCCGAAGGTGAAGACGCAGGCCTCGAAGGCATTCGGCACGCCGGGCATCGGCCCGATCAGCGGGTTGCCATCCGGCGCGTAGGGGATCGGTCCGTTGATGACCTTGGACAATCCGGCGGTGCCGAGGATCGGCACGCGGGCAACGGCGTCGGCCAGATAGTTCTCCAGCCGGTCGAGATCGTCGGGGAACAACTGGAACGAGAAGTCATCGGGCATTGGATCGTTGTGACCGACCCAGTGGGCGCGGCAATTGCGCTCGTAGGGGCCGAGATTCATGCCGTTCTTTTCCTGGCGCAGATAGTAGGAGGTGTCGACGTCGCGCAGGAGCGGCAGTTTCCTGCCTTGCTCCTTCGACCACGCGGCCAGTTCGGGGATTTCCTCGAACAGGATATATTGATGGCTCATCACCATCATCGGCACGTTGCGGCCGAACATCCTGCCGACTTCGGCCGCGCGGTAACCGGCGGCGTTGACGACGATCTCGCAGCGGATTTCGCCCTGCGCGGTCTCGACGACCCATTCGTCCTTCTCACGGCGCACGCCGGTGACCGGGCAGAAGCGGATGATCTTCGCACCCATGTCGCGCGCGCCCTTGGCCAGCGCCTGGGTCAGCTGCGCCGGGTCGATGTCGCCGTCGCTCGGATCGTAGAGCGCGCCTTTCAGCTCATGCGTCTCGATGAACGGGTAGCGGCGCTTGATCTCGTCGAGCCCGACCACGTCGATGTCCATGCCCTGGTAGCGGCCCATGCCCTTGGCGCGCTGGAACTCCTGCATGCGCTCAACCGTATGGGCCAGCCTGAGCGAGCCGGTGACATGGTAGTTCATGGGATAGCTGACCTCGTCGGCCAGCCCGCGATAGAGCTCCGTCGAATAGCGCTGCATGTTCATCAGCGACCATGACGAGGAGAAGGTCGGCACGTTGCCGGCCGCATGCCAGGTCGAGCCGGAGGTGAGCTCGTTTTTTTCCAGAAGCACGCAATCGGTCCAGCCCGCCTTGGCGAGATGATAGAGCGAGGAGGTGCCGACGACACCGCCTCCTATGATCACCACGCGTGCCGTGGTCGGCAAACCGGCCATGTTTTTCTCCAAAGCTTCAATAAACAGGTGGCGAAACCACCCAGATCACCACCGCTGGCTCCGCTCCAGGATTGCGCCAGCGGAACGGCTTGTCGTCAAAGCGAAAGGAATCGCCTTCGCCAAGCTGGTGCCAGACGCCTGCTATCTCGATGTCGAAGCTGCCGGAGGCGACATATCCGGCTTCCTCCGTCGGCCGGCGCGCCTCGGTCTTCATCTCCGCACCTGGCGCGAAGACCGAACGCAGCATCTCGAAACTACCGCCGAGGTCGGGCGACAGAAGCTCCTCCATCAAGCCGGAATCGCTTGTGCCAAGCGTGCGGCGGCTGCCAGCACGCACGACCACGCCGCGCTCTTTCTCGACGGGCACATCGTGGCTGAAGAACAGGCTGACCGGCACGCCGAACAATTCGGCGAAGGCCCTGAGGTCACTGAGCGATGGTATCGACAGGCCGCGTTCGACCTGACTGACCCAGCCGACGGAGCGGCCGAGCTTTAGGCCGATCTCGGCAAGCGTCAGCCCGCGCGCCCTGCGCAGCGCCCTGATATCGCCGGCCAGCAGCCGTTCGCGATTTTCCTGCTCCGATCTGACGGCGGTTGAGGGCAAAGCCATTTCTCTCGATGAAGAATTTCTCTTGGTGAAAAATTCCCCTTGGTGAAAAATTCGGGGCAAATTTCATGAGAGGCCAAGCTCGTGAAAAAATCAAGAGCATTTTCATGAGGCCACAAGATTTGCTTGCGCCATTCTCAAGGTTCGGGCAAAGGCTCGGCCACGAACGGCGAGTGAGGGACGTCCGGTCGAGACCCCGTTAGAGCGCCGCGCGTCCAATTGGACGCGCAAAGGATGCTCTATCATTTTCTGGACTGCGCATGATCCTTTCCGGAAACCGATTCCGGTTTCCGGGGTTATGCGCTAAGGACGGCCCATGCTGGAAAACAACACCCGGATCGCCAAGGATGCGGCGATCGTCGACGAGGCGATCACATCGCGCCGTTCAGTGCGCGCCTTCCTGCCCGACATGGTCGACGACGAGACGATCCGCTCCATTCTCGCCGTGGCAGCTCGGGCGCCTTCGGGCACCAACATGCAGCCCTGGCGGGTCTACGTCACCAAAGGCGAGGTCAAGCAGCGGATCACCGACGCTATCCTTAACTCCGGTATCCGCGCCGAAAAGGCCGATTGGGACGAATATCGCTACTATCCCGATCAGTTCTTCGAACCCTATCTCACCCGTAGGCGGGCCAACGGCTTCGGCCTCTACAGTGTGCTCGGCATCGGCCGGCGTGAGGTGGACAGGATGCGCGCGCAGCACGACCGAAACTTTGTCTTCTTCGACGCGCCGGTCGGCATGATTTTCACCGTCGACCGGCGGCTCAACAAGGGCTCCTGGATCGACTACGGCATGTTCCTGCAGAACATCATGGTGGCGGCGCGGGGCAGGGGCCTGCACACCTGTCCGCAGGCGGCGTTCGCGCCTTATCACCGGCAGATAAGGCCCGTGCTCAACATTCCCGACGAGGAGATCGTCGTCTGCGGGATGGCGCTCGGCCATGAGGACACGTCCAAGCCGGAAAACGAGTTCCGCACCGACCGCGCGCCGCTGGAAGAGTGGGTGACGTTCGCCAAGTGAGGTGGCGCCAAGTGAGGTGACGACGCGCCGCCACGGTCTACTGCACTTCGTAACCG
Organism: Mesorhizobium sp.; assembly: GCF_004962245.1. Classification (GTDB taxonomy): domain Bacteria; phylum Pseudomonadota; class Alphaproteobacteria; order Rhizobiales; family Rhizobiaceae; genus Mesorhizobium. Next base: position 317,850 of record NZ_SUHQ01000001.1, on the reverse strand, counting down.
ACTTCCTCGCTGGCGTGACAGAGCGCCTTCCAGAACGAGCGCGCAAACGAGCGGAACACATAGATGTCGAATTGGTCGGCGCCGGTGCGCTGAATCTGCGCGAAGACGTCATGATGCATGGTCGAGCGGCCGGCTCCGACCGGGAAGGCCGGCAGCGCGAAGTCGATGGCGAAGAATTTTGCCAGCACCCATTCGGCCTTCGGTCCGGCGATGCGGATCGCGGTGCGGCCATGCGACAGGTCGGTCACCGTGCCGATCGCCGGGGTGACGACATTGGCAAAGGCCAACCCCAAGCCCTCGGCCTCGTCGACCACGGTGAATTTTCCGGGCGCGAAGCCGAATACGGACCTCACCCCATCGGTGCTGCCGGCGCCGGCTCCATCGGGCAGAGCAAGGCCGGTAACGGTGCGGATACCGGCGATCAGCTTCTTCTCCTGGCCCGGCCAGGCAGCGAGCTGCAGGATCGATCCCGGCCTGGTTTCGGAGAGGATGACATCGATGCCGTGTTCGAAATCGCCATGCGAGCCGGTGCGCAGTTCCAGCTCAAGCGGTGCCAACTCAAGCGGTGATTGGCGCTCAACCATGCATGCGGCTCCCGTCCGGATCAAAGAAGTGATTGGAGACGATCTCGACCGGGCCGAACCGGCCGCGCAACGGATCGGAGATATGGGCGCGCCTACCACGCCGTGCCTTGCCGTCCTTGACCAAAGCGAGCGCGATATACTTGCCGAGCGCCGGTGAATAGCAGCAAGCAGTGATGTGGCCGATGGAATCGTGCGGGTTGGCTTCGTCAAGTGTCTCGACGATGTGAGCGCCACCGTTGAGCGGCTGGTTGTCCAGCGAAATCAAGCCGACGAGTTCCAGGCGGTCGGGCGCGATCAGACCCTCGCGATCCATCATCGCCGAACCGATGAAGGGCTTTTTCTTGGACAGCATCCAGTCGAGATGAAGGTCGCGTGCCGTGGTGCGGCCATCGATCTCGGCGCCGGTGACGTGGCCCTTCTCGATGCGCATCGTGCCCAGCGCCTCAAGCCCGTAAGTCACCAGTCCGAACGGCTTGCCGGCTTCGATCAACGCTTCCCAGACATGGGTGCCGTACCCGGCGCCGGAGTAAACCTCGAAGGCCATTTCTCCGGAGAAGGAAAGCCGGCAGATCATCACCGGCACGCCTGATATCTTGCCGCGCACGATGCCCATGAAGGGCAGAGTGGCGTTGTCGACGGCAGTGCCGGTGACGCAGGCGGCAAGAATTGCCCTGGCCTTCGGCCCGCCGATCGCCGCTCCCGCCCATTCGTCGGTCACCGAGGTGACATGGACCTTCAGCTCCGGCCAAATGACGTCGAGGAAATATTCCAGATGCTGCATCACCTTGCCGGCATTGGCGGTGGTGGTGGTCATCAAAAAGTCCTGTTCGCCGAGCCGCCACGTCGTGCCGTCGTCGAAGGCGAGACCGTCCTCGCGCAGCATCAGCCCGTAGCGGGCCTTGCCGACGGCCAGCGTCGAGAACATGTTGGTGTAGACCCGGTCGAGGAATTCCGCTGCGTCCGGACCCTGTACGGCGATCTTGCCCAGCGTCGAGACATCGACGATGCCTGCGCTCTCTCGGGTTGCTTTGGCTTCGCGCACATAGGCCTGCTCGATTGTCTCGCCTGAAAGCCCGTAGATCATCGGGCGATACCAGAGGCCGGCCGAATACATGGTCGCGCCGTTGGCGACATGCCAGTCATGCATCGGCGTCAGCCGCTCTGGCTTCAGGTCGCCGAAACGCTCCGCGGCCAGCGAACCGATCGACACCGCCGAAAAAGGCGGGCGAAAGCGTGTCGTGCCGACCTCCGGGATCGGTTTGCCCAAAGCTTCGGCCATGATGGCGAGGCCGGGTATGTTGGAGCTCTTGCCCTGGTCGGTCGCCATGCCGAGCGTGGTGTAGCGCTTCAGGTGCTCGACCGAGACGAAGCCTTCGCGATGCGCCAGCCGAACATCCTCCGCCGTCACGTCGTGCTGGAAATCGACGAAGCTCTTTCCATTGGCCCTGATCTCGAACACCGGCGCCGGATCGGGATCGCCGGGTGCTGCTTCGACAACGGGCAAGGCCGCCGGCGTGCCCGTTCCGCCCGCCGCGGCAAGACCGGCGGCGCGGCCTTCGGCGATTGCCCCGGCGGTGGAAAAGCTGCCGGTGAAGGCGCCGGCGCCAATCCATTGCTGTGTTGGCTTCGGCGGCAGGAAGGCTTGCCTTGCAGCGTTCCACTCCGCCTTGGCGCCGGCCTGGCTGGCCAGATGGATGGTCGGCGACCAGCCTCCCGACATCAGCAGGCAGTCGGCTTGAATGCTGCGCGCGTCGCCGGCAAGGGCGCCATTGGCCATGTCAAAGCGCTGCACCTTGATGCCGGACAGCGCCTTGCCGCCTTCGGTGGCGACCACGGCGTGACCGGAAAGGCTCTTGGCCTCTGCTTCATCGGCGAGCTTGCGCATCTCGCTCGAAAGCTCCGGCCGCACGTCGACGATGGCGACGATCGCCGCACCGGCCCTCTTCAGCGCAAGCGCTGCCCGATAGGCGCTGTCATTGTTGGTGAAGAGCGCGATCCTGTTGCCTGGCAGCACGCCATACTCATTGGCATAGCGCTCGGCTGCATGCGCCAGCATCACCCCCGGCCGATCGTTGCCCGGAAACACCAGCGGCCGCTCGAAGGAGCCGGTGGCCAGCACGACCGATTTGGCGCGGATTGCCCAGTAGCGATGGCGCGGTTCGCCCTTGCCGGGCCTCTCCTTGTGATCTGTCACCCTCTCAACCGCGGCGAGCGTGTTGCCGTCGTAATAGCCCCAGACCGTGGTGCGCGGCAGTAGGCGGACATTGTCACGGCCTTCGAGCTGGCTGGCGGTTCGCGCTGCCCAGTCGGCGGCCGGCATGCCGTCGATCGTCTCGCCGGACCAGTTGGCCGAGCCGCCAAAATGCGGTTCGAGCTCGCTGAGGATGACACGGGCGCCCTGATCGGCGGCGGCTTTGGCGGCCATCAGCCCGGCCGGGCCGGAGCCGACCACCAGCACATCGCAGAAAGCGTTCATGCGCTCATAGCGCGCCGTGTCGGCAGCGATCCCGGCACGGCCCAGACCGGCGGCGCGGCGGATGAAATGCTCGCAGAACATCCAGAAACGCGTGCCCTTCAGCGGGCCGATGGCGGGTCCCATGAAGGTCTTGTAGTAGAAGCCTGCGGACAGAAGGTTGCCGCCGAGCTGGTTGAGGGCGCTGACATCCCAGGATAGCGATGGAAAGCGGTTCTGGCTGACAGCGGTCAACCCGTCATAGATCTCGACCATGGTCGCGGCGATGTTGGGCTCGCGAACCTCGCCCCGCAGCACCGTCACCAGTGCGTTCGGCTCCTCGACGCCTGATGTCAGCACGCCGCGCGGGCGGTGATATTTGAACGAGCGTCCGAACAGGGTGACGCCGTTGGCCAGAAGCGCCGAAGCAAGCGTGTCGCCGGCATGGCCGGTGTAGGGCGCGCCGTCGAAGGTGAACCGGATGGTTCGCAGCCGGTCGATCCGGCCGCCGGTATCGATGCGGCGCGGGCTCACGACTTGCCCTCCGCCTTGTGGCGCATAGCGGCTTTGTGGTCGCCGCGCGCGAAGGCGACGCTGGAGATCTCGTGTGTCAGCGTGTTGCGCACGACCTTGAGATGGGCGCGACAACCGCCGGAATGCTGCCAGATCTCGTTGTGGTCGCCAGCCGGGTTCAGCCTGTCGTAGACATAGGCGTTCCAGGCGTCGAGGTCCTGCGAGGCGGGTTGAGGGCGCTGGCGGTTGCCGTCGCCCTGATAGGTGAACTCGATGACGTCGCGCGGGCCGCAATAGGGGCAGGTGATCAGCATTTCATTTTCTCTAATGCAGCCGCGGCGTCGCGCCCTGGCCCTTGTCGTCGATCACCAGGCCGCGATGGAAGCGATCGAGCGTGAAGGGCGCGTTGAAGTCGTGCGGCTCGTCCTTGGCGATGGTCCAGGCAAAGCACCAGCCGGAGGCCGGCGTCGCCTTGAAGCCGCCGTAGCACCAGCCGCAGTTGAGATACATGCCCGGCAGCGGGCCGGTGGTGATGATCGGCGAACCGTCCATCGACATGTCGCAGACGCCGCCCCATGAGCGCAGCATGCGGACGCGGGCGAGACCTGGAAACAGCGCCAGCATCTCGCTCATCACCTCGTCGACAATAGGCAAACTGCCGCGCTGGGCGTAGCTGTTGTAGCCGTCGAGGTCGCCGCCATAGACGAGGCCGCCCTTGTCCGACTGCGATATATAGAAATGGCCCATGCCGAAGGTGAGGATGGTATCGACGAACGGCTTCAGCGATTCCGTCACGAAGGCCTGCAGCACATGGCTCTCGATCGGCATCGTCTCGATGCCGGCGAGCTGCATGACGCGTCCGGTGCTGCCGGCCACCGCGACCGCCACCTTCTTGGCGCGGATCTCGCCGCGCGAGGTCGACACGCCGGTGACACGGTCGCCATCGCGCAGGAAGCCGGTGACCTCGCAATTCTCGATGATGTCGACGCCGCGACGGTCGGCGCCGCGCGCGTAGCCCCAGGCGACGGCATCGTGACGGGCAGTGCCGGCGCGCGGTTGCATGAGCCCGCCGACGATCGGGAAGCGCGCCGTGCCCGAGACGTCCAGAGCCGGTACCAGACGTGCGATCTCAGAAGTGGTCATCAGTTCGGCGTCGACGCCGAGATGGCGCATGGCGTTGCCGCGCCGCGCAAGATCGTCGAGCTGGGCAGGCGTGTGCGCCAGGTTCAGGCAGCCGCGCTGCGAGAACATGACGTTGTAGTTGAGGTCGTGCGAAAGGTTCTCCCACAGCTTCATCGAATGTTCGTAGAAGCACGTGTTGGCAGGCAGCAGGTAGTTGGAGCGGACAGCCGTCGTGTTGCGGCCGACATTGCCGGATCCAAGCCAACCCTTCTCCAGCACCGCGACATTGGTGATGCCGTGCTCCTTGGCGAGATAATAGGCCGTTGACAGGCCATGGCCGCCACCGCCGATGACGATCACGTCATAGGACGCCTTCGGGTCCGGCTTGCGCCAGGCCGGCTTCCAGTCCTTGTTACCGGTCAGTGCATTTTTGAGAAGCGAAAAGGCCGAATATTCCGCCATTCTTTTTGTCATCCGTTGCGGGCGATGCGGCACACTATAGAGCAGGCCTCCGCCGCAAAGCCAATATTGCGCCATCGCTTTTCGACTGGCCGACTCCGAAATGGAGCGGCGGAACGGGACGGCTTGCTCCGTGGTATGAGCGTCTTTATCAAGGACGGGCTTTAGAACACCTTGCCGTCCGTGAGTCGCCTGACAATCATGCCTTTCCGACTGCTCCGCCTAGTCCTGATCCTTGCGCTTGTCGTCTCTGCGCCGCAGTCGCTGGACGCGGTGGCGCAGGAGCTTGGCCAGGCTCCCTCCGAGCTGGTCGCCGATCAGCAGAAAATCCTGCAGGACCTGACGACAAGGACCGACAATTTCGAAAAGAAAATCCAAGAGGACGGCGAAGAAGACGCCAGCCTCGTCGATATCCGCCTGCAACTCGAGGAAATGTCGCGAGGTGCGTTGAACAGCGCGCTTACCTTCCGCCCGCGCCTCGCAGAGATCAACGCTAGGCTCGAGCAGCTCGGGGCGCCGCCGGCTGAGGGCCAGCCGCCCGAGCCCGACATCGTGACCAGCGAACGCCAGGCGCTGGCGTCCGAAAAGGCCGAGATCAATGCGGTCATCGCCGCGGCGCAAAACCTGTCGATCCGTATCAGCGGCCTCATCGACAAGATCGCCAATATGCGCAGCGAGCTGTTTCGCAACCTGCTCACCAAGCGCTACGTGCTGTCCGATGCACTAAGTCCTGAGGTCATTTCCGATGCCAACGATGAATTTACGGGCTTCTACAAGGCGGTGTCCTCATGGCTGACCTTCGCCTTCAAGTTCAAGTTCCAGGCCGTTCTGGCCGCGACGTTGACGGCACTTTCACTCGCGGCCGTGCTTTTCATCGGTGGGCGGCGCCTGTTCGGGCGCGTGTTCGAAGCAGACCCTTCCGTCGAAGATCCCTCCTATCTCAGCCGGCTGTCGGTGGCGTTCTGGTCGACATTGCTGCCGACGCTGGCGGTGGGCGTTTTCCTGGTCTCGACCGTTTTCTTTTTCAATTATTACAATGTGTTGCGCGGCGATATTGGCGTTTTCCTGAATGCGCTGGTCGGGGTTCTGGCGGTGGTGTTCTGCGTCAACCGGCTGACCAATGCGGCGCTGGAGCCGCGACTGCCGAACTGGCGCCTGATACCGGTTGAAACCGGGCCAGCGCGCTGGCTGGTGCGGCTGACGACCGCCATGGCGGTCGTCATCGGCATCAACAATTTCCTGTCGGTCGTCAATGACAAGATGGGCTCGCCGCTATCGCTGACCATCGCCAGAAGTTTTGTCGCCACCATCATCGTCGGCGTCATCCTGATCCTGATGGGGCTGCTAAAACCGTTCAAAGCCGCCGACGGGACCTGGCGTCCGTGGCCGGCATGGCTGCGCTACACCGCCGTCGCGCTCGGCCTCTCCACCATCGCCGCGGCGCTGCTCGGTTATATCGGTCTTGCCATCTTTGTCTCTCTGCAGGTCGTGGTCACCGGCACCATTCTGGTCACCGCCTATATCGGCTTCCTGTCGGCGCGGGCGATCGGCGAGGAAGGCGGTTTCGCCAACACGTCGATCGGGCGCTGGCTATCGGCCCATTCCAGTTACGAGGAGTCCGCGCTCGACCAGCTCGGCCTGGTCGTCAGCGTCGCCATCAACCTGATGATCGTGCTGGTGTTCCTGCCGCTGATCCTGTTGACGTGGGGCTTTCAGCCCGGTGACATCCAGGCCTGGGGCTACAAGCTGGCTACGGGCCTCACCATCGGCTCGGTGACGATCTCGGTGACCGGCATCCTGACCGGCATCGTTGTCTTCATCATCGGCTACTTCCTGACGCGCTGGTTCCAGGGCTGGCTCGACGGCTCGGTGATGGCGCGTGGCAAGGTCGATACCGGCGTGCGCAACTCGATTCGGCTGGCGGTCGGCTATGCCGGCGTCGCGCTCGCAGCACTCGTCGGCATATCGGCGGCGGGCATCGACCTCTCCAACCTGGCGCTTGTCGCTGGCGCTCTGTCCCTCGGTATCGGCTTTGGTCTGCAGAATGTCGTCTCCAACTTCGTCTCCGGTCTGATCCTTTTGGCCGAGCGGCCGTTCAAGGTCGGCGACTGGATCGTCGCTGGTGATATCAGCGGCACGGTCAAGAAGATCAGTGTGCGCGCCACCGAGATCGAGACGTTCCAGCGGCAGTCGGTGATCCTGCCCAATTCAAACCTGATCAACAATGCCGTTGGCAACTGGACGCACCGCAACAAGCTCGGTCGCATCGATATCAAGGTCGGCGTCGCTTATGGCAGCGACGTCAAGCAGGCCCATGCTGTCCTTTTGGAGATCGCGCGCGGCCATCCGCTGGTGCTGAAAAATCCGGAACCCTTCGTGCTGTTCAGCAATTTCGGGCCTGCCGCTCTGGAATTCGAAATCCGTGTGTTCCTGGCCGACGTGATGAACGGCAACATCGTGCAGAACGACATCCGGTTTGCCGTCCTCGATCTGTTCGCCGACCAGCATATCGAAATTCCATCGGCGCCGCGCGCCGTCGTCGAGACCAAGAAGCATGAGGCGTGGCCGATCGATGACGACAAGATCGAAGCTGAATTCGCCGAGCAGGAGCGCGCGGCCGCTGAAGCTGCGGCCGAGACGAAACGCCTGGCTAAATCCGGGCGAAAGACCCGCAAGCCGGATCCCGATTAGGGTGTATTGATACTCAGGTGATGCCGGCTTACAAACGGCCGTTTCCTGCGCTTCCGGTATTCACGTACCCAAAAGTACGCTCCGTTCCGGTTCTCGGAACCCACTCAGTCTGGCAGCTTCGCGCCCGTCTTCGACTCCGGCTCGGCCTGACCTGAATCTCAACATACCCTGGAGTCGGCTCCAAAGCCGAAACCAATTGCGGCATGAATGCGGCATTCAGTTGCCGTTCAGCTTGCATCTCATATAAGCTCACATGCAAAGGGCGAGAATGCCTTGCGAAATGCAACAGAGGCGGTGGAAACACCGATATTGCAAATGTGGAAGTCTCTCGTCGCCGCCATCGCTCTTCTTGCCGTGGGCGGTTCGGCCTTCGCCGCCAGCGCGGTCAACAAAGACGCCGAGACCCGCACGCTGGTTGTGACCGAAGGCGGTGGCAAGACGGAGCTGGCGCTGGCCGCCGGCGAAACCGCGGAATTCTGCCCGAACGGGTGTTTCGTTACCTTGCCGAACGGCGACCTCGAGGCGTTGACCGGTTCGGAGACGATCGAAATCTCGGGTGGCGTCGCCCGTATCAAGTAACCCTCATCAAGCAACGTTGACGCGTTGTTTTTCGAGGCCGGGTAAATGCCCGGCCTTTTATCGTTTCGGGTCATCGAAACTTAACGATGAGGGAGGAAATACCGTCACGCTGACCAGGCCAGGCTGGGCGTTTTAACGTTCGCTGCGCTGTTCCTCGCTATATCGGGCCGAAGACGCCGAAGCACGGCGCGGCGGGTTTAAGCAGGGCAAAGAAAATGGACGCGCGGTCGGACAGGAACGCAATCCCGCTTGCGGTCGATCTCGACGGCACGCTGATCGCGACGGACCTGTTGTGGGAAGGGCTGTTCATCCTTCTCAAGAAGAATCCGCTTTATATTTTCCTTGTGCCGTTCTGGCTCGCGGGCGGGCCGGCGCAGTTGAAGCAGGCCGTCGCTCAACGCATCGACATCGATCCCGCATCGCTGCCTTACCGCGAAGTGCTGCTTCAGCGCCTTCGCACCGAACATGGCGAGGGCCGCCAGATCGTGCTGGCGACCGGCACGCCGCGCAAATTCGCCGAGGCGATCGCCGCGCATCTCGGGATATTCGATCGCGTCCTGGCGACCGATGGCCCCCACAACATGACCTCAGGTAGAAAGCGCGCGTCGCTTGTCGCCGCCTATGGCGATGGCGGCTTCGACTATGCCGGAAACAGCCGGCACGACCTTAGGGTATTCGACGCCGCACGCACGGCAATCGTCGTCGCGCCCGACCGTGCTGCCGCGCGCTGGCAGGCCGCGCACAGTGCCGAAATGATGCCGGCGCCGAAGCCGACATTCAGAACCATCGTCAAGATGCTGCGCGTTCATCAATGGCTGAAGAACTCGCTCATCGCGGTGCCGATGGTGCTGTCGCACGAATACTTCAACGCCGACATGATCTGGAAATGCCTGCTGGCATTCGTCTCGTTCAGCGCGGTGGCTTCGGCCATCTACATCCTAAACGATTTCTTCGACCTCGCGCTCGACCGCAAACACCTGACCAAGCGCAACCGGCCATTCGCCAGCGGCGCCCTGTCGATCCCGTTTGGCCTGGGTTCGATGGTGGTGCTGCTTGCAACGGGCGTTGGCGCAGGGCTTCTGCTGCCGATCGAATTCCTCGGCGTGCTCTTCGGCTACATGATCATCACCACCGCCTATTCGCTGTCGTTCAAGCGCATGCTCCTGATCGACGTGCTGACGCTGGCCGGTCTCTACACGATCCGCGTTCTGGCTGGCGCCGCGGCGACCGGCGTTGACGTTTCGTTCTGGCTGCTGGCCTTTTCGATCTTCTTTTTCCTGTCGCTGGCGCTGGTGAAGCGTTTTGTCGAGTTGCGCACGACCGCCATCCCGGCGGGCGAGCGTATCGCCGGCCGCGGCTACCGCACCGAAGACCAGGAGATCGTCGCCCAGGCGGGCATGGCCTCGGCCTTTTCCTCGGCATTGGTGCTGGCGCTGTATATGGATAGCGTCGCGGTGCGCGAACTCTATCCGCACCCCTGGCTGGTCTGGCCGCTGGCCCCGATCGTGCTTTACCTGACCATGCGCGTCTGGATACTCGCCCGCCGCGACGAGATGCATGACGATCCGGTCGTCTTTATCATCCGCGACTGGCGCAGTCAGATCGTCGTGTTCATCGGTGCGGTGTTTCTGGTCGCCGGAGGCTGGTAGGATGGCGGAAGAGCGGTTCCAGAGCTTCGGTCTTGTCACGCCGCCGGCACTCGATGTGATCCCGGCGGATGACGCTGTCGCGCTGCTGAAGAGCGGCAAGGCGACGAGAAACGCCTTGCTCGCCTACGGCAATGGCCGCTCCTATGGCGATTCCTGCCAGAACGAAGCCGGCATGGTCGTCGACATGCGGCCGCTGAACCGCATCCGCGCCTTCAATGCCGAGACCGGCGTGATCGAGGCCGAGGCCGGCGTGCTTCTGTCCGACATCATCGCCCATGCAGCGCCATACGGCTTCTTTCCAGCGGTCGTTCCGGGCACGCAGTTCGTCACGCTCGGCGGCGCCATCGCCAATGACGTTCACGGCAAGAACCATCACCGGCGCGGCACCTTCGGCTGCCATGTCGAATCCTTCACGCTGCTCCGATCGGATGGACGGACCCTTTACTGCTCGGCCGCCGACAATGCGCATCTGTTTGCGGCGACGATCGGCGGCATGGGGTTGACTGGCCTGATCCTGTCCGCATCGATCCGGCTGATGCGGGTGCCATCGCTCGACATCGTCGAGAAGGCGACGCCATTCCGCGACCTCGGCGAATTCTTCGAGCTTGCCGAAGCGGCCGACCAGGCCAACGAATATGCCGTCGCCTGGATCGACCAGCTTGCCGGCGGCCACGGCCGTGGGCGCGGGCTGCTGTTAACCGGCAATCACGCCGAGCATGGTTCGCATGCGGCCTTGCGTGCCGGCGGAAATCTTTCGGTGCCGTTCCAGCCGCCGTTCAACGTGCTCAACCGGCCGTTCCTCACTGCCTTCAACGCTGCCTACAGGTGGAAGAAAGGCTGGTCTACGGCACCGCGCCAGGTCGGCTATCAAGGCTTTTTCTTTCCGCTCGACGGCGTTGGCAACTGGAACCGGCTCTACGGACCGAATGGGCTTTTCCAGCACCAGAGCGTGGTACCGGAAGACGTCGCGCGCCGGGCGGTGCCGGCCTTGCTTGCGGCGGCCAAGCGGGCCGGGCAGGGATCGTTCCTGACGGTCCTGAAGCGCTTCGGCTCGATCCGTTCGCCGGCACTGCTGTCGTTCCCGCGGTCGGGTTTCACGCTGACGCTGGATTTCCCCAACCGCGGCCGGGCGACGCTGGCGCTGTTGAAGGAACTCGACCACATCACGGTCGAGGCCGGTGGCGCGGTCAATCCTTACAAGGACGCCCGCATGGGCGCCGATATTTTCGCCGCGTCCTTTCCGGAATGGCAGCGCCTCGAGGCCATCCGCGATCCAGCCTTCATGTCGAGCTTCTGGGCGCGAACGGCGAAAAAGCTCGAGGTGCGGCGCGAAACCGTCGAAGCCGCGGAATAGATAACATTCGAATGGTTCGTGGTTAACGAATCGATAAGGTAAAGCTTTACTCAAAACATTCTTGCTGCTTCACGAAACGTTTGCAGGTTTGTAATAGGACGGCTGAAGGGTTTGGTGGGAAAATATGAAGTACATCGTCTTTATTCTGTTCACGGTCATGACCAATGCCGCCGCGCAGCTCATGCTGAAGCAGGGCATGATGTCGCTTGGTCCGATTTCCTTCGAGGGCGCCAACCCGTTGCTGAAGCTGTTGCAGATCGTCTTCAGCCCGTGGATTTTCCTCGGCCTGTCCACCTTCGTCATCTCGATGGCGTCGCACCTCTATGTGCTGTCCAAGGTCGAGCTCAGCTTCGCCTATCCGTTCCTCAGCCTCGCCTATGTCGCCGTTGCGATCTTCGCCTATTTCATTTTCCGCGAAGACCTCAATGCCTGGCGCGTCGCCGGCATCGCTTTCATCTGCGTCGGTACGGTGCTGATCGCCCAAAGCGGCCGGGATTTGAGCGGCCGGGGACATGAGGACCAGACGGCAGGCCTTTCCCCCGACAAGATTCGCACCAGCGGGATCGTTCGATGAGACATCTGATTTTTGGCGGCGACGGTTTCGTCGGCCGCCACCTTGCCCCGAAACTTCTGGCCGACGGCGAGGAGGTGGTTGTCGCCGACATCGCCAGGAGCGACCTGCCGCATTACCGCTCGGTCCGCTATGTCAGCTGCGATGTCACCGATCCGGCCTCGGTCGCTTCGGTCGGGCTGAAGGCCGACGACATGGTCTACAATCTGTCGGCGAAAATGCTGTCGCCGATCCAGGTGCGCTCCAAGCGCCACGAGTTCTTCTTTCCGGTGAATTTCCATGGCACCGAGCACATCATACAGGCGATGGACAAAGCCGGCGCGCCAAGGCTCGTCCACTATACGACCGACATGATCTATGGCCATACGATCACACAACCGATGACCGAGGAGCATCCGGTCGCGCCGCTAGGCGAATATGGCTGGTCGAAGCAGAAGACCGAGGAACTGGCCGCCGAATGGCGCAAGCGCGGCATGTCGATCTCGCTGTTTCGGCCGCGCCTCATCATCGGCCCCGGCCGCCTCGGCATTCTCGAAAAACTGTTCAAGCTGATCGACTGGAACCTTCCGGTGCCGATGATTGGCTCGGGCAAGAACCCCTACCAGTTCATCTCGGTGTTCGACTGCGCCGAGGCCGCGCGCGCCGCCTGGAAGGCCGGTGTGCCGAACGAAGCCTATAATCTCGGTTCGCTCAACCCGCCGCCGGTACGGAAATTGCTCGGCGACCTGATCAGGCATGCCGGTTCGAAATCGATCCTGATCCCGACACCGGGCTGGGCGGTCAAGCGCACGCTCGACCTGCTCGACCTCTTGAATATGCCGATCATGGATCCGGAGCAGTATCTGATCGCCGATGAGGACTGCGTTCTCGACGTGTCGAAGGCCGAACGCCAGCTCGGCTGGGTGCCGCAATATCGCGACGAGGACATGCTGATCGCCGCCTACAGCGAATACCGCACCAGGAAAGACGGCCATGACGTCGCCGCAAAACATGTGCCCGCGGAATAACAAGCCCGCCGAGTAAAGGGTCAATAGGAGATTTTTTGAGATGACCGTCATGACCAAGCCAGACCACGCGACTGCGCGTGCCACGGTCAGCGCGCCGGCGCTTTCGCCCGCCATCACCGCCAAGCCCGATCTGATCAGCGTCGAGCAGGCCAAGGCGATGGACGTAGCGCGCATGACCGACCTGTTCAAGGCGCATCTCAACCCCGGTCAGCTGCATTTCATGAAGCTGCTCGGCTTCCACAAGATCAAGATCGAACGCGCCGAAGGCATGTTCTACATCGACCAGAGCGGCCGCAAGATCCTGGATTTCTTCGGCGGCTTTGGGTCGCTGGCCTTCGGGCACAATCATCCGCGCCTTCTCGAAGCGCGCAAGAAGTTCCAGGAGGAGAAGCGGCAGGAGATCGCCATCGCCTTCATGTCGCAATATGCAGCGGCCCTGGCGCACAATCTCGCCAAATGCTCGCCCGGTGATCTCGACATGGTGTTTCTGGGCTCGTCCGGCTCGGAAGCCATGGAGGCGGCGGTGAAGCTCGCCGAGCGCGCCGCCGGCCCGAAGCGGCCGAAGGTCGTCTATGCCGAGAATTCCTTCCACGGCAAGACCAAGGGTGTGCTGGCTATCACCGACGGCTCGCTCTACCGCGCCGACTTCAAGGTGGCCGACAATGTCGTGCGCATTCCGTTCGCCGATATCGAAGCGGTCGAGCGTGCGTTCCGCTCCGATCCGGAGATCGGCGTCATCGTGCTCGAAACCATCCAGGGTGGCGGCGGCATCATCCAGGCGCCCGCCGAATACTGGCAGAAGCTGCGCGCGCTCTGCGACCAGTATGGCGTGCTGTGGGTCGCCGATGAAGTGCAGTGCGGCTATGGCCGCTCCGGCCGCTTCTATGCCTTTGAGCATTACGGCGTCATTCCGGATGTGACGGCGCTGGCAAAGTCGCTCGGTGGCGGCAAGGCGGCCGTTGGCGCGATGATCGCCAGGCGCGACGTCTACATGAAGGCCTATGGCACGCCGAAGACGGCGATGATCCACGCCATGGCTACCTTCGGCGGCATGGGCGAGGCCTGCGTCACCTCGATCGAGGCGCTCAACGTGCTTTACGACGAGGGGCTGATCGACAACGCCACTGTCACTGGCGACTACCTGCTGCAGCGCCTGCAGGCGCTCAAGGAGAAATATCCCAAGATCATCAAGGACGTGCGCGGCAAGGGTCTTATGGTCGGGCTGGAATTCCACGACTTTTCGCAGACGCTGCCGATGGTGCTGCGGCCCGTGGTCAGCGTGCTTGACGAGAAGCTGAAAGGGTCGCTGTCGGGCTTCGTTGGTGCCTTGCTGCTGCGCGACTATGACGTGCTCGTCGCCTTCACCGAATACAACCGCAATGTCATCCGTCTCGAACCGCCGCTGATCTGCCAGCGCGAACATGTAGACCGCTTTGTCGAGGCGCTCGACAGCCTGCTGTCGCGCGGCATCGTGTCGATCGTGAAGGATTTCGTCAAAAGCCAGGTCCGCTGAATCCCAGGTCCGCTGAACCAAGTCCGCCGAGCGAAACCATGCGGACCAGGTCTCCTGCTCCGAAAAACCTGCTCGACCGGCTCACCGAGGCCGGCCTGGCATGGGGCGAGGGCACCTATGCGCGTCTTGCCGCGCCGATCGGGACGGCGGCCTTTGCGCTCTACATCCTTTTGACCGCCGTGATGGCATGGTTCATGCCCGACGCCAATTGGGACATGCTGCCCTATATCGCGATCGCCGAGGAGGGCAGCTATCCCGATGTGCAGGCGCTGCACGACTATGCCTATAGCATGGTCAAGGCCGGTGTGTCGGCTGATGAGTATAAGACACTGACGGACGATAGCGGCGGCTTTCGCAGCCATATGGCCGCGAACGCCGCCGACTTCCATTCGCTGCTCGGCATGTACCGGATCAAATTCCTCTACGCCGAGATCCTTTCGACGATGAGTTCCGTGATGTCGCCGGTCGAGGCGATGCGCATGGTCTCGGTTTTGTCAGTGCTGCTGTTCGGTACGATCGCACTGCTCTGGCTGCGGTCCGAAGGTGCGCTGGCGCTGGCGCCGGTCGCCGGCGCGGTGCTGATCATGGCCGATTTCGGCGACGCGGCGCGGGCTGCGACGCCGGATCTGCTATGCTCGGCCCTGTTCCTCGGCGGGCTCTTTGCCTATATGCGCGGTCGCGAAGTGGCGACGGCGATCCTGCTCTTCCTCGCCTTCATGGCGCGGCCCGACAACATTGTCTTCCTTGCCGTCTTCGCCGTATTGCTGGTCGCCTTCCGGCAGAAGGCGGGGGGCGCGCTGGCCGGCTTTGCCGCCTCCCTGGTCGCCTATTTCGCCATCTCGCATTGGGCGCAGCATCCCGGCTGGTGGCCGCATCTGTGGTTCTCCTCGATCGAGCAGCACTACAATATGGACGGCTTCGATCCGCCGTTCTCGGCTGTCGCCTATCTCCGGACCTTTGCCGTCTCCATGGCCCGCGCCGTCAGCCTGAACAGCTGGGTCGGCGTCTCGGTGCTGGCGCTGGCGGGGTGGTTTGCCGCAAGCCGCGCCGGCTTCCAGCTCGACCGTCGCGCCGGCATCCTGTTTGCGGCATTGGTGCTCGGCGCGCTGGCGAAGTTCACCGTCTTCCCGATCCACGACACCCGCATCTACTTTCCCAATCTGATCCCGCCGTTCCTGCTGCTCGCTGGCCCATTCATGGCGCTGTGGGCGTCAGCGAGCATCAAAGGGCGCCGCGCCGTGCAAGTGGTTCCAGGCGATAAATCATAGTTCTGTCGCCAGCTAACACGCGTCATTTGCGTGCAAGGGACACTATAGAACTTTTCTCTGCGCATGATCCCCGGCGAAAATCGGTTCCGATTTTTCAGGGTCCTGCGCCGGGGTCGCGGCGCACCTGCAGCGTGTCGCAAACAGGCGGTAGCGCGATGGCCGTCGCCTGCATATTGTGCGCCGGTCAAGCGGGCGCCGGCGCCCGTAACAGCACTTTGGAGTCACGGGCAATGGCAGGGTTTCCGGAAAAGGCGAAGGTCGTCATCGTCGGGCTGGGCGGCATTGTCGGCGCGTCGGTCGCCCATCACCTGATCGAGCGCGGATGGGACGACATCGTCGGCATCGACAAATCAGGCATCCCGACCGATATCGGCTCGACGGCGCACGCCTCCGACTTCTGCTACACGACCAGCCATGATTTCCTGTCCTGCTGGACGACGCTCTACTCCATCGATTTCTACGAGAAGATGGGCCATTATGCGCGCATCGGCGGCCTCGAGATCGCCCGCGTCGGCGACGACGATCGCATGGAGGAGATCAAGCGCAAGATCGCCTCGGCAAAGGCCTTCGGCACGCGCGCCCGTCTGATCGATCCCGCCGAGATCAAGCAGAAGTTCCCTCTGATCGAAGAGCAGATGGTGCAGGGCGGCCTGTGGGATCCCGATGCCGGCCTCGTCATCCCGCGCTCGCAAACGGTTGCCGGCAAGCTGGTCGACCAGGCGGAAGCCTCCGGCAAGCTCAGGGCATTTGCGAACACGCCGGCCAGGTCGCTCGTCATCGAGAACGGACGCATCAAGGGCGTGGTGACCGACCGCGGCACCATCGAGGCCGACTATGTGGTGGTCTGCGCCGGTATCTGGGGCCGGTTGATCGCGGAAATGGCGGGCGAGGACCTGCCGGTCATGCCGATCGACCATCCGCTCACCTTCTTCGGGCCGTATACGGAGTTCGCCGGCACCGGCAAGGAGATCGGCTGGCCGCTGCTGCGCGACCAAGGCAATTCGGCCTATATGCGCGACACCGGCGACCCCAAGACCGCCGAAGGCGGGCAGATCGAATGGGGCTATTACGAAGAGACCAATCCGCGCCTTTGCCATCCGCGCGACCTTCTGGAGAAGAACCAGGCCCGTCTTTCGCCGTCGCAGCGCGACCTAGACATGGAACAGATCCTGGCGCCGCTCGAGCGCGCCATGGAACTGACGCCGATCCTGGGCGAACTGGGCTACAATGAGAGCCATTCCTTCAACGGGCTTCTGCAGGTAACAGCAGACGGCGGCCCCTCGATGGGAGAGAGCCAGAAGGTGCGGGGCCTCTGGTATGCCGTCGCGATCTGGGTCAAGGACGGTCCCGGCATGGGCAAGCTCATCGCCGACTGGATGACGGACGGTCGGACGTCGATAGACCACCACGCCATCGACTACTCGCGCTTCTACCCGCACCAGACGCAGGAGCAGTTCATCTGGGACCGCTGCACTGAAACGGCGATGAAAGTCTACAATCCGGCGGTCCACCCGCGCGAGCCCTTCTCAAAAGGCCGCAATTTGCGCCGCTCGCCGTTCTGGGAGCGCGAGAAGGAACTCGGCGGTTATTTCATGGAACTGGGCGGCTGGGAGCGCGCCCATGGCTATGCCGCCAACGAGCACCTGCTCGAGAAATACGGCAACCGGGTGCCACTGCGCCAAAACGAGTGGGACAGCCGCCATTTCTGGCGCGTCTCCAATGCCGAGCATCTCGCCATGAGCGAGGATTGCGGCATCGTGAACCTGTCGCATTTCGCGATGTACGACGTGGAAGGCCCGGATCATGTCGCGCTGATGGAATGGCTGTGCGCGGCCAAGATCGGCGGCGATGCCAACATCGGCAAGGGCATCTATACCCACTTCCTCGACGACGAGGGGATGGTGCGCGCCGACCTGACCGTGATCCGCATGGCCGACCGCTGCCGCGTCATCGACGGCGCCGATGCCGGCCCGCGCGACTTCCAGTACATGCGCAGGACGGCACAAGACAAAGGGTTCGATGTCACCGTTACGGACGTGACCGAAAAATACGTGACGATCGGCATCTGGGGTCCGAATGCGCGGTCGACGTTGCAGAAGGTCGTTGAGAACCCTGACGGGCTGGCGCCAGAGAATTTCGCCTTTGCCGCGATCAAACCCGTCAGGATCGCCGGAAAGGACGTGACCGCTTTCCGCATCTCCTATGTCGGCGAGCAGGGCTGGGAACTGCATATGCGATACGAAGACGGCCTGGCCGTCTGGGACGCGCTGCGCTCGACCGGCGTGATGGCTTTTGGCGTTGAGACCTATGCCAACAGCCGCCGCATGGAGAAGAGCCTGCGCCTGCAGAATGCCGACCTTCTGACCGAGTACAATCTGCTGGAGGCCGATCTTGCCCGACCGAAGGTCAAGGAGGCTGATTTCAGCGGCAAGGCGAAGCATCTGGAGTATCGCGCCCGCGCGCATCAGCCGGCCATGCTCTGCACGCTCGTGATGACCAACAATGTCGATTCCAGGGGCGTTGCCCGCTATCCAGTCGGCACGATGCCGGTGATGGACCCGGAAACGGGCGAGACGCTGGCCGACGAACTCGGCCGCCGATCCTTCACGACGTCGGTCGCCTACGGCCCGACCATCGGCAAGAACATCGCGCTGGCCTACTTGCCCTGGGCGTATTGCCAAGAGGGCCGCAAGCTGACTGTCGAGTATTTCGGCGAGACTTACCCGGTAGAAGTGGCCGCTGTAGGCTACAGGCCGCTCTACGACCCGGAAAACCTCAATCCGCGCAGCTGAGCGTTGATTGTTTGACGATCCTCCCACAACGGGGCGGACTCGCAAAAATGTGACGCAACGGCCCGGCCCGGCGCCGGGCTTTTCGCTTTGTGGAACGACAATTCTCGCTTACCTTGCGGCATGTCTGCTTTTTCCCGCGCAAGACATCTCCTCTCAGGCGCCGCCGCGCTGGTGCCGATGCTTGTGTTGGCGCCGGAATCCCTCGCCGCCGAGCCGGTCGATATCGAACTGGTGCTGGCGGTCGACGTTTCGCTTTCGATGTCGCCGGCCGAACTCGAAATCCAGCGTCAAGGCTATGTGGCGGCGCTGACGCATGACACGGTGCTGCAGGCCATCGCCGACGGCGCCTATGGCAAGATCGCCGTCACCTACGTCGAATGGGCCGGCACGACCTGGCAGCATGTCATCGTGCCGTGGACGGTAGTCGCCAGTCGTGGCGACGCCGAGCGCGTGGTCGAACAGCTCTCCGCCCATGCGCCCAGCAGCGCCCGGCGCACCTCGATTTCCGGTGCCCTGGAATTCGCCAGCGATCTCTTTGCCGAAAGCGGCTTTCAAGGCGTGAAGCGCGTCATCGACATTTCAGGCGATGGTCCCAACAATCAAGGCGCTCCCGTCGACATCACCCGTGACAGACTGGTCAAACAAGGCATCACCATCAATGGCCTGCCGCTGATGACCCGAAGCGGCTTCACCAGCGTTTACGACGTCAATTATCTCGACCGCTACTACACCGACTGCGTCATCGGTGGACCTGGCGCGTTCATGATCCCGGTCAATGATTGGACACAGTTTCCCGAAGCGATCCGCCGCAAGCTGATGCTTGAGCTTGCCGGGCCTGCCTCGCCGCAATGGGCGGCGGACGAAGCTGCGCATCCGCCGGTGGTGCTGGCGCAAGACAAGCCGGTCACCGACTGCCAGGTCGGTGAGAAAATGTGGCGCGACCGAAGCTGGATGTACGACAGCCGCTAGAGCGGCGAGCCTTCAAGTCGAAGCGTACCGCCGCTCTATCTTCTTATCTGAGATCGGATTATCCGAGATGTTGCCTTTACGCGACCAGCAACTGCTTACGGTCGACGCGCTCCTGCTGCGGCGAGCGTGCATAGAGTTCGCGGTAGCATTTGGAGAAGTGCGAGGCGGAGACGAACCCGCAAGCGACCGCCACTTCGACCACCGGCATCGCTGATTGGATCAGCAGGTGCCGGGCCCGGTCGAGCCGGATTTCCAGATAGTAGCGGGCAGGGGATCGTCCCATCTCGGTGCGGAACAGGCGCTCGATCTGGCGGCGCGACAGGTCGACGTGATCGGCGATCTCGATCAGGGATAGCGGCTCGGAAAGGTTTGCTTCCATCAATTCGATGATGGTCAGCACCTTGGAGTTCTGCACGCCAAGGCGCGCACGCAGCGGCAGGCGCTGCCGATCGGTCGGGCTGCGCACGCGGTCGGTCAGCACCTGCTCACACACCCGGTTGACGAGGCTCTCGTCGAAATCGTCGCCGATCAGCTTCAGCATCATGTCGAGCGCCGCAGTGCCGCCGGCGCAGGTGTAGATGTTCTGGTCGATCTCGAAGAGGTCGGCGAAGACATTGGCCTTCGGGAACGCCTCGGAAAAGCCCGGCAGGTTCTCCCAATGAATGGCGCAGCGCTTGTTGGACAACAGACCGGCGGCGGCCAGTATATGTGCGCCAGTGCACAGGCCGCCGACGGCGACGCCGCGATTGTATTCCTCGCGCAGCCAGGCGAAGGCCGATCTGTTCTGGTAGCGCTCGACATTGATGCCGCTGCAGACGACCGCCATGTTCGGCCGCTCGGGGCCGGACATCTTCTTGCGTTCGTCCTCCAGCGAGGTGTTGACTGCGCATTCGACGCCGTTCGAGGCGCGCACCGGCTTGCCGTCGATGCTGGCGAGCCGCCAGCGATAGGCCTCGTAGCCGAGCATCCGGTTGGCCGAGCGCAACGGATCGAGCGCCGTTGCAAAGGCGATCATGGTGAAATCGGGGACCAGGAAGAATACAAACGATCGCTTGATCGGATGATTTACGACGTTCACAGGAAAACCCTCACGCTGCAATGGCGCGAACAGGATGTCGCGATCAGCATAGCTGACATCAGGAAAAACCTTTCCTGTCAATTGGCTAGGCGGCAACGGAAAGACTTTATTTGCGACACGGGTCGCAAATGGGCAATCGCTATGCGGTTACGGGCTCGACATGCTGCCGGATTGAGCAAACGTGCCGGATGTGGCCGACGGACGACACATAGCCGCTTCGGCAAGGCCGAAGCGGCTATGATCGACTTCGAAGCAGCAAGGAGCGCCGCTTGCGAGCCTGTCAGATCAGGCGACGAAGCCGAGGCGCGCGGCGGCCATGGCGCCGGTCTGGCCCGGCATGGTGTTGGCAAGGCGCTGGCGCTCGAGTGCGGTCGTCAGGTTCATTTCACGGCGAGGGAAAAGGCGGGCAAAGAGCTTCATGATCATCTCCATTCAGTTGCTCAGACGGGTCGCCTTCGCTTGATGGAGTGGGGCAGCTCGTTGGCTGACGCTGATATAGGCTTACGTGAGGGGAAACTAAATCGCAAAAGCGAAGCACTTGACATGAAAAGCGACACGGAATGCGATAAATTTGGGCACTCTGCCCAAGGTTTACGATTATTTACAAGGCGTTAGTTCGAAATGTCGGCTGCTATGCAGCCCGTTCATATGCGCCATGCAGCGGCAGCATGGCTCGGAAAGTCGTCGACTACAAAATGAAAAGGCCTGCCGGGCAGCGTCTGCGCGGCAGGCCTTCAGCTTTGGATACACACGATTTATTTTGCTCCACCAGCCCAGGATCCGATGCCGTAGCGAGTGCCGGTCTTGGTGTCGGCGGCTTCAGGCCAGCCGATATCCTTCTGCAGTTCGATCGGCAGGGAGCGGATGGCGCGTTCGGTCTGGTAGCGGGCGCGAGCCGCGCTGATTTCGGTCGCTATGCGGCCGATGGATGACAGGATGGACATTTCATTCTCCTTTACTTTGGACCGGGAGTTCACCGGTCGCTCCGCATGCGAAGCGCTATTTCAGGTTTGTTTCAGCTTCATTTCGTGCCGATTGCAGATTCGTGTCGCGGTCGTTCAAGGCCCGCTTTCGATACGTCTGCCTTCGATGGAGTTGACTATCCTCCCAAAGTGATGTTCAATCAAACGAAATGGAATGATCGTTTGTATCAGAAAAATTGAAGGTCGATCCCGATGAACGCCCCACTCAATCATCCATTGCCGCTGCTCGATCTCGACGTCTTGCGTACGTTCGTGGCGATCGCCGAGACCGGCAGTTTCACCACTGCGGCCAATGCCGTCTTCCGCACGCCGTCGGCCGTCTCCATGCAGATCAAGAAGCTGGAGGACATTCTCGGCCGCTCCGTGTTCGCGCGCGACGCACGCTCGGTGACGCTGACCACGGATGGCGAGATGCTGCTCGGCTACGCCCGCCGCCTGTTGTCGATCAACCGCGAGGTGGTGTCCAAGTTCATCATCCCCGACATTGTCGGGGTGGTGCGGCTCGGCTCGCCTGATGACTATGGCGAGCGCGTGTTGCCGCATGTGCTGAAGCGTTTTGCGCAGTCGCATCCTTCGATCGCGGTCGACGTCACCATCGACCAGAGCAGCAATCTGCGCCGGCGCATGGACGACCGGGCGCTCGACATCACGCTGCTCACCAACTCCTACAAGACCAGCGCGCTCGGCGCCGAAGTGCTGCTCACCGAACCGATCGTCTGGGCCGGCGCCAAGGGCGGCTGCGCGCATCTGCGCGAACCGTTGCCTGTTTCCTTGTGGGAAGAGGGTTGTGCCTGGCGGGCAGGGGCGCTCGAGGCGCTCGGCCGCGAGGGCCGTAACTACCGCATCGCCTATATGAGCGCGCATACGGCCGGCCAGCGCGCCGCCATTATGTCCGACCTTGCGGTGGCGCCACTGCCGAAATCCTTCCTCGGCAACGACATGGTGGAGCTTTGCCCGAAGGACGGCATGCCCGATATCGGCACCTACAACCTCGCCATGGTCGTGGCGCCGGACGCCAGCGCGCCGGTCAAGGCAGTCGCCGACCATATCCGCGCGACCTTCGAGGTGTTCAGGGAAACCGGGAAGTTCTGATTCAGGACCTCAACGGCGCAGCCAGGCCATGAGCGGTGACGCCGCGATCTGGCTTCTGCAGCGAGAGTTCGCCGACTTTGGCTTGATATATCTCGGTTTCGCTGCCCAAAAACGCCACGATGCTGTCGCGCGCGCGCCGCGCCTCTGGCATGTCGATCAACGGCCAGACATGGAACATGCCTTGCTCGTAGACGACCTCAATTTCGACGCCGGCGGCGCGGGCCTTTTGCGCGAAAATCAGGTTGTCGGGGCTGAGCATATCGCGCGAACCGGTCAGCAACAGCGTTTTCGGCAATACGGACAAATCGCCATAAAGCGGGCTGATACGCCAGTCGCTGGAATCTATGCCGGCGCTGTATAGCCGGACAGCCTCCAGCCCGCCCGGGATGCCCAGCCAAGGGTCGTTGCGTTCCGCCTCGAACACTTCGGGATTGGCGAGCGATACGTCGAGGCCGGGCGAAATCAGCACATGGCGCGACGGCAAGGGCAGCGCATCTTCCGCGGCCATCATGGTCAGCACCACGGCCATGTTGCCGCCGGCGGAATCGCCCATGAAGACGATGTCTTGCGCTACCGCTTCATCGAGTATCTGACGGTAGACCTTGCCGACCATGCCGAACATGGCGTGGAAATCGTGTTCGGGAGCGATGGGATAGATCGGCACTGTGATGCCGAAGCCCAGCCGGTCGGCCATATCGGCGATCAGTCCCCAGTGATAGGACGTGATTTGAAAGACATAGGCGCCGCCATGCAGGTAGAGAATCCGCCTTCGCTCGCCGGCCTTTGGCGCGATTTCGTAGACGGGAAAGCCGTCAACGCTGCGTGTCGTGACGTCGAAACGCGATCGTAGCGAGGCGGGCGGCCGGTGGTCCTCCGTCTTGCGCGCATAGGCGATCCAGCGCTGCAGGTTTTCCGGGCTCGAAAACGCCTTCTTGCGGCTGTGCCTGAGCACGAAGGACACGACGTGGCTTTTGAGACTGGGCATGCGGACACACGGACTTCGGCTGAGCTGACTAAGAGAACCCCCAATACCGAAGATTGTACCTCCACCCAGAATGTCAAGATTTGCGCGGTGTCAACACGGTGGTGTGATTGCGGCTCCACCGCACTGGTCGCCGCCTGCGGCGCTCAGCGCCGAGGCAACAGGGCGGCGCGCAGCCGACGGTCGCTTGCCGCCGAAGCCGTATGACGGCTTCGGCGCCTGGCCAGCAGCTTGCATTTGTCGGCGAAGGTCATCAGCGCGCCGAGCCCAAAAGCAGGGCCGACAAGGTGGCCTGTGGGTCGTTGCGCGGCGACGACGGCCAGCCGATATCCTTCTGGATTTCGGGCGGCAGGCTGTTCAAGGCCCGGACGGACCTGTTCCTGTCGTGTGCATGCTTGATGGCCGTACCAAAGCGACCGAGGCTTTCGAACATCGACATCTTCATCTCCCTTGGAGTGTTGCGGCGGCTGAAAGCTATTTCCTGCCTGCCGTTCGATGCCGATTAAATGCTCCCTGCATGTATCTGGTGGATTTCACGAAAACAGCGTCTTCGTTTCCAGATCGGTCGATCTGGAAACATATGCATACAAATGAAATTAGGGGTGAAGGGCCGCTTCCGCCAGCGGGATGTTACCCCCGGCCGCGCCGGGCGGCGTGGCCTTCGCGCGAACGTCGCCGCGGGGCGGCGTCGCCGGCAATGCCGTCTTCGCTGACCGTCTTGCGCGGCGGCAGTTTCACCGCCGCGGACAGTTTTGGGAACGGGTCGATCTTGTTCGGCAGCGCCATGGCGTAGACGAAGTGCTCCTGGAATTTTGGCTCCAGCGCGGTCTCGATCTTCTCGATCCGGCTCACCGTCTCCTCGATCTCGCGGCGATAGCCGCGATTGAGCAGCGCCATGCGTGCGCCGGCGCCGGCGGCGTTGCCGACGGCTGAAACCTTGTCGAGATCGCAGTCGGGGATCAGTCCCAGCACCATGGCGTATTTCGGATCGATGAAGGAGCCGAAGGCGCCGGCGAAATGGATGCGGTCGACGTGGTCGGTGTGCTGCTTTTCCATCAACAGCTTGGTGCCGGCATAAAGGGCGGCCTTGGCGAGCTGGATGGCGCGCACGTCGGTCTGGGTGATGGTGATCCTGGGCTCGCCTTCCTTCAGCACATAAGAGAAGGTTCGGCCATGAGCGGTGACGCGCGGCGAGCGGGCGGAGAGCGCGCCATCGATAACGCCGTCCTCGGAGATGATGCCGGCCAGATACATCTCGGCGACCACCTCGATGATGCCGGAGCCGCAGATGCCGGTGACGCCGGTCGTCTGCACGCTGTCGAGGAAGCCAGGCTCGTCGGACCACAGCTCCGAGCCGATGACCCGGTATTTCGGCTCCAGCGTGTCGGGATCGATGCGGACGCGCTCTATGGCGCCGGGTGCGGCGCGCTGGCCACCGGAGATTTCCGCACCCTCGAAGGCCGGGCCGGTGGGCGATGAGGCCGCCACGACCCGCTGGCGATTGCCGAGCACGATCTCGGCATTGGTGCCGACATCGACGATCAGCATCATCTCGTCCTGGCGGTGCGGACCTTCCGAGAGCGTCACCGCGGCCGCGTCGGCGCCAACATGGCCGGCGATGCAAGGCAGCATGTAGAGCCTGGCGCCCTGGTTGAGCTTCAGACCGATATCCGACGCCTTGATGTGCACAGCACCCGAGACGGCCAGCGCGAAGGGCGCGCCGCCGAGTTCGGTCGGGTCGATGCCGAGGAACAGATGGTGCATGATCGGGTTGCCGACGAAGACCGAATCCAGGATGTCGTTGCGCTGAACGTTGCCTTCCGCACAGACCTTGTCGACGAGGCCGGAGATCGCCTCGCGCACCGCGACCGTCATGCCTTCGCGGCCGTCCGGGTTCATCATCACATAGGAAACACGGCTCATCAGATCCTCGCCGAAGCGAATCTGTGGGTTTGATGTGCCCGACGAGGCGGCGACGCGGCCCGACAGCAGCGACACCAGATGCATGGCGATGGTGGTCGAGCCGATATCGCAGGCAAGCCCGTAGGCCTCGTTCTTGAGACCGGGCCACAAAGAGATGACCCGCGCGGTCTCGCTTTCGGCATCCTTGTGGATCGCGGCGGTCGCGGTCCAGTTGCCCTTGCGCAAGATGCCTTGCACCTGCGGCAACAGATGGAAATCGAAATCGAGGCTCTTGAGCCCCCAGTCCTTCATCAGCGCGATCTTCAGGCGATCGAGATCGCCTGAAGGATTGTGCATGTCGGGCTCTTCGATCTCGACATAGCACATGTGGATTGCCGAATCGCGGGCGATGACCCTGGTGTCGGCGTCCTTGCGGATGGTCTGCGCGTTGATGACGGTGTCCTGCGGCACGTCGACAACGAGGTCGCCGAGGATCTGCGCCGAGCAGGACAGGCGGCGCCGTTCGGGCAGGCCGCGCACGCGTTCGTAGCGCTCTTCCTTGGCGCCCTTGGGCGAGATGTGGTCGTTGGAGGAAACGATCTTGTGCTTGGCGAAATTGCCTTCCTGCACCTCGATCTGGCAGCGCCCGCAGGTAGCGCGTCCGCCGCACACGCTCTCGACATAGACGCCGAGCTGGCGCGCGGCATCGAGCACCGGCGTGCCGACCGGAAACCGCCCGCGCTTGCCGGACGGCATGAACAGCACGAGCGGATCGGTGATGTTGGCAGGAGAGTTCATCCGTTCCAGACTTTACTTTCTAAGTTGCGCGAACCTTGAAACCTGGGCCGCGACACCGGTGCCGCGGTTCGAACCCGTTCCTCCCAACAGTTCTAAGCACCATATCGTGTCGGCCAAGCCGTGGCTCAACCCCGGGCCATCCGGGCTTCACGGCCGCCGCGCCGGCGGCCGCCATTGCCGCCTTCGCCGGGCGCGTTGACCGCCGTCGGGGCCGCTACCGCCTGGCCGCCTTCGGCCGGCTTGTAGTCCTTGTAGGTCCTGATCCAGTTGGTGCAGTTCTCGTCGGTGCCATTCAGCACATTGGCGCCGCGCACCGCTTCCATCTCCTGCGGACGCACCGGGTTCATGATCGCCGAGGTCATGCCGGCGCCGATCACCATCGGGATGAAGGCGGCGTTGATGCCGTGGCGATGTGGCAGGCCGAAGGAGATGTTGGAGAGGCCGCAGGTGGTGTTGACCTTGAGCTCCTCGCGCAGGCGACGCAGCAGCGCGAACACCTGGCGGCCGGCATCGCCCAGCGCGCCGATCGGCATGACCAGCGGGTCGACGACCACGTCATGCGCGGGAATGCCGAAATCGGCGCAGCGCTCGACGATCTTCTTGGCGACGGCAAAGCGCACATCCGGATCCATCGAAATGCCGGTCTCGTCGTTGGAAATGGCGACCACCGGAACGTTGTATTTCTTGATCAGCGGCAGGATGGCCTCAAGCTTTTCTTCCTCGCCGGTAACGGAATTCACCAGCGGCCGGCCCTTGGCGACCTTGAGCGCCGCCTCGATCGCGGCGGTCACCGAACTGTCGATCGACAACGGCAGGTCGACCAGGCCCTGCACGATCTCCAGCGTCTGCACCAGCAGTGCCGGTTCGGTTGCGTTGGGATCGACGGCGGTGACACCGGCATTGACGTCGAGCATCGTCGCGCCGCAGGCGGCCTGTTCCAGCGCGTCCTTGATGACAGTCTCGAAATTGCCCGCCACCATCTCCGCGGCCAGCTTCTTGCGGCCGGTCGGGTTGATGCGCTCGCCGATCACGCAGAAGGGCTGATCGAATCCGATAATGATCTCTCGTGTCGCCGAGGCGACGATGGTGCGGGTCATGAAAACCTCTCTCCGTCGTGATATAAAGATTTCTTTATATCGTTATCTGATTTCGTTCAAGCGGACGGTGCCCGCCGTCAATG
Organism: Mesorhizobium sp.; assembly: GCF_004962245.1. GTDB lineage: Bacteria > Pseudomonadota > Alphaproteobacteria > Rhizobiales > Rhizobiaceae > Mesorhizobium. The sequence continues at coordinate 290,312 of NZ_SUHQ01000001.1, read as the reverse complement.
CGCGGTCTTGACCATGTCCACCTGGGTTTCGGTAATCTCGTCGTGCAGTATGTGGTCGAGCCGATCGGCAACCAGCTGGTCATCGCGGCGGATTTCCCGCTTCCACGGCTGCCGGCCCTTCAGCACGCCCGATTCATCGACGATCTCGGCGACATATTCCTCCTGGCGGTAGGCCATCACATGGACGCCGGAGACGCCGGGAATTTCCTTCACCTCGTTGATGATGTCGATGCAGAGCTGCTTGCCTTCCTTCTTCTGGTCCTGGGCGCCTTCCAGCCGCTTGACGACTTGGTCGGGGATATGGATGCCCGGCACGTTGGAGCGGATCCATTTGGCTGTTTTGGCCGAGGCTAGCGGCCCGACGCCGCACAGGATGAAGCATTTTTCCGTGAAGCCGAGATCGCGGACCTTCTGCATGTAGGCGCGGAACATCGGCACGTCGAAGCAGTACTGGCTCTGCACGAACTGCGCGCCGGCAGCGATCTTCTTGCCTAGCCGATGCGGGCGGAAATCGATTGGCGGCGCGAAAGGATTGATCGCCGCGCCCAGGAAAAGCTGCGGCGGCGTCGTCAGCTTGCGGCCGGACAGGAACTTGCCGTTGTCGCGCATGATGCGGCAGGTTTCTAGGAGCGACATGCAGTCGAGGTCGAACACCGGCTTGGCGCCGGGTTGGTCGCCGGCCTGCACGCCGTCGCCGGTCAGGCAAAGCATATTGGCGACGCCCATCGCCGCTCCACCCAGCACGTCGCCCTGGATGGCGATGCGGTTCCTGTCGCGGCAGGCGATCTGCATGATCGGGGCATAGCCCATGCGGGTCAGCAGCGCACAGATGCCGACCGAGGACATGTGGCAGTTGGCGCCCGACGCGTCGACGGCGTTGATGGCGTCGACCCAGCCGTCGAAGATCTTGGCGCGGTTGTAGACGTCTTCGGGATCGGCACTGTCGGGCGGGTTGAGCTCGGTCGTTACCGCGAACTCGCCGCGCCTCAGGACGCGCTCCAAGCGTCCGCGCGAGGTGTGGCCGGGCAGGGGATCGAGCGGCAGATGGATGCCGGCCGGGTTCTCGTCGCGCTGGCGGCCGTTCATACCGGGGCCCCAGGGTTCGCGGCGTTGCGGGCCGCTTCGCGCGCGGCCGCAGCCTGCGCAGTCACCCGCAGCCAGGCCGAAGTCTCGCGCAGCGACTGGTCGACCGGTTTCTGCACGTCGAGGATCCTGTCGCCATGCACCATGTTGCGCGAGCCTTCCCAGGCCTTGACCCAGACGCAGGGCATATCAGGCTCGACCTCGCAATTGCCGTTGGCGCGCACACCGCCGCAGGGGCCATTGCGCAATTGCTTGGGGCAGTTCATCGGGCACGACATACCGGTGGAGGAAAGGATGCACTGGCCGCACATGCGGCAGTCGAACATAAAACCCTTGACGCGTTTTTCGACGAATTTGACCGGGCCTTCGACGCGGCTGTAGCCGATGCCCTTCCACAGCGGGTGAAAAGCCAGGAACATGTCGGCGAACCTAGCGTAGAACCATTCGAGCAGTCGCGAATGCCGTACGGACCATAGCCTGACCGCAAACGAGCGCTGCACGCGCCGCTGTGGCGACACGTCGGCTGGCTTGTAGTCGGATTTCGGCGCTGCCTTCTTGACCAGCGTGGCCTGGGTAATCGCCGGGGTCGTTTCAGGCATCTTCTTTCCCGCCTGCCTTTACCAGAGCGACCAGCCGCTCGCGGTCGTATTTCGCGTCGAGGTCCTGAAGGGCTTTTTCGGCCTCGCTTTCAAGGTCGTCGCTGACCGGTACGGGGTCGGCCTTGCGCCATTCGGCCAGATAGTCGTCGGTGCCACCGGCGCCGGTGCGCATCGCGCACATGTCGATCGCCTCGGTGAAGCGCAGCGGCAGTTCGCGCTTGGCGTTCTGCCGGCCCTTCTTGACGATGACCTGGGCGGGGATGTCGCGCCAGTAGACGACGATCAGATCGGCCATGAATTCTCACTCCTGTAGGGCGCCGTACGTCCAGTTTGGACGCACAAGGGACGCTCTACCACTTTCACTCAACTGCATGGTGCCTTCCGGAGATCGATTCCGGTCTTCGGGGCCGATGCAGTGGTTCGAGCATTGCCGGAAGCGCTGTTGGGCTGCTTGTTATGGGACGACGCGCGCGCATTCAAAAGCGACGCAATGGGAGGTCGCAGAGGGAAAGCCGAAAATCTTGGGAATGGCGTGGCTACCAAACCCGCTTTGTCATGCCGGTCCAGAGATAGAACCAGATCGTCGGATGGTACCATTGTTTCGAAGGCAGGCCGGGATCTGATGTGACAAGCTTGCCGGCCAGTGCTTCCCTGACCGCCTCGACGCAGATGTCGCGCGAGAACGCCGCCTGCCGCAGCGCGTAGCTTGAAATCGTGTCGCCTGCCTCGGGCTTGCCGCGTGCCTGCAGCAGCACGCCGCCAGTGTCGACGCCGGCGTCGACCAGATGCACCGTGGTGCCAAAATTCTGCGCATCGCCCGAGGCCAGCGCCCAGTAGCCGCCGTTCATGCCGCGATATTTAGGAGCGATGCCGGCATGGTAATTGAGGACCGGGCAAGGGATTTTCGCCAGCGTCTGCCTCGACAGCAGGCGGCAGCCGGCGAGCAGCACGACGCCGGGCTGGATTTCCTCGATCGCCTGCAAACACTCCGGCGCATTGGCCGAGGGAACGTGGATGATCGCTTGTCCGGGCTTCGGTTCCGTCTGCAGCTTCTGTTCAGCGATCATGCGCGCCGCGTGCCCGGCGAAAAACCGCTTGCCAAGCCGCGTCAGCACCATCGTGCCAAGCTGCCCGGCGGCCTGTAACCAGCCTTGGCGGCGCGCACGCCCGATCAGCAATTGCTTTTTGGATTCAGGGGTTTCGAGGATGACGCTGACAGGTCCCAGCCGGTCAGTGATGGCGTTCACGATGGCCCAGATATGCGGCCCGCCTTCAGTGACGACGACTATCGGCCGCGGATTTGAGTTCAACGGTTCCATCGTTTGTGCCCGCCCCGAAAAGACCTGCTCTCAGCGCGCCGGATGCTAGACCGCCCGGGTTAATCCTTGGTGATCGGTTTGGGTGTCAGGGCTGCGGGCTCAGCGCTTGAGCTCGAGGATGTCGAGTTTCGATTCGTAGTAGGGCGCGGGGAATTCGATGCGCCATTCGTCGGCACTGTTGCGAAAGGCGTAGCCGACCTGGTCGCCCTGTGGGCCGCTGCCATAGGGTTTTGCCGGATCGTTGTTGACGGAGAAGGAGCCGAGATAGATCGAGCGCTTTTCGCCGTCATCAAAGAAACGGCCCTTGGTGCGTTGCGAGCCGGTGATCTTTTCCAGCATCCAGCCCGAACCATCGTCGCTCACCTTGCACTTGAACCAGCTATAGATGACGAGCGGGCTCAGTCCGCCAACCTTGATGGTACGGCACTGCCAGCTCCCGGTCAGGTCCGTGTCGGAAAAGGAGACCAGCGGCTTTGCCAGCAAGGCGTCGAGCTGCTTGACCTCGGCAGCGTCGCCAGCCTTGGCTTCATCAAGGGCTGTCTTGCGCGTCTCGTCATACTTGTCGAGCCGTGCCTTGTCGGCGGGCGTAATGAGCTTCTGCACCTCGCCGTCGGCGAGCGCGGGCAGGGCGAAGCAGGCAATGCCTGCGGCAATCATGAGGCGAGCGATCATCGGTGCGTTTCCCGGTCGATGGCTGGAACAGCCTGTTTTCCCGTTTGGCTCATAACTTACCTGCTCGCGGCGACCTGTCATCCATGCTTAACAGTGGCCAGGTTAAAAATCCTGGCTTCACCGATGCGGATATTGCTTACGGGATCATCAGGCTGGTTGGGCAGCGCGCTCGCGCCGCGGCTGCGGGCTTTTGGCCATGACGTCGTCGGCCTCGATCCCGTCCCGTCGGCGGAAACGCAGATGATCGGCTCGGTCGCCGATCGTGATCTGGTCATGCGGATGGTCAGGGAAAACCGCATCGAGGCGATCGTCCACAGCGGCGCGCTGCACAAGCCTGATATCGAACACAACCGCAACGAGGATTTCATCGAGGCGAATGTGCGCGGCACGCTCAATCTGCTCGACGCGGCGGTGGCATCAGGTATCAAGCGCTTCGTCTTTACGTCGACGACCTCGCTGATGATCTCGAAAGCCATACGTGCCGGCTTCACCGGGGGCGCGCGCAAGGCCGCCTGGCTGACGGAAGAGATGTCGCCCGAGCCGCGCAACATCTACGGCGTCACCAAGCTTTCGGCCGAACATCTTTGCCGTCTGTACCACATCGAGCACCGCCTGCCTGTGGTCGTGCTGCGCACCGCCCGGTTCTTTCCCGAGGCAGACGACACGGCGCACGCCATCGAGCAGTCGGATGCCAACACCAAGGCCAATGAGCTGCTGTTTCGCCGGCTGACCGTGGAAGATGCCGCCGAGGCCCATATCGCGGCGCTGGACAAGGCGCCACAACTGGGCTTCGACATATTCATCGTCTCGGCGCCAACGCCGTTCCGGCCCGATGATTGCGCGGCATTGATCGCCGACGCGCCGTCCGTCGTTGCGCGCTATTTTCCGGAGTTTCCGGCGCTCTATGCGCGGAAGGGCTGGACGATGTTTTCCTCGATTGACCGCGTCTACGACGCCTCGCGGGCGAGGGACAGGCTTGGCTTCGTCTGCAGGACGAGCTTTGCCGATGTGCTCACGGCGATCGCGGCCGAAGAGGCGCCTCCCTGATCGTCAGCGGATGGTCGCGGCTTGCGCCAGTTCCGTCGTCAGATCGCCATAACCGGTCGAGCGGCGCTCATAGACGAGGCCAAGCATTTTGGCGGCTTTCTCGGCGACCTTGTCGAGTTCCGGATCGTCGGTCTGGGCGATGTAGACCAGCTTCTCGTAATTGCCGAAATAGTCCTTGATCAGCTCCGGGTGCTTGTCGAGGCCAAGCGGCTTCATGAAGAAGGCGTCGAACTGCCGGCACAGGAAGTCGGTCATGTAGAACGACATCATGTCGTCGTCGGCGATTTTCGCATAGGCGTCCATGCCCTGGTAGAAAGCAAAGCAGTGCGGCCCGGCCATGCGCTCGACGCCGTGCTTCTCGCAGACGCGGTCGAGCAGGCCGCCGGTGCCGCAATCGGCGTAGCCGACGAAGATGTTTCTGTAGCCGTCCGCCTTGGCCTTCTCGATCGCCTTGTCCATGGCCGGCGCGATGCGATCCGGGTAGAAATGGAACTCCGCCGGCAGGCAGGTCAGGTCGAGATGGCCGAGCGCCAGTTGCTCCTTGACGGCCAGAACTTCGCGCGCAATCATCCCGCAGGCGATGACGAGCAGCCTGTCGCCTTGATCGGGTTGTAGTTTTCGCACGGCGCTCATAAAACGGTTCGTTGCTATTGATTTTCGAGTCTATCGAACGAGGGAGACACCGTCCATGAAACTGTTGCGCCTTGGCCCCATCGCCATTCTTGCTTGCGCCCTGACTCTTTCGGCCTGCGCCAACACGATCCGTGGCGTCGGCAAGGACGTCAAATCGACCGCAAACGCAGTTGAGGACACGGTCGAGAATCCCTGATCCCACAATCTCCTCAGCATCTGGGAATAAAAAAGCCGCGCTGCAAGGCGCGGCTTTTTGATAAACGCCTTGCTTGGTTCAGGCCGAAGCGCGGACGTTGTGCTTGCGCTTCATGAAGTCCTTCGCGGTCTCGACCGCCACCGCCGCGTCGCGACAATAGGCGTCGGCGCCGACGGCCTTGCCGAATTCTTCGTTGAGCGGCGCGCCGCCGACCAGCACGACATAGTCGTCGCGGATGCCCTTTTCCTTCATCGTGTCGATGACGACCTTCATGTAGGGCATGGTCGTCGTCAGCAGCGCCGACATGCCGACGATGTCAGGCTTGTGCTGCTCGATGGCATCGAGATACTTCTCGACCGCATTGTTGATGCCGAGGTCGATGACGTCGAAGCCGGCACCTTCCATCATCATGCCGACGAGGTTCTTGCCGATGTCGTGGATGTCGCCCTTGACGGTGCCGATCACCATCTTGCCCTGCTTCGGCGCGCCAGTGGCGACGAGCAGCGGACGCAGGATGAACATGCCCGCCTTCATCGCGTTGGCGGATAGCAGCACTTCCGGCACGAACAGGATGCCGTCGCGGAAATCCTCGCCGACGATGCGCATGCCTTCGACCAGCGCCTCCGTCAGGACCTTGTAGGGTGCCCAGCCGCGCTCGAGGAGGATGTTGGTGCCTTCCTCGATCTCTTCCTTCAGCCCGTCATAAAGGTCGTCGTGCATCTGCTGCACGAGTTCGTCGTCGGACAGCTCGGAAAGGATGATCTCGTCGTCGGCCATTTTTAATCCAGCTCCTTGCCGCACGGATACAGTTGCGGGGCCTCAAATATCACGTCGATATCTAACCCGCTACGGGCATGCATCCATAGCTGATTTGCGACTTCCCGCAAAAGGAAAGCGACCGCAAATCTATTGGAATTCTTGTCGATTTTGCGACAGGCGTTGGCGCTGGCGGGCCGTTTCGAATAGGGTGCATGACTACGATCCGGCCAGAAGCCGCGATATGCGGGCGCAAACGGATTTCTGGCCAGAACAGAATTCAGGCCAGAACAAAAGTCAGGGAAGAACGATCATGAGTGAAAACGCGCCGGTCGACCAGGAAGCGTCAAACGCGCGGCGTGGACGTGCCGCCAGCGGTGGCGCCGCTGCCCGGCGGGCAGCGCGCTCGGGTGGCGGTCCCGGCACCCAGCTCACCTACATCAAGCGCAAGATCAATGTCTACGAGGTGCTGGACGAGGAAGGGCTGGCGCTGATCGAGAAGAACACCGACACGGTGCTCGAGGAGATCGGCATCATCTTCCGCGACGACGCCGAGGCGCTACAGCTTTGGAAAGAGGCAGGCGCCGACGTCAAGGGCGAGCGCGTGCATTTCCCGAAGGGCCTCTGCCGCTCGTTGCTGAAGACAGCGCCGTCCCTCTATACACAGCACGCCCGCAACGCCGAGCGCTCGGTGCAGATCGGCGGCAACGCCACGGTCTTTGCGCCGGTCTACGGACCGCCCTTCGTGCGCGACCTCGACGGCGTCAGGCGCTATGCGACGATCGAGGATTTCCAGAATTTCGTGAAGCTCGCCTATATGGCGCCGTCGATCCACCATTCTGGTGGCACGGTGTGCGAGCCGGTTGACGTGCCAGTCAACAAGCGCCATCTCGACATGGTCTACAGCCACATCAAATACTCGGATAAGCCGTTCATGGGCTCGGTCACCGCGCCGGAGCGCGCCGAAGACACGGTGGCGATGGCCAAGATCGTGTTCGGCGACGATTTCGTCGAGAACAACACGGTGCTGACCAGCCTGATCAACGCCAATTCGCCGATGGTGTTCGACGAGACCATGCTGGGGGCGCTGAAAGTCTATTCGCGCCACAACCAGGCCTGCATCGTCACGCCGTTCATCCTTGCAGGCGCGATGAGCCCGGTGACGGTCGCCGGCACGCTGACGCAGGTTCTGGCCGAAGTGCTGGCCGGCGCGTCGTTCACGCAACTGATCCGTCCCGGCGCACCGGTGCTGTTCGGCACCTTCGCCTCGTCGATCTCGATGCAGTCGGGCGCGCCGACCTTCGGCACGCCTGAACCGTCGCTGGTCTCTTATGGCGCGGCGCAGCTCGCCCGCCGGCTTGGCCTGCCGTTCCGCACCGGCGGCTCGCTCTGTGCTTCGAAGATACCGGACGCGCAGGCGGCGTATGAGAGCGCCAACACGCTGAACTCGACGATCCTTGCCGGCACCAATTTCGTGCTGCACTCGGCTGGCTGGCTCGAAGGCGGGCTCGCCTCCTGCTACGAAAAGTTCATGATGGACATCGACCAGCTCGGCATGATGCAGAAATTCTCCGAAGGCGTCGACCTGTCGGAAAACGGCCAGGCGATGGATGCCATCCGCCAGGTCGGCCCGGGCAGCCACTATCTCGGCTGTGACCACACCCAGGCCAATTTCCAGACCGCCTTCTACCGTTCCAACATCGCCGACAACAATTCCTACGAGCAATGGCTGGCCGAGGGCGAAAAGACCGCGCCGCAGCGCGCCAACGAACTCGCCCGCCGCTGGCTGGAAAGCTACGAGGCGCCGCATCTCGATCAGGGTATCGACGATGGGCTGAAGGACTTCATCGCCAGGAAGAAGGCATCGATGGCCGACGCCTTCACTTGAAAGGAGCCCGAGTCAGGCGGGGCTAAAGTCGCCAACATCATCCATAAGGAAGTCTGGCGGAGCGCCTTCTCCGAACCGGACAGGAAAGGGTGATTGTTGCGCGCAGCATGATCGAAGATATGGCGGCAGCGCTTTCCCCCTACGGTCTCATCCTGCGCGGCGGCTTCAATTTCGCAGGTGGTGAGGAGACGCCGTTCGGTCTCTCCGGCGCTCCCGCCAAATCCATCGTGCTGGTGGGGCAGGCAGGTGCTGCGCCTTGGCCGCATTTCCTGCGCTGGAAGGAAAGCCAATCGCAGCCCATCGACAATCCGCTCGACACATGGTCGCGCGAAGTGATCGGCGCGGTGGCGGAGAAATTCGGGGCACGCGCGGTCTCGCCTTCCGACAGACCGTATCTGCCGTTCCAGCAATGGGCGATGCGGGCGGAGGGACTAAAACCGTCGCCGCTCGGCATTCTCATGCATCCGCAATACGGGCTCTGGCACGCCTATCGCGGCGCGCTGCTGTTCGAGGACGAGATTGCGCTCGGGGAAGCTCGCGACGTGATTCACCTTTGCGATGCATGTGTTGACAAATCTTGCCTGAAATCCTGTCCGGTCGACGCGTATTCTGCGGACGGTTTCGCGCATGGAGCCTGTCTGGCGCATGTGCGCGGGCAAAACGGCGCGCCTTGCCGCACCGGCGGCTGTCTCGACCGCAACGCCTGTCCCTATGGCACGGCCTATCGCTATCCGGCCGAGGTTCAGGCCTTCCACATGGCGGCGTTTGCGCGCCTGTAGCGTCGCCAAATGCCGCACGAAATCTTGAATGAGGCTACTTCATTGCGACTTGCCCCGACGGCTTGCGCGGATATGTATCGCACGACAGTCAATGGAGCGGTGATGGCGAAGCAAGCTATTCAAATCAAAACCGGTGACGGCGTGGCAAAAGCCGGTCTGTTCCGCTCGGCAGCCCCGGCCAAGGCCGCTATCATCCTCTACATGGACGCTTTTGGACCGCGGCTGGCGCTCGACCAAATGGCGGAAAGGCTTGCAGCCGACAATTATACGGTGTTGGTCCCGGACCTTTTCTACCGCAACGCGCCCTACGGCCCTTTCGAGGCCAAGACCGCGTTCAGCGACGAGAAGCACAAAGCTGTCATTACAGGTCTCCTCAGCAGCACGACACAGGACATGACCATCCGCGACAGCGGCGCTTTCCTCGATGCGCTCGATGCCGAAGGCCTGACCGGACCGGTGGGCACAATCGGCTATTGCATGGGTGGAGCGCGGGCACTGAATGCCGCCGCGACCTATCCCGATCGCATCGTTGCCGCCGCCAGCTTCCATGGCGGCAATCTGGCGAGCGATGTCGCCGACAGCCCGCACAGGAAGGCTGCGTCGATCAAGGCGCGGGTCTATGTCGGTACTGCGGGCGTGGACAGAAGTTTCCCGCCTGAACAGGCGGCACGGCTGGCCGAAGCGCTGCGCGCGGCTGAGGTCGACCATGTCATCGAGAATTATGCCGACATGGCGCATGGCTGGTGCGTGCCAGACCACAGCGTCTTCAATGCGACCGGCGCCGAGCGTCATTGGAAGCGGCTGACAACGCTGTTCGCAGAGACGCTGGGGTAGGGCGCCGGTGGTCCCTCACTGACCGCCTCACAAAAATTTCTTTCCATCACCCAAGGAATCGCCATTAGCCTTCGTCCAACAGGCAAATGGCGATGATGCTGGACGAAAGCGAAGCCTCCGACGCCGAGTTGATCGGGCGAGCGAAGGGCGGAGACAGAAGGGCTTTCGGCAAGTTGCTCGAAAGGCACTATGATTTCGTCTATCGCGCCGCCTATCGCTGGTGCGGGAAAAAGGCCGACGCCGAGGACATCGCCCAGGAAGTCTGCGTCCGGCTCGGCCGGGCGATCCGCGACTATCATGGCAGCGGCGCCTTCACGACCTGGCTCTACACCATGACGCTGAACGCGGCGCGCGACACGATGCGCAAGACCGTCCGCGAGACGTTCAAGACCGAAGCCTACGGCGCTTACGCACTGATCTCGGGAGAGGCCCTGGCCGAGCCTGAGGATCCGGTCGAGGCGCTTTGGGCGGCGGTGCGGATGCTGCCGGACAAGCAGCGCGACGCGGTGCTGCTCGTCTATGGCGAAGGGCTGAACCACGCTGCCGCTGCCGAGGCGATGGCGATCTCGGAGACGACGGTTTCCTGGCACATCCATGAAGCGAAGAAACGGTTGAAGACGCTCATGCGTTCAGCCGGGGAAGTGTGATCATGGTCGACGACAACGAACTCAACAGGCTGCGCGACATCGCAGCACCAGCGCCGGGTACCGACGCGAAGGCGCGTGCCTTCGAGGCTGCCCTGCGTGCCTACGAGGCCGCCACGCGTGCCTACGATATGGGCGAAAAAACTTCACCTGCCGCCCAAGGATCGACGAACGGGCTTCGTCTCACAGAGCGAGCACAAAAGCTCTGGAGCGAAATCATGCAAAAGAAACTCTTCGCCACGCCGGCCATTGCCGGGCTCATCGCCCTGCCGATCGCCGGATACGCCGCCATCTATATGCTGCAGGAGCAGTCATTTCATTCCGGTGGAGACGAGAAGATAACCGAAACGCTGGCCGACAAACCAGCGGCTGAACGGCCGGCAACGGGAAGGCCGCTTTCCGTAGCCGAGGCCGACAAGCAGAAGAAAGCCGACGCCGACAGCGAAAGCCGCGTCGCGGCCGAGGCGCTTGTCGCGCCGGCATCGCCGCCGAGGTCCGAATCGGCCGCCGTTGGCGGCCTGGCAAACCAGGATGCGCTGACCCGCAATGCGCCTCAGCCCGCGCCGAGCGGTGAGTTCGCACAGGACGGAGGTGCAAGCGCCCGGCGCGGCACAACAGCCGAGTCCAAATTGATGATGCAGCGGCCGGCTATGCCGGCCGACCAGATGCTGCCGCAGGAGCAAAACCGCGACCGCGTGGAGGGTTTCAAGACCAATCCGGTGCGTGCTGCACTCGAAGACCCGGTCTCGACCTTCTCGATCGACGTCGACACGGCCTCCTATTCCTTCGTGCGGCGTTCGCTGAAGGAAGGTATTGTGCCGCAGGCCGACACGGTCCGCGTCGAGGAGATGATCAACTACTTCCCCTATGACTGGAAGGGACCGGACTCTGCCTCGACGCCGTTCAATTCGACCGTCAGCGTCATGCCGACGCCGTGGAACGAGCATACCAGGCTGATGCATGTCGCCATCAAGGGCTTTGACGTCAAGCCGGCCGAGCAGCCCAAGGCCAATCTGGTGTTCCTGATCGACGTGTCGGGCTCGATGAACGAGCAGGACAAGCTGCCTCTCTTGCAATCCGCCTTCCGGCTACTGGTCAGCAGACTGAAGCCGGACGATACGGTCTCGATCGTCACTTATGCAGGTGACGCCGGCACTGTCCTCGAGCCCACCAGGGTTTCGGAGAAGGACAAGATCCTCAATGCCATCGACACGTTGACGCCTGGCGGCAGCACGGCCGGCGAGGCGGGGATCAAGGAAGCCTACAGGCTGGCGCAGAAATCCTTCGTCAACGACGGGATCAACAGGGTGATGCTCGCCACGGACGGCGACTTCAATGTCGGCCAGACCGACGATGACGATCTGAAGCGGTTGATCGAAAAGGAGCGCAAGAGCGGGGTGTTCCTGTCGGTGTTCGGCTTCGGCCGCGGCAATCTGAACGACCAGATGATGCAGACCATTGCCCAGAACGGCAACGGCACCGCCGCCTATATCGACACTTTGGCCGAGGCGGAGAAGGTGCTGGTCGAGGATGCGTCCTCGACGCTGTTCACCATCGCCAAGGACGTGAAGATCCAGGTCGAGTTCAACCCGAACAAGGTTTCGGAATACCGGCTGGTCGGCTACGAGACCCGTGCCTTGAACCGCGAGGATTTCAACAACGACCGCGTCGATGCCGGCGAGATCGGCTCCGGCCATTCGGTCACCGCGATCTACGAGATCACGCCGAAGGGTAGCGGCGGCGAGCAGATCGACCCGCTGCGCTACGGCCAGGCGTCGGTGAACAATGGCGGCGTCGCCAACGCCGACGAATATGCCTTCGTGAAAATCCGCTACAAGCTGCCGAATGAGGATGCCTCGAAGCTGATCACCACGCCGGTGACATCCGCCAACGAGGTGTCGAGTTTCGATCAGGCCAGCACCGACCAGCGTTTCTCCGTCGCCGTCGCGGCCTTCGGCCAGAAACTGCGCGACGAGGATGCGACCGCGAAGTTTGGCTACGACAAGATCATGGAGATTGCCACTGCCGCCCGGGGAGCCGACCCGTTCGGGTATCGGTCCGAGTTCCTCTCGCTTGTGCGCCTTGCCTCGGCGCTTGGTGGCAATCGGTAGTGGCGAACGGCCGGTTTCTTTCAGATCGGATCGTTCCGATAGGGGAAACCGACCCACGGGCGGGTGAGGCAGGCCGGCAAGGGAAACCTTGCCGGCCTTTTTTCAAAATTTTCGTTCCGGCATCGATCGTGACGCCGCGCCGGCTGCGAAAATGCCCAGTGGCCGAAAAGCGTCAGGCGCGGCTGCGCCGGCGCTCGCGGCGGGCCTCGCTGGTCTCGGCTGTATTGACTGTCGCCTGCTTGTTGCGCATCGGGCCGATGCGCTCGACGATTTTCTCGATAGTCGGGCGATCCGATCTGGTATGCGCGTCGAGCGCCTTGCGCATGGCGGCCAGGTGGGCGAACGAGGTGCCGCAGCAGCCACCGACGATCTTTGCGCCGGCGTCGACGGCCAGCCTGACATAATCGGCCATCAGTTCGGGCGTGCCGGAATAATGGATCTCGGCGCCGCGGAATTCCGGAATGCCGCAATTGCCCTTGACGATCACCGTCGCCTCTGGCTTCGCCTCGCTCATGTCGAGCAGTGAGGCGAGGATGTCGGAGGCGCCGACACCGCAATTGGCGCCGACACCGAGCGGAGCCTGCGACAGTCCATCGGCAACGCCGTGAATGTCCTTCGGCAACAGCCCCATCATGGTGCGGCCGGCGGTGTCGAAGGAACCGGTATAGGTATAGGGCAGGCCGACGCGGATCGCGGCTTCGGCGGCGGCACGGATTTCGTCCGGCGCCGACATGGTCTCGATCCAGGCGACTTCGGCGCCGCCGGCCTTCAGGCCCTCGATCTGTTCGGCAAAGGCCTCAACCGCCTCGTCATAGGTCATGGCGCCGAGCGGCACCAGCAACTCGCCGGTCGGGCCGACCGAGCCCGCCACGATGACCTTGCGGCCGGCTCTATCGGCGACAGCACGGGCAATCTCGGCGGCGCGCTTGTTCAGCGTATGCACGCGATCCTGGGCATGGTGCAGCTTCAGCCGGTGGCGGGTGCCGCCGAAGGAGTTGGTCAGGATGATGTCGGCGCCGGCATCGACGAAGTTCTGGTGCAGGCTGGTGATGGTATCGGGTGCTGTCTCGTTCAGGAGCTCGGGCGCCTCGCCGGCCTCCAGCCCCATGGCGAACAGGTTAGTGCCGGTGGCGCCATCGGCGAGCAGGACGCCCTTTTCGGCAAGCAGCGCGTCGATCGGATTGGTCATGGTGAAATACGCCTTCCGGGAATTCTATTCTGAGATAAGGATATAAAGAACTCTTTATATGGCGTCAACGTCAGCATGTATAACAAGCCGTCAAAATCGCATTTCCGCAAGCCTTTGCGTGAAACTGGCGGCCTCATGCGCGTTGACGTCGGCGGCGCGGATCAGATTGTCGAAATGGCTGGTCAGCGTGCGGACCGGTTGGGTCGCGTTCAGCACCAGATACATGTCGCCGACATAGATGGCGGCGCGATAGGGCCCGAAGATGGTGTAGGGGATCGAATAGCGCATCCGCCCGTCATAGAGAAACAGGCGGAAGGTGGGATAGAGGTCGTCGAGCAGCGTCGCCATGTGGAGAAGCTGCTGGTGGCGGTCGGCCTCCGGAAAACGATCCCATACGCCTAGCCCGCGCGCAAAGATCTCCAGCGTGTGGCGTGGCATGCAGACCTCCATGTCGGTTTCCGGCCGCCGGTTGTAGTCGATGCGGTACTGCGTCTCCCCGGCCTGCGCTTCGCGGCTCTTGTTGGCGATGCCGGCTTCATAGTCGACAAGCGCCTCGGTGCGCAGAAGGTCAGGAATGCCGGCCGGCACGTAACGGATTTTCGTGCCCGCGGCCTCGGCATGCCATCTGGCCAGCAGGGTGCGGTCGAAACCGTCGGGCGCCTCCTCGATCTCCAGGCTTTCGCGGATTTCACCGGTGACGCCTTCGTCCTGGCTGAGGCCGAGCAGCCAGTCGAGCGACACCTTGAATTCGGCAGCGATGTTGAGCAGCGTTTCGGCGCGGGGAAGGCGCGTGGAGGCGCCGGACAGAAGCTGCGAAAGCGCGGAACGGTCGATGCCTACCGCAGCCGCGAAGGCTGACTGGTTCAAGTCGGATCGTGTCAGGAGCATTTTCAGGCGTTCCCGAAAGACTGCCGACAGATCGCGTTTGTCCATATCGTCATTCCGGCCGCTGGGAGGAAAAAAATTCGCCGAAGCCGCCAAAGCGGTATCCCAAGCGTAAATGAATCCTCGATGTTGTTTACAATATATAACATATGCGGCTGAAAATGCGCAATCGCAACATCTAGTGCGCTTTGTCTCGTTGCAGCAACTCAGTGCTCCTGACACAATGCTGTCAGGAATCAAAGTGGTTCCGGCGACTGGCAGGCAGCATCCAAAGCATGACGAGCAAGGGCAACAGACGACGCAATACACCGGCCATCGAATGGCCGACCGTGTTTCTCGCATTTTTCTGTTACGGCACCTGGCTCGCCGCCGGCTTGCTCCTCTGGCCGTCCTACCCGCTGCTGGCGCTGGTCGTTCTGGCCTTGATGGTCGCGCTGCAATCCTCGCTGGCCCATGAAATCCTGCATGGCCATCCGACCCGCAATGCGCAGGTCAACGAAGCGTTCGTCTTCCTGCCGATCGGCGTCGTCTGGCCGTTCCGCCGTTTCAAGACCATTCATCTGCGCCATCATGCCGACGAACGGTTGACCGATCCGCTTGACGATCCCGAAAGCTACTACAAGGCGCTGTGGCACCATGACGAATTGCCGCCGGCGATGAAGTTCCTGCTGAAAATAAACAACACCATGATCGGCCGCCTCGTGCTTGGCCCGTGGCTGTCGTGCATCGGCTTCTTCATCGACGATGCCAAGCAGATGCTCGCCAGCGACAGGGTGATCCGCGAGGCATGGTTGCTGCACGCGATCGGCCTCGCCGTGGTGTTGCCTGTCGTGCAGTTCGGCTTCGGCATCCCGCTGTGGCTCTACGTCCTGGTGCCGGTGTGGCTCGGCCAGTCACTGATCTCGATCCGTACCTTCGCCGAGCACCAGTGGTCGGAGCATCCGGAAGGCCGCACGGTGATCGTCGAGCGTTCGCCGCTGTCCTTGCTGTTTCTCAACAACAACCTGCACCTCGTCCATCACAAGAGCCCGACCGTGGCCTGGTATCGGCTGCCGAAGCTGTTTGCCGAGCGCCGTGACGAATGGCTGCGGATGAACAATGGCTACGCCTTTCCGAATTATTTTGCGCTGCTTAGGGTATTTGCCTTCAAGGCAAAGGAGCCTGTCGTCCACCCGGTGCTGCGGCGCACGCCGGAACCGGGCCGCGCGTTCAAGCCGCGCGTCAGGGCGCGCAGCCTCAATGGGCTTGGCAGCGCGCCGGTGCCCGCCGAGCCGCCGAAAGAATGAATTCTGCAACGGAGCAAAGCGGCGCGGCCCAGGCGCGCCCCGCGTTCATGATCTTGTCAATCTCCAGGCATAACGGTCAAATACCGGCATGAGCGAATTCGTTGCGGCCTTGCCGATGTATGACTGGCCCGAAATGCATGACGAAGTCGATGCCCAATGGGCGCGGCTGCGCGACGCCTTTCGGCAAAGAGATATCGACGCACCGGAGACCATCGTGCGCCTCAATGGCGACCTGCCGCCGGTGCCGGGTGGTGTTCGCGATGCCGCTGGAAAGGTGATCGCGCCCGACCCGACAACATTGCCGCCGGACGAACTGGATTTTCAGGGGCTCTGGCTGCATCCGGCGCTGCTGTTCGCGCAAACCTGCTGGGGGCCGATGGAACTCGGCCTGTCGACGCATGTCCATGTGATCGGCCAGCCGAATTACGATGCCTTCGAGGGCGGGCAGGGCGAGCTCTATTCGAGCGCGCTCGTGATGCGGGTAGGTGATGCGCCAGCGGTTCGATCGCCTGATGACGGCAGCTCTCTCATCCCGCTGGATATCCTGCGTGGCAAGCGCTTCACCTTCAACAACGTCGATTCGATGTCGGGCATCATTGGGCTGACACGTGACCTGGAGGCGCTGGGCGAAAGCCTGGACATGCTCTCGATGTGCGGCGAAAGCGGCGGCCACCGCGCCTCGATCGTCGCCATTGCCGAGGGCAAGGCCGATGTCGCGGCCATCGACTGCCGGAGCTGGGCGCAAGCGCAGCGCTTCGAGCCTGCGGCACAGAAGCTGGCAGTCGTCGGCTGGACAAGGCGGCGCAAGGGCCTGCCGTTCATCACCTCCAGAACGACGCCGGAAAAGATCGTCGCTGCGATGCGTGAGGCCGTCGCGGCGGCCGGCTGAGAAGGCTCAGCCGCCGAGCAGCCGCTCGTCGAGCGGATAGGTCGAAAGCTGCTCGTTGCCGGTTTCGGTGATCAGGACCTGCTCTTCGATCTTGACACCCTCATGGCCGCCAAGCCGGCCGATATAGCTCTCGACGCAAAGCACCATGCCTGACACAAGCACGCCATCGGGCGTGTCCTCGGTCCAGTCGCTTGCATGCGGCAGCGTCGGGTATTCGTCGGCCAGGCCGACGCCGTGATAAAGCACGCCATAGCGCGTCGGAAAACAGTCTTCAGGAGGCACCGCCGAGCGTTCGACGAGGTCGCGGAACGATATGCCGGGCTGCATCAGGCCGGTGTTGCCGGCGATCTGGTCGGCGGCGATGCGAAACAGGTCGCGTTGCGCGTTGGACGGCTTGGCGTCGCCGCAGAGCCAGGTGCGCGACAGGTCGGCGCAGAAGCCGTAGGGGCCGATCAGGTCGGTGTCGAAGGCGACAAGATCGCCGGCTTCGATCGTTCGCGACGAGCATTCCTGAAACCACGGATTGGTGCGCGGCCCTGACGACAGGAGCCGGGTTTCGATCCATTCGCCGCCGCGCGCAATGTTGCCGCGGTGGAGTTCGGCCCACAATTCGTTCTCGGAAATGCCCGGGACGAGCGCGGCTTCCATCTCGTGCATCGCCGCCTCGCAAGCGACGATCGAGCGGCGCATGGCCAGGATCTCGTCCGGCGATTTGATCAGCCGCGCGTTCTCCATCACCGCTTCGCCATTGCCGATCGAAATGCCTAGGCGGGCGAGTTCCTCGACGCCCTCGGGATTGATGTGGTCGACGGCAATACGGCTGGTGCCGCCGCCATGTTCCTTCACCAGATCGGCGATGCCGGCCGCCCAGCGGCGGACCGTCAGTTCGGTCAGCTCGCCGCTGTAGAGATACATCCACGACACCGCCGGTCGCACCTCGTCGACGACGCCGGAATGATCGGAAAGGTGCTCGCAGGAAAAATAGTCGAACAGCACGACCGGGCCTTCGGTGGCAACGAAGCAATGCCGTGTCGGATTGTGCGCGACCCAGAGCTGCATGTTGGTCGAGTCGGTCGCATAGCGGATGTTGATAGGGTCGTAGAGCAGGGCTCCGGCATAGCCGCGGCGCTTCAGCTCGGCGCGGATGCGGTCGAGCCGGTATTGGCGCATGGCGGGCAGGTCGGGCGCGGCGATGCCGGCGGCTTGCCACTCGGCTTCCGCCAGTGCGCCGTAGCCAAGCACATGCTGATTGAGTTCAGCGGCCTTCTGCCGCGACTTCAGGCGCAACGCATCGATGGAGCCCGCTTCGTCCGGGTCGAAAGGCATGATCTTGCGGTGGCGACCGAACCGTCGCTCGACGCCTTGCTCGCTCACGTTCCGATCCTTGTGCCAGATCCGATCATCGCAGATGGCCAGTCGATCGTCGGATGGTCATTTCGCCTCCTGCCTTTTCAACTTGACGACGGTCACAAGCCGTCCGTCGCTCGAGCCGAAAAATTCGGGAACCCTGAGGCTGCGGCGTTCACCATCCAGGACGAAACCCGCCTGATGGATGCGGTCCAGGATTTCCGGTTGCGGTTCCGGCTTGTCGAGCCAGATCAGAATAGCCGGTTCCTGCAGCAATGCAGCGAAACCGGGCACTTCCTTTCCGAGCACGACAAGGTCGGGATCGACGAGCCTGAGGTTGCCCACCCAGTGCCAGTCCGACGTAACCGTCTTAATCGCGCCATCGGCGGTCAGATCATGATACAGCGCCTGGTAGTCCAGACGGGCGACGCGTCCCATGCCCTTTCCGCCATAGACCTGGTAAGCCCACGACGCCGGCAATACCAGCACGGCCAGTGCGGCTGCAACGGTGATGGTAAGGTATTGCGCGGTCCTGCCTCTGTCGCCAAGGGCATCCATGCGGGCAGCGAACGCGACAGGCAGAAGAAACAGGACGGGTAACAACCAGCGCGCTCTGAACATGGTGGCGCCGCTGGCGATCACCAGGATAGTCGTGATGCAGAGCCCAAAGCCGAGAACGCGCCACAGGAATTTTTCCGAATCTGAAAGCTGTTGGCGAAGCGTCGTTGGAAGAATCCGTCCCGCCAGCATCGCTACTGCAAAAACCGCGACCGGCAGAATGGCAAAATTCCGTACGGCTCCGGCGAAGTCGACGATGCCTTTCAACGCGACGAGGAAAGCACCGCCTCCTTCATTGATGCCGAACTTGTAGCTGCGCGCCAGCAATTCGCTCGGATGCGAGGCGGTCCAATACAGTGTCGGCAGGCACACCAGCAGCGCCACGGCCATACTGATCATGATTTGCGGGCGCAGGATGACCTGACGGGTTTCGCGCATCGACAAGGTCGCCAACACCATGGCGGTAAGCAGGATGACATTGTTGTATTTCGCCAGGACGGCCGCACCGATCGCCAGACCGAACAGGGCGTAGGCCAGCAGCGATTTGCGCTGCAGAAGCTCGATAAGCGCAAGCAGCAGCAGCGCCGAAAAGCAGAATGCGGCAACGGTATGCGACAAGGTGTGCTGCATTTCCCAGGTCAGCTGAGGAAACAGCAACAGACCTAGAGTAGCGGCAACCGCTGTGCGCTGGGAATAGCCAAGTTTGCGCGTCGCGACGAAGACCGACGCCAAGGCCACGAAAATCAGCGAATATTTCAGCACTTTAAGCGCGAGGATATTGGTTCCGAAAACCGATGACGTCAGCCAGCCGAGCCAGGAGTAAAGCGGCGGCTGCGCGCCGCCATAGCCCGCCCATAAAAACCGCATGTACAGCAGCTGTTCGGAGTCATCGACGCCGACCCCGGTTCCCGCCCAGAGGCTCGCAAGCGGCAGCACGACAACCTGTATGCAGCAGTAAAGCGCGATCATGACGATCGCCGCCGGGAAGGAGCCAATCCTGCCCTCGGCAAGCCATTCGGCCCATTTCATCGAATATTTCAAGGAGTTCTCATCGTCCGTGCCGGTTACCGCCGGCTCCGCTAGCATGAAGACCGTGCCTCGCACAATGCGGGTAGCGGCGGCACCTTTCGGGCGACATGCATCAGGTCCGCATCTTCTCGCCGCTCGGGTCGAAAAGCGGCTCGACATTGATGCGGGCCGGCCGCCGACTCCCGAGGATTTCGATCTCGAACAGTCCGGCGCTCTCGTTCTCGGCCAAGGCAGCCGGCACATAGCCCTGCGCCATCGACTTTTGCACGTAATGCGCATAGCCGCCGGAGGTGACCCAGCCGACCACGCGCCAGTCGCCGTCGACGATGCCGCGCACTGCCGAAGCGCCTTCCGCCGCCTTGGAGCCACGTACTTCCTCGCCTGATGTGTCGAAGCGCGGCGCACCATAGCCGTGCGGCTTCTCCACCGTGCCGTAGTCCTTGCCGCCGACCTTGGCCCAGATCGGCTCGTCGCCCATCACATCGGCATCCGCGGCGTCGACGATGAAGGAGACGCGGCGCAGCTTCGGCCCTTCCGCCTGTTCCCTGGCGGCCGCCTCGCGTCCGATGAAATCGTTCTTCTCCAGCTTGACGAAGCGGTCCATCGCCCCTTCGAACGGCCCGTAGATCGGGCGCAGTTCGCGGTACCAGGTCGGAAAATTCTTTTCCAGACGCATCGAGAGCAAGGCGCGCATGCCGAAATCGACGAGGCCGAACTCTTCGCCGGCCTCCTTGATCGCCTTGTAGACCAGGCGCTGGTAGGCAGGCGCTATCCAGATCTCGTAGCCGAGATCACCAGTATAGGTGATGCGATTGACCATGCAGGGTGCGCCGCCGACCGCCATCTCGCGGAAATCCATGAAGCGGAAGGCCTTGGTCGAGATGTCGACATCGACCAGTTTCTGCAGCAGGTCCCGCGATTTCGGTCCGGCGATCGACAGGCCGACAAGCGTCTGGTCGAAGCGGTGAATGCGCACGCTACCGTCCTTCGGCAGGTGTTTTTCGAACCAGCGCATGTGGTATTTCTGAGCGGCGGACGAGCTCCAGATCATGAAACGCTCTTCACCCGCCTTGGCGATGGTGAAGTCGCCGATCAATTTGCCGAACTCGTTCAGCATCGGGGTCAGCACGATGCGACCGGTCTTCGGCATGCGGTTGGTCATCAGCCGGTTGAGGAAATCTTCCGATCCCGGCCCGGACACTTCGTATTTGGCGAAATTGGCGATCTCGGTGACGCCGACCTTCTCGCGCGTTGTGCGCACTTCCTCGCCGATCGGCCCGAAGTCGTTTGAGCGGTGGAACGAAACGATATCCTTCGGCTCTGAGTCTTTCGGCGCGAACCAGAGCGGGGTTTCGAGACCCCATGAGTCGCCCATGACGGCATTGTTGGCCAGCATGGTGTCGTAGAGCGGCGTCGTCTGCGCCGGTCGGGCTGCCGGCAGTTCCTCGTTGGGGAAACGGATGGAAAAGCGGCGCGAATAGTTTTCGCGCACCTTGGCGTTGGTGTAGCGCAGGGTTGCCCATTCGCCGAAGCGCGCCACGTCCATGCCCCAGACGTCGAAGCCGGGATCGCCATTGACCATCCAGTTCGACAGCGCCAACCCGACGCCGCCACCTTGCGAAAAGCCGGCCATGACGGCGCAGGCGCACCAGAAATTGGTCAGGCCCTGCACCGGGCCGACCAGCGGGTTGCCGTCCAGCGCGAAGGTGAAGGGACCGTTGATGATCTGCTTGATGCCGGCCTTCTCGATGCCGGGGAAATGCTTGAAGCCGATTTCCAGCGACGGCGCGATGCGGTCGATGTCGGGCTGCAGCAATTCGTGGCCGAAATCCCATGGCGTATTGACCGGCGACCACGGCTTGCAGGCCTTTTCGTAGGTGCCGAGTAGAATGCCGTTGCGTTCCTGGCGGGTGTAGATCTCGCCCTTGAAGTCCAGCACGCCGATCATCTCGCGGCCGGTCGACCTGTTGAATTCCTCGACCTCCGGCATCGGCTCGGTCAAAAGATACATGTGTTCCATAGCCAGCACCGGCAGCTCGACACCGACCATGCGGCCGATCTCGCGCGCCCACAGGCCGCCGCAGTTGACGACATGCTCGGCCTTGACCGTGCCTTGCTCGGTGACGACGTTCCAGGTGCCGTCGACCTCCTGCGTCAGCTCGACGACGCGGTTGCGCAGTACGATCTCGGCGCCGAGCTTCCTAGCCGCCTTGGCATAGGCGTGAGTGGTGCCGGAAGGATCGAGGTGGCCTTCGACCGGATCCCACATGGCGCCGACGAAATTCGTCTCGTCCATCAGCGGGAACATCGCCTTGGCCTCGGACGGCGTGATCAGTTCGGTGTCCATGCCGAGATAGCGCCCCTTGGCGTGGGCAAGGCGCAGGAAGTCCATGCGCTCGGGCGTATCGGCCATCATCACGCCGCCGGTCAGGTGCAGCGAGCAGGACTGGCCGGAAAGCTCCTCGATCTCCTTGTAGAGCTGCACCGTGTAGGCCTGCAGCTTGGCGACGTTGGGATCGCCGTTGAGCGTATGGAAGCCGCCCGCCGCATGCCAGGACGAACCAGAGGTGAGCTCCGAGCGCTCGATCAGCATGATGTCGGTCCAGCCGGCCTTGGCGAGATGGTAGAGCACCGAGCAGCCGACGACACCGCCGCCGATGACAACTGCTTTTGCGTGAGATTTCATGAAGATAGTTCCGTTTTTTGCGTAAATTGAATCAGGTGCTTTGGTCAGCGGGAACCGCGCGCCGAAGTCGAACCGTCGCTGCGTGTCGATCAAAAATCGGTCGGCGCGCCGCCTTCGGACCGGCGCTTTTCGACGAAGGCGTCGAGCTCCTCGCGGATCGCCGGGTCCATGTAAGGCTCTTCATAGGACGCCAGCCGTTCCTTCCACACCCGGTTGGCCTTTTCGAGCGCCGTCGGCGACCCGGCTTCCACCCAGGTCTCGAAATTGCGCCAGTCGGAGATAACAGGTGCGTAGAAAGCGGTCTTGTAGCGGTCCTGGGTATGCTGGGTGCCGAAGAAATGGCCGCCCGGACCGACGGACTGGATGGCATCGAAGCCGAGAGCCTCTTCGGAAAGGTCGAGCGGGGTCAGGAACTCGGCCACCATCTGCAGCAGATCGATGTCCAGAATGGTCTTCTCGTAGGAGCAGCGCAGGCCACCTTCCAGCCAGCCGGCCGCATGCATCATCATATTGCCGCCGCCCTGTATGGCGCCCCACAGCGAGAACACGCTTTCATAGGCGGCCTGTGCGTCGACAGTGTTGGCGGCGCAGGTGTTGGAGGTGCGGTAGGGGATTTGATAGCGGCGGGCGAGCTGGCCGCCGACCAACTGCGCCTTCATGTATTCCGGCGTGCCGAAGGCCGGCGCGCCGGACTTCATGTCTACATTCGAGGTGAAGCCGCCATAGCCGACGGGAGCGCCTTTCCTCACCATCTGTGCGAAGGCGATGCCGGACAGCGCTTCGGCATTCTGCTGCACCAGCGCGCCGGCGATGGTCACCGGCGCCATGGCGCCAGACAGCGTGAACGGCGTCACGATGACGACCTGGCCCTTGCTCGACATCTGGATGATGCCTTCCATCATCGGCACATCGAGCTTGAGCGGCGAATTGGTGTTGATGATGGTGAACACCGACGGCTCTTTGAGAAGCTGTTCGTCGCTGATGCCGCGCGCAATCCTGGTGATCTCGATGCCGTCAACGTTGCGCTCCTTGCCGAGCGAATAGATGTGGAACACCTTGTCAGTGAGCACGCTCAAATCGCGGATGCATTCGAGGTGCCGGACGGACGGATGGATGTCGATCGGCTCGACCGGATAACCGCCCGTACAACTCAGGATGTTGTGCATCTGCGCGAGCTTGAGGAAGTTGCGGTAGTCCAGCTGGTTGCCGGGTCGGCGGCCGCGGTCGATGTCGGAACAGTTGGGCGCCGACGCCATCATCGAGAGGATCAGATT
This sequence comes from Mesorhizobium sp., assembly GCF_004962245.1. Taxonomy (GTDB): domain Bacteria; phylum Pseudomonadota; class Alphaproteobacteria; order Rhizobiales; family Rhizobiaceae; genus Mesorhizobium. The sequence goes on along the minus strand of NZ_SUHQ01000001.1, from coordinate 266,608 downwards.
GTCGCCGCCGAAGCGCACATTGTGCGCCGGATTGCGGGCATGGATGGTGAATTCCGGCGGGCAGTGCGAAATGAGTTCGAGGATCATGTCGCTGTCGAAGCGCACCCGCTCGCTGCCTTCGCGGACATCCGCGCCATGTGCCTTCATGATGCGCCTTGCCTCGTCGTGCAGCACGTCGACGCCGATTTCCCGCAGCACGCGCAACGAGGCGAGGTGGATCGATTCGAGCTCGTCGTCGGAGACCAGCTTCGTCGGCGTCAGCGGAATTTTCAGTTGACGGAAAGGCGGCTGCTCGAACGCCGCCGATCCGCCGGCGAGCTTTCCCGCGCGCCCGCCGCGGCGGGCGCGGTCGGTTGCCAATGCCGGTTCGGCGGGATGAAGGGCGGCGGTCATGATAGGCCTCGTACGGTGCGACAATGCAGCGACATAATGGACCGCCGGCCGCCCCGCCATTGCGGAGGCGGCGACCACTAGGAAGAGGGAAGCGACATGGCTGAAGGGCGGTCGATGCCGTGAGGGGCGCCCAGAGCCTGGTCCATCGATAGATTCGGGATGGGGCTCCATCTTCTTGCTCGACAATGATCTTTTCCAAAAACCGGTTTTCACTTTTCGGGATCATGGCCTAGGATCGAGCAAGATGCCGTAATGTGGAATGCGTTACAGTTCTGTCTTTTACTTGTGACATACTTGGCTGCTAGCGTCTTTTGAGGGGATAGCGATGCCTGACGTCATCAAAGTGCGTGCGGCGACAAACAACGAAGTTACTTTCCTGTCATGGGATCTCGACGGGATGATCCCAGGATGTCTCGGCTTCGAGATTGTCCGCATCTATCCCAGTACCGGCGAGGAGCGTTGCCTGGCGACCTGGGTGCCGTTCAAGGGACAGCGCAATCCAAGATGGATTCCACAGGACAGCGGTGTGTGGCCGGTGCAAAAAACATTCTGGCGCGATCTTACCGTGCGGCGCCGGCGCGACAGCCTTGAGGTCAGGCGGGATGGCGAGATGATCGCCTACCGCGTACGTCCGGTCGGCGACATGAAGCCGGGCCTCGATCCGGTGCCGGTACGCCCGGCTCAAGTGGTCGACGGCAAACCCGCCTATACTGGAGCGGCTCGGCCGCTTGGCTATCTCGGCAACGGTGCCGTCAGCCCGCCGATCTTTTTGGGGCAGATGTTCGGCAAGGCGCGTGTCGCCTTCACCAATGGCGTGTTGTCGACACAATGGATGTCGCATGCGCTGGCAGAAGCGGGCATCAAGGTCGGGCAGCGCGACAAGATCAGGGCCGAGCTTCAGCGCCCCGGCGGCGAGATACGGACCTATCTGCAAGGCGATGTGCCGGACGTGCTCACCAGCCTGCTGAAACGGGCCAAGACCCAAGGCGGCACTGTCAGGCTTGCCCTCTATGAACTTGGCGATGACGAGTTGTGCGACGCGATCATCGAAGCCAAGGATGTCGTCGAAGTCATTCTCTCGAATTCGGGCAGGGACGACAAAACGAAGGCTTGGGATGCCGGCAACGCACCTTTCAGAAAGCGGTTGCGCGATGCGGGCGTCACGCTGACGAACCGTCTGTTCAACAACAGCCATATCGGCCACAATAAATTTGCCGTCTATCGTGATGCGCAAGGCGATGCGCAGGCGGTGATGACCGGCAGCACCAACTGGACGTCGACAGGCATTTGCGGACAGTCCAACAATGCCTTCATCCGCGACGACCCTGCCATGGCCAAAGTGTTCGATGCCTATTGGGAACGTATGAAGGCCGACGTGTTCCCGCCGCCGGCAGATGAAAGTGCTGCCGGTCGTGTCGCGCAGGCGCAAGGCGTGCCCTTTCGCCGGGAAAACCGCAGGCCAAACCCGCTGAACGGCGACACAGTGCCGTTGGACGGCCTTACAGTGTGGTTTTCGCCGAACGATCCCGACCGCAACAAGAAGGATATCTCTGTGCGCCCTGTCGACCTCGATGACGTTTTCAGGCGTATCAGGGCGGCGAAGGAGGCGGTGCTCTTTCTCGTGTTCAATCCTTCGCGGCTTGGCGACAACTCGATCATCGACCAGGCGGTGGCGGCCGCGACGGCGAACCCAAAGCTCATAGTGCAAGGCGCAATCAGCGATCACACCGCCATGCCCAACTACATTGCCCCGACCAAGGATCCGGTCACCGGCAAATCGAACAAGGACGGCAAGTCGCCATTCGTCTTTCCGGAGAAGGTCTGGGAGGCGCCGAACATCTCCATCGTCAGGGCGGCGAACCTGACGGGAGCCACAATTGCCCGGGATTTTCAGGCGGAAGTGCTGACCGTCGGCCATGCGATCGTGCATGACAAGATCGTTATCATCGATCCGATGGCGGACAACGCGACCGTTGTCACCGGCAGCCACAACCTCGGCTACAAGGCGTCCTATGAAAACGACGAGAACATGGTGATCGTGGAAGGCGACAAGACGTTCGCCGCGGCTTATGCGGTGCATATGCTCGACGTGTTCGACCATTACAAGTTCCGAGCTTGGCGCAGGACGATTGGAAAGGGGCCGTCCGACAGGGACGGGCTCTCCACTGACGACAAGTGGCTGAAGCCTTACGCGGACGACAGGAAGGGGGCGATTGCGCGATATTTTCCGTAGCGGTTTGAACGGCGCCAAACACGCGCCATGAATCGCGCCGCGCCGCAACAGATGGTTGGCGCAAATGGATTTCCTCCTCCGGCCCTTCCTTTCCCGAAATCGAACCGGTAGCTGGGTGGCGTGCCGACCGAATGGTCTGCAATTCACACACGGATGGCAGCATGGTCGCGACCGGCTCGAGCGACGACGAAGCGGGAACGCAATGGGCAGCGCTTGCCGGCGTCACCGCGGCGCTGGCCATGTTCGGCGCGGCGCAAGGATTGAGCTACCCGCTGTTCACGCTGCTGATGCAGCGGCAAGGCATGTCTCCGGCGGCGATCGGCCTGTCCGCCGCGATGATGCCGTTCGGCTTGATCCTTTCGGCCTCGTTCGTGCCGGCCGCCGTTCGGCTCGTCGGCGCGCGGACGCTCGCCGTGGGTTGCTCGCTGACCGGCGCGCTCTGCTTCCTGGCAATCGGCTATCTGCAGGACTGGGTGGCCTGGTTCGTCCTCCGCTTCATCGTCGGCGTGGTCATCAACCCGCTCTATATCCTCGGCGAACTATGGGCGCTCTCGCTCGCACCGCCGTCGCGTCGCGGCAGGGTTATGGGGGTGTTCAATACGCTCATGGGCGCCGGCTATGCGGCGGGACCGCTGATACTGATAGCGGTCGGCACGTCGGGGTGGGCACCCTTCATAGCCGGAATCGCCGGTTTCGCCCTCTGCGCGGCAATCCTGCGTGCCGTGTCCTCCAGGCTGGCCGGCTTCGAGGATGATGGCGAGCCTTCCGGCGGTATTGTCGGCTTCGCCAGGCTGGCGCCGGCGCTGCTGCTTGCGGTGCTGGTTTCGGCCGCGGTCCAGCAAAGCACCTATGCGCTGATCCCGGTCTTCGGCTCCGGCTACGGTTTGCCGGAAACGGTGCTGGCGGCACTGGTGACGGCGCTTTCGCTCGGCAACATCCTGCTGCAGATTCCGCTTGGCCTGCTAGCGGAACGTTTCGGCGGCCGGGCCATGATCGTCTTTTGTGCGCTGGCGACGGCCGTTTGCGCGTTTTTGCTGCCCGTGCTGATCACGACGCTGCTGGTCTGGCCGGTGCTCGTCGTGATGGGCGCGGTCGGCTACGGCGTCTACACGATGGCGCTGGTCGAGCTCGGCAGCCGGTTCAAGGGAACGATGCTTGTCGCCGGCAACGCCGCTTTCGCGCTGATGTGGGGTGCGGGCGGCATCGTCGGCCCGCCAGGCGCCGGCATGCTCATGCAGGCGATCGGCCCGCTCGGCCTGCCGGCCGTAATCGCCGGCCTCGACGTGTTGCTGGTGGTGTTCGCCTTGTACCGGTCCTTCAAGCGGCGGAGCTCTTGAACAAGTCATCGTCCGGCTGGCGCAAGCGGTTTTCGTCACCGGTGCTTCCTGGCACGCCGCCGAAACGCTAATCCTGCAGGTTCCCATATGGTGCGGATCATGGACCTGGCGGAAACGAACAGAGGCGAGAGAATGCAGTGGGCGGCGATCACCGGCGTGATCGCCACCGTCTCGGTGTTCGCCATCGCGCAGGGGCTAAGCTATCCGCTGCTGAGCTTCATCCTGCAGCGCCAGGGCGTCTCGCCGGCCATGATCGGCCTTTCGGCGGCAATGACGCCGGTCGGCTTTATCGTCTCTTCGCCGCTCATCCCGGCGCTGGCGCGCCGGTTCGGGGCAGGGCGCACGGCGCTCACCTGCGCAGCCCTTTCCGCGATCGTGCTGGCGCTGATCGGCTGGACGCAAAATGTCTATCTGTGGTTTCCGCTGCGTTTCCTGATCGGCGTCGTGACCAATCCGCTCTACGTGCTGAGCGAGACCTGGGTGATCGCACTGGCGCCGCCGGCGCGGCGCGGTCGGGTGATGGGGATCTATTCCACTGTCATTTCGGCCGGCTTCGCGGCCGGTCCGCTTTGTCTTCTTGCCGTCGGCACCGAAGGATGGCCTCCGTTTCTCGTCGGCATCGGCGCATTTGTCTTTTGTGGCGCCTCCCTGGCTTTGGTGATGGGACGGCTGCCGAAGTTCCATGAGACCGGGCACCGGGTTTCGGTCATGGGCTTCATGCCGATGGCATGGCTGCTGTTGTCCGCGGTCGTCGTGGCCGCCGGTTTCGAACAGGCCGTGCTGGCACTGCTTCCGGTCTACGGAACGCATTACGGCCTCGCGGAGGCCCGCATGTCGGCGCTGCTGTCCGTGATGATCGCCGGCAACATCGCCATGCAGGTGCCGCTCGGCCTGTTGGCGGAACGGCTGACGGCGCGTCTGGTGCGGTTCATTTGTGTGTCCCTAACGGTGCTCGGATGCGTGCTGCTGCCGGTTCTCATCGAGACGCCGCTGATCTGGCCATGCGTCTTTATCTGGGGCGCGGTTTCCTACGGCATCTACACGATGTCGATCATCGAGCTCGGCGATCGGTTCACCGGCTCGGCACTGGTCGCCGGCAACGCCGCCTTCTCGCTGATGTGGGGCGTTGGCGGCATCGCCGTGCCGCCGCTGGCGGGCGGCGCCATGGATATTCTCGGTGCGGACGGCCTGCCGATCACACTTGGCGCCATTTGCCTGGTGCTGGCGGTCACAACCGTCATGCGGCGGCGGATGGTGTGAATCGAAAAGCAGCTGGCGTCTTGAATATCGGAGCCGCCATGTCGATGTTGGCGAGGCCGACGCCTGATTCAACTGGAGACCGCATGACCAAGTCGAACACGAAGACGCAGCCGAATTCGGCGGCTGACGATCCCTTTCTTTGGCTGGAGGACAGGACAGGCAAGGAAGCACTCGACTGGGTTCACCGTCAGAACGCGATTACAACAGGTGAATTGCAAGGCGATCCGTCCTATCAGGCCTCCTTCCAAACCGCACTCGACCTGATGACGGCCGAAGACAACATTCCGGTCGGGTCTGCACTCAACGGCCACGTTTACAATTTCTGGCAGGACAAGACCAACGTGCTCGGCCTCTGGCGGCGCACGACGGTTGATTCCTACAAAACCGAGAAGCCGGATTGGGAGACGATCATCGACTTCGACAGTCTGTCGGCCAAAGAGGGCGTCAAATGGGTGTTCAGCGGCGCCAGCCGGCTCTACCCCGACTTTACACGCTGCCTGCTCAGCCTGTCGCCGGATGGCGGCGACGCCAGCGAGATGCGCGAATTCGACATCGAAACCAAATCCTTTGTCGAGGGCGGCTTTCGCGCTCCTGCCTCGAAGTCGGGCTTCAGCTGGCTGGACAAGGACACGGTCATCGTCTCGGCTGCCTTCGAAGACGACGAAAAAACCCAGTCAGGTTATCCGCGCGTGGTCAAGTTGTGGCAGCGCGGCACCAGGCTGGAGGATGCGACGCAGATCTTCGAGGCGCAGAAGCGCGATCTCGCTGCCGGCGGTTCCGTCGAATTCGACGGCGACAGGCGGCATCTGTTCCTGACCAGGACGCTCGACTTCTTCACCTCGCACAATTTTCTGCGTCTGCCGTCCGGCGAGAACAGGCGCATCCCGCTGCCGGACGACGTCACCGACACGGAGCTGTTCAAGGACCAGTTCGTCTTCGCCGTGCGCAGCCCTTGGACGGCGCCGGACGGCACGCTGTGCAAGCCTGACGGTCTCTATTCTCTGGACTTCGAGCGCTGGATCAAAACCAATGCGTTGGGGCCCGTCGAAACCGTGCTGGAGCCGGCGGACCGTGTCTCGATCGCCGGCATTGCCCGCACTCAAGACCGGCTGTTCATCAGTCTGATGGACAATGTGCGCGGCAAGGTCGTCGCCTGCCAACGCGGTGACAGCGGCTGGTCGCTGCAGCCGGTGGCGCTGCCCGAAAACGGCAGTGTCGGCATCAGTCACGCCGAGCGTTTCGGCTCCAGCGTGTCCTTCTCCTTCACCGATTTCCTGACGCCGAGCTCGATCATCTGGTCGGACGACAATGCCGCGATGCTGACAACGGTGAAATCGCAGCCGGCGCGTTTCGATGCGTCGTCCCTTGTCTCGGAACAGTTCGAGGCGCGCTCGAAAGACGGCACCAAGATCCCTTACTTCGTCGTCAGGCGGCGCGATCAGAACGGGCCGGTGCCGACGCTGCTTTACGGCTATGGCGGCTTCGAAGTGCCGTTGCTGCCCGGCTATGCCGGCGTGCGCGGCAGGCTGTGGCTGGAAAAGGGCAATGCCTATGTTCAGGCCAATATCCGCGGCGGCGGCGAGTTCGGCCCGAACTGGCATCAGGCCGCGCTCAAGGCCAATCGCCAGAATGCCTTCGACGATTTCGCCGCGGTGGCGCAAGACCTGGTGAAACGCGGCATCGCTACGCCAGCGACGCTCGGCATCCAGGGCGGCTCGAATGGCGGCCTGCTGACCGGCGTTTCGCTGACCCAGCATCCGGAGTTGTTCGGTGCGGTCATCATCGACGTGCCGCTGCTCGACATGCTGCGTTACACCGAGCTGCCGCCCGGCGCGTCCTGGATGGCCGAGTATGGCGATCCGGCGAAGCCGGAAGAAGCGACCTGGCTGGCAGCCTACTCACCCTATCAGCATGTCGAGGCCGATGCCGCCTATCCGCCGGTCCTGCTGACCACCTCGACCGCCGACGACCGCGTCCATCCCGGCCATGCGCGCAAGATGGCCGGGCGCCTGCAGGCCGCCGGTCATGCCAAGACACTGTTCTTCGAGGAGACCGAGGGCGGCCATGGCGGGCGCGGCGATCGCCGGCCGCAAGCGGCACAGGCGGCGATGAAGTATGTCTTCCTGCAACGGACGCTGAACGGAACGGCTTGAACTGATCGCGTCGGACGGCCTAAGGTACAGCTCATGGCTCGGATGAGGAGATGTTGCGCATTTGGGGTCGCGGTGACGCCGTCGCCGCGCACGCTTCGCGCCGAGCTTTTGCGGCTTTGCGCCCGCATCGGCTATTCGCCGCCCGCCTTCCTCTGAGGAATCCGCCCCGGCTGCAATTGCCGGATTGGTTCAAGAGGAAAGATCAGACATGACTTATCAGAATTATTCGCTGAAGCAGCTTCAGCAGATCGATGCTGCGCATCACCTTCATCCGTTCACCGACCACAGGGAGATGCGCGAGGCAGGTTCGCGCATCATCACCCACGCCAACGGGCCGTTCGTCTACGATTCCGAAGGGACGGAAATCCTCGACGGCATGGCCGGGCTATGGTGCGTCAATGTCGGCTATGGCCGCGATGAGCTGGCCGACGCGGCTTACGCCCAGATGAAGGAACTGCCTTACTACAATTCCTTCTTCAAATGCTCGACACCGACGCCGGTGCTGCTGGCCAAAAAGCTGGCGGAACTGGCGCCGAAGCACGTCAACCAGGTATTCTACGGCTCGTCCGGTTCGGAGGCCAACGATACGGCGCTGCGCCTTGTCCGTCACTATTGGGCGCTGGAAGGCAAGCCCGAGAAGAACCGCATCATCTCGCGCAAGACGGCTTATCACGGCTCGACCATCGCCGGGGCGTCGCTGGGCGGCATGGAACAGATGCATAACCAGCTCAACGGCGCGGTGCCCAACATCGTCCATGTGATGATGCCTTATGCCTATGAACTGGCTCTGCCCGGTGAAAGCGACCATGATTTCGGCCTGCGCGCGGCAAAAGCCGTCGAGGACGCCATCCTCGAAGCCGGCGCCGACAAGGTCGCCGCCTTCATTGGCGAGCCGGTGATGGGGGCGGGCGGGGTGAAGATCCCGCCGATGAGTTATTGGCCGGAAGTGCAGCGCATCTGCCGCAAATACGATGTCCTCCTGATGCTGGACGAGGTCATCACCGGCTTTGGCCGCACCGGCGCGTGGTTCGCAGCGCAAACCTTCGGCATCGAGCCCGACACCATCACCACCGCCAAGGCGCTGACGTCAGGCTATCAGCCGCTATCGGCGCTGCTGGTCGGCGACCGCATCGCCGCGACTCTGGTCGAGAAGGGTGGCGAGTTCTATCACGGCTACACCTATGCCGGTCACCCGGTGGCCTGCGCGGTGGCGCTGAAGAACCTCGAGATCATCGAGCGGGAAGGCCTGGTCGAGCGGGTCAAGAACGACACCGGACCCTATTTCGCCAAGGCGCTGCAGGAGCGCATCGGTGGTCACGATCTGGTCGGCGAGGTGCGCTCGATCGGGCTGATGGGGGCAATCGAGATCGTCAGGGATAAGGCGACCAAGGAGCGCTTCCTGCCGGCCGGGAGCGCGGCCGTGCTTGTTCGCGACCACGCAGTCGCCCAGGGCATGATGCTGCGCGCCACCGGCGACACGATGATCCTGTCGCCGCCGCTGATCTGGACGCGCGAGACGATCGACATGGCCTGCGACCGTATAGCCAAGGCGCTCGATCTGGCGCATGCGGATCTGCGCAAGCTGTAGGATAGAACGATCATCGGGCGTCCTGCAGCCGGACGCCCGGTGTTTGAATGCCGCATTCTGCCGAATATCCCGCCAGGCGAGGAACGCAAAAGCCGCGCTCCCTCGGGAACGCGGCTTTGCCAGATACGCATGGCGCTTCGCTACCAGAATACTTGCGAAACTTACGGGCTCCGGTACGCGAGACCTGATCCGGAGCGCCGGGCGGGATGCGATAGCCGCCTCGCATTCCGTTTTACAGGCACATCGTTACCGGGGGGTTATCGAGAGTTTAAGCAAATCTAAATTTGCGATGTTTCTCTTTGCCGGGAAATCGAAAAGCCCTGTCGAGTTCGAGGCTTACGCCGGGGTACCGCGCAGGAAATTTATGATGCCGGAAAAATCGGCGCCGGCATTCCCCTGGGCGTTGAAAAGCGCATAAAGCTGGGCGGCCTCGGCGCCGAGCGGTGTCACCGCGCCTGCGCCTTGCGCGGCTTCCTGCGACAGTTTCAGGTCCTTCAGCATCAGGGCTGCGGCAAAACCCGGCCTGTAGCCATTGTTGGCCGGCGATGTCGGCACCGGGCCGGGCACAGGGCAGTAGGTGGTCAGCGACCAGCATTGGCCGGAGGAGGTCGAGGCGACGTCGAACAGCGCCTGATGCGACAGGCCGAGCTTTTCCGCCAGGACGAAGGCTTCGGCGACGCCGATCATCGAAATGCCGAGAATCATGTTGTTGCAGATCTTTGCCGCCTGTCCGGCGCCGTCATCGCCGCAATGGACGATGCGGCCGGCCATCGGCTTGAGGATTGGTTCGGCCTTGGCGAAGGCTTCCTTCGAGCCACCGGCCATGAAGGTCAGCGTGCCGGCAGTGGCGCCGCCGGTGCCGCCGGAAACCGGCGCGTCGATCGACAGCAGCCCATGCCTGGCGGCGATGGCGTGGGCCTTTCGGGCCGATTCGACGTCGATGGTCGAGGAATCGATCAACAGCGCGCCTTTTTTTGCCTTGGGCGCGATGTCCTCGTGGACCGACAGGACATGCTTGCCGGCCGGCAGCATGGTGATGACCACATCGGCATCCTTCACCGCGGCAACGGCATTGGCCATGACGACGACGCCATGTTCCTTGGCGACGACGAGGTTTTCCGGCATCAGGTCGAAGCCGTGCACGGCATGTCCCGCCTTGACGAGGTTGGCGGCCATCGGATTGCCCATATTGCCGAGGCCGATGAAGGCGATGGTGGTCATAATGGCGCTCCGTGATTTGGGTGAGGCAATAGGCAGTAGGCAGTCTATTTGGGCGCAAGCTTGATAATAAGTTGGCGAAGCATTTTTCCGATGCCCTCGGTTGCCAACAGCATGTGATAGGCTTGATCATGCGTGGCAAGGCCAATGCGTTCAGCGATCTGGAGGTGTGTCTCGAACTCCTTCAGCGAGCCTTGGGCTATCCTGAGAAATTGCTGATAAGAGCCTCTGTTGTCGCGGCCATAGCCTTCCGCGATGTTTTGCAGGGATAGAGGTCGCTGAGCGGCGGATTTGGCTGGTCAACCCATACAATTCCTCTTTTGGCCATGCCTTGGTCAATGAGTAGGTGGTGACGGCCAAATCCATCGCCTGCTGCCACACGATAAGATCCTTGTACGAATTGATCTTGCCGATCATCTTTCACCTACTGCCTACTGCCTACTGCCTACATGTTTATCGGCCGATCAGGGCGCGTGCGATGATGACGCGCATGATCTCGTTGGTGCCTTCGAGAATCTGGTGGACGCGCAGATCCCGCACCAGCTTCTCGATGCCGTAATCGTGCAGATAGCCGTAGCCGCCATGCAGTTGCAGCGCGTCGTTGGCGACATTGAAGCCGATATCGGTGACGAAGCGCTTGGCCATGGCCGACCACTTCGAGGCATCCGGGGCCTTGCGGTCGAGCTTCGAGGCGGCGGCGTAGAGAAAGATGCGTGCCGCCTGCAACTCGGTCTCCATGTCGGCGAGCTTGAACTGCAGCGCCTGGAACTGGTTGATCCTGGAACCGAAGGCCTTGCGCTCGGCGGTGTAGGACAGCGCCTTGTCGAGTGCCGACTGCGCGCCGCCCAGCGAACAGGCGGCGATGTTGAGCCGGCCGCCGTCGAGCCCGGCCATGGCGATGCCGAAGCCGGCGCCTTCGACCGATAAGAGATTTTGCGCCGGCACCTTGCAGTCCTCGAAGACGACCTGGCGGGTCGACTGCATGTGCCAGCCCATCTTGTGCTCGTTGGCGCCGAAGGACAGGCCTGGCGCGTCCTTCGGCACGACGAAGGTGGAAATGCCCTTCGGCCCGTCGGCGCCGGTGCGCGCCATGACAATGTAGATGTCGCTGTCGCCGGCGCCCGAGATGAACTGCTTGGCGCCGTTCAGCACATAGTCACTGCCGCTCTTGACCGCGCGCGTCTTCAGCGCCGCTGCATCCGATCCCGAACCCGGCTCGGTCAGGCAGTAGCTCGCCAGCCATTCCATCGAGGTCAGCTTCGGCAGGAAGCGCTGGCGCTGCTCGTCGCTGCCGAAGCGGTCGATCATCGACGCCACCATGTTGTGGATCGAGATGAAGGAGGAGAAGGCCGGATCAGCGCGCGAAAGCGCCTCGAAGATCAGCACGGCGTCGAGCCGGCCGAGCGCCGAGCCGCCGACATCGTCCCTGACATAGATGCCGCCAAGGCCGAGCGGCCCCGTCTCGCGGATGACGTCCGCCGGAAAATGCTTGTTGCGATCCCAGTCGAGCGCGTTCGGCGCGACGCGGTCGGCGGCGAAGGCCTCGGCCATCTCCTGGATGGCGCGCTGGTCCTCGTTGAGTTCGAACTGGCTGGTGCTCGCATCGACAGCGGCGTCCATAGCGTGCTCCCTGATGTCTCGGCCTGCTGGCCTGTCGTTTTTGGCTTTGCGCGCCGTCCAATCTAGACCAATGATGCCGCCGCGCAAGCCGACCATCTCCATCCAACCATCTGGGAGCGGCTGTGCGCGAATGCGTGTCTGGAGCAAGGCGTGACGACAAATTTCGATGAACTGCTCGAATGTTTCCATAGCACTCTCGAAGCAGTGGACAACAGACTGGTGCGCGATGCCGTTGCCCGGATCGGCTGGGCCATGCCGGCGCGTCCGCTCGAGCCGCATCCGCTCGCCTGCCTGCGCCAGCTCGACCGTATCGTCGAACTTGTTCCGGCAGGCGCCAGGCCGCTGGCGCGGTTGCTTGCGGAACGCCGGGGCGATCTGCGCTGGGGGCAGACCTACAGCGAAGCGGATTTCGGCAAGACGTTCATGGACAATTACGGCTGGCTGGAGGTCTTCGGCACACGCGGCCATTTCGTCAATGACGAGGTCGCGGGCGGCCTGCTGATCCTGGGGCCTGATATCCTCTATCCCGATCATCATCATGTCGCCGAGGAGATCTATCTTCCGCTGACCGGCGGCACCGAATGGCGCATGGGCGAGGGCGGCTTTCGCACACGCGAGGCGGGCGAGGTGATCCACCATGCTTCTGATGTCAGCCACGCCATGCGCACCGGCAAGGAGCCGCTGCTGGCGCTCTACATCTGGCGTGGCGGGCCGCTGGCGGCGAAATCCACGATCACCGGCACCGTTTCACAGGGCAGGACTTGATGGCGGCCAAGGCGATCATGCTGCAGGGCACGGGCTCCGATGTCGGCAAGACGGTGCTGGTTGCGGGCCTGTGCCGCGCGGCCAGGAATCGTGGGCTGAAAGTGCGGCCGTTCAAGCCGCAGAACATGTCGAACAACGCTGCCGTCGCCGATATTCCAGGCGACAGCGGCGGCGGCGAGATCGGTCGCGCCCAATGGCTGCAGGCGATCGCCTGTGGCGTTGCGCCCTCCGTCCACATGAACCCGGTGCTGCTCAAGCCGCAGACCGATGTGGGCGCGCAAGTGGTGGTGCAGGGTAAGGTGTTCGGCGAGGCACGGGCGCGCGACTACCAGGCGCTGAAGGGCCGGCTGATGGATGCCGTGCTGGACTCCTGGGCAAAAGTCGGGGAAGGCGCCGACCTCGTCATCGTCGAGGGCGCCGGTTCGCCGGCCGAGATCAATCTCAGGAGCCGCGACATTGCCAATATGGGCTTTGCCACGCGAGCCAACGTGCCGGTGATCCTCGTCGGCGACATCGATCGCGGCGGCGTCATCGCCTCGGTCGCCGGCACCCATCTGATCCTGCCGGAAGAGGACCGGCGCATGATCGCCGGCTATCTCATCAACAAGTTCCGTGGCGATGTCTCCTTGTTCGAAGACGGCATCAAGGCGATCGAGACATTCACCGGCTGGCGCTGTTTCGGCGTCGTGCCGTGGCTGAAGGCGGCGGCGCGGTTGCCCTCGGAAGATTCGGTGGTGCTCGAACGTCTGGCGTCCGGCGAAAAGCGGGCGTTGAAGGTCGCCGTGCCGATGCTTTCGCGCATCGCCAATTTCGACGATCTCGACCCGCTCAAGGCCGAACGCGAAGTCGAGGTGGTGTTCGTGCCGCCCGGCCAGAACCTCCCCGAAGATGCCGGGCTGGTGGTCATTCCCGGGTCCAAATCGACGATCGGCGATCTCTTGAGGTTTCGCGAGAATGGCTGGGATCGCGACCTTGCCGCCCACCGCAAGCGCGGCGGCCACGTGGTCGGCATTTGCGGCGGCTTCCAGATGCTCGGCCATGTCGTGCGCGACCCCGACGGCATCGAAGGCAGCGTGACCGAGACCAAAGGGCTTGGCCTGCTCGACGTCGAAACGGTGATGGAACCGGAAAAGACGGTGCGCAACGTCAGCGCGCACTCGGTGCAATTCGACCTGCCGCTCGAGGGCTACGAGATCCATCTCGGCCGCACCACCGGTCCGGACACGCTGCGGCCGTCCGCCGTCATCAGCGGCGTCGATGACGGCGCGACCTCCGCCGACGGCAAGGTATTAGGCACCTATCTGCACGGGCTGTTTTCCGCCGACGCTTTTCGGGCGAAGTTCCTCGAAAACCTCGGCGTCAAAGGCGGCGGCATCGACTACCGCGCCGAGGTCGAACGGGCGCTGGACGAGATCGCAGCCGAGCTGGAAACCCACCTCGACTGCGACGCGATCTTTGGCCTCGCGCGCTAGCTGGCGGGTTCGTTGGCTTTCGGCCAGTAGGTGCCGAGGGACCAAACATTGCCTTCCGGATCGCGGCAGATGAACTCGCGGCTGCCATAGTCGCGGTCAGTGAGCTCTTCCAATATTTCGGCGCCGGCCTTCTTGGCTCTGGTGTAGGCGGCATCGGCGTCGTCGACGGCGACATAGATCGAGTTGCCGCCGCCGGAACCCGGTGCGCCGACCATCTTGCCGAAAGCGTCCTCGCGTGCGGTGCCGAGCATGATTATCGAAGAGCCGAACGCGAGCTCGGCATGGTGCACGACGTCGCCTTCGCCATAGCGGGCGCGGACGCTGAAGCCGAAGGCCTCGCCCAACCAGTCGATCATCTTGGCGGCATTCCCGTAGCGTAGTGCCGGATAAAGCCGCGGCGCATCAGTGGTTTTCGGCATGACGATCTCCTTCGTTTGGGTCGGTCGATAACCCAGTCTGGGGCGAAGGCCGGCCCGGCGTCTTGAAGAAATGTTACCTTTGCAGCGCCGCGCATCCGAATGGACGCGCAAAGGACGCTGCAACACTAAAGCATGCCGCGCGCCCCATTGGGCACGCACGGGGTGCCCCAGCGCCTATGCCCGGGCGGCAAGCATCGTCGGCGTTTCGCCGGCAAGGTCGCGGAATTCGCGCACCAGATGCGCCTGGTCGGCATAGCCGCAGTCGGCGGCGATATCGGCCCAACTGCAATTGTCCTGCCTTGAAAGGCCGAGCGCCCGGTTGAAGCGGACGATGCGCGACAGTGTCTTGGGACCGACGCCGATCGCGTCGGAGAATTTTCCCAAGAGATGCTTGCGGCTCCAGCCCAGCCTGTCGGCAAGCGAAGAGACGCGAATGCGGCCACCCGACACGATGATCCGGTCATAGGCCCAGGCGATTTCGGCCTGCGTTTCCCGGGCCTCGGCCAGCCGTGCGGCGACGAACGTCTCGGCGATGGCAAAGCGTGCGCTCCAGTCGCGCGCATTGCCAAGTCTTTCGCGCAGCGCAGTGCCTTCAAGTCCGAGCACATCGTCCAGGCCGACCATGCGGTCGGTCAGTTCGCTCATCGGAAGGCCGAAGAAGCGGCAGGCGCCGAGCGGGGTGAAATTGACCTGGACGCAGCAGGCGCCGCCGAAGGACTCGATCACCACCGGACCGGCATAGAGGCCGGCGGCGAAACTGGCGAAGCGGTCGTTGTCGCCGGGATCCTTGCCGAGCCCGATGGCGAAGGGTTCGGCAAAGCTGATGACCAGCGGCACGGTCAGCGATGCAAACTCGACGTTGCGGAAACGGCCGGATGCCGTTTCGCGATAGCCGCACAGGTCGGTGACTGCGCCTTGAAGCTGAGAGCCTGGCGCGCGCCGCACCATCTCGAACCGATCGGCGACCGAACGGTCCGGTTGGTCATGATGCTGCATCTCGACCGGCATGGGCCATCCTTGTGCCCAAGGAGCCTAACAGATCATCCCTCGGAATCAAAAGCGCCCGGCTTGTGGCCGGGCGCTCCGAGTTGCCTGAGATTTGAGTGCTTAAGCGCCGCGCATCAAGCAGCCGACGGCAAGCACGATGTAAGCGATGAGGACGATCCACACCGCGGCAAGTGGAATAAACGCAAGAACGCCGAGAGCGGCGAGAAGGCCGATGACGGCGATAACAACGGATATAATGAAAATAAGCTGTGTAGGCGCACTGAGATTCATGTGTGGCTCCTCCTACATGATTCGTACAACCGCATACTATCAGGCGCACCATCACACACCAATGAGCGTGCGCAGCGGGTTTACGGGATCGGCCAGCAGCCTGATGGCCAGCGCCAGACAGACGATCACCAGCAGCGGCTTGATCAGTTTTGCGCCATTGCGGATGGCCGGTAGACGTCCGGCGAGGAGGGGCGGCGCGTTCGATCACCCGTTTGCGCAAGACCGATTCCGCGCTACCTATTTGCAACGAATCGGAAAGGGACGCTGATGGCATTCGCTTTGCTGGACCAGATACGTTCGATCTTCGATGGCGACCCCGGCGTGCGCAAGGTTGCGGACGATCCCGTGCTGTCGGCGGAGCTGCTCATGCTGTTCCGCATGATCCTGGCCGACGGTTCGGTGACTGAGAGCGAAATGGTTGCCTTCAGGCGCATCTGCCGGGAAGCCTTCGGCATTCCGGAAGCCAGCATCGACAGCGTCATCGAATATCTCAACGACTTCGGCTACGAGACCAACAGCTCGCAAGCCATCGCGCAGTTCCGCGACCTCGACGTCGAGCGGCGCAAACTGCTTGCCCGCCACATGGCCGAGATCGCCAAGGCCGATTCGCAACTTGCCGGGAACGAAATGCAGCTCTTGCGCCGCACGCTCGACCTGCTCGACATCAGACCTGCCGATGTGGTGAAGCCTCAAGAGTAGGCCTCTGAACGGTTCAACCCTGTTCCTGTAACCGGCGCGCGATCGCCCTGTGCAAATCGGGCGCCGCGGCGACCAGGGCCTTGGCGGCTTCAGACTGCGGATGGTCGAGAACCTCGCTCGTCCCGCCGCGCTCGACGATCCTGCCGTCGTGCATGACCATCACCTGGTCGGTGATGGCACGGGCGACGGTCAGATCGTGGGTGATGAACAGATAGGCGATGCCGAGCTTCTGGTTGAGCTCGGCGAACAGGTCGAGAATCTGGGCACGGATCGAGACATCGAGCGCCGAGACCGGCTCGTCGGCGACGACCAGCCTCGGGCGGGTGATGATGGCGCGGGCGATCGACAGGCGCTGGCGCTGGCCGCCAGAAAACTCGTGCGGATATTTGTCCATGTCGCGCGGGCTGAGGCCGACTTCGTGCAGGGCCTTTGCCACCATCTCGCGCCGCTCCGCACTCGTTGGCTCCTTCTCCAGGACGTGCAGTGGCTCGGCCACCAGTTTTTCGACCTTCTGGCGCGGGTCGAAGGAACCGTAAGGGTCCTGGAACACCACCTGCATGTCGCGTCGCGCCGGCCTGAGCTCCGCCTCGCTCTTGCCGGTGATGACCTCGCCGCGAAACCGGATCGTTCCCGATGACGGTCCGTCCAGTGCCAGGACCATGCGGGCAAGCGTGGACTTGCCGCAGCCGGAACGCCCGACCAACGCCACCGACTGGCCGGGATCGATCGAGAACGAGACGTCGTCGACGGCGCGGATCGGGGCTGCGCGCTTCAACAGCGACGTGCGCCGTCCCGGATAGTCCCGCGTCACGCTGTCTACCTGAAGCAGGGGCTTGCCTTGGCCGATCTCTTTCGTGCTGGCTCGCGCCGGCACATGCATCGAAGCCTGCGCCAGCTGTCGGGTATAGGGATGAAGCTGTTCGGACAAAGTGCGCGCCGTGTCGCCGGCTTCCATCACTTCGCCATGGCGCAGGATGGTGATGCGGTCCGCCATCTCCGTCACCACCGCGAGGTCGTGCGAGATCAAGAGCAGGCCCATGCGGTTTTCCGCGACGAGGCCGCGCAACAGGTCGAGGATCTGCGCCTGCAACACCACGTCCAGCGCGGTCGTCGGCTCGTCGGCGATCAGCAGTTTGGGTTTCAGCGCACAGGCAATGGCGATGACGACACGCTGGCGCTGGCCGCCGGAAAGCTCGTGCGGATAGCGCGACAGCGGGAACTGCGCCGACGGCAGCCCAACCCGGTCGAGCATTTTTCGCGCACGGTCCTCAGCGTTGGAGCGGCTTGCCTTCGTATGCCAGCGGATGCCTTCCGCGACCTGCTCGCCGATGGTCTTGACCGGATTCAGCGCCGTCATCGGCTCCTGGAACACCATGCCGATGTCGTCGCCGCGCAGCGCACACATCTGGTCTTCGCTCGCCGCAAGGATGTCGATGCCGTCGAAGGTGACGCGCCCGGTGGCGCGCGCGGCCCAGGGCAGAAGCTGCATCACGGTGAGCGCCGTGATCGACTTGCCGGAGCCGGATTCCCCGACCAGCCCCATCACCTCGCCGGGCGCGACGGAGAGTTCGACATCCCGGAGGATTGGTGTGTCGCCGATCGACAGCGACAGGTTTCGATTTCGAGCAGGCTCATCGCTGCCGCCGCGATTTGGGATCGAGAATGTCGGCAATGCCGTCGCCGAGCAGGTTCAGGCCAAGCACGGTGACGGCGATCGCCATGCCAGGAAACAGCGCCATCCACGGCGCCGCCACCATGCGCGTCTGCGCATCGAACAGCATCCGGCCCCAGCTTGGCATCGGTGGCTGTGTGCCGAGCCCGACATAGGAAAGCCCGGCTTCCGCCAGGATGCCCAGCGCGAACTGGATGGTGCCTTGCACCAGCAGCAAGGTGACGATGTTGGGCAGCACATGTTCCAGCGTGATCAGCGTTCTGCCCTTGCCGGCGGCGCGCGCGGCGAGGATGAACTCGCGCGGCCAGATCGCCAGCGCGCCGGCCCGGGCGACGCGGGCGAAGACCGGGATGTTGAAGATGCCGATGGCGATGATGGCGTTGACCGCGCCCGGCCCGAAGATGGCGGTGATCATGATCGCCGAGAGCAGGGCAGGGAAGGCGAAGACGAGATCGTTGAGCCGCATCAGCGCTTCGTCGACGAAGCCGCCGCGTGCCGCGGCAAAGGTACCGAGCGGCACGCCGATGCCCATGCCGATGCCGACCGCCACCAGCGCCACGGCGATCGAGTTGCGCGCGCCGACCATGATCATCGAAAGAATGTCGCGGCCGAAATGATCGGTGCCGAACCAGTGCGCCAGCGAGGGCCCCTGGGTCTTGTTGGCGATGATCAGCCTGGTGACGTCAAAAGGCGTCCAGAAAAATGAGACGATGGCAACCGCTGCCACCAGCGCGGTGATGGCGAAACCGGCGAGGAACGAGCGGTTTCGGAACGCCTTGGCCAGGATGCCGGCGAGGTTTTCCTCTGACATGTCGATGTGCAGCGTCATTGGCGGCTTCTCAGGCGCGGGTCGACGACCGCATAGGAAAGATCGACAAGCAGATTGACGGCGATGACGGCGGCGACCAGCAGCATGACGACGCTTTCGACCACGATCAGGTCGCGCTGGGTGATCGCCTGGAACACCAGCCGGCCGAGGCCGGGCAGGTAGAAGACGTTCTCGACGATGATGGTGCCGGCGAGCAGGAAGGCGAATTGCAGGCCGAGAATGGTGAGAACCGGGATCATGGCGTTGCGCAGCGCGTGCCGCCACAGCACCGCGCGATAGGGCAGGCCCTTGGCGCGGGCGGTGCGGATGTAGTCCTCGTGCAGCACCTCGATCAGCGCCGAGCGGGTGACGCGGGCGAGGATCGCCGCTTGCGGCAGGGCGAGGGCGATCGCCGGCAGGACCAGCGACTTCAGTGCCGGCCACACACCCGCGCTCCAACCCGGGAAACCGCCGGCCGGCACCAGCCGCAGCCAGACGGCAAACAGGTAGATCAGCATCAGCGCGAACCAGAAGTTCGGCACGGCGACGCCAAGCTGTGCGGCGCCCATCGCGATCGTGTCGCCGGCCCGCCCGCGCCGGCTGGCGGAAAACAGCCCGACCGGAATGGCAATGACGGTGGACAGCGCCAGCGCGATCAGCGCCAGCGGCAGCGAGACGACGACACGCTCGCGGACCAGGTCGATGACCGGCACCGAATAGGTGTAGGAACGGCCGAAATCGAGGCTCAGCAAGCCGCCGGCCCAGTGCAGATAGCGCGTGGCAAGGGGGGCGTCGAGGCCCATCTGGTTGCGCAGCAACTCGACCTGCTCGGCGCTGGCGTTGAGGCCCAGCATCAGACGCGCCGGGTCGCCGGGAATGATCTCCAGCACGGCGAAGACCACCATGGAGGCCAGAACCAGGGTGACGAGAGCGATGGCAAGGCGTTTGAGGAGATAGGCGGTCATGATGGAAGGACCGCATTGCCTGTCGCGGATACTCGGCGACGATATCGTTTCCGCCCACCCCCCTCTGTCCTGCCGGACATCTCCCCCGCAAGGGGGGAGATTGAGCCTTCATCGCCGCTTTCGCTAACCACCAGCGATGCAAGGACAGCGCCGGCGTGGAAACTGCCAATCTCCCCCCTTGCGGGGGAGATGCCCGGCAGGGCAGAGGGGGGTGGGAAGGAACGCAAACTTCGCCTCTTTGGCCAGCAGTCCCTCACTCCGTCCACTTCACCTTGGTCAGGTCGTTGGCCTGGATCGGCGCGTTTTCCCACAGCCCCTCGAGCTTGGCGTCCCAGACGCCGGCTTTCGGCAGTTCGTAGAGGAAACCGACCACGGCATCGTCGGCCAGTATCTTCTGCGCCTCGCCGAGCAGCGTCATGCGCTTGGCCTCATCGGAGGTGAGGTTCAGGTCGGCGATGATCTTGTCGAAGGTCGGATTGTCGTAGTTGAAGTAATAATCCTTGCGCGAATAGATATCGATGTCGTTGGGCTCGGTGTGGGACACGATGGTCAGGTCGTAGTCCTTCTTGGTGAACACCTGGTCCAGCCACTGCGCCCATTCCACGGGCACGATTTCCAGATCGATGCCGACGTCGCGAAGCTGCGAGGCGATGATCTCGCCGCCAAGCCGCGCATAGGGGGGCGGCGGCAGTTTCAGCGTCGCCTTGAAGCCGTTCTCGAAGCCGGCTTCCTTCAGAAGTTCCCTGGCCTTCTCCACATTGTGCGGATAGAGGCCGGTGAGGTCGATATAGGCCTTGCTGGCGGGCGACATATGCGAACCGATCGGCACGCCGAGACCGGCCGAGGCGCCGTCGATAATCGCCTTGCGGTCGAGCGCGAAGGAGATCGCCTGCCTGACCTGCAGTTTGTCGAAGGGCGGCTTCTTGTTGTTGATGGAGAGGATGGTCTCGCCCTCGGTCGAGCCGATCACCACCTTGAAGCGGGGATCGCCCTGGACCTGCGCGACGCTGTCGAGATCTGGGAAGAAGGGAAAGGCCTGGACGTCGCCGGAAAGCAGCGCCGGCACAGCGGCAGCGGCATCGGGAACGATGCGGAACTCCGCCTTGTCAAGGGACACCGGGGCACCCCAGTAAGTGTCCGACTTGATCAGCGTGATCGATGAGCCCTTGGCCCAGTTCTGGAACTTGAACGGGCCGGTGCCAACAGGCTTTTCCTTGTTGGTGTCGGCTGTCTCAGGCGCGACGATGACCGCATCACCCCAGCCCATATTGTAGAGGAAGGACCCTTGCGGGTTCTTCAGCGTGATCTTGACCGTCGCCGGATCGACGACCTCGACCGTATCGATGGCGGCGAACAGGCCCTTTTGCGCATTGACCGAGTTGTCGGCACGGGCGCGGTCGAGCGAGAATTTCACGTCGTCGGCGTTGAAGTTGGTGCCGTCGTGAAACTTCACGCCGGTATGCAGCTTGAAGGTGTAGACCTTGCCGTCGTCGGAAATGGTCCAGCTTTCGGCCAGATCCGGCAGCACCTCGCCGTTCGGACCGATGCGCGTCAGCCCCTCGAACACGTTGGCGTAAAGCACTTCGTCGATCGCTGCCGCGGCACCGGCGGTCGGATCGAGATGCGGGGGTTCGAGCGTGACGCCGATGACCAGGTCGGTTCGCGCGGCAAACGCCGATGTTCCGGCAGCCAGCGCCAAAGCCGCAGCGGTGAGAATGGTTTTCCACAATTTCATCGTGCAACTCCCGATATGCTCAAAAACGTGCTCAAAACCAGGTGGATAGAAGCGTGATTTCGCCGAGGAGTAAATTGCGTTTCGTGCTTTCCGGCAGCGTCGGCAGGAATGTTTTTCCGTGAGCCGCCGACTCAAGCGACCGAAGCTTGCTCCGTCGCTGCCGGATTACCGTGCGTTGGCACTCCTGAGCAGCACGTTGAGTCCGATCGCCATCACCTTGGCCGCGTCCACCATGTCGGATATCCCGACCCATTCGTCGGGCCTGTGGGCGAGGTCGAGAATGCCCGGGCCATAAGCGATGCAGTCGTAGATGTGGCCGATGCGGGCAATGTGCTTCTGGTCGTAGGTGCCGGGTGAAATCACGTAGTCGGGCTCGCGGTCGAATATCTCCATGATCCCTTGCGCCACCGCCTTGACCACCGGCGCGTCGCGCTCGGTCATCAGGGGCAGCACCTCCATCAGGTCGCGGATCTCGTAGTCGAATTTTCTGCGCTCGCGCTTCAGCCGGTCGAGGATATCGGTCACTTCGCTTTTGACCGTGCCGAGGTCCTCCTCGAGCAGGAAGCGGCGGTCGATGGTCAGCCGGCAGGAATCGGGCACGTTGGGCGAGGGCAGGCCGGGCCGGAAATCCTCCGTCTGGCCGCCATGGATCGAGTTGATGTTCATGGTCGAGCGCTTTGCCCCCTCGGGCACGACCGGCATGCGCGTTATCTTGCGGTCGAGCGCCGGGAACAATTCGTCCTCGAAGGCCTGCAGCACGGCGCCCATATGGCGCACCGCGTTATCGCCGAGGAACGGCATCGAGCCGTGCGCGATCTCGCCCTTGGTTTCGATCTCCGCCCACCAGACACCGCGATGGCCAAGGCAGATGCGGTCCTTGTTCAACGGCTCGGGGATGATGACGTGGTCGACTTTCGGCTTGGAGAAATAGCCGAGCTTGGCCAGATGGGCGACGCCGCCAAAACCGCCGGACTCCTCGTCGACCGTGCCCGATATTTCGATGGCGCCCGGAAAGTCGGGGAAGACCTCCATGAAGGCCTCGGCGGCGATGATCGAGCAGGCCAGGCCCCCCTTCATGTCGCAGGCGCCGCGGCCATAGACCTTGCCATCCCTCACAATGCCGGCGAAGGGGTCGAGGCTCCAGCCGTCGCCGGCTTCGACAACGTCGATATGCGAGTTGAAATGGACGCAGGCGCCGGGCGAGCGGCCATCGAAGCGGGCGACGACATTGACGCGCGGGTAGCGGTCGGTGTCGCCGGGCGTGCCTTCGGCGCGGATGAATTCGACTTCGAAACCGCGCTGTTTCAGCCGGGCTCCGACATATTCTGCGCACGGCCGATAGGCTTCGCCGGGCGGGTTGATGGTCGGAAAGCGGATCAGGTCCGCGGTCAGCGCGACCAGATCGTCGACCCGGTCATCGACCGCTTTCAGGAGACGTTCGTTGTTTTCGTTCATTCGGCGAATTGAGCAGCCAACGGTGCGGTTTGGCAAGCCTGATGGCGGATGTATCGCTGCGGCAACTATCGCGGGAAATCGTTCAAATTTGCTGCTTTGGATTGGCGAATTCGTCAAGGAGTATGTGGTTACCTCGTTCACTTGAGATTAAAAGATGAAGAATAGCGTGAAGGGCAAGCAGGCAAGGGCAAATCAGGGGGGTGATCGCATGAAAAAAACCGTTCTCACGGCAGCGGTACTGGTAGCGATGCTGTTTGGTTCTTCAGTCGAGGGCTGGGCAGCTCGGCTGGTTGCAAGAATCGACGTGTCATCGCAGACGATGACTGTAAGATATGGTGGTGCGGTTTACCGGTGGCCCGTATCCACGGCGCGCAAAGGCTATATCACGCCGCGCGGCAGCTTCCGGCCGCAACGGACGGCGCGGATGTGGTATTCGCGCAAATACGACATGTCGCCGATGCCTCATTCGGTGTTCTTCCGCGGCGGCTACGCCATCCACGGCACGGGCGCGGTGAAGTCTCTCGGGCGTCCGGCCTCGCATGGCTGCGTGCGGCTGCACCCCTCCAATGCCGCCGCCTTCTATTCGATGGTGCGGCGAGCCGGCTTCCGCAACACGCGGATCGTCGTGACCAACTAGAGCGCGGAAAACACGCCGATCGCCCCGACCAGAACCAGGCTTAGCGCCCAGATCACATCTAGATCAAACCAGCTTTTCGAAAGAAACCTTAATCCTAGCCACCGATAGACGACGAAGGCCAAAGCGCCGCCCGCAGTGATCATCGCGCCGGTGTGGACTGCTGCCACGCCGATCGAGAGCGCTGCAGTTCGTGCAATGAGGGCGGTCGCGGCACGGTGCCCGGCATCCGTTTCAACGACGCCGCACAGGCCGAGGTAGATCGGCACCAGCATCAGGCCGGCGCCATGCGCGACGGCGACCAGAAAGGACCAGAGCGCCAGTCGCGACGGCGGCACGCGCGCCAGAAATCTAGGATGCCGCCGGTTGAAGAGCAGCCAGACTCCGAGCGCGACGACAATTAGACCTGCGCCAACGCGGATCTCGGTTTGCCAATCAACCAGCGCGGTCATCAGCGCGAAGGGCAAGAGGACCACAGTCATGGCAACAAGATGCCCGAACGCCAGCGCCATGAGTGCGACCGGTAGCGCATAGGCTCGCCGTTCCATCAGGGCGGCCGAAACGGCAAGCGGCCAGCCCATACCCGGGTTTACGCCATGGTAAATCCCGCTGGCGACCACAGCAAGCCAGAGGCCGGCTGTGGTCGAAAGGAGGTCGGGCGACACCTAGGCCGATGGGTAGCAGAAACTGTCGGTCGAACAGTCGCCGCCTTCAAGCCGGATCTGGTGCGTTCGATAGCCTTTGGGGAACTCGACGAAGAAGTTGGTGTCGAGCGTCAGGCCGCCGTTGGCGCCAACATCGGCCTTCACCATCGCCCCGCCGCGCTCACCGGGATAGAACTGATCGTCCCAGGTCGAATAGAGCGAATTGGTCCAATAGACACGCTTGCCGTCGCGGCTAATCTCGACCATCTGTGGCCCATAGCCGAAGACCTTGCCACAGGGGTGCTTGGTCTTGTTGACGATCCCACCGAGTTCGACCTTGCCCGCCAGAACCGGCTTCATCGGGTCGCTGACATCGTATTGATGCATTTCACCCGTACCCCAACAAGCCGCATAGAGATATTTGTCGTCGAGGCTGAGGTCGATGTCGGTGACCAGCGGTGGCACCGCCGAGAAACCCTTCAGAAGATCCGGCAGATCGTCGGCATTGGCCGGTTGAGGCGGTATGGTCGCCGTCTTCTTGGCCTGGAACTTGCCATCTGCGTCGCGCCACCAAGTCCAGATCGAGCCTTCGAGATTGGTGGTATCGACCACAACGCCGCAGAAGCCGTACTGCTGGACTGGATCATGCGCCGGGCGGATTTCGAGCGCCATTTGGTGATTGGCGCCCAGATCGATCGTCTGAATGTTCTTACGCGCACGCAGATCCCAGAAATGCATGCGGTGGCCGTACTTGTTGGACAGTAGATCCTCCGGGACGATGCCGTTTTCGAACTGCGGCGGTAGGGCCCATTCGGAACTGACCATGTAGTCGCGCGGCAGGTTCCACCAGAAATCGTAATGCTTGTCCTGGGCGCCACGATCTATCTCATAGCGGCCAATGACATCGAAGGTCTGGCAATCCATGATGAAAATGCCCGGAGGACCTTCGGTACCGTCCTTGCCGCCGCCGCCGAGGGTCGAGACATAGATGCCATCGGGTCCGCAGTGGATCGTATGCGGGCGGGAATAGCCGGTCTTGGCAAAGACTTCGGCGGGTTCGATGATCTTGTGAATCTTGGCGGCCGTCGGCCCGCCCTTCACATCAATTATGTAGATGCGCGACGAACGCATGCCCGGAATGATCAGATAACGACGCTCCAAAAAGGCGTGGCCAGTCAGCGGTGATAGCGCCGAAGAACACGCATTCCAGCCGAAGTGATGAAACTCATCGCCCTTGTTTGGCATGATCACAGTGTGGACGATCTTGCCGAAATCCGGCGAATTGGGATCGACATTCACCACAGCCAGGCCGTCGGGTTGCGAGAAGTCCGGGCTAAGCATCAACGTGTAGGCCAGAGTTTCCGGCGGCCCTTCCATAGCCAGCTTCGGTGACGGATAGAATGTGGGGTCTGGTCGCAGATTCATCGCGGTATCCTCCCTACGCGTTTGTGAAACTTTTTTATGCTGTCTGTGTCGCTCCTTTTTGAAATGCGGCCCAGGTAGGGATCATAGTACTCCAAGTCTCCTCGTCTGTCTGACACCGCGTGAAGCGGCACCGGATGCTTTCCGCTCTGAACCAATTCGTCGGTGAAAGTGGGAGCACTATTTACGTGGGCGGGCTTTGGGCAGAATATACGGGGTGGGAGGAAGCATTCGGAATCCCTGAATAAATGCGCCCGAACGGCTTCCGACCGTTGGTTGCAAGGGAGGAAAATCATGAAACGTATTTTCTCGCTCGCGGCGTGTGCCGCGGCGTTATCGCTCGGCGTATCGAACGCCTACGCACAATCGGGCGGCGTCGATAAGGCGGTCGGCGGCTACAGCTTCGAAGAAGCCGCGAAGGAGGCCCCCGGTACCAAGGATTTCCATTCGGCCGATGGTCACCTGACTTTCGCTATCGTGACACACACTGCCGGCAATGGCTTCTTCGATCCGGTCTACGTCGGCGCGACCGTCGCCGGCAACCTGATCGGCGCCAAGGTCCTGCTGCTCGGCTCGGAATCGCCGACCGACGACCCTGCCCGCGAGATCGAAATCCTGAACCAGATCGTGCAGGATCCGACGATCGACGGGCTGATCATGACAACGCCCCAGGTGGGCGCCTATAACGACATCGTCAAGGCCGCCGAGGCGAAGGGCATACCGGTCGCCACGACCAATTCCTTTGACGGCACGATCCTCAACCGCAGCGGCATCGGCCACACCGGCCAGGACGCCTCCGCTGCCGCAATCGCCGGCGAGGCGCTCGTCAAATGCCTCGCGGACAAGGGTATCGAGAAGGGTTCGATCGTGCTGCCGTCGTCGACCGCAATGGGCAACATCGAGGTGAACAATCGCGTCACTTCGGCTTTCAACGCCATCGTCAAGGGCTTGAAGGATGCCGGCAAGCTTGATGCCTTCAAGGTCGACGCGGGCCCGGAGAACACCGGTATAGATACGAATCCGAATGATCCGGTGAACGGCATCGTGACGCTGTTCGAATCGCGCGGCGACGTCGTTGGCGCGTTCGCCGGCAACAACGTGTTCACGCCGGCGCTTGCCAAGGCCGTCGCTCAGACTGGAATGACCGGCAAGATCTGCGCCTACGGTTTCGACCTCGGCCCGGCCCAGCAGGATGCGATGAAGAGCGGCGATCTGACCGGCGCGCTCGGCCAGCAGCCCTTCTTGCAGGGTTTCTGGCCGGTCATGCAGCTTTATCTGGAGATCGATCGCGGCATCGCGGCGGCCAACCTCGACACACGCGCCCAACTCGTGACGAAGGAGACCGTCGAGGACGTCGGCAAGCGCTTCGAGAACTGAGTCCGCTCGGAACGTCTGAAATCACTGCGGGAGGGCGCAGGCCCTCCCGCAATGCGGCAGCAGGGAAATCGACCAGAAGAGACCATGGCGCTTACCGCGACCACATCGCTCGGCCGTGCGCCGTCCCAGATTGTCGGCGGCTGGGAAGTGGGGCTCGTTGCCTTGCTTTTGCTGCTCTATCTCGGCGGCGCTCTCGTAAATCCCGCGTTCTTCGGGTCAACAGGAGCGTTTCACTCGCTGCTCCGCGACACCTCGCGGGTTGCCATCATTGCGGTCGGAGTGACCTTCGTCATCGTCAACAAGGATCTCGATCTTTCGGTCGGTTCCACTTACGGCCTAGTCGCCGTCGTCTTCGCTAGGCTGTTCGCGCCGAGCTTCCTCGATCTCGACGTCGTCCCCTCGGTGATCCTCTGCGTGCTTCTCGGCGTGTTTATCGGGCTGATCAACGGCGTGCTCGTCACCATCCTGAAGGTGCCGGCGTTCATCGCCACGCTTACCATCCTCTTCATCGGCCGCGGCTTCGTGCTGGCGCTGACCCACGGCCAGTCGATCTACTATCCCGCCAAGGCGACCGGCTATCCGCTTTTTTTTCACCTCGGCGAGACTAATCTCCTCGGGTTCAACAACCAGATCGTGATCTTCGTCGTTGTCGCCGTGATCGGTGCCTATGTGCTCGCCAAGACGCGCTGGGGCTACGAGACCTTCGCCACCGGCGGTAACGAGCAGGCGGCGTCGTATGCCGGCATCCCGACCAACTGGGTGCGCATCCGAGCCTACCTGATCTCCTCGCTCTGCGCGGCGCTTGCCGGCTTGATGTCGGCTGCCCAGGACAAGGGCGTGACACCCCTCTACGGCGTCAGCGGTGAGCTGATCGTCATTGCCGCCGTGATCATCGGCGGCGCCTCGATCCTCGGCGGCCGCGGCCGGGTCGCCGGATCCTGCCTTGGCGCCCTGCTGGTGGTGCTGCTCGACAAGGTGCTGCGCGAGGGCTGGCCGATCACGCGCGTCATCAAGATCGGCGACGAGGAGATCACGGTCAACGCCGTCTTTTCGCTGCCGGTCGGCGCGGTGCCGGTGTTCCTTGGGCTGCTGCTCGTCGTCGCGGTGCTTATCGAGCCCTATCTCATCCGCCGCCAGGTGGCAGGGCGCCTCTGGGCCTGGCTCCGCGGCCGGCCGCCGCCACCGGCCTATGAGATCGGTGGCATCGCGATCGAGGGGGTGCAGACCAAGGGCGCGATGGCGACCGACATGGCGCTGTCGGCCTCCGGGTTCGGCAAGTTCCTCGCCCGGCGCGACGCGCTCGCCATCATCCTGACCGTGTTCCTGTGGCTGACCGGCCTCGCGCTCCGGCCGGACTACTGGTGGAACCTGTCCAACAGCTTCGCGATCTTGCTCAACTACACCGAGCTTGCGCTGATCACCATCGGGCTCACCTACGTCATCGCCGCCGGCGATATCGACCTCTCCGTCGGGGCGGTGCTCGCCCTCGCCGGCAGCACCGCAGCCTATTTCCTCAAGGTCCTCGGCGCCGACCCCGTGACCGCCGTGGCGATGGGCCTGCTCGCGGGCATGTGCGCCGGCCTCGTCAACGCGATCGTCACCGTCGGCTTCAAGCTGCCGGCCTTCATCGCCACGCTCGGCATGTTCTACATCGCCCGCGGCCTCGCCGCCTGGTTCGTCGCCGGGCAGCAGCTCACCGGCTGGCCCCAGGGCTACAACCTGCTTGGCCGCAAGGTGAACGACATCCTGCTGCACTACCGCATCTCGCTGCCGGACGGGCTCCTGCGCTCGATCGCCGAGGTGGTGAGCGTCCAGACCATCTGGATGCTGTTCGTCGCCCTCATTGCCGGCGTCGTGCTCGCCTACATGCCGTTCGGGCAGAAGGTCTATGCGACCGGCGGCAACATTCGCGCTGCCGCTTATGCCGGGATCAACACCAACCGGGTGCGGTTCCTCGCGCTGATGCTGGCGGCGCTCTGCGCGACAATGGCCGGGATCATCAACGTCGCCTACTTCCGCAGCTTCAACCCGGTGGCCGGCCAGTTCCGCG
This sequence comes from Mesorhizobium sp., assembly GCF_004962245.1. GTDB lineage: Bacteria > Pseudomonadota > Alphaproteobacteria > Rhizobiales > Rhizobiaceae > Mesorhizobium. The sequence continues at coordinate 237,411 of NZ_SUHQ01000001.1, read as the reverse complement.
AGCTCGACGCCATCGCCTCGGTGATCATCGGCGGCGGTTCGATCTTCGGCGGCTACGGCACCGTGATCGGGGCGCTCGCCGGGGCGGCGGTGATCACCCTGATCCGGGCGCTGCTGCAGCTCAACGTCCAGGGCTTCACCATGCCGCAGCACTGGATCAACGTCTTCATCGGCGGTATCCTGATCGTGGCGGTGCTGATCGACATCTGGGTGCGCCAGGCCAACATCTTCGGCCGTCTGCGGGCGCGCCTCGCGCGGCGCACAAGAACGGCGGAAACCACCCATGCGTGACGCGACCAAGCCGGCACCGATCGTAGAAATGCGGGGCATCGAAAAAGCCTTCGGTGCGGTGCAGGCGCTCCGCAACGTCGACCTCGTGCTCTATCCCGGCGAGATCCTCGGCCTCGTCGGCGACAACTCGGCCGGCAAGTCGACGCTGATGAAGATCCTGACCGGCGCCTACCAGCGCGACGCCGGCGAGGTCCTCGTCGCCGGGCAGCCGGTGCACTTCAAGAGCCCGCACGAAAGCCGCGACGCCGGCATCGAGATGATCTACCAGGATTTCGCTCTTTGCGGGAATATGGATGTCGGTCAGAACATCTTTCTTGGCCGTTGGCCGCGCAAGGGCCTTTTCGTCAATCGGCGGAAAATGTACGCGGAAGCCGACAGCGTGCTGAAGCGGCTCAAGGTCGACGTGAACTCCGTCTATCAAAAGGTCGAGAGCCTGTCGGGCGGCCGCCAGCAATCTGTAGCGATTGCCCGCGCTATCTCCTTCCAGCCGCGCGTGGTGATCCTCGACGAGCCGACCGCCAATCTCTCGGTGATGGCGACCGAGCGGCTGCTCGAGACCATGCTGGAACTGAAAAAGCAGGGCGTTGCCCAGATCATCATCTCCCACCGCCTCGTTGACATCTTCGCTGTGGGCGACCGCGTGATGGTGCTGAAGCGCGGCGAGAACGTCGGCGATCGCTACATCCGGAACACCGACGAGCATGAGGTCCTGGAGATCATCGTCTCCGGCACGCGAGAGCACGCACTTACGGCCGATGAGGCGAGGCCTTGACCGATCAGGATCACTTTTCTCCAGGCGTGGCTGTCAAACAGCCCTTTCATGAAACTTACGGCGCCGAAAAGACCGAAACTTGAGGCGAGGCGTCAGGCGGCTATCGAGCGGTCGATGGGCAAAACAAAAAACCCGCCTCCGCGGGCGGGTCGTTGGCGCAAATCAGCACCATGCCTAAATAAATAGCATAATTGCCGGCACAAAGCAAGAACAAACTTACCCAGTTTCTGCTCAGGCGGCTTCGCCGCGCGGTCTCGCGTGGCGACGCCTTCGGCGCCGGCCAGTCATTTCCCACCTTTTGTGGAACCACATCCACTGGCCGGGATCCTCGCGCACCCAGCGCTCGACCACGTCGTTGAGAAGCTGGGTGGTGCCATGGACGTTGACACTGCCGTCGGCGGTGCGCGGCAAGGTCAGCTTGTCCTCGATCTCGAGCCGGAAGCGGTTGCCCGGCAGTCGCATGCAGCGCGCCGGATAGACATCGCAGTCATAGTGCCGCGCCAGAGTGCCCAGGACCCGGTTGCTCTCGCATGGGCGGCCGAAGAAGGTCGTTTCGAGCCCGCCCGAGAACTTCTGGTCGACCAGCACGCCGATATTGCCGCCTTTCTCCAGGACGGCCGCCAGCGCGAATGAAGCGCCGGTTGAGGAGGGCAGAAGCGCCCCCATGGTCGAGCGGCGCGTCGAGAGGATGTAGTCGGCAAGGTAAGGGTTGTTGGGCGGGCGAAACAGCGCCGTGATGTTCATGCCGAAAGTGGCTGCCGCAACCGGAAGCAGCTCGAAATTGCCGAGATGCCCGGTGAAGATGATATGCGGCTTCTGTTCCCCGGCGATGTGCACGAAGTGCTCGACCCCCCTGACCTCGACGCGGCCCGGTTTTGTCGCGGCGGGATCGTAGTCGAACAGGGCGTCGAGAAAGATGTATTCCGCGGCGAGGCGAGCCATGTTGCCCCACATGTCGGAGGCGATGGCCTGGATCTCCCTGTCGCTCTTCTGGGGATAGGCCTTGCGCAGATTGGCGACGGCGACGTTGTGGCGCCCCACCCACGGACCAATGCGGCGGGCGACGCGATCGGCGAAATTGAGCGCCCTGTCGACTGGCAGCAGACGCAGCACCCAGATCATCGTCATCGCGGCGCGCGCAAGCAGCCAGTAGTTGAGCTGGCGGAACCGCCTGCCATGGCGGAACGCCAAATCCCTGCGGAGCTTCCTGAAGGCGTTGCCGAGCAAGGGTCTAGCCGACGCGCAGGATGATCTTGCCGAACACGTCGCGGCCTTCCATGCGCTTCAGCGCGGCGTCGATGCCGTCGAAGTCGACTTCGGTGTCGATAACCGGAGAAACCAGCCCCGCCGCCATCTTCTGCATGGCGTCGGCCATGTTTTGCATGCGGCAGCCGAAGGAGCCGAGCAGCTTCAGCTGCTGCTGGAACAGTTGCATCAAATTGATCTGCGTCGACACGCCCGAGGTCGAGCCGCAGGTCACCAGGCGGCCACCGCGTTTCAGGCACAGCATCGAGGCGGCAAAAGTATCGGCGCCGACATGCTCGAAGACGACGTCGACGCCCTTCTTCTTCGTCAGCTTGCGCACGATGCCTTCGAACCGGTCCTCGCGATAGTTGATGACATGGTCGGCGCCAAGCGCCTTCGCCTTGTCGATCTTGTCGTTCGAGCCGACCGTGGTGATCACGGTGCAACCCATTCTCCTGGCGAGCTGGATCGCGGCGGAGCCGATGCCCGAGCCGCCGGCGTGGATGAGGATCGTTTCGCCGGGCTGCAGCCTGGCATTGTCGAACAGCATGTGCTCGACCGTGCCGAAGGTGACGGGCGCGACGGCCGCGCCGATGTCTGTCACGCCGGGTGGGGCGGGGACCAGCAGGCGCGCCGGCAGGTTTATCTTCTCTTGCGCAAAGCCGTCGAGATGGAAGCCGTGAACGCCCGAAACATGCTCGCAGAGATTGTCGCGGCCTTCGCGGCAGGCACGGCAAAGTCCGCAGGTGCGCGCCCCATAGATCGACACAAGCTGCCCGGGTACGAGGGTGGAAACGCCGGGGCCGACCGCCTCGACCTCGCCGGAGGCTTCGGCGCCGACGACCAGCGGCAGCTTGCGCTTGGCGAAGGCCATGCCGCGCCAGCCCCAGACGTCGATGTGGTTCAGCGCCACTGCCTTGATGCGCAGCGTCACTTCGCCGAGCGAAGGCGGCGGTGGGGGCGGCAGGTCCACCGTCTCAAGACGGCGATCCTCGATAAGTTGCAATGCGCGCATGGAGCCAGTCGGTTCTGTTGAGCGGAAAGCGCTCGCTTAGACCGGTTCCCGCGCCATGACAAGGCAGGTGTTCTGGCCGCCGAAGCCGAAGGAGTTGGACAAAACAGTGCGGACCTCGGCGTTGCGCTTCTTGTTCGGCACCACGTCGAGCACGATCGCCGGATCGGGATTGTCGTAATTGATGGTCGGCGGGATGACACTTTCGCGCATGGTCATCAGCGAAAACGCGGCCTCGACCGCGCCGGCCGCCGATAGCGTGTGGCCGATCATCGACTTGTTCGACGAGATCGGCATCGAGCCGGTCCGCTCGCCGAACACGGTCGACAGCGACAGATGTTCCATCTTGTCGTTTTCCGGCGTCGAGGTGCCATGGGCGTTGACATAATCGATCTCATCCTCGCTCAAGCCGGCATCGGCCAGAGCGGCGCGAACCGCGGCGGTCGCCGGCGAAGCGTCGGGCTTCGAGCGGGTGCGATGGAAGTCGTCAGCCTTCTCGCCGCAGCCGCGCAGGATGCCGAGAATAGTCGCGCCCCGGGCCAGTGCGGCCTCTAGCGATTCCAGCACAAGCGCGCCCGAGCCCTCGGCCAGCACGAAGCCGTCGCGATCCCTGGAGAACGGCTTGGATGCCTTTTCGGGGATGTCGTTGTGCGTCGTGAGCGCGGAAAGCAACGAGAACCGGATCAGCGCCTCCGCGGTTGCCGAGCCGTCGGCGCCGATCGACAGCGCCCGGTCGCATTCGCCGCGGCGGATCGCCTCGACGCCGAGCTGGATTGCGGTGGCGCCCGAGGCGCAAGCCGTCGACAGGGTGATCGGCAGGCCGCGCGTGCCCAAGCGGTCGGCGAGCCGGTCTGCGATCGAACCGAACTGGGTGGTCTCGAAAATATCGAGCTCCTTCAAACTCCGCGCCACCCGAAGCAGCCGTTCGGCGCCGATGTCTTGGCTGTCGGAATTGTAGAGCGAAAAGCGCTCGCTCCAGTCGAGTTCGACCGGCGGCGAGGCGAGGAAAAGCGGTCCGCCGAAGTCGCCTGAATCAAGGCCCGATTCCGCGATCGCTTCCTGTGCGGCGCTCTCGGCCAGTTCGTAGGTGAGGGGACTGGCGCCCTTCGAGCTCGACGCCAGGAAATCGACCATGCCGGAGATGCGGGTGCTCAGATGGTCGACCGGAAAGCGGGTGATCGGATGAATGCCGGACTTGCCGGCGGTGAGCGCTGCCCAATTGTCGGCCTTGCCGACGCCCAGCGACGTCACCACGCCGATGCCGGTGACGGCGACTATCGGCCTGCCCATGTGATCGTTCAGATTGGCCATATTTTTATCCTGACCGTTCTTTGTTGGAGCAGCGGATTCATCCGAAACCGCTTCGCCCCGACGTTTTAGGCGGCGTTGACCAACGCCATGCCCTCGAATTGGTGATAGCCGATCGCCGTTGCAAGGACGGTTTTCGGAATGCCGTTGAACGGCCTCTCGTTGGCGGCGTCAAACACAGGGCAGGCGGCCTCGTGCTCGACAGCCAGTGCCGCCAGCGCCACGGCGAAGGGAAACTGTGCCTCCTTCATGTGGCCGGTCAGCGTCGAAAAGCCGCGTGCGGCAATCGCCGGATTGGCGTCGAGCGCCGATTTCTCGGCGGCAGTTGCGGCATGGGCACCCGAAGCGCCTGAAATCGCCAGCAACTCGCCGCTCGGCAATGCTGCCTGCCTGAGCAGCGCGGCAATTCCGGCATCGAGCTCGCCCTGCCGCCGTCTGGCGCGTCCGGATAAGACCGGGCCGAGTTCGGCATAGATCTTTCGTCCGCGGCTGATCGCGTGTTCGCGCTGTTCCAGGACGAGAAACGCGCCGCCGGATCCGGTCACCACGCCGCCGCCCTCGGCGCCCTGTCTCTGCCAGACCGGCTTCCAGGGACCGCGATGCAGGTAGCCGGCCAGCTCATAGCCAAGCAGCATGTCGGAATGTTCGGTCTGGAAGGCGCCGCCAACCAGTATGTGCGTCGACTGACCGGAACGGATGCGCGCGGCGGCTGTCTCGACGGCGGCGACGCCCGCACCTTCCTCGCCCATGAAGGTGCGCGACGATCCCGTTACCTTGTGGACGATCGAGATGTTGCCGGCGAGCAGGTTGGAAAGCTGCGCCAGAAACAGCGTCGGCCGCAATTCGGTGGTCAGTTTCTCGTTGAGCAGCACGTCGCGGTCGTTGCGGCTTTCGGAGGCTGCGAGAATGTCGGCGTCGACTGTCTCGTCGCGCTCGCCGCCGCCGGCAGCCACCACCATGTCCATGGTCGTGCAGAGTTCGTCGTTGCCCTTGATGCCGGCGTCGTCCAGCGCCATGCCGGCGGCATAGGTGCCCAGCCTCTGCCAGGTTTCCATCTGCCGCTGGTCGCCGCGCTTGGCGATCTGCAGGTTCCAGTCGATCTCCGGCAGCGGGTGAACGGTGTAAGGCCGGAAGCGCGTGGCTTCGAGCACGGGTTCGAGGCCCGGCTGGACGAGTTTGCGCCAATGCGCATCCGGACCTTCTCCCAGCGAAGAGACAAGGCCGATGCCTGTGATGACGACGTGGTGGGGGCTCATGGGCGGCTGTTGTGGGTCAGGCGACGTTCTTGGCCGCGACCAGAGCGTCGATCTTGGTACACAGGTTCTTCATGACGAAGTAATCGTCGGTCGAGGCCTTGCCGTCATTGACCTCTTGCGTCCACTTTTCCAGTGGCACCTTGATGCCGAATTCCTTGTCGATGGCAAAGACGATGTCGAGGAAGTCGAGGCTGTCGATGCCGAGATCGTCGATGGTGTGGCTTTCAGGGGTGATCGTGTCGATATCGATCTCACTGGTGTCGGCGATGATCTTGGCGACTTTGTCGAACGTGGTGGACAACGGCTTTTCCTTCGGGTTGCGGGCGGAATCTGTCCGCATGTGTTTGCGCGCTGTCTAATCGGTTTTTCCGGGCAGGAAAAGGCCTGATGCGCCGGGCGCAGATGGGATGGTTACTTGGCGAACGCAAGAAGGGCCGCCGGCAATCCCTCCCGGCGATATGCCGCAACCATCCCATTTTAGGTTATTGAACGTACCAATGTACCATGGTACATAAATCCATGACCATAGAACGCGTGCAGACCGGGGTGCGCCTGGAAAAAAAATTGGTGAAGGTGCTCAAGGCCCTGGCCGAACACCGCGACATGAGCCTGGGTGATCTCATCGAGGGCATCGTGCTGCATGCCTTCGAAGGCCGGACGCCGTTTTCCCCGGCGACCCTGGAAACGATCAGCCAGTTGAAGCGGATCTACGGGCTGGAGCTTGGCGCGGCGGACAGCCACCGTCTGGCGGAAACCGGCGGGGAGGGCGGATGACAAGCCATATCGAGCGCAGCCACGCCATCGTGCTTTCGGGGCCGGTCGACCGCGTCTTTGCATTGTTCACGCCGATCGGAGAGACGCTGTGGGTGGACGGCTGGAACCCGGAGTTTCTGCATCCACAGGACGGGGAGACGCGCCAGGGCATGGTCTTCCGGACCGCCCACGGCGACGAGACCACGCTGTGGGCCTGCACGGACTGGGACCCGCTGGCGCATCGTGTCCGCTATGTCCGGGTTACGCCGGATTCGCGTTTCGGATTTGTCGAAGTGGCCTGCCGCCCGACCGCCGAAGGGCGCACGGAGGCGTCGATTGCCTACACGTTCACGGCCCTGAGCACGGCAGGACGATCGTACCTGTCCGAGCTGACGGAGGATGCGTTCGCGCGCATGATCGAGGGATGGAAGGTCGGCATCGACACGTGGCTGCGGACGAGCGCTGGCCCTAGTGGTGAAATCTGACGCTTGGAGATCGCGGCGGCGACTTAACCGAATTGGAGACCACTCCGACTTGGAACTCCCTCCGTCGTCCCAAGCCTGCCCTCTAAGTCCGCAAGCGGTGGGAAGTTCGCGTTGCCGCCCTTGATCTAAACGCGCGGAAAGCGCCAGACGCAGACATGTCTTTCGTTAATCAACGGTACCAAGAACTGCGTTTCTCCCAGCCTCATCGCAGTTGTCCCCCTTGTAGCGAGGAGGGTTCTATGTACTCTCGAAAATGCTCTGGAGAAGACCCGGGATGAGACTTGCAGTGTTAGTCGCGTTGGCCACGGCAGCAACTGGATGTGTGAGCTCTCCGGTCGATTATGGAGTGTCGCTTTCGAAGCAAGATCCGAAGTGGGTATCGCCGGAATGTCAACAGGCCCGTGTTGAGGCTTCGGACTATGATGCTCGCGAAAAAGAGCATCCCGGTTGGGGGACCGGCATCTTCCTCGGCCCTTACGGATTAGGGCTCGCAGCAGCCATCAAAGAGCACGAGCAAAAGGAGCGAAAGATATACGCCCGCAAAATACATTCGCGGTGTTCAAGTTTGCCATTGCCGAAGGAACTCGAGGGAGATCCGAGCCCTCCGGCCACAACAAAATATCCTTAGGTTAAGTTGAGCGCCTCGAGAGTTTGATATTCTCGCTTCTAAAAGGTGACGCGGCCGAGCACACGCAGGCCGTCGCCTTGCGGCTCGACGATCACGGCTTCGCCTTCGCGCGGCGAGATGCCGGTGAGGGCCATGATGTTTTCCAGATGGGTGACCATGACCAGATTGTCGGAGCCGGAATAAGCGCGGATCTCGTCCATGACCGCGGCGAGCTGGGCGGCTTTCTCGCTCGCGTCGGTCTTCAACAGGTCAAGCGGCGCGAAGGGCTCGGGCTCTTCTCTGAAAGCGATGCGGGCGGTGTCGAGACAGCGGCAATAGCGGCTGGACAGCATACGCTCGATCGGTGCCGCGCGGGCGCCGAACAGCGCGCCGATTTTGCGCGCCTGCTGCTTGCCGCGCACCGAGAGGTTGACCTGGGTCGCGCATTTCTCGATGTCGAAATTCGCCGCATCGGTGGTGCCGGTGACCATGGCATGGCGAAGCAGCACCACATGTCCGCCGTCGCGCAACAATGCCCAGCCGGCTTCAGTCGCATTTGCGGCGGCGGGAATGACGAGCAGCAATAGCGCCAGCACAAATCGAAGCATCAGATGTCCTTTTCCGGTGACCGGCAGGTGGGTTCCGGTGACCGGCATATAGGGACGGCAAACTCAGTTGAAAGACAAGGCATGACCAAGCCCTGGTTGCTTGCGGCGCGGGCCGTTTTGGCGAAGCGGGGCGATTGCGCTGCGATCCCGGCTCGCCTATCAGGAGAAAAATGTCTCCACTCATCGAAACGGTCCTTTTTGTCTTCGGCCTTGTCGCGCTCGGCTATCTGGCCGGGCTTACCGGCTATCTGAAGGCCGAGGCGGGCGAGGCCATCGCCGAATTCGCCGTCGGGGTGGCGATGCCGCTGCTTCTGTTCCGCACCATGGTCAACGCCGATTTCCATGGCTCCGCGCCCTGGTTGTTCTGGGGGGCCTATTTCGCGGCGGCGGCAGTCACGTGGGCCGCGGGCCATCTGGTCACCACGCGGGTGTTCGGGCGCGATGCGCGTGCCGGGGTCGTCGGCGGCGTGTCGTCGGCTTTTTCCAATCTCGTCCTGCTCGGCATCCCATTCGTCCTTGGCACATTCGGGCCAAGTGGATTCGAGGTGCTGTCGCTGCTGATCTCCGTGCATCTGCCGACGATGATCATGGCGTCGATCATCCTGTTTGAAATTTTTGGCCGCCGTGATGAGCACGTGCATCCGCTCCGCGTCATCCGGAGCTTCTTTCGAAAGATGTTCTCCAATCCGCTGATCATCGGCATCATGGCCGGATGGGTATGGCGTATAGCCGACCTGCCACTGCCAGCGCTGGCCGTCCGGCTGGTCGATGCGCTAGCCAACATCGCCGGACCGGTCGCGTTGTTCGCCATGGGGCTTGGCCTGTGCCGTTTCGGCATCTCCGGCAATGTGCGGCCGGCGCTGGCGCTGTCGGCGCTGAAGCTGTTTCTGATGCCGGCCGTTGTGCTCGGCCTGGTCTGGCTGTTGGGCCTGCCGCCGCTGTCGGCAAAGGTGGCGGTCGTGGCTTCCGCGCTGCCATCGGGGGTCAATTCCTACCTGATTGCCACGCAGTTCGGAACCGGCCAGGCGTTGGCGTCGAACCAGATGACCATCGCCACCGCCTGCGCGGTCGTCACCACGGCTTTCTGGCTGACGGTGGTCGTCTATGTCTTTGGATAGCAATGTCTTCGGATGGCAAACTTGAGCGCAAGTTGACCTCGCCCTACGCTGGCCCAAACCCTATATGCCATCTTGCGATTGATTGCGGGGCTTGCCCTAGGTAAAGAGCAGTGGCTCCAGGCGTGCCGGCATCGATGCCAGTGCGCACGCCCACCAAAGAAATCCAGATACCGGCCCGTCAGTGCGCCGAACGGAGGCTAGACCATGCTTCAGAAAACCAGCCATTTCATGCGCCAGGCCAATCTCATCAACGGCGAGTGGGTGCAGGCCGACAGCGGCCAGACGGTCGACGTCAACAATCCGGCCACCGGCCTCAAGATCGGCACCGTGCCGAAGTCGGGCAAGGTCGAGACGCGCCGCGCCATCGAAGCCGCCGACGCCGCCTTCAAGACATGGCGCAAGACCACCGCGCTCGAGCGTTCGAAGCTGTTGCGCAAGCTGCATGACGCGATGATGGACAATCAGGACGTGCTGGCCGAGCTGCTCACCATCGAGCAGGGCAAGTCGCTGTTCGAATCGAAGGGCGAGATCGGTTCGGCGGCGTCCTACATCCTGTGGTTCGCCGAAGAAGGCCGCCGCACCTATGGCGACGTCGTGCCGTCGCCCTGGGCGGACCGCCGCATCCTGGTGACCAAGGAGCCGGTCGGCGTCATCGCCGCCATCACGCCTTGGAATTTCCCGTCCTCGATGCTGGCCCGCAAGCTCGGCCCGGCGCTTGCCGCAGGCTGCACCGCCGTCGTCAAGCCGGCGTCGCAGACGCCTTATTCAGGCCTCGCCTGGGGTGCGCTCGCCGAGGAGGTCGGCTTCCCCAAGGGCGTCATCAACATCCTGACGGGCGCCGCCGGTGAGATCGGCGATGAGATCTGCGCCAACCCGCTGGTCAAGAAGATCACCTTCACCGGCTCGACTGAAGTCGGCAAGATCCTGATCCAGAAGTCGTCGACGACCGTGAAGAAAGTGTCGATGGAGCTTGGCGGCAACGCGCCGTTCCTCGTGTTCGACGACGCCGACATCGAGCGTGCCGTCGCTGGCGCGATCACCGCCAAATACCGCAATTCCGGCCAGACCTGCGTCTGCACCAACCGCTTCCTGGTTCAGTCTGGCGTTTATGACAAGTTTGTCGAAAAGCTCGCCGCCGCCAGCAACGGTCTGAAGGTCGGTTCCGGCCTCGAGGATGGCGTCCAGCAGGGGCCGCTGATCGACGAGAAGGCGGTGGAAAAGGTCGAGGAACTGATCGCCGACGCCACCGCCAAGGGCGGCAAGATCGTCGCCGGCGGCAAGCGCCACGCGCTGGGCGGCTCGTTCTTCCAGCCGACGGTGATCGCCGATGCGACGCCGAAGATGCGCTTTATGAAGGAAGAGATCTTTGGCCCGGTAGCACCCGTGTTCAAGTTCGAAACCGAAGAAGAAGCGATCGCACTCGCCAACGACACCGAATTCGGTCTCGCCTGCTATTTCTACACCGGCGATCTCGGCCGCGCCTTCCGGGTCATGGAAGGGCTGAAATACGGCATGGTCGGCGTGAACGAAGGCCTGATCACCACGCCTGAGGCGCCGTTCGGCGGCGTCAAGGAATCGGGCCTCGGCAAGGAAGGCGGACATCAGGGCATCGAGGACTATCTCGACACCAAATATGTCTGCATCGGCGGCCTCGGCCTCTGATTGGCGATGAAGGACGGCGAGGTCTTCGGCACGACACAGGCAGGCGACGCCGTCCGCCGCTTCGCCATCCGTGGTGGCGGCCTTACCGCCAACATCATCGGGCTGGGCGCCATCATCCAGGATCTGCGCCTGGCCGGGCACGATGCGCCGCTGGTGCTCGGCTATGACAGTTTCGAAGCCTATGAAACGGATACGGCCTTCTTCGGTGCCGTCGTCGGGCGCTATGCCAACCGCATCCGCGATGGCCGCTTCACCATCGCCGGCCAGCGCCACCAGACCGAGCGCAACTTCCTCGACAAGCACACGCTGCATGGCGGTTCGCAGGGCTATTCCCACCGGCCGTGGACGGTATCGCTGCATGGACGGGATTTTGTCACGCTGACCTTGCATGATCCCGACGGCACGATGGGCTTTCCAGGCGCGCTCGACGTGACCTGCACCTACCGGCTGAAAATCCCCGGCACGCTCAGCCTCGAGATAACCGCGACCTGCGAGGAGCCGACGCTGTGCAATCTCACCCAGCATTCCTATTTCAACCTGGATGACGGCGGCGCCGGCGATATCCTCGACCACCGGCTGATGCTGAACGCCGGCGCCTACCTTCCAGTCGATGGCGACCTGATCCCGACCGGCGTCGTGAAGCCGGTCGACGGCACGCCCTTCGACTTCCGCCAGGCGCGGCCGTTGCGCCTGGAGAACGAGGGCCAGCAGCTCCCCTACGACGAGAATTTCTGCCTTGCCTCGACGCGCGGGCCTCTCAGGCAGGCATCATGGGCGCAAGGGGCCAATTCCGGCGTCGAGATGGAGCTCTGGACCACTGAGCCGGGCGTCCAGCTCTATACCGGCCAGTATCTGGCGCCGCCTTCGCCGGGACTCGAGGGACGCCGTTACAAGACTTATTCCGGCTTCTGCCTGGAACCGCAGGTCTGGCCGGACGCGCCGAACCGGCCGTATTTCCCGCAGGCCACATTATGGCCGGGCCAGATCTATCATCACGTGACGGAATATAGGTTCAGATTGCCTGACGCCTGAACCCGGGTTTCCTGCGCTGACGTCGGTTCGGAAGGGATCATGTCCGCCGTCTGCGTCGTTGGGGAACAGGAAAAATCCACCCGAAGCCCCGAGGGATCACCCGCTTCGGGCGCACGCGCGGCGCGCCTGTAATCGGCGCCCCCTTCGGAATAGCGCCACACTTGTTACTCCCACCGTCCGCTTTCCGGTGCCAGACTATCTCACGACCAACAACGAGCGATGAACAGCGAATGGAACCGCGCCTCAGCCACGAGGCGCGGGAGTTCGCCCAAATCAGGAGGTTTTGAGCCATGACTGCATCAGCCAAGAACGGACAGAAAAACGGACAGCCCGCCATGCACACACCACCGGTGGTGTCGCCGCAGGCGTGGCAGGCGGCCCACGAGCAGTTGCTCGTGAAGGAAAAGGCCCAGACCCACGCCCGTGACGCCTTGGCCGCCGAGCGGCGGCGGATGCCATGGATGGCGGTGGAGAAGACGTATGCCTTCGAGGGGCCTGACGGAAAGGCGAGCCTGCTCGATCTGTTCGACGGTCGGCGTCAGCTGATCGTCTACCGCGCCTTCTTCGAGCCCGGAGTGTTCGGCTGGCCCGACCATGCCTGCCGGGGCTGCTCCCTGGTGGCCGACCAGGTCGCCCACGTCGCCCACCTGAACGCCCGCGACACCACCCTCGTCTTCGTCTCGCGGGCGCCTCAGGCTGATATCGCGCGGCTGAAAGCGCGGATGGGCTGGAACATACCGTGGTTCACCCTCACCGACAGCTTCGACGCCGACTTCGGCGTGGACGAATGGCACGGCCACAACGTGTTCATCCGCGACGGCGACCGCGTGTTCCGCACCTACTTCGTCAACAACCGCGGCGACGAGCAGATGGGGAGCACCTGGAACTATCTCGACATCACCCCGCTGGGCCGCCAGGAGGTCTGGGAGGACTCGCCCGAGGGCTATCCCCAGACCCCGACCTACAAGTGGTGGAACTGGCACGACAGCTACGCCGCGGATCCCGCAGCCGACAAGAAGTGGGCCGAGGTGTCGGACGCCGGAGAGGCGGCGTTCCGGGAGGCGAGCACGAAGCCATGAGCCAGGCCGGTTCCGGTGGATCCGACGAGCGCTCCGCCGCTGTTCATGCGGACTTAACAAGCGAAAGTGAGCGTTTGTGGGTGGCCGGTCTCGCGCGGAACCTCGCGGCGGGGGCAGGACGGCCGAGATAAAAGCCTTGGACTTCATCTATGCCGAGTTCGCGTACAAGGGCCATCTGCTCGTCGGTTTCCACCCCTTCGATCAAGATTTTATGGCCGCGATTTCGGACCAGGGCGATAATGTCCTGCAGCATCGCCTTGCCCCTCGGGGCGCCGCAGTCATGAAGAAACGAGCGGTCGATCTTCACGGTATCGAAATCGATCAAACGAAGCCATGAGAGGCCCGCGAAGCCCGTCCCGAAGTCATCAAGCCAGATCCTGATCCCTAGCAGCTTCAGGTCGCTGATGCAGCGAAGAATGTCGGAGTGTATCTCCATCTCCAGCCCTTCGGTGATCTCGAAGGCCAGCCTGCTGCCGGCGACGCCAGTGTCGCTCAAAATGGTCGCAACAGAAGCTGCGAAGCCCGGCGTCTTGAGCTGAATTGGAGAGACGTTGACGCTGACGACACGGACGTGATCGTGCGCCAGAAGCTCGGCGCACACCGTCCTTATTGCCCAGCGCCCGAGCGCCAGGATCGCGCCAGTTCGTTCCGCCACGGGAATGAACAGGCTCGGCGGAACCGATGTACCGTCCAGCATGTTGAGGCGCATCAGAGCCTCGACGGCTTCAACTCGGCCGGACACGACATTCTGGATTGGCTGATAGACGAGTGAAACGAGATCCTGGCCGATCGCGATCTTCAGCAAAGCCGCAATGTTCTCGCTCTCGTCGCTGCTCTGGGGATCGTTTGGATCGAACAGCCGAGCACAATTTCGACCGCCTGCTTTTGACAGATAGAGCGCGCGATCGGCCTCGTGGATGATCTTCTCCAGCTTGGCGCCAGTCTGCGGCCTGGTGAATGCAGCGCCAACGCTCACCGTCACAACCGAGGTGCCGTCCCTGCGGTGCTCGTGGGCAATCGCGAGGTTCTCCACCGTGCTTCGAATGGCTTCCGCGATATCCGCGACCTGTTCTCTTTTCTCCATGTGAGCCAGGACAATGAATTCCTCACCGCCGTAGCGGCCGATCGAGCCATTGTGCTGCTTGACCATATCGGCAAGGGCATTGGCGACAAGAATAAGGCAGCGGTCGCCTTCTTGATGCCCGTAGAAGTCATTGAACCTTTTGAAGAAGTCCACGTCGATGAGGATCGCCACAAAACCGCTGCCATACCTTTGCCAGTCGCTCCAGTAGTGCCGCAGCTTCTCGTCGATCGCCCGCCGATTCTCCAACCCCGTAAGCGGATCGGTTCTCGACAGGTTCAACAGCGCCTGTCCGCGTTCAGTGGCTTCCTTGTGCTGGATTTTGGCCTCGAGGGCGTTCAGGAAGACGTTGTAACGCTCCTCATTCAGCTTCCAGTTCACGTAGGACGTGAAAACGAAGCATGAGAGATAGAAGGTGCCGAAAGCGATCTGATACGACGTGTCGTGCGGATAGAGGACCATCATGGCCAGGAAGAAAACGGAAAACACAAGGCTCGAGGTTATGACCGACAACTGAAATTGAAAGCTGAAAAACAGGTTCGCGCCCATCATGAAAATGGCGCCGAAAACCATGTAGTACGACATGTTTACCGTGTGCTCGGTCATCATCGACGGGACGAGCCAGATCAAATATCCGAGGAAGACGGCCGCGGCGCAGAGCCGGTCCAACCAGGCGGATCTGCCGTTCCAGCGAAACAGCAACTCGAATATCGACAACATTACCACGCCGAACGTGAAGCGCGCGGCGACGGTGTAGGCCGCGACGTCCGGCACCAGCAGGATATCGGTGATCGAGAAGAGCATGTAGACGAAAAACGAGGACCAGATCCCTAGCCTGGTCGCCTTCGTTCCATATTCGTCGTGGTACTGCCGGTAGAGAACGGGAAGCTCCTCCCGCGACAGCTGGCGCCGCTGCGGCAGACCTTCTTCGACACGATCGGTCGACGGTTCTGGCACGGACTGACCCAGCGGATTGCCCCCCTCGCGCAACGCGATTTGTTACACTTCACGGTTGGACGGCGTTCGACCGCGATGTTCGTCGCACGCCAGACAGACCGATCCCCCGACCCGACCGCAACTCGTTTCAGGCTCCAACGAGACCACCATAGCAGATGCCTCATTACCTAAGGTTCTTCGGCATTCCGCCAATTTTCATCAAATATTCGGTGGCAACGGGCGCCGACTGCACACACGCCGACCGTACAGGAGAATTTGCTTTCGTCCTCCTTGGCAAACGCTTTCATTTAGCCGTAGGTTAATGGAGTATTAACATAAAGGTTGCAGTATGAATCAAATGTCGTTCGACGGGGAAAGTCTTATAACTCCCAAAGCAATCGCGGACGCGTTGGTTTCCCCGCGCCGCCCCCGTCGGCATGACGAGCAGTTCGAAGCCGGCAAGGCCGAGCTGGCGCTGGTCCTGGGGTTTGCCGGGCAAAGGTTCGAACGGGAGAGCGACACGGCCGCGATCATCAATCGCGCCAATATCGATCTGCATGCATTGCGCGGCAAGGTGCATCCGGCGGTCTGGCAGGAACTCATCCCGATCGCCCAGAACCACCCGGCCCTGGAGTTCTTCCTGCAGGATCCTTTCACGCGCTGGTCGTTCGAAAAGCCCAGGGGGTATTCGGGCGACGCCCATCTGCTTGACTTTATCTACGGCCATCCGAGCGTCGCGGCGGAGATCGCCGGCGCCAGCCCGCTCGGGAAGGCGCTTTACGACAGCACGAAGGATTCCCTTTCCTCGAACGCAGTGAGGGAGCGGCGCGATCTCCTGGCGCGGCATGTCGACGAAACCGCGGCTCTTCAAGGGCGGGAGACGGAAATCCTCACCATCGCCGCGGGACATCTGCGCGAAGCCGATCGTTCCGCCGCCCTTCGCGAAGGGCGGATCAAGCGGTGGATTGCACTCGATCAGGATCCCCAGAGCGTAGGATCGGTCGCGCGCGACTTTCGCGGAACCGCCGTTGAGGCGCTCGACGGCTCCGTTAGTGGCCTGCTGACCAACGCCTACGAACTCGGCCGGTTCGATTTTATCTATGCGGCGGGTCTCTACGATTACCTTACCCACAAGGTAGCCGTTAAGCTCACCCGGTGCTGCCTGCGCAAGCTGAAGCCGGGCGGGACCTTTCTCTTCGCCAATTTCTCGCCGGAAATGATCGACGACGGCTTCATGGAGACGGTCATGAACTGGGCGCTGCTGCAGCGCTCGGAGGCCGACATGTGGAACATCATCAATGCCAGCGTCGACCGCAACACCGTCGAGGCGCAGGTGTTCTTTGGCGAGAACCGCAACGTCCTGTATGGCGTCATCGAAAAGCGCGGATAGCGACCGCCTCGGGCTGCACGCCAGCGGACGTGAAACCTCAAGCACTTTCGGCCGGAGTACTCACGCGTGCGGCTAGAAGCGATGGCTCGCACAAGCGGGGCGGAGTTCGACCTCCGCTCTCATCAGCCTGCTTGATCTTCGAACGCCGCCCTCAGCGTCTCGAACGGCGCCAGCGCGCCGCGCACCTGGACGACGCTTGCTGCGACGCGATGCGCGCGCAGCACGGCCGCGGCCGGGGCATGGCCGGCGAGCCGGGCGGCGAGATAGGCGCCGTTGAACGAATCGCCGGCGCCGGTCGTGTCGACGGGGGCGGCGACATGCACGGCCGGAACGGAACGTAGCGTTTCGTTTGCGGCGATCAGCGCCGGTTTCTCGCCGTTCTTGACGACGACCTCGGCGACCAGCTTTCCCAGCCGTTTCGCGGTCGCCTGCGGCGTTGCGTCGCCGAACAGCATCTGCTCGTCGGGAAAGGTCGGCAGCGCGATGTCGGTGACTGCAAGCGCATCGAGGATCGAGGCTTGCGCTTCCTCCTTTTGGCGCCATAGCCGCGGCCGGTAGTTGGGATCGAAGGCGACAAGTGAGCCGGCGGCGCGCGCCTTGGCCACCACTGCCAGCAATGTCTTGCGCGCGGCATCATCCAGAATTGCCAAAGTGATTCCGGAAAAGTAGACAAGCGCCTGATTTTCAAGGCTTTTCGCCAATGCTTGCGCGTCGGAGGCAAGCTGCCTTGCGGCCGCATCGCCGCGCCAGTAGGTGAAGGAGCGTTCGGCACCGGTCAGCGTGATCGCATAGAGGCCGGGCCGTGCGCCCGGTATGACCGGGCTGGCGCCGATGCCGATGCCATTTTGCGCGAAGAAATCGATCTGGCTGCGCGAGAACGGGTCGTCGCCGAAGGCCGAGACATAGGTCGCCGGCCGGTCGCCGCTCAGCGCATGCAGCGCCCACAGCGTGTTGAACGTGTCGCCGGCAAAACCCATGCGCCAGTTCGGTCCCGCCTGGCCTGAAAGTTCGAGCATGCATTCACCGATCGAGGCGACGCCGTTTCCTGTCATGAATCTCTCTCCGCGTAACTGCGCTGCTGTAGCTTTTTGCGGCCGGCAGCGCCATGCTTGGCGTCAGCGGATTTTGCGCCAGATGCGTTTTCTCGACGGCGCGGCGGGACGCGATCTGCCCAGCAAGACGTTATCCTGGGAGAGGGAACCGGTTTGGCATCGTTATGGCGCTATGTTCTGGCAGGTCTCGGTCTGGCTGCATTGCTGACTGGCGTTCTCGCCGCCGTCTATCTGACCGCGCCGCACGCACCACAGCGGGCCGGCTCCGAGATTGTACGCTCGAAATCGACGGCGAACGGGTTGTTCGTGGCCAGTTTCGAGCCGGAGCGGGGCGTTATCCGGCAAGGCGAGCTGCAATCCTGGCTGCTGACCCTCAAGACAGTTGCGGGAGCCCCGGTGGAGGGTGCCGCGATCGCGATTTCGGGCGGCATGCCGCAGCACAGGCACGGTCTGCCGACCAGCCCGCAGGCGACCGATTATCTCGGCGAAGGGTGCTATCGCATCGACGGGGTGAAATTCACGATGAGCGGATTGTGGCAATTGCATTTCGCCATCTCCGCGGCGGCCGGATCCGACACGGTCGTCTTCAACGTGCTGCTGTGAGAGCCGGAGCAAGATGAGCCGGCTTTCGCGTCTTCTCGTGCTGATGGCGATGGCCGTGCTCGCCGGCTGCGGCAAGCCGGCGTTTTCCGATGCCGAGAAGAAGACCATCGCCTCGCTGGCGCTGTCGGCGCTGCCACCGCTGAAGACCGACACCACCAACCGCTACGCCGATGTGCCGGCCGCCGCCGCCCTTGGCTCGACGCTGTTCTTCGACGTCGGGATGAGCGGCGACGGCATGGTCTCCTGCTCGACCTGCCACAAGATCGACCGGCAGTTCCAGGACGACCTGCCGCGGGCGGTCGGCGTCGGACGCACCAACCGGCGCACCATGCCGCTGGCCGGCGTCGCGCACGATCCATGGTTCTTCTGGGACGGACGGCGCGACAGTCTTTGGGCGCAGGCGCTGGCGCCGCTGGAAAATCCGCTGGAGCAGGCCGGCAACCGCGCCGCCTATGCGCACTATATCAAGGCGCGTTTCGGCGAGCGCTACGAGCGCATCTTCGGGCCGCTGCCCGACCTTTCCGATGTGGCGGCCAATGCCAGCCCGCTCGGCAGCGATGCCGAGAAAGCGGCGTGGAACGCCATGCCCGCTGCGCAGGCCGAGGCCGTCAACCGCGTCTTCGCCAATATCGGCAAGGCGATCGCCGCCTTCGAGCGCTCGATCGCGCCGCCGCGGACGCGCTTCGACCGGTTCGCCGCCGCCTTGGCTACCGGTATACAGCCGCAAGGCGACGATGCCTTTTCGCCTGAGGAAATCCTCGGGCTGAAGCTGTTCATCGGCAAGGCCAATTGCGTGACGTGCCATACCGGCCCGCGTTTCACCGACAGCAGCTTTCACAACACCGGCGTGCCGCCGGTTGCGAATTTGCCGCCGGACCGCGGCCGCATGGACGCGGTGGCGCAGGTCGAAGCCGACCCGTTCAACTGTCTCGGCGCCTTTCGCGATGGCGACGCCAGCGCCTGCGGCGAACTGCGCTTCATGGTCAAGGCCGGACCGGAACTCATCCGCGCCTACAAGACGCCGTCGCTGCGCGGCGCCGCCAACCGGGCGCCCTACATGCATGCCGGGCAGTTCTCGTCGCTCGACGAGGTGGTGGCGCATTATTCGACGGCGCCGACGAGTGTCGAGGGTGAATCCGAAATCCACCCGCTGCAACTTTCGGACCGCGAACGCGCGGCGCTGGTGGCGTTCCTGAAGACGCTGGCGGAGTGAGCTACCGATCCTTCACCGTTTCCATCGCAACGAAGGTCGAGGTCTGGGCGACGTGGGGCAGGGCGGAGATGCGCTCGCCGAGCACGCGGCGGTAGGCTGCGATGTCCGTGGTGCGGACCTTCAGGAGATAGTCGAAGCTCGACGCCATCATGTGGCACTGCTCGATCTCCGGCACCGCCTGCACGGCGCGGTTGAAGGCTTCGAGCGCGGCCGAGCGGGTGTCCGATAATTTCACCTGGACGAAGGCGACATGGCCTTCGCCCATGCGCTCACGGTCGATGATCGCCTGGTAGCCACGGATGACGCCGTCCTTTTCCAGCCGCTTGACCCGCGCCTGTACCGGCGTCTTCGACAGGCCGACTTTTGCCGCGAGTTCCGACATGGAAAGCCGCCCGTCGCGCGCCAGCGCCGACAGGATGTTCCTGTCAATGCGGTCCAATTGGTCTTCCATCATCGGATTTGTGGTCAAACTGGAGAAAATTCAGACCCACGATAGACCAATCGACCTGTCCTGTCGATTTCTTTGGACCGACTGAAATCGGGCTTTGTGCTAGCTTGCGCCATTCGGTCCGGTGACCGCCGGCCCGCCCCCTGATGCTCGCTCTACAGGACCGCCATGCCAGCGCTCGATGCCATCCGCCAGCAGATCCGTGCCAATTATTTGCCTGACGAAGACGAGGCCGTGAAGCGGCTGGCCGAGGCGACGGGGCTTTCGGCCAAAGAGCAGAAGGCGATCTCGGCCCGTGCCGCCGATCTGGTGCGGGCGGTGCGCGGCTCGTCCGATCCGCGGCTGATGGAAGTGTTCCTGTCCGCCTACGGCCTGTCCACCAAGGAGGGCGTGGCGCTGATGTGCCTGGCCGAGGCGCTGCTGCGGGTGCCCGACACCGAGACGATGGACGACCTCATCGCCGACAAGATCGCGCCGCACGACTGGTCGGCGCATTCGGGCGGTTCGAGCTCGATTTTCGTCAATGCGTCGACCTGGGCGCTGATGCTGACCGGCCGGGTGCTCGACGAAGGCGAGGGCGGCATCGAAGGCACGCTGCGCGCCATGGTGCGCCGGCTGGGCGAGCCGGTCATCCGCAAGGCAGTCGCCGCCGCAATGCGCGAAATGGGTGAGCAGTTCGTGCTCGGTCGCACCATTGCCGAGGCCGTCAAGCGCGGCCGGACGATGACCCAGAAGGGCTATCTCTATTCCTTCGACATGCTGGGCGAGGCAGCCCGCACCGAGGCCGACGCCTTGCGCTATCTCAAGGCCTATGCCGACGCCATCTCCTCGCTCGATGCCGGCGCCAACGGCCCCGACATCCGCCAGAACCACGGCATCTCGGTCAAGCTGTCGGCGCTGCATCCGCGTTACGAGGTGGCGCAGAAGGAAAAGATGCTGCCTGTCATGGCCGAGCGGCTCTTGTCGCTGGCGCTGGCGGCGCGCCACTCGCGCATGGGCCTCAACGTCGACGCCGAGGAGGCCGACCGCCTCGACCTGTCGCTCGACGTCATCGAACGGGTGCTGGCCGAGCCGGAGCTTGCCGGCTGGAACGGTTTTGGCGTCGTCGTCCAGGCCTATGGTCCGCGCGCCGCCTTCACCATCGACTGGCTTCATGCGCTGGCGAAGAAATACGACCGCACCATCATGGTGCGGCTGGTCAAAGGCGCCTATTGGGACACCGAGATCAAGCGAGCGCAGACGCTGGGGCTCGACGGCTATCCGGTCTTCACCCGCAAGGCCAACACCGACGTGTCCTACCTGGCCTGCGCAAAGAAGCTTTTGTCGATGACCGACCGCATCTATCCGCAATTCGCCACCCACAACGCCCACACGGTCGCCGCCATCCTGTCGATGACCGGGGAGCGTGACTCCTTCGAGTTCCAGCGCCTGCACGGCATGGGCGAGGCGCTGCACGAGACGGTGCGTCGGGCCGAGGGCACGCGCTGCCGCATCTATGCGCCGGTCGGCGCGCATTCCGACCTGCTTGCCTATCTGGTCCGCCGGCTGCTGGAGAACGGCGCCAACTCCTCCTTCGTGCATCAGCTCACCGACGAGGAGGTCGAGCCGGAGGAGATCGCCCGCGACCCGCTCGAAACGGTCGAGAAACAGGGTCCCGCCGCCAATCCGGCGATCGCCCGGCCGTCGGCGATCTTCGGCGCCGGCCGCCGCAATTCGAAGGGGTTCGACATCACCGACACCGTCACGCTGACTGCGATCGAGACGGCCAGGGCGGAGTTCGCCGGACCGGATCGCTGGCACGCCAAGCCGATCACCCGCGCCGCCGGCTATGGCAAGCAGCGCCCGGTCGCCAATCCGGCAAAGCCCGACGAGGTGGTCGGGACGGTCAGCGAGGCGACCGCCAAGCAGGTCGCGACTGCCGTGCGCATCGCCGTGGAAGCGCAGCCGGCCTGGGCGAAGCGTGCCGTTGCCGAACGCGCAGCCATCCTCAACCGCGCCGCCGACCTCTATGAAGCCAACGCCGTCGAGTTCTTTGCGCTCGCCACCCGCGAGGCCGGCAAATCGCTGGCCGACGGTGTTGCCGAGGTGCGCGAAGCGGTCGATTTCCTGCGCTATTACGCAGCCGAAGCGGCCAGTGCCGAGCCGGGCACCGAGGCGCGCGGCGTGATCGCCTGCATCTCGCCGTGGAACTTTCCGCTCGCCATCTTCACCGGCCAGATCGCGGCAGCACTCGTCACCGGCAATTCGGTCATCGCAAAGCCGGCCGAGCAGACGTCGCTGATCGCCTTCCGCGCCGTCGAATTGCTGCGCGAGGCCGGTGTGCCCGAAGACGTCATCCAGCTTCTGCCTGGCGATGGCCCCTCGGTCGGCGGCCCGCTCACCGCCGATCCACGTATTGCCGGCGTCTGCTTCACCGGCTCGACCGAGGTCGCCAAGCTGATCGAAAAGCAACTGGCCGAGACCGCCGCGCCCGACGCCATGCTGATCGCCGAGACCGGCGGGTTGAATGCGATGATCGTCGATTCCACCGCGCTTCCCGAGCAGGCGGTGCGCGACATCCTTGCCTCGGCTTTCCAGAGCGCTGGCCAGCGCTGTTCGGCGCTGCGCGTGCTTTACGTGCAGAAGGACGTCGAGAGGAAGATGCTGGAGATGCTGAAGGGCGCGATGGAAGCGCTCAGCCTCGGCGATCCCTGGCAGATCTCCACCGATGTCGGCCCGGTCATCGATGACGAGGCGCAAAAATCGATCCGCGACTATTGCACCAGGATGGGTCTGCAGGGCCGGCTGATCGCCAAGCTCGAAGCGCCGAAGAACGGCCGCTTCGTTGCGCCGCATGTCTTTCGGGTCAAGGGCATCGAGGACATGGAGCGCGAAGTGTTCGGGCCGGTGCTGCATGTCGCCACGTTCGACGCCGACGACATCGATGCGGTGATCGCCGCGATCAACCGCAAGGGTTATGGCCTGACCTTTGGCCTGCACACGCGCATCGAAGGTCGCGCCCAGCATTTTGTCGACGGCATCCATGCCGGCAACATCTACGTCAACCGCAACCAGATCGGCGCCGTGGTCGGCTCGCAGCCCTTCGGTGGAGAAGGGCTTTCGGGCACCGGGCCGAAGGCTGGCGGGCCGCACTATCTCAGGCGATTCCGCAAGGGGCCGGAGGCGGGCACGCCTATCCTTGACGGCCGCAAGGTAACGGCGACAGAGCTGGCCGATAATCTGCCAGACCCCACGCTGGGCGACTGGTCGACGCGGGCTGACCGGGTGGCGGTGCTCAGAAAGCACTTGCGCGGCAAGGGTGCCGCGGCCATTGGTGCCGCCGCCAGCATCGATTTCGGTCAGATCGATCTGCCCGGACCGACCGGCGAGGCCAACACGCTGTCGCTGTCGCCGCGCGGTCGCGTGCTCTGCCTGGGGCCGGACGCCGACACGCTGCTTGCCCAGACCATCCAGGCGCTCGCGGCCGGCAACGCGGTGCTGGCCGTCGCGCCCGGTGCGCCGGCGGCACTGTCGGCGCTGACCGGCAAGGGCCTGCCGCTGGCGGCCATCGACGGCCGTCCCGACCCGGTCGAGGCGCGCTCGCTGCGCGTCGACGTCGTCGCCTTTTCCGGCACGCCCGAGGCCGCGCGCATCGTGCGGAAAGTCATCGCCGACCGCGTCGGTCCAATCGTGCCGCTGGTCAGCGAAGTGCTCAACCCGGCGGCCTACGCGCATGAGCGCGCCGTCTGCGTCGACACCACGGCCGCGGGCGGCAATGCCAGCCTGCTGGCCGCGGCGTAAGATTCAGCGATGACTTTTCGTTGCTCTTAGGCGTCGTGGCAATCGCTTGATGTTGGCGCTGCCCCTCACCCTTACCCTCTCCCCGTGAAGAACCGGGAGAGGGGGTCGCCAGCGTTGCGACCAAGCCCCTTCTCCCCGTCGTTCACGGGGAGAAGTGCCCGGCAGGCGATGAGGGGCGGCACCGAGATCGGCGATTGGTCTGACGCGATTGACCCGCCGAAGCCTTACACTTCCTCGGGCGCGCAGCCGAATTTCAGCAGGTTGCCATGCGGGTCCCAGACGTAGAATTCCTTCATGTTCCACGGGCGAATGGTGAAGGGGCTGAGTTTCTCGATGCCGCGCGCCGAAAATTCGGCATGCAGCGCCGGCACCTCGCCGCCTCTGATATAGCAGGACGACACTTCTGGCAGCTTGCGGTCGTCGCTCTTCCAGAAGTGAATCTCGATCTCGTTGCGGCGCATGATGAGATAGTCGTCCATCTCCGGCCCGACGATGCCGAAACCGAGCTGGTCGCGGTAGAAATCGCGCGTTGCCTTGATGTCGGGCGAGGGCAGCACAGGAATGCTGCGGGCCGCGTCGGCTGCGGGCGAGGCCACCTCACGCGCCCTCGACGACCGAAAAGCCCTCGAATTGCGGATGGCCGAGATAGTGCACCTTGGTGGTGCCGGCGTTGCGGTGCGCGGCGCGAAAATTCTCGGATTTGGTCCAGGCGACAAAATCCTCATGGCTCGCCCACACCGTGTGCGAGGCGAACAGCGTATAGCCTTCGGCTTCGTTGACCGGACCGCGCAGCAGATGAAATCCCTTGAAACCTTTCATCTCCGAAAGGCTGGAATCACGGTTCTTCCAGACGTCCTCGAAGGCCTCCTCAGAGCCGTTCTGGACCTTGAAGCGGTTCATGGCGATGTACATTGGCTGTCCTTTCGGGATTGCGGATTATGATGCTTGGTGGATTGCCTGAAACGCCGAGGCGCAGGCTGTCAAAATGGACCGATCCGCGCTTTGAACACCCAACTTGACTTGCCGGTTTCGGTTGGAATGGGAGGGAACGGTGCTTGCTTGCGCACCAGTGCCAAAGCGAATTGATCAAGTTCCGCAGAACCTGAGCTTTCGGCAAGCTGTATGTCGCTGATGCTGCCGTCGGCCATGACAACGAATACGACCCTGGCATTGTTGCGAGCGCTCGCTTGTATCGATTTCGAAACACGACGGTTGGCGCGGGCAAGCTTTTTCTGAACTTCACCGCTGTAGCGGGATTCTATCGCATTGCCTGCCGCTGCCTGCTTCTTGCCCGTGCTGGAAGTCACCGCGTCGCGTTCCTCGCCATCCGCCGCGCCGCGGGCCTCGTTCGTTTCGCCCGCTCCGCCAAGACCTGCTGTCGCGCTTGGCCTTGCAGTCGGGATCGGCGGCTGTCCGACATCGGCAGGAGGCGCCTCGGTGCTTTCGGCCGGAGCAGCCGGCTCTGCCGGCGTTTCAATCTTCGGAGCCGCGCTCTGTTCGTCCAGGCGCGAGGTGTCGGCCATCGGTATGTCTGGGGCGGCGATGGGTTGTTTGGCGACCCGGGGCAAGGGCGCGGGGGGCTGCGCGGCCATTTCCCTGGCGGGCCGGTCGGCAGGCGGCTCGGGCTTGACCTCAGGTTTGGCCGGCCGTGGGTCGGGCACCAAGGTAACGTTCATCGCGCCCGGGGCCTGAGCATCCAAGGCGCTGCCAACCACGTTGGCGCCGGTTTGATCGGTGCCTTCCATCTGGATTGCATCCTTGGAATCGAATGTGCCGGCAGGTGTGATGAGAAAGGCGGCCGCCACCGCGGCATGAAACAGGCAGGAGGCGATGATCGCCGCCGCCCATTTGCGGCTCATGGCTGACGGCCGGGCCGGCGCAAGCGGTTCGGTCGGCGCAATCGCCAGTTCGCCTTTGGCGTCGGGGAGGGGGCTGATTTTCTGCATGGCTCGCGACGAGACCTGCCGCGACCGGCGCGGACTTGTCAAATCAAGATCATTTGCCCCTGGCGACCACAGAACGGAGGTGGCCAACGGCCATGCCACGATGTTCCGTCCGAGTGCGGGCTCCAGTCCCACTGTCTTCTCAGACCCCGAACGCGATGCCAGTCTTGGTCTCGGTCTTCAGGCCGCGCATGCAGGCGTCCGGCTCGATGCCGGTGCCCGCGCATTCCGTCGTGCTGTTGATCAGCACGCGGCTGACCTTGGCGCAGTCGGCGCCGGCAAGATCGAAACGCGTCACCTTGGTCTTGCCCGCCGGCAGGTCCTTGAAGTCGAGCACGGTCAGCCGGTCGACGACGCCGGCTTCGTTGAACAGCGCGATCTCGAACGCCGCTTTCGAGAGGTCGGCGCCCAGGGTGTTGTTGACCACGAACGTCAGACGGCAGCCCTTGTCGGAGGGTTGTGCGCCGTTGAGCTCAAGTGTGAGAGCAGGGACCGGCGCGGACTCTTGCGCCCACGCCGGACCCATCACAAGCGGCATCGCCAGCGCCGAGGTCAGCAGGCGAAGGGATGCCGTCAAGCTTGCCATTGTCGTCAACCTCCAAACCGCATCGTGGCCGCCAGCTTCAGCGTGACGCCAGGCTCGTAAACTACACTCGTGGCCGAGGCATTCAACGGATTGGTGTATTTCACGTCGAACAGATTGTCGGCGCGGAAATCGACCTTGAAATTGTCGGTCGCCTGGTAGCTGGCGAAAGCGTTGACCAGCGTGTAGTCCTTGGCGATCGCGTTGCCCTTCGGCTTGCCATTGTACTGCACCTCGCCGCCGACGGTCAGCTTGTCCTCCAGGAAGCGGAAGCCGAGTTGCGCGGTGACCTGGGAAGAGGGAACGGTAACGAGGTCTGCCCGCTCGCCGTCATAGGAGATGGTGTGGCCATCGATGATCGATGCCGAAAGCCCGGCGAAACCCCAGGCGGCGTCGTAGACGCCCTCCATTTCAAAGCCGCGGATCTTGGCTTTTGCGAAGTTCTGGTACTGGAAGCAGATCGGGATGCCGGGGCCGAACGGGCAGCCACTGGTCGGATCGAAGGCCGACAGGGTGACGCCGTCGATGTAGTCTTCGACGTCGTTGTTGAAGTAGGCCGCCTTGAAGCGAAACGCGTCGCCGGCCTCGAGGAGGTCGTTGTGCTTGTAGTTGACGCCGAATTCGACGGTCTTGCCGGTTTCAGGCTTCAGATCGGGATTGGGAAGAAACGGAAAGCTGACGCCTGCCGGATGGTTGCCACTGATGAGGGTTTCCGACAGCGACGGGGAGCGATATCCCTCCGCATAGGTGCCGTAGAATTGCAGTCCCGAAAGGCTGGCGGTTTCGAACGGCGAGACGCCGACGGTGATGCGCGGCGACAGCCGGTCGCCGGAGGTTTCGCCGACATCGCTGTCGAGCTTGTAACTGTCGTAGCGCAGGCCGGCGACGATCTCGAGCCAGTCCCAGGTGAGCTTGTCCTGGATGTAGGCGCCGGAAACGTTCCGCTTGCCCGAAGGGGTATAGAAACTGTCGCCGCCTGCGGCGCCACCCGTCTCGACGTCATCGCCAACCCAGTCGCCGCCATAGGTCAGCTCGTGCGCGATCCCGGCGGTCTCGAAGCGCGAAGTGTTCCAGATGTCGATGCCCGAGGTGCCGATATCGAAAGTCGACATCGAACCCGCCGGCAGGACGATGGGGAGACCGGTGACGGGATCAAACCGGTTCTGCGGGACAAGGCTTGTCATGTCCAGCTTGGTCTTGTTGTAGGAGGCGTTGATATGGAGATCGAGCCAGCTCTTGTCTTCATCGGTGATGTTGTAGCGGGCGGTGAAGGTATTCGCCTCCAGGTCGACGTCATTCACCGCCGTGCCGCCGCTGACCTCGTTCCACCCGTCGCTCGTGCCATTCCAGCCCAGCTTCAATTCGCTGTTTTCGCTGGGGCGGATGGTTGTCTTGAGAAGGCCGCTCAAGACGTCGAAGCCGGTGCCGTTCACTGTATCGCCGCCGCCATCCTTGTAGTCGTCGTAGTCGCGATAGACGATGTTGCCGAGGACATCCCAGTTTTCGTTGAAACGGTAGGCGCCGGCAGCGCTGGTCGTCCAGCCCTCGCCATTGCTCTCGTAGCGTCCGGTCGCTGACGCCGCCCAGGTTTCGCCGTCGCGAAGAAAATCGTCCGCGTCCTTGGTCTCGAAAAAGACAACGCCGCCGATGGCGCCCGAACCGTAGGTGTTGGCGACGGGGCCGCGGATGACGTCGACGGATTTGATGAGCTCCGGGTCGACATAGAAGGTGGATTGCGTGCCGTGGTCGGAGCGCTGGAAATTCTGCCGCGCACCGTCGACGATCACCGCGACGCGGCCGAAATCCTGCAAGCCACGGATATTGATGCTGGAACTGACGCGCCTTGCGTCCGCCTGGACCGCTACTCCAGGCACACCCAACAACATTTCGTTAGGCGTCGTCGCCATGCGGCGTTCCAATTGCTCCTGATCGACATGACTGGCCGAAGCCAGAGAATCGATCGCCGTCTCGCCAGTGCGGCTGATGACCAGGATCTGGTCGAGCAGCGTTACGCCTGCCGGGGCCTGCCCAGCCTCTTCAGGCGCCTGTTCGGTCTGCTGCTGGTCTGTTTGGGCAGCCTGTTGCGCGTTGGCCGACGGCGTGAGCAGCGCGATCGCCGCTGCACCCGCCAGCAATGCGGCCATTCCCTTTGCCATAGACCGGCCCTTTGCCATAGACCGGTGTGCCGGGCCCGCGTTGCTGTCCGCCAGCCGTCCCCAATTCGCCAACCCCATGCCCCAACTCCAAAAATCCTGGTTCGATGCTGGCTGGCTTGGGGCTCGCTGGCATTTTTCATCGTGTCCGGCGTCTTAAATGTTGACTCACTTAGTCCGGTATTGCACTGACTAGTAAACATGATTATTCAAGTCAAGAAATGAATCGGCATTTTCACGCAAGCGTCGAGCCAGCTGACCAAGCCCGGCCCAGGAAAGGGATCGAACAGATGAACACGCACAATCCCAGTGACTTTCGCTATCGCGTCCGCCGTTCCGACGACAATTCGGCTCGTTTCGATCGGCTTCCGTTGACCGTGAGGACCCTGTCCAGCAACACGCTGTTCCAGGGCGAGCACGAGATCGGCATCGAGCATCATGGAGCGCTCTACCGGCTGAAGATCACCCGCCAGGGCAAGCTCATCCTCAACAAATAGGTAGTAAGACAAGTAGGTGTTCAAGACATGGAACAGCGCGTAAAACCCGCTCCGCACGAGATCCGGCGGGCGCGGGCAGACAATCCGACGACGCGCGAGCGCGATCTCGCCGCCCAGCTTGGCATCTCGGAGGCCGAGCTGGTTGCCGCGCATTGCGGCGACGGCGTCGTCCGCGTCGAGCCGCGCGTCAACGATCTTCTAACCGGCCTCGAAGCCGTCGGCGAGGTCATGGCGCTGACTCGTAACGAAAGCGCCGTGCACGAGAAGATCGGCATCTACGACAAGGTCGTCACCGGCAACCACAATGCCATGGTGCTTGGCGAGAACATCGACCTGCGCATCTTCCCGAAAGTCTGGGCGCATGGCTTTGCCGTTGAAAAGCGCGACGGCGGCGATATCAGGCGCAGCCTGCAGTTCTTCGATGCGGCAGGCGAGGCAGTGCACAAGGTGCATTTGCGGCCCGCGTCCAACCTCTATGCCTATCAGAAGCTAGTGGCCGAGCTCGAATCGCCGAACCAGGAGCCAATGGTGGCGATTTCAGAAGGAGTTGTGGAGCGCGGATTTGCCGACGAGGCCGGAGTTTCGGACGCTTCCGCCGATGTCGACGATCTGCGCGACCGCTGGAGCCGGCTGACCGACGTGCATCAGTTCTTCGGCATGCTGAAGACGCTGAAGCTCGACCGCCGCCAGGCGATGCGCATGGTCGGCCAGGATTACGCCTGGCTGCTCGACAACGATGCCGTCAGCGCCATGTTCCATCATGCCGCCGAGGGCGAGATGCCGATCATGTGCTTTGTCGGCAATCGCGGCTGCATCCAGATCCATTCGGGCCCGATCAAGTCGATCAAGCCGATGGGACCATGGATCAACGTGTTGGACGAAACCTTCCATCTGCATCTGCGAACCGACCACATCCATGAGGTCTGGGCCGTGCGTAAACCGACCAAGGACGGCCACGTCACGTCGCTCGAGGCCTATGGCGCCGACGGCAAGATGTTCATCCAGTTCTTCGGCAAGCGCCATGAAGGTGAAAGCGAGCGCGAGGACTGGCGGTTTCTGGCAGAGAACCTGCCGCGCATTCCAAGCCCGACCGCAGCCTGAGGATAATGACAATGGTTCCCTTGCGTAAACGGGCGCGTGTTTTCACAATGGCGCTTGGGCCGGCGATCGGCCTTTCCCTGGCCATTGCAGCATTGCTGCCGGCCCGCGCCGCCGAAGAGACGGTGGTCTTCGCGAATCCGTCGAAGATCGCGGCCATCGGCGGTTCTATCACCGAGATCGTCTTTGCGCTCGGCGAGCAGGATCGGCTGGTCGCCCGCGATTCGACCAGCAATTATCCCGAGGCGGCGCTCAAACTGCCTGATGTCGGCTACATGCGCCAACTGTCACCGGAAGGTGTCCTGTCGGTCAATCCGTCGGGCATCCTGGCGCTGCATGGCAGCGGGCCGAAGGAAGCCGTCGACGTGCTGAAGAAGACGAGCATCCCGTTCATCGAGGTGCCCGAGCGCTACGACCATGAAGGCATCCTCGAAAAGATCCACATCGTCGGCAAGGCGCTTGGCGCGGACGCCAAGGCCGATGCGCTGGCAGCCGAGATCGACGCCAAGTTGAAGGCCGCCGAAAAACAGACCGCTTCGATCAAGGGCCGCAAGCGCGTCCTGTTCGTGCTGTCGATGCAAGGCGGCAAGATCCTCGCTTCCGGCAGCGATACCGCCGCCGATGGCATCATCAAGCTTTCGGGCGGCGTCAATGCGGTTGCCGGCTTCTCCGGCTACAAGCAATTGTCCGACGAGGCTGTTATCACCGCCAGGCCCGACGTGATCCTGATGATGAACAATGCCGGTCCCGTCGCATCGGATGACGAACTGTTCGCGAACCCGTCCATCCTGTCGACACCGGCGGGTGCCACGCGCAAGGTGGTCCGCATGGATGGCGGCTATCTGCTTGGCTTCGGGCCGCGCACCGCCGACGTCATCCACGACCTTGCCGCCTCGCTTTATGGCGGGCAGGCCGCGGACTGAGCAGGATACGATGGCCGATCAATCGATCGCTGGTGCGGGCATTATGGCGACAGCATCCGACGGCGACCGTTCGGGGCGCGCGCGTGTTGTCATCCTGTTTTTGTGCCTGGGGCTTGCCGTTGCCGTCCTGTTGTCGCTGACATCCGGCGCATCCGATGCCTCGGTTGTCAGCGTCGTTGGCGACTGGCTGTTGGGTGCGGCACCTGGCGATGAGGCGCTGAGCGCGCGCGACCGCCTGATCGTCTACGACATCCGCCTGCCGCGCGTCATCCTCGGCGTGCTGATCGGCGCTGCACTTGCCGTTTCCGGCGCGGTCATGCAGGGGCTGTTCCGCAACCCGCTGGCGGACCCCGGTCTCATCGGTGTTTCGGCTGGATCGAGCCTCGGCGCGGTGGCCGTCATCGTGCTTGGCGCCACGGTGCTGGCGCCGTTCACCGTGGCGCTGGGCACGCTCGCGCTGCCGCTGGCCGCGTTCTGCGGCGGGCTGGCGACGACATTGGTGCTCTATCAGGTCGCCACCAGGCACGGTCGAACCTCGGTCGCCACCATGCTGCTTGCCGGCATCGCGCTGGCGGCCTTGGCAATAGCGCTGACCGGCATCCTGATCTTCATGGCCGACGACCGGCAGTTGCGCGACCTGACCTTCTGGCAGCTCGGCTCGCTTGCCGGCGCGACCTGGCAGAAGATCGGTTCCGTCGGGCCAATCATCGTGCTGGCGCTTTCGGCGATGCCGTTCCTGGCGCGCGGCCTCAACGCGCTGGCACTGGGCGAAGCCACCGCCGGCCATCTCGGCATCCCGGTGCAGCGGCTGAAATACACGGCCATTATCGGCGTTTCGGCGGCGGTTGGAGCGTCTGTTGCCGCCAGCGGCGGCATCGGCTTTGTCGGCATCGTCGTGCCGCACCTGCTGCGTCTGGCCATCGGCCCGGACAACCGCTACCTGCTGCCGGCCTCGGCCCTGCTTGGCGCTTCGCTGCTGCTTCTGGCCGATGCCGTCGCACGCACCATGGTGGCGCCGGCCGAGCTGCCGATCGGCATCGTCACCGCGATCGCCGGCGCTCCGTTCTTCCTCTGGATACTGCTCCGCAAGCGTGGGGTCGTCGACCTGTGAGAGAGTTTTCATGATCGAAGCGCGGGATGTGTCGGTGGCGATCGGCGGCAAGCGTATCGTCGCCAATGTCGATTTCGACATGCGGCCTGGTGAAATCGCGGCCATCGTCGGCCCCAACGGCTCGGGCAAGACGACCTTCCTCAGGGCGCTGTCCGGCGACCTTGCCTACTCGGGAGAGGTCACCATCAACGGCCGCGACCTGTCGGCGATGAAGCCGGTCGAGGCCGCCACGATGCGCGCCGTGCTGCCACAGGCGACGACGCTGTCCTTCCCGTTCACAGTGCGCGAGATCGTCAGGCTCGGCCTGCTCGGCGGGCGCTCGGGCGCGCTGCCCGGCGAGGATGAGCGCCTGCCCGAACGGGCGCTGGCGCGGGTCGATCTCGACGGCTTTGCCGGCCGTTTCTACCAGGAGCTCTCGGGCGGCGAGCAGCAGCGCGTGCAGTTGGCCCGCGTGCTCTGCCAGGTCTGGGCGCCGGTCCTCGACGGCAAACCGCGCTATCTGTTTCTCGACGAGCCGCTTTCCAGCCTCGACATCAAGCACCAGTTGATCATCATGAACATTGCCCACGATTTCGCCAGACGAGGCGGTGGCGTGGTCGCCATCCTGCACGACCTCAATCTGACGGCCATGTATGCCGACCGGATTTTCGTCATGCATCGCGGCCGGCTTGCCGCCACCGGCTCACCGCAGGATGTGCTGAGCGACGATCTGATCGAAAAAGTGTTCGACTGCCGGCTGAGGGTGGGCGTGCTGCCGGCCGGAAACGTGCCGTTCGTATTGCCGCAGTCCGCGGCCTAGGCCTGTTGGGATTCAGCCGGCCTGCAAATGCCGTTCCCCGCGCTTCCAGCATTGACGCGCCAATTGTCGAAGTCGGCGCCGCCCCTCATTGCCCTGCCGGGCATTTCTCCCCGTATAGTGACGGGGAGAAAGTAGCTGGCCGGAACGCTGGCGTCCTTTTTGCAACGTTGGAGATTAGCGAAACCGTCGATGACATTGTCCCTCTCCCCCGTCACTATACGGGGAGAAGGCACCGGCAGGAAAACCTGAAGCGATTCCCTTGGCTGCGGCGATCGAAAATCAGGCGGCAGGCGCCCGGCGTTCGAGCATGTCGATGCCGAGAAGGTTGCGCACATTCGGGCGCGCCGCCACCATGTCGGCGATCGTATAGCGCGCGAGCACGGCGAAGAAGGCGTTGAGTGCCTCGCGCAGCGCCGAATTCAGTGCGCAACTGTCGACCAGCGGACATTCGGCGGCATCGTTCTCGAAGCATTCGGCCATGGCGAAGCTCTCTTCGGTCACGCGCACGACGTCGAACAGGCTGATCGATTCAGCCGGGCGGCCGAGCCTGACGCCACCGTTCCTGCCGCGCACCGTCTCGACCAGACCATGCTCGACCAAAGGCTGCAGGATCTTGAAGAGGAAAAGTTCGGACACCGAGTAGGCGGCAGCGATCTCGGGAATCCGGCTCAGCCGATCGTTATTCGCAGCGCAATACATCAGGATGCGCATGGCGTAATTGGTCTGGCGTGTCAGCCGCATTTTGTCCTCACGAAGCAATGGCTCAAGCCTAATATGGCCTATACCTTGGAATAATTCCAGACAAGCATCGCATATAGGTGAATAATTTTGTCAAGTTTGTGTGCGCGGTCGTGCAAACCACGACCCTGGTCTGGCGCGCATTCGGGTGGGCGGATCACTAAATTAAGTCTGCTAGATCGACCAGGAGCAGTTCATCCATGTCACAATCAGCACTGACTTCGGCATCCGCCCGGTTCGATGCCGACGCGGACGCCAAGCTTTCGGCGCTTCGGCGCACCAAGTTCGTCGCCACCGCAGCGCTCGCGCTCTGCGTCCTCATCTTTGCGGTGGCCAAGTCGTTCGAGGGGCGGCATGCGTGGCTGGGGTTCGTCGCCGCCTTCGCCGAGGCTGCGACGATCGGCGGGCTGGCCGACTGGTATGCGGTGGTGGCGCTGTTCAGACGGCCGCTCGGCCTGCCGATCCCGCATACCGCCATCATCCCGGAGAACCAGAACCGCATCGCAGACAATCTCGGCCGCTTCATCGAGGTCAATTTCCTGGCGCCGGAGCCGGTGCGCGAAAAGCTCGCTGAGGTCGACTTTTCCGCGCTCGTCGCGGACTGGCTGGCCGATCCCAACCGCGCCGCCGATCTGTCGCATTTCGTCGGCCGGCTGGTGCCGCAGACGCTGGCGGCCGTCGAGCAATCCGGCCTGCGCGGCTTCGTCACCAGCCGCATGCTGGAGCAGATCGAAAAGGTGCCGCTGGCGCCGCTCGCCGCCGAGCTGCTGTCGGCTCTGACCGACGACCGTCGCCACCAAAGACTGTTCGACGAATTCACCAAGGTCGTCGGCCGCTTCCTGAGCGACGAGCAGGCGCTGGCGACGATGCGCGAGAAAATCCGCGAGGAGCTGCCGTCGCTGTTCAACCTGTTCCGCGCCGACGCCTATCTCCTAAAGAAGATCGTCGCCTCCGCCGGTTCGCTGCTCGACGAGGTGAGGGCCGACCCCGATCACCCGATGCGCGCCGAATTCGACCGTTTCGTGCAGACCTTCGTCGAGCGGCTGAGGACGTCCAAACAATACGCCAAGCGCGCCGAGAAGCTGAAGCGCGATTTCCTCGCCCGGCCGGAGCTGAAGGCGCTGGCCGGCGACATGTGGGAAAGCCTCCGCCTGTTCATAGAGCAGGACGCCAAGGCACCGAATTCGATGATCCGCGCCCATCTCGCCAACATGTTCGTCGAGGTCGGCCGCCATCTTGCCGGCGACGCGCAGATCAGGGCCGACATGAACCAGGGTTTCGTCGTGGCGCTGTCTTCCTTCGTCGAAAGCCAGAAGAGCGGCGTGTCGAAATTCATCGCCGATCAGGTCAAGCGCTGGGATCTTGCCCAGCTCACCAGGCTGATCGAGATGAACATCGGCAAGGACCTGCAATATATCCGCTTCAACGGTATGGTCATCGGCGGCCTTGCCGGCGTCGGGCTCCATACGGTGGAACGGCTGTTCCTCGTCGGCTGAGCCACGATGCATTGCACCTGCGAATGGACCGCGAAGCTCCAGTGCTCTATTGTCCCTTTCGGCAACAGGGGAGAACCACCATGGCAAAGCAACCGGATTCCGACTCCTTCATGGACATGTTCGGCAGGTTCGGCCGCGATCTGAAGCTGCCGAAAGTCGATGTCGAGGCGATCCTCAACCATCATCGCAAGAACCTCGAAGCACTGGAAAAATCGGCCAGGGCAAGTGCCGCTGGAGCGTCGTCGCTATTCTCCAGACAACGCGAGATGCTGCAGGACACGCTGCACGAAATCGCCGACATGGCGCAGAGCTACCGTGCGCCGGGCGATCCGCGGGACTTGATGGCCAAGCAAGCGGCATTCGCCAGAAAATCCTTCGAGACTGCATTGAAGAATGCTGGCGAGGTGGCCGAACTGGCCAAGAAATCCGGCACCGAATCGGTCGAGATCCTGCGCGACCGCATCAAGGAGGCCATGGAGGAGATCCGCACCGGCTACAACAAGAAGTAAGCTTTCCCAATCAAAGCAGGTGGACTTTTCTTCCGTCTGATCCAGCTCCTGAAAGCCGTGTTGTTGCTCCTCGCCCGGCGAGGCGCACAAAGTTTCTCCTGATCCGGATAAACCTGTTTCCGGCGCTGGATACAGGCATTGACGCAGCGGGAACGCGCGGAGCGAATTGACAGAGGCGGCCGGTTCGTGGTCCGGAGGCGGGGAAGCGATCGGGAAAGCAGGAATGACGCAAACACGGCTGAGGACGCCGCCGACCTACGAGCAGCTCAAGACGATGACAGGGCAGGAGCTTGGCGTGTCGGACTGGACGACGGTCGACCAGAGCCGCATCGATCAGTTCGCCGAATGCACGGGCGACCGCCAATGGATCCATGTCGATCCAGAGCGAGCAAAGCGGCAAAGCCCGTTCCGCACCACCATCGCGCATGGCTATCTAACACTGTCGATCATCGGCGCGCTGGCGCTCGACATGGGCATCGTGCCCGAAAACACGCAGGCCGTCTTCAACTATGGCTTCGACAAAGTGCGGTTCCTGGCGCCGGTCAGGGTCGGCGCGCGCATCAGGCTGCGCATCACGCTTTTGTCCATGGAGGACAAAGGCCCCGGCCAGTATCTGATGAAGGCCGCCAACATCGTCGAGATCGAAGGCGAGCAGAAGCCGGCGCTGACGGCCGAAACGCTCGTCATGCTTTACGAACGGCGCAAGCGGGCAGGGGCGTGAGAGACTGTTTGGAAATCGATCAGGCCGGGCTGCAAACGGCGGCTTCCTGCGCTTCCGGTGCTCACGTACCCAAAAGTACGCTGCGCTCCGGTTCTCGGAACCCACCATTTTCGCCGTGGCCTGATCGATTTCCAAACAGTCTCTAAGGGGCGAAGCGCCAAGGCCTGCATTTCGTGACAATCAACACGACATCGCGTCCTCGAGCGTCCTGAAAATTCTCTCGTCTGTCGACTGCGCGACGTTGAAGCGCAGGAAACGGTTGGCTGTCTGGGACAGGCTGAACGCATTGCCGGGCGCCAGCACGACATTGGCTGACAGGGCGCGGCGGGCCATATCCGCCGCATCCACGCCTTCCGGCAGGCTGCACCATAAGAACATGCCGGTCGGCTGGTCGATCCAAGGGGTGATGCCGATCGCCTTCAGCCGGGTGCTCGTCTCGACCATGGCGCGTGAAAGCCGCGTGCGCAGCAAATCCATGTGCTTGCGATAGCTGCCGTCCTTCAGCAGCGTCAGCACCAGTTCGGAGGCCAGCCGCCCGCCGCCGAAGGATGTGGCGATCTTGAGGTCGGTCAGTCCGTCCATCCAGTCGCGCGGCGCCGCGATGAAGCCGCAGCGCACCGACGCCGAAAGCGTCTTGGAGAAGCTGCCGATATGAACGACGCGACCAAGACCGTCGAACGCCGCCAGCCTGGGCGCAGGCGTGTGTTCGAAGTCGGCAAAGATATCGTCTTCGATGATCGTCAGATCCGATTGATCGGCGAGCTTGAGCAATCGATGGGCGACGACCGGCGATAGGATCGCACCCGTCGGATTGTGAAGCGCGGAATTGGTGATGTAGAGGCGCGGCCGGTGCTCGGTCAGCGCCTGCGCGAACAGCTCGATATCCGGTCCCGAGGGCGTATAGGGAACGCCGACCACCTTGGCCCTGTGGGCGCGCAGCAGGGCATGGAAGTTGAAATAGCAGGGATCGTCCACCAGCACCGTGTCGCCCGGCTCGAGCAGGAACCGGCACAGGAGGTCGATGGCCTGGGTGCCCGATTCCGTCAGCATGATCTGGTCGGGAGATGCCTCGATGCCGTGCTCTGCCATGCGCCGTGCGAGCAGATGACGCAGCGGCGGCAGCCCGAGGGGGGTGCCGTAATCCATCAGCGTGACATCGTCGCCGCGTGCCATTGCGCGCAGTGCCCGGCGCAATCCGGCCTCCGGCATCCACGAGGCAGGCAGCCAACCGCAGCCGGGTTTGAGTACGCCGTCGCCGGCTTCCAGCGACTGGCGCGAAACCCAGAGCGGATCGACCGCTCGATCGAGTCTGGGGCCGATCTCGGCCAGGGACAAGGGAGCCAGCGGCCCGGCGGCATAAAAACCCGAACCTGGGCGCGAGCGGATCGTGCCCTCCGCCGCAAGACGCTCATAGGCTTCGACCACGGTGGACTTGGACACCCGCATGACCTTGGCAAAGGCCCGGATCGAAGGCAGCCGTGTTCCCGGTGTCAGGCTGCGCGCCGCGATCCTGTGCCTGATCGTCGCCATGACGCTTTCGACAAGCGTCCCGCTACCCTCACTTGCAGTCGTCTGCTCGTCCATCCGTACTGCTCAATCTACCATGACAGTTTTATCGAACTGTACCTCATAGTCTCTGGTGGCGCCATCCGTCCGGCCCGATAGAGGGCGAGAACATCAGGAGCATGCGATGGACAAGACGGCGGGTGGCTGGATCAACGGATTCGTAGGCGTCCTGATTTTCAGCGGATCGCTTCCAGCAACGCGCGTAGCGGTGATGGACTTCGATCCGGCGTTCGTAACTGTCGCCCGTGCCGCCACGGCAGGCATACTCGGCCTCGCGCTTCTGCTCGTTTTTCGCCAGAAGCGTCCGGAGCGGCGAGATCTGTTGTCTCTGGCCATCGTGGCGCTCGGCGTCGTGGTCGGCTTTCCGCTGTTGACCGCGCTGGCGCTCAAGCACGTTACCTCGGCCCATTCCATCATCTTCATCGGCCTGTTGCCGCTGGCGACCGCGATCTTCGGCGTCATTCGCGGCGGCGATCGCCCCAAACCGGCTTTCTGGCTGTTTTCATGCCTTGGCAGCGCCCTTGTTGCCGGTTTTGCGGTGACGCAAGGCGTCTCGGCCTCGCCGCTTGGCGACATGCTGATGCTGGCCGCAATCATCGTGTGCGGACTGGGCTATGCGGAAGGAGCCAAACTGTCCCGCAAACTCGGCGGCTGGCAGGTGATCTCTTGGGCGTTGGTGTTGTCGCTACCGATCATGCTGGCTCTGACGCTCTTCACCATGCCGAATTCGTTTGCGGGTGTCGGCGAGGCCGCCTGGATCGGCCTGGCCTATGTCTCGCTGTTCAGCATGCTGATCGGTTTTGTGTTCTGGTATCGCGGACTGGCGCAAGGCGGCATCGCCGCGGTCGGGCAGTTGCAGCTTCTCCAGCCTTTCTTCGGCCTTGGGCTGGCAGCGACGCTGCTGCATGAGCAGGTCAGTCCCGCCATGGTCGCCGTCACCGCCGCCGTCGTGCTTTGCGTGGTCGGGGCGAAGAGATATGCGAGATAGCGCCGACGGTGAAACCAGACTATCGAACGAGACTTCGGATAGCGCTTTACGTGGCTAGAATTTCGTCACCACGCCGATGCCGATGCCTTCGAAGCTGCCCATCGCCATCAAGGCCGCGGGCGCCTCGTCGAGACTGATCCGTTTGCCGACCAGCAGTTCGGGCTTCAGCTTGCCGGTGCGGATCATCTCCATCATCGCCTGGTAGCGGTAGGCCTGCATGCCGTGGCTGCCGCGGATTTCGAGCTCGAAGGCGATCACCTTGTCCATCGGCACCTGCGGCCTGGCGTGATCGCCCAGCATCAGGCCGACCTGCACATGGCGGCCGCGCCGGCGCAGGTTCGCAATCGAATTGAACGAGGTACTGGGATGGCCGAGCGCGTCCATCGACATATGCGCGCCGCCATTGGTGATCTGCTTGACCGCCTTGACCACGTTCGGCGTCTTCGCGGCGTTGATCGTCGCCACGGCGCCGATCTTGCTGGCGAAGTCCAGCTTCTCGTCGGTCAGGTCGATGGCAATCACGTTGGCGCCCATGGCGCTGGCGATCATGATCGCCGACAGGCCGACGCCGCCGCAGCCATGCACGGCCACCCATTCGCCGGGCGTCACCCGGCCCTGGTCGACAATGGCGCGGAACGAGGTGACGAAGCGGCAGCCGAGGCTGGCGGCGGTAGCGAATTCCATCTCGTCGGGCAAGCGGACCAGATTGGTGTCGGCATGGTCGATGGCGACATATTCGGCGAACGAACCCCAGGCGGTGAAGCCGGGCTGGGTCTGGTGTTCGCAGACCTGGTGGTTGCCGGAGCTGCATTCGAAGCAGCGGCCGCAGCCGACGGCGAACGGCACGGTGACGCGCTCGCCGGCTTTCCAGCGGGTCACCTGCTTGCCGGTGGCCACCACGACGCCGGCCAGCTCGTGACCCGGCACATGCGGCAGGCGGATGCCGTCGTCGTGGCCCATCCAGCCATGCCAGTCGCTGCGGCAGAGACCAGTCGCCTCGACCTTGATGACGACGCCCTCCGGTGCCGGCTCCGGATCGGGAACGGTCTGAATCGTCGGCGCTTCACCGAATTTTTCGAAGACGACGGCTTTCATCGGCAATTCCTCATGCTTTTATTCAACTTGCCCTATTCGGCATCGATCTGGTTCTCCGGTGCTGCCTTTTGGAAGGCCGGTAGCGCCATGCAGGCGGCGTGGATGCGCGTGATGATCGGGTAGGGCGTCATGTCGACGCCGAAACGGGCATTGCTGGTGACCTGTGCGGCCAGGCAGATGTCGGCCAGCCCGGGCATGTCACCATGGCAGAATGTCCCGGTTTCGGACGACGAAGCCAGAATCTTTTCAAGCGGCTGGAAGCCTTCGTTCACCCAGTGCCGGAACCAGTTGACGACGTCCTCGTCGCCGGCGCCGAACAGGGTGCGCAGCGAGGTCAGCACGCGCAGATTGTTCACCGGATGGATGTCGCAGGCGATCATCTGCGCCAGCATCCTGACGCGGGCCCGGCCAAGCGCGTCCTTCGGCAAAAGCGGCGGTTCGGGCCTGGTCTCGTCCAGAAATTCGATGATCGCCAGCGATTGCGTCAGCAGCGTGCCGTCGCCCAGGATCAGCGCCGGCACCAGTCCCTGCGGGTTGACCGAGAGATAGGCGGGCTCCAGGTGCTCGCCGTGCCGAAGGTGATGCGGCACGTATTGGTAGGCCAGGCCCTTCATCTCCAGCGCGATCCGCACCCGGTAGGAGGTGGAGGAGCGGTAGTAGTTATGAAGGACGATGTCGCTCATTGCGGCACATTCGGCCGATTTTGACGACCGGGCAAGGCATGGTGGCGCGGAAATTGCCATCTCCGTGCTTGGGCCAAGGATGGCGATGTACTATTTGCCAATAATCTGCCCATGGTCACTGGGCTATTCTATCCCTGCCTGAACTGAAACGAACGCCATGACCGCAGTCAACGACAGCGCCCGGTTTCTGATCATCGACGACCACCCGCTGTTTCGCGAGGCGCTGCACAGCGCTGTGCAAATGGCCTATCCGGACGTCGACACCGTCGAGGCGCGTTCGATCACCGAGGCGCTTGAGCTTCTGGCGGATGCGAAGCCATTCGATCTCGCGCTGCTCGACCTCAGCATGCCTGATGTGCATGGCTTCGACGGGCTGCTGCAGCTTCGGACCCGCTATCCGCGCCTGCCGGTGGTCATCGTTTCGGGGCATGAGGAGCCTAGGATCATTTCCGAGGCGCTGTCCTATGGTGCTGCCGGTTTCATCCCGAAATCGGCGCGCAAGAGCGATCTGGCCGCCGCCATCCGCTCGGTGATGGAAGGCGCGATCTACGTGCCCGAAACCTATGAAGGCCAGCCGCCGGATGCCGAGAGCACCGACCGCGCCGAGATGGTGCAGCGTCTTGCCAAACTGACGCCGCAGCAATTGCGGGTGCTGCAGATGCTGCGCCAGGGCTTGCTCAACAAGCAGATCGCCTATGAACTGCAGGTCGGCGAAACCACTGTCAAGGCGCATGTTTCGGAGATACTGCGCAAGCTCAACGTCTACAGCCGGACGCAGGCCGTCATCGAGGTTTCGAAGCTCGACAGTGCCGAGCTGTTTCGGGGTCAAGCGGGGTTTTAGGCGCCGGCTGCGGACAGGCGTTCCGCGACAGGACGTCCACGATGAAAGTCACAGCGATCGATCATATCGTTCTTGCGGTCGATGACGTCGAGCGCGCCTGCCGTGCTGGCCACCGCAAACGTTGGGGATTGGCCGAGGCCCCCCAACTTCGTCATCCCTGGGCGAAGCAGGAGCGAAGCTCCGTCGCGGAGACCCTGGGATCCATGCCGTAACCTTGGCCGAAGGGTGCCGCGGAGCAGAAATTCTGCGCCGCAGCGGTGCTCTCAAGTCGCGGCATGGATCCTGGGGTCTGCGCCGCGTCGCTTCGCTCCTTGCTCCGCCCCAAGATGACGAAGCGATGGGCGTTTTCAGCCAATCTCCGGAGCGTGAAATTACGGAAATTACAAATTACGGTGACAGTGCACTATTTTAAATTACGGTGACAGTGACCATTTCTTGCCGCTCGCGGTCCTCTGCCCGTGTCTTTTGGCGGATCAAGCCAGCAAATGCGCCAGCAGCGCGCGTAGTTGTGCTGGTTTCAGCGGCTTGCGCATCAGCTCGATGCCGGCCGCGCGGGCAGCTATGGCAACGGTTTCCGAACCGTCGGCGGTGACGATCAGCGCCGGCACGGCGCGGCCGAGATAATCGCGGACCTCGGCGATGGTCGTGGTGCCGAGATCGCCGCCGTCGAGATGCTGGTCGGCTATGACGATGTCCGGCACCCAGTCCGTATCGCCAAGCATGTCGAGCGCATCGCCGGTCGAGGTGGCGGGGCGCACCAGGCATTGCCAGCGCTCGAGCAGGAACGTCATCGCCTGCAGCACCTCGATGTCGTTCTCGACCAGCAGCACCTTAGTGCCGAACAGACCGTAGCCGCGCGGTCGCTCCATGTCGGCGGCGTTGGCGATGACGTCGGCCGTGGCGCCGATCCCGACCGGAACGTCGATATGGAAAATCGTGCCGTGCCCGACCTTCGACGAAAACGTCACGGGATGGCCGAGTGCGGCGGCGATGCGGCGCACGATGGCCAGGCCCAAGCCCAGCCCGCCGCCAGCAAGCCCGGCATCGGTCGAGATCGTGCCGCGATGGAATTCCTCGAACACGGCCTCGCGCTGGTCGTCGGGGATGCCGCAGCCGGTGTCGGCGACATCGATGCGGATCGTGTCGCCGCGATGCCTGGTGCCGACCAGCACGCCGCCGGAACGGGTGTAGCGTAGCGCGTTGGAAAGGATGTTCTGCAGGATGCGCCGCAGCAAGGTGCGGTCCGAGCGCACGACGGCGTTGACCGGCCGAAATTTTAGCGTCAAGCCCTTCATCTTCGCGACCGGCTGAAAGTCCGAGCGCAGCGATGAAAACAGCGTCTCCAGGCTGACGTCGCCGATGTCGGGCTGCACGACGCCGGCGTCGAGCTTGGAAATGTCGAGCAGGGTGCGGAGCAGATCCTCCATCGTCTCCAGCGACCGCTCGACCTGCCGGACCAGCTTCTTGCCCTCGTCGCTGGTCTGCACCTCGGCCAGCGCCGAGACGGAGAGATGCGCGGCGTTGAGCGGCTGCAGCACGTCGTGGCTGGCGGCCGCCAGGAACCTGGTCTTGGACAGGTTCGCCAGCTCGGCGTTTTCCTTGGCCGCGCTGAGATCGATGTTGGACTGTTCCAATCTACGCAGTGTCGAGTGCAGT
This sequence comes from Mesorhizobium sp., assembly GCF_004962245.1. Lineage (GTDB taxonomy): Bacteria > Pseudomonadota > Alphaproteobacteria > Rhizobiales > Rhizobiaceae > Mesorhizobium. The sequence goes on along the minus strand of NZ_SUHQ01000001.1, from coordinate 194,281 downwards.
TCCTCAGTGCGCGTGCGCACTCGATTCTCGAGCGAAATCGCGGTCTGGAACAGCGAGAACGCGTTGCCCTGCTGGTCCATCGAGCGCTCGACGCGGCTGACAAGAGCCGCGTTGATCTTCTTCAGCTTCTCCAGGTCGTTGATGTCCCTGAGCGGCATAAGAACCTCCTACTCCGCCGCCTGCCGCTCTCCGAAGGCGATGCCGGTGAAAGTCTGGTTCAGATGCATCGACCGGTACTGTTCGCCATAGGTGCCGAAGCCGATGACGTTGTTGACCTTGTAGAGTTCCGAAATCTCGCGAAAGACCTGCCGGTTGCGCGCGTCGAGCCGGCGCAGCACGCAGTCGAAGCCGAGGATCATGTCGATGCCGCCAAGCCTGTCCTCGACGTCCTTAAGAGCGGCACGTGTCGATTCAACCATGCCCTTGGGCTGGGCGATGGAAAGGACGACGCCATCGTCGATGGCGCAGAAGAACGACAGCGAGCCGTCCGTATGCATCTTCTGGATCGAGCGGCAGTAGAATTCGCCACCCACTTTCACCACCACCGGGTGCGAAGCGAAACTCAGCGGCGTCAGCATCTGCGGGATGACGCCGACCGAGGCGGCATATTCCTCGGCGGCATTGGTGGCGTTGAATTCGCGCACGGTGCGGTGATCGGGATCGGACGCGGTCACCACCAGCTTCTCGTCGGTGGGAACGAAATTGTCGGTCTTGAACACGTGGAAGGGAATTTCCGTGGTGATCAGGACGATGATGGCACTGTCGGAGGTAACCTTGCCGTTCGAGATCAGCCGCGTCGTCTCGAACTTCAGATCGTCTCCGGCCGATCCGCCGATCAATGGAATGTCGTCGAGGCCCCAGTGGATAGCCGAGGTCACCGCTTCCTCGGCATAGGACAGCCCGTCGATGAAGCAGAGCGCGAAGGTGGTGTTGGTTCGTTCGTACCCGACGCGGCCCTGCAGCGAGCGCCGCAGCGCCCCGACTTCATCGGTGATCCTGTCCATGCCCGACGAAGAGAGGCTGTCGACCATGGTGCTTGCGACTGAAAACGACGCCGACGGAAGCAGCAGCGCGAGGATCTGGCCTTCCTCCAGACCGCGCGGCGTGATTTCGCCGGCGGTGGAGCAGCCGGCATAGGCAAGTGCCGGCGCGTTGATCTTCAGAGCGTCCGACAGGGCTGCCGCATCGACGAGGCTCTGGGAGAAAAACAGCAGGGCGAAGCCGGCATCGATAGCCGCGGCTTCGGCCGCGATCGCTTGGGTGAAGGCATTGGCGTCGGGCTCATCCGTGGTGAGCACCGACAGGCCGCATGCATAGCGCGTCCGTGAACTGGCCAGCGGCTTCCTCCTCCATTCCTCCAACGCTCTTTTTGTGCGCGGCCCTTTTTTGTGCTCCTGGCGCGCCGGCGTCGACGTCATTGTTGTCTTCAAGTGCTGGTTTGGCAATGAGCCAACATGATGGATTTGAAGTTTCCGCTATTTTGACGGCATCGGTGCTCAGAAACTTCAACCCCAAAACCAGACGGGAAGGGAGCTGATCCATGGAAGCACAGGTCCAGAAGCTGTTCGAAAGGTACGAGCAGCTTTTCCAGAAATCCCTCGCCGGCGATGCCGACATGGATGAAGTCGTATCGGTCTATGCCTCCGCCTTCATCGCGGCGTCGCCTGCCGGCGTCATGGTCGGGAAGAACGACGACCAGCTCAAGCAGGTTATGGAACAAGGCTATGCTCATTATCGAGCGATCGGCACGAAGGCGGTGCGGAAACGGGATGTTCGCATCTCGCCGATAGACGAGCATCATTGCGTTGCCCATGTCGCCTGGACGGCGAGCTATGCCCGTAAAGGCCAGCCGGACGTCACGATAGATTTTGACGTCCACTACCTCGTGCAGAAGCTGGGCGGAGAGCCCAAGATATTTGGGTGGGTGTCAGGCGACGAACAGGAGGTTCTCAGGAAACACGGCATCGGCTGAGATCGGCTCGCCGCCGTCAGCCGGTCATGGCCGGGAAGGGGCATCGCACAGCGATCGAAGTTTCTCGCCTCATCGCCCCGTTTCCCAGTCTTTGCGTGACCGAAAGTACAATATGCGGATTCTGGGGCGAACTGCATTCTCGCAATCCCGGCATTTCGCGGCACTTTTTCCCGTGCATAATGCAGTATAAGAATGGCGGACAGACAGACGGCTCGGGCAACACCGACGCCAAAACGACCAAGGTAGCACCCAGGGAGGTTTCATGTCGGACATATCGTTGACGGTGAACGGAAAGCGGGTCAGCGGCGCGGCCGAAGACCGTACGCTTCTGGTTCATTTCTTGAGGGAGAATCTCGGCCTGACCGGGACGCATGTCGGCTGCGACACCTCGCAATGCGGCGCCTGTGTGGTCCATGTCGACGGCAAGGCGGTAAAATCCTGCACGATGCTGGCTGTGCAAGCCTCCGGGTCGACCGTGCTGACGATCGAAGGTCTGGCCAATGGCGCCGACCTGCATCCGGTGCAGGCGGCGTTCAAGGAACATCACGGGCTGCAGTGCGGTTTCTGCACGCCGGGCATGATCATGGCGGCGACGGATATGATCGCCCGCCATCCCGAAGGCCTCGACGAGGCCACGGTGCGCGCCGAACTCGAAGGCAACATCTGCCGCTGCACCGGCTACCACAACATCGTGAAAGCGATCCTCGCCGCATCGAAGACGATGGCCAAGGGGGCGAGGGGCAAGACGAAGAAGGCTGCTTGAGAGATATGAGGGCAGTAAGGGAGTAGGGCAGTAAGGGAATAGGGGAAAATTGGCCCCCTAAATCCCTACTCCCTTACTGCCCTATTTCCCTACTCACCTACGTTCGGCAATTCGGGAGGGATTTCTGCGATGGGCATTGAGGGTGTTGGCGCTCGTGTAGCGCGCAAGGAAGACAAGCGGTTCATCACCGGCGCCGGGCGCTATGTCGACGACATGGTGGTTCCCGGCATGAAGCATGCGGCCTTCGTGCGCAGCCCGCACGCGCATGCGCAAATCAAGAAGATCGATGTCAAAAAGGCTCAGGCCATGCCGGGCGTCATCGGCGTGCTGACCGGCAGGGAGCTCAAGGCCGACGGCATCGGCAATCTCATCTGCGGCTGGATGATCCATTCCAAGGACGGCACGCCGATGAAGATGGGGGCGTGGTCGCCGCTGGCCTTCGACAAGGTCCGCTATGTCGGCGATGCGGTGGTGATCGTGGTCGCCGAGACCAAGGGCCAGGCGCGCGACGCGGCCGAAGCGGTCGAGGTCACCTACAAGGAACTGAAGGCAGTCGTCGATGCGCCGAAGGCGCTCGAGCGGAGCGCACCACAGATCCATCCGGAAGCCGACGGCAATCTGATTTTCGACTGGGAGCTCGGCGACAGCACGGCGACCAACGCGGCGATCAAGGCCGCTGCCCACGTCACCCGCATGAAGATCGTCAACAACCGGCTGGTGCCCAACGCCATGGAGCCGCGTGCCGCACTAGGCTATTACGACAAGGCCGAGGATCACTACACGTGCTGGACGACCTCCCAGAACCCGCATGTCGCGCGGCTGGTGATGAGCGCTTTCTACAATGTCGCCCCCGAAAACAAGCTGCGCGTCATCGCGCCGGATGTCGGCGGCGGCTTCGGCTCGAAAATCTTCATCTATCCGGAAGAAATCATTTGCCTATGGGCCTCGAAGAAGACCGGCGTGCCGGTCAAATGGGTTGCCGACCGCACCGAGAGTTTTCTCACCGATGCGCATGGCCGCGACCATGTCTCGACAGTGGAGATGGCCTTCGACAAGGACAACAGGATCACCGGGCTGAAGGTCGATACCATCGCCAATTTCGGCGCCTACATGTCGCTGTTCTCGTCCTCTGTGCCGACTTATCTCTACGCGACGCTGTTGTCGGGCCAGTACGATATTCCGGCGATCCACGCCAATGTGCGCGCCGTCTATACCAACACCGCGCCGGTCGACGCCTATCGTGGGGCGGGGCGGCCGGAGGCCACCTATCTGCTCGAACGCACCATGGAGACCGCCGCCCGCGAATTGGGCGTGTCGCCGGCGGAGCTTCGGCGAAAGAACTTCATCACCTCGTTCCCGCACCAGACGCCGGTCATCATGAACTATGACGCCGGCGATTATGGCGCCTCGCTCGACGCGGCGATGAAGGCTTCGGACTACGCCGGCTTTGCCAAGCGCAAGGCGGACGCCGCCAAGAAAGGCAAGCTGCGCGGCATCGGCATGAGTTGCTACATCGAGGCCTGCGGCATCGCGCCTTCGGCGGCGGTCGGCAGTCTTGGAGCGGGTGTCGGTCTTTGGGAAAGTGCCGAGGTGCGTGTCAACGCCGTCGGCACGATCGAGGTGCTGACCGGTTCTCACAGCCATGGCCAGGGCCATGAGACGACCTTCGCGCAACTGGTCAACGAGCGCTTCGGCGTGCCGATCGATAGCGTCTCGATCGTCCACGGCGACACTGACAAGGTGCAGATGGGCATGGGCACCTATGGCTCGCGCTCGGGCGCCGTCGGCATGTCGGCCATCGTCAAGGCGCTCGACAAGGTCGAGGCCAAGGCCAAGAAGATCGCCGCCCACCTGCTCGAAGCAGACGAGGGCGACATCGTCATCGAGAACGGCGCGCTGAAGGTCGCCGGCACCGACAAGAACGTGCCGTGGTTCCAGATGGCGCTTGCGGCCTACACCGCCCACAATCTGCCGGGCGGCATGGAGCCCGGGCTGAAGGAAACGGCATTCTACGATCCGTCGAACTTCACCTTCCCGGCAGGCTGCTATATCTGCGAGGTCGAGATCGATCCGGAAACCGGCGTGACGAAGATCGTCCAGTTCGTCGCCGCTGACGATTTCGGCAACATCATCAACCCGATGATCGTCGAAGGCCAGGTGCATGGCGGTATCGCGCAGGGCGTCGGCCAGGCCTTGCTGGAGGGCACTCGCTACGACGCCAGCGGGCAGCTTTTGACGGCAAGCTACATGGACTACACCATGCCACGCGCCGACGATCTGCCGTCGTTCAAGATCTCGACCTCGAACACGCCGTGCCCGGGCAATCCGCTCGGCATCAAGGGCTGCGGCGAGGCCGGCGCCATCGGCTCACCGCCGGCGGTGATCAATGCCATCACCGACGCCATCGGCATCACCGACATCGCCATGCCGGCATCGCCGTCCACGGTCTGGGCAGCGATCCAGGCGACGACGAAACACTGACAAACGAATAGCGAATAGGGAGTAGCGAATAGGGAAGAGCGGTGCATCGGGGTAGAAATCCCTGCTTGCCAGTCCCTGTTCGCTCTTTCCCCGAATGGAGAAAGACACATGTACTCGGTCAACTATCACCGCGCCGCCTCTGTCACCGAGGCCGCCAAGCTGCTCAAGAGTGGCGATGCAAAACTCTTGTCGGGCGGCATGACGCTGATCCCTGCCATGAAGACGCGGCTTGCCGCACCTTCCGACCTTGTCGACCTGTTGCGGATCAAGGAACTGCAGGGCGTCAAGGTGTCGGGCAAGACCGTCACCATCGGCGCCGCCACCACGCATTACGATGTCGCCAGTGACGAGAAGCTGAAGAAAGCCTGTCCGGCGCTCGCCCATATGGCGTCCCTGATCGGCGATCCGGCGGTGCGTCACAAGGGCACGATCGGCGGTTCGATCGCCAACAACGATCCGGCGGCCGACTATCCGGCGGCACTCCTTGCTCTCGACGCCACCATCGTCACCAACAAGCGTGAGATCGCGGCCGGCAAGTTCTTCACGGGCCTGTTCGAGACGGCGCTGAAGGACGGCGAGATCATCACAGCGGTAAGCTTTACCGCGCCGGCCAAGGCGGCCTATGAAAAGTTCCGCAATCCCGCCTCGCGCTACGCCATTGTCGGGGTGTTCGTGGCCAAGGGCAAGGACGGCGTCAGGGTCGCCGTCACCGGAGCCGGCGACGACGGCGTCTTCCGTTCGAAGGAAATCGAGGCAGCGTTGACCAAAAGCTTCACGGCCGCCGCGCTCGACGGCATGAAGATTTCGGCGAAGAATTTGATGAGCGATATCCACGCGTCGGCCGACTACCGGGCCAACCTGATCGCGGTGATGGCCAAGCGCGCGGTGACCGCCGCCAATGCCTGACGGCATCGATTGCCGATTTTGGGATTGCCGGTTTTTGGGATTGCCGATTTTGGGATTGCCAGTTTTGAGGAAGGGGCCTTCGCGGCCCCTTTTTCGTCACTCTCGGTTCTGACGGCCGGACAGACGAGGGTGCGGCCAATCTCGCCCTTGCGCCGCGCTCTATTGCACTGCAATATGCCTGAAGAATGCGAGCGGGGGCTCGAAGCGCACAGTCTTGGCCTACAGCCCTTTCGCATCGTTCAAATGCGAGGGGGCCGGCATGACGGATATTTCCGCGACGCAGCTTGTCGTGCCCCGGTCCGCCGCCGGCACATCGTCAAGAACAAGGCTGGCCTATCTCGACGGATGGCGCGGCCTGTCGATCGCACTGGTGCTGATCGGCCACTTCTTTCCGGTTCCCGGAATCAGCCTCGGCGTCATGGGCGTCGAGTTCTTCTTCGTGCTCAGCGGCCGGCTCATGGCCGAGATTCTCTTTGTCGACCGCTATCCGCTCAAGGCGTTCTTCAAGCGCCGCTTCTCCCGCATCTATCCGGCGCTGCTGGCTTTCGTCGTCGTTTCGATGGTTGCCTTGTCAGGCACGTTTGTCGCCTTCAAATGGAAGGCGGCGCTGACGGCGCTGACATTCACCTACAATTATGCCGGAATTCTCATCGACCGCGTCGGCGCGCTGGACCATATCTGGTCGCTGTGCGTCGAGGAACACGCCTATGTCATCCTGGCATTGATCAGCTTTGTTGTTTCGGGGCGTGCCCGCGTCGTCATGCTGCTCAGCGCGCTGTCGGTGCTGGCCATGGCGAACGGCGCCATTTCGTACTGGGTCCTCGGAATGGACTATGAGAGCACCTATTGGCGAACCGATGTGCACATCGCCTCGATCCTGCTGTCGGCGGTGATATGCCTGCTCAAGGCCGACGACAGGCTGCCGGCCTTGTTCAAGGGGCCGCATGTCGCGGTTGCCGCGTCCGTCGGGGCGGTTCTTCTGTTCCTGAATTCGGTGCCGACGCCGATCCACTATCTGGTCGCGGTGCCGCTGTTGGCGCTGGCCGTCAATTCGCTCGGCTTCAGCGCTCGTTACCTGACCGGATTCCTGTCCTCCCGGCCGATGGCGATGCTGGGACTGTGGTCGTATTCGCTCTATCTGTGGCAGCAGCCGTTCTACAAATTCGTCTATTCGCAGGGCAGTTCGCCGCTGCTGATGCTGGCAGGCGCGTTCGCTTGCGCCCTGTGCAGCTATTACATTGTCGAAAAGCCGGCCCGCGCCTGGCTGAACCGCAACTGGTAGGGCTGTCGCCTCAGGCCGTGATCTGCCTGGTATAGTAGCGCACTGCCTTCTTGCCGCCGTGAATCACCGCGTCGCCGACCTCGACAAAGCCGAGTGCGGCGTGAAAGGCATCCGAGGCCGGATTGGGCGGGTCGGCATTCACCTCGCAAGTGACGATGGTCTGGCCGGCACGCGAGACATGGTCGAACAGATCCTCATAGAGCCTGCGGGCATGGCCGCGGCCACGCGCTTCTCCCGCGACGACGACACGGTCGACATAAACGAAGCGCTGATAGCGCTCGCGGAACCACAGGAAATTCGGACTGTCGTAGCGGGCGTTCTGGTCGAACGTCATGATGAAGGCTTCGAGCGCACCGATGCGGCGCGTGTAAAACGCCTCGCCAAGCAGGAAGGACAGGCGCTCCGGCTCAAGCCACGACAGTTCGGCCGCGTGCTCGTTGTTGAGGGCGAGGATGGCGGGCTCGTCCTGCGGCGAGACCCGGTCGATCGGCAAGCGTACTTCCGTCACGTGTTTTCTTCCTTCGGGATCATGCTCTCGCCGCCGCAATCGTCGTCGCCACCAGCGCCGCGTCGGTCACGGTGTTGCGGTACTCGCGATCGAGGTCGGTGCCGCCCATCCCAACCTGCGGATTGCGGTAGCGCATGGCGCTCGGCACGTCCTTGAGTGCGGCGAAATGCATTTCGGTCAGTCCGGTTCTTTCCCGCACCTCGGCGATATTCCTGGGGTCGAGCCCGCCGCAACCGAGGATGATGATGCGCTTGCCGGCCTGCCGGACGAGGTCCGCCAGCAGGGCCACGCCCTCCAGTGCCGTATCGCGCTGGCCGCTGGTCAGCACGCGACCAACCCTGCAGCGGATCAGCGCTTCCAGCGCCTCGGCCGGATCGCGCGTCATGTCGAAGGCACGGTGGCAGGTCACGTTCAAGGACCCCGCCGCCTGCACCAACTCGCTCATGCGCCTTTCGTCGATGGTGCCGTCGGCGTTCAGGCAACCGAAGACGACACCGGCCACACCAAGCTCGCTCAGCGCGGCGACATCGGCGAGCATCGAACTGTACTCGGCGTCGCTGTAGAGAAAATCGCCGCCGCGCGGCCGCACGATGACGTGGAACGGGATCGTCGCCAGCTCGAGGGCCGCGCGCACTGTGCCAAAACTCGGCGTGATGCCGCCCTCGACGAGGCTGGCACAGAGCTCGACGCGATCGGCGCCGGCTGCCTGCGCGGCCAGCAGGCCGTCTATGCCTTCGACACAGATTTCGACTAGGGGCAGGCGAGGGCGTTCGGCGTCGGTCACGGGCGATCCATCGGTCGATTCGGCTGATCCTGCCCTAGCATTGGAGTCCATTGTCGTGAAAGCCGGAACTGTTGGCTCAGCCGGCGCTTTGGCTTGAGTGGAACCGGCTCGCGATCGGCGGCAGCGCAACGACACGTCAGATCCGCAAACTGTGAGCGTTCGCGCGCACGAAGTCGATGAAGGCCCGCAGCTTCGGCGGCACGAGCCGGCGACTGGGATAATAGAGGTGGAGCGGCTCGTAAGTGGGACAGAAAGGCTCCAGCACCTTGACCAGCGCGCCCGAGGCGAGAAGCGGCGCGGCGAGGCCTTCGACGGCGAAGGCAAGGCCAAGCCCTTGCGCGGCGGCGGTGATGCAGAGCGGAAGCGTATTCACGATCAGACGGGCGTCGGGCGTGAACTCGACCTGGCGTCCATCCACGACGAACTCCCAGGGCGAGATGGCGCGGTTGCGGGTGAAGGCGAACGCGATGCAGCAGTGGGCGGCGAGATCGGCGGGCTGCTTGGGCGCGCTGTTCCGCGCCAGATAGTCCGGGCTGCCCAACACAACGGTCTGCAGCGGCCTGCCCAGACGCGCGCCTATCATATCCTTATCGAGAAGCTCGCCGATCCGCAGACCGGCATCGAAGCCCTGGGCGGCGATATCGACGAAGCTGTCGTCGAAGATCAGGCTAAGGCGCACTTCCGGGTAAGCGTCCATGAACGGTCTCATCAGCGGCTCGATCAGCAGCGGCGCGGCGATCCACGGCAGGCTCAGGCGCAGCGTGCCGGCGGGGCGATCGCGGTTTTCGCGCAGCGCCGCGCCTGCCGCCCAGACCTCTTCGGCCGCCGGGCGCACGTGGTCGAGGTAATAGGCGCCTGCTTCGGTCAAACCGACGCTGCGGGTCGTGCGGTTGAGGAGCCGCACTCCCAGACGCTCCTCGAGCCCCTTGACGGCCTCGCTCAACGAGGCCGGAGCGACGCCGAGCTCGGCGGCGGCGCGGGTGAAGCTCTTGGCCTCCGCGACCCTGACGAAGGCGACGATGCCGCTGAATTGGTCGAGACGCATTGTGAGGATATTCCGAACAGCCTTATCGAACCATACGGGTTTTTCCGGTGAACAAAAAGCCTCATGTTAGGTCCGACGAACGAGCCTCGCTTGTTGCGACGGCTCGAAAGGCAAGGAGACAAGGCCAATGACCAGGCTCGCTTCGCTCGCCGCCGGTGCTCTCCTGGCGGTGTCTGCCGCCCCCGCGAACGGCGGTCCGCAAGAAGACCGAAACATCCAGCTCATCAAGGACTATTACGCAGCTTATGCGACCGGGAATCCTGAGGCCGTCCGGTCCTTCCTTGCGGCCGACATCGTGTGGCACATTCCCGGCCATCATCCGCTCGCCGGCGACAAGCGCGGGCCGGAGGAAGTGGTCGCCTTCTTCCGTGGCCTAGCCGACGGCAAATTCAAGGCCGAGCCGATCTTCTTCCAGGCGCAGGGCGACCTCGTCGTCGACATCCATCGCGGCTGGTCGAACGTCGGCTCAGCGCCCGAGATCGACCAGCTCTACGCCCTGATGTTTCGCATCAAGGATGGCAAGATCGCCGAAGCCCAGAATTTCTTGACCGACATGTACCAATCCGACGCCTTCTACTGGGCGCACTACCCGCTGAAGCCGCTTCCCGGCCGGCTGGCGGATGACCGTTGAGACGGCGACTTTCTCAACCGGTCGCGCCGCGCTTCTCGCTTCAAGCTAAAGGAGACTTGCGATGCTGAAAACCCTGACGCTGGCCGCGATGACCGCCGTCGCGTTCGCTGCCTCAGATGTCGTCGCCGGACCGCGCGTCGAACGCGTCACTTTCGGCGCACATGGCGAGCAGATCGTCGGCGACCTCTATCTGCCCGAGGATTTGGACGCGGCTAAACCTCGGCCCGCGCTGGTCGTGACCGGCGCTTGGATGACGGTGAAGGAGCAGATGCCGGCCCGCTACGCCCGCGAGATGGCCGACCGCGGGTTCGTCGCCTTGACCTTCGACTTCCGCGGCTGGGGCGAGAGCGGCGGCGCACGTCGCCAGTATGAAGATCCCGACGCCAAGATCGCCGATATCGAAGCGGCGGTCGCCTATCTCGCGACCCGGCCCGAGACCAGCAAGAACCGCATCGGCGGGCTCGGCATTTGCGCCAGCTCCGGCTATATGGTCACCGCCGCCAAAGATGCCGCGATCAAGTCGGTCGCCCTCGTCGCGCCGTGGCTGCACGATGCCGAGGTGGTCGAGCAGACCTATGGCGGTAAGGACGGCGTCGCCCAACTCGAAGCTGTGGGCGATGCGGCCGAGGCCGCGTATCGCAGCACCGGCAAACAGGCCTTCCTGCCCGCCGCCAGCCTGACCGACGACCGCGCGATCATGTTCAAGGTGCCTTATTACACCGAGACCGATCGTGGGATGATCCCGGCCTGGCGCAACGAGGCCGATCCGGCCTTCTGGCACGGCTGGCTGACGTTCGATGCGATCCAAGCTGCTCCGCGCCTGCATCAGCCCTTTATGATGGTGCATAGCGAGGCGGCTGCCATCCCGCAGGGCGCCCACAAATTTTACGCGCGGCTGAGCGGGCCGAAGCAGGAGCTGTGGCTCGATGACGTCACCCAGTTCGATTTCTACGACGGCGCCGCGCCGGTCAAAGCCGCGAGCGACGCCGTCGCCGCGCATTTCCGCGCCACGCTGGACAGTGCAGGGGAGGCGGGACAATGAGCCCCGTCACCCGCCGGCACGTCTTGGCCTCGGCAGTTTTCGCCGCGTCGATTGCCGCTGCACCCGCCTTGAGCGCCTCGGGGGCTGCGCTGACGGTCGAAGACAGGATCGCCATCGCCGAGGCAGTTGCCGGGATCGGCCTCTATGCCGACCTGCGCGAATGGAACCGCGTCAGGTCCTATTTCGCGGCCCGCGTGACGACCGACTACACCAGCCTTTTCGGCGGCGAGGTCGCGACTGGCGACCGCGACGCGTTGATTGCCCAGTGGCAAGGCCTGCTGCCGGGCTTCGACGCTACCCAGCATCTCATCACCAACATCGTTGTCGAAGGCGCGGGCAACGAGGCGATTGCGCGCAGCCATGTCCGCGCGACCCACTGGATCGACACCCGGTTCTGGACGGTCGGCGCGAGCTATCTCCACCGGCTGGTGCGCACGCCGGAAGGCTGGCGCGTCAGCGCCATCGCCATCCATCGCTTGTACGAGGAGGGCGACCGTGCCGTGCTGGCTGCCGCTGCGGACCGGGTGAGCGCAGGGAAGGAATGAGCAGCCGGCTGGTGAGCGCCTAGCCGCCCCTCCTGAACATGCCAGGCGTCATGCCGCGCGTAGCCCGGAACGTTCGGGACAGATGGCTCTGGTCGGCGAAACCCGCTGCCATGGCGGCGTCGGCGAGGCCGAGGCCCTGTTCGATCAAGGAACTGGCGCGACGCAATCTCCGGTCGCGGATATAGGCGGCGGGCGTCAGGCCAATCGCCTTCTTGAAATCCCGGATGACCTGGAACCGGGTGACGCGCGCGGCGTCGGCAAGTCGCTGCAGGTCGAGCTGCGAGCCAAGTCCGCGTTCGACAAGGTCCTCGTAGAGCGAAAACCTCTGTCGTGATCCCGAGCTTTCGACCTCCTCGGCCCGCCCGCTCCAATCGCCATGCCGAACGATGAGGCGCCTCAATGCGACGAGAAGCGACGCCTCGGCTTTCGTCGTATCCTGGGACGTCGAACCTTCATGGGCTGCCGCCAACGCGGCGGCGAGGCCGCTGTCTTCGATGATCGCGCGTGAGAAGACTGGAGCGCGGTCCTGGCCCAGCTCGCGGGCGACCGCCGTCATCAGCGGCACCGAGGGATAAAACGTGCGGTAGGCCCAGCCTTCGTCCGCGCCTTGTTCCCCGTCATGCCACTCCTCGGGATTGACGATGGCAATGGTGCCTGCCGGAGCGACAACGGTCTGGCGGCCGATGCGAATGCGTTCGCAGCCAGCCGTAATCAGCGCGATCACATAGGTTGGATGCGTATGCAGCTCGTAGCGATGCTGCGTGAAGCGCGCCTTGAACAGGCCAAGGTCAGGAAAGCAGGGATGGCGCCAGTATGTCCTGGTCTCTGTCGCGTGCACGTCTTTCATCCCTGCTGCGGTCAATCTGGTTCAAGACGCCTGTTGTGCGACTTTCTAATCCTGATTCCGGATCAAACCGCTCCTTATCGGCCGAAAGGAAAGCATCATGCTGCATAATGACCCTATCGCCGCGCTGACGCCAGAGGTCATAGCCTGGCGCCACCACATCCACTCCAATCCCGAACTCGGATTCAATGAGAACGAAACGGCGCGTTTCGTTGTTGAGAAACTGCGCTCCTTCGGCTTCGACGAGGTACATGAGGGGATCGGCGGCACCGGGGTTGTGGGTGTCTTGCGCAGCGGCACGGGCACACGCGCCATCGGTCTTCGCGCCGAACTGGACGCGCTTCCGGTGGTGGAGAAGACCGGCTTGCCCTATGCGTCTCGAAACGAGGGGGTGATGCACGCCTGCGGTCACGACGGCCATACCGCCATGCTGCTCGGCGCCGCCAGGCTGCTCAGCCAATCGCGCGCCTTCGAGGGCATCGTCTACTTCATCTTCCAGCCAGCCGAAGAAAACGAAGGGGGCAGCCTGCGCATGATCGAAGACGGCGTGTTCGAGCGCTTCCCGGCCGAGACGGTGTATGCCGTCCACAACTGGCCGGGCGTCAAGCTCGGCACGATCGCCGCCCGCGTCGGAGCGCAGATGGCGGCCGTCGACAATTTTGAGCTGACCTTCGAGGGGCTTGGCGCGCATGCCGCCATGCCCCAGCTCGGCGACGATCCGATCCTGGCCGCGGGGGCCTTTGTCCAGGCGGTCCAGCGCATCGTCAGCCGTTCGGTCGATCCGCAAACCGCGCTGGTCGTCAGTCTCACGCAGATCCATGGCGGCAATGTCGGCAACATCGTGCCCGGCAAGGTCTGGCTGCAAGGCACCTGCCGCTTTTTCGAGCCCGGTCATTCCGATCACTGCGAGAATCTGATCGGCGAGATCGCTCGAGGCATTGCCGCGGCCCATGCGCTCAAGGCCACGCTCGATTACAAGAAGGGTTATCCGCCGCTCATCAACACGGCTGACGCCACGGCCCGCGCCGTCGAGGCGGCCGCCGCCACCGTTGGGAGGGAGAACGTTTTGACCGAGTTCAGCCCCAGCCTCGGCTGCGAGGATTTCGCGTTCATGACCCGCGAGGCAGGCGGCTGCTACGCGTGGATCGGCGCCGGCGATGTCGGCCCAGGCGAGGGTCTGCATGGTGATCGCTACGTCTTCAATGACGAGATCGTGCCGACCGTGATGCGCTACTACGTCAATCTGGTCGAACAGACGCTTCCCGCCTTGTGAACCGTCAGTTCCGAAGGGAAGACTGATGGTTCAGCGAGACGTGCCGAGCTGAATGCGCTTGGTGGCCACAGGCTGGGAAATACAGGCTTCGCATGGCAAACGCCGGTCTCGCGGGCACCAGCGCGGCGTATCTCACCCGGCCGTGGCCACGAGTTGCGTTGCGCGAACGGGACGTTCGAGCGCTGCCTGCGCGGTGTCGGCCTGCTTTTCATCGACGTGCACCATCACGAAAATGACGCCTTGTGCAATGTTCGGCTCATCCGGCTTTTTGGCAGGATCGGCGGATGCCCGGAGAAGCCTGCCAGCAAAGCCGCCGCAGGCTGCGCCGACGAGGACCATGCCAGCCGCCGCTCCGACAGGATCAATGCCGGTGGCACCAAAAGCACCCAGACCGATTACCAGACCAGCCGCCGCGCCAAAAGCGGTACCGCCCGGGCCGCGCAAGGCAGCGCCGATTTCGTCGTCGTAGGGTCCGATGACGCTGATCTGTTCGTGAGAAACTCCTGCCGCCTGAAGCGCGGCAATGGCCCGCGCTGCCTGGTCGCGGGAATCGAAAAGCTTGCTGATTGTTCGCATTTGACGGCCCATAGCACAAACGTCGCCCGCCGCTCGTTTCGAAGCGGCGGGCTCCTCCTCCCTCGCGTTCAGGTCATTGAATGATTTTGACGATCCTGCGAGTGCCTGGATCAACGATAACGGTCTGATCGTCGATGACGACGTAGCGGTATTCGACGTCGGGGACTTCATAAAGCTCGACCGTATCGGGCAGCGTTGAGCCGATATTGAGCTCCACTCCAGGGATTTTCACCGATGCGAGCGGCTGCTTTTCCACATATTCCTTGATGACGGTCTCCTGTTCAGGCGCGATGATCACGTCCTGAGCGGCAGCGGCGCCGACACCTGCGAGCAGCAAAAACCCCGCGGCCGCAGTGGAAAGACGCATTGTCATAGTTGCCTCCTTGTATGTGATCTCTCTTGGCATCATCTTCGCGCCAGACGCACTCAAACATGAGACCGCCGCAAATGTTCCTTGGCCGGGCTTCGGTCCGATCCGAGACGTCCTGTCGTTGGACTTAAGTCTGACCTGCTGCGCGCAATGGGTCCGGATATCGAGCCGTCCGGAACCGCGCTCAACATGAGCGGTGGAACTTACGCAAAAAAATCGTCGGGTGCGGTTTTCCGTCTGGTCCGTAAGCGCTAAGTTCCCTAGCAATTGATCTGTGCAGATCAAAGATGGCGTCGCTTAGCGTCGCTCGACAACAGATTGGCCGGTTCGCTGGGATATGGCGCCATATAGAGCGACAAGACTGGTCGATCGATGGAATGCACTGTCGCTGGCCACTCAGTTTCTGCTCGCGGGCGGGCTATTCTCGCTGTCGGCGATGATCGTGGTGGGCATGTCCATGACAAGCCAGATAGAAGCCGCGGTCACCCGGAACTCGGCTTCCGCCACCGCTCTTTACGTCGACAGCGTTATTGCGCCGCTGCTCCCCGACATGCGCAGGAGCGAGGTGCTGGAGGAGAGCGTTGCCCATGCGCTGGATGAAACGCTGGGACAAGGCGCACTCGGCACAAGGCTCCAATCCTTCAAGCTCTGGCGCCGCGACGGAACCATCCTCTATTCAACCGACAAGAAATTGACCGGGAAGCGCTTTCCACCCAGCGACAACCTTCGGACCGCGTTCGCAGGTCACATGGTCTCGGAGTTCGACAAGCTCGATGACCTGGAGAGCCAGGCTGAGAGAGACAGTGGTTTGCATCTTCTAGAAATCTACAATCCGGTGCTTCAGCCGTGGTCGGGCGAAGTCGTGGCTGTTTTGGAATTCTACGAGATCGCCACCGATTTTGAAAAGGATCTCCGGCGGGCACTCGTTCGAACATGGTTCGATGTCGCTGCGGTTACCGCAATTTTCTTCCTCGGGCTTTCCGCGATCGTTTTTCGTGGCAGCCGTACGATTGACTCCCAGAGCCGCTCATTGAAGCAGCGCATTGCCGAACTTTCCAATCTGCTTGCTCAAAACAGAATGTTGAGGTTGCGGGTGCAGCGCGCTTCGCAGCGCGCCACGGCGCTCAACGAACGTTACCTCAGGCGCATCGGTGCGGATCTGCACGACGGGCCGGCGCAACTGGTTGCCCTCGCTGCGCTAGGGATCGACAGCCCTGTGCTTGCCGATCCTGCCACGCCGGCTGCGGCGCGCGCACGGGAACTGCGGACCGTCAAAGCCAATCTGGACGACGCCATGCGCGAAATCAGGAACATCAGCAAGGGCCTTGTGCTGCCGCATGTCGAGAATGCGGAGTTGACGGAAATCCTCGAGCTTGCCGTGCGAGCGCACGAAGAGCGGACCGGCGTCAAAGTAATGCTGTCCATGACCGGGGGGCACACACCCTTGTCTCCAGCGGCCAAGATCTGCATCTTTCGCTTTATCCAGGAGGCGCTGAACAACGGCTTCCACCACGCCGGAGGTGCCGGTCAATCGGTCGCGAAACATTTCGACGGGGAGCGCGTTTGTATCGAGGTTTCAGATACCGGCCAAGGTTTCGACCCAAAGATCGTCCATCCTGAAAGGCTGGGGCTCGTCGGGTTGCGTGAGCGGGTAGAAAGCCTCGGCGGCCAATTTGCCGTAACATCTTCACAGAATGGTACAGTGGTGAAAATGGTTCTCAACATAGCTGAAATGGGACAGGCATGATGCCAGCGGCCATAAAGCTCGCCGTCATCGACGACCATCCGCTGTTCAGGGAGGGCGTCGTGCGCACTCTCGACCAGATCGGCGGGTTCGAGATCGTCGCCCAAGGCAGCAGCAGGGATGACGCCTTGCGGATATCGGAAGACCTGCAGCTCGATATCCTTCTGATGGACATTTCGGTGCCTGGAGGGGGCCTGAGCGCGATCGAGCCGGCTCTGCAGCGGAACCCGGATCTGAAAATCGTGATGCTAACCGTCTCGGAGGAAAACCAGGACGTCATGACCGCCTTGCAGAGCGGGGCAAGAGGCTATGTCCTGAAGGGTGTCGGGTCGAGAACACTGGCCGCCATATTGCGCACGGTGGCGTTGGGCGAACGGTATGTTTGCCCGCAATTGTC
Source organism: Mesorhizobium sp. (assembly GCF_004962245.1). Taxonomy (GTDB): domain Bacteria; phylum Pseudomonadota; class Alphaproteobacteria; order Rhizobiales; family Rhizobiaceae; genus Mesorhizobium. The sequence continues at coordinate 177,118 of NZ_SUHQ01000001.1, read as the reverse complement.
GGCGCGTGTGCTGGTCGACTTGTCCACCCAGTCAACCGCGACCGCGAAAGTTGACGTGCTGGCCGAACTCACCAGTCGTGAAAGAGAGATCCTGACCCTCGTTGCCGCGGGATTGAGCAACAAGCGGATCGGTCTTCAGCTGAACCTGCACGAGAAAACCATAAAGCATCACATGACGCGCATTCTCGCCAAGCTTAATGTGAGCAACCGGACCGAAGCCGCGATGACATTGCGCGACGCGACCGAGCGTCAGCAGTCGCCTGTCCGCCACCCTGCATGAAGTTGCGGTGCGGCCGGATGGCTCGCCGCTTGTGAAACCTACTCGATCATGGCGAGCAGTCTTGACCGGTCGGAGCGCGTTGCCACGCGCCGAATGATGGTGCGGCCCTTGGCATCGCGCATTTCATAGTGGCCGCCATCGATGCGCTCGCTGAGCCCGTTGGAATGCACCACATCAAGGCTCGATCCGCGCACCTCAATCCGGTCTCCCGTGGTCGCGTTGATGTACAGTTTTGGTTTGGCCTTGGGGTTTACCGCCATGACCGGATTTTGGGGGGGATTGTCTTCCGATGATTTTGCTTTGTCCTTGCCGGTGGAGTTCGGATTCCCGGCGTTTTCAGAGTTCCCAGCATTTCCAGAATTCCCAGCGTTTCCGGAATTCCCAGAATTTCCGGAATTCCCAGAGTTTCCCTGGCCGCCATCCTTTGCCCAGGCGGCCTGCGGGCTGATCGTCAGTGACAATCCGTCTTGTGCCACACGGTAGGGGCTCACGGTGAGAATGAAGGTCAGCGCAGTAAGGCAGATGGCAATGCGAAGCCTTGGTCGCCGTATGGCCGGTGCCGTCAACAGCATGTTAGAATATCCTCTAACCGTCACAGCGCGCCTCGTATTCTGCCTGCTGTTTCGAATTCGCCCGAGCCATCTTCTGTGCCCTGCTGACACGCTTCCTTCACCATCAGGTGGTGTCAAGACCCACCAGTCTCATGGGGGGAGAAACCGGTGGGTCTAGCTGGCGCAGGAAGGGACTAATTACTGCGCAAGTGTGTAGCTTCAACGATCAGGCTCAATCAGCCGACAACAAGCCCGACGGACGCGACCCCGAACACCAAGCCAAGTAACGGAAAAGGCAGCCAAAGTGCTTGGTGAATGCTAAGGTCCATTGCAGCCTCCAGTCACAGGTTCGGCATCGCAACGACGCCTGCAGGAACTCGGTTCCTGAAAACGCCCCAACTAGGGCTTTTGCGATGGCAGTCCGGGACCAAAGCACTGCCTGCGCCAGCCCATGGTCGGCCAAGGGGCAGACTGAAGTCCTATCCTGGGTTTTTTTGGATAGGAAGGACACCATGAGAACAGCGGCGTAAATGGCTGTCGCCGTTCGATGAATGGAGATTGCCCTCCGACGTCGGTCGATGAGTGTTGAAGAGGTCCGCCGTGGGTGAGGCGAACCCCTTCACGCTAACAAGGACCTCAGGTCAGAATAAGCACGATCTCGAGCGTATCCGGGTCGACGATAACGATCCGGCCGTCAGCCAACACGAAATACTCATAGGATTCGTAAGCTGGGACGATTTTGACGATACGCGGTGGCAGACGATACAGTCTGACCTTGTCGCGCGGAACCTCGACGCCCACGGAGATGTCAAAATCGATGCTCGCGACCGGTTCGACCTTCTCCTCCTTCAGGATCTGAGTGATTTCCGTTTTCTGTTCAACGCTCACATTTTCGATCGAGCCGGTCGAAGTCTCGTCCTGTGGCTCAGCAGAGGTCTTGCCCTGAGTTTGCTGCTCGGTGGCGGCACCGGCCTCGCCCTGGGTCTGCTGCTCGGTCTGGACCTTCGCCTTGTCCTGCGCCTGCTGCTCGGTGGTAGCACTGGCCTTGCCTTCGGCCTGATCCTCCGGCTTGACCTTCATCTCGTCCTGGGCCTGTCGCTCGGTTGAGGCGCCCGCCTTGCCTTCGGCTTGATCCTCGGGCTTGACCTTCATCTTGTCTTGCGCCTGCTGATCGGTGGTTGCGCCGGCTTTGCCCTGAGCTTGCTCATCGGTCTGGATCTTCGCCTTGCCTTGAGCCTGCTCCTCGGTCGTGCTGCCGGTCTCGCCCTGGGCCTGTCCGCCCATCTTTGAACCGTTCGGGCAATCAGCCGTGCCGGGTGCGCAGCTGGTGCCGCCCGATTGGCTTTCGGCCGGCTGCTGTTCCTGAGCGAACGCTGCTCCACAGCCAACGCCGATGGCCAGCATGCTGGTGATCAGAACTTTTCTCATCATGAGACATCTCCTTCGAAAAAGTGTGTCCCTTCATGGGGAGAACCACCTCTGGAAAATTTTGTTCCAGGCGAATTGACCGGGTGGATGCGGTCAGAGCTTGTGGAACGAGCAGTCCTCGGCATTTCGAATTGATCTCCTTGACGGCAAAAAATGCTCTTCACATATTTCCCGCAGCCGTCGCTCACGGCTCTCTCATGGAAGCTCAAACACTCGTTCAGTTGAATGGAGGATCTAATGAACGACAGGACTTTCGACCGACCTGTTTTTGTCAAGAAAGGAGGAGGGGTCATGGTGGGGGAAATCGGATGCTTGGCTGATGCTTTCGAATTCCTGCAGGAATGGCCGAAGGATCGCAGAGGGCCAATCTTTAACGCAGCGTTCCGAGCTTGCCAGCGCGCCTACGATGGTCAAGTTCCCATTTCGGTTGCACGTGACGCTTTCGCCGGCTTTGCGAGATCGGCCAAAATCCTTGAGGACATCTCTGCAGCTATGCCCTGGATGACGGAGCCGAAAACCGGTCGCGGGGGCGTGTCAGCGTAACCGATGTAGTACCTGGCGAAGGATGGCCGGCGCCGCAGGGGCGGGGGAAGGTGGGGTTGCCTAGGTGGCGCCGGCCAAGCGGCGTTGGGATTCGCCGCGAAGAAAGAATAGCAAAATTCGCCGGATTGATTATGGCGTGATCGCGGAAGTTCGCCTGGCCTACACATAGCAGGCGCATCTCGATCCCTTATGACGTCGGACGATGGCCGCCGATTGCGGTGGTGTGCACGGTGAGCCGTGGCCGGGGTATCCCGCAATATTTGCTATAGGGAATCGATTATTAAACTTTCGCTCGAGCGATTGTCTGAACGAGGCTCGGCTTGACGGCGCCGGTCTAGATTTGTTCGCCGAGCAGGATCCTCGCATCCTTGGCCGCGACGATGAACGCTTGGCGCGCGACCCTTGGCGGCTTCTCGCCGCGGAAAACAGCAAGGCAGGCTTCGATCGCAGCGAGCCGCGTCTCGGAGGCTGGCGCCGGCCAGTCCCTCAGCAACACTTTAGCCGCGTCGGACACCGACAAAACAACCCGGTCGCGATCGATCCGGCCTGGTTGAACGACTATCGGCTTTCTGAAACGTCTCGTACGCACGACACTCTCCAAAGCAACGATACGTTAGCTGCGTCCGATCTTTTTCGCCACCCCAAATGTTAATTGCCGTCGGACTTGCAACTGCCCTGTGCAAGGTGACGTCACGAAGGTGATCTTCCAGCATCACGCAAGCGATCCGGGACCCCGCCAAAGAAATCGGCCGATTAACGTCTTAGGCTCGGTACGATCGCCTTGCACTGTCGGATTTGCCCTGCGCCACAGATAGCCGTTGCATAACGCTGTGCCGTTGCGCCGGCTCATAAGCGTTAAATCAAGATCGCAAGACGCTTTGGTAGCCCGGCGATTGGCGGCGGCTTGCTGAACAAGAGCGATGCATCAGTGCCGGCGGATGGAACATCTGCCGATAATTGCCGTTGATATGCTCATCAGGCGAAAGGGCTGCATATGTCAAAACTTCAGGCGGCAACTCCAGAGCAGTTGCAGCGGCTAAAGCTCGAGGCGTCGGCTTACTTTGGCCCGAAAATGCTCAATGAAGCATTGTTGCGCCTTTGCCAGGCTTGCGGAAGCGATAGCCTTGACCAGTTCGAGAAAACAACGGTCGATCAGATCGAGGCAATGCATGATGACGGTAGAGCCGACTTCGATGCACTGAAGGAATTTGCCATCGAACAGCTTTATGCCTGTGTTCGAGAGGTCAAGTCTTCACCGAAGCTGAAACAGCCTCTGAAGGAAACAAAAACCCGAAGGACAGCCGGTCGGTCGGAAGAGCCGGAAATCCTGGAAGATCAGTTGCAGGCCGGCCTTGAGGATTCCTTCCCCGCGAGCGACCCGCCTGCCGTGGTGTCCACAACGATATCCGGCGGGTCGAAAAAGCTGGTCGGGACTGACGAAGTCCTGAAAAAACAGCGAGAGCAGGCGGCTGAGAATAACAGCAGATCATCTTCGGGGTAGGGGAAGATCGCGGCCACCCGGCCGTTCGCCTCATTCGCTCTGGTCTATCGCATGAGGCGCCGGCTGGCTTTCGTTGCCGTTGGATATTATCACCACCAATATAATCACAATCCAGGTGACGAGACGAGGCATTGGGCGCTCCTTTCGGTGCAGAACAGTTCCGCCGGTCACCGGCATGGTGCCGTACCGCAAGCTTCGACGCGGTCGCGCAATCAGGGTTTCAACGGGAGGAACCGACATGAAATCCGGAATATTCGCTTTGAGCCGCCGCATTTTCGTCAAGGCTGGCGCAGCGGCACTCGCCATGCCGGCAATCGCCGGCCGCGTTCGCGCAAGATAAGTTCGTCTTCAAGATCGCCCACACCGAGGGCATCGGCAGGCCTCGCCGTATCGAAACAAGGATCCTCCCGTGAAGAAGACGCGCATCGCAATCGTGGGCCTCGGCATGGCGGTGACGCCGCATGCCCGCGGCTTGATGGACCTGTCGGACAGGGTCGAGGTGATCCACGCCTTCGCTCCGAGCGAGGCGCGCAGACGTGCTTTCGGCGAGACGTTCCCGTTCCCGCTCTGCGACAGTCTGGACACCATCCTGAATGACGGCAGCGTCGAGGCGGTCGCCGTCTTCACGCCCGCCAACACGCATCGCGACATCGCGATCCGCTGCGCCGAGGCGGGCAAACATGTGCTGATGGAAAAGCCGCTCGACATCACGACCGCCCGCGCCGAACAACTCGTCGCCGCCTGCCGTAAGGCCGGTGTCAAGCTCGGCGTCGTCCTGCAGCACCGCTTCCGGCCGGCGGGGGTGAGGCTGGCCGAGATTCTCGCGTCCGGCGAACTCGGCGCGATCGTCGGCTGCTCGACGGTGATCCGCCTTTGGCGGCCGCAGAGCTACTACGACGAGCCGGGGCGGGGTTCGTTCGCGCGGGACGGCGGCGGCGTGCTGATCTCGCAAGGCATCCACACGCTCGACCTAATGCTGAGCCTGGCTGGACCGATCGCCGAGGTGAGGGGATTCGCGGCGACCACGCCCGTCCACAGCATGGAGACAGAGGACATGGTCTGCGCCGCGGCGCGCTTCGCCAACGGCGCCTTCGGCACAATCGACGCGACGACGGCCGCCTATCCCGGCTTTCTCGAGGAGATCGTGCTAACCTACGCGAAAGGCACGGCCCTGGTGCGCGGCACCGAACTCTTAGTGCAGTTCCAAAACGGCCGAAAGATCGCGATCGAGCCGGACCGATCGGCTGGTGGCACCGGCGCCGATCCGATGGCCTTTCCACACGACTACCACCGTGCCGTGATGGCCGACTTCGTCGAGGCGATCCGCGCCGGCCGCGAGCCGAAGGTGACCGGCGAGGAGGCGCTCAAGGTGCATCGGCTGATCGATGCGCTGATCGAGGCCGGCAGGTCGGGCGGTTCTGTCCGCGTTGCCGGGGCGGAAGCATGAGCCGCCCGTTGCGTTTCGCAGCAATCGGGCTGGATCATCGCTACATCCAATCGCGCCGGCACCCGCTACATCGGCGCCAGCGGTGAGCCGCTCACCTACTTCCGCAACTTTCTCGCCGAAGTGCGCAACCGCACCGCGACGGCGGTGCCGTATGACCACGTGCTGACGGTTACCCGCCTCACCATCAAGGCACAGGCGGCAGCGACGAGTCCTTCCGGTCGAAGGCAGTCGCTCACCGGATGTGTGGCCAAGGCTTGCTCGTGAAGGTCGAAGCCGTCGCTGCGGGATCGCGCCGTTCCAAAGCTACCGGGGTCCCGCGCCATCTGCCGCGTTCCTTTGGTGGAGCTGACGTTTGTGGGCGGGATCAGACGTGGGCGAGTTCGAAGAGATCGAACTGCGGCTACCCGATGTGCGACTGAATTTTGTCGCGATACCTGCAAATCTGGCTGTGCTATGTTGGTACACAATGAACAGGGAAGCCGCTGCGGCTGCTTATGTGATGAGTGGATAAGCAGATCGCTCGCTTAAATATCGAGCATTTTCGACAGCTCTTGGCCGAGGAGCAAGATGAGGTCAAGCGGAAGACCCTGCTTGATCTGCTCGTGAAAGAAGAGGAAAAGCTCAGGAAAGCCGAGGAGGCCGATAGGGGAATAAACAGGCACAATAATAAATAGAGAAACGCGGCAACGCCGCTAAACCTCCTTGTTGGCAGGTTCCCATATTCTCCAATGGGTGGGTGAGATATCGACCCGCTCCTTCGTGGCCGATTTGATCCAGCCTGTCAGTATACGCCTGCAGGGAAAAACGAGGGCGTGAGCGCCGTCCCTGTCCATGACGGCCAATTCCAAATCCCGATCAAAAGGGGCAGTCGATATTGGTTGCCACATAGGTTTATTTTTGGACGGAAAGGAAAAGGCATCCTTGACGCAGGTCAAATCTGACGATCGGGCATCTTGCCTGCCGGGCACGGGAATGCCTTCCGAACGGCAGTCAGCAGTCGAGTTTCCTGTTATTGGGCCGCCACGTTCCGCAAGGTCTGCCATTTCATCATCTCGCTGCTGCGCAGGCCCGGCATGTGGATTGTGCCTTCTGCTTGGGGGTAGAGACGCACGGGGAAGATAGTCTCGATGGTGAAGCTGACGTCACCAGATCGAGACGACATTCTGCCTCTGCTTATGAGATCAATGGCGCAATATCTGAAATTACGAAATCCGGTTTGGTCCTTATGGGATTCCACCTAGACTGCTTCAGCAGACCTGCCATGCCTGTCCGCATCGCTGCAATATCAGCAAGCCCCGGACGGGCGGTCGAAAGGGGTGTGGAGGTAGCTTTGGGTGATGTCCTGCAATCAGCTCCGGCTCCCCGGATATCCCTTGTCGGCCAGCTCCAAAGCCATTGAAATCCGTACCAGCTCTGGCAAGTTGCTCGCTTGCATTTTGGACGTGATGTCGGCGCGGTGAACTTCGACCGTCCGCAAACCGATGCTCAGGTCATCGGCGATTGTCTTGTTCGGCAATCCGGCCACAACGCCCGTCAGAACCTGACGTTCCCTCTCTGAAAGTTGATCGAGCCGGGAGCGGATCGCCGCCAGGTCGTGGGCCTCCTCGGTGTCGGTATCGAACCGGTTCGCCGCTCGTTTAATGGCGTTGATCAGGACTTCATCCTCGAAGGGCTTCTCGATGAAATCACTCGCGCCTGACGAGACCGAGGGGCGACCGAAAGCGCGAGTCGCAGCATCGACATGCATCAAAATAGCTTTGGGCGGCCCGAGCTTGGGTGTAGGATGCTGCTGTCATGGACCGGTTCATTGCGCGTGCCAATATCGCCCATTTTCGGGATCTGCTCGCATGCGAGACCGATCCGGAACAACGGCGCGTCATCGAAGGCTTGTTGGCGTTGGAGCAGAAGAAGCTCGAGATAGCCGAAGGCCAAGCACGCGATCAGTCCCGCGAACCTGGCAGCCCAGGAAGTATTGCCAGACCATCGCGTTGATATGGCGCGGGGGCAACACAGCCCTAGGTCGAAATGTTGCTCGTTCCGCGACCCAGGTCTCAAATAAGCGCAGCTTGCAAATCGTCTTCTCTTAGAAGGTCTCAGCGCGCCGAACAGACGCGCTGAGACGATCAGTGGTCACGCCTATTACGCCGCCTTGACCGTGATCTTCTTCTCGGCCTTCTGAGCTTCGGCGGTCTTCGGCAGCTTCACCGTCAATACACCCTTGGCGAAACTCGCGTCGATCTTGTCGGCGTCGACCCCTTCGGGCAGCTGGAACGAACGCTGGAAGGAGCCGTAACGGCGCTCGGACAGATAGTAGTCCTTGTCCTTCTCTTCCTTCTCTTCCGTCTTCTCGCCCTTGATCGTCAGCGTCCGGTTGGCGAGTTTGATCTCGACATTCTTTTCGTCGATGCCGGGCAGTTCGGCCGTGATCTCATATTCCTCGCCCTTTTCGACAAGATCCATCGCCGGCGCGATCTGCCAATCCGCGTAGCGCAGCGTTGGCAATTCGCGGCCGAACAGGGAGCGTGCCGACGGCAGGCGAAAATCGAACGGATGGAAGTCATCGAACAGACGGTCGATTTCGCGACGCAGGCTCTCGAACGGGGCAGTCCAGCTGTCGGACCGGGCAGGGGCGGCAGTTTTTTCGGATTTCACAGGCAGTTTGGTGGCAGCTTCGGCCATGGCTTTATCCTCGAAAGTGGGTTGATCGACAGGTACCGCGGCCTACCCTTCCACCTTTAGGTCTCCCAAGAGGCGCTAGAGTTGGAGGCCAGCGGACCCGCTCGCCAGGTATCGCTGCCGGACTAGTCCATTGCTTCGCGAATCCGCGTTTTGCCACGGTCCATCGCGCCCGCGTCACCAAGTTCGGCTCGGCCTGACGAGAATTGCATCAAAGCCGATGCAGGGAGCAGGCTCATTGATTGACATCAAAGGCGACAGAAAATGTTTTCCGCTAGAGCGATGGAGATGCTCGAACATCAAGGGATAGCGCAACGGCGATCGTCGCCGCGCGAAACGCAATCCGTCAGCAAGCGCAGGGCGCTGCAATGGCTAAAGGTGCTCGCCCTCATACTCGGCGCAGGAGTAGCCGAGTGTCGACAGACCATCGGCGAGATGGTCAGCAAGCAGGGGTGTCCCGCAAAGATAATCAGCCGTATGCTCATTGTGCGCGTCAGCCGCCTGCGAGCGGACACTCTGCCATTCGTCGGCGGAATGATCGTCGCGGCCCAGCCACATCAGGGCCACTAGGTCGATCTGTGCGTCAATGGAAAGATCGGAAATCAGCGACCGCAGTTCCTCAAGGACCGGGTCGTCGTCATGATCCTCGAGGATCGCGGCGGAATGATCGTCGGACGGATTGGAGGCGGGGCTGGGTTCGGTAACCGGATCCTTGGCATCGAATTCGCGCGCCTTGATGATAATGAAGCATACGGTTTCGAGCGGAACTTCGAGTTCCGTCTCGCCGTCACCAATCCTGGTCGCCGCTCTTTTCATCATGCTGGTTCCTTCAGTTGCTTTTCGTCTTCCCGTCCCCGGACGACGCGCTTGCCCGCCATCGGCCCACGTGTTTCGGTGACGACTGTGCAGCGCCCTTCCGGCTGACCCTCGGCCTGGAAATAGATCACGACCCAGTCGCGCGTCTTCGCCAATTCGTGCGCCAGCCTGGTGTTCGAGAAGAACGCGGTGAAATGCCAGTTGTCGTGTCGCGCGTGCAGGACCGGCAGCCAGGCCTCGCCCTTGGGATTGAAGCGCTTTGGGGCGATTTTGCGAAGCTCGCCGGCAGCTGCTTTTTCGCGGTACATGCGATCGACATCGAGCAGCATGGACACCGGCGGTAAGGGTTGAGGCTGATGTGTCGTTCTCAGCCGAACTCTGCCGAGCCGCTCGGCGAGGGTCGCAGCCAGCATCTCCTTGCGCCGGTGGCCAATCCCCTTGATATGAAGCGCGCCGCTATGGAGGGCGTTCTCGAGGTCTTCGAGGCTCTCGAGCTGTGCCTCGTCGGCGAGGCGGTGCGCGTATTGTGGGCCGATGCCGGGGATCGACCGAAACAACGCTTCCGGCTCCATCTCGCCGCGCAGCCGTTCCAGTTGGGACCACCGTCCCGTCGCGATGATCTCGGCAATCGCGCCGGCTATGCCTGTTCCGATTGCCGGAAGGGCGACGAGGCCGTCGCGTCCCTCCTTTGCCAGGATTTCGCCCAAGGGCCGCTCCAGTTTGGCGACTACATCGGCCGCCGATCTGTAAGCCCGCGCGCGGAAACCGTCCGCGCCCTGGCTGTCTAGCAGATCGGCAAAATCGCGGAGTTTTGCTGCCACGCCGATGTTCTCAGGGAGTGGTTTAGTCGCCAATGTCATCATTGGCTTGACGCCTGTGTCCGGCGTCGTGGTCCGAAGCAGCTCCGGCATGGCTTCCCCCAGCGCAGGACTTCAAGATTGTCGATTAGTGCCCCTAAGCCATTCGCAGGCCCGCATCCTTGATGCGGATCAATCCATCCGTGCCCGAAACTGGATAACAGGAAACATGCGTTTCTTCGCACTCAAAGGCTCGGAACAACTCGGCGCGGCCGCGGCGCGGGCGCTTTCGATCGAACTCGATCCGCATGAAGAGCGAGATTTCGAGGACGGGGAGCATAAGGCGCGCCCGCTTGTCAGCGTGCGCGGCAGGGACGTCTATGTACTGCACAGCCTTGGTGGAAGTGGCGGCGTGTCCGCCAACGACAAGCTGTGCAAACTCCTGTTCTTCCTGGCGACATGCAAGGAAAACGGCGCCGCGCGAGTAACAGCGGTCGTTCCCTATCTAGCCTACGCGCGCAAGGACCGGCAGACAAAGGCGCGCGACCCCGTCACCACGCGCTATGTCGCGCAACTCTTCGAGGCTATGGGTACGAACCGGATTGTGACGCTCGACGTCCATAATTTCGCGGCGTTCCAGAACGCCTTTCGCTGCGTGAGCGTGCACCTCGACACGCGAAAGCTCTTCGCTCCCCTCATGGGCAAGCTGGCCGGCGATCTGCCGATCACCATTTTCTCACCCGACAGCGGCGGCGTAAAGCGCGCGCAATTGCTCAAGGAGGCCCTGGAGGCGGAAACTGGGAAGCAAATCGGCTTCGGCTTCATGGAAAAGCGCCGCAGCCGGAATGTAGTTTCCGGCGAACTGTTTGCAGGCGACGTCGCGGACAGTGCCGTTTTCATTGTCGATGATCTGATCAGCACGGGTGGCACTATGCTGCGCGCAGCACTTGCCTGTCGTGAACGCGGTGCCAGCGCCGTTCAAGCGATCGCCACGCACGGACTGTTTGGCAAGGGCGCCGACGTGCTGTTCGGCAGCCAGGCGATAGACCGCATCATCGTCACTGACAGCGTGGACTCGGCTGCAGCCGCCAAAGCTCGTTACACTGAGGCGCGCTTGGAAATTGTGCCGGTCGGCCGTCTGATAGGCAAAGCGATCAGGCGTCTCCACACACAGGGGTCGATTTCCGAATTGATCGGGATCGAACACTGAACATCTCGCGCTCCGCCTGCCTGATGTAGCGGATTGCCTGCGGGCGCCATTTTTCCGGATGACGGATCGGCGTCTCGAAGAGATGAGCGACCCCGAGACGGGCCTTCAGCAATGCTCTGAAACCGCCGTAGAGCGCCAGCAGCTCGGCATCGGGGCTATCCGGCAGCCGACTTTGCAGAGCCTTGACCAGCAGCGGCCGAATCCATGGCGCGCCCAGCATCTCGCATTCCATGCCTAGATAGTTGATCTCGTCATAGGGATCGATGACGCGCATCGACCGGTTGAACTCGAGGCAGTCGATGATCTGGGGCGGCTGGCAAAGACAGACGTGTTCGGGGCGCAGGTCGCCATGCCCTTCGACGATCGCGCCGCCAAGAATGCGCGCTTCGATCCGCGGCTTCAATCGCTGCAGCAGTCCATCCACCATGTCCAGCGCGCCAGAAGCGATATCCGCCAACGCCAATTCCGGCCGGAGCAGGATGGCGCGGTTGATCCGCTGCTCTCCGGTGAGGTGGCGCAGATAGGCGCCGCCGCCGTCAATTTCGGCCTGACGTTGCGCATAAAAGACCGCCAGCGTGTTCGCGACGTCGTCGATCTGCGCCGCGGCCAGGCGACCGCAAGCGATGCGCTCGTCCAGCATGTCGCCTTGCGGCAGGCGTTTCATTTCGACCAGCCAGTCGACGACGCGGCCGCTGCCGCCGAGGGTTAAGCGGCCCGATGCGTCACGGCGAAGAGAAAGGACCCGCCGATAAGTTTCAGCGGCAAGGCGAGCGTTCAGCCGCAGTTCCTCGCCGCAGTAAAACTGCCGCTTCCTGATCGTGCTGAAATCCAGGAACGCGTGCCTGACCGGTTTCTTGAGCTTGTAGACCAGTTCGTCCGTGAGGAAGACCCAGGACATATGCGTCTCGCGGGCCTCCACATGTGTCGTTCCGCTCCCGTATGCCGCCGGATCGCTCAGAAAGCGTACCTTCGCTGCCAGGTTTGCAATTTGTCGCTGTCTCGCCATCGCCGGCACAATGGTAGCCGGCGACGGCTGTCACTTTGATGCGCATCAAGGACGCGCCCGCAGGGCATGACATTTTGCAGACAAGCAAAGTCGACGGGCGGAACGCTATGGATCGCAAACACACTTTTAACATCGGCTACGTTATCGCCGCTATGGTCTTCATGGCGCTTTTTCAGCTTTGGTTCGGGTATCGCGATCTGGCTTCGATTTCCTACAGCGATCTCATTCGCTATGTTGCGGATGGCAAGGTCGCGTCAGTCACGGTGACCGAGACGACCATCCAGGGTCGCTTCTCGGCGCCGCAGGACGGAAAGCAATACTTCGTCACCAATCGTGTCGATCCCGCCATGGCCGAGCTGTTCGAGAAAGCCGGCGTCCAAATCACCGGAGCCACCGACAGCAACTGGCTGACCACGATCCTGTCCTGGGTGCTGCCGACGCTTCTCTTTTTTGGTCTGTGGGCTTTCCTGTTCCGAGGCTTCGCCAATCGCCAGGGCATGGGTGGTCTGATCAATATCGGCAAGTCGAAGGCGAAGGTCTATCTGGAGCGCAAGACGGGGGTCACTTTCGAAGATGTGGCGGGCGTCGACGAAGCCAAGGCGGAACTGCAGGAAATCGTCTCCTTCCTCAAGGACAAGGACAAATACGGCCGCCTCGGCGCGCGTATCCCTAAGGGCATCCTGCTTGTCGGCCCACCTGGCACAGGGAAGACGCTGATGGCGCGCGCCGTCGCCGGCGAGGCGGGGGTGCCCTTCTTCTCCATCTCCGGCTCGGAATTTGTCGAGATGTTCGTCGGCGTGGGGGCGGCCCGGGTGCGTGATCTGTTCGAGCAGGCCCGGCAGGCCGCGCCCTGCATTATCTTCATCGATGAACTCGACGCGCTCGGCCGCGCCCGCAGCCCATTCGCGGGTTATGGCGGCGGTGATGAGAAAGAGCAGACATTGAACCAACTGCTGTCGGAACTCGACGGTTTCGATCCGCGCGTTGGTATCGTGCTGCTTGCCGCCACCAATCGGCCCGAAATCCTGGACCCGGCCTTGCTGCGCGCCGGGCGCTTCGACCGGCAGGTCGTTCTGGACCGGCCTGACCGCAAGGGCAGGGAGGCCATCGTCAAGGTCCACATCAAGAACGTTTCAATCGCGCCTGGCGTCAGAGCGGACGAGATTGCCGCGATAACGCCCGGGTTCACCGGCGCGGACCTTGCCAATCTGGTCAACGAGGCGGCCATCATCGCCACGCGGCGTGGCGCCGACAAGGTAACGATGGATGACTTTACCAATGCGGTCGAGCGCATCGTCGAAGGGTCGGAACGTAAAAGCCGATTGCTGAAACCGCAGGAGCGTGAGCGTGTCGCCTTTCACGAAATGGGGCATGCCCTGGTGGCGGTCGCGACGCCAAGCGCCGATCCGGTGCACAAGGTATCCATCATCCCGTGCTCGATCGGCGCACTCGGGTTCACCATGCAGCGCCCGACGGAGGATCGGTTTCTGATCACCGTCGGTGAGTTGAAGGACCGCATGGTCGTCCTGATGGGCGGCCGCGCGGCGGAGGAAGTCATATTCGGCGAAGTCTCGACCGGGGCGGCCGACGACCTCGCGAAGGTCACGGATGTAGCCCGTCAATGTGTCACCCGCTTCGGAATGGATTCGACGGTGGGGCAGGCCGTTCTCGAAGAGCAGCGCCTGCAATGGCTGGGTGACGGCCCTGGCCTACCGAGCAAGAAAGACTATTCGGAGGCTACGGCGCGGGAAGTCGACCTGGCAGTGCGCGGCATGATCGACCAGGCCTTTGCTATTGCCAGGGATGTGCTTCGGGAGAGGATCACCGACCTACGCGCCGGCGCGAAACTGCTGCTCGAGAAAGAAACATTGACGCCCGACGAGTTCGCGCCGTTGCGGCGAACCGCGGTGCTGGCCCCGGCGGCGTGAAGGCGACGCCGACCGAGATACCGACCATTCTTGAATGAGGGAGTGTCATGAAACACAAGCTTCAGCAGAAGATGATCAACATCCTGGCGCGTTGCATGGACATGACCATTGCAACGACCCGCTCCGACGGCTCGCCGCAGGCGACGGTCGTCTCGTTCGTCCATGACGGTCTGTTGCTCTATTTCGGCTGCGGAGCCGGCTCGCAGAAGGCTATGAATATTTCTCGCGATCCGCGCGTTTCGGTCGCCATGACTGCGCCCTATGCGAACTGGCTGGAGATTCAGGGATTGTCGATGGCAGCGACCGCCACGGAGGTCGTGTTGCCGTCCGAACTCACAGAAATTGGACGCATGATGGTGCAGCGCTTCCCTCAGATTTCGGTTATCCAGCCCAGTGAGGCCACACCCGTGAAGCTGTTCAGAGTACGGCCCACGATCATCTCTGTTCTCGACTATTCCCTGGGTTTTGGTCACACCGATCTCGTCAAGATCGAGGCCGATGACATCGCCGAGACCCTGGACAGCATGCGACACCATTGGCTTGTGGGCACGTCCGCCACTTCATGACAGTCCTTCAGCCAGTCAGCCCGGCATTGAGCCGGATCAATGAGGAATGGCGCAAAAGATGCTCTTTGCTTGGCTGCGGGAGAAAATCCCGCTCAACAAACAGGAGACAGACCATGACGGATATAACGTTGCGTCAGAACATTCTCGATGAGTTGGAATTCGAGCCGAGCATCGACGCTGCCCACATCGGTGTCGCCGTGGAAGACGGCATCGTCACACTTACCGGGCATGTTTCTTCCTATTGGGAAAAGACGACTGCCGAAGATGTAGTCAAGCGGATCAAGGGAGTGAAGGGCATCGCCGAGGAAATCGAAGTTCGGTTGGTTGGCCTGAAAGGGACCGCCGACGACGAGATCGCCAAACGCGCGGTCGATGCGATCACCTGGAATGTCTCCATCCCGAGGGACAAGGTGCAGGTCAAGGTACAGGACGGATGGATCACGCTAATGGGCAAACTCGAATGGCAGTATCAGAAGAATGCCGCAGCTGAGGCCGTACGCGGCCTGGCAGGCGTTGTCGGCGTAGCCAACCAGATCGAAATCACCCCCCGTGCATCAGGAGCCGACATCAAGAAGCGCATCGAGGATGCGCTGAAGCGTGACGCGGAAACCGAAGCACAGGCGATCCGCGTCCACGTTCTGAATGGCAAGGTGACCCTGGAAGGCAAGGTCAGGGCCTGGTCAGAGCGCCAGGCTGCGGAACGCGCCGCCTGGTCGTCGCCAGGCGTCCGAACTGTGGAAGATCGTATTTCCATAATCTGATGGGCCTATGAGTTGGAAGCGGCGGCTTCGTCAGTGGCCGCCGCGTCGCCAACGATGGCTAGAGAGTGCGCTGGATCTCGGTCCAACCATGTCGCGGGAGAAACAACATGATTCTGGCTAACGGTACCCTCGTCGCGGTAATCGACGGCGATAAGCTGCGCTTGTTCCGCAACAAAGGTCACGAACCTCGGATCGACCTGGTCGAAATGCCCGAGCCGGGGTTGCACCTGGCGAACACGGGCTCGGGCGGCAGGCATCGCAGTTCCACCGCTAATCCCGACGACTCCCGCCTGCGGGAAGACGACTTTGCTGCGGCCGTGGCTGCCTATCTCAATCGCGAGGCGCTGACGGAAGCGTTCGAGCATGTGGTAGTGATCGCCGATCCGCGGACGCTGGGCGAGCTGCGTAGGCACTTTCAGGCACCGTTGAGAGCAAAGCTGGTGGGCGAGCTGGCCAAGGACCTTGCGAAACATTCCACCGAAGCCATCGAGAACACGTTGACGATGGCGTGAATCGTTCCAGTACTTGAAGCGCTCAACCACAGGGGTGTTGACGCGGAACCGAGAGCTTCGTCGCGACAAAGCGACGACATCGCCTTGTCGCAGTGGCGCGGATCAGTTTGAGGCGACCTGGCTTGGTGGGCTAACCGGAGGACGCTCTCGCGCCCCGAGGCTTAGGTCGATTTGCTACCACGACTCGACTTCGCCCCCATGGCGCAGGGCATAGCGGCGGATGCGCCTTCCAGAATCTTGGCAGATCTGGCGAAGCTCGCGAATGCATCGTGCGCGACAGAAAGCGGAACGCCACCGGCATGGGCCCGTTCACAGGCACGAAAGGCAGTTTTATAGATCGGTCCCCTGCGATCTTTCGGCCACCCCTCAAGAAACTCGAATGCTTCAGCCAGGCATCCAATCTCCTCGATCAGGAACTGCCCATTCCTGACCAGAACGGGTCGATCAAAACGTCTATCGCTCATAGGATCCTCCATCAGCTCTGGGTCGCATCTGAACCTGACAGCGTCGATTGCGTTGTGGAGCCTGTCGTGGTTGGGCGTTCTTCATTAGCCGCGCTACGTGCTGAAGAATTCCACATTGGCTCGGGGGAGAGTCTAGCCAACAGGCGATGGGGATGCGGCGCTCGTCGTGTACTGAGCGGTATCGTCGAGGCCGCTAGGAAGTTTATGCGATGGGTCTCGCCCCTCTTGCTCATCACAATTCCCGCTGCGCGGAGTGCTTCCTGAATCACTTTGTAGGTCACACCGACGATCAGCTTTCCTGTCCGGCTATGGAGGCCGCAGCGCTGGCAGCGCCGGCGACCTTCGGACTGGCTGGCACCGAGAAGGGTTTCCCGAGGTGGATGGATGTCTGCGGTACCGTACCCGAGATCGAGAAAGGCCCTGCCGGCGACAAATCTGTACTGGTGTCCGCCGCGGCATCGCCTGTGACAAATTGTTTTGCGGCTATTTCCTGCGTCCAGACGGCAAGAACGCTCTGCTGGGTCGTGACCGTGACGATGCAGTAGCCTCGGGGATCCAAGATGAAGAGCGCCTCGTCATCTTCATTCCGAATCTGGTGGAAAGCGTTGTCGATGACTTGCAGGCAGGCGACCAGTCGCTCCAAGTCCGGGAGGCGGGTGTGGCGCAGCATGTCGGCAAGCCGGAAGACTTCAATGCCGTCTTCGCTGTTCCTCGCCGTATCGCGGCCAAGTTCGAAGAAGACGTTGACCACAGGCAGCAGGCCCCTGATCGACGTATAGATCGCCATTGCTTCCTGAGGACTGCAGGCGGCCAGATGCGGCGCATCGGCCACGACTGTCTCGGATTGCGGATGCAGGCCCAGCGAACGGGCGATCTCCTGCTCGAGCCACTGCCGCACTTCCGGTGGAGCGGACCGAATCTGTTCAGGGCTGAGTGTAATGCCAACCATTTTGATGACTCCATTCAGGCTCTGCCGCCACCAGAACAGAGATTGGATGCCACGACCTTGATCCGTATCAAGCGGCCGACCTCAAGGCATAGCCGACTCGAAATGGATGATCTCTCCGTCCATACGAAGGCTCCCTTTCCAATATGGTGGATGGTCTTCGGCTTTGGCTGCCCCGGATCAACCCAAGCCTTCACAACTTCCAGAACGAAAAGATTGTATTTGTTGACCAGGCGGGTATCGACGACGCGACATTCGAGATTGGCGAAGCATTCAGCGACCAAGGGTGCCGCCACGTGCTCGGCGGGCAGCGGTGTCAGCCAAATCGTCGCGAACTTGTCTTTGTCCCGGCCTGAACAGTTGCCTACCTCCACGACTTTTTCTGCCAGACCTACGGCCGGGATCGCGATCACGCACTCCTTCGTGTCGCGCAGTGCGGCAAAAGAGAAGTCGCCGCTCGATACGACACAGGCAATCGTTGGGGGTGTGAACTCCACCATTGTGTGCCACGACAGGGTCATGACGTTGGCGCGTCCTCTGGCCCGGGTTGTCAGGAGAACAACGGGACCAGGCTCGATCAGCCGATAGACCTCGGCAAGCGGCAGTTCCTTCATCTCGATACCTCAGCTGCATTTCCAGATCAGGAAGCGCGAGGCGCGCCCTGCGGGACTTCGGTTTTTTCGAAGCGATCGAGCTTGAACGAAAGCAGGATTTCGCCGCCGTCCCGAACGATGCGACCCTTATTAGCCTGTCGCTCGCCCAATCAGCCGGCGAACAGCCTTGTATTCAGCGGTAGCGTCAGTTCGAAAACAATCGGTTGATTGAGCTTTGCTTGAGCAGGGAGCGGGTCATGCCTCCAAAGGCCCATTCACGGATCCGGCTGTGACCGTAGCCGCCAGCGACCACAAGTTCAGCACCCATGCCGCGAGCGAGTTCGGTGACGGTTTCGCAAGCGTCCGCATGACCGGCGCCTAGGACCTCCGATCTCGCCTTCACGCCATGCCTCATCAGGAACCGCACGACGTCGCTGACACTTTCGCGCGCATCCCTCTGGTTCTGTTCCTCGATCGTCGCCACGAGCACATCTTGTGCGCCGGTCAAAAAGGGCAGTGCATCGGTGACTGCGCGCCGAGCCTCGCGAGTATCCTTCCACGCCACCAGAACCTTCTTGGGGTCGGGCGGAGCAAGTTGGTCGGCCGCAACCAGCACGGGCCGTCCGGCCGACAGCACTAGCGTTCCTATATCGACCACCCGGTGGTGATCACCGGCAACACCCGAGGCCGGCGTTCCGGTCACGATGAGATCTGCTGCGCGGGCATGCACCGCGAGCAGACGTGTCGGATCGCCGATCTCTTCGCGCCAGGAGGCATCGTCTCCGACGACACTCAGGAATTCTTCCTTCAGGACCTTCAGGCGATCCTCGATCTCGGTCCGGCGTTGACGCATGATTTCCGCCGCCGCCATGCCGCCATCGTTGCCAGGAACAAACACATATGAATCGGCCGCGGCGAAACCGATCAGCGTAGCTTCGAAGCGTCGCGCCAACTCCAGCGCATAGGTCGTTCGCGGCGCTGCCGGAGAATCGAGGTCGAGTTGAACGAGAATAGTGTTGAAGATCATTTTCGTGCCTCCGATAGGATTTATCGCAGGATCACCGCAGGTCAGATGCTGCGCCTTGATGCGCATCAAAGCATGCATACTTTGCCAGTTCGTCAGGGCACATCGTCATCGCCGACCCTGCCGCCTTCCGCCTCCCAATCCGAGATCTTGCGGGATTGGTCAGCATCGAAGCGAAGCCTGACTCCGGCGCCGCCCATGGCGTCTTCGCGAATGAATTCCGCGCCCAATCCCTCCAAAGCTTGCCGCAGGGCGAGCATCTCGGCGTCGGGTAAACTGCGGCCGGACCTTTCGAAAGACAGGATAGCCTGTGCCGAAACGCCGGACGCGGCAGCCAAGAGAGGACGGTCGACCTGGATGAGAATGCGCGCAGCGCGGCACTGTTGCGGCGAAATCATCGAGTTGTGTGTTTCCACCATATCAGGCCCCCAGGTCAGCTACATCGTCATTTCCGGTTCGAGAGCGCGTTCTTTCGCGGGTTCCGGAATTTCGGTCATGGTCGCTTCCGTCAAGAGCAGAACACTGGCGACCGAGACGGCGTTTTCCAAAGCGATGCGCACCACTTTGGTCGGGTCGATGATGCCGGCCTCGACGAGGTCGACGTATTCTTTGCGTCCGGCATCGAATCCGAAGTTGCCGGTGCCTTCAATCATCTTGGCAATGACGACCCCGCCGTCGACTGCTGAATTCTCTGCGATCTGCCTGACCGGTGCTTCCAGCGCACGCTTGAGGATCTGCACGCCGGTCCGCTCGTCGCCTTCGCAATGCTGCTCCTCGTCAGCCACTGTCGCAATGCAGCGCAACAGGGCAAGGCCTCCACCAGGAACGATGCCTTCGGCGACCGCGGCCTTGGTGGCGCTGATGGCATCATCGAGCGCTTCCTTTTTCGATTTCATCTCGGCCTCGGTCGGCGCGCCGACCTTGATGACGGCGACGCCGCCCGCAAGCTTGGCCAGCCGCTCCTGCAGCTTTTCGCGATCATAGTCGCTCGTCGTATTGTCGATCTCGCGCCGGATCTGTTCCACGCGACCCTTGATCGCCTTGGCGTCTCCGCCACCGCCGATGATCGTCGTGTTGTCCTTGTCGATGACTATCCGCTTCGCACGCCCCAACTGCTCCATCGTGACATTTTCCAGTTTGAGCCCAAGGTCTTCGGAGATGACCTGTCCGCCGGTCAGGATGGCGATGTCCTGCAGCATGGCCTTGCGACGATCGCCGAAGCCCGGTGCCTTGACAGCACAATTCTTGAAGGTGCCCCGGATCTGATTGACGATGAGCGTCGCAAGCGCCTCGCCTTCGACTTCTTCGGCGACAACCAGCAAAGGCGAGCCAGACTTTGCCACGGCCTCCAGCAACTTGATGAGATCGTTCAGCGACGCGATCTTCTTCTCGACGATCAGCACCAGCGCGTCTTCCAGGACCGCCTCCATCTTCTCGGCATCGGTGACGAAGTAGGGGGAGAGGAACCCGCGATCGAACTGCATGCCTTCGACGACGTCCAGAACGGTTTCGGTGGTCTTCGACTCTTCGACCGTGATGACGCCTTCGCCGCCGACCTTCTCCATTGCCTCGCCGACCAACTGGCCGATGAGCGGATCGTTGTGCGCGGAGATCGTCGCCACCTGCTCTTTCTCGCGGCGGGTCGAGACCGGTCGCGATATCTGCTTGAGCGTCTCGATCGCGCGTTTTGTTGCACGATCGAGGCCCTTCTTGATGTCGATCGCACTGGCGCCGGCGACGACGTTGCGTACCCCATCGGCGAACATCGCATGGGCCAGAACTGTCGACGTGCTGGTGCCGTCACCGACCATGTCTCCGGTTTTCTCGGCCGCCTGCCTGAGCATCCGCGCGCCAAGATTCTCCTCGGAGTCCTTCAGGTCGAATTCCTTGGCTATGGTCACTCCATCATTGCAGACAATGGGCGCGCCCCATTTCTTTTCGATCAGGACCGACTTGGAGCGCGGCCCGAGCGTCACACGCACGGCGTCGGCGAGCTGGGTTGCGCCACGAAGAATTTTTTCGCGTGCAGCGGAACGAAACAATACCTGTTTGTGGGCCATGACCGTCTCCAAACTTCTTTGCGTATTTGCCTAACAGGCGTGCGTTCAGCCCGCTTTGACACGCATCAATCGCGTTCCAGAGCCATGTTGACCAGGATCAATGATGGCTGGCCCCGTTTTCTGTTGGGTGCCGTCGATGCAATTTTGGGGAACAGCCATGAAGACGAATGAAACGCCTCGATACGACGCCAGTGTCAACACGACCGGTTGCTGCCCCAAATTCAATCCCGCAGGTTGGGACGCGACCTCGCTGCATCGCCTGCAGCAGGGCGAAGCTGCGCCACGGCGACATGCCGCGCGAAATCCGTACCAGCGCGTATGGCCCGCTTTCCAAGCCGATATCGCTACCTTGAGGGCCAACTTTCCCTCATTGGCGCGAAAGGGGCGGCGAACCCCAGTCCCGAGGTTCGCCGCCCTGGCTACACATGAGACGTGTCGAACGCAGCCGCAGGAAACAATGCGGCCAGCATGGCATCCCTCCAAGCCACTCCCGTGGAACATTAGAAGGTTCTGATTATTTTTCTGTGAGCAGTGGGCACGCTCCCCTCCGCTGCCTGCTGCAGATCGGGACCCGAACCCGATCGGGCCCGCGCTCTCCGCCAGAGGCGCGGGCTTCTTGCTTTCAATTCACTGGCTGCTTCATCGGCATGGTGAAGAACCTGGCCAAGGTCGCGCATGTCGATCATCTGCTTGCAGATGGGACATTGCACGAAGTGCTCGGCTTCAGCTCTCGGCTCCCTGTCGTGCGGCCTTCCCATGTAGCCAGTGGCTTCGTTGTCCGTGCGGAGCTTCATTGACCTGCAACGTTGACGATGCCGGTTTTGTTGCCCGCACCGTGTATTTTTGGAACCTAAGATAATCCGCCTATGCGGCTTGCTCACTCTAGCGTCCGGGCGGTCCGCAGACCGTTGAATCGAAATCGCTACGAAGCCCACGGGCAGACCTTAGCCTCCCGCGCTGAGCATTTCGATGATTGTTAAATCCAAAGAATCACCACAGGACGGTGGCCGTCGAGCGAGTTTTCAGCAGCCCATTTCCGCAGCCTATTAATGTGCAACTTGGGAAGCTGCCGACATCAATTCCTCGGGATTCGGCGCTCTGAAGGTGTTGAGGCCATCCTCCAGAACTTCAGTGAAGTTCCAGCGTACGATGCCCGCCCGGTCGATTAGGAACTGACCGACAAGCTGCGCCTGGCCGGAAGCCATCGCCTGCTGATCGGCTTCCGTAATCTCATATCCTTCCTTCTTGTTAAGAAATTCGTTCATTGCCATGACGTCCATAGGCTCGGGCAACTCGCCTGGGAGATGGAACGGTATCGCCATGACCGTGTCCATCCCGACCTCGCGCAAGCCGAAAGCACGGTGCGAGGCCCGCTCCGGGTCGGATGCGGCGAGAAGATCGGGTGCCGGGTGGTAACGGAAATAGAGCCGCGCCCGCTCGACCGGCGTATTGACCACCGCCAGGCATTCGACGCCTTTCTCACGCAGGGCCGGCTTGAGTTGCGCCATCGCCGCGACATGGCGCCGGCAGAACGGACAGTGCAGGCCTCGGAACAAACCGATCAACAACGGGCTACGGCCTCGAAAATCATCGAGCGCGATCTTGCCTTCGCGTGAGATCGCATTGAGCACAACATTCGGTGCCCGGTCGCCCGGCTGCAGCGGGCGGTCAACACTACTCGTGGACATGGACAACCTCCTCGCCCCGGGTCAGTCAGGGAAAGCAGCACACCAGCGTTTCGGAGGCGATCAAGTGCTGGGGGCGAAAGCTTCCTGTGCCAAGGCAATAGCTTTCGACCTCTGCCATATTGCCGAGGTCGAGATTACGCGCGTTGCAAGCCCATCATAACACGAAAAAGCATCTGCGGGTCGCCGCCAAATGTGATGAATGACCTCACGCGAGCGCACTCCCGAATGCTCTTGCGCTGAAGGTCAGGTTCCGACATCTATTTGGAGGTTCAAGACTGCAACGCCCAAGGGGCGCGGCCGACTTGTGGCAGGCGCATCGCCTCCGGCGCCGCAACAACGCGTCATTGCCGCGTGGTCATTTTGGGCCATGGCTCGACAAGCAGGAAGGCCTTTCCCGCAGTATGGCCCAGCGATGCATGGCGCTGGTCACAGGCGGGCGCCAGGACGCGCGAGGTGCTTCGGCGCCTGCATCGGGACATCTGGAATTTAGGTGCGGCCCAATAGGGATTGATATCCAAGCGAATGACCGACAAGCCGGCAACAACCTACATCGTGAGCGTGTTCGACAAGCCGCATTGGCGCACAGTGCTGACCACGAAGGACAAGGCCAAGGCGGAAGCCCTGGCCAAGGAGATCGGCGACAAGGTGCAGATCGAAGAGATCACGCCGAAGCCGAAGAAGCGTTAGGGGAAGGCGCTATTCAGCCAGATGGTCCTGATCGATCTTGGCAATTACCTCCTCAAGGGCCTGCACTGCACGCCTCGCAATCTCAATATGAGCGGCCGTGTTGTCGACTTTTCCCTTGCCCGGTTGAACGGTCCAAATGCCGGTCTTCCCCGCTTCGGCATTGGCGATAAACCGCCGCTCATCGTCAAGCTGCTGGCTAAGTTTTTCTCGGAAAGCCTTCCACTGGTCTTTCGTAGCGGGCATCGGTTTCCGTCCTATCTAACAGCGCACGTTGGGAACTGACCTGCGGCCCGATCCGCAAGAGCTTTCGTTACCTCGGATTTGGTAGCGCACGCCCTCGCAAGCTTGACGCCGAATCCTTGGCCCTCCAGGCAGCGAACAATGTAGCGGTCTCGCAGTTCGGCATTCACGTCATAGGTAGTCGATGAGGCGGGGATGTTGATGGCCCCGACGCGGTTGCAAGTCGTCATAGTGCCATACGTATTGCATTGGATCGTGCCGGGGTTGTTGTAGCCGGGGTTAATCTGCGTGGCCAGCGACTGCGGAATTTCTCTGAACGAGGCAATCTTGCATTGATCGGTCGCGGTCTGGGTTGAGTTGAGATCAACACCAGGCTTGAAGACTACATAAGCCGGTGTGGACTGACATCCAGCAATAGCCAGAGCCGCGAAAATATAGCGTTTGCGTATGAGTGATTTCCCCCTCCGCGCAATGGACGTCAAAAGCTTCGCCCCCGCAAGGCACTTGACGATCTGCCAACTACATTTCGTTGTTTTCGATGATGCCGGCTTCGCCGTCTGGCAGGTGAGGTGCGGACGGCCGCGATTTCTTGAGCCTCACACCAGCGCCGCCGCCGTTTTCCGGGATGAACTCGACACCGGCCGCGATCAGCGTTTCTTGAAGCCTTGCAAGCGTTGTGGCGTAAGGTGCGCGTTTCCCGGACTCAAAGTCTGCGATCGTTGCCCTTCCAACTTCGGCCTTCTCCGAAAGATCCTGTTGCGACCATCCAATCAGGCCGCGCGCTGCCCTCAACTGACTTGCTGTGATCGTCATAGGCTCCAACTTCATGCAAAATGTATTGACTTGATGGTGATGTCATGTATTTTGCATGATGTTACATCAACAACGCTCTAGGAGCAACAACAATGCCGAACACCACTGTTCGGGCAGCCGCCGAAGGCATGCCCGCTGCCAACCTAAACCGCCGCCGCCTTCTGATGGGGCTCGCGGCTGCATCCACTGCCGCCGCCGCTGTTACTGTGGCGCCGGCCGCGCACTCTGCCGCGGTGAATGAAAACCCCGAACCGGTCCGGCTCGGAAATGAGTTGCCGGCGGCGGAAGCGGAAATGCTCGCAGCCAAAGCCGCCAAAAGCGCGGTGATCGCGGAATGGTCGCCACGCTGGCCTCTCGCGCCGGACGAAATAATAGAACACGGGTGCGAGATCGAGCGCAATCTTACCGGCGCGGGATTACATCGAGACGGACGCAAGGATTGCTTGCGTGTCGGTACCGCCAATGACTTCCGCTGGTGGAAAGAGTCGCTTGAACGTCAGCTAGCTTCGAAGCGGATCAAGTCGGAAGCGCGCCGCACCCATCTCCGCAAGGAGATCAAGAAAACGCAGCGTAAAATCTCTATTGCCGAGAGGTATGCTGCCGAAACCGCACGCATCCGTGAGGCTTCAGGTTATGAGCAGGCCTCGGAGCGGCATTGCGCGGCAATCAAGGCCTTAAGCAGCTTGATCGTAGCCATCATGGCGCAGCCGGGAACGTCCATGCAGGGCGTCATGATCAAGGCGCAGGCGCTGGCCACATGGAAAAAAGCTGACCGTGTCTACCGAGTGCTTAATGTCGATGGCTTCGATTGGGGTTCGCAACTCGCGGCATCGGTTATTCGAATGGCTAGCGAGGCGTCGTCATGAGGCGCCAGACCGTATTCATCGGCATGACGCCGACCCTACGCCTGCGGATCGAAACGACGATCGAGAACCTTCTTGCGTTGCTCGACGAGATCGACGGCGACCCGGATCTAGAGCCCTGGCTGGCGGGCGGCGCCGAAGTCGTCGGCACCGATGACCGGGAGCAGGACGACTGCGACCTTGAAGAGCAGCACGACGCAGAACCATGTCCGGATGACTACGGCGAAATCGTCATGTGGCGCGACGACCTGAAGTCGCAAGAAGTGCTGGTGCGGTTATGATGACAACAGCCGTTCTCATTGCCGCTGTCTTCGTTGTCGGCTTCATGGCCGGAGACAGGCGTGCGGTGCGCCAGTGCAATTCGATCTTGGATGATCACTGGCGCGAGCTGATGAAGTCGATCCGGGAAGAGCCGATAAGGCTTGTGGGTCCTGCGGATCGAGATGAGTCCCAACAGCCGACGTTGCACTAATCCCGTATCAGGCAATTTGCCCGATAGCGCCCGCTGCCTCACGGTGGCGGGCTTTTTTGTCGCTGAGGAACCTTACGCCGCGGCTGGCCGTTGAGGCCCACCAAAGGAGATCACAATGGCCGACGACCCGAACGAAGCCGCAATGCCGAGCACGCAACGCGAAGCTCAGGAAGCCTTGGAAAAGCAGGTTGCGCAATTGAAGCGCGAGATCAGCAAGATCAATCGGACGCTAGCGGAGCGCGCTGAAGAGGTGGTTGAGGAAGCCACTGGTTGGTATGAGAGCGCGGCCGATAGCGCGTCTCGCACCACGCAAGCACTTCGCAACAGGGCGTCTACGGTTTCCGGTGCCGTTCAAGAAAATCCTGGCACGGTGTCGTCCGCCTTCATACTGGGCGCGGCGGTAGGCTTGTTGTTGGGCCTCGTTCTTGTGGCCGGCGACCCGCGTCGGGATCGCTAGTTCTAACAAGCCCAAGGAGGTTGCCAGAGCCCGCTGCCGAAAGGTGGCGGGCTTTCTTTATCTTGTGGCAGAAAAGTCACGCAGCGTGAATATGCAGAGATTCAACCGGCGCGAGCTTATTATCCAGCTAAGCGAGGCGTACCTTGTTCAAGGGCCAAGGGGGCTCTCCTCCCGAACTAGCGGCCCGCTGCCTCTGCCTGGTGGCGGGCTTTTTCGTTGGCTCTCAAGGTAGATCGCTCGGACAAGACATCCTCGCGCTTTATGCCTGCGAAAAATTCTGCGACTTCGCTCATAAGACTGCGCGAATCGAAAGTTTCGCCATCGATTTCGAAGACCAGAGATTTGTCTCGCACATCCGCAATGCTGTTTTCGCCACGGATAGGGCGCTTACCGAGTGTCGGATGCTTGACCAACTGCTGTTTGGCAAATGGCATTCTGATAATGGCCAATCGCAGCTTCAAGGCATTGGTTTTTTCCGCGAGTAGGCTGGAAAAGCAACACCTGTTTTCGTCCATCGTTCGGACGATTTCATAGGCACCCAAAGTCCAAAACCAGAAAAAGTCATATGCTTTCAGAAGATCCGGCCCCGGCTCCTGTCGGGACAAAGCCGCCTCGATCTCCGAACGCATCCGCTGGAGCGACTGCAGTTGAACGACGGTGGAAACTGAAAAGGCCAAGAGGGGGCTTTTCCGATAAATCTCCTCAATCTGTAGTTCGTCGTCCATTATTCTGAACTCGCCAGCGGGAACTCGAAATGTAGCCCCAGATGTAGCCCCGGGCATGGGTCGGCAAATTTGCCGATGCTCGAACATTCGCTAAGTGCTTGAAAATGTTGGCTCCCCGGGCCGGATTCGAACCAGCGACCAACCGGTTAACAGCCGGTTGCTCTACCACTGAGCTACCGGGGAACAGAGGCTCTCATGTGAGTGGCGCAGCCTATAGCAAACCCGTTTCGGCTTTGCAAAGAAGCATTTCGTATTTTTTCGGTGCTTTTTCGCGCGGCGCTTTCTCGCAATCGTGCGCCGGCGCCCTCATATTAGCCGTCTGGCGGGGAGCGCGGAACCGAAAACGCGGTTGCGCCTTCCCCCAGCTGGTGTTTTTACTTTGCCCGAACGGACCACCGATCAGACATGAGCGCAGCGAGCCACAACCATCCACCGGCGCGGAAGATATCGGTCTTTGGCCGTCAGTTCACCATGCCGCGCTCGCGCGGCCTCAGGATTGCGATCGGCGCCGTGCTGATCTTCGGCGGCATTCTTGGCTTCCTGCCAATCCTGGGTTTCTGGATGATACCGGTTGGGTTGCTGGTGCTTTCCTACGAGTTTGCCTTGGTGCGCCGCCATCGGCGCCGGCTCGTCGTGTGGTGGGAACGGCGGCGGCGGCCGAACTGACAGGTTTGTGCGCGGCAGGTTGGCAAGCCTCTGAGAAGGGGCGTTTTTCCGGCTCGACTCAATCTGGGCCAATGCCGGTGCTTTTTCCAGGCGCTCACAAATCTCTTGGCGGCCCTCCTGCTTCTCCCGACGTAAGGTCCATGCCCAGGGCTTCCCGTTGCCATACTTCGTATTTTAAGAGTTCGCTAACATGCTAATCGCAGCATACGTATCGACGATTCGACGTGTGGCATCGTGGACCCAGAGGAAACCGTCCGGAATGCACCATGGCCGCTTGACGACATTTTCGCCGCAACCTATTGGAACCGGGTGGAACGCCGGGAGCAATGAGGCCTCGTGGCGGAGTGGTTACGCAGAGGACTGCAAATCCTTGCACCCCGGTTCGATTCCGGGCGAGGCCTCCAAATGCTCAAGCTCCCGCGCATCAGCGCCAGGGGCTCGAGTTCCGGTCGAAACGAGTCGCGGTCCTGGCGCGGCAAGCGAATTGGTTTTGGGCGGATTGGTTGGAACATGAGCGCTGATTTTGCCGAACGTCGGGTGAAAATGGTCGATGGCCAGGTCCGCACCACCGACGTGACCAGCGCGCCGCTGCTCGAGGCGATGCTTGTCGTGCCGCGCGAGGCCTTTGTCGCCCCCGCTCAGCGCGATCTTGCCTATATCGACGAGGACATCCGCATTGCCAATGGAGCGGATGGCCCACGCTACCTCATGGAGCCTTCGCCGCTGGCCAAGCTGATGCAACTGGCCGCGATCGATCCCGGCGATTCGGCGCTCGACGTCGGCTGCGGCACCGGCTATGCGGCGGCGATTCTGTCGCGGCTGGCAAAGTCGGTCGTCGCGCTGGAAAGCGATCCGGCTTTGGCCGAGACCGCCATGTCGACGCTGTCGGCGCTGGGCTGCGACAATGTCAGCGTGGTCAAGGGACCGCTGCCGGAAGGCCATGCCGCGCAGGCGCCCTACAACGTCATTTTCATCGGCGGCAGTGTGGAGAAAGTGCCGAGCTCGCTGCTCGACCAGCTTGCGGAGGGCGGTCGTCTCGTCGCCGTCGAAGGGCAGGGGAATTCAGGCGTCGCCCGATTATTTATTAAGACAGGGGGGGTTGTAACCGGAAGAGGCGCATTTAATGCGGCAATTAAGCCACTACCCGGATTCGAACGTATTCGTGCGTTTGAGTTCTGAGTGATTTTGGCTTGCAGCCGAGGCGTTGTCATGTTCGCTTGGGCTTGAACAATCGTTGCTGATCCGCATGACTGGGGTACTCTTGGGGGCTGACAGCAGGGAACCTGAAACACATCGCGCCGGCTGCTCAATGCGAGAAAGCCGGCGCGGTGTGGTTCCCATGCAAAACGAATGAGGGAATAACGTGCCGTCTTTACGCAAGAGCCTTTTTGCCGCCATCCTTGTTTCGGCGACCGCGCTTTCTCCGGTGGCCGCCTCGGCGGAAACCATCCTCGGCGCACTTTCGAAGGCCTACCAGAACAATTCCTCGCTCAATTCGGCCCGCGCCGGTGTCCGCGTCACCGACGAGGGCGTGGCCATCGCCAAGTCGGGCTGGCGCCCGACCATCACCGGTTCCGCTGACATCGACTACTCCAGCAGCCATTTCGATGCCCGTAGCAATGTCCCCGGGCTGAATCGAAGCTTCGCGTTAACCACCGGCAACTTCGGCGTCCAGATCGACCAGACCCTGTTCGACGGCTTTCAGACCAAGAACAATGTCGCCGCCGCCGAATCGCGGGTCCGCGCCTCGGTCGAGAGCCTGCGCAACACCGAAGAGAACATTTTGTTCAACGCGGCAAGCGCCTACATGGACGTGATTCGCGATCGGCAAGTGGCGGTGCTGACGGAGCAGAACCTGCAGTTCCTGACCGAGCAGGCGCGCGCGGCGCGTTCGCGTTTCGAGGTCGGCGAAGGCACCCGCACCGACGTGGCGCAGGCCGATGCCGAGCGCTCCTCCGCCGTGGCGGAACTGGCCGCGGCCCGCGCGCAGGCGCTGGCGAGCGCTGCGACCTATCGCCAGATCGTCGGCGACGAGCCGGGCAAGCTCAGGGGCGCTTCGCCACTGTCGAAGCTGTTGCCGCGGAACCTCGATGCGGCGGTCGCGATCGCATCCAGCGAGCACCCCGCCATCCTCGCCACCCAGCATCTGGTCGACGCGGCGGCGTTTTCGGTGAAATCGGCCGAAGGCGCGCTGCTGCCGCAGCTCTCGGCTTCCGCCGGCGTTTCGAGCGCCTATCGCAACACCGTGCCAGGTGTATCCGGGGAGTCGGATGGCACAACCAATTCGGCCAGCATAGGTGCCACGTTGACCGTGCCGATCTATTCCGGCGGGCGGAACTCGGCGACGGTGCGCCAGAATAAGGAATCGCTCAGCCAGGCGCGGATCGAGGTCGACGTCAGCCGCGACACAGTGCGCCAAGCCGTGACCTCGGCGTGGACGCAATATACCGCCGCCCAGCAAACAGTGGTGGCCAACAAGCAGGTGATCGCCGCCGCGCAGCTTGCGTTGAGCGGCGTCATCGAGGAGCGCAATGTCGGCCAGCGCACAACGCTCGACGTCCTTAACGCCCAAGCCACCCTCATCACCGCCAAGATCAACCAGGCCAGTTCCGAACGCGATTTGGTGGTGGCGAGCTATGCCATCCTCTCGGCGATCGGCCATCTTTCGGTCGATCGTCTCGCCCTTCAGGTGACGAAGTACAGGCCCGAAGAGCATTACAATGCGGTCAAGGACAAGTGGATCGGCCTGCGCACGCCGGATGGCCGCTGATCGCATCAGCAGTTTCAAGTTCCGCCCAGATTCGCTATGCTGAAACGCCGTGCGTCCCAAAGGACGCGCGGCGTTTCAATGTATGTTGGGATTCAAGCCAAGACGGCTGAATGTCAAAATGCCCTAATCTGTTGAAATCCAATCCGCTCTCAGATTGGGGATTCTCGCAGGGCGATCCGTCGGTTACGCTGTCGCCATGATTCGAATCCGGTTTTTGCCGGACAGGAAATCTGCAACGAGTCACAAGGGCGGCGGATGTGACGATGGCTACGGCAAGCAGCGTGCAGCGCGAACCTTCCATGGAAGAGATACTGGCTTCCATCAGGAGGATCATCGAGGACAGCGATTCCGGCCGCAAGTTTCCGGACGAAGCAGAAGACCTGCGCCAGGATCTGGAGCCGACGCCGACGCCGGCGGTGGTGCCGGCACCGGCGGCAGGCTGGGCGCCGCCGGAGGCAGGCTGGGCGCCGCCTGAGGCAGGCTGGGCGCCGCCTGAGGCAGGCTGGGCGCCGCCGGAGGTGGATGACTTTCGCGCCGAACTGCGTGCCGGACCAGACACCAGAGAGCCGGCTACACAGGCGAAGGCGCAACCATCGGTCGTCGAGCCTGTGATTGCGCGCATGGAGCCGCCGGTGCGTTCCAATCCGACTCCGGTCGAAGCGCCAGTGACGCTTGCGGGTGACAAAGCCGCTGCCGAGCCGGTCCCGGCCGTCAAGCCGGATGCGCCTGCGACGGCAAGGGTTGTGGAGACGACCGATAGCATCGTCGCCGATTGGCGGCGTGAGATCGCCGCAGTCGGCGAGGCGATGACCGTGACCAAGCCGGACAGGGCCGAGGTGAGGCAAACACCGGACGCCGAACCGAAGGCCGAGGTTTTCGAGGACGCGGCCGAATCCGCTTTCGAGCCGGCCCCGCCGCCAAATGAGT
The DNA here is from genome assembly GCF_004962245.1 of Mesorhizobium sp. GTDB lineage: Bacteria > Pseudomonadota > Alphaproteobacteria > Rhizobiales > Rhizobiaceae > Mesorhizobium. Next base: position 145,701 of record NZ_SUHQ01000001.1, on the reverse strand, counting down.
TGGCGCGTCCGGCGGCAAGCGGGGCACCGCCGGCTCGTCCGGCGATCCTTTCCGAGCATACGGGCCGGCAGGTTGCCGCCGCCTTCGGCGAGCTTTCCGATGCTTTCGCCAGCCGCAGCAAGAAAACCTTCGACGAGATGGCCGAGGAGATGCTCAGGCCCATGCTGCAGGACTGGCTGGACAACAATCTGCCGACGCTGGTCGAGCGGCTGGTGCGCGAGGAAATCGAACGCGTGGCGCGTGGCGCGCAGTAACAATTTCTGACGATCGACGGATGGAACGCCGCCGCTGGCGGCGTTTTTGTTGGCCTGCGGCTCAGCCGCCCTGGACCGATGTGGCGAAGGCGATCAGGTTTCCGTCGGGATCTGCCACGATGAAGGTGCGGGCGCCCCATGGCTCGGTCCGCAATGTCTGATGAAAGCTGACCCCGGCCGCCTGATATTCCAGGAACAGCGGCTTGATGGCGTCGAGCACGATCGTCGCCGACAGCAGATCCTCATCGGCCCTCGAGCTCTTGTCGAAAAGAGGCTTGTCGACGTGGCGCAGGTTCAAGCGTACGCCATCGCGGATGACCTGGGCGTAGAAGGGCGGTTCGCCATAGGTGAACCGCGTCCGGAAACCGAGTTTTTGGCGATAGAACGCGCAGGCTGCGTCTATATCGGAAACGAAAAGCTGGGGCTCGGCAAAGGCGAGGAAGGGTTTTTCTGCATCCGGGGGCGTGCGGTCGGTCATGGTTTGAAGGCCTTTCTTCAGCGCCTGCCAGTTTTCGAAACCTGCCCTCCTGGCGACCAGCTCCTGTGCATCGGCGAGCTTGAAGCCGTGATCCAGGATTTGGCGATCGGTCAGATTACGGAAGCGCGGCAGTATCGAACCGATCGCATCCGCGACGGGATAATACCGCTCGCGATGCCAGCGCAGGTAAAGCTTGGCCTGTTTCCTGAAGGTCTCGAGATTCGGCATGTTCGAAAATTGGGCGCACTGAGGGTTGAAGGTGTCGTAGGCGGGCAATGCCCCTCCGGCCAAAAGCCGATGCGCCCTACAGCAGCACCGGCAAGCTATGGTGGTTTACGGTCTGTGGTCAAGGGGACGGCCGCGTCGGCATCGCATCCCGTAGGTTGCCTGAAGCCGCCCAGGCGCTATCTATGAGCCATTGCCATCTGCCGCTCGCTTGCGGTTGACTTGCCAACTGCCTTCCGATTTACACCGAACCCAACACATCCCGACAGCTCGGACCTCTTTTCATGCTCGAAAAAACCTACGACGCCAAAATCGTCGAGCCGAAGATCGCCAAAATCTGGGAGGAGGCCGACGCGTTTCGTGCTGGCGCGGGCGCCGACGAGGGCGCGGAAGCCTTCACCATCGTCATCCCGCCGCCGAACGTCACCGGCTCGCTGCATATGGGCCATGCGCTCAACAACACCCTGCAGGACATTCTGGTGCGCTTCGAACGCATGCGCGGCAAGAACGTGCTGTGGCAGCCCGGCATGGACCATGCCGGCATCGCCACGCAGATGGTGGTCGAGCGCCAGCTCATGGAGAAGCAGATCCACCGCCGCGACCTGACGCGCGGTGAGTTCATCGAGAAAGTCTGGGAGTGGAAGGCCGAATCCGGCGGCGCGATCCTTAACCAGTTGAAGCGGCTGGGCGCCTCGGCCGACTGGAGCCGAGAGCGCTTCACCATGGACGAGGGCCTGTCCAAGGCGGTGCTCGAAGTGTTCGTCACGCTCTACAAGGAAGGGCTGATCTACAAGGACAAGCGCCTTGTGAACTGGGACCCGAAGCTGCTCACGGCCATCTCCGACCTCGAGGTCGAACAGCAGGAGGTCAACGGCAATCTCTGGCATTTCCGCTATCCGGTCGAGGGCGAAGCCTTCGATCCGGAAAATCCGAAGACCTTCATCACCGTGGCGACGACTCGCCCCGAGACGATGCTGGGCGATACGGCGGTGGCGGTGCATCCCGACGACGAGCGTTTTCGGCATCTGGTTGGCAAGAACCTCGTCCTGCCGATCGTCGGCCGCAAGATCCCGGTGGTGGCGGACGACTATTCCGATCCGGAAAAGGGCAGCGGCGCGGTCAAGATCACGCCGGCGCATGATTTCAACGACTTCGAGGTCGGCAAGCGCCATAAGCTGCCGGCGATCAACATCCTCACCGTCGAGGCGGCGGTGGCCCTCACGGACAATGACGACTTCCTCGCCGGGCTGGAGGTGACGCCCGAGCGGCAGGCCGTCTGGGATGAACTCGACGGCCTCGATCGTTTTGTCGCGCGCAAGAAGATCGTCGAACTGATGGAGGCGGGCGGTTTCCTTGAAAAGGTCGAGCCGCATCGCCACACCGTGCCGCATGGCGATCGCGGCGGTGTGCCGATCGAGCCGCTCCTGACCGACCAGTGGTATGTCAACGCGGCCGAACTCGCCAAGCCGGCGATCGCGTCCGTGCGCGAAGGCCGCACCAAGATCATACCCGGTAGCTGGGAGAAGACTTACTTCCAGTGGATGGAGAACATCGAACCCTGGTGCATCTCGCGCCAACTCTGGTGGGGACACCAGATCCCCGCCTGGTACGGGCCGGACGGGCGTGTCTTCGTCGAGAAGACCGAGGAGGAAGCGCTCGCCGCCGCGGTCGAATATTATCTGGCGCTGGAGGGGCCGTGGAAGGCCTGGGTCGAGGACAAGCTCGAGAACTTCAAGCCGGGCGATATCCTGACTCGCGACGAGGATGTGCTCGACACATGGTTCTCGTCGGCGCTGTGGCCGTTCTCGACGCTTGGCTGGCCGGACCGGACGCCGGAGCTGAAGACCTACTACCAGACCGACGTGCTGGTGACCGGCTTCGACCTGATCTTCTTCTGGGTCGCCCGCATGATGATGATGGGCCTGCACTTCATGGACGAGGAGCCGTTCCATACCGTGTATATGCATGCGCTGGTGCGCGACAAGAACGGGCAGAAGATGTCGAAGTCGAAAGGCAACGTCATCGACCCGCTCGATCTCATAGACGAATACGGCGCCGACGCGCTGCGCTTCACGCTGGCTGTGATGGCGGCGCAAGGGCGCGACGTGAAGCTCGATCCGGCGCGCATCGCCGGCTACCGCAATTTCGGCACCAAGCTGTGGAACGCGACGCGCTTCGCCGAAATGAACGACGTCGCGAGAAACGACGATTTTTGGCTGAACGACGCCAAGCTGGCGGTCAACCGCTGGATCCTGACCGAACTGACGCGCACCGCGGGCGAAATCACCGATGGCATCACCTCATACCGCTTCAACGAGGCGGCTGGTGCGGCCTACCGCTTCGTCTGGAACCAGTTCTGCGACTGGTACCTGGAACTGTTGAAGCCGGTGTTCACAGGTCCGGACGAGGCCGCCAAGGCCGAAAGCCGGGCTTGCGTCGCCTTCGTGCTCGACGAGATCTACAAGCTGCTGCACCCGATGATGCCGTTCATGACTGAAGAACTGTGGGCGCAGACGGCCGGCGAGGGCAAGGAACGGCCGTCGCTGCTTTGCCATGCCGCATGGCCGTCGCCCGACTTCGAGGATGAGGCCGCGGCGGCCGACATCAACTGGCTGATCGATCTTGTCTCCGGCATCCGCTCCGTGCGCTCGGAGATGAACGTGCCGCCGGCGGCGATCGCCCCGCTGGTGGTGATCGGCGCCAACGAAGCGACGCGCGACAGGCTCGAACGCCAGGATTCGGCGATCAAGCGGCTGGCGCGGGTCGGCGATATTTCACTCGGCGAAGCAGCACCCAAGGGTTCCGCCCAGATCGTGCTCAACGAGGCGACCATCTGCTTGCCGCTTGGCAGCCTGATCGACCTCACCGCGGAGGCGGCGCGGCTGCAGAAGGAACTGGTCAAGGTGACGGAGGAGATCGCCCGGCTGCACAAGAAGCTGTCCAACGAGAAATTCGTCGCCAACGCGCCGGAAGACGTCGTGGAAGCCGAGCGCGAAAAACTCGGCGAGTACCGCGAGGCGCAAGAGAAGCTTTCGGTGGCGTTGACGCGGGTGCGCGAAGCCGGTTGAGCTATCTTTTGTTTGAAGATCGGATTGGCCCAAAAATCGGATTCTACTTCCGAGTCCGATGCTCTGGGTTCATCGGATTCGTCAGTCCAGAATCTGCTTTTCGGAAGGGCTCCTTGCCACGAAAATAGGCATTCCGCAGCGTAAATCTTGACGTAAACGGAATGTTTTGGCCCTATGTTGCCATAATGTAACAATGAGGCCTGGTCTTCGCAAAATGGGCCGTTTTTGCGTCGTTCCATGCCATTTTTCGGAATTTTCTCGTCGATTTGCATCCCAATGGGCCGTTTTTTGGCCGTGCCGCGAAAGCTGTCACTTTGTCCAGAATACGATCCGCGAAGGCGTACGTGTACGCATCGAGAATTCGTTGTTGCGACGTTAACCTGAATTGGCTCTAGCTTGGCCCACTCGTATTCGGGAGGGACATTCATGAGTATTTTGCGTCTGAAAGCGCTGCTGGGGGCAGGGTGCTTTTCGCTATCGATTTTCGGCGTTGCGAACGCGGGCGGCTTCGACCGGGGCGGTGTCAACATCGATCAGTTGTTTGATGCCGCGCCATATTCGTTCGATGCCGGCGTCACCTATGTTTCGCCGCAGCGCACACTGAAGAATGTGCAGCGCCTGGATGGCTCGGGAATGTCGACGTCGGAAATTGACGTTGGTGGCGACTACGTGGTGCCGCGCATCGGCTTCAAGGCCAACATCTTTGAACCAGTGGATTGCCTTGCGTCTTATACAGAACCGTATGGTGCGGAGGCAGACTTCGGAATGAACAACGCCTATTCGCCAACGGCGGTCAAATACTATGTCAAAACAAATGATTTCGGCCTTACCTGCTCCTACAAGATAAATGTCGGCAAGGGCGCGATCCGGTTCATCGGCGGCCTCTCCTACCAGGAGGTCGATGCGTTTCTGTCCCGCCAGACACTGCTGGCCTTCGGCAATACCGGCCTCGGAAAATTCAAGCTTTCCGATGAGGCATGGGGTTGGCGCGTGGGCGCCGCTTATGAAATTCCCGAAATCGCCTTGCGCGCGAGCTTGATGTACTCTTCGAGCTACAAATATGACGAACTGTCGGGAACCGTCGACACGACCGGATTTGCAGGTGGGCCGCTAGGAAATGTTACCGGAGTGTTCCCGGTGACCGCATCCGCCGAGATTCCCCAGGCCGTGGAATTCAAGCTGCAGAGCGGTATAGCTCCTGGCTGGCTGGCCTTTGGCTCGGTTCGCTGGCAGGAATGGAGCAAGCTTGGCATTGTTCCGATTAATGGTGTGATTAACCCGGTTTTCGGTACACCCTCGAACGTTTCTTTCGACCTACTTTATCGCGACGGCTGGACGGTGTCGGGCGGCATAGCTCACAAGTTCACGGACCAGTTGTCGGGCGCGGTTTCGCTGACCTGGGATCGTGGAACCTCGACGACCTCCGGCTATCAGTCGGACACCTGGTCCGTGGCCAGCGGCATCTCCTATTCGCCGAATGACAAGGTCGAGGTCAGACTTGGCGGCTCGATCGGCGTGCTGACCAGTGGGTCGTCGACCTTCACCGGTGTTGGCGACACGGCAAATGCCATTACCTACACATACGACGACGATCTGCTCCTTGCTGGCTCAGCTTCGGTTAAGATCAAGTTTTAAGTGCAAGTTTTCAATAGCAAAAAGGCCGGGCATTGCCCGGCCTTTTTTTGCATGACAGGCTTTCCCGACATCCGTCTGGCGTTGCAATACACCGCCTCTCTGCCTCCTGCGATCGTGACGTTTTGGCAACAGTTTCTGAACAACGCTCGCGCTGCGAGGGCAGCAGGGGACATTGCCTATTTCCCGCCATAAACCCGGCGCACCTCGAATTTGTCTCGGGACACGTGCCAAAAGGCTCGGCAATGGGGCAGGCCGCATCGCCCGCGGCGAGGAAGAGCATGGACGCCAGAGTCATCTCCAAGGCCAAGCTGCCCAGCCGCTATGTGACCGTCGGTCCGGCGCGCGCGCCGCACCGCTCCTATCTCTACGCGATGGGACTGTCGGCGGCCGAGATCGCGCAGCCGCTGGTCGGCGTCGCAAGCTGCTGGAACGAGGCGGCACCCTGCAACATCTCGCTCATGCGCCAGGCGCAGGTGGTCAAGAAGGGCGTCGCCGCGGCTAGCGGCACGCCGCGCGAATTCTGCACCATCACCGTCACGGACGGCATCGCCATGGGCCATCAGGGCATGAAATCGTCGCTGGTGTCGCGCGAGGTCATTGCCGATTCGGTCGAACTCACCATGCGCGGCCATTGCTACGATGCGCTGGTCGGCCTTGCCGGTTGCGACAAGTCGCTGCCCGGCATGATGATGGCCATGGTGCGGCTCAACGTGCCGTCGATTTTCATCTATGGCGGCTCGATCCTGCCCGGTTCCTACAAGGGCCGACAGATCACCGTCCAGGACGTATTCGAAGCCGTCGGCCAGCACTCGGTCGGCACGATCGATGACGCCGAACTTCTTGAAATCGAACAAGCCGCCTGTCCGTCGGCCGGCTCTTGCGGCGCCCAGTTCACCGCCAACACCATGGCCACCGTCGCCGAGGCCATCGGCCTGGCACTGCCCTATTCCTGCGGGGCGCCGGCGCCCTACGAGATGCGCGACCGCTTCAATTTCGCCTCGGGCGAAAAGATCATGGAATTGATCGAAAAGAACATCCGCCCGCGCGACATCGTCACGCTGAAGGCGCTGGAGAATGCGGCGACCGTGGTTTCGGCCACCGGTGGGTCGACCAACGCGGCGTTGCATTTGCCCGCGATCGCGCATGAAGCCGGGATAAAGTTCGACCTCTTCGACGTGGCCAGGATATTCGAGAAGACGCCCTATATCGCCGACCTGAAGCCGGGCGGCAAATATGTCGCCAAGGACATGTTCGAGGCCGGTGGCATTCCGCTTTTGATGAAGACGTTGCTCGACCACGGCTATCTGCATGGCGACTGCCTGACAGTGACCGGCCGCACTTTAGCCGAAAATATGGAGCACGTAGCCTGGAATGATAGCCAGGATGTGGTCCGTCCCGCCAACCGACCAATCACCCAAACGGGTGGCGTCGTGGGCTTGAAGGGAAACCTTGCCCCCGAAGGCGCGATCGTGAAGGTCGCGGGCATGTCGGAGCTGAAATTCTCGGGTCCGGCGCGCTGCTTCGATTCGGAAGAGGAATGTTTCGAGGCGGTTACGGATCGCAGCTACAGGGAAGGCGAGGTCCTCGTCATTCGTTACGAGGGTCCGCGCGGCGGTCCGGGCATGCGGGAAATGCTTTCGACGACGGCGGCTCTGTATGGTCAGGGCATGGGCGGCAAGGTGGCTCTCATCACCGACGGACGTTTTTCAGGCGCGACACGCGGTTTCTGCATTGGCCATGTCGGGCCGGAAGCCGCCGTGGGCGGTCCGATCGGGCTGCTGAAGAACGGCGATGTGATCTCGATCGATGCGGTGAACGGCACGATCGAGGTGGCGCTGTCCGACACCGAACTTGCGGCGAGGGCAAAGGCATGGAAGGCGCGCGCAACCGACTATCAGTCGGGCGCGATCTGGAAATATGCGCAAACGGTAGGGCCTGCGCGCGACGGCGCGGTCACCCATCCCGGCGGTGCGAAAGAAACACACTGTTATGCGGATATCTGAGTTGCTGAGGTCGTCTGTCTTTTCGGCACTGGTCGCGATCGCCACTTTTGGCGCGACCTTGGGCGCCGTTGGCCAGGTCATGGCCTTCGACGACAAGGTGTTCGACGACAAGACCGGCGTGAAGCCGCAGTCCAGCCCGTGGGCAGTGTTCCAGTTCGGCTTCTCCGCCTACAAGAACGGCCGCAAGGAGCAGGCCGCTGAGGCCTACAAATACGCGGCCGAAAACGGCCAGATCGGCGCCACCTGGAAGCTTGCGCGCATGTATGCCGAGGGTGACGGCGTGGAGCGCGACGATTACGCGGCGTTCAAGTTCTTCTCAGAGATCGTCGACCAGGACGTCGAGCCCGGTTCGCCGGAAGAGAGCTATGTATCGGACGCGCTCGTGGCGCTCGGCGACTATCTGAGGAAGGGCATCCCCGGCAGCCCCATCACAGAGGACGAAGTGGCGGCCCAGGAATATTACATGCGCGCCGCCGCCAACTACCGCAATCCGAACGCCCAGTTCGAGATGGGCCAGATGTTCCTGAATGGCAAGGGCGGCGTCAAGGCCAGCATCAAGCAGGCCGGACGCTGGTTCCAGCTCGCCGCGGAAAAGGGCCATGCCGGTGCGCAAGCGACGCTCGGCAACCTGCTCTTCCAGAGCGGCAAGATCGTTCGGGGGCTGGCGATGATGACTGCAGCACTTGAGCGGGCCTCACCCGCCGACCGGCCATGGATACGCGGCATGCAGGAAGAGGCGTTTGCCGCGGCCGGCGAGGCCGACCGCCGCACCGCGATTTCGCTGGCCGGTGATATCCTCACCAAAGGTGGCGGCGGCGACCAGTAGTCGCAAAGCCAGTCGTCACGAAGCCAGTAGCCACGAAGATTGGGTACCCCGAAAAATCCAGTCGGGCAGCCGAGATCAGTTCTCGGTTGGTTTCGTCGGAACGGGGCTGGGCTCCGGTGTTGAAATCGGCGTGGCCGACTGACGCGGCGCCAGTGTTCCCGGACAATCGCCCTGAATCTTTTTCCACGACGTGTTGTTGAGCACCGTGTCGCAGCGGGCGAGATGGCTCTGGCCGGCAAGCGTCAAGCAGGCGACCTGACCGATCTGGAACGATTTTCCGTTGGCCAGGCAGTGCGGGCCGGCAAAAGCCGACGTCGCTGCGAGGGCAAGCGCCGCGGCGCACGGGCAAAGCGCAAACCTGATCGTCATCCTGAACCCCAGCCAAGCCGAGATTGCAACCGAACCCCCGATTGTGGCGATATGAGGGTCTGGGCCATGATCCCGAACTGAAGGTCCGGCGCAGTAAGAAGATCCGGCGGTCCAGGCCTCGAAATGATCAGCTTGGCGCAAAAGTCAGTTCGATGGCCACGGGTACGTGGTCGGACGGTTTTTCCCAGGCGCGCACGTGCTTTTCGATCGAGGCCGAGGAAAAGCGGTTGGCGGCTTCGGGCGAGAGCAGCAAGTGATCGATGCGGATGCCATTGTTCTTCTGCCAGGCGCCGGCCTGATAATCCCAGAAAGTGTAAGTGTCCGGCGCGTCGGTGACCGCACGCACCGCTTCGGTGAAGCCGAGATGCTTCAGCCGGCGGAACGCCTGCCTCGTCTCGGGCTGGAACAGCGCATCGCCCAGCCAGTTCTCCGGGAATCTCGCATCGATCGGTTCGGGGATGACATTGTAGTCACCGGCCAGCACCAGTGCCTCTTCGAGCAAAAGCCGTGCCTCGGCCCAGCGTTCCAGCCGCGCCATCCAGGACAGCTTGTAGGGAAACTTCTTCTCGTCATCGATCGGGTTGCCGTTCGGCAGGTAGAGCGAGACGACGCGCAACGCGCCCTTGTCGGTCGAGAACACGCCCTCGATGAAACGCGCCTGCTCGTCGGCGTCGTCGCCCGGCAGGCCGCGATTGACCTCGTCGAAGCGCAGCTTCGACAGGATGGGATGGCGACGCCGTTGAAACCCTTCTGGCCATGGGTTTCGACATTGTAGCCGAGCGCTTCGATCTCGGCGCGCGGAAACTGCTCGTCGACGGTCTTGATCTCCTGCAGACAGGCGATGTCAGGCGCGCTTTCCGTCAGCCAATGGGTCAAATTGCCGATGCGGGCCCGAACGCCGTTGATGTTCCAGGTGACGATTTTCATGACGGCCTCATTGCTGTTGCGGCGGATGACGTTCGACGAGGCCGATCGTATTGCCTGCCGGATCCTTTAGGAAGGCCATCCATTCGCTTTCCCCCGCCGGCCCGAACAGGCCTTCTGTGTCGCGATGGACGAGCATTGGCGGCGCGGTGAAAGGAACACCGGCGGCTTTTGCCGAGGCATGGAAATCGTCAAGGTCTGAAATGTCGAGATAGACGGTGCCGGCTGGCAGACCGTCCGTGAAAAGCAGGCGCACGTCGCCCGCCATGATGAAGGCGATGCCGGGCGGATCGAAGCGCACGTGCACCGTCATGCCGAGCACGTCGTGCCAGAACGCCAGCGTTGCATCGAGATCGCGCCCGGCGGAAAGCGCGACCTGACGGACCGCGCCGACGCGGCGCATGTTCATTCACTCCCGAAAGGTTGAGATTCGGCATTTTTCGCGAGTATTTGCTCAATCATCCATCGTAGGTGCGATGCCTGCTCGCGCGTTGCATTCTCGTCCATCCAATCGCAGCCGTTGTAAAGGTCTCCAAGCCAGTCTGGAAAATCGTATCTGTCCTCAATCGGCGACACCATACGGCAGACCTGAAAGGGTTCCAGTTCGCCGTCAAGGTAAGTCCGAATGCGTCGAAGGAACAGCTTACGTGCTATTTCCTTGGCTTCATCGGACTTGTCGTTGAAATCGGGAAAACACCGCGCGATCAGCGACCTCAAAAGGCCTTGGGCTTTCGCAAGGTTAACCGCGTTCCGCGGGTTGCATCGCGCGAGTTGCACGTAGGCAGCGTCTTCGGCGTAGCTCGGAGGCGCGGTGTGGCGGTTGGCCCAACCGGCGATATCGACATCGGAAATCGCTTCTATTTCGCGGGCGACAAGGGCCGTCTTCGGATCCTCATGGCCCACGAGGAGCGGCTTCATAATATCTTCAAATACTGAAGCTGGTGCCGCAGCCGCATGAGGCGACTGCATTCGGGTTCTTGATCTGGAACGACTGGCCCATCAAATCGTCGACGAAATCGATCACCGAGCCACCCATATAGACCAGCGAGAGGTCGTCGATCAGAACGGTGGCGCCGTCCTTCTCGATAGCGACGTCATCGTCGTTGCGCGTGTCAACCAGGTCGAACCTGTAGGAAAAGCCGGAACAGCCGCCGCCCTCGACCGAAACGCGCAGCGCCGTCTTGCCGGGTTCGCCAGATACAATCTTCGCGATCCGCCTGGCGGCGGCGTCGGTCATCTCCACTTTCATGGCAGTCTTGGCATCAGCGCCCATGGGCGTCACCTTGCTTTCGGTTTCACATGATAGGTATGAAGCGCAAGGGGGCAAGTCAACTGCGGCCATAGGCTATGACAATTGGGGCCATGACAAACGAGTTGGGCGACATCGGATTCGGCTATCGGCCGCGCGCGGCCTATGCCTGCGATCCGGCAAAGTCGCGCGGGCGGCTGTTCGACGAGGTGGAGAGCCCGACCCGAACGCCGTTCCAGCGCGACCGCGACCGCATCATCCATTCGACGGCCTTTCGCCGGCTGAAGCACAAGACACAGGTGTTCATCGCGCATGAGGGCGACCACTACCGCACCCGGCTGACGCATTCGATCGAGGTGGCGCAGATCGCGCGCGCCCTCGCGCGAGCGCTGCGCGGCGACGAGGACCTGGCCGAGGCGGTGGCGCTCGTGCACGATTTCGGACACACGCCCTTCGGCCATACCGGCGAGGACGCGCTGAACGAGAAGATGGCCGCCTGGGGCGGCTTCGACCACAATGCGCAATCGCTGCGCGTGGTGACGCGGCTGGAGAGCCGCTATGCCGAGTTCGACGGGCTGAACCTCACCTGGGAAACATTGGAGGGGCTGGTCAAGCACAACGGACCGTTGACCGACGCCCGCGGAAAGGGCCTGAAGGGGCCGGTGCCGCAAGCGATCCGCGACTACTCGGAGCTGCACGACCTCGAACTCGACCGCTTCGCCGGCATCGAGGCACAGTGCGCAGCGATCGCCGACGACATCGCCTACAACACCCATGACATCGACGACGGCCTGAGATCAGGCTTCCTGACGCTGGACATGCTGGAAAAGGTCTCGCTGCCTGGATCGATCCTCGAAGGCGTGCGTCAGCGCTATCCGGCGCTCGACCACGTGCGCACCGGCCACGAACTGATGCGCAGGCAGATCACGATGATGGTCGAGGATGTGATCGTTTCCACCAGCGCCAATCTGGCCCGCATCAAGCCGGACAGTGCAGACGCGGTGAGGGCGGCAGGCGAGACGATGGTGACCTTTTCCGCCGAAATGGCCGCGTTCGAAAAGGAATTGAAGGCCTTTCTCTACACGCATCTCTACCGGCACAGCGAGGTCCTGCGCGTGCGCAACGAGGCCGAGCAGATCGTCAAGAACCTGTTCGATGTCTATTTCGCCGATCCGCGCGCCATGCCCGATGGCTGGCGCGAGGGGCTAGACCGGGCCGACGATCGCATCAAGGCGCGCAGCGTTGCCGATTTCCTGGCGGGCATGACGGATACCTACGCTTTGAAAGAACACCGCCGTTTGTTTGACCATACGCCTGAATTAAGCTAGGGCGGGCTCGATTTTGCCGGCCAACAAGCCGGATCCCTGCAAAGCCGCCAGAGCCACACCAAATGAACATCTTCGCCGATTTCAACGCGCGAATCACCAGAGCTGTCGAAGCGCTTGATTTGAAAGACAAGGACGGCGGTTCGCTGGACCTGTCGCGCATCGCCGTCGAGCCGCCGCGCGACGCCAGCCATGGCGACCTGGCGACCAATGCGGCGATGGTGCTGGCCAAGCCGACCGGCCAGAATCCACGCGCACTGGCCGAAAGGCTGGCGCAAGCGCTGCGCGCCGACACCGACATCGCCGCCGCCGACATTGCCGGTCCGGGCTTCGTCAATCTCAGGCTCAAGGACGCGTTCTGGCAGGCGCATCTGACGGCGCTGCTCGGCGAGGGCCGCAATTACGGCCGCTCGACGGTCGGCGGCGGCAAGAAGGCCAATGTCGAATACGTCTCGGCCAATCCAACCGGACCGATGCATGTCGGCCATTGCCGTGGCGCCGTGGTGGGCGATGCGCTCGCCAACATGATGGCCTTCGCCGGTTATGACGTGACCAAGGAGTATGTCATCAACGATGCCGGTTCGCAGATCGACGTGCTCGGCCGATCGGTCATGCTGCGCTACCGCGAGGCGCTCGGCGACGACATCGGCGAAATACCGGCCGGGCTTTATCCGGGCGACTATCTGATCCCGGTTGGCCAGGCGTTGGCCGGCGAATTCGGCCGCTCCTTGCTGCAGATGCCCGACGAGGAAGCGCTTGCCATCGTCAAGGACAGGACGATCGATGCCATGATGGCGATGATCCGTGAGGATCTGGCGCTGCTCAACGTGCATCACGACGTCTTTTTCTCGGAGCGCACGCTGCATGCCGACAACGCCCGGAAAATCCGGTCGGCCATCAGCGACCTGACGCTCAAGGGGCATATCTACAAGGGCAAGCTGCCGCCGCCCAAGGGCGAGAAGCCGGACGACTGGGAGGACCGCGAGCAGACGCTGTTCCGCTCGACGGCCGTCGGCGACGACATGGACCGGGCGCTGGTCAAGTCGGACGGCACCTTCACCTATTTCGCCGCGGACGTCGCCTATTTGAAGGACAAGGTCGATCGCGGCTTCGTCGAGCTGATCTATGTGCTTGGCGCCGATCATGGCGGCTATGTGAAGCGCCTGGAAGCGCTCGCCCGGGCGATTGCAGGCGACGAGGTGAAGCTCACCGTCCTGCTTTGCCAGTTGGTGAGGCTTTTTCGCGATGGCGAGCCGGTGCGCATGTCGAAGCGGTCGGGCGATTTCGTAACCCTGCGCGAAGTGGTGGAGGAGGTCGGCCGCGACCCGATCCGTTTCATGATGCTCTACCGCAAGAACGATGCGCCGCTCGATTTCGACTTCGCCAAGGTGACCGAGCAGTCGAAGGACAATCCGGTGTTCTACGTGCAGTATGCCTCGGCGCGCTGCCATTCGGTGTTCCGGCAAGCGAGCGAACAGTTGGGCGAGGCCAATTTCGACCGCAATCGGCTGGCCGCAGCGACCGCTTCGCTGACCGACGAAGGCGAGATCGGCCTGATCCGCAAGCTTGCGGAATACCCGCGGCTGATCGAATCCGCGGCACTTGCGCTCGAGCCGCACCGGCTGGCATTCTACCTCTACGATCTCGCCTCCAGCTTCCACGGACATTGGAACCGCGGCACCGAGAATCCCGACTTACGTTTTGTTAAGGTTAACGACCGACAATTGACGCATGCCAGACTAGGGCTGGTGCAGGCTGTTTCGGACGTTTTGACGTCCGGCCTGACGCTGATCGGAGCAGATGCGCCCACCGAAATGCGTTAGGTTTGTCTAAAAAACCTGTCACCTTTTGCCCACATTGCGCTGGTAAGGGCCAACCCTACGCGACGTCCATGGCGTCCGAATGAGTGCGAGTTCGGGAACAATAATGGCAGACAGAACCCAGCTGAGAGCAGCCGCCCAAAACGATATCGCCGACGATGATCCGTTCGCGGAACTGACCAGGATCATGGGGTTCGACCCGCGCCAACCGGTCAAGCCGCAGGCCCAGCCGAAGGCGGCTCCCGCCACCCAGCCGGTGGACGAGGGCGATTTCGACATCGACCTCGAGAAGGAGTTGATGGGCGAATTCGGCGCCGACGACAATGACCGTGCCGCCGAGGTTCGCGAGCCGGCTTTCAACGCGGCTGCCACTCACGCAGTGGACGACGAGCCGTTCGACCTGGATTTCCCCCAGTATGACGATGCGGCGGACGAAGCCGCCCATGCCGTTGCTGCCGACGAAGTGCATTCTGGCGCTGCCGAAGCATCCGCGCCGGCCGTTGAATCTGCTTTCGATGACGGTTTCGATGATGCGCTCGCCAGTTCGCTCGAAGACGTCTCGCCATTCGAAGATGATTTGGCGGTAGACGACGAGCTTGCCGCGTCGCTCGAACAGGATTTCCTGCTCGACGATGCGACGGACCAGGCTGAACAGAATACTGCCGCCGCCGACGTTTCCGCGTCGCGCGCAGAACCCGCCTTGGACGATGAATTCGACAACGCGGTCGCAAGCTCGCTCGAAGACGAGCTGATGCTGGACGAACACGTGCGGATGGAGAGCGCCGCCGAAGCTGCTGAAGTCTCCGCGCGTGCCGCCGAGCCTGCCTTCGACGATGAATTCGACAACGCGGTCGCAAGCTCGCTCGAGGACGAGCTGATGCTCGATGACCATGCGCCGACGGAGCACGCCGCCGTCGATGTTCCTGCAGCGCCTGTTCGGGCTGTTTTGGATGAGTCCGACGAGGATTTTGCCAGCCGTTTCGACGACGCCATGGCCGATGTCGACATGGATTTCGACGTTCGCACGGATGAGCCAGTCGAGATTGACGAGCCCGAAATTGACGAACCGGGGACAATCGCCGGCAAGGGCGAGCTTTCCGCCGCGCCCCCGGAAGATGCGTTCGATGACGATTTCGATTTGAGCTTCGACGACGCGCTTGCCGAGGAAGCCGAAGAGCCGGTTGCGCAGGCCTCCGGCTTTGCGTCCCCGCCGACGGCGTCAGCCACCATGGTTCAGCCGCCGGAGCCAGCCCCCGTCGCTGACGAGCGGAGCCTCGAAGACGAGTTGAATGCGCTGTTGGGTACCATGAGCACACGGGCTGCTCCCGTGGTTGTGCCCGAATCCGCCATGATTCAGCAGCCTGTGGCCGCGGCTGAAAGAGCCGCCGACAAACCAGTGGTCGACGAACTGGACTGGAGCCTTGACGAGCAAGCGCCCTCGGAGTCGTCGGATGACGACGCGGTTCAGGCCGCCGACGCCGATCTCGACACCGTTCTCCTTGATGAGCTCGAGGGCCAGGATTTCGGTGCTGAAGATGCCGCCGAGCCGGCCGATATCGATTTCGACGATGATGAATTGCATGCCGCCTTCGCCAAAGACATCGGTCTGGATGATGGCGACGGCGATAGGGTTGCGACATCCGCTTCCCAGGAGGATTCGGATGAATCGCTCAACTGGCTGGCGGCACGGCCCGTCCCGCCGGCGCCGGCCCGTTCGTGGAGCCGCGTAACGCCGGTCGCACAGTCGCAGCAGTCTGCCTTTGCGGCCCAACCGACGGCTTCGGCGAAGATCGTGGAAGCCACGCCGCCAATGGCTCCGGCACCGTCCTATCAGGACGAGCCGGTCGAAAACGATGCCGCCAATGCGGCATCCGCGCCAGCGCAAGGCGAACAGCCTTCGGCGTATGACGAGATGCCCGATCTCGAAACGGTCGATGTGCCCGAGCGCGTCGTGGCGCTGGCGGACGATCTCGATATTCCGGAACTCGACTTCGAGGAAGACGAACCGGCGGCGCCTGCCTATGACGATCTTGACACCGAGTTCGCCAACCTTCTCACGGAAATGAATGCCGTGGACGTTGCCGCCGCCCCGGCGCGGAGCGCGGCGTATGACGATGAACCCGGGTTCCATTCAGAGGCCGAGTTCAAGTCAGGCTATGAGCCCGACCGCGTCGAAACGCGGACCTATGCGGCGAGGCCCGCAGAAGCGCCCTTCAGTGCGTCCTATGCCGACGCCGCCAGTGGCTTCGATCTGGGCGACTTGCCCGGCGGCCGGCCGGCTTCGCAGGCCGACGACTTTGGCTTGGACGAACTCGACTACGACCCCGAACTGGATGAGGCCATGTCGGTTCCCGGCCTGGCCGAGCGGGAGGCCGCGAGACCCCGGAGCCGTGGCCTGCTGGTCGCCGCGGTCGTTGGCGCCGTGGCGATCGCCGGTGGTGTTGGCGCCCTCGCATTGTCCTTCGGCGGCAGCGGCGGCAGCGATGCGCCGGTCATAGTCAAGGCGGATAATGCACCGATCAAGGTCAAGCCGGAAAATCCGGGCGGTACCGTCGTGCCGAACCAGAACAACAAGGTCTATGACGCCGTGGCCAAGGGTGGCGCGAGGCCTGCCGAACCGGTCCAGGAGAAGCTGGTCACCAACACTGAAGAGCCGGTGGACGTGACGGCCAAGGAGCCGCCGCAGAGCCGTGTGGTCGATCTTTCGCCCGACGACATCGACGCGGCGGAAGGCGCCGATGCGATCGGCGGCACGCAAGCGGCCGGCGGCACGCAAGCGGCCGGCGGCACGCAAGCGGCCGGAAATGCCGACGTCGCCGCGCCGGCACCCAAGTCCGAAGACCGTATCGCCCAGGTTCTGCAGGAGGCCGACAACGACATAACGCCCGATGTCGTCGCCGTCGCACCGCGCAAAGTGAGGACCATGGTCGTCAAGCCCGACGGTTCACTGGTTGCGCGCGAGGATCCGGCACCTGCGGCGCCGCAGGTGGCTGCCGTCGAGCCTGTCGATCCGGCGCCGCAGCATGTGGCCCCGGCGGCCCAGGCCGACGACGCGGCGCAGACCGGCACTGTGCCGCCTATTGCCGGCCAGGCAAGCGGCGACCCAGCGGCCGGCGACCAGATGATCGAAACCGTAAAGCCGGCAGCTGCGCCCACGGCCGAGGCCCAAACCGCCCAGCCTTTCAACACGCCGGCCACGGTTCCGGTGGCGCCGCAGCGTCCGTCCGACCAGCCGGTCGATGTCGTCGGCGAGGTCAAGCCCGACCAGGTTGCGTCCATCAATCCGGCGGCGGCCTCGAACGGCGGTGGCTCGTGGTCGATGCAGATTGCCTCGCAGCCGACCGTCGAAAGCGCCCAGTCGACCTATCAGGATCTGCAGCGCCGCTATGGCAGCGTGCTTTCCGGCCTCACCGCCAACATCGTCAAGGCCGAGATCGCCGGCAAGGGAACGTTCTACCGCGTTCGCGTCCCGGCGAAGTCGCGCAACGATGCCATCAACCTGTGCACCAACTACAAGGCTGCCGGCGGCAACTGTTTCGTGTCGCGCTAACACTTCAAATCTCCCGTCCTTAGGGGCAAGAACCGGCGCGGTCACGGACCGCGCCGTTTTTTGTGGAAGGGAGTTCTTTGTGTGGAAGGGATTCTGGCTCAACCGCATGTGGTTCGATGCGATTCCCTTTGTTCGCGTGAAGCTCTAAACTCCTGCCCATGACCGAATCAAAATCCATGATCCTCGGCTGCGCCGGGAACTCGCTCACACGCGACGAAATCAATTTCTATCGCAATGAATGCCCGTGGGGCTTCATCCTGTTTGCGCGCAACATTGGAGAGGCCGAGCAGATCCGCGATCTGGTCGCCGCGATGCGTGACTGTGTCGAGCGCCCGGATGCCCCGGTGTTCATCGACCAGGAAGGCGGCCGGGTGCAGCGCCTGCGGCCGCCGCTGGCGCCGAATTATCCGGCTGGTGGAGCGCTCGGCGCCTTGTGGCGCAACGACCACGACGCCGGCAACCGCGCCGCCTGGCTGCTGGCGCGGCTGCATGCCTTCGATCTGCTGCGCTACGGCATATCGGCGGATTGCCTGCCGGTGCTCGACGTGCCGATCGAGGGGGCCAGCGACGTCATCGGCGCGCGCGCCTACGGGAAGGAGCCTCGTGCCGTCATCGAACTGGGTCGCGCCGCGGCGGAGGGTCTGATGTCGGGCGGCGTGCTGCCGGTGATGAAGCATATTCCCGGGCATGGACGGGCCTTTGCCGACACGCATTTCGAACTTCCCACCGTCGACGCCTCGATGAGTGACTTGCAGCGGCATGATTTCGCCCCGTTCAGGGAGCTCAATCATTTGCCGATGGCGATGACGGCGCATGTCGTCTACAGCGCGATCGACCCGAACAACCCGGCCACGACCTCCGGCAAGGTCATCGACGAGATCATCCGCGGCGAAATCGGTTTCGACGGGCTGTTGATGAGCGACGACACCTCGATGAAGGCACTTTCTGGGGATTTCCCGACAAAGGCGGCCGCGATCCTTGCGGCGGGCTGCGATCTGGTCCTTCACTGCAACGGCGTTTTCGAGGAGATGGCGGGCATTGCGTCGCGCACCACGGGGCTTGAAGGCACGTCGCTGCAGCGCGCGCAGCGCGCGCTGACCTATATCAAGAACCGCGATCTGGCTGATGAAGCCGAGATACGCGCAGAATTCGCCACCTATTTCGACGCGGTAGCCTAGACCGTGATCACGAACCGAAGGTCCGCGCCAGCGAAAAGTGGGAACCGGTTTTCGGGACAGATCATGGTCAAACAACAAGATAGAACCTGAGGAAAGCGACAGGACGTGGCGGAAACATTGGACAGTAAGGCCGGCAAGGCCGCACCGATGGACCGTCTGTGGGCCGAAAACGATGATTCGCGGCTGACCGGCGATCCCGCACTGGTCGTCGACGTCGACGGTTTCGAAGGCCCGCTCGACCTCTTGCTGCATCTTGCCCGCAACCAGAAGGTCGATCTGGCGCGCATCTCGATCCTGGCGCTGGCCGAGCAATATCTGGCCTTTGTCGAGAAGGTGAGGGCGCTCAGGCTGGAGCTTGCCGCCGACTACCTGGTGATGGCGGCGTGGCTGGCCTTTCTCAAGTCGAAGCTTTTGATCCCCAAGCAACCCGGCGACGACGGCGAAAGCGGCGAGGAGTTGGCTGCGGTGCTGCAGTTCCGGCTGAAGCGGCTGGAAGCCATGCGCGACGCGGCGGCTCGGCTGGTCAACCGCAACCGGCTCGGACGCGACGTGTTCGCCCGCGGCATGCCGGAAATGGTCATTGTCGAGAAGCGCAACGCCTATTCGGCCTCGCTCTACGATCTGCTGACCGCCTATGCGGCCCAACGCCAGAAGCAGGCGATCACCAATGTGACGATCGCCAGGCGCGGTGTGTGGTCGCTCAAGGACGCGCGCGATGTCCTGACCAGGCTGATCGGCTCGCTTCGCGACTGGACGGCGCTGGATGGTTTCCTGATCGAGTATCTGACCGATCCGGAAGAGCGGCGCACAGCGATCGCCAGCTCCTTTGCGGCAACGCTGGAACTGGTCCGCGAAGGCAAGGTGGAAATGCGGCAGGACGAGGTGTTCGCGCCACTCTATCTGCGCGGTCGTGCGCAAGGCATCAGGGTAGTCGAGGTGGCATCATGAGTGAACGCGCCAACGCTTCGGTCATTCCGTTCAAGGTCGACGACGAGACCGAAGAGGGCGTGCTCGCCGGGCCTCCGGCAGAAAATCAGGCCCAGAACCCATCCCAGAATCCAGGCGAGCGGCTGTACATGGCGGAAGCTGTGCGCATGGCCGAGGCGATCGTTTTCGCCAGCGCCGAGCCGGTCAGCGAAAAGCAGCTTGCCGCGCGCCTGCCCGACCGCATCAACATTGCAGTGGCGATGGCTGAACTGCAGCAGATTTATGAGCGGCGCGGGGTCAATCTGGTGCGCGTCGGCGATGCCTGGGCGTTCCGCACCGCCGGCGACCTCGCTTTCCTGATGAGCCGCGATACGGTGCAGCAGAGGAAGCTTTCCCGCGCGGCGCTCGAAGTGCTGGCGATCATCGCCTATCACCAGCCGGTGACGCGCGCCGAGATCGAGGATATCCGCGGCGTCGAGACCTCGAAGGGCACGCTGGACACGCTGATGGAGACCGAATGGGTGAAGATGCGCGGCCGCCGCCGCACGCCCGGGCGTCCCGTCACCTACGGCACCACCGACATCTTCCTCGACCATTTCGCGCTGGAGGAGATCCGCGATCTTCCCGGCATGGAGGAATTGAAGGGCGCCGGGCTGCTTTCCGGCCGCATGCCGTCGAATTTTTCCATTCCGCTGCCGCCGGCCGATCCAGACGCGCTAACCGACGACGAGGATCCGCTGACCGACATCGACCTCGAAGAACTCGGCCTGTTGACGCCCCGCGTCGAGGACGATTGATCGCAGGCGCGCTTTCTAAACGGCCCGCAGGCGGGGGCTGCGCGGATTCGTAGCGCCCCCTCGCAACGAAAGTGCGTGACTTCGGCCACTCATTCTTAAACTCTGTCGCGGTTGTGTTTGAATCCCGGCGCGAAAACGCATAGATCATCGTCAGAGAAACATTCGAGAGAGAGTTGCTATGGGTTCGTTTTCGATTTGGCACTGGATGATCGTGCTGGTGATCGTGCTGCTGGTGTTCGGTCGCGGCAAGATTCCCGAGCTGATGGGTGACATGGCCAAGGGTATCAAGAGCTTCAAGAAGGGCATGGCCGACGACGATGTCGCCGAGGACAAGCGTACCGTCGAGCACCGTGCCGACGAGACCGTTTCGGCAGTGAAGGAAAAGGCCAGCAAGAGCTGAGCCCAAAACTTTAGTCGGAACGTATCGCCATGTTCGACATCGGCTGGACCGAGATGCTGGTGATCGCGATCGTCATGATTGTGGTCGTCGGGCCTAAGGATTTGCCCAAGATGCTGCGCACTTTCGGCCGCACGACGGCAAAGATGCGTGGCATGGCAGCCGACTTCCAGAAGCAGTTCAACGACGCGCTGAAGGAGGCCGAGCTCGACGACGTCAAGAAGTCGGTCGATTCACTCAGGAGCCTCAACCCGGCCGCCGAGATCAGGAAGCAGCTCAACCCGTTCGAGCAGGCGGCGGCCGACGTGCGCTCCGGCGTGGACGCGGTGATGAAGCCGAAGCCGGCCGTGGACCCGGTCGCGCCGGCTGCTTCGACGCCGCAGGATACCGGGCTGAAGAATGGCGCGACGGTGCTGCCGGGCGTCGATGCGCCGGAAGCGGCCCCAGCGGCGCCGACCTTTCCGGCGATGACCGATGAGTCGGTGGTGACATCGCCCGCCGGGACGGCTACGACGGCTGCGTCGCAAAAGACCCCGGCAGCGAAGAAGAAGCCTGCGCCGGCGAAAGCGATGCCGGCCCCCTCGGCCGCAGCGAAGCCAGCGGCAAAACCTGCCGCGACAAAGACTGCAGCTAAAAAGGCCGAGCCGAAGCCAGCGCCGGCTGCGGTGAAGAAGCCGGCTGCAGCCGCCAAAAAGACGGCGGGAGCCACCAAGTGAGCGTTTCGGAAAAGGACGAGATCGAACAATCGGCGGCTCCGTTGATGGAGCATCTGATCGAGTTGCGCCGGCGGCTGATGTGGTCGATCGGCGGGTTCTTCGTCGCCTTCCTGTTCTGCTTCTTCTTCGCCAAGCAACTGTTCAACCTGTTGGTCATCCCGTTCAAATGGGCGACCCAATGGGCAGGGCTCGACCCGCACAAGGTCGAGCTGATCTACACGGCGCCGCAGGAATTCTTCTTCACCCAGGTCAAGCTGGCGATGTTCGGCGGCATGGTGATCGCCTTTCCGCTGATCGCCACGCAGATCTACAAATTCATCGCGCCCGGCCTCTACAAGAACGAACGCAACGCTTTCCTGCCGTTCCTGATCGCTTCGCCGATCCTGTTTCTGATGGGCGCGTCGCTGGTCTATTTCTTCTTCACGCCGATGGTGATGTGGTTCTTCCTCGCCATGCAGCAGGCCGGCACCGACGATCAGGTGCAGATTTCGCTGCTGCCGAAAGTCTCGGAATATCTCAGCCTGATCATGACGCTGATCTTCTCCTTCGGTCTGGTATTCCAGTTGCCGGTGGTGACCAGCCTGATGGCGCGTGTGGGCATACTGTCGTCGCAGGCGCTGGTTGAAAAGCGCAAATGGGCCATCGTCATCGCCTTCGTCGTCGCGGCTGTGCTGACGCCGCCCGACCCGATAAGCCAGATCGGTTTGGCCATTCCCACGATCCTTCTCTACGAGGTCTCGATCTGGTCGGCCCGGCTGATCGAGCGCAGCAAGGAACGGGAACGTCTGGCGCGCGAGAAGCGGGAGGCTGCGGAAGAGGTGGCCGAAAAGCCTGCGGATGCGTCGTCCACATAGTCTGCTTCGTCGGCGGATATGCCCTTGATCCTTTCAAGATATGCTGGACAGAGGGGGCGCGAAGGAACTCGGCCTTGACATCTTGCATCGATCAAGGATGCGGTTTACGCCCTCTGGCCTAAAACGCGATGCGTTTTAGGTCTTTGTTTTTGGGCATGTCGTTGTCCAAAACCGCTGCGCACTTTGGGCGATATGCCCGCTGAGGACGAACAAACCATGCTCGACATCAAATGGATTCGCGACAACCCGAAGGCCCTTGTCGAGGTGCTCAAGAAGCGCTCGTGGTCGGCTGAGGACGCGCAGTCCACGGTCGACGATCTGATCGCCCGGGACGAGGCGCGGCGCGAGCATCTGACCGAGCTGCAGACCAGGCAGGAGCGCCGCAACGCCGCCTCGAAGGAGATCGGCAACGCCGTGCGTTCGGGCGACGCCGCCCTTGCCGAAAGGTTGAAAGCCGAGGTCGGCGAGATCAAGGCCTTCATCCAGAACGGCGAGGCGCGCGAACGCGAGCTCGACAAGGCGCTGAACGACGCATTGGCGGTGCTGCCCAATGTGCCGCTCGACGATGTGCCGGTCGGCAAGGACGAGCACGACAATGTCGTCAAGCGCATCGTCGGCAAGCTGCCGACGCGCCCGAACTGGGTGAAGGAGCATTTCGAGGTCGGCGAAGCGCTCGGCATGATGGATTTCGAGCGGGCGGCGAAGCTCTCGGGCTCGCGCTTCACCGTGCTGAAGAGCGGACTGGCGCGGATGGAGCGCGCGCTCGGCCAGTTCATGCTCGACCTGCACACGACCGAGCACGGCTATGAGGAGATCCAGCCGCCGCTGATGGTGAATTCGGAGACTATGTTCGGCACCGGTCAACTTCCAAAATTCGAAGACGATCTTTTCAGAACGGAGAAGTCGGCCTCTATAGAGGATCTGCGTCCTGCTATTGCTCGAGCAACGCAAGATTTTTTGTCGGCCTATAGGCGGCAATATCCCCATGGGAATTTTCCACCGATTGAACAAATGAGGAATGCGCAAATTGAGTATGTTCATCGCGCGATAGAAAGCTTTCTAGGGACCGAACTTCGACTGCAAGAGCGCGATCCCAACGAGCCCATTGACGTTCCTGTGTCTTTCTATCTCATCCCGACCGCCGAAGTGCCGCTCACTAACCTCGTGCGCGAGGACATCACGCCGCATGAAAAACTGCCGCTGCGCTATACGGCGCTGACGCCATGCTTCCGCTCGGAGGCGGGCTCGGCCGGGCGCGACACGCGCGGCATGCTGCGTCAGCACCAGTTCTACAAGGTCGAGCTGGTGTCGATCACCGACCAGGAGTCCTCGCTTGCCGAGCATGAGCGGATGACCGAATGCGCCGAGGAAGTGCTGAAGCGGCTCGGCCTGCCATTCCGCACCATGACGCTGTGCACCGGCGACATGGGCTTTGGCGCGCGCAAGACCTACGACATCGAGGTCTGGCTGCCGGGCCAGAACGCCTATCGCGAGATTTCGTCCTGCTCTGTCTGCGGCGATTTCCAGGCGCGGCGCATGGACGCCCGCTACAAGGACAAGGACGGCAAGGGCAACCGCTTCGTCCACACGCTGAACGGCTCCGGCACCGCCGTCGGCCGCGCTCTTATTGCCGTCATCGAAAACTACCAGAATGAGGACGGCAGCATAACCATTCCTGAAGCGCTTCGGCCTTACATGGGCGGTCTGGAAAAGATCGAATCGAAATAATGCGCATCCTCCTGACCAATGATGACGGCATCCATGCCGAGGGCCTTGCATCGCTCGAACGCATCGCCCGCACGCTGTCGGACGATGTCTGGGTGGTGGCGCCGGAGCAGGACCAGTCCGGCTACGCGCATTCGCTGTCGATCTCGGAGCCGCTGCGCTTGAGGAAGATCGGCGAAAAGCACTTTGCCGTGCGCGGCACGCCGACCGACTGCGTCATCATGGGCGTGAAGAAAATCCTGCCCGCGGCGCCCGACCTGATCCTGTCCGGCGTCAATTCCGGCGCCAACATCGCCGACGACGTCACCTATTCGGGCACCGTCGCCGGCGCCATGGAAGGCGCGCTGCTCGGCGTGCGCTCGATCGCCTTCAGCCAGGCCTATTCCTACGTCGGCGAGGATCGCGTCGTTCCCTACGAGACCACCGAGGCGCTGGCGCCGGCGCTGCTCAAGAAGCTTGTCGCCACGCCGCTGCCGGACGGCGTGCTGCTCAACGTCAATTTTCCGAATTGCCTTCCCGAAGAGATCGCCGGCACGGTGGTCACCTCGCAAGGCAAGCTCGTCCACAGCCTGTGGGTCGACGAGCGCCGCGACGGCCGCGGGCTTCCCTACTACTGGCTGCGCTTCGGCCGCGAGCCGGTCGAGGGCAAGCGAGGCACCGACCTCCATGCCATGCGCAACCGCCTGGTGTCGGTGACGCCGCTGCAGCTCGATCTCACCGCTCATGAAATCCGCGATCAACTGACCAAGGCGCTCGCATGACCCTGAACCACAGTCCGATGGTCGACGACCGCGAAGGCTTCGCCGCATTCCTGCTTCGCCTGCGTGGCAAGGGCATGGTGCCGAAGGCGCTGATCGCAGCCTTCGAGGCGACGCCGCGGCGCGGCTTCCTTTCCGCCCAGTTCCATTCGATCGCCTGGACGGATCGCATGCTGCCGATCGAATGCGGCGAGGCGATCGAGGGGGCCGATCTGCAAGCCGCGGTGATCGCAGCGCTTGCCATCGACCCGGGCAACCGCGTGCTCGAGATCGGCACTGGGTCCGGTTACACAGCAGCGGTGATGTCGCGGCTTGCCGTGCGGGTCGTCACCATCGACCGCTACAGGACGCTGGCCGAGCAGGCCAAGCAGCGCTTCGAGGCACTCGGCATCGGCAATGTCATCGTGCGCCAGGTGGACGGCTCCAACGGACTGGCGAACGAAGCGCCGTTCGACCGCATCGTCGCATGGGCGGCCTTCGACAGCCTGCCGCGCTTCCTGCTCGACCAATTGTCGAGTGGCGGCATCGTCATCGCACCGATCGGACCCGAGGAGGGCGAGCAGGTGCTGGCTAAACTGACCAAGGTCGGCAGCCGCTTCGAACGCGAGGACATCGGCCTCGTCCGCCTGCAGCCGATCCTGCGCAGCGTAGCCGCGGTCATCTAGGGTATGTCGATATTCAGGTGATTCCCGCAACCGACCTGTCTGGTCGCTTCTCACCCGTCTCCGACTCCGCTCGGCCTGACCTGAGCCGCAACCCGCCCAAGCCCAGCTTTAAATATTTTAAGAAAATTTGCGTCTGATTCTAGCGGTTTAACCGACCAGTAACATTAACGCGCTTTAATCACGGTCAGTCTGTACCGGGTATCTGCGGGTAAATGCGATGCAATTCAGTATTTTGAAGGCAAACGGACGCAACCTGGCGCGTAGCTTCGCCGTCCTCATGGTTGCGGGCACCGCGGCGGGATGCAGTTCCCAGGTCTCGCGGTTCAACAGCGTCGATGACGTTTTCACCTCCTCGACCAACAACCAGCGCACGATTATCGACAAGCAGGACACCGCCCAGCCTTATCCCGGCGACGCCCCGGTTTCGGCCGCGCCGCTCGACGGCAGCCACACCCAGTCGGTCACCCGCTCAAGCCTCGAACCGCCGGTGACGACGCAGCAATTGCCGCCTGTCAGCCAGGCGCAGCCAGCCCCCGCGCTGGCGCCTGCCTCCCAGGTCGACCGGACCGCGACCGGGACAGTGGCAAAGCCGTTCAAGGATGCACAGCCTGACGCCCCGCGCGTGGCGACGGCAGGCGGCGAACCGCGTGCCACCGAGATCGTCGTCAAGGACGGCGAGACCATTTCCGGCCTGTCGCGGCGCTACGGCGTGCCCGCCGATGCGCTTATGAGGGTCAATGGGCTGAGCGCCACCAACGGGCTGAAGGCCGGCCAGAAGCTCGTCATCCCGGCTTATGCCTATTCGAGCAAGAAGCCGGCGCCGAAGCTTGCCGACGCAAAGCCTGCCAACGACACCAAGCATGATTTGCCGGCCAAGGCGCCGGAGATGGTGGCCGTGCTGCCGCAGCAGCCGAAGCTCAAGGAGGGCAAGTCCGCTGCGCAGGTGGATGCATCGGCCGCAGCAAGCCAGCCGAAGGACGGAAAAGCCGCCCCCAAGCCGGCTGGCGCCGGTGGCACCTACACGGTCCAGCAGGGCGATACGCTGACGGCCATCGCCAGGAAGACCGGCGTCGGCGTGGTTGCGTTGAAGCAGGCGAATGGCATGCAGGACGGTCTGCTCAAGATCGGCCAGACCCTGAAGGTGCCGGCCGGCGGAACCGCGACGGTTGCCAGCGCCAAGCCGGCAAAAGTCGATCCGGTAACGACGGCCACCACCCAGCCCGCGGCAAAGACCACTCCGTCGGAGACACTCGCCGCCTACACGCCGCCGAAGAAGGATACGAAGCTCATCCAGCAGGCCGAGGACGACGACGCGGTGGCGCCTGACGCCACCGGTATCGGCAAGATGCGCTGGCCGGTGCGCGGCCGCGTGATCTCCGGCTTTGGCGGCGGCAAGGATGGTGTCGACATCGCCGTGCCGGAAGGAACGCCGGTCAAGGCGGCCGAGAACGGTGTCGTCATCTATGCCGGCGATGGCCTCAAGGAATTCGGCAATACGGTGCTGGTGCGCCACGAGAACGGGTTGGTTACGGTCTATGGTCACGCCCGTTCGATCGAGGTCCAACGCGGCCAGAAGGTCAAGCGCGGTCAGGAAATCGCGCAGTCCGGCATGAGCGGCACCACCGACTCTCCGAAACTGCATTTCGAAGTGCGCAAGAATTCGGCGCCGGTCGATCCTTCGACCTATCTGGAATAGAAGAAGTCGACCCTTCGACCTATCTCGAATAGAACAAGAAAAGCGTTTGCAGGCCGCCTGACCTCCAGTCCGGCCCGCCGGCTCAGCCCGCTCCGCAAGGGGCGGGCTTTTTCAGTTGCTTTTCTGGACCACGATCTTGTCCGAACCGAAGGCTCGGCATCATGGTCTAATCCTTGAGCGATTTGCCGAGCCGGCCTGCCAGATCCTGGGTGAATTGCCAGGCGACGCGGCCTGACCGGCTGCCGCGCGTCGTCGCCCATTCCAGCGCCTCGGCCCGCAGCGTCTCGGGATCGACGGCAAGGCCGTGATGGCGGACATAGCCGTCGACCATGTCGAGATACTCGTCCTGCGAGCATTTGTGGAAGCCGAGCCAGAGGCCGAAACGGTCGGACAGCGAAACTTTTTCCTCGACCGCCTCCGACGGGTTGATAGCGGTCGAGCGCTCATTGTCGATCATGTCGCGCGGCAGAAGGTGGCGCCGGTTCGACGTGGCGTAGAAGATCACATTGGCCGGGCGGCCCTCGACGCCGCCTTCGAGTGCCGCCTTCAGCGACTTGTAGGATGTGTCGTCGTGGTCGAAGGAAAGGTCGTCGCAAAACAGGATGAAACGATAAGGTGCCGCCTTCAGCAGCGCCATAAGCTTCGGCAGCGTGTCGATGTCCTCACGGTGGATCTCGATGAGCTTGAGCGGCAGGTCCAGTTTCGTCGAGGCATTGATGGCGGCATGCACGGCCTTGACCAGCGAGGATTTTCCCATGCCGCGTGCGCCCCACAACAGCACATTGTTGGCTGCGTAACCGAAGGCGAAGCGCTCTGTGTTGTCGACCAATATGTCGCGGACGCGGTCGACGCCGCGGATCAGGCCGATGTCGACGCGGTTCACCTTGCGCACCGGCTCCAGATAGCCGGGATCGGCCTGCCAGACGAAGCAGTCGGCCTCTCCGAGGTCGGTTTCCGGTACCGGCGGCGGGGCGAGGCGGGCGACCGCCTCGATCAGGCGGTCGAGTTTCTTGTTCAGGGCTTCGATTGTGCTGTCGCTCATCTTATCTTTTTTGTTTTGCATTCGGGAGGGCATGAGACGGAACCTGTTTGGTTCCGGCGGTTTCGGAACCGGTTCCAACCTTTTGTTAGAGCATGATCTTTTCCGAAAATCGGCGTTGTTTTTCGGGACCATGCTCTAACACGGCTCAACCAGCCGGAAAAGCAGCTGAAATGCCTGGCCGCAGTTGCATTGGCAACGTTACCGACTATATTCCGGCCAAATTTCACGGGGCCGCCAAATTTCACAGGATACGGTTTGGCGGCTGTTTTTCAAAATTCAGGAGTACCTCAATGTTCGTGACACCGGCATATGCCCAAGGCGTCGGCACCTCTCCGGATATGTTCATCAGCATTTTGCCGTTTGTCCTGATTTTTGTGATCATGTATTTTCTGATCATCCGGCCGCAGCGCACGCAGTTGAAGAAGCGCGGCGAGATGCTGGCGGCGGTCCGCCGCGGCGACACGGTCATCACTGGCGGCGGTTTCGTCGGCAAGGTGACCAAGGTGATCGACGACAATGAGCTCGAGATCGATCTCGGCGGTGGCACAAAGGTAACGGCGCTGCGCTCGACGATCGCAGATGTGCGTGTCAAGGGTGAGCCGGTGGCGAACCAGAACGCCAAGAAATAACCGGATTGTCGGCGGAACGATCCGCTAGAACGCCCTGACGGACGACGCCATATGCTTTACTTCTCGCGCTTCAAGATGATCCTGATCTGGCTGGCCGTGGCCGCCACTGTGATCCTCGCTGCGCCCAACCTTTTTTCGGCAAGCACCCTCGCCAGGCTTCCCGACTGGGTGCCGAAGCGCCAGATGACGCTCGGCCTCGATCTGCAGGGCGGCTCGCATATCCTGCTCAGGATGGATCCGAACGATCTGATCAAGGATCGGCTGGAGACGACGCGCGACGAAATCAGGACGCGGCTGCGCGACGCCAAGATCGGTTACACCGGCCTTTCCGGATCAGGCCGGACCGTGCAGGTCCGCATCACCGATCCCAGTCAGGTCGATGCCGCCAAGACAGCGCTGAAGACATTGACCGACCCGGTGGCCGCCGGCCTGTTCAGCGGCGGCTCCGTCCAGGAGATGTCGCTGGATGATTCCGAGCCCGGCCTGCTCAAATTCGCCGTCACCGATGCCGGCATCAAATACCGCACGTCAGCCGCGCTGGCGCAGTCGCTCGAGGTCGTCGATCGCCGCGTCAACGAACTCGGCACCACCGAGCCGATTGTGCAGCGCCAGGGCGAAGACCGCATTCTGGTCCAGGTGCCGGGCCTGCAGGATCCGCAAAGGCTGAAGGACATTCTTGGCCAGACCGCCAAGCTGACCTTCCAGATGGTTGACCAGTCGATGCCGGTGCAAGACGCGCTCAACGGCCGTCCGCCGGCGGGGTCCTCGATTCTGTATTCGCAGGATGATCCGCCGGTTCCGTATCTGATCGAGAACCGCGTCATCGTTTCGGGCGAAAATCTCGTCGATGCGCAGGCGACATACAATTCGCAGACCAACGAGCCGGTGGTTTCGTTCACCTTCGATTCCAAGGGAGCGGCGCGCTTCGGCCAAGCCACCTCGCAGAATGTCGGCAAGCTGTTTGCCATCATCCTCGACAATCAGGTGATTTCGGCGCCGCAGATCCGCGAACCGATCCTTGGCGGCAGCGGCCAGATATCGGGCAATTTCACCGCCGAAAGCGCCAACGACCTCGCCGTGCTGTTGCGTGCTGGCGCGCTGCCGGCGACGCTGACGGTGATCGAAGAGCGCACTGTGGGCCCGGGCCTCGGCGAGGATTCCATCCGCGCCGGCAAGATTGCAGGCGTGATCGGCTCCATCCTCGTCGTCGTGTTCATGTTCGTGGCCTACGGCTTTCTCGGTTTCATAGCCAACATCGCGCTGGCGGTGCATGTGGCGATGATCGTCGCGGTGCTGTCGTTGCTAGGCGCGACGCTGACCTTGCCGGGCATTGCCGGTATCGTGCTGACCATCGGCATGGCGGTCGATTCCAACGTCCTTATCTATGAGCGCATCCGTGAGGAGCGGCGAAACGGCCGCTCGGTCATCCAGGCGATCGACACGGGTTTTTCGAAAGCGCTGGCGACCATCGTCGATTCGAACGTCACCTCGCTGATCGCGACCGTGGTGCTGTTCTGGCTCGGGACCGGGCCGGTGAAGGGCTTTGCCGTAACCTTCGCCATCGGCATTCTGACCACCGTCTTCACCGCCTTCACCTTCACCCGGCTGCTGGTGTCGATGTGGCTTCGCCGCGCCCGCCCGAAGGAGTTGCCGCGCGCGCCGGTGACCTTCGTCCCGCCGGGCACGCGAATTCCGTTCATGGGCATCCGTCGCTGGACATTCGCGCTGTCCAGCGTGCTGTCGATCCTGTCGGTCGTGCTGTTCATGACCGTCGACATCAATTACGGCATCGACTTCAAGGGCGGTTCGCTGATCGAGGTCCAGGCCAAGGATGGCACCGCCGATATTGCCGACATCCGCGCAAGGCTTTCGGAGCTCAACATCGGCGAAGTGCAGGTGCAGCAGTTCGGCGACCCGAACGACGTCTTGATTCGCGTCGGCACGCAGGAGGGCGGCGAGAACGCCGAACAGACCGTCATCGACAAGGTGCGCGGCGAGTTGCAGGACAATTACGATTTCCGCCGCGTCGAGGTGGTGGGGCCGACGGTTTCCGGCGAGCTCGCCAAGCAAGGCACCATCGCCATGCTGATCGCACTGCTCGGAATCCTGATCTATGTCTGGTTCCGCTTCGAATGGCAGTTTGCGGTCGGCGCCATCATCGCCACAGTCCACGACGTGGTCATGACGATCGGCTTCTTCGTCATCACCGGCCTTGAATTCAACCAGTCGTCGCTTGCGGCGATACTCACCATCATCGGCTATTCACTCAATGATACGATCGTCGTCTATGACCGTGTTCGCGAAGACTTGCGAAAGTACAAGAGAATGCCGCTGCCGCAACTGCTGAACAACGCCATCAACGAGACGCTGTCCAGAACCACGCTGACCTCGGTGACAACGATGCTCGCGCTGCTGGCGCTGGTCCTGTTCGGCGGCGAGGTGATCCGTTCGTTCACGCTGGCGATGCTGTTCGGCGTTGTCTTCGGAACCTATTCGTCGATCTTCATTGCCGCCCCGCTGCTCATCCTGTTCAAGCTGCGGCCACAGGCCGCGACGGCCGACGAGGAGAAGCCGGTGAGCGGCGGCAAAGCCGTGGCAACCTGACGATTTCCGCGCCCGTGGCAAAAGGCATCGTCATCCGCGAAGCGCATTTCCCCGGTCGTGCGCCGATCGAGGCCTATGGCAATGGCGGGTTCCGTTTCGCCGACATGTCGCATCGCGGCTCGCTTCTGTGCCTGCCGTCGGGCATCTACGGCTGGGAGCCGGCGGATCCCTTGGCATTGACGGCGGCGGATTTCGCCAAGCTGCTCGACGAGGCCGACAAGGTCGAGATCCTGCTGGTCGGTGCCGGCAAGGATCTCAGGCTGTTGCCGGCGGCGTTGCGTACCACGCTGAAGGCGGCGGGCATTGCGTCCGATCCGATGTCGACCGGCGCAGCCGTGCGGACCTACAATGTTCTTCTGGCGGAAAACCGTGCGGTGGCCGCTGCGCTTATCGCCGTCGAGTGACGTGAGCGAAAACGCTAAAATCGTCATGGAAACGGTGCGAGCCGCCGACCGTGACCGCTATGTTTCCGTGCTCTATGCGCCTGAAGACAAGCGTGAGGCACTTTTTTCGCTTTATGCCTTCAATGCCGAGATATCGGGCATTCGTGACCGTATCCGCGAGGCGCTGCCTGGCGAGGTGCGGCTGCAATGGTGGCGCGATGTCATCGTAGCCGAGGACGACGGGGCAAACATCGGCCATCCTGTCGCGGATGCTCTGAAGGCCACGATTTCCGCCTACCGTCTGCCGAAACCCGCGTTCGAGAACATGCTCGAAGCCCGCGTCTTCGATCTCTATGACGACCCGATGCCGTCGCGCACCGATCTGGAGGGCTATTGCGGCGAGACCGCAGCGGCACTTATCCAGCTTGCGGCGATGGTGCTTGATCCCGTCGAAGCGCCGCGGTTTGCCGAACTTGCGGGCAGGGCGGGTTGTGCACAGGCGATGACCGGCCTTTTGCTCCTGCTGCCGCTGCACCGCAAGCGCGGGCAATGCTTTGTCCCGGCCGATATACTGGCGGCGGCAGGGTCGTCGCCGGAGGCGTTCGTTGCAGGCGATGGTGGGCCTGGAGCGCAACGCGCTGTCGCCGCGATGATCGCGCTGGCGCGGGAGCACTTGTCTGCTTTCGAGCAGGGTGCGTCGGCTTTGCCGGTTTCGTTGCGCCCGGCATTTCTGCCGCTGGCCTTGTCGCGCGCCTATCTCGGCAAGATGGAAAGTGGCCGCCATTTTCCTCTCGACGGCGCGGCGCGCCTCTCGGCTATGCACCGGCATTGGCTGCTGTTCCGGCGTGCGACACGAGGCTGGCCGGACGCCTGAAGGCTGCACGCGCTACGCAACTGCTACTCCGCCGCTTCCACCGCCAATGGTGCCAGTCCGAGCCATTCGCGGCAGTCGGCCAGCGCGCGCGAAGTCACCGCGCGCCGCTTGGCGACCGTCTTGTCCTTGCCGCGAAGGCGCTTTCCCTCGGCTTTCGGCGCTTCCACCGGGGGGAACAGGCCGAAATTAACGTTCATCGGCTGGAAGGAGCGCTTTCCCGGCTCGTCGTCGGAAACGATATGACCGCCGGTGATATGGTTGAGCAGCGCGCCAAAAGCCGTGGTCAGCGGCGGCAGCGCCGGCGCGTGGCCCAACCGCTCGGCGGCGGCAAAGCGCCCGGCAAGCAGGCCGATGGCCGCACTTTCGACATAGCCTTCGCAGCCGGTGATCTGGCCGGCGAAGCGCAGGCCGGGCCGCGACTTCAACTGCAGCGAGGCGTCAAGCAGCGTCGGCGAATTGATATAGGTGTTGCGGTGCAGGCCGCCGAGGCGGGCGAATTCGGCGTTCTCGAGGCCCGGGATGGTGCGGAACACGCGCACCTGCTCGGCATGCTTCAGCTTGGTCTGGAAGCCGACCATGTTGTAGAGCGTGCCCAGCGCATTGTCCTGGCGAAGCTGGACGACAGCATAGGCCTTCACCGACGGATTGTGCGCATTGGTCAGCCCCATCGGCTTCATCGGCCCATGGCGCAGCGTCTCGACGCCGCGCGCGGCCATGATCTCGATCGGCAGGCAGCCGTCGAAATAGGGCGTGCCTTCCCATTGCTTGAATTCGGTCTTTTGGCCCTCCAGAAGCGCCTCTACGAAGGCGAGATACTGCTCCTTGTCCATCGGGCAGTTGATATAGTCCTTGCCGGTGCCGCCGGGGCCGACCTTGTCGTAGCGCGACTGGAACCAGCAGATGTCCATGTCGATCGTGTCGAAATGGACGATCGGCGCGATGGCGTCGAAGAAGGCGAGCGCATCGGCGCCGGTCACTTCCGCTATCGATTGGGCGAGCCCAGGTGCGGTCAGCGGGCCGGTAGCGACGATCGCCTGGTCCCAGTCCGCCGGCGGCAGGCTGGGCACTTCCTCGCGCTGGATGGTGATGAGCGGGTGCGCTTCGAGCTTTCTGGTCACCGCTTGCGAAAATCCGTCGCGGTCGACGGCCAGCGCGCCGCCGGCCGGCACCTGGTGCGCGTCGCTGGCGCTCATGATCAGCGAACCGGCCAGCCGCATTTCGGCGTGCAGCAGGCCGACGGCATTGGTTTGCGCGTCGTCGGAGCGGAACGAATTGGAACAGACGAGCTCGGCCAGCCCATCCGTCTTGTGCGCATCGGTGCCGCGGACGGGACGCATTTCATGCAGCACGATCGGAACGCCAGCTTCGGCCGCCTGCCATGCCGCTTCGGAACCGGCGAGGCCGCCGCCGACGATGTGAATGGGATTCTTGTTCATGAGCGCCGAAATAATCTCTTGTAGCTGCGATTGCAATTGCACGAGTTAGCCGCGCTGTTGCCGCCAAGTGCTGCAATCGTCTACTGTCGAAGAATGGACGGGAGTCTTGGGGGCTTTGCCAGAGCGACATTTCTGACAGTCGTGATCGCCATGGGCGGATCAGCGGCCGCCGGCGAGCTGGCCGCGACGGCTTCCAAGCGGATCCCCATATGCCACGGCTACAGTTGCAACTACCGCACGATACTCGCGCTTGGCCCCGGCGACGGTGCGCGTTTCCGCTCTATCCTGCGTGCGGGCGCGGGTTCGCCTCAAGCCGAGCGCTCCGCCATTTCGAAGGCTGTCCGCTATTTCGAGCAGCGCATTTTCCGGGCCACCGGCGTTCGCGATCTGCCGCAGTCGGAATTCGGTGCATCGCGCATCAGGGGCCAGATGGATTGTGTCGACGAATCGACCAACACGCATGCGCTGCTGGTCTATCTTGCCGAGCGAAAATTGCTCAGGTTTCACAAGGTCGAGGGCAATGCCTCGCGAGGCCTTTTTGTCGATGGGCGCTATCCCCATTGGACGGCGGTGATCAGCGACCGCGAGGGCACCGAATGGGTGGTGGATACCTGGTATGCGCCGATGGGCGGCGCACCGGACATTTTTCCGCTGAGCCAGTGGAAGAAACGGGGCGTGCTGGAAAGCGGTGCGCTGAACTGACGACAGGGACGTCCCGCCAAAACGGCTCTCAGAGTGCTTCGACCCCGAAAAGCAACAACACCCGCCGGGGGAGGAGGTCCGGCGGGTGTCGTTTTGCTGGTCGATCCTCGGGAGGAGGTGAAGATCGACCGTATTCGTCATCGCCGGGGAGGAGGTCGGCTTTGACGAAATTCCTTTCGCCTGATGAAGGGGGGCGAAACCCCGGGACGAAACTCGTTTCGCCTTTTTTAACAGCGCCCGCCGCGGGAGGAGGTGCGGCGGGCGCCGTTTTTGTGGTCAACCCTCGGGAGGAGGTGAAGGCTGACCGTATCCGTCAGGGTCGGGGAGGAGGTCGACCCTGGCGAAATTCCTTAACTAGATCGCCTTGCGGGCGACGGTCTTGATCTCGTCGCGGACGATACCGAGATCATGGAGCTGGCGGTTCGACAGGCGACCCAGCTCGTTAACGGTGTCGCGGTAAACGCGCCAGTTACGATAGTTGCGGATCAGGTTCATTGTCGTTCTCTTTTCAAAACTGGTTCGGACCATTTGCGGTCCGAAGAGGATTAGACCGCCTTGCGGGCGACGTAGTGGATGTCGCTGCGGCTGATGCCGAGGTCGGTCAGTTCGCGGTTGCTCAGGCGGCTCAGCTCGGAAACGGTGTCCCGGTAGCGGCGCCAGTTGCGGTAGTTGCGGATCAGGTTCATGGTATTTCTCGTTTCGTCTTTCTTTCGGATCATTCCGTCTTTGTGTACGCACTGAAGATAGGTGGGGTCATATCGATTTAAAAGCGCTATTGGTGCATGGCAGCAATGCAAATTGTGCAATGCACCATCACCGCGCGCTCACGTCTTCGACATAGATAAACCCGAATAGGAAAATGCCGTGACGTCAACGGTTTGGCCGGATCGGCTGAAAAAAAGACCAAGCTGGGGGAGAAAGGCATGGCGAGCTATTCGTCACGGGTGAGGGCCGATATCGCACGATGGCTGCAGACCGGCCTGATCGATGCCTCGACGGCCGACGCGCTGACGCGCGACGTCGAGGCCAATCAACGCAGATCGCTGAGCTTCGGTTCGATCCTGGCGATGATGGCGGCGCTGCTGTTTGGCGCCGCCCTCCTGATCTTCGTCGCCGCCAATTGGGAAGCCATCCCGCGGCTGGCGCGGGTGGCAGCGCTCTTCGCGATCATCCTCGCCGGCTATGTCGGCGGCGCGGTGCTGAAGACCCGCGACCATGCGGCGATCGGCGAGGCACTCTGGATCGTTGCCGCGGCGGCATTCGGCGGATCGATCGCGCTGATCGGCCAGATGTATCATTTGTCCGGCGACGAGGCGTCGGCCTTGATCACCTGGGGCGCTGGCGCGGCCCTGGCGGCGGTTGCGCTGCGCTCGAACCCGCTGACCATCGCTTCCGTCGGCATTGCCGACGCCTGGCTGTTCCTGAAAGGGTTCGACTATTTCGGGCGCGCGGAATTTCCGCACCTCTTCGTCGTCATGGCGCTGGTGCTGTTTGCCATTTCGTTCTGGACGCGCAGCCGGGCGGCGCGGCACCTCATCATCCTGTCGGTCATCTTCTATCTCGTGCTGACGGCCACGGAATACGAAGCGCTGCAAGTCGCTGTCCCGCTCGTCGTCGTGTCGGCGCTGCTTTTCGCGGCCGCGGTCTTCGCGGCCGAGCCCGTCGACAGGATCGTGCAGCTTGGCGGCCGTCTGCCCTTGCATGCACTGATCGGGTTTCTTACCGGCCTGGCCATGATCCAGTTCGAACTGGCCGATGAAAGCAGCAACAGCGGCTTTGCCATTGCCTCGGCCGTTGCGCTTGCCGGCATTGTCGCTGCAATCGTGCTTGGCGGCCGCGAGAGCAGGGGCTTGCGCTGGGTTGCCTATGCCGGCTTCGCCTTCGAACTCGCCATCATCTATGTGGTGATGTTGCAATCGATGCTCGGCACGGCAGGTTTCTTCCTTGCGGCCGCTGTGCTTCTCGGCATCCTTGCCCTTGTCATCATCCGCGTGGAAAAGCGCATGAGGGCCCCGAACGTGGAAGGAGCGGCGGCATGATGACCGGTAAAAGACTTATTATCTCGGCGCTGGTGCTGGGGCTCATCCAGATCGGCTTCCTGAGTTGGATCATCGCCGGTCGGGCGGCGATCCTGCGCGACGGCAAGCAAGTGCTGCTGAGGGTCGAACCGATCGATCCGCGCGATCTGCTGCGCGGCGATTATGTTCGCCTTGGCTACGAGATTTCGCGCATACCGGTGAAGCTGATCGCAAACGTTCCGGCCGGCAAGCTGTCCAGTGACGACACATCGATTGT
Organism: Mesorhizobium sp.; assembly: GCF_004962245.1. GTDB lineage: Bacteria > Pseudomonadota > Alphaproteobacteria > Rhizobiales > Rhizobiaceae > Mesorhizobium. The sequence goes on along the minus strand of NZ_SUHQ01000001.1, from coordinate 108,297 downwards.
GGTCAGGCTGAAGCAGGGGGCCGACGGCTATTGGCGGGCGGCTGCGGCCTGGTTCGGGCAAGCGCCGGCGCCGGCGGCATCCGACGAAACCGATATCGTCGGGCATGTGGCCGAGGGCTGGGATCTCAGCGCGGCCACGACGATTGCACCGGATTACGGCATCGAACGTTTCTATCTGCCGGAAGGCGAGGGGATGGCGATCCAGAACGACATGCGGGTGCGGCCGTTCGGTGTGCGCGTCGCAATCGCGGCCAACGGCACCGCGCAGATCAAGGCGCTGATGGACGGCGACAAGACGCTGTTCGAGGAGCCGCTTTACTAGAATTTGACAGCATGGCCGGTCCGGGCAGCATCAGACATGACAATTATCCTGACGACACGAGAAGACATAAATCTCGACGCCGTTTTCCGCGTCGCCTGGAAAAAAGACGCGGTGCAAATCAGCGGCGAGGCCTTGCAGCGCATCGCAGAGTGTCGCGCGTCGTTCCTGCGTCTTATTGAAACCGACCCCGCGCCGGTCATCTATGGCGTAACCACCGCCATGGGAGAACTGGCGAGCAGGCGGCTCGAACTTGGCGAGCGGGATCGCCACGCGCGCATCAAGGCGTTCGCAGCCGCCACATCATTCGGCGAGCCTTTGCCAGATCGCGTGGTCAGGGCGATCGTGCTCGCCCGCCTGGCGAATTTCCTCGAAGGAAATGCCGCGACCACGCCACGCATGGCGCTCGCCGTCGCCGCGATGCTGGACGGCGGACCCATGCCCATGGTGCCATCCTCCGGCCAGGGCGGAGCCGGTGAAATCCTCGCCCTCTATCCGCTCTTTGCGGAACTTTCGACGCGCTTCGACCTGGAAGTCAGGGAACGGGGATCCCTCATCAATGGGTCGCCCTGCGGTGCCGCGCTCGTGGCCGACGCGGCCTTGGCGGCTCGCCGCCGCATTCGTCTTGTCGAAAAGGTCTTTGCGCTTTCGATCGAAGCGTTTCGCGCGCCGCTCGAACATTACGACCCGGCGCTCGACACGCTTTGGGGCGATGAACATGAAGCAGCGGCCCTGCGGGGATTGAGAGCGTTTCTTGGCGGCGCCGGCACGGGGCGCCGCAATTATCAGGCGCCAGTCAGCTACCGTATCGTCCCCCGCATCCTGGGGCACGCGCATCGCGCGCTGGCTTGCGCCGAGCGGGCGGCCACCGTGTCGCTCGCTTCGGTCTCGGACAACCCGGTCTATATCCCGCCTGACGACATGCATCCGCTCGGGCGCTGCATCAGCACGGGCGGCTATCACAATGCGATGGCAACACCCGCTCTGGATGATCTGGCGGCGATATGGGCCGATATCTGCCTATTGTGCGACCGCCACGCCTCGAAGCTTCTGAACGGCAAGGTATCGCTGCTGCCCGATCTGCTTTTGACCGGGCGGGACTGGAGCGACAGCGACGGCCACGGCAATGTTGGCTATGTGCCGATGGCGATCACGGGGTATCTGGAGCAGGCGAAACTCGCGGCCCAGCGCACTTTCATCCCAGGAACCGAATCGGCTGGCGCCGGCCAGGACGATGTCGCAACGACGGTCTTCCTCGCATGGACGAAGGAAGCGCGCGCCGGCCGCTGCCTCGATGCCGCGATGGCGATGCTGGCTGTGATCGCTTCGCAGGCATTGCACGTTACCGAGCGCGTGGCGCCACCGGCGCTTCAGTCGTTCGTCACGGACATCAGAAGCATCGTGCCGCCGGTCGGTGACGACCGCGTGCTGGGGCCTGAACTCGCGAATTTGAGTGAGTGGTTCATCAGGCAGGTGTTTGAGGCGTAGGGCCACCAAAGTGGTGCGGATGAAGGGACTCGAACCCCCACGCCTTTCGGCACTGGAACCTAAATCCAGGGCGTCTACCAATTCCGCCACATCCGCGCTGTCCGGCAATCCCATGTAGCCATCATTCTGTCAATGTCCGGGCCAACATCGGGTTCGTTCGCCGGCGTATGATCCTTTCCGAAAATCGAAGATCGATTTTCGGAAAGGATCATACGCCAAAATCAGGGTGCTACAGCGTCCTTTGCGCGTCCAAGAGGACGCGCGGCGCTGTAGACGCGAAGATGGTTGAAAATTAGCCGCGCCTGTGACAAAAGGCGTGTCGAATGTGACGGGACGCGACGATCCGCTTCTGCAGGATGTGATAAGAAGTAGGAAAAACAAAGACTTATTCACATTTTGGAGCGTATTTTTGGACGATTTGACCCGCGTTGGGCGGACAAATCGCCAAGTCCCGCACCAAAAGCCATTCCCGGCGAGATCATACCGGCAGGCTGTAAACGGCAGGAGCCGTTTGGCGGCCCCATTGATGAAAACAAAGGTTTTATGATGCAGGTCACCGAAACGCTCAACTCCGGTCTCAAGCGCGAGATCAAGATCACCGTGCCGGCCGGTGACATGGAAGCCAAGCTGATGGCGCGGCTTTCCGACGCCAGGAGCAAGGTCCGCATCAACGGTTTCCGCCCCGGCAAGGTGCCGGTGCAGCATCTGCGCAAGGTCTACGGCAAGTCGTTCATGGCCGAAGTGGTCAACGAGATCCTCAACGATTCGACCCGTTCGATCATTACCGGGCGCGGCGAAAAGGCTGCCATGCAGCCCGAAGTGATCATGACCGAAGACGAGAAGGAGGCCGAGAAGATCCTGGCCGGCGGCGCCGACTTCGAGTTCCGCCTGAACTACGAGATCATCCCGCCGATCGAGATCAAGGATTTCTCCGACATCAAGGTGACGCGTCAGGTGTTCGACGTGCCTGACACCGAGATCGACGAGCAGGTCCAGCGTGTCGCCGAATCGGCGCGCACCTATGAGCCGAAGGCCGGCAAGGCCGCCGAAGGCGACCGCGTGACGATCGACTATGTCGGCAAGATCGACGGCGAAGCCTTCAACGGCGGCGCCGGCACGGACCAGCCGCTGGTGCTCGGCTCCAAGGAATTCATTCCCGGCTTCGAGGATCAGCTCATCGGCAGCGAGGCCGGCGATGAGAAACAGGTCACGGTCACGTTCCCGGAAAACTACCAGGCGGCGCACCTTGCCGGCAAGGAAGCCACCTTCGACGTCACCGTCAAGGAAGTGTCCAAGCCCGGGGCGCTGGAAATCAACGATGAAATGGCCAAGACTCTTGGCCTGGAGTCGCTGGAGCGCCTGCGTGAAGTGGTGCGCACCCAGATCGAGAATCAGTTCGGATCGATGACGCGCCAGAAGGTCAAGCGCCAGCTGCTCGACCAGCTCGACGCCGCCTACTCGTTCGAGGCGCCGTCGAAGCTCGTCGAGGCCGAGTTCAACAACATCTGGAACCAGGTCAACCGCGATCTGGAAGCCGCCGGCCGCACCTTCGCCGACGAGGAGACGACGGAAGAAGAGGCGCGCGCCGAATATATGCGGCTTGCCGAGCGCCGCGTGCGTCTCGGTCTGGTTCTTGCCGAAATCGGCGAGAAGGCCGGCGTTACCGTGTCGGACGAGGAATTGCAGCGCGGCCTGTTCGAGCAGGTGCGCCGCTATCCGGCCAACCAGCAGCAGGAAGCCTTCGAATTCTACCGCAGCAATCCCGAAGCATTGAACACGCTGCGTGCGCCGATATTCGAGGAGAAGGTGGTCGACCATCTGCTCGGCCAGATCTCCGTCACCGACGTCAAGGTCAGCAAGGAAGAGCTGATGGCCGACGACGAAGACACCGAGACGGCCAAGCCGGCGAAGAAAGCCGCTGCCAAGAAGGCCGACGCCAAGAAGGCCGACGGTGCGGAAGAGCCCAAGAAGAAGGCCGCGCCGAAGAAAAAGGCTGCCAAGGACGCTGAGTAACACGGCGTTGTGCTGAATTTGAAAGGCCGCCCCCGAGGCGGCCTTTTTCGTTGATCGCTGCCCAGCTTGCCGCCGCCTAAGCGCGAGGCAATTGATTGACGAGGATTCGCATCACGGTCACTCGTTTGGGCAGTTCGACGAGAAACTCTTGGTCGCGCGGCAGGTGGTGAATCTGGTTCGGGTCGCCGCCAGTGAAGCTCGCCATGGCTTCGACGTCAGGCCAGTACGAGATCGTCACGAACTCTGTTTCTTCTTCGCGATCTTCGCGAAACAACTGTACGCCGAGTGCCTTCTCCTGAAGCGGTGGAATGCCTTCGCGGCGTAGATACGGCTCGTAGGCGTCCGCCAAATCCCGGCGTGTCCTTCCGCGCCAGATCCGGGCAATTGTGGCGTTGTCGGTCATGAAGTGCTCCTCTCGATGCGTTGGGATGGGATGGGCCGGCGATGGCGGAATCCGCTGCGGTGTCGTGCGGGCCGATCAATGCAGGACCTCACCGAGAAACCGTCGCACCAACGGCAGGGCGACCTCGAAATGTGTCTCCAGCAGCCAGTGCCCTGCGTCGTTCAGCAAATGCAGTTCGGCGTCGGGAAGATCGCGCAGATAGGCGCGTGCTGCCGGCTCGGGCATGTATTCGTCCTTCGGTCCCCAAAGGATCATCGCCGGAGGCCGATGCTCGCGCAGGTATCTCTGGTAATGAGGGAACCAGTCGAGATTGGCCTCGAGCTTCTCCATCAGCCCGACTGAAAGCGCACGGCGCACAGGCGTATCCATCAGCGGCCAATGCAATTTCCACAGATCGGGCGGAACGCGTTGGGCGACGTCGTCATCGACTTCGCCTACGAACTCGGCGCGAAAGCCGTCTTCGCTCACCGCCTTTTCGAGCGGCGCGCGGTTCGCTGGTGAGGGATCCCGCCAGAAGCGCCGGATCGTTTCGTACTTAGGCCCAAGGGCATCCGCGTAGATATCGCCATTCTGGATGATGAGGGCCCTGATCCGCGATGGGTGCGCTATCGCGTGGCGCAGGCCGATCTGCGACCCGAAGTCGTGCAGCCATAGCGCGTAGCTGTCGAGTTCCAGCGCGTCGGTGAACCGCTCCAGGAAAGTTGCATAGGCGTCAAAATCGTAACCGAACCGTGCCGGATCGGGGGTTCCACTGTAGCCAAAGCCGGGGAAATCCGGCGCGACCGTCCGCCACCGATCGGCGAGCGCCGGCATCAGCCGGCGATATTGGAAAGATGAGCAGGGATAGCCGTGCGGAAGCAACAACACCGGCGCGGCCTCAGGACCTGCTTTTCTGTAAAAGACCGTCTCGCCGTCGATCGTGAGGGTGCCGTGGCGCACCTCCAAGACGCTCCTGTCGTTCATGGATGCTTCCCTGGTCTTTGATCTTGCGGACACTGAACCGTAGCTGGTCTAACGCCTTTAACCGGCATGCGTTCCGACCGCACGCCGATCGAGCCGCTTCGTCCCTCGGGGTAATCTTGCTGGTAGGCTTCTTCTATCTGCCAGCCAGATTCTGTGGTATGTAGGTGCCGCAATTCCATTCGGGAGACGCGGAATTTCCGCCCTCTCGTGCAAGGGGCGCATGCTGGCGAAAATGTTGGCAGGCGCAGATCGTCCAAGGCAGATTTGGCGATCGGGGAGGGAAATGCCATGCGCGTAACTGCGTTTTTCGCCGTCGTGTCCGTTGTGACCTTTGTCACAAACCAATCCCAGGCACAGGATGCTGCCGCGGGTGAGAAGGTCTTCACCAAATGCAAGGTCTGTCACGTCGTGGACAAGGACCAGAACAAGGTCGGTCCGTCGTTGAGCGGCGTCATCGGCCGGACGGCCGGCACGCATCCGGGGTTCAAATATTCCAAAGCCATGACCGAGGCGGGTGAATCCGGCGTCAAATGGGACGACGCCACGCTGACGACCTACCTTAAAGATCCCAAGGCCATGATCAAAGGCACGAAGATGGTGTTTCCCGGCCTCAAGAAGGACGAGGACCTCGCCAACGTCATCGCCTATCTGAAGCAATTCTCCAAATGACCCGGTTCTTCCGCCAGGAAGTAACCTGGCTCTTCCGCTGGCCGATGGGCCGGCCAGATTGCCTGCCTGCATCAGTGGTCGCCTGAAATGTCGGCTCGGGAAAGCGGCCTCAAGGATACCGGTATCCAGATTTCGGAAGCGACGGTCAGTGATTTCTTCGCGCTTCTGAAACCACGTGTCATGGCGCTCGCTGTTTTTACCGCTTTCGTCGGCCTGATGGTGGCGCCCGGGGTGATGAATCCGGTCATCGCGGTGATTGCGATCGGTGCAATCGCGGTGGGAGCAGGAGCGGCCGGGGCACTCAACATGTGGTACGATGCCGATATCGATGCGTTGATGTCGCGCACGTCAAAGCGGCCGATCCCATCAGGCCGCGTCACGCCAGGCGAAGCTCTCGGCTTCGGCCTGGTGCTTTCCGTACTTTCGGTCATGACGCTTGGCGTGCTGGTGGGATGGGCTGCCGCATCGCTGCTGGCCTTCACGATCTTCTTCTACGTCGTCATCTATACGATGTGGCTGAAACGCTCGACGCCGCAGAATATTGTCATAGGGGGCGCGGCGGGTGCCCTTCCTCCGGTGGTCGGGTGGGCGGCGGCCACCGGCGCCGTCGGGGTTGAAAGCCTCGTTCTGTTTCTGATCATTTTCCTCTGGACGCCGCCGCATTTCTGGGCGCTCGCGCTGTTCAAGATCGGCGACTATGCCGCGGCCGGCATCCCTATGATGCCGAACGTGGCCGGCCAGGTTTCGACCAGAAAGCAGATCTTCGCCTATTCACTGATCCTGGCGCCAATCGGCGTGCTCCCGTGGGCTGTCGGATTCGCGAGCGGACTGTACGGGATTGTTTCGGCCGCATTGGGCGCGGGTTTCATCTGGAATGCCTGGCGGCTTCTGGCCGACAAAAGTTGGGTTGAAGGGTGGAAGATGAAACGCGCAAAGGCGCTGTTTGCCTATTCGATTTTCTATCTTTTCGCGATCTTTGCCGTGTTGCTTGCCGACACCATTGCCATGCGTGCCGTCTCGTGGCCGCATTGAACGTCGATTGGGCCTGGTGTTTTCGGATCGTCTGCCGGGTTGAGAAGGCCGGTCGCCGACCGCTGCAATGAAGACGTTGCATCCAAAGCCGGCTCAGGCTTCACGTTGGCAGCGCACAGAATCCCAGCAACAGCAGAATAACCACGCCAAGGCCGAGTATGAGAACGGTCTTTCCATCCATGACCTTCACCCTTCAACCCATTTTGAGAATATCGAAGAACGGCCATTAGAGCTAGCCTGATCACCGGAGCGGCGCTGTTCTGACAAAGGGCGACAAACGCCGTGTGAAGGCGTATGTTGATCATGGTGCAGGTCGCGGTTTTGCGTGACCAGTCACGCTGAACGACAGCACCGCGAAACCGCGATCCACCGGACCTGGTCTGGAGGAATGGTCATGGCAAGCTTTCACGTGATTGCAGGTGCCAGCGAGACGCTGGAGCACACCAGAATTCGAAAGATCGGCGTTTCCGACCTTTTCGACGCGCTCAGGCGTGGCGTCGACGATTTCATGGTCAAACCGTCGCACATCGTTTTTCTCTGCCTGATCTATCCGCTTGTCGGCGTCGTGCTCGCTGTCTGGACGTCGGGCAACAATGCGTTGCCGTTGTTGTTTCCGCTGGTGTCGGGTTTTGCACTGATCGGTCCGTTCGCGGCGCTCGGCCTCTACGAGATCAGCCGGAGGCGGGAAGCCGGCCTCGACGCCTCCTGGAGCCACGCCTTCGAGGTCAGGAATTCTCCGGCGCTGCCGGCCATCGCGGCGGTCGGGATCATGCTGCTTGCGATCTTCATCGCCTGGCTTTTGACCGCGCAGGCATTTTACCAGCAGGTGTTCGGCCCAGCCCCGCCGGAATCGCTCTCCAGCTTCATCAGTGAAATATTCGCCACGGGACGCGGCTGGACGCTGATTGTCCTCGGCCACGCTATCGGCTTCGTTTTCGCCGCGGTCGTGCTGTGCACCACGGTCGTCGCGTTCCCGCTATTGCTCGACCGCGACGTCGGAGCCTACGAGGCCATCCACACCTCGGTGCGCGTGGTGCTGGCGAACCCGATCGTGATGGCTGTGTGGGGATTGATTGTCGCCGTGGCGCTGATCATAGGCTCGCTGCCGGTGTTCGCCGGACTGGCGGTCGTGCTGCCGATCCTCGGTCATGCCACCTGGCACGTCTATCGGAAAGTTGTGGAATCGCCGACGTCCACCAAGCCGGTGGGCTGAAAGATCCTGCCTTTGCCGCATCGGCGAAAGCACCGGTGCGGCAAGGCGGACCGCTCAATATGCCGGGTAGCTAAAGCGGGCCTGGTGTGCGTCGCTGGTCAGGCTGCGGAAATCCTTGCCGCTGACATGCACCAGCGTCCTGTGGTCGCCGCCCTCGAAATAGATGTCGGCGGCATCACCAAGGCTTTCATCGAGGATCACCGGCACATCGTAGGCCGCGCCGATCGGCGGAACGGCGCCGGTGTCGCAATCCTCGAAGAGCGAAACGACCTCATCTTCGGAGGCGAGTCCGATACGTTTGTCCATGACGCCCTGCAACGTGCCGAGCTCGATCCTGTGCGTGCTGGGAACCACGGCAAGCGCATAGCCATCGTCGTGGTGAACGACCACCGACTTGGCCATTATGCTGCCGGGCACATGTGCCGCTATGGCGGCCTGTCTGCTTGTCGATGTGCGATGATGCGCGACGGTGTCGTAGGACACTCCTTTCCCGTCGATAAAGTCCTTCAGTCTGTTTGCGATGGTCATCTTGAGCCTCCCTTGCTGGAGTTCGCGACGGGAAAACGACTGATATCGTTCTCCTTCTGTCGTTCCGGTGATGACAAAAATGGGCCAGCTGCCGATCGTTTCAAGGCAAGGCAGACAGAGCGGGCGCAAACCTCCGGCGCTTGACGGGAAATGCCGACGAAAAGCGGAGTTCGGGTTGCGCGTCAGGACCCGGTCCCAAAGAACACCATCCGGGTGAGAAGCGTGTAATCGGCTTCGAACACCATCATTGCCGTGAACACCAGCACCAGTATCGGCGGCAATATGATCGCATACGCCAGCGCCAGCCTTTCCCAGGCCATGTGCATGAAGACCGCGACGATCAGCCCGGCCTTGAGCATCATGAAGATCAGGATCAGCGACCATCTGAGGTAGCCCTGCAGGCCGACATAATCGACCATGTAGGAGCCGGCGCTAAGGATGAACAGCCAGGCCCAGACCACCAGGTAGAGCTTGATCGGGTGCTCCTGATGAACGTCCGCATCGGCGACGCCGGTCGCTGGCGCGTCATGCGGATGACCAGCGTGCAGCGTGTGTTGCCCCAGACCGTTTGCGGTTGCTTCAGCCATATCTGCCTCTCACCAAAGATAGAAAAACGCGAAAATGAACACCCAGACCAGGTCGACGAAATGCCAGTAGAGGCCCATGATCTCGACGCTTTCGTAGCGGCCTCTGCGGCTGGTGAAGAAGCCGGGCCGTCCGGTGTCGTAATCTCCGCGCCAGACCTTTCGCGCCACGATGATCAGGAAGATCACCCCAAACGTGACATGGGTGCCGTGGAAGCCGGTGATCATGAAGAAGGATGACCCGAACTGCGCCGCTCCCCACGGATTGCCCCAGGGCCGCACCCCCTCTGCGATCAGCTTGCTCCATTCGAAGGCCTGCATGCCGACGAAGGTCGCGCCGAGCGCTGCGGTCAGAAGCATGAGGATCGCCGTCTTGCGACGGTCGTGGCGATAGCCGAAATTCACTGCCATGGCCATCGTTCCGCTGCTCGAGATGAGCACGAAGGTCATGATGGCGATAAGGATCAGTGGAATATCCGAGCCGCCAATATGAAGGGAAAAGACCTCGCTCGGATTGGGCCACGGCACTCGGGTGGACATGCGCGCTGTCATGTAGGAGAGCAGGAAGCAGCCGAAGACGAAGGTGTCGCTGAGCAGGAAGATCCACATCATGGCCTTGCCCCAGGACACGTTCTTGAACGCGCGCTGATCCGAGGACCAGTCGGCGGCGACGCCTCGCAAGCCCGCCGGCCGCGGCTGTGTCTGGCCGATATGCGTCAGTGTCGTCTCTGCCATCCGTCCGGCCCTCCTAGGTCAGCAACTGTCGGCAAATCTCGATAAAACTCGCGGCCCAGCCGGCCAGAAGCGCGAAGATCGCGAGCCAGACGAAAAGCAGGAAATGCCAGTACATGGCGCACAATTCGACGCTGAGGCGAAGCCGCGCCGGCCGTGCTCCGTTCCAGGCGCCGGCAGCGGTTCTGCTCAGCCCCACCAGCCCTCCCAGTATGTGCAGGCCATGCATCCCGGTTATCAGGTAGAAAAAACTGTTGGCCGGATTGGCGGTCAGCAGGTAGCCGTCGGCGGTCAGGTCTCGCCATGCCACAAGCTGCCCGATCAGGAAGGCAAGCGCGGTGAGCCCAGCCGTGGCGAGGCCGAGCCTGACCGTGTCGATTTGGCCTCGGCGCGCGGCGACCGAGGCGCATTGCAGTGCGATGCTGCTCAGCACCAGCACGCTGGTGTTGAACCAGAGCACGCGCGGTAACGGCAGCGCCTGCCAGTCCGACAGCGCCATGCGCATGAAATAGGCGCTGGTGAACAGCGCGAACAGGCAGCCGACGACGGCGAGGAAGACGCCGAGGCCGATCTTGGCGGTCGGCAGCGTCGATCCTTCCAACCCGATAGTATCCCCGATCACACCTTGCTCGAGCCATGGCTTCGCCATCAGCCGCTGGTGGGAAAGCCACCATCCGGCAAAGCCAGCGATCACGAGAAGGAAGACCAGAATGACGCTCATGCCGGCTCCCTTGAGGAACCGAAGGAGCCCGGCACGTTTTGCGGGATGAAGTCCTCCTTGGCGCCCGGCACGCTGTAGTCATAGGCCCAGCGATAGACGATCGGCAGTTCCTTGCCGAAATTGCCATGGGCGGGCGGTGTTTCAGGCGTCTGCCATTCGAGCGTCGTGGCACGCCACGGATTGCCGCCGGCCTCTCGGCCATGGCGGATGCTCCAGATCAGATTGAACAGGAACACGACCTGAGCAAAGCCGACGAGGAATGCCATGATGCTGATGAACGCGTTCAGATTGTGGGCCGACTCGGTCATCACCGTCATGTCGGTCAGTTCGTTGTAGCGCCGCGGCACGCCCATCAGGCCGATGTAGTGCATGGGAAAGAAAATCAGATAGGCACCGAGGAAGGTGACCCAGAAATGGAACTGGCCCATTGCCTCGTTCAGCATCCGGCCAGTGACCTTCGGGTACCAGTGATAGATCGCGCCGAAGATCACGAGAATCGGGGCGACGCCCATGACCATATGGAAATGGGCAACGACGAACATCGTGTCCGACAGCGGAACGTCGACGACGACATTGCCGAGAAACAACCCGGTCAGCCCGCCATTGACGAAGGTGACGATGAAGGCCAGCGCAAAAAGCATCGGGATGGTGAGGTGGATGTCGCCGCGCCACAGCGTCAGCACCCAATTGTAGACCTTGATCGCGGTCGGGACGGCAATGACCAGTGTCGTGGTGGCGAAGAAGAAGCCGAAATAGGGGTGCATGCCGCTGACATACATGTGGTGCGCCCAGACCACGAAGCTCAGCGCGCCGATGCCGACGATGGCCCAGACCATCATCCGGTAGCCGAAGATGTTCTTGCGCGCATGGGTGCTGATCAGGTCGGATACGATGCCGAAGGCCGGAAGCGCCACGATGTAGACCTCCGGGTGGCCGAAGAACCAGAACAGATGCTGGAACAGGATCGGGCTGCCGCCGCCGTGCTGCAACTGCTCGCCCATCTCGACGATCGCCGGCATGAAGAAGCTGGTGCCGAGCGCACGGTCGAACAACATCATGACGCAGGCGACAAACAGCGCCGGGAAGGCGAGCAGCGCCATGACGGTCGCGGTGAAGATACCCCAGACAGTCAGCGGCAGGCGCATCAGCGTCATGCCGCGCGTGCGGGCCTGCAGCACCGTCACAACATAGTTCAAGCCGCCCATCGTGAAGCCGATGATGAACAGGATCAGCGAGACGAGCATCAGCATGATGCCCCAGTCCTGGCCGCCTGGCGTGCCGGTCATGATGGCTTGCGGCGGGTAGAGCGTCCAGCCGGCACCCGTCGGTCCGCCGGGCGCAAAGAAGCTCGACACCAAAACCAGCACGGCGAGCAGGTAAATCCAGTAGCTCAGCATGTTGACATAGGGAAAAACCATGTCGCGAGCGCCGACCATCAACGGGATCAGGTAATTGCCGAAGCCACCCAGGAAGAGTGCCGTGAGCAGGTAGATCACCATGATCATGCCGTGCATGGTGATGAACTGGTAGTAGGCTTCCGGGGTGATGAAGTCGAACGTGCCGGGAAAGCCGAGCTGCAGCCGCATCATCCAGGACAGCACCAGCGCCACCATGCCGATTGCCGTCGCCGTCGCCGAATACTGGATGGCGATGACCTTGGCGTCCTGCGAAAAGACGTATTTCGTCCACCAACTGTGCGGATGATAGAGTTCCATCTCCGCGACTTCGGCGGGCGGAATGGCATCTGCAGGTGTGGTATCGACCATAGGAACACCTCTGTGTCCTTTTCGGCGAGACTCGACGGTTTCGAGCCCTGCCGTAATTTCAACCCACGTCGCCGTCTTTCCCGGCGTCTACTCTGCCGAGCCCACCTGCTGGGGGGCTGACAATTGCGCGAAAGTCTGCTGCTCGCCGAGCCAGGCGAGATAATCTTCCTGCGTATCGACCATGACCACGCCATGCATCAAAGGATGCCCCTGGCCGCAGAGTTCGGCGCACAACACCTGGAAGGTTCCGGTCTTGGTCGGGGTGAACCAGAAATAGGTGACCGAGCCCGGTATCATGTCCATCTTGGCGCGGAATTCCGGCACGTAGAAATCATGCAGCACATCGATCGAGCGGAGCAGCATCTTGACCGGCTTGCCGACCGGCAGATGCAGATCGGCCGCTTCGACCACGAGGTCGTCCTGGCCATTGGGATCGTCGGCGATCACGCCCAGCGGATTTTCAGCGGTGACGTTGCTGGTGTCGGACGTGCCGAGCTTGCCGTCCTTGCCAGGCAGGCGGAAACTCCACTGCCATTGCTGGCCGACGACTTCGACAACGGTCGCGTCGCTTGGAACGTTGACGAACTGGCTCCACACGAACAGGCCGGGAACCAGCAAGGCCGTCACCCCGATCGCGGTGACGATCGTCAGCCACCATTCGAGCCGCTTGTTCTCGGGTTCGTATGCCGCCTGGTTGCCTTCCCGATGACGGAAGCGGAAGACGCAATAGGCCATGAATAGGATGACGGCGGCGAAGACGACGCCGGTGATCCAGAAGGTGATGATGATGGTGTTGTCGATATAGTCCCAGTTCGAGGCAATCGGCGTCCACCACCATGGGCTCAGGAAGTGGAACAACACCGAGCCCACAACTACCAAAACGAGTACAAGCGCGATGGCCATATCCCGTTTCCTCCCGGCATTCCAAGGGGCGAGAAGTCGTCCCAGGAAATGCCGCGTGCATCATAGCTCGATTTCCGGTCGAAATTCTAGTGCGGTCTTCCGATCGGCCGCAAAACGCAATGGCAATGGTGTGGAAAAACCCAAAAGAAGAAGGCTGCCCGGAAGAAAAATCTTGCCCAGAGCGCCAAACAACACGGAAATTCTGCCGACTTGCGAAGGCCGCCCTCAATGCGGCCTTTTTCGTTGTGACCTTAAAGTCACATGCGTCCACTTGGACGCATAAAGTACGCTTTGAACTCTTACTGTCTGCACATTGTGTTATCCAAGAATCGATTCCAATTTTCGAGCGATGCGGTAGGCAACAGATTCGTGCCCCCAGGCAGCGCTTCGCGGCTGGCGGTGCGAGGTTTTGATCATTATCTGCACCGTGTTGCAAAGTGCAGGGTTGTTGGAGGGATCGTTGAAGCTATTCGTCGGTACCGGAGGCGTGGTCACCACGGCGTTCCTCCTTGCATCGGTCTGCGGTATCGCCCAGGCCAATAGCGCTCCTGATAATTGGCGGTTCGACACGGGCAGCGATGGTCTGGTCACCGCCTCGCTCCATGCCACCAACAAGCTCATCACCGGCGGCGGCGCCTTGAGCTACAGCCCGGTCCTGACCATTGCCTGCCGCCCGAATGGTGAACCGCGCTGGAGCGAATGGCTGCAGTTGAACGATGCCGTCTCCGCCAGTCGGACCATCACCGTGTCGGTGACTGTCGACAAGGCCAGCAGAGTCAACGAGAACTGGTCGGTCGGCCCGCGAGGCAGGACGCTGGTTCGGGAGGGTGCCGACGGCATCAGGCGACTGGTTTCCGCAGACCGACTCCAGCTGTCCTGGCGGTTCGGGCTGCTGTCTGGGCGAGGCGAGGCCGATTTCGACCTCGCCGGGTTCAGCGAGGCGGTCGGCCAGATCGCCGGCGCCTGCAATACCGAATTGCCTTGATCAAGCCAGCAGCGGCTTAAGACGCGACGGCAGGTCGGCGTCCATCGCTTTCACCGGCACCAGTGCTCAATCGCCAGTGCAATCGCCTTTGTGCAATCGACGAGATCGCGGACCGACACGCGCTCGTTGGGTTGATGGGCTTGAGCCGGATCTCCCGGGCCGAAATTGACGGTCGGGGTGTTTCCCAGGCCCGTCGGCAAGCCGATGTCGCTGTGCGCCCCGAACCCTGACAGTGCCGGCGACAGATTTGCTTTCTCGACCGCGCCCTGGAACACGGCAACGAACGGATTGTCGGCCGGGATTTCCGCGCAGTCGGCATCGAGGATCCATTCGACGCGGGCGGGATGTTCGCGCAGATAGGGGTCGGCCTGGCAAATGTTGAGGACATGTTCCTCGATCTCGCGTTTGACATTGCCGCCGAGGCCGAACTCGTCTTTTTCACTCGGCAGGTATTGTGCATCGATGATGATCTCGGCCCTGCCGGCCATAGAGGAGGGGTGCTCGCCGGCGTTCAGCTGGGTCACGATGATCTGGTTCGGCAGATCCATCAGAGGATGGTTCTTCCTCGGGTCGAACATCCAGCGGCGGTTCAATATGTCGATGCCGTCGAGCATCTGCCTGCACAGTTGCACGGCATCGACCGGACCGGTCGAATACCAGGCATTCGGGGTCAGCTCGGCATGGCCGCCGATGCCGTCGATGACGATCCGTCCCCATAGGATGCCGTGGCACAGGGGCGCGATCCGGTTGGCTGTCGGCTCCGTCATGATGCCGGCGTCCGCGCGAAAGCCGCGGTCGACCATCGCAAGCGACCCCATGCCGCCGATCTCTTCGTCAACCACCGTCGTAAAGACGATGTCGCCCGAAAGGGGCGTTTGAAGCTCTTTCAGGATTTCCACGGCCATCAGCATGCAGGCAACGCCCCCTTTCATGTCGACGGTTCCACGGCCATGCAGAAAGCCGTCTTTCAAAACAGGTTGGAACGGATCGGTCGTCCAGTGCTCCGGCGCTCCCGGCGGCACGACATCGATGTGACCGGTGAGCATGATCGACCGGCCGCCGCCCTTGCCTTTCAGGACGCCGCCGAGATTTGGCCTGCCGTCGAACGTCCGGCCCTTGTTGGCGCCGGGCCGGCCTTTGTACTTTTCGTAAAGTGCCGGGCCGTCAGGATCCCAGAGATCCGTTGTGAAGCCCAGCCTTTCCAGTCTTTTCTGCAAATACAGCTGGCAGTCTCTTTCGCCGGGGCCGGCTTCTTTCGGATTCGACTTGACGATGGACGGGAATGCCACGAGGTCGCTGAGTGTCTCGACGATGCGTTCGGCCTGCGCCTCCACGCGCTCGGCAATGATGTCCTCGAAAGACGGCATGAATTATCTCCAACGTTGGGAAAGTCGATCGGCGAGAAGCACGAACACCAGAAGAGCGCCGACGATACCCAGCTGCCAGACCGTGTTGACGTTTAGCTGCAAAAGTCCGGTCTTGAGCGTCACCAGCAGGATGACGGCCGCAAAGACGCCGCCTACGCCGCCGCGACCGCCCGAGATCGCAATGCCGCCGAGCATTGCGGCGGTCAGCGATTCCAGTTCGAGATTTTGCCCGATATTGGGCCGGCCGCTTCCGAGCCATGCCAGCGAGATCAATGCCGCGGCACCGGAAAGTGCGCCGCTCAAGCCGTACAGGATGAGCCGTGCACGATCGACCGGAATGCCGACCAGATGCGCCGACCGCTCATTGAACCCGATCGCGTAGATCCAGCGGCCCCAGGCCGTCCACATCAGAACGATTCCCGCGATTGCAAAGACAGGAATTGCGATCGTGAGGAAGGGAGCCGGAATGCTCGAGAAAACGCTGCGCCCCCAGATCAGCAGCCAGCCCGGCACGCCCGATTGTGCCGCCCCTCCGGTCAGGGCCAGCGCAAGGCCCGAGTAGATGAAGAACGTGCCGAGCGTTGCGATCAGCGGAAGGATGGAAAGTCTTGTGACGAGGATGCCGTTGAAAGCACCCAGAACGGCCCCGGCGAAAACACACGTTGCCGGCAAGAGAAACGACGGCAGGCCCGCCTTGAGAGCGAGCATGCCGAATATGGCCGAAAGCGAAACAATACCGCCGACGGAGAGATCGATGCCGGCTCCGCCTGCCATGACGACGATAGCCTGTCCCAGGGAGACGAGCGCCAGTATCGTTGAAAACTGGAGGATCGTCGTAACCGTTGCCAGACTGAATACGGACGGCTTCAAGACCAGCAAGACAAAGACCACAACGACCCACAACAGCGCCAGCAGGGTGAGGACAAGCGTCGAACCCTGTAGATTGCGGATACGGTTCATTTGCCGGCCCACCGAAACTGCAAGAGGGACAGACGGTTGGAAAGAACCTCGAAACTGAGCACGCCGATCAGCAGTCCTCCGGTCACTACCGGTTGCCACAGGGAAGGAACCCCCACCAGCAGTAGACCGTTCTGGAGGATCCTGAGGAGCAGGACGCCAAGGACGGTGCCGACAAGGCTGCATTTTCCTCCCAGTATGCTGGTTCCGCCGAGAACCACGGCCGCGATCGCATCAAGCGCCAATGTGCTGCCGACGGTCATCTCGACGTTGCGATAGTTGGCGACATAAAAGGTGGCGGCGAGACCGGTGAGGGCGCCGCTGATGATGAAGGTCGCAAATCTGACCTTGACGACGGGGATGCCGGACAACCGGGCCTTTTCTTCCGAGTTGCCGATGGCAAGCAGATGCAAGCCAAAGGGCGTTCGCCGCAGGGCGACCCAGACGGCCAGATAGGCGAGGGCGATCACATAGGCGGCGATCGGCAGGCCAAGAATGGTCGTTCCAAGCAGAACCGTCAGCCCGGTCGGTAGGCCGGAAAGCCATTGGCCGCCAAGCAGGACGAAGATCGCCGTCCGGTAGACACCGAGGAGACCAAGCGTCCCGACAATGGCCGGCACTCGGCCAAGCACGATGACGGTGGCTGCCACAAGGCCTAGCAGCGCGCCCGTGAGCGGGCCGACAAACGCTGTGAGCACCGGGTCGACACCGGCTCCGAGCGCCCGGCCAACCCCGATCGCCGCCAGGCCCATGACGACCCCGACGGATACATCGATGCCGCCCATGGCCAGGAGCAACATCATTCCCAGGCCGATCAGGAGCAACTCGATGCTGTTGCGCAAGACCGTTCCGGCATTGCCTGACGTGGCGTAGTAGGGCGATGCGACAGAAAAGACGATGATTGCCAGCACGCAGGCGGCGAGCAAGGACCACTCCCGCCCGGTCATCGAGAAAACACCGTCTCTGAACTGTCGCATCGTTTGCCGCGGCTCAGAAATCAAACTTGTCGACGTTCTCGGCCGTAAACACAGCCGGCGGGCCGAGCAGCAGAATGCCTTTGGTGGCGTCATAGGTGACGGGGTTGTCGAATCCCGGAACCTTGTTCTCCGCTTCGAATGCTTTTCCGTCGATCAACTGCTTTCCAGCCCAGACCGTGAGGTAACCGAGCTGTGCCGGGTCCCACAGAACGGTGAAACCAAAGGCGCCGCTCTTGAGGTAGGAGCGCGCGGTGTTCGGGCTGCAATAGCCTGCACCGATCACGGCCCCGATCTTGCCGGCGGTTTCGATGGCTTGCGCGACGCCCGGGCATGTTGTGGACGCAACCGCGATGATGGCCTTGATGTCCGGATTGGCGGCCATCAGGTCGCCGGAAATCTGGGCGGCGCGCTCTGCCGTGCCGCCGGCATACTGCGGCTCCAGAAGCTGCAGCTTCGGGTATTTCGCCGATGCCTGCTTCTGCATGAAGCCGATCCAGGCGTTCAGATTGGACGCCGTCGCTTCACCGGAAACGATGCCGATCTTGGCTTCTTCGCCTACGCGCTTGACCAGTTCGTCGATGATGGTGGCGCCCAGGCCCTCATCCGTAGCCTGGGCAACGTAGACTGCACGGCCACTGTCGGGCGCATCGCTGTCGCTGGTGAACAGCTTGATATTCTTGGCTTCGGCGGCCGCGACGACGGGGGCGATGCTGGAGGCGTCGAGAACGCTGACCGAGATCGCGTTGACGCCCTGATCGATAAGGTTCTGGACGATCTGCAACTGGTCGACCGGATTGGTGTCGACGGGGCCGCTGTAGATGAAGTCGACTCCGAGTTCCTTCGCGGCGCGATTGCCGCCGGCTTCCATGGCGTTGAAATAGGGAATGCCGATCAATTGCGGCACGAAGGCAACTTTCGGCTTGTCCTGCGCAAAGGCGGCGCTTGAAACGGCGAAAGACAGCGCCGAGACTGCAAGAGCTTTCCTGATGTGCTTAAGCATGATTTGAACCTCTCTGGAATTTGGCGCGCGTTTCTAATTTGTTTTTTCGAGCGCCCGCACGCCGGGATGAGCGCCTGTTATGAACGAAACGATTTCTTCGGGATCGGTTTCGGCACGCAGCCGTTCGGCCACTTTTCGGCCGCGCCGGAAGACGACGATCCGGTCGGCAACCTCGAAGACCTCGGAGATGTTGTGGCTGATGAGCACCACGGCGCAGCCACGCTCCGCAAGACGCCGTGTCAAAGCCAGAACCTTCCGCGTTTCGGCCACGGCAAGTGCTGCGGTCGGCTCGTCCATGATGACCAGCTTGGCGTTCAGATTGAGCGCGCGGCAGATGGCTACAGCCTGGCGCTGACCACCCGAGAGGCTGCCGACCGGCGCTTCCGGGTCGGAAATATGCGCGTCGAGCTCCT
Source organism: Mesorhizobium sp. (assembly GCF_004962245.1). Lineage (GTDB taxonomy): Bacteria > Pseudomonadota > Alphaproteobacteria > Rhizobiales > Rhizobiaceae > Mesorhizobium. The sequence goes on along the minus strand of NZ_SUHQ01000001.1, from coordinate 89,264 downwards.
TGAGCAGGCTGTCTACGCGCCGCCGCATTTCCGCGCGGCGGAGAAACGGAACGCCGAGAACCGAGCGCTTGAGTTCGCGGCCAAGGAAGACATTTTCCGAAATCGACAGGTTTTCAGAAAGCGCCAACTCCTGGAAGATCGTCGCGATCCCCGACGATGCCGCATCTTTCGGCGAGGAGAATGCGACCGGCATGCCCTCGACGATCAGCTCGCCGTCGCTTGGCGGATGCGCGCCCGCCAGGATCTTGATGAAGGTCGACTTGCCCGCGCCATTGTCACCGAGGAGGGCCAGCACTTCCCCGGGGCGGATTTCCAGGTCGACGTCGGACAGCGCGGTCAGCGCGCCGAAGCGCTTGGCTATCCCCCGGGCAACGAGAAAAGCAGCGGTCATGGCGACAATTCCGAGGGTTGGTTGCTAGACTGCCTTGCTCACCCAGCTCAGCACGTTCTTCCAAAGGCGCGCATAGCCGGGCCATTCGACAAAACTGTTCGGCAGCCAATGCGGGCCGATGTCGGAGGTCCAGGCCACCGTGCGCCCCTTGCCATGGCGCCCGACCACGAGCAGAGGATGTCCACCCTGATCCTGCGGCAATGAAGCCAGCACTTCGACGTCGTCGCGATCCTTTGCGACGACCTCGTTGGCGCCGAGAAGGAGAGGCCAATCCCCCTCGATGCCGGCAAGGATCGGGTGATCCTTCGAGCCTGTGATCGAAGGGCGAAATCCTTCCGGTATCTCGAGGCGGTCGTCGTTTGGAAGGCAGGTCACGGGCAGCGCGTCTTCCACCGCCGTGCGGTGCCAGCGGGCCTTGCCGTCAATGCCCTGGAAACTGAAATAGCCTCCAACCATCACCAGGCCGCCGCCGGCATTGGTCCAGTCCCGCAACAGTTTCAGCCGGTTCGGCACCGTCTTGCCGTGCAGCCAGACGTCGGGATGCAGCAACAACGAGTTGGCGCCGATGTCGGAGAGAATGATCGCGTCGTATTGGGAGAGGCCTTCGATGGTGAAGGGCAGCTTTTCCACCGCTTCATGGGCGGGCATGTAGTCAAGCTCGAATTCGCTGTCCCTCAGCGCCTTGACCAGGGGCTCGGCGCCCAGATGGAACGTCACGCTGCCGAATTGATCGAAGCCCTTGTAGTGCGTTGCCGCGCTGACCCAGCTTTCTCCAACCAGAAGGACTTTTGTCTTGCTCATTGTACGATCTCCTGTCCGCGCCGCCTGTGTTTTGCGCTGATCCGTTCGCTGTTCTTGCCGGCTGAGGCGTGGTCGATGGCCTCGTCGGCCGGCATGGTCCTGTTCGGCGTGAGCGCCGCTTTCAGTTCCTCGAAATTTGCAATGTGCCCCTGCGCGCCTTCGGCGGTGGTTGTCAGGCTGCCGCCGATGGCAGCGTAACGCGCGGCCTCTTCCAGGGAGGCCCCGTGCAGCCACAGGCCGAGAAAGATGCCGGCGAAACTGTCGCCGGCGCCTGTGGCGTCGACCCTGTCGACGGGAAGTGCCGGGACCTCGATCTGCGGTCCGCCGGTTTTGGGAAAAACAACGGCGCCGAATTCGCCAAGCGTCAGCACGACCGTGCCGCGTTGCTTGACCCGGACGAGCGTGTCGCGGATCTGCTGGATCATTGTCGCCAACGGCGTACGGAGGTCGAAAATCTCGCGCAGCATGACGTCGTTGATGAAGGTCAGATCGACCCGTTTGACCATGTCTACAAAGGCATCGGGCGTTCTCGAACTCCGGGGCAAGCCGGCCGAATGCAGGCTTACTTTCCAACCCGCCTGATGAAAGCGATCGATGGAACCGATCATGCTTTCATAGTGGAAACCCTCGATGTGAAGGCAGGCCGGGCGGACCTCGGCCTGAACATCCATATTGGCGGTCAGATCGACTTCGCTGAGTTCGAACGGTTCGCTGATGATCGTCCGGCTGCCGTTGAGTTCGATGATGACAATTGCCTGTGAGAGGCGGTTGTTGAATGTGCGCCGGATCGGCAAAGCGTGGACGCCGAGCTTTGAAAGCTCGGCCAGCGCCCAGTCGCTTTCGGGATCGTCTCCAACGGCCGTCGCCAGTTCGACGTCAAGGGCAAAGGGCGCGCCGATGCCAGCGGCAGCAACGGCGAGATTGGCGGCGGGGCCGCCCAGGGCCTTTTCAATGTGCCTGGCCGTGATGCGATCGTCGCGGTGCGGCAGGACATCGACACGGCAGAGAAAATCGACGCTCACACGGCCTACAACCAGCAGCCGAGGCAATCCCTCGATTTCCTTCGGCCGGCGCGGAGCATGACCCGGCAACGAGCGCGCAAAGGCACTTGGCCGGTACATCAGATCGGAAATGGCTTTTTGGATGCGTTCGCGCGTGGTGTCCTTGACGACCGCTGTGTCGTTGATGAAGTTCGACACCGTGCCGATGGAAACACCGGCGGCATGTGCGACATCGGCAATGGTGGGGCGCTTGCGCTGCACGGTGTCCGACCCAATTGAAGCGCTTCAACGCTAGCAACCTAATCACCGCCCCTCAATAGAATTTAGTTCCAATTGTTGCGGATTTTCCTATCATTTTCTGGATTTATTCCGTTTTTGTGGAATCTCATCCTTCATGTCGTTTCTTTTTGAAATTGTTTCAATTTGAGGAGGCGCTGACGGCTGGTCGATATGTCATGGCGCGATGTTCAGTCGTTCAGACTGGAGCGACGCTTCGATGTGAATGCTCCGTGCAAACGTCTCGAATGCACCCCCGCAGCCAGCGGTGCGCCGGATCGGCATCCAGCCGCGGGTGCCACAAAAGTGAAATCGTGATTTCCGGCAAGAGAACCGGCAGAGGGAAACAGAACAGTCCATCGCGCAGATTTCCCGTATAGCGTTCGGGAACGCTGGCGATCAGGTCCGAGGCGCGGGCCAGAGCCAGAGCTTCCGAAAAGCCGCCGACCACCGTCACGATCTCCCGTGTCAGCCCTAGAGGCTCAAGGGCATCGTCGATCGATCCTCTGTCGAGCCCGCGACGGGAGATGAGGATGTGCCGGCCAGCCGCATAGCGGGCAGGGGTGATCGCGGCCTCGCATAATGGATGCCCCATCCGCACGACACCGACGAAACGATCACGGAACAGGGCTTGCGCGCGCACCTCTGGTCCCGTGGCCTTTCCGACGACGCCCGTTTCAAGGTCTACGCTGCCGTCGCGCAGCGGCGTGCTGTCCTTGTCCGGCTTCAGCACAAAACGCAGCCTTACGCCCGGTGCCTGTTCGCCGATGCGCGCGATGAGATCCGGTCCGAAATTCTCAACAAAGCCTTCCCTGTTTCTGAGCGTGAAGGTTCGTACAAGCCGTTTCAGGTCGAGCGTCTCGACAGGACGCAGAACGGCTTCAGCGTCCTGCACAAGCTGACCGACGCGCTCTCGGAGCTCGAGCGCCCGGGGTGTGGCAACGAGGCCGCGTCCCGCCCTGACCAACAGCGGGTCGCCCATCACCTCACGCAGTCGCGCCAGCGCCCGGCTCGTCGCCGATGGGCTCAGCCGCAGCCGCCTGGCGGCGCGCGCAACGCTGCCTTCCGTCAGCAGCACATCGAGGGTGACAAGCAGATTGAGATCGGGATGCGGCATCATGGGATCATAGCATGGCCGGCACGTTCTGACATGGCGTCAAGCGCAATGATCGAGTGCAAATGATGCATCTTCCGCCATGTTAGGCAAAGGACTACGTGTCTGCCAGCTCCGTTCGGGAGTCGCCAGGAAACGGAGTTCATGTTGAAGCCAATCAATGCAGGACCAATCAATGCAGCACAGGCAGTCGTTGGGAATGTGGAACGGGCACCTTCGGTTCGCTGGGCGCTTGCCGGTCTTTCGCTCTCCATGTTGCTGTCCTCACTCGGCATCAGCATCGCCAATGTTGCCTTGCCGACATTGGCGCAGGCGTTCGACGCCTCGTTTCAGGACGTCCAGTGGATCGTGCTGGCTTATCTCCTCGCCATCACCACCCTGATCGTCAGCGTCGGACGGCTCGGTGACATCGCCGGCCGCCGGCGGCTGCTGCTGGCCGGGCTCTTCCTGTTCACGGCGGCCTCGGTCCTGTGTGGCGTCGCGCCGACGCTCTGGCTGCTGATTGCCGCCCGGGTGGCGCAGGGCTTGGGGGCGGCGATCATGATGGCCCTCACCATGGCTGTTGTCGGTGAGACGGTTCCGAAAGCAAGGACCGGCAGCGCCATGGGGTTGCTCGGAACGATGTCGGCGATCGGCACCGCTCTCGGTCCATCGCTCGGCGGCCTTCTGATTGCCGGAGCCGGTTGGCGGGCAATCTTCCTGGTCAATGTGCCACTGGGCTTGCTGGCCGTTGTTCTCGCCTATCGCTATCTGCCGGCCGACCGCCGGGAGCCGAGGACGGCGCGGGCCGGCTTCGATGTCGTGGGTACGCTGCTGCTTGCCCTGGCGCTTGGCGCCTATGCGCTTGCGATGACGATTGGGCATGGCAATTTCGGTCCGCTCAACATGGCTCTGTTGGTGGCTGCAACCTTCGGGGCCGGGTTCTTTGTGCTTGTGGAAGCGAGAGTGGCATCGCCTTTGATCCGATTGGCCGCATTCCGCAACGCGCTGCTGAGTGCCAGCCTGGCGATGAACGCGCTCGTTGCGACAGTGATGATGGCGACGCTGGTGGTGGGGCCGTTCTATCTGTCTCGAGCGCTCGGGCTCAATGCGGCTGTTGTCGGGATCGTCATGTCGATTGGCCCTGTTATCTCCGCACTGAGCGGTGTCCCCGCCGGTCGCATTGTCGATCGTTTCGGTGCGCCATTCATGGTCATCGTCGGACTCATCGAAATGGCGGTTGGTTCAATTGCTCTGTCCGTGCTTCCGACAATGTTCGGGATTGCGGGCTACATTGTCGCCATCGCCATATTGACCCCCGGTTATCAGCTGTTCCAGGCGGCCAACAACAGCGTCGTCATGGCGGATATCCGTCCGGACCAGCGGGGCGTCATTTCCGGCTTGCTCAATCTGTCGCGCAATCTCGGGCTCATCACTGGCGCATCCGTCATGGGGGCTGTGTTCGCGTTCGCCTCAGTGGCGATTGACATTACAACGGCGGGCTCGGAGGCCGTTGCCGCCGGTATGCGGATCACGTTTGCGGTTGCTGCGATTCTGATCATTGTCGCGCTCGCCATCGCGGCCGGAGGCCGTGCTCTCGCGGCACGTTCTTCGCTGCCTGGAGGCGCGTCATGACGCAAGCCAGGCGTAGTCCGAACGCAAAATGCTTCCACGTCTCTACTGCGAAATCGCCACCAAGATCCACGTCCGGATCCCAAAATCTGTCGCTCCGTGACACGAAGAGCTTCACAGTAGCCCCGCTTCGTGCCATCGGGACTGTCCGCTCTCACATTGCTCTGAGCGGCGCCTGCGTTAAGCCGTTCTCAGCGTTTCGTGGCAGGTGCGAAGTCCCGTAAATTCTTGCTGATCCGGAGGGGGAGTTGGCCGATCAGAAACCCGCCGACAAATACTTCAAAATAGAGGTGACGCAGCGTGTCTTTGTCGACGGGGCCAACGAGGACGTCGTTTTTTATTCCCGCCGCGCCGTGACGAAAGAAAAGCCGCGGGTCGTGCGGGAGAAAGATCTTCGCGATGCGCTGCTGATCCTCCTGGATATTCTGGTCGCGGTCATCGTCCCGCGCCGGTATTGGGCTCGCCTTTGCCACTTCCAGGCCGGGGTCCGGCTCCGCAAGCATGCCCGCAAGGATCTTGCCGGGTTCGTCGAGAGCGTATCGTGCGTCATTGGCGGTGCCGCCAAGCCGCAGGCTCCGGCGCTGTTTCGCGCTGGTCGCGACGCAAGGCATCGCCGCATCATGCTGCTGGCTGGCGAACTCACGCGGTTGCGCTGGGCACCGCGCATCCGCGTTAGCGGCGTTGATGGAGTGAAGGCGGCGTTGCAACGCGGCAACGGCGTCATCATCTGGTGCAACCAGTTCACCGCGCAGAACCTGATGGGCAAAAGAGCGCTGCATGAAGCCGGCATCACCTGCCATCAAGTCAGCGTTTCCGAGCACGGATTTTCGAATTCAGCTTTCGCGAGACGATTTCTGAATCCGTTTCTGGTGCGCGTTGAGAATCGCTATTTGGCCGGCAGGATCGTTTTCGATCGCGACGACGCGTATCAGGTCACCAAGCGCATCAGCGCCATCCTGAAGAACAATGGCGTGGTCCTGATGACGAACAATGTCTATTCGGGATCGACCTTCGTTGAAACACGGCTTGGCGGGTCCGGCCATGCGCAGTTTGCCACGACGCCTCTGAGCTTTGCCGCGCGATGCGGTGCCGCCTTGTTTTCGATGTCAACGCTCGAAATACAGCCCTTCGAGACTTACGACGCGATGATCGGCGCCGAAATCCAGGTCGTTCGAAGCGAAAAGCCAGGCCCCGGAAGTGAACGGCCGTCGGCGAAGGCTTTCAGTTCACTGGCCAGCGCCGTGCTCGATTTCCGAGGTCAGTTCGAGGCCGACCTGCGCAGATGCCCTGAGCAATACATGCTCTGGGGGCGCCAGGCGCACAGCATGGTCGGCTCATCGCAGCGGCACGAAACGAACGGGTAAGGCCGGCGCGACGGTAATTTTCACGGCCACAGCCCATTGCGCAGGCGATAGTTGCTGACGGCAATGGACTGACCGCCGAAACGGTCTTTCCACGCGTCCCGCCCGATCATGAAGTCCACTGATCTCACGCCTGTCGCGCATGCTTCGCCAATGATGTGCATCATCAGCACCCAGCCGGGCGAAACCTTTCGCCACGCGGGGTCATAGGCGAGTTTCGACGGAAAGATCGTTCCGCCGCACCGGAAAAGCAGCACTGCCGCTATGATCTCCTGCTTCGTCTCCAGCACCACGACACTAGCGCGGCCGCGCCTGGATTCGAACGCGGTTACGTCCAGAAACATCTCCTCGACACCCGCGGCTGCAATCCAGTTGGCCGCGCCGAACCGCGCCTCGACCCATTTCCGCTTGTGAGCGAATATCCAACGTATCGAGGCTTCAAGGTCCCCGGCCGAGCCTATCTCGCGGAACCGCACCGGACCTTCGCGCTCCATCAGCCTGGTGTAGCGGCGAAGATTGTAGCGCGCATTGGAAGACTGGCTTGCCAGGAAATCGTCCCGGCTTGTGAACGCCGATATGTCCAGCGCAGGCGCAACCGTTTCCCATGTGCGAATGGCGCCGGCCTTGTCAAGAATCGGTGCGATCTCGGCGTCGTCGCGAACGCAATTCAGTTTGAGCGCCCGGATCGACCACTGCCGCCGGATATGCCGCCATAGCGCTTGCTTCAGTGCGTCCGAACGCTGGTCGCTCACGACGAGGATATCGTTGTAAAGCGGCGTCATCGAATCGAGCCACGCAAGCGTGGCTGTTCCGTACCAGTCAGCGATGCGCACGAACGGCGCGGCGAGAACCAATTCTGCGCCGTCGCGAATGACGACGATGTACATGGAGCGCCCGTGCATCGCCTGATGGCGCTGCCAGCAGCGCGAAACCCACGCATGGCTGCGGAAGACCGCTAGGTCCGCCGCTCCCTTGGCGAGTTCGTCCCATTCGTCGGCGAGACGGGCGAACTCAGCCGGACGATCGATGATTTCCACCTGAAAACAATCATTCCGGGAAGGTCCAGGCGTCATGGCGTCCACCCACGCGACAAACGCACGACAAGCCGCTTGACGAGAGCGCCGGTGCGCCCAGCGAAGCTCTGTCTGCGTCCGGCGATTTGAATGCCGGATGCTTCAAGAACGGCTTCACGGGCAGCGACGGCTTCCTGCGACTCGCCGAAGATCAGAAAGCGGCCGCGTGCCGGTCCGGGACCAGCATGTCCATAAACGGGGTCGAACATCGCCAACGGCACCAGCCAGCCAGCATCGATGTGAAGCCGGCATGTCCGCAGCAACTCGTTCAGGGAGCCGTCGAACGCGCAAAACGCGAGCCTTGACACAATGAGCCCCCGCTCGCGCGAAAGCCTGGGATGCAACAGCACCTGCGCGGTGCTCGAAACAAGACGGAAGTTGAGGTCGATCGCCATCGGACGGCCGTCACCGGTGACGACGATGTCGAAGCCGGCGATGCCGCGAAAGCCGAGCGCTGCTCCACGCAGCGCGATTTCGCGCCCAAGTGCGATCACATCGTCGGAAGGGGCGAGATCGGGGTCGATGAGATTGCCGGCATGCACGCCGTTGGGCAGGCAAAGTTGCGAAGACGCGCCGACATAGGCGACCGTCGCATCGGGGAGTACGGCATACTGAGCGCAGTAATTTTCGGCGATATCAAGCACTTCCTCGAAAATCAGCGTGTCGCCATTGCCGAAGCGCCGGTCCGCCCGTGCTCGGTGACGTGGTCGGCGGCAGATCATGACGTCCTGCCCGCCGCCGTTCGGCAGGTCGGTCGCCACTTTCAGCACCGTTGGCAGCGGCATGGCGTGCAGCGCCGCCGTGACCTCGGCTCCAACGGCTGCCAGTTTTCGCCGGGGAACGGCCCGTTCCGGCACCAGCTCCGCGAGATTGCCCTTGTTGTTCAGATATTGCTGGACCGCGGGGTCAATCCACGTCATGCGCGGTGGCGCTACCTCAGGAGGCGTCCAGTAGATCGTCACGGCCTTGAGCGCTTTTCCGGCAAGCGACAGAACGTGGTCGCGATACTGGGCACGCGTGTCATAGACCAGGCGCGTGTCCGCGACCGCTAGCCCGGCATCGCGCATCGCGGCAAGTCCATCCGGCGCAACCGTTCCGCGATGACAGATCAGCGGCAGGCGGCCAGCGCATGAAAGTGAATGCCCCGTGATGAACTCGACCATGTGAGGTTCGTTGGGAAACCAGCGGCTTGCCTCTTCCCAGATGCGCGGGGCCAGAAATGTATCTTTCGCATAATATGCGTCGAGTGTTTCCGCCGACTGGCCATGCATCCTTCCCGCCTCACTCGTCCCGGCAAACACGTCGCGCCCCGGTGCGCAGTCTTACCAGCGCGGAGACATTGCGCAACGCCGAGAGTGTCGGTTAAATCGTCGCTTGCGGAGGCGGCCGTTCCACTTGAGACTCTGGAAAAAAATCAACGGGAGGGAAAGGCCCCTGCGCCGGCTGGTGCGCGGGATGAGGCGTGGCTGGTGGATTCCCGTGGCAATGATCTGGCGAAGGAGCCTTCGACCGCAACATCTCGTGGCAGTGACGGGCAGCGGCGGCAAATCGACCACGGTGGCGCTTCTTGGAAACATCCTTTCCGCGGTCGGGCCGACCCGGATCGGGGTTGGCTTCAACACAAGGTACGGTGTCGCAAGAAGCATTGTTCGGGCCCGCCGGTCTGACCGCTACTGGGTGCAAGAGGTCAGCGGTCACGAGGTCGGTGCCGTGACGCTGACGGCGCGCCTTCTTCGGCATACGGTTGCGGTGGTCACGACGATCGGAACGGACCATTACAAGGAGTTCAGGAGCAAGGAAGCGATCGCCGACGAGAAGTCAGCTCTGGTGGCAATGCTGCCGCCCGGAGGGACGGCGGTCTTGAACGCCGACGACCCGCTGGTTCTGGGGATGGCACAGAAGACCAACGAACGCGTGGTAACGTTCGGCAAAAGCGAGGCCGCCGATATCCGCGTTGTGGATCATTGTTCGAGATTTCCGGAACGCCTGCGTCTTACCGTTACTGATGGGAGCCAGACATTGCCCGTCAGAACAAGGCTCATCGGAGAGAGATGGATAACGCCCGTGCTTGCCGCCATTGCCTGCGGGCAAGCGCTTGGGATCGACCTGCAGACGTGCATTCAGGCGGTAGAATCGCAGGAGCCGTCCCACGGAAGGGACTCCGTCCATCAAATGGAAAACGGGCCGACCATTATTCTCGACACCGCCAAGGCGCCCCTGTGGACGATGCAGTCGAGCATCGACATCGTATGCGATTCCACGTCGCTGCGGCGGACGATGGTTTTCGGGACAATTTCCGACTATGCAGGCGCATCGGGCCAAAAATATCGCCGAATTGCGCAAACCGCGCTTGGCGTGTGCGATCGCGTGCTTTTTGTTGGCCGGAACAGCGAACGCGTGGCGCGGATGCTGCCGGACAACAAGGACCGGCTGTTTGTGTTCGCGAGCACCAAGGACGCGAGCGATTTCCTGATGGCCACTGCGTTGGCGGGCGAACTGATCTACATCAAATCGTCCGGCATCGATCATCTGGAGCGCATCCTCTATCAGTGGCGAGTGCCGATCCGATGTTGGGCCGAGAGTTGCGGGAAGGCGTTCGCCTGCGATCATTGCAAGCAACTGTACGAACACGGCCGCACGAGACGGACCGGCTTCAATCCCGATGCGCCGCCCGCCAATATCGGTAGCGGCGCTTCAGCCGCTTGAAACGTCGCTTCAGCTCAGGCAGTTGCAGCACGGCGTTGATCTTCTTTTTTGTCTCGTACGAACGCATCGCCCGATCGATTTCATCGACAAGGCGACGCGACCGACCGGTCGCGGACGCCGCGGCCTCCAGATGCAAGAGGTCCGACTTGCTTCCTTCGCCGGTCACTTTGATCCGTCCGCCAGCCGAAGCGCCTGTGGGAAACGTCGGAGCCCGGTCCAGCCCGCCCAACGTATCCAGTGCCTGCACCATGAAGGTGCAGTCTTCGCAGACGCCACAATTGTCGTGCTGGTAGTCGCAAACCCTGAGGTTGTTCATCAACATGGGCTCGCTCAAAATCCGTTGAATTTTCGCCAACCTGTGAACGAGGCCATGGTGCTCGATCCTCGCGCCGTCCGTGCCGAACAGAGGGTCAAGAGCCGGGTGCGAGCCCCATCGGCGGGTCCATGACGATTCATCCGCCGATGAGGCTATGAGCTGATTTTGGAACCGATCCGCGAGCATATGGCGGACCGCGCCAAGCACTGCCCCGTGATATTCGACCCAGCCTATCATCCGGTCGAATACCGTCCTGATATCGGTTTCGATGATGATTGCTTCCAGGCCATAGGCGGCGCCGACATTTCGAGCCATAGCTTTCAGATGGTCGGCTTCGCGACGATCTGAAAGCGCGACATCGGCGCCGATCAGGGTAACCAGCCCGTCGAGACGGGATCGCGCATCCACAAGGGAATAGGACGAATCGACGCCGGCCGAGAAGAACACGCCGGAGCCGCGCGACGGCGGATACTGCGTGGTCGTCCGTTCCGCGTGGATATTCACTGGCCGGTAGCCAGGATACCACTCACAGAGCATGGCCTGGATTCTTTGGGCATTTTCAAGCAGCGACGTATCGACCGGCATATCTATGACGAGGTCGCAGCCGAGCTCCATCGCGGGGATGAGGCCGAGGCAAAGCAGAACATCGCCGGACTTCCGCAAGCCCGGTCCGGACGATTTGAAGATCACGCTCCGCCTGAGTCCACCGCCCTTGATGGCGACGACCAGCAGGGACGGATCCGAAATGCCGCTTTCTTCGAATGAAAGCTCAAGGGGTGGCAGCATCAAGCCTCTGGCGCGTTTCGCAACATTCATTTCAAACGTCTGTGGCCCGGCTTGCAAATTGTCGGCGCCGTCTCAGCCGGAGCCGCGCCTGTTTTGTCAATGACGGCTACGGCCTCAGGCCAAAAACGCCAGATTTCGGCGACCTCGTTGCCCGCTGCTCGCCAGGCATGGATAACGTGCGCCGCAACCCAGGCAGCTTCTGGAACAAAGATCGCGCGGTGCCGCTTCCTCGCGCCTGATGTTTGTGCCATTGTTTTGTGTGAACTCGCCGTCGGCCAACGCGTCGGGTTTGCGGGGGAATAATAACGTATGTGGCCCATTTTCATCATCAATCTGGACCGCGCACAAGATCGTATGTCGGCAACCCAAGCGCTGATGGATCGCTGTGGGCTGCCGTTCATCCGCGTTGCCGCCCACGACTGGCAAACGCTGACCGACGCCGACGCGCGGCGCTTTGTCGCAAATCCGCCCCCGCGGTTCAGCAAGCGCGCGCTTGCGCTGTCGGAGATCGCCTGTTTTCTCAGCCATATCGACGTCTGGGCGCAAATCGGCGAAGGGAAATCTCCGGCCGCTTTCGTTTTCGAGGATGACGTCGAATTCGACGGGTCGCTGAACAAGCTGCTCTCAGAAATCAGCAGCAGAGAACCGGACTGGGACATACTGAAACTCTACAGCAACAAGGTGAAAACCCTTGGCGATGCGGTGACCCTGCCGAACGGCTACAGCTACGGCACACCCAGAATTATCCCGATGTCGACCGCCGCCTATGCCATTACGAGACCCGCCGCCAGGCAACTTGCCAGGGCAAGCGTACCGTTCGGGCGCCCCGTCGATCTTTTTATGAAGCATTGGTGGGAACACGGTTCATGCGTGAAGCTTGTACAGCCGTCGCCGGTGTCGCGGCGCGCCGATCACCTGTCGAGCAGCGAGATCGAAGCTGGTCGAGGTCAATCGTGCCACCAGAGCTTCTTGACGCGCTTCGTCCGAAACAGCCTGTACCAACTGCAGTTCAGGCATAGAACCCATGTCAATGCGGCACACAGGCCGCCAGGCCGGAGATGGCTGGAAACATCCGGCCACGCGAGAATGGTAGGCGATGAACTCGACGCCATCTGAGAGACGGCCCCCGACATCTCTGAAATCGGTTCTTTTCGACAGGCTTATGCCCGTTCGCACCAACGCGCCCTATGCCCTGATCGACTATCCGGATTATTTAAATCCCGGCGATGCGGCGATCTGGCTCGGCACCCGGGCCGTCCTCGATAAACTCAACGGAACGCCGCCGGCCTACACCTCGGCGCTGAAGAATTTTTCGGCGCAAAGGTGTCGTTCTGCGATCGGCGACGGAGTGATCTATTTTCTGGGTGGGGGAAATTTCGGGGACTTTTATTCCAGGCACCACCGCGCGCGCCTACGCGTTCTTTCGCTCGTTCCGAGGAATCCGGTCGTGCAACTTCCTGCAAGCTGCGCATGGATGGCCGAGACCGATGCGGCGATCCTCGAGGAGACACGCCGGATGCTGAGCAACCGGGAGCCGGTTGTCTTCTTTGCGCGCGAGGAAAAGTCGCGGGCCGATCTCGAACGGTTGCTTGGACTCGAAAGCACGCTTTGCCCGGATCTCGCCCACGCGTTGCATTTCGAACCATCCGCGCCCACCGCCGACCTCCGCGCCGTCCTGCGAAACGATCGGGAAGCGTCCCAGCCCGCGGACGCGTCGGCAATCCAGCTATTCGACTGGCGCGATCTGAAGGCCCAGGTCGCCTGGAACCGCCTCGGCAAGCTCGCTCTCGCGGTTGCTCCGCGCTCCAAAAAACTTGCTACGCAGGACTGGGTGACCTCTGCCAAGGTGGCAAGCGCGGTGTCGCTGCTGCGGCCGGCGCGGACCGTCATCACCGACCGGTTGCATGCCTTCATATTGTCGAATGAGCTTGGGCGAAACGTACTGGTCCTGGACAACCGGACCGGAAAGGTGTTCGCGTATGTCGACGCATGGCGGGAGCATTTTCCTCGTGCTCGCAAGGCCGCCAATCTGCGGAGTGCTATTGGCGCAGTGTCTGATTTCCAGACCGCATCCAACCTGATGATGAGCCATGACGACTGACCTCCATCCAGCAGCGAATGCGTGAGGGCGTGGCCGACCATTTCGGTCGCGGTTTGACGCCGCCGCGTCGACAAGCGTGGCGCGGCCGGTGGCTGCTGCTCAGATCAGCAGCAGGCCCTTCATGCTCGAGTGGCCCTTCTTGCCGATGATGATGTGATCGTGGACGGCAATGCCGAGCGGTTTGGCCGTCGCGATGACCAGCTTGGTCATCTCGATGTCGGCGCGCGAGGGCGTAGGGTCTCCTGAAGGATGATTATGCGCCAGAATGATCGCCGTGGCGGAGAGTTCGAGCGCGCGCTTGACCACTTCACGCGGATAGACCGGCGTGTGGTCGACGGTGCCGACCTGCTGCACCTCATCGGCGATCAGCGCGTTCTTCTTGTCGAGAAACAGGATGCGGAACTGCTCGCGTTCCTCGAAGGCCATGACCGACCGGCAGTATTCGAGAACCTGCGTCCACGACGACAAGACCTCGCGGCCCTTGATCTCGCTGCGGGCCGCGCGTTGGGCGGTCGCGGCAATGACCTTCAGATCGAGCGCCACCGCCGGACCGATACCCCTGACCTCCCCAAGCCGCGCGACTGGCGCGCCAAGCACCTCGGCCAGCGTGCCGAAACGTGTTAGCAACGCCTTGGCGACGGGTTTGGTGTCGGTGCGAGGGATCAGGCGGAAGAGCAAAAGCTCCAGCAATTCGTAGTCGGGGAGGGCATCGGGACCCGCGGCGGCGAACCGTTGGCGCAAGCGGTCGCGGTGACCGAGATAATGCGGCTTTTCGAGGGACCCAGCTTTCGCCAGCGATTGTATCGGTTTCTCGGGAAAGAAGCCCCGCTCGTCGTCGTCGCTGGTTTTCCCCATAGGCCGCCCGCATCCAGCATTTTTGCCGGGCAGGTGCCCGCCCAACTTGTCAAGGCACTAGAGCTGTTCCGGTTCGCTTGAACCCAGTGAACCGCTCTAGCCGTTTGTTTTGCCGCATTTATGCGGCCGCCGCTGCAAAATGCTTAGGCCGGCAGGCCGGGGCGGTCGAGGTTTTTTGGCGACAGCGTGAAAATCTCGCATCCGGTTTCGGTGACGCCGATCGTGTGCTCGTACTGCGCCGACAGCGAGCGGTCGCGTGTCACCGCCGTCCAGCCGTCCGACAGCACTTTCACGTGCGGCCGGCCTAGATTGATCATCGGCTCGACGGTAAAGATCATGCCCGGCCGCATCTCGACGCCCTCGCCGGCGCTGCCATAGTGCAGGATGTTCGGCGCATCGTGAAAGAGCTGGCCGACGCCATGGCCGCAGAAATCGCGGACCACCGAGCAGCGCTCGCTTTCGGCATAGGTCTGGATGGCGGCGCCGATGGCGCCGGTTCGGGCCGCGGGCTTGATCGCGGCGATGCCGCGCATCAGGCATTCATGCGTGACCTCGAGCAGGCGCTCGGCGGCACGCTTGATCGTGCCTACCGGATACATGCGCGAGGAATCGCCGTGCCAGCCGTCGAGGATGTAGGTGACGTCGATGTTGACGATGTCGCCGTCCTTCAACGGCTTGTTATCGGGAATGCCGTGGCAGACGACGTGATTGATCGAAGTGCAGGACGACTTCGTGTAGCCGCGATAGTTGAGCGTCGCCGGCAATGCGCCGTGATCCATGCCGAACTCGAAGACGAAACGGTCGATGGCTTCGGTGGTGACGCCCGGCGCGACCATCGGCACCAGTTCGTCGAGACAGCGTGCGGTGAGGTCGCAAGCCTTGCGCATGCCGGCGAAGCCTTCCTCGCCGTAGAGACGGATCTGGCCGGTGTTTCTGAGTGGTGCCGTGGCGGCGTCGAGATAGGTGACCATTGTGTCCGTCTTGCCGGAGAAAGGGCTTCCGATGAGCCCGCGCGAAAATCCTCCCAGATTTGGCATCGGACGGCGCAAGGTTCAAGGAAGAACTGCCGGCGACGGGCATAAGCCGGCGAAATTCATGCCTTGCGGGCTCATCTCGTGCCTGTCCGACGCGCGTCGCGCGAAGGCGTGCAGCCCAAATCAGGGCAGTATCCGCAGCTACCCTGTTGAGAGCGCATGGATCGAGTGCGTCTGGACAGGAGGAGTGAGGAAACGCAAGCTCGTGGTTTGTTCTTGCTTTGTGCCGGCAGTTATGCTAGTAATTCCAATATGGTGCTGATTTGCGCCGATGACCCGCCCGCCGAGGCGGGTTTTTCTTTGAGGCGTCGGTGTCATCCCTTTGCAGGCGCGGTTCCGAGTAGAGGTGGGCGGCACGACGTGACTCGCCGTTCGCCCCTTCCGAGAAGTCGAGCCCAAGGCGCGAAGCCGGCCAAGGCAACTTTTTGCGACGGGTGGCGTTGCTGCGGGAACGCCGTTCGGGAGAGAAAGCGAATGGACAGGCTGCAATTCGAGGTGCCGGTACGCATCACGCCCGCGCCCAGTTTGCCGATCGAGGAGATATACAGCGTCGAACAGGCGCTCGATTTCCTGCATGGCTGGCCGGTTCGCCGACAGGGCCCTGCCTATCAGGCTGCGTTCAATGCCTGCTTCGGCGCCACGGTCGACCTGGTCAAGACCGAGGACGCTTGCCGGGCGTTCATGGCGTTCTGCCGGATGAGCGGCCTGCTTGCCAGGGACATGATGGTTCCGGGCAAGCGAGGAGGCGGGGTGAGGGGGCTAAGGGTTTAGCCTCGCAGCCTTTCGCAAAACTGCTGCGTGATCCGGCAACTGCCTATACGGCGCCCGGCAGGCCGCGCCAGCCGGGCTCGAGGGTTTTGAGGAACCGATCGAAGATCGGGTCGAACCGGTCCGGCGAATCCCAGAACGGCGCGTGTCCGGAATTGCTGATCAGGTGTTTCTTGCCTTCCCAGAGGTTGGAGAACGGAATCGTGTCGACGAAATCGGTGTTGACGAACGGCTCGTCGGCACCGTTGAGAACCGCGATCGGCGGCGTCTTGCCGGCGACGATCGCGCTCTGGTCCTTGCCTTCGCCGGCCGCGAATTTGCCGAGCATCAACCGGCGTGCACGACCATCGGTGCGCGCGACGGCATTGCGGAGCAGCTGGTCATAGGGCTCGCCGCAGGTGGAGTGCGCGTAGGCGTCGATATCCTCTTCGGTGAAGGTCTCCTGGCCTGCAAGGTTCATATGCGGGCTGGTCTTGAAGCCTTTGCCGAGATCGGCGGCGGCGATCGGCGGCGTGCCTGTGATCATCAGACCGAGCATGCCGGGATAGCGGTCGATCATCTCCAACCCGATGTGACCGCCCAGCGACCAGCCGAAGACCGCTGCTTTTTCGATGCCAAGCCTGTTCATCACCTCGGTCATCGCGTCGGCGTAACCCGGCATCGAGTAGCTGCGATCCGGGTCGACCGCGTTGCAGGACTCGCCATGGCCGGGAAGATCGGCGGCGATCAGACGGTAGGTTGCGCCGATCCTGCCGTCGAACTGATTGCGGAAGACGGCGCCCGACGACGAATTGCCGTGGATCATCAGTACCGGCATGCCGGCGCCGGCGCTTTCGCGTACGGCGATCGTGCCGTGACTGGTTTCGATCGTTTTGATTGTGGTCGCCATCCCTGTCTCCATTCGCCCTGTCTCCAATCGCTCTATCTCGATTCGTTTGGCCGCCGCAGTTCCGGCAAACTGCTTAGCGGCCAAATTTGTCCGCCTACCAATGAAAATATCTTTTCAAATTGACCCGCCTGTGCATAATTTGTCAATCATCCAACCATCGTCGGGATATAACAGGGAACAGGACCAATGAGGACCAAGTCGATGAAACGCCGTATCCGGCATATGCTGCTCGGGACGTCGCTCGGCGTGATGCTGGCCAGTGCGCCGGCATTCGCCGACGTCGTCAAGATCGGCCTGCTGGCGCCGCTGACCGGCCCGGCCGCAGCCGACGGCCAGGAATTCCAGCGCGGCGCACAGATGGCGATCGATGAGGCAAACAGCGCGGGCGGCGTCGACGGCCATACGTTCGAACTGGTCGTGGGCGACGTGAAGGACCAGTCGGCGGCGAATGTCACCAGCGCGGTCGAGCGCCTGCTCGGCGATCAGGATGTGCATTTCATGCTGACCGGCTATGCCAGCCTGACCAATTTCGAGATCGACCACATGGCCGAGGCGGAGATGCCGTATATGCTCGCCGCCACGTCGCAGCAGACCAAGGACATCATCGCACCCAATCCGGAGAACTACGCCTGCTGCTGGTCGCTGACCCCGTCCTTCGATGCCTACAACACCGATGTCACCATTTTCGTCGAGAAGCTGTCGGCTGAAGGCAAGATCACGCTGCCGACCAAGAAGGTCGCGATCATCTCGTCCGACAACGCCTATTCGAAGACCATCTCCGAAGGCATGAAGAAGACCTTCAAGGAGAAGGGCTGGACCGTCACCGTCGAAGAGCTCGTGCCCTTCGGCGAGGTGACCGACTGGCGTTCGATCCTGGCCAAGGTGCGCGAGGACGTGCCGGACGTGGTCATCAACACCGACTATCTGCCTGGCAATTCGGCCTCGTTCCTCAACCAGTTCCTTGAGCAGCCGACCAAAAGCCTGGTGTTCCTGCAGTATGCGCCGAGCGTTCCGGAATTCGTCGAACTGACGAAGGAAAAATCGAACGGCGTCATCTACAACCTTCTCGGCGGCGCGCTGACCACGCCAAAGAACCCGCGCGCCGACGAAGTGGCCGCCAAGTTCAAGGCCAAATACGGCGTCGAGAGCGGCACATACGGCGTCGGCCTCTACGAGATGGTCCACGTCTATTTCGACGCGCTGAAAAAGGCCGGCGATCCGACGGACCATGCCGCGATCATGAAGGCGCTGTCCGAGACCGACAAGCAGGTCGCCGAAGGCCGCCTGAAATTCGATCCGGCCACCCATCTTGCCATGCAGGGCGACGACTACATCCCGATCACCTTCTTCCAGATATGGGACGGCAAGCGCACCTTGATCTCGCCCGCCAAATACGCGACCGGCGAGTTCCAGCCGCAGCCCTGGATGAAATAGCGGCATGCCGCTGCTTGAAGTCGAGGGCGTATCGAAGGCGTTCGGTTCCCTCAGGGCGGTCGACGACGTTTCGTTCGCCGTCGAGGCCGGGGAGATCTTCGGCGTCGCCGGGCCGAACGGCAGCGGCAAGAGCACGCTGTTCAACGTCATCACCGGCATACCGTTCGGCCCCGACAAGGGCCGGATACGGTTCGACGGAATGGAGATCCAGGGCAAGACAGGCAACGCCATTGCACAGCTCGGCCTTCTCAGGACCTTTCAGCGCGAGACCAGCTTCGACGGGCTGACCGTCTTCGAGAACGCGCTGATCGGCGCCAGCTATGGCACGCCCGGGCGAGGGGCGGCTGAGGCACGGGCCCGCGCCGCCGAGGCGCTGGAGTTCGTCGGCCTCTCGACGGCCGCCTTTGGAAGGCTCGCCGGTGAGTTGTCGGTGTTCGACCGCAAGTGCCTGATGCTCGCAACGGCAATCGCCACGGAACCACGCATGCTTCTGCTCGACGAGCCGGCATCCAGCCTGACCAAGCCGGAGATCGAAACATCGATCGGATTGATCAGGCGGACGGCTGCGCGCGGCATCACCGTGGTGCTGATCGAACATGTGCTGACCTTCCTGATGAGCCTGTCGCAACATCTCCTGGTGCTGAACCAGGGCCGTGTGCTTGCCGCGGGCGAGCCCAGGAGCGTGATCGCTGATCAGCGCGTGGTGGAAGCCTATCTCGGCACAAGGAGGTCGGCGGCGTGAGCGAAAGCCCGATCCTAAGCGTCGAGGCGGTGACCGCCGGCTATGGCCGCGTGACCGTTCTGCACGACATCACGCTCGAGGCCGGCCGGTTCGGCAATGTCGGGCTGTTCGGGCCGAACGGTCACGGCAAGACGACGCTGCTGAGGACCATTTCCGGCCTGGTCGCGCCGAAAAGCGGCCGCGTCGTCTTCGACGGCAAGGACATCACCGGCTTGAGCGCGCGCGCCATCGTCGCCACCGGCCTCATCCACGTGCCGCAGGGCAACAAGCTGTTTCCCGACCTGACGATCGGCGACTGCATGGCGCTTGGCGCCTATTCGCCGCGCGCGCGGCCGCACGAGGCCGAGAACCGCGAAAAGGTGGTGAAGCTGTTCCCGAAGCTGGCCGAACGCTGGCGCCAAAAGGTGCGCACGCTGTCCGGCGGCGAGCGTCAGATGGTGTCGATCGGCACGGCGCTGATGAGCCATCCGCGCCTGCTGATCCTGGACGAGCCGACGCTTGGACTGGCGCCGAAGATCAAGGACGAACTCTGCACCGCCGTCATGGACATCTCCAGGGGCGGCGTGCCGCTCGTCGTTGTCGAGCAGGACATCGAGTTCCTGCTCGAACTCAGCCGGCAGTTGTTCCTTGTCGATCACGGAGCGGTCAAGACCGAGATTCGGCCGGGCGAGAGCATCGAGCACAGCGAAATCATGGCGATGTATTTCGGGCATTGAAGGCAGGATTGGACAGGGTTCGGGCATGAGCGTCTTTTCGGATATCTTCTTCGGTGGCCTGTTCCAGGGCTCGCTCTACGCCATGATGGCGGTCGGGCTGGCGCTTGTCTGGACGACGATCGGCGTGTTCAACTTCAGCCATGGCGTGTTCATGATGCTGGGCGCCTATTTCGCCTGGCAGCTTGTCGCCTTCGGCCTGCCGGTGGTGATCGCCTTTCCGCTGGCCGTCATCGTCATGGCGGGTGCGGGGTGGATCCTGCAGGCCTCGGTGGTGCGGCCGCTGATCGGCCGTCCCAACATCGTTCTGGTGGTCGTCATCACCACGCTTGCGGCCGGTTCACTGATCGAAAACGGGGCGCTGACCGTCTGGGGACCGCGCTCCAAGCAACTGCCCAGCCTGATCGAGGGCAACACCACCATCGCCGGCGTCGGCGTGTCGCTGCACCAGATCGCGATCATCGTCATCACGCCGCTGATCCTCGCGGCCTTATGGTCGTTCCTCAACCGCACGCGGCTCGGCCTTGCACTCAGGGCGGTCGCACAGAACGAGGATGCGAGCCATCTCGTCGGCCTCAACGTCACGGCGCTTTACGGCCTTGCCTTCGCCATCGCCGCGTCGCTGGCAGGGCTGGCCGGCATCTTCATGGGCGGCTACCGCTTCATGAATCCGTCGATGGGCGCAGACCCGCTGCTCAAGGCGCTGATCGTGGTGGTTTTCGGCGGTATTTCAAGCATTTCAGGACCGATCTTCGCTGCCTACCTGATCGGATTCTTCGAGGCGGCGAGCAACTACTATTTCGGCCTCTACTGGACGCCGGCGCTGCTTTTCCTCGTGCTCATCGCGACGCTCATGGTGCGCCCGGAGGGCATTTTCGCCAGCCGTTCCAGGGGGCTCGCATGACGCTCCTCAACGTTGCCATTCCGGCGGCTCCCGGCCGCGTGACCTGGAACCGCGAGGCGATCGGCTTCGTGGCGGGCTTCCTGCTGCTTGCCCTGTTGCCGCTCGTCTTCGGCGACAGCTACAGCCGGCATGTGCTGATCATGATCTTCATCTACGCTGTCGTCGCCTCGAACTGGGATCTCAGCCTCGGCTATGGCGGCGTCTTCAATTTCGGCCACCTGGCACTGTTCGGCATCGGCGTCTACACCTACAGCCTGCTCGCCAAGCTGGCCGGCGTCGATCCGTGGATCGCGCTTGTGGCGGGCGGCGTGATCGCCACCCTGGCGGCCGTGCTGGTGACCATTCCGATCCTGCGGCTGAAGGGCATCTATATCATCCTGGTCACCTTCGGCTTCGCGCAGCTTGTCATGCAGGTCATTGTCAGCCAGTCGGACCTGACGGGCGGCACGCAGGGCCTGGTGCGGGTGCCCGGCCTCTATATCTTCGATCACAACATGATCCGCGACGGCAAGATCGCCTATTTCTACATCGCGCTGGCGCTTCTGGTGCTCAGCACGCTGTTCCTGCGCCTGTTCGTGCGCTCGCGCGCCGGCGCCAGCATCGTGGCCCTGCGCGACAATGAGGAATACGCCATCAGCCGCGGCGTCTCGCTGGTCCGGCAGCGCATGGTGACGCTGGCGGCAAGCGCCTTTTTCACCGGAATTGCCGGGGCCTTCTACGCCGCCTACCAGCGCAACGCCTCGATCGACGTTTTCGGCATGAGCCTGGCGACCATCATCCTGTCGATGGTGCTGCTGGGCGGGACAGCTACGATCTACGGCGCGATCGTCGCGTCGTTCGTGCTCACCGTCTTTTCCGAGGCGATGGCCGATTTCGGCGCGTGGCGGCTGATGATCTCGGCGCTGCTCATCATCGTGATCATGCTCGTCTATCCAAGCGGCCTGGTAGGCATGATCCGCGCCGCCTGGACGGCGGTGGCCGACCGCATCAAGCGCCCGGCCTAAGGCGTGTTGATATTCAGGTGATGCCGGCCTGCAAATGGCGGCTTCCTGCGCTTCCGGTGCTCACGTACCCAAAAGTACGCTGCGTTCCGGTTCTCGGAACCCACCATTTTCGGCTCGGCCTGACCTGAATCTCAACACGCCTTAACCAACTCGAGTTTAGCGGACGCCGCACCAGTCGATGACGGAGGCGGCGATGACCTTGGCGGTCTCCACCACCGAATCGACCTCGACATATTCGTCGGCGCCATGAAAACCGTCGCCCGACGGACCGAAGATGACGCCGTCGACGCCGGCGCCGGCATAGTGCGCGGCGTCGCACACGGCGACGAAGCCCTTCACCTCAGGCGTCTTGCCGATCCGCGCCTTGTTGGCGACGAGCGACCTGACCAGCGGATGGTCCGGCGAAGTGTTCATCGGTGGAAAGTGAAGGCCGCCCAGTTCCCATTGGATGGTCGGCGGATTTTCGCGCAGCCAGGCGTCGGTGGCGGCGAAATGATGCACGAAAGTTTCGAAATCGCGGCGATAATCGGCTGAATTCTCGTCAGGCAGGAACTTCATGTCGAGATCGAGAACGGCCACGTCCGGGATGATCGCAGGATTGGTCATCACCGTCGGCAGGCCGTTCTCGCCAAGTCCAGTGCCGCCATGCATCACCCCGATGTTGATCGTGTTCATGCCGAGTGGCAGCAGCGGATGCGATCTCGCCCGCGTGCGGTCGAGCTCGTACTGGCGCACGGCCGCGATGAATCGCGCCGCGATCTCGATGGCGTTGACGCCGGGCTCCAGCCGGTCCTTGTCGTGGCGCTGCGGATAGATTTCATTGTAGCGCAGCGCGGAATGCGCGTTGCGGCCGCGGATCGTCACCCGCGCCCATTCGAGCCCGCCCTCGACCGGGAGGACATCGCCCCAGGTCGGTTCGGCGACCAGCACCGCCTTGGCGAGCCTGCCCCTGGCGACCGCGTCCATGGCGCCGAAGCCGCCGGCTTCCTCGTCGACCACGGTGTGGATCGCCAGCCGGCCCCGGAGCGTGATGCCGGCCTTGCGGATGGCGTGCGCCGCCGCGATGCAGGCGGCGACGCCGCCCTTCATGTCGACCGCGCCGCGACCGTAAAGACGCCCGTTGGTGATGTCGCCGCCAAACGGATCGACCGACCAGTTCTTCATTTCGCCGACCGGCACGACGTCGATATGGCCGCACAGGATCAGGCTGCGCTCTTCCTCGCCAGCCCATTCACCGATCAGATTGGGGCGCCCCGGCAAGGCGTCCCATTGTTCGGTCGAGAAGCCGTCGGCCTTGAGGACCGGCTCCAGCATCGCCTGCACGTCGGCCTCGCGGTTCAGCCCTTGCCGGGTCTCGAATTTGGGGTTCACCGAAGGGATTTGAACCATGTCGCTGGTGAGGCCGATCACCCAGTCGCGATCCTTGTCGATCTCGGCTTGCGCGGCGGCGACGGCCGCATCCCTGTCCTGCATATCGATGTCCTTTCGTGCCTTGGCGGCGTTCGTGATTGTCTTTGGTGTTGCGGGGGGCCGGCCGCTCGTCTTGCTCCGAGCACGTCGGCGGCGGGTTACGTCGATTTGGGTTTGCCCCTGACGAAGGGTGCCGTCCACTTCGCCGGATCGCCGGCGGTGGCGCTGCGGCGGCCGGTGAAATCGGAGGCGTCGAGCGTCACGCCGTTGGCACGGCGCATCCCTTCGATATCCTCGATGCGCTTGCGCACCGTCTGGCCTTCGCTTTCCAGCGCATGGGCAAACACGGTCTCCATCTGGACGACGGCCGTCGCCAGCGTGTCGAACGGCGAGTTGGCCTCTATTGCCGCGATCAGCGTCAGATCGGCATGTTCGGAGATGGGCGAGAGCCATGGGTCGGTGAACAGCAGGATGCCGATGCCCCGCTCGCGCGCCTGACGGGCGAAGTTCACCACGTCCGACTGGTAGCGGCGATAGTCGAACACGACGAGCAGGTCACGCTTGCCGAGATCGATCAGCAGGTCGAAATCCGTCGGCGCCAGCGCGCCGATGTCGTGCACGTTGGGACGGAACTGCACGAGATAACCGGCGAGCATCGAGGCGATGTGCCGGCTGAAGCGTCCACCGAGCAGCACGACCTGACCCTTGCAGTCGAGCAGCATCCTGGCGGCGCGGCCATAGCTTTGCGAGGGAACCGCCGTGCGCGTCCGCTCCAGGCTATCGGACACCGAATGGAAGTAGTCGTTGACCGTGCCTTCGCTCGAATTGGCAGGCCGCTTTGCCTCCATCATCAGCAGCGGGGAATGCAGCCGGGCTTCGATTTCCGCCAGGAGCTTGGCCTGGAAGGCGGCGAAACCGCCATAGCCAAGCTTGACCATGAGGCGCATGACCGTCGGATCGCTGACGCCCGCTGCTTTTGCCAGGCGCGTGGCGGTGCCGAGCCCGGACATCGGATAGTCGGCCAGAAGAACCTGCACGATCTTGGCTTCCGCGGATGTGAGGGCCAGGGTGGTATGCGCCAACTCTTCGCGGATCGACACCGGACCTCTCCCTTTCCGTATTCAGCCGCTGATAGAGAAATTACAAATTCTGGCGATGATGTCAATTTTTGGAAGGATTTCTACAAAGGTAAGATCTTGGGAGCGCCATTTCGCTTTCCCCGTCCAGATGGCGTGTTTTTCAGCAACTCTGGGCGAACCCGGCTCGAATCGGCTATGGCTCCGGTATGCAGGAAACGTCTCTTTACATCCCGGTGAAGCGGTTTCTTGAGAGCCTGGAATTCACCGTCAAAGGTGAAGTTGGCGGTTGCGATGTCGTGGGACTGCGTGACGGCGAGCCGCCCGTGGTCGTCATTTGCGAATTGAAGTTGCAGTTCAACCTCGAACTCATACTTCAAGGTGTCGATCGCGCCGCGGCATGCGATGAGGTCTGGCTCGCGGCGAGGATGTCGGCCCGCGGCAAGGGCCGCGAGCACGATCGCCGGTTCCGCGCCCTCTGCCGGCGGCTCGGTTTCGGCCTTCTGGGGGTTGGCTCCGCCGGCAACGTCGAACTGCTGCTCAGTCCGGCAGCCTTGCCGCCAAGGCGAGACCCGAAGCGAAGATCGCGCCTTGTGGACGAGCATCGGCGCCGGCGCGGCGATCCTGTGGTCGGCGGTGGTTCCCGAGCCCCGATTATGACCGCTTACCGGCAGGATGCGCTGGCCTGCGCCGCTGCCATGGCGGACGGCCCGAAGCGCCCACGCGATCTGAAAACCGTTTCACCGCGCGCCGCCAAGATCCTGCTTCACAATGTCTACGGATGGTTCGCCAGGGCCGAGCGCGGCGTCTATGCGCTTACCGACGTTGGCCATGCCGCGTTGCAGCGCTGGCCCCAACCGGCTCCATGATATGCGATACGGATCCCCAACCGTCAGCTACCAGCTATGAGTGCGAGCCTGCCGGCGGGGCCGAAGTGCCTTGTGAAGCCGCGGCAAGACATTTCCCCGGATAAATCGATCATCCGCTTTTGCGGGAGACCATGCCAGAAGCAGGAAACCCTAAGGCGGGCAAAGAAGGCGTCTTTCTACTCCCCCGATCTCCCTGTTGTGGACCGTGAGCTAAGGCCCGCGCCATCCGTAGAACGAATTGAGGCGGCCCAGCAGCTCCCCGTTGGGGTGACCAACAGCGGGCCGCCGGGCCTGACCGGCTGGCGGTACGGGGGGCGGTCGCCGGCTGGGGCGAACTATAGGTCCTTCATGTATCGTCGCTAATTTAGTAAAATGGTCATGTTCCATTCGCGTGGCCGCCAAATGGATGAGCCTGGAGTCGAATCCTTGCCCAAACGAGTGAGTACCGGTGGCCAGCTGGCAGATGGAGGCACTCGAGCGTTGCAAGAAGGGCGCGCCTATCCAGATTTGAACAGAGGATGGCCGGCACCAACAGTTGGCGGGGGGCCTGACGGGCGCCGGCCAGGCGGTTTGGGGTCCGCTGCCGTTGGAGAGTACCGAGCTTGGCGATCAAAGTAATTCCGTGATCGCGGAATGCCGGGAGGCGACGCTCAATCCTTTGCATTGTCACCGTCTTGCGCAGAGCCATCGCTTTCGTCTGCCGGGGTTTCTAACCCGGCCAGTTGCCGGTCGGCCATTTCTTTGGCGAGGCCTACCAGGGCGTCGACCTCTTGCATCTGGTCCATGTGACCGCCGTTGGCGACGTGTTTCCGGATCCTCTTCAGTTGGTTAGAGGTTCGTCGCAGTGTTTCGGCGATAGACGTCTTCTTGGCCACGCCTGCATCTCCTGCACCCCAACCCTCGAGACGAGCAAGCGTTCCGGCCCAAAGACTTTTTACGGCAAAGTCGACATCCAATCGATCCGCTTGATACAGCCCCCGCGACTGTGAACAGGCCGTCCTAAAGGTGCTCCGTAATGGGTCAACACGTCTGGCATCGCAATTGCGTGGTCAGCAGCGGGGGCGAGTGGGGGGCCCCGCCGCTTCGCAAAATGGAGCGGCGGGGCTTTTTGGATCTCTTAATCGGCCAATGGTGATCGGAGACTCTGGTGCCGGTTGTTGGTTCTAATCCGGATCATGAAGGCGGCTAGCAAGTTCGGGCGGCTCGACAGCCGAATGATCGAGGGGCCGCCGAGCCTAACCGGCGGGGCTTTGAGGAGGGGCGGCGCCGGCTGTTAACACTATAGGCCACTCATGCATGATTGCTAATTTAGTAATGGTGATGCGACCTGCGCGGCCTTACTTCCATTGCAGGTGCCGGTTACCCCCAATCTCCGAGTTGATAAAACGACACCTGCTCTTTTAGCCTGCCAAAATGTTCGCGCTCGTAGCTCAACCAGGATAGAGCCACCACCGAAGCCTCGGGCAGATGCAGGTTCGATCCCTGCCGAGTGCACCAAAGCCCCACCAAGCAATCTCGCCGGTTTCTGTGCGGAAATTGGCCAAACATCGGATAGGGAAGGGAGTTTTCGGCCGTGCTCGAAAAATCTGGTACGCCCAAGGGGAATCGAACACCTGTTACCGCCGTGAAAGGGCCGACTCTTTGAAAGCCTTCTGTTCAAGAGGATGCTGGTGTAAATATATTAGGTGAAACCTATAATAGATCCCGTGAAACGGTTTTAATACATCCCGTAGAAACGGCGTCATCGACGGAAGCGCCCTGGAAAAGGGGCAAGGAGGGTGAACGCGACAAGCGTCGGCGCCCTTCTGGCAATGGTCGAGCGCTCGTTCAAGCCGGCGCACAAATCACCAATCTCCGAAAATGGCATGAATGGCTTGACGGCCTTGTCGGTGAGAATGCCAGTCTCGACAACAACGACACGAACTATGGACGCGCCTATCGGCTTTATGAAGAAATCGGCGGCGTTCTCGATGCCGGTGGCGCTTCATGACTGCCGGCGACACCTTCATTGCTGGGGGGATCGATTTCCGCCAAGCGGTATGCGGCCTCAACCAGACACCGTTGCGCGCGTAGCCTGCTGCACAGCGCGATATTCTCGGCCAGCATTTCTTCTGTGCGTTCAAGCGCGAGCTCGGTCCGGTTAATGCGCTCCCTGGCATTGGCCATCGCGTGTCCGAGGGGTTCCATGGTGTCCATCATGATTTGCTAACTCATGGCGGACTGGATCGTTCCCTCCACGAGCGCTCCGGCGACGACTTTTTCTCAGCCTCTTGATCTGCCTTCTCTGCATCGGTTCCCGGCACCACTCAAAGAAGCAGGCGTCCATTGAATGGCCCGCTGCTTCTGGTAGCGGGCTTTTTTGTTGCTGAGGACCCTTACGCCGCGGCTGGCCGGCCAATAACGTTCGGCGGCCGAAATTGAAGCCGGCAGGCTACCCGACTCGCCAGATCTCGCAGTAGAATTCTTCGCCGGCTATCTCCTGAAAGAAGTGACTTCCAGACACCTTGTGCATACCTGCTTTTGCTGCAACTGCCCGCTCCTTCCCAAGCACCGAACGCGGAGCCGATATTATTGTCCAAGTCGGATAGGGCTTGGGAGCTTTAGCCCACTCAAGCTTCAAGGTTGAACCTTTGGGCGATTTTGCAGCAGGGCCAGATCGAGGCATGAAGCATGAAATTGAACGCGGAATATATCCAGCGTCACCCATCCGACGCAGCGCAACAGGGCCAGGATCAGATCCGTAGTAGGGCTTGTGCCCCACCATCAACTGCCCGGGCCTAGTTGTGCACCCGCACAATGGCATTGTAATTGCCAGCGCACAAAGTACTAGCGCTTGTTTCAATTGCACCCCCCTACCGTATGGCGTTCCCTGTCCCTACTGCCCTGCCAAGGCACGAGCAGCCGCCCAGCCTTGATGCAACTTTGAAACTTCGCCCGCAAGATGCCCCTCCAGTTGAAGCCCGCTGCCTCACGGTGGCGGGCCTTTTAATGGCGCATAGGAACAAGAGAGGCGATCCGGTTTCAGGAAGATGGAGGAAACTGGATATGGCAAACAAAATCAAACAACCACCACCGAGGCCCGACCCGAAAAAGAAGACACCTGTTCGTCGCCCCGACAAGGAAGCATCGCCAGAGCCTGAACATGTCGATCCGCCACCGCGAGATGTGCGAGAGGCACCGGCGCCAAACCCAAACGGCGATAAGAATTCCTAACCGGATTCCACGATATTCGTGGTTCGGTTCTCATTCGCGGCGCCCTCGGGCCCTTTGCGACGGCGTAAGGCGGACGTCGGAACGAAAGACGGATTTGCGAATTCTACTGCTAGATAATGGGGAATCGCGCCCATGAGACTTGCGACCCTCCATCTTGAAACTGCGAGATACGGCGACGTATATCGCGCCGAAAGGCTCGCGCTGCTGAGGCAGCAAATGATGCGGCACATCAAGCGCACGGACGCTTCGGCACAGAAAGTCGAGCAAGCACTGGCTAGGTTGGCTGAAGCCAACGCGCTCGGGAACAGGCGCGCGTCAGTAGCGCCGACCTCGCCGCGCCTTGGGATCTCGTTCAAAACCTCTTAGCGCTCAGCACATATCGCCACTTTCGTCGGCCCGCTGCGCCCGGCTGCCGACTCTGCCCGCCGCCTCACGGTGGCGGGCTTCTCTATTTTTTCACCGGCGCCCACATCCCTCCAGTGAAGCTGTCGGAGTCCGCGATCTGCAAAATGTTAGGTGGGTCCGAATCCTACTTGTCGCCGAACCACCCCTCATACTCAATGCGGATTGGAAACACGGCCTGCGGTTTCCAAAAGCTTTGCCGCGGATTCCTATGCGTCATCCCAAAAGAGCACGACGTCTTATCGCCGTTTTGGAGAAGCGAAATTACCGTCGACTGATCGAAACACGCCAGCCATCGCTTTTTATCATCCTCGTTGACACCGACGCCGAGCGCCGCTTCGAGCCCAGCCTGGTCGTGTACAATTAGGCGGATATTTTTCGCCGGAATTGATCCAGAGTTTGGCACTACGAGGTTGTAGGCGATCCCATTGTTCCCGCCGCTGTGAGTTTTGACCGAAGCTGTTACAATCGGGCGAAACTGGCGTCGCCAGAAGAAGACGGAAAAGCCGAAGGCCAACACTGAAACGATCAGTGCGACGATTGCGACCACAAGTTCAAGCAAGTTTTCGATTGCGCCCATTGCCGTTCCCCCATGCCCGGACCTGCCGATAGTCGCAGGAAACCCCGGAAAATCAAAGTTGGCGAACGACGACGAATCGACAAGGCCGAAAAAGGAAATTGGCCAAACGTTGGACAGGAAAAGGGAGATTTAAGCTAAGTACTTGAAAAGTCTGGTACGCCCAAGGGGAATCGAACCCCTGTTACCGCCGTGAAAGGGCGGTGTCCTGACCGCTAGACGATGGGCGCGCTCAGATTGAGCGCTTATAGTTGCGTCGCGCCAAACCGGCAACCCGTCTGCTGCTGCCTGCGACAACTTTTTTCAATGGCTGCAAAACCGTGCTTTTTTGGCGATTCAAACGGTTCGGCGGTGCGTTGCATGCCGCTCCAGACAGCACACAGCGGAGGTTTTCGTAAACGAGAGGAAGACCAGTCGTTACCGCCGGCGGCGGCAGCGCCAGTTCCAGTCGCGCTCGGGACCGACGTCGATGTGAACGGATTCGGTGTGGCAGTAGGTGCCGACGCCGCCGCGCCCGGGCATGCTGCGGATATAACTTGCCAGTTGCGATTTCGAGACGCCTGGAACCTGGATGTCGGCGGCGGCGCAATACATGTGCAGCGAATTCTTGGCGCCGTTGGCGCGGCGGTTGCGGGCCGGGTCACGATAGCCGGAGGTGACGATCATCTTCTTGCCGTAGTGGCCCTCGATCGTCTTCAGCACCCGGACCAGCGAAGGCTTGAGGCAGGCGACGTCGACATTCTCGGTCTGCCTGAGGAGACCGTTGGGCGCCAGCCGGGCAAGGCCGGCGGCGGATGCCACCTGATAGGCGCCGCCCTCATCCTCGTTGAGATCGACGTCGCTCTCGTCGTCGAGGCCGGATTTGCGCTTGATCTCGAAGAGTGCGGTCTTGCGTACGCCGGGCAGCGCGTCGTCGGTGAAATGGCTGGTATCGCCTAGCGAAGCCAGTTGCACCGGCTTTTCAGCCGATTTGGCCGAGGCCAGAGTGACGGTCGGCTTTGCCGCCGCCGCCTTGGGCTGGGCGGTCGTCGGTTGCTCGCCCGACCTGCTGTTGGCCTGCGGAGCAGGTGCCGCCGAGGCGGGCGTGGCGCTGAACAAAGAGGCGAGGAACCCCTTCTTCTTTGGCGCATAGGCTTGCGGCTGCGGCTCTCCGGCGGTTACGTAGACCGGATTGTTCATCGCCGGCGCGGCGGCTTCGGCCTTCTTCGGCGCGGCCGTGCCGGCATCGGCCGTTTCTGTCTTCTGCGTGGCAGCGTCGGCCTGTTCCACCGTCTGCGCGGGCTGTTCCTGTGGCTGCGGCGTCTGGCCCGCAGTCGCCTCGGCGCCCGCAGGAGCCGTGACGGGGAAGCCGGCATCGGACCTGGCTCCACCCTGGGCTCCTGGCTTCGCCACTGGTACATAAGCGACCTGCTCGGGAAGGGCTGCGTCGCCCTCGGCGGTCATCGTCATCTGTGAAGTCGTGATCTGCGATGACGAATCAGCGGCGACCTGTTGCGTGCCCGCGGCCGTGCTATTGTCCATGGACGAGGCATTGTAGCCAGGCATGCCGACGGACATTGTCGGGTCGCCAGCCGAGGTGCAGGACGCCAGGAGCACGGAGAAAAGCGCTGCCGCAATGGCGCGGCGTTCTCCCTTCGCGAAGCGCGATCCCGCTGATTTCAAAACAAAATTCCCCCTCGATGTCCGGCCGGTACGTCATTGGCGTGGCGTTGAAACGTCCCGCCGAAATAATCCTTGTCCCCGAACCGGAAACGAGACCTGTATCAAAAAGGCAAGCCTCAAAGTAATTCGATGGCTAGAGGTGAATCGAGGCTACCTAAGGGTTGACGACACCATTTCGCCCTCTTTGGCAGGCACGTCAACTCACCACACATTACAGGACGTTACACACGCACCTTGACATAGGTGCCTGGCGCATCACCCAAGGTTTTCATGTGCTTGCCCGGTTTGCGGGCCGGCACGCGGGTATTGTCCCTGGCCTCGATCCAGCGTTGCCAGTGCGGCCACCAGGAACCGGGATGGTTCGTGGCGTTGGCGACCCATTGATCGAAGTCGCCCGTTGGCTTGCCGCCGGTCCAGTAATGATACTTCTGCGCCGCCGGCGGGTTGACGACACCGGCGATGTGGCCGGAGCCGGCCATCACGTACTCGACCTCGCCGCCGAAATATTTCGAGCCGAGGAAAACCGAGAGCGCCGGCGCGATATGGTCTTCCTTCGAGGCGAGGTTGTAAACCGGGATGGTGATGTCACCGAGCGACACCATGCGGCCGGCCAGCTCCATCATGCCTTTCGAAAGTCTGTTCTCGAGATAGCAATTGCGCAGGTAGAAAGAATGGTTGGCCGCGCCCATGCGGGTCGAATCGGCGTTCCAGTAGAGCAGGTCGAAGGGCAGGGGGTCCTTGCCGCGCATGTAGTTGTTGACGACATAGGGCCAGATCAGGTCGCCAGAGCGCAACATGTTGAAGGCGGTCGCCATCTTGGTGCCGTCGAGATAGCCTTTCTCGTTCATCGCCTTTTCGACGGCCGCGACCTGCTCCTCATCGACGAACACTTTCAGGTCACCGGCATAGGTGAAGTCGACCTGCGTGGTGAAGAAGGTGGCCGATTTGATGCGGTGGTCGCCTTCCTGCGCCATCAACGCCAGGGCCGCCGCCAGAAGCGTGCCGCCAACGCAATAGCCGATGGCGTTGACCTCCTTTTCGCCGGTGGCCTTTTCGATCGTGTCCAGGCCATATTGCAGGCCCTCCCTGATATAGGCCTCCCAACCCTTGGTGCCGTGCCGCTTGTCCGGGTTGATCCAGGAGATGACGAAGACGGTGTGGCCCTGCTCGACGGCCCAGCGGATGAAGGATTTTTGCGGGTTGAGATCGAGAATGTAGAATTTGTTGATCCACGGCGGGCAGATCAGCAGCGGCCGCTTGAGCACGGTCTCGGTCGACGGTTCGTACTGCAGGATCTCGGCGACATCGCTGCGGCCCACCACCTTGCCGGGTGTCGTGGCCAGGTTCTTGCCGATCTCGAAGGGCGAGTAATCGGCCTGCCGAAGTTTCAGGTCGCCCTTGCCGGCAGCGATGTCCTCGGCCAGCATCTTCATGCCGCGCACCAGGTTTTCGCCATTCGAGGCGATGGTCTCGCGAAACAGCTCCGGGTTGGTCAGGATGAAGTTTGACGGCGAGATGGCGTTGGACACCTGCTTGACGTAAAAGCTGGCCTTGTGGCGGGTGTGCTCGTCCAGGCCATCGGCGTGCTCGACCAGCTCGGCCGCCCAGCGCGAGGTGACGAGATAGGCCTGCTTGAGGAAATCAAAGAAAGCGTTGCGGCCCCATTCCGGATCCTGGAAACGCTTGTCGCCGCCCTCAGGCTTGACCGCGTCGTCGGTACCTTCGCCGCCGGCGCCGATGCGCTGGATGGCATTGGCCCAGACGGTCATGTAGCCGGAAAACAGCCGCGTCTGCGCCTCCAGCGCGCGCTGCGGATCGGAAAGCCAGTATTCGCTGAGCTTGGAGAAGGTTTTCACCATGTCGATGACCGGCTCGGCGACATGATCGCGCACCTCGCCTTTTTCGCGCGGCTCGGCCCATGCGGAAGCCGCCTTGCCGGCCTGCTCGATCATGCGTGCCATGTTCAAGGCGAAGCGCTCCGGGTC
This sequence comes from Mesorhizobium sp., assembly GCF_004962245.1. Taxonomy (GTDB): domain Bacteria; phylum Pseudomonadota; class Alphaproteobacteria; order Rhizobiales; family Rhizobiaceae; genus Mesorhizobium. The sequence goes on along the minus strand of NZ_SUHQ01000001.1, from coordinate 56,190 downwards.
CTTCACCAGATATTGCTCGACGGTCGAAGGCTGGTCATCTTCCGCTTTGCCCGAATCGGGTCTTTTGGACATGGTTCGCGGGGTTCCTCCCGAAGCGTTTTCTTGACATATTATCATGGGACATCCGACAGGGTCCAACGCGGTCTACCTCGGCTGCCTAAGGAAACAATATGACGATTAATATTGGCGAAACTGTTTTTTCCGGCCCTGGTCGTTTTTGCCGCATGGGCGTGGCGGTCGTCCTGCTGGCTATCGCCGGCTGTTCGAGCACCAACACCGAGGGTACAGCACCCGCCGCCAGCCTCGTCGAAGGGCCAAAGGACACCGGCGCCTATCCGAACCTGAACATCCCGCCGCAAGTGGCGGCGGAGCAGTTCACCGAGGAGGAGAAGAACGCCAAGCTCGCCCAGTTGAAGGCCGACGGGCAGGCGCAGGGCTCCAGGGGCGGCGCGGTCAGGGTCGCGAACACGGCGGCGCTGAACACGCTGGCAAGGAAGCACGGCGCCGATGCGCTGAAGCAGATCGAGACCAATTGCGATCCCGCCCTCGACCCTGCCTGCAAATAGGGTTATATCGCGCGACCGAAAACCACCTCTGGAACTGACCACCTCTGGAATTGATATGGAAGAATTTCACAAGGTCCGCCGGCTTCCGCCTTATGTCTTCGAGCAGGTCAACCGGCTGAAGGCCAGTGCCCGTTCGCGCGGCGCCGACATCATCGATCTTGGTATGGGCAACCCGGACTTGCCGACGCCCAAGGCTATCGTCGATAAATTGTGCGAGGTGGTGCGCGATCCGCGCACGCATCGCTATTCGTCGTCGCGCGGCATTCCGGGCCTGCGCCGCGCCCAGGCCAATTACTATGCCCGCCGTTTCGGCGTAAAACTCGACCCGGACACGCAGGTGGTGGCGACGCTGGGCTCGAAGGAAGGCTTCGCCAATATGGCGCAGGCGATCACCGCCCCCGGCGACGTGATCCTGTGCCCCAATCCGACCTATCCGATCCACGCCTTCGGCTTTATCATGTCGGGCGGCGTCATCCGTTCGTTGCAGGTCGAGCCGGATGACGGCTTCATTCCGGCGCTGGAGCGCGGCATCCGCCATTCGATCCCGAAGCCGCTGGCGCTGATCCTCAACTATCCGTCGAACCCGACGGCGCTGGTTGCCTCGCTCGACTTTTATAAGGACGTGGTGGCCTTCGCCAGGAAGAACGACATTATCATCCTGTCGGACCTTGCCTATTCGGAGATCTATTTCGACGGCAATCCGCCGCCCTCGGTGCTGCAGGTGCCGGGCGCCATCGACGTGACGGTCGAGTTCACCTCGATGTCGAAGACCTTTTCCATGCCCGGCTGGCGCATGGGGTTCGCCGTCGGCAACGAGCGGCTGATCTCGGCGCTGACTAGGGTCAAATCCTACCTCGACTATGGTGCCTTCACACCGATCCAGGTGGCGGCCGCGCATGCACTCAACGGCGACGGCGCCGATATCGCCGAAGTGCGCGACATCTATCATAAGCGCCGCGACGTCATGGTCGATGCTTTCAGCCGCGCCGGCTGGGCGATTCCTGCGCCCGCGGCATCGATGTTTGCCTGGGCGCCGATACCGGAGCCCTTCAAGCATCTCGGTTCGCTCGAATTCTCCAAGCTTCTGATCGAGCACGCCGACGTGGCGGTGGCGCCGGGCGTCGGCTTTGGCGAGCATGGCGACGATCATGTGCGCATCGCGCTGGTCGAGAACGAGCACCGGATCCGGCAGGCGGCGCGCAACATCAAGCGCTTCCTGGCGTCCAGCGCCAAGCAGCCCAACAATGTGGTGCCGCTCGCCGCGCATCGTTGAGTTGCCCGATATCACATCGACCAAATCCTTGAGGGGCGTCGCCGGACATGGCTGAAGCGTTGCGTGTTGGAATTGCCGGTCTCGGCACCGTCGGCGCGTCGGTGGCGCGCGTGCTGCGGGACAAGGCGGCTGAACTGACGCGGCAATGCGGCCGCGAGATCGTCGTGTCAGCCGTTTCGGCCCGCGATCGCAAACGCGACCGCGGCGTCGATCTCAGCGCGGCCAAGTGGTTCGACGATCCGGTGGGAATGGCGCAGACCGCCGACATCGATGTCTTCGTCGAACTGATCGGCGGCGACGAGGGGCCGTCGCGATCATCCGTGAAAGCAGCACTTGAAGCCGGCCGCCATGTCGTCACCGCCAACAAGGCGCTGCTCGCCAAACACGGCGTGGCGCTGGCCGAGATCGCCGAGAAGAAGGGCGTGCTGCTCAACTACGAGGCGGCGGTGGCCGGCGGCATCCCGGTCATCAAGACGATGCGCGAGGCGATGGCCGGCAATTCGGTGACCCGTGTCTTCGGCATCCTCAACGGCACCTGCAACTATATCCTGACCCGGATGGAGGCCGAGGGCCTGTCGTTCGACGCCTGCCTGAAGGACGCGCAGCGGCTGGGCTATGCGGAGGCCGACCCGACCTTCGACATCGAGGGCCACGACACCGCGCACAAGCTGTCGATCCTGACCAGCCTTGCCTTTGGCACGAGGATCGCCGCCAACGACATCTACATGGAAGGGATTTCCAACATCAGCCAGGCCGACATCCGCGCGGCTGCCGATCTCGGTTACCGGATAAAACTGCTCGGCGTCGCCCAGCGCACGGAAAGCGGCATCGAACAGCGCGTGCATCCGACCATGGTGCCGACGGCCTCGGTCATCGCACAGGTGCACGGCGTGACCAATGCGGTTGCCATCGAAACCGACATCCTTGGCGAGCTTTTGCTCTCCGGTCCCGGCGCCGGCGGCAACGCCACCGCATCGGCGGTGGTCGGCGACATTGCCGACATCGCCAAGAGCCGGCCGGGTTTCCAGCACGGTCCGGTCTTCGGCCTGCCGGCGAAGGAATTGCGACCCTACAAGAAGGCGCAGATGCGCAGCCACGCCGGCGGCTATTTCATCCGGTTGACGGTGCATGACCGGATCGGCGTCTTTGCCGCCATTGCCAAGCGCATGGCCGACAGCGACATTTCGCTGGAATCGATCGTGCAGCATGCCGCCGGGCCGGAAACCGCTTTGCAGAAAACGGTCATCCTCGTCACCCATGAGACGACGGAAGCGGCGGTGCGCAAGGCCGTCGAGGGGATCACCAAGGACGGCCATTTGACCGACAAGCCGCAGGTCATCCGCATAGAGCGGGCAGGGTAGAGGGTAGTCTTTACCATTCAATCGATTGATATCGTTGCGTTTTCAAAAAACGCTTGCCAAGGTCTTGCTGTTGTCATGGAGCTTTGACACAAGGAGCGCGCCTCCGGTGGGGGGCGATGCGCCAACGAGGATTGTCCATCGATGAACGTGGCCCAGAACATCGTCGCCGGCCTCGACCGGATACTCGCCATGGAACTGGTGCGCGTCACCGAACGTGCCGCGGTGGCGGCAGCCAGGCTGCGCGGACGCGGTGATGAGAAGGCCGCCGACCAGGCCGCGGTCGACGCCATGCGCGAGGAGCTCAACCGCCTCGCCATCAAGGGCACGGTGGTGATCGGCGAGGGCGAGCGCGACGAGGCGCCGATGCTCTATATCGGCGAGGAGGTCGGCTCCGGCAAAGGCCCGGCGGTCGATATCGCGCTCGACCCGCTCGAAGGCACGACGATCTGCGCCAAGAACCTGCCCAATGCGCTCGCGGTCATCGCCATTGCGGAAAAGGGCAGCCTCCTGTTCGCGCCCGACGTCTATATGGACAAGATCGCCGTCGGTCCCGGCTATGCGGACGGTGTCATCGACATCGATGCCTCGCCGGCCGAAAACATCGCCAGCCTGGCCAGGGCCAAGGGCGTTCCAGTGTCGGAGATCACCACCTGCATCCTCGACCGGCCGCGCCATGGCAAGCTGATCGAAGCCGTGCGAGCTACCGGCGCTGCGATCCGGCTGATCGGCGACGGCGATGTCGCCGGCGTCATCGACACCACCGATCCGGACGAGACCGGCATCGACATCTATCTCGGTACCGGCGGTGCGCCGGAGGGCGTGCTGGCAGCGGCTGCGTTGCGCTGCACCGGCGGCCAGATGCAGGGAAGACTGATCCTCGACACGCCGCAAAAAGTGGAGCGCGCGGCCAAGATGGGCATTTCCGACCCGAAGCGGGTTTATCGCACGCAGGACATGGCGCGCGGCGACGTGCTGTTTGCGGCAACCGGCGTGACCGACGGCAACATGCTGGCCGGCGTCAAGTTCGGTCGCAACTCCATCACCACGCACACGATCGTGCTGCGCTCGTCGTCACGCACCGTGCGCGAGATCAAGGCGCGCCACCAGGATCTGGAAAAGTTTTGATACCGACTCGGCTAGCCGTCGCATATTGTGAGAAATGACAATTTTGCAGACGGCGCGTCATATGACGGGCGAAAGACGTTTTTTCCTCGATGTCAGGCAATCGGCCACCGGTGTTTCGTGGGAACACCGGCTGACCGAGCGGCAGGACATGACCGCACTCGCCATCGCGCAGGGCCATGGCGTGCCCGACATCGTCGCGCGCGTCCTTGCCGGGCGCGGCGTGAGCGCCGAGCAGACCGAGCGGTTTCTCGATCCGACCATTCGCGACCTGCTGCCGGACCCGGCATCGCTGACCGACATGGACAAGGCCGCCGCCCGTATCGCCGGGGCAGTCATTGCCAGGGAAAAGGTGGCGATCTTCGGCGACTACGATGTTGACGGCGCGGCCTCTTCGGCACTGCTCAAGCGGTTTCTCACGCATTTCTCGGTGCCTTCGGAGATTTACATACCGGACCGCATCTTCGAGGGGTACGGCCCCAATCCGGAGGCCATGCGCGAACTCGTCTCGCGCGGCGCAACGCTGATCGTCACCGTCGACTGCGGCACCAACAGCGCCGCTTCCATCGATGCGGCAAAGGCGGCGGGCGCCGATGTCGTGGTGCTCGACCATCACCAGGTCGGCGGCCCGTTGCCGGCGGCGGAAGCGGTCGTCAATCCCAATCGCGAGGACGACCTTTCGGGGCAGGGCCATCTTTGCGCTGCCGGCGTCGTCTTCCTGGCTCTGGTGCAGACGGCAAAGATCCTGCGCGGTCGATTGCCGGATGCCGCACCGCCGGATCTGCTTGGCTTGCTCGACCTCGTGGCTCTGGCGACCGTCTGCGACGTGGTGCCGCTGACCGGCGTCAACCGCGCCTTCGTGGTCAAGGGGCTGCAGATGGCGCGCCAGCAGAGGAACGAAGGCCTGGCCGCGCTGGCGCGGGTCTCGCGCATCGGCGAGCCGGTCAGCACCTTCCATCTGGCCTATCTGATCGGTCCGCGCATCAATGCCGGCGGGCGGATCGGCGATGCGGCACTCGGCAGCCGGCTGCTCGCCACCGACGATCCCGTCGAGGCCCGCACCATCGCCGAGACGCTGGATCGTCTCAATCAGGAGCGGCAGCAGATGGAACTGGAAATGCTGGCCGCGGCACGCGTGGAGGCCGATGCCGAGCTTGCCGGCGGCAATGGGCCGGCCATCGTCGTCACCGCCAGCTCCAACTGGCATCCGGGCATCGTCGGCCTGCTGGCCTCGCGGCTCAAGGACCATGCGCGCCGGCCCGCCTTCGCCATCGCCTTCAATCCCAATGGCGTCGGTACGGGTTCAGGCCGTTCGGTGTCGGGTTTCGACCTTGGCCGGCTGGTGCGCGAGGCCGCCGATGCCGGGCTGATCGTCAAGGGCGGCGGTCATGGCATGGCGGCGGGTATCACGGTGGAGCGGGCGAAACTCGGCGCGCTCAGGGCTTTCTTCGAAGAACGAGCGGCGGCCGACGTGTTTCGGCTGCAAGGCGAGGAAAGCCTGGCGATCGACGGTGCGCTGGCCGCAGAGGGCGCGACGCTCGGTCTGCTCGATGCGCTGGAGAAGGCCGGCCCGTTCGGCGCCGGACACGTCGCGCCGGTCTTCGCGCTGCCGCGCCATCGGCTTACCGACGCAAGGCCGGTCGGCACCAACCATATCCGCGCCGAGTTGCAGTCGGAAAGCGGTGGCCGCATCCAGGCGATCGCCTTTCGCGCCGTCGATACGGCGCTCGGCGAATTCCTGTTCAAGAACAGGGGCAAGCCGGTGCATGTCGCCGGCTCGCTGTCGGGCAATCACTGGAACGGCAACCGCACGGTGCAGTTTCGCATCGTCGATGCCGCACGGGCCTGAGAACAGGCTCCCGGGATCATCATTTAGGCCAGAACCGTCTGCAGCCGCGTCAACTCGCCGATCTGGGCCATGGTTGTCTGGTAGCCGATGCGGATCGCCTCGTCGGCGCGGTGGAATTCGGTCAGGCCGATATGGCCGAGCTTCGGCTGCAGCGACATGTCAGGCGGGTCGCCGGCAAGCCGCGCACGCGAAATGCGGTCCTGGATGATGTTGAAGGCTTCGACCATGACGCCGGTGATGCCGAGTCGCACTTCGCGGGACTGGCGTTCGGCGTCGACCTGGCCGACCGATGGTGCGTCCTTCTCGGCGATCATCTCGCCGGCAGTGTGCTTGATGACGGCGGCGCGACCGAACAGGTCATAGTGGAGGTTGATCGCGACCACGAGCGGCTGCTCGTAGGCGCGGCAGACCGAGACCGGCACCGGATTGACCAGCGCGCCGTCGACCAGCACGCGCCCGTTGCAGGTGACCGGTTCGAAAACGCCGGGCAGTGCATAGGAGGCGCGCATGGCGGTGATCAGCGAGCCGCCGGACAGCCAGATTTCATGGCCGGTGCGGATCTCCGAAGTGACGCAGACGAAAGGCTTGGGCAGATCCTCGAAACGAATGCCGGCCATGTGTTCGCGCAGCCGTGCGTCCAGCTTCATGCCGCCGAACAGGCCGCTGCCGCGCAGATTGAGGTCGAGAAGACCAAAGATGCGCCGCTTGGTCAGGCTTCTGGCGAATTCTTCCAGCTCATCCAGCTTGCCGGCAAGATAGCAACCGCCGACCAGCGCGCCGATTGAGGTGCCGGCGATCATCGACACTTCTATGCCGGCTTCGTCGAGCGCGCGCAGCACGCCGATATGGGCCCAGCCGCGCGCGCAGCCGCCGCCCAGTGCCAGCGAAATGCCTGTTTTCTTCTCCGGTTTCACTTCAGCTGCGCCGGCGGACGAGGAGAGGCCGTTGGCTTCCCGAACATCCACTCTGTTGCGCAATGACGCCCATTCGAGCATCACAATCTCCCTTGTCCCACGGCCAATATACAGGATGGCCGTATCGAAATCATGAATATACGTGGCTGCAGTTCGGCGAAGGGTTCATTCATATGGATGGTTTATGTGGTTCATTCATATGGATGGTTCATGAGGCTTTCGATACGTTTCTTCCGCATCGAACAGTGGCTTGCTGCCGTCGCTGGCAAGCGTCCCCTTGCCGTCGATCAGCCCCACCGTCCGATAAAAGCAAGAACGCCGGCCGGTGTGGCAGGTTGCGTCGTGGCCCATCACTTTGACGCGCAACCATATGGCGTCCTGGTCACAATCCGTGAGCATCTCGACGACGTTCTGGACATTCCCGGACGTCTCGCCCTTCTTCCACAGAGCGTTGCGCGAGCGCGACCAGTAGTGAGCGATGCCGGTTTCGAGCGTCAGCGCCAGCGCTTCGGCGTTCATGTGCGCGACCATCAGCAACATGCCGTCTTCGGCGTCGGTGACGACCACGGTGACGAGACCGCTGGCATCGAAACGCGGCGAAAAGACCGCGCCTTCTTCCAGTGCCTTCTTGTCTGATGGAGCTTTCGGAAATTCCAGTGCCGACATCGCCGGTCCTTGTTCAGAGCCTCACCCATTCCGATAGAATCGGAATGGGTGAGGCTCTGTCTTCTTGTTTGGCCATGATCTTGTCCGAAAACCGGTTCCCACTTTTCGGGATCATGGCTGGCGACCGGCGAGGGTCGTTCAGCCCCTGCCGCCGCGCACCATGGTGACGAAACGGACCTGTTCCTCGGGCGTGTCCTTGAAGACGCCGGTGAAGGTCGAGGTCAGCGTCGTGGACCCCTCCTTGCGGATGCCGCGCATGGCCATGCACATGTGCTCGGCTTCGAGCATGACGGCGACGCCGCGCGGATTGAGCACATCCTGGATGACGCCGGCGATCTGTGCGGTCATGGCTTCCTGGGTCTGCAGGCGCTGGGCGAAGATATCGACGACGCGCGCGATTTTGGACAGGCCGACAACCTTGCCGTCCGGCAAATAGCCGACATGCGCCTTGCCGATGATCGGCACCATGTGGTGCTCGCAATGCGAATGGAACGTTATATCCTTGACGAGGACGAGGTCGTCATAGCCGGCGACTTCCTCGAAAGTGCGGCCGAGTTCCTCGGCCGGGCACTTGTCATAGCCGCCGAACATTTCGCTATAGGCCTTGACCACGCGCTTTGGCGTATCGACCAGGCCCTCCCGGTCCGGATTGTCGCCGGCCCAGCGCAACAGCGTGCGAACCGCGGCCTCGGCTTCGGCTTCGCTCGGCCGATCGGTGACCGGCTTTTCCAGATAGGCGGAGGGGGGCATGAATTTCTTGATGACGGCATCCATAAAGGCGTCTCCCGTAGTTCCCCTCTCAGGAGGAACGAGTTGAACGGACCACGACCTTTCGGGTGTTAGAAACGTGCCCTGTTTCCAGCCCGTAAGCGGCGTGAACTGATTTGAGCAAGACGAGGTCGTTGGTTACCTTGTCCATACCCGACTACCAGCATTATATATGATCGTGCCGAGCGAAAGGAAGACCGCCAGCGGCAATCGCTGTTCGCTCAGCGGCGACGGATTGGAAAAATATGATCGACGATGTCTACAATGCGAAAATTCTGGGATTTGCCGGGAATATCGCGCGGATCGGCCGGCTCGACCACCCCGACGCAACCGCGCGCGCGCATTCCAAGCTCTGCGGCTCGACCGTGACCGTCGATCTGAAGATGGATGACGGCGTCGTCACCGATTTCGCCCATGACGTCAAAGCCTGCGCGCTGGGCCAGGCGTCGTCCTCGATCATGGCGCAACATGTCATCGGCGCCAGCGCGGATGAATTGCGCAGCGTTCGCGAGACGATGCTGAAGATGCTGAAGGAAAATGGCGCGCCGCCGGAAGGCCGCTTCGCCGATCTCAGATATCTCGAACCGGTGCGCGACTACAAGGCACGCCATGCCTCGACCATGCTGACCTTCGACGCGGTGGTCGACGCGATCGGTCAGATCGAGAAGAAGCGCGCCGAACAGGCGGCCTAAACACCTTCCAGAAAACGCCTGCTTTCGGCAAATTCGGTCCGGATCCAATCGGCGAACGCCGCGGCCGGTTCGGACAGGTTGCGCAGGCTCCTGGCCACCAGCCAATAGGCCCCGCACACTACGTTGATATCGAATGGCTTGATCAACGCACCGGTCGCCAGCTCCTCCTTGACCAGCAGAAGGTCGCCCAGCGCCACGCCGTGCCCCAGCATGGCCGCCTGTTTCGAGAGCGAGGCGTCCGCCAGCAGTGGGCCACGCTCCGGTATCGCATCATCGGACACGCCCGCAGCCTCGAACCACCGTGCCCAGCCCTGGCGATTTTCTTCGTGCAGCAAGGTGTAGCGACGCAGGTCGGCCGGGCTTTCCAGGGCAAGGCCCGATGCGGACAGCGCTGGCGACAACACAGGCGAATCGATGACCGGCGCCAGGCGTTCCGCCTCGCTGCGCGGCCATGACGTGCTGTGGGCGCTGAAGCGCAGAGCGAGTTCGGCCTGATCGCTGCGGAACTCGATCAGGCGCGGGTCGACATCGAGGGAAATGTCGATATCTGGCCGCAGCTCGCGGAATCGATTGAGCCGCGGCACCAGCCAGGACGCGGCAAGCGAAGGTTCGACGCTGATGCAGACCACCGACTGGGCCGGCGTTGCCACCAATTCCGAAAGCCTCCCGTCAATGTCGTCGAAACTTCTGACGAGTTGTTCCAGCAGGCGCTGGCCGGTGTCGGTAAGCTCGACGCGGCGATGGTGGCGGTGGAACAGAGGCTGGCGCAGGAACAGCTCGAGCTCGCGAACCTGGCGGCTGATTGCTGCTTGGGAGACAAAAAGCTCTTCGGCAGCCCGGCTGAAGCTCAGGTGCCTGCCGGCCGCTTCGAAACTCCTCAATGCCGTCAGGGGAAGGCGGCCGCGCTTCATTCGCATAATCTCTAGTTATCCGAGGCGGAAATTATACTCGTTTGAGGACGAAGGCCAGCAGCGGTCTAATCGGCACCTAGAGGAGATGCGGCCATGATCCAGTTCCTGAGCATTTTTGGCGACGTCATGCGGATCGCGACATTTCAATGGCGTGACAGGCCCCATGCCGGGCGCAGCGAAGAAAGGCAGGCCGGCACCGCTCGCTGGCCGCCCTCGAAGGATCGGTATCCTGTTCGCCGTTCAAGATCCTGAAGCGGATCACAGGGCGGCAGGCAGAAGGGGATTGCGTTCTCTGCCCGAAGTCCACATCTATCCCTCGGGAAAACGCGATGCGGAGAACGCGGTGCGCGATCAACATGGGCATGCGCATGTCGCCAGGCCGCTCCAGCGCGGGCGCAACTGGCCCGGTCCGTGGCGCAAGACGCCCGGCCGAATACTCGGCACGTCGCTCGTGCGCTTCTACCAGCTGACGCTGTCCGGCTTTGTCGGCAATTCCTGCCGGCATCTGCCGACCTGTTCCGAATACGCGCATGAGGCGATCGCCCGCCACGGGCTGTGGGCCGGCGGCTGGATGGGGCTTTTCCGGGTGCTGCGCTGCGGACCGTTCGGAACCCATGGCATCGACCGCGTGCCGGAGGTGCTGGCCGGTCGCTATGTCTGGTTCACGCCTTGGCGGTATTGGCGGATCGGAAAAAAGCGCAGTGGCCGGGAAAGCTGATGCCGGCAGGGGGCGCAAATCTTTACGATTTGCTAGGGTTAACCGCATCTTGCGCATTTAAGACAAAATCGAGACAAGACGCCTCGCTAAGCCGCTCCTGACTGCCTCAGGAGAGATTGCCAAATGCGCCAGATAGATCGCCGTCCATTCGTTTTCGCCTTGGTTCTCTACCTTCTGGCGTGGATGCTGGGTTTTCCGATCCGCGCTCAATCCGCGCCGCTGAAGGACGTCGAATGCACGTTGATCCTGGATGCTGCAAGCGGCGAAACGCTGTACCGGGACGGGGTTTGCGACCAGCGCTTCAGCCCCGCTTCGACGTTCAAGGTTCCCTTGTCGCTGATTGGCTACGACGCCGGAATCCTGAGCGATGAGCACACGCCGGCATGGGACTACAAGCCGGAGTTCAAGGCGGTGAAGCGGGACCAGAAGACCGTCGACCCGACGATCTGGGAAAGGGATTCGGTCCTGTGGTTTTCGCGGGAAATCACCCGGCGGCTCGGCAGCGAGCGGTTCGCCGGCTATGTCTCGAAGTTCGACTACGGCAACGCGGATGTCTCCGGCAATGCCGGCAAGGATGATGGGCTCACCCGGTCCTGGGTGAATTCTTCCCTCAAGATATCCCCAGTCGAGCAGGTGAATTTCCTGCGCCGCCTGCTTGCCGGCCAGCTGCCGGTTTCGGACAAGGCCCACGTGATGACCGAGGCGATCCTGCCGTCTTTCCAGGCAGGAGGCTGGACGGTGCAGGGCAAGACCGGGACCACCAGGCTTGGCAACGGCGCCGACAAGGTCAACCGCTCGCTTGGCTGGTTTGTCGGCTGGGCGCAAAGGGATGATCGCAAGATCGTCTTTGCCCGCCTTGTGGTCGATACGAAACGGTCGGACACGCCCAAGGGACCCAAGGCACGGACGATGTTCCTGAAGGACCTGCCGAATCTCGTCAGGTGAACTACATCTGGCTTTACGGCGCCGGCATCTGCCCATAAAAGACCGCTCGCCGCCGGACGCATCCGGCTTTTGCTTTATGGATGTCATAACCCAAAAACCGCTTCGCGCTTTTGGGCGACATGCATTTCACCACCCGCGCTCGTTTGCGGGACTGGATAGGAGAACTCTATGCTGAATTCCGTTTCCCTGACATTTCCCGATGGCTCCGTCCGCGACTACGAAGCGGCGATGACTGGCGCCGGCCTGGCGGAATCGATCTCGAAGTCGCTGGCCAAGAAGGCCGTTGCCTACAGCATCGACGGCGTCGTGCGCGATCTTTCCGACCCGCTCGGCAAGTCCGGCAAGGTCGAGATCATCACCCGCGAAGACCCGCGCGCGCTGGAACTCATCCGCCACGACGCAGCGCACGTGCTGGCTGAAGCCGTGCAGGAACTGTGGCCGGGAACGCAGGTGACCATCGGGCCGGTGATCGAGAACGGGTTCTACTATGATTTCGCCCGCAACGAGCCGTTCACGCCCGACGATTTCCCGGTGATCGAGAAGAAGATGCGCGAGATCATCGCGCGCAACAAGCCGTTCACCAAGCAGGTCTGGTCGCGCGAGAAGGCGAAAAAAATCTTCGCCGACAAGGGCGAGCGCTACAAGCTGGAACTGATCGATGCGATTCCCGACGATCAGGACCTCAAGATTTACGCGCAGGGCGATTGGTTCGACCTCTGCCGCGGCCCGCATATGGCCTCGACCGGGCAGATCGGCAGCGCCTTCAAGCTGATGAAGGTGGCCGGCGCCTATTGGCGCGGCGACAGCAACAACCCGATGCTGACGCGCATCTACGGCACAGCCTGGGCCGACCAGGCGCAACTCGACGCTTACCAGACCATGCTGGAGGAAGCCGAAAAGCGCGACCACAGGAAACTCGGTCGCGAGATGGACCTGTTCCATTTCCAGGAAGAGGGGCCGGGCGTCGTCTTCTGGCACGCCAAGGGCTGGAGGATGTTCCAGAACCTGGTCAACTACATGCGCCGCCGCCTCGACGAGCAGGGCTATCAGGAGGTCAACGCGCCGCAGGTGCTCGACAAGAGCCTGTGGGAGACGTCGGGCCACTGGGGCTGGTACCGCGACGCCATGTTCAAGGTCACGGTCGCCGGCGACGATACCGACGACGACCGGGTCTTTGCGCTGAAGCCGATGAACTGCCCCGGCCACGTCCAGATATTCAAGCACGGGCTGAAGTCCTACCGCGATCTGCCGGTGAAGCTCGCGGAATTCGGCAATGTGCATCGCTACGAGCCATCCGGGGCGCTGCATGGGCTGATGCGCGTTCGCGGCTTCACGCAGGACGACGCGCATATCTTCTGCACAGAGGAGCAGCTTGCCTCGGAGTGCCTGCGCATCAACGATCTGATCCTGTCGACCTATGCCGATTTCGGTTTCGACGAGATCAGCGTCAAGCTGTCAACGCGTCCGGACAAGCGCGTTGGCACCGACGAAGCGTGGGATCATGCCGAAGCAATCATGGGCGACGTGCTGGAGACGATCCGGACGCGGTCGGGCAATCGCATCAAGACCTCGATCAATCCGGGCGAGGGCGCCTTCTACGGGCCGAAGTTCGAATATGTGCTGAAGGACGCCATCGGCCGCGAATGGCAGTGCGGGACCACGCAGGTCGACTTCAATCTGCCCGAGCGTTTTGGCGCCTTCTACATCGGCTCCGATTCGGAAAAGAAGCAGCCGGTGATGGTGCATCGCGCCATCTGCGGCTCGATGGAGCGCTTCCTCGGCATTCTGATCGAAAACTATTCCGGCCATTTCCCGCTGTGGTTCGCACCGCTGCAGGTGGTGGTGGCGACGATCACCTCCGATGCCGACGATTATGCGCATAAGGTCGTCGCGCAGCTGAAGGCGGCCGGACTGTTGGCGGAAGCCGATCTTCGCAACGAGAAGATCAACTACAAGGTCCGCGAGCACAGCCTGGCCAAGGTCCCGGTCATCCTCGTCTGCGGCAAGCGCGAGGCGGAGGAGGAGACTGTCAACATCCGCCGGCTCGGCTCGCGCGACCAGGAGTCGCTTGGCCTTGGCCAGGCAGTGGCGATGCTTGCCGAAGAGGCGGTGACGCCCGACCGCAAGCGCAAACGAGCGGCCTGAGTTCAGCCAGATTGTCAACGAACGGCGGTGGGGCGATCCACCGCCGTTTTTACGTGCCCCGCCATTTTCACGTGCCCCGCCATTTTCACGTGCCCGCCATTTTCACGTGCCCGCCATTTTCACATGCCCGCCATTTTCACATGCTTGTCACGCCAGCCTTGTAACGAGCCCTCATGCTCAAGCTGAAGATGCGCGAAAGACCGTTTCCCGAGCTTTCCTACGCCAGTCCGCATCAGCCGGCATTGACGCGCTGGTTCATCCATTCCATCGAGGGCCTGTCCGGCCGCGATCGTTTCGCGGCGCTCTATGATTTCTGGCGTCGCCATGTGGCGCCGACCGGCGAGCGCGTGTTCAGCCGTATGCTGGAGTTGATCGATGTCCAGGTGCAGGTCGCCGGCCAATGGCCGCCGGCAAAGTTGCCTGACACGCCGCTGGTGATCGTCGCCAACCATCCGTTCGGCATCGGCGACGGCATTGCGGTGCTCTCGCTGGCCGAGCAGCTTCAGCGCCCGTTTCGCGTCATGATCCACAAGGATCTGCTCAAGATCCGCGAGATGGAGCCCTATTCGCTGCCGATCGACTTTTCAGAGACCAAGGACGCGTTGAAGAACAACATGGCGATCCGCCACGAGGCGGTGCGGCTGCTGAAAGAGGGCGTCACCATCGTCGTCTTCCCCGCGGGCGGCGTCGCCACCGCGCCGAAAGGTTTTGGCCGGGCGCGCGATCTGCCGTGGAAGATGTTTCCGGCCCGTCTGGTTCAGGATGCCAAGGCGTCGGTCGTCCCAATGCATTTTTCCGGTCAGAACGGCCGGCTGTTCCACCTGGTCAGCGGGCCGATGAACATGGCCGAGCGTGACGGTCGTGTGGCGAAGTTCGTCGGCAGGGCTTCCCTGACGCTGCGCATTTCCCTGCTCATCCACGAATTCGCGCGGCTGTCCGGCAAATCGATCGACGTACGCGTCGGCGACGTGCTGGGGTGGGACGAACTGGAGCCGCTGCGCGACCGCAAGGCTTTGCTCGACCGCCTCTATCGCGGCGTTTTCGATCTGGCGCCGGTCGAACCGCGCGGCCGCGGCCAGTTCCTGCCGCGACGCATGCGCAAGGCGGCCTGATCGGCAAGTCATGCGCCGGACCCGAATCCTGTACGGCACTGTCCGGACGGTTTAGTCCGCGCCTTCCTCAGGATTTATCGCCGAGGCTTCCGTGGCGAGAACCTCGATTTCCTTGTTCTGCCCGGCCACGACCGTAAAATCCTTCTGGTAGATGCGGTCGCGGTTCTTGGCGATAATGGTGTAGTCGCCCTCGGCAAGCACCATCGAAGCAAAGGCGCCGACGGTTTCCTGGATGGGATCGCCGGATTCGTTGAGCAACGACCAGGAGGTGTCGGCGATCGCCTCTCCGCCCGACTCGCGTACCAGCTTCATGGTCATCTCCGCCGCATGATGCTCGACGGCCGCTTCGGTCAGCTTGCCGGCCTCGACGCGGATGTCGGAGCGGATGACCGCATTCACCGAGCCGTAGGTCGAGACGACGTGGTAGACGCCCGCGTTCAGCCGCACCACGCTGTTCGGCTCGACGTCGGGTATGATCAGGGCGCGATCGTGGTTGGCTTCGGCTTGGCCCTCATAGATCGAAAAGCGCAGTTTCTTCGGCGGTATGCGCACCCCGCCCGACAGCACGGCATCGAGCTTGAGGCCGCCGGCATCGAGGACGAGACTTTCGCGCTTGGCATCCTTGCCTACGGTGATGCGCTTGGTGGCGCCCGCCCGGCCGTAGGAGGCATGCACCAGATAGCTACCGGGCTCGAGCTGAAACACCGCGCTGCCGCCATGGGCGGAAGCGACCAACGGCAGTTTGCCGTCGCCGGTCGGTTCAGGCTTGAAGACGCGCCAGACGATGCCGCGCGTGATGTCGGCGCCCTTGTCCGTCAACTGCGCCGACAGCGTGATCGCCCCGCTGCTCCCCAATGCCAGCGATGTCTCGCTGTTCGGAGTCGCAAAGCTCGAAATCCCAGGAAGTTTCAGGTCACTGAGGCCGTCCGCATCCTGCGCGACGGCGGACGAGACCGGCACCATGAACAGTGCGGCGCCAAGCCAGATCGGGAAAAGACGCGGGATCCCCTCAAACATGCCTTGCGTTGAAGCCCAAGGCGGTGGCAATTTCAAGGCTTAAGAGTCCGGACCAGTTCTGTTATGAGCTCTTCTGTCCGGCGCGCCGCGCCAATGCCCAAGCCGCCGGTGCCCCAATGGCGCGCTTCAGCTCAAATTCCAAGGAGACTTGCGCCCATGGCGTCGCCAATCATCGACTTTCTGCTGACCCGAAACTCCGCGCCGATCCCGGAGCTGAAGGACCCAGCGCCCAGCGATGCTGACATCGCGACGATGATTGCCGCCGCCTCGCGCGTACCGGACCACGGCCGGCTCGAGCCCTGGCGCTTCATCCTCTACCGGGGCGAGGCACGCGTCGAGATCGGCAAGAAGCTGGCGGCTCTTGCCGAACAGCGCGAAGGGCCGTTGCCTGAGGGCCGCCGCAACCAGGAACTGGCGCGCTTTTCACGCGCGCCGCTGGTGATCGGCGTGGTGTCGAGCCCGAAGGAAAACCCAAAGATCCCGCAATGGGAAATGTTCCTGTCCGGCGGCATGGCGGCGATGAACCTGATGATATCAGCCAATGCGCTGGGCTATGGCACCAACATGATCAGCAACTGGTATTCCGACGTGCCGGAGGGCAGGGCGATCCTGGGGCTGGCGCCGCATGAGCGGGTCGTCGGCTTCGTCCATATCGGCTCCTATCAGGGGCCGGCGCCGGAACGGCCGCGCCCTGATCCGGCAAAGCTCTATGCCGACTATGCCGGGCCGTGGGTAGGCTGAATGTTCTACGAGCCATCCAAGGGGCACGGGCTGCCGCATGACCCTTCCAAGGCGATCGTGGCGCCACGGCCGATCGGCTGGATCTCGACAGTGAACAAGGCCGGCAAGATCAACCTCGCCCCCTATTCCTTCTTCAACGCCCTTTCGACACGACCCTTCATCGTCTGGTTTTCGTCCGAAGGCGAGAAGGACAGCGCGACCTTCGCCGAAGAGACCGGCGAGTTCGTCGCCAATCTCGTCAGCCGCGATCTTGCCGAGAAAATGAACCGCACCGCGGTCGATGCGCCGCGCGGCGTCAGCGAGTTCGTCTATGCCGATCTCACCATGGCGCCGTCGCGTCTTGTTGCGCCGCCGCGCGTGGCGGCGGCGCCCGCGGCGCTCGAATGCCGGGTGACGGAAATCCTGCGGCCAAAGGCGTTGGACGGGACATCGACGAGCGCCGTCGTCGTTGCCGGCGAAGTCGTTGGTGTGCATATCGACGATGCGTTCCTGAAGGACGGCATGTTCGATATCGTCAAGGCGGGCAACGTCGGCCGTCTCGGCTATATGGACTATGCCAGTGTCAACGAGATCTTTTCGATGCGCCGGCCTCGTTGGGAAAAGGACTAGGGCTGGGGAAAGATCAGGTGGAAATCCCGGCCGCCCTGGCGCGGGCCAGCAGCCGCTCGGCCAGCCGCAAATGCGGCCGGTCGTACATCTTGCCGTCGATGCCGACCACGCCGGGATTTCCAGCCGCCTCGAATGCCGCAACCAGGGCGGCGGAGTGTTTCACCGCCTCGGTCGACGGTGTGAAGGCGGTGTTGATGACCGGCACTTGCGTCGGATGGATCGCCATCTTACCGGTGAACCCGTCGCGTTCAGCCTCGGCGCATTCGGCCTCGAAGGCGGCCATGTCACGAAAATTCGGGAAAATCGTGTCGATTGCCGCGACTTCCGCGGCACCCGCGGCGAGGACGGTCATGGTGCGGGCGAAACGGAACACATCGGTATAGCGGCCGTTCTCGTCGCGCGCAGCACGCGCGCCGACCGCCGCCGAGAGGTCTTCCGCGCCCCAGGTGACGCCGACAAGCCGCGCGCCGACGTTGGCATAAGTCGCAGCCGCCAGCACGCCGGCAGCTGTTTCGGTGATGATCGGCAGGATTTTTATCGCACCATCCGGCAGGTCGTTTTCGGCCTCGTGGACCCTGAGCTTGGCCGAGAGATGCTGGACGTCCTGGCCGCTGTTCGACTTCGGCAGCATGATGCCGTCGGGTCCGGCCGGAACGAGTGCCGCCAGATCGTCATCCGTCAGGCCGGTCGAGAGATCGTTGACCCGCACATAGATAGCGGACTTGGTTTGATGCCATTGCTCGGTGATGAAGCGCGCCGCGGTGTCGCGCGCCAATGCCTTGTTTTGTGGCGCGATCGAATCCTCTAGGTCGACGATGACCACGTCGGCGCCGGCGCCAAACGCCTTTTCCAGCTTTTTCTGGGAATCGCCGGGAACGAACAGCAATGAACGCATGAGCTACGCTGCCTTCTTCATCATCGCCTGCCTTGTGCATTTGGCGACGAGCACGTCATTCTGATTGTAGGCGCGGTGCTCGAACTCGACGATGCCGCGATCCGGCTTCGATTTGGACTCGCGCACCGACACCACCGTGGTCTCGACGCGGATCGTGTCGCCGTGGAAGACCGGATGCGGAAACACTGTCTCCTTCATGCCGAGATTGGCGATGGTGGTGCCGACGGTGATGTCGTTCACCGAAATGCCTATCATCAGGCCCAGCGTGAACAGCGAATTGACCAGCGGCTTGCCCCATTCGCTCTTGGCGGCGAAGTCGAAATCGATGTGCAGCGGCTGCGGGTTCAGCGTCATCACCGAAAACAGCATGTTGTCGCTTTCGGTGACGGTTTTCCGCAGCGTGTGCCGGAAGACGCGGCCGACGACGAACTCTTCCAGATAAAGCCCGGCCATGGTCGATCTCCTCCGCTGCTTAAGGGTTGATAGGCGCTGCATACCGCGCTCGCAAGCCAGTTAACAAACATGGTGAACCGTTCGTAAACCATTTCTGCCTAGGGTCTTCCCTAGGGCGGGAACGGACTCGGGCCAGGGGCGTGGCGGGCAGTATGGTTGTTTCGCATTTCCTGAAATGGATATACACGGCGAGGGTCTCGGAGCGCGCCGCTGCGGCAAGCGCGCTGGCCCGCGCCTACATCAATGCCGATCTGCCTTTCGAGGACCGCTGCGCAGCGGAGGCGGCGCTGACGCTGCTGCTCGACGACGCCTCGTCGAAGGTGCGGCTGGCGATGGCAGAGGCGCTGTCGATGAGCCATCACGCGCCGCTGCAGATCATCAGCGCGCTGGCGTCCGACCAGCCGGAAGTGGCAAGCCTGGTGCTGGCGCGGTCGCCGCTGCTCACCGATGCCGATCTGATCGACCGCGTTGCCGGCGGCCACAAGGCGACGCAGAAATTGATCGCCGACCGTCCGCGTGTCTCGATGGCGGTCGCCGCGGCGATCGCCGAAATCGGTGAGCCGGAAGCCTGCGCCACGCTGCTCGCCAACAGCGGTGCCGTCATCGCTTCGCTCAGCTTCCGCCGTATCGCCGAACGCCATGGCCATCTGCCTCTGGTGCGCGAAGCGCTGATCGCCGACGCACGCCTGCCCGCCGACTGCCGGCATATGCTGCTGATAAAACTTGGTGAGACGCTCAAAGGTTCGCCGCTGGTGCTGGCGCTGATGGGCCGCGCCAGAGCCGAGCGCGTCATGCGTGACGCCTGCATCAAGGCTTCCGTGACGTTGATCGAAGGCACGCGCCAGGAGGAACATGCCGCACTGATCGAGCATCTGCGCTTGCGCGGCGACCTGACCGCAAGCTTCATCATCCGTACCGTCGCGCACGGCAAGGTCGATTTCTTCGGCTCGGCGCTGGTCGCGCTCAGCCAGCAATCCGAGCAACGGGTGAGGGCGCTGCTGGCCGGCGGGCATGACGTGGCGCTGCAGGCGCTGTTCCGCAGTGCCGGCCTTGCCACGGCCACGCACGCGATCATCCTGCGTGCCCTGAAAATCTGGCGCGAGGTCGCCAATGGCAAGCGCCTCGCCGGCGTCCAGGAAGTCAGTTGGCTGATGCTGAAGGAATTGGGCGGGCAGTCGGCGGAAGGCGATCTCGCCGGACTAGTCAAATCGATCCATCTCGATGCGCTGCGCGAAAACGCGCGCGGACATGCCTTGGCGATCGCTGCCGCCTAGGTCTTGTCCTTATACTGCCTTGCAACAGTGTCGCCGTCTGCGGCTCGCCGAGCAGAAGACGTTCAGATATCCAGCACTTCTGTCTCGGCAAACTCAGCGCGTTCCTGGATGAAGCGGAAGCGGGCTTCCGGCTTGGTGCCCATCAGCGCGTCGACCGCATCCTTGGTCGCCGCCTCGGCGTCGATCACGTCGACCCTGAGCAGCGTGCGCTTCCTCTGGTCCATGGTCGTTTCCTTGAGCTGGGCCGCCATCATTTCGCCCAGCCCCTTGAAGCGGCCGATCTCGACCTTGCCGCGTCCGGTGAATTCGGTGCGCAGAAGTTCGTCCTTGTGCGCATCGTCGCGGGCATAGGCGACCTTGCCGCCTTGCCGGATCGAGTAGAGCGGCGGCACCGCCAGATAGAGATGGCCGCCGTGGATCAGGCTCGGCATCTCCTGATAGAAGAAGGTGATCAGCAGCGAAGCGATGTGGGCGCCGTCGACATCGGCGTCGGTCATGATGATGACCCGGTCGTAGCGCAGGTCCTCGTCGCGGTACTTTGATCGCGTGCCACAGCCGAGCGCTTGAATCAGGTCCGATATCTGCTGGTTGCCGGCAAGTTTGTCGTTTCCGGCGCTGGCGACGTTGAGGATTTTTCCACGCAGCGGCAGCACCGCCTGGCTGGCACGATCGCGCGCCTGTTTCGCGGAGCCGCCGGCCGAATCGCCCTCGACGATGAAGAGCTCGGCACCGGCCGCGGCATTCTGCGTGCAGTCGGCGAGCTTGCCGGGCAGCCGCAGCTTGCGCACCGCGCTCTTGCGCGACACTTCCTTTTCCTGGCGCCGCCGCACCCGCTCGTCGGCGCGCGCGATCACCCATTCGAGCAGTTTCGAGGCTTCCTGCGGATTGTCGGCCAGCCAGTGATCGAAGGGATCGCGGATGGCGGTCTCGACAATCCTGATCGCCTCGATCGTCGCCAGCCTGTCCTTGGTCTGGCCGACGAATTCCGGCTCGCGGATGAACACCGACAGCATGCCCGCCGCCGAGATCATGACGTCCTCGGACGTGACGATCGAAGCGCGCTTGTTGCCGACCAGATCGGCGTAGGCGCGCAAGCCGCGCGTCAAGACGTTGCGGAAGCCGGCCTCGTGCGTGCCGCCTTCGCCGGTCGGGATGGTGTTGCAGTAGGAATTGAGAAATCCGTCGCCACCGAACCAGGTCACGGCCCATTCGAGCGAACCGTGGCCACCTTGCCTGTCGCTTTTGCCGGCGAAGATTTCGCGGGTGACCTGGAATTCGTCGCCGAGCGAGGCTTTCAGATAGTCCTTGAGGCCGCCCGGGAAATGGAACTCGGCCTTGGCCGGCGTCGTGTCCTTCTCCTTGATCAGCGAGGGATCGCAGGTCCAGCGGATCTCGACGCCACCGAACAGATAGGCCTTCGAGCGCGTCATGCGATAGAGCCGCGCCGGCTCGAAAGCCGCACCCTTGCCGAAGATCTGCTCGTCAGGATGGAAGCGGATCTTGGTGCCGCGGCGGTTATGCACCTCGCCGAGCGGCTCCAGGCCAGTCACCGGAACGCCGCGTGAGAATTTTTGCCGGTAAAGTTGCCGTCCCCGCGCAACCTCGACCTCGAGATGGTCCGACAGCGCGTTGACCACGGAGACGCCGACGCCGTGCAGGCCGCCCGAGGTCTCGTAGACCTTGCTGTCGAACTTGCCGCCCGAATGCAGCGTCGTCATGATGACTTCGAGCGCGGGCTTCTTGAATTTCGGGTGCGGATCGACCGGAATGCCGCGGCCATTGTCGGTGACGGCCAGATACCCGTCGGCGGAAAGCTCGACATCGATGAAAGTCGCGTGACCGGCGACCGCCTCGTCCATCGAATTGTCGATGACCTCGGCAAACAGATGGTGCATCGCCTTGTCGTCGGTGCCGCCGATATACATGCCGGGGCGGCGTCGCACCGGCTCCAGCCCTTCCAGAACCTCGATGTCGGCGGCACTGTAGCTCTCGCTGCCGTCGCGGGATGCCGGGCGCTTTGCCGCCTGCACGAGCGGGTCGGCCGGTCGCGCGGTCGCGCGAACCGGTTGCGGCTGCTTGTCCATAGTGCCGAAAAGATCGTTGTTGTCGTCCATGCCGGTCCTGGATTCCGATGCTGCGAATCACCACCCGATACTGCCACGCTTTTTGCGGGCAGGCGACGGAGGTTCCTGTTACGTTCGAGGATAGAGCCCTCTTACCGCAAAACCATTCGACAACCAAGCGGCGGAAATGGGTCCACGGGCGGATGCTTCAAGAGGTTCCGCACGACGTATGGACATGGACGAAGCGTCGACGCTTTGCAAACCTCGTCGGAGACTTGTGTCGGGAGGTTAGCGGAAATCCACGGACTGCCGCTGACCTAAACTCCAGCAAGGGCCTCGCAAGGCCGAGGGGCCGGCCTTGCGTTCACCTGATAGCTATTCCGCAGCGCCCAGATACTCCGACAGCGGCGGGCAGGAGCAGACGAGATTGCGGTCGCCGGCGACATTGTCGATGCGCGACACCGGCGGCCAGTATTTGGCTGCGGTGTCGGCATCGCCGGCGGGGTAGGCCGCTTCCAGGCGCGAGTAGGGGTGGGTCCACTGGCCGGCCAGCGCCTCGGCGGCGGTATGCGGCGCATTGACCAGCGGATTGTCTGCCAGCGGCCATTCGCCTTTCGCCACCTTGGCTGCCTCGCCTGATATCGCGATCATCGCGTCGCAGAAGCGATCGAGTTCGCTCTTGGGCTCGGACTCGGTCGGCTCGACCATCAGCGTGCCGGCCACCGGAAACGACATGGTCGGCGCATGGAAACCATAGTCGATCAGTCGCTTGGCGACGTCGTCGACGCTGATGCCGGCACTGTCCTTGAGCACGCGGGTGTCAAGGATGCATTCATGCGCGACACGCCCGTGCCTGCCCTTGTAGAGCACCGGGAAATGCGCTTCGAGCCGTGTCGCCACGTAGTTGGCGGAGATGATCGCCGTCTCGGTCGCCTGCTTCAGGCCCGAAGCGCCCATCATGCGGATATACATCCAGGTGATCGGCAGGATCGAAGCGCTGCCGAACGGTGCGGCCGACACGGCATGGCCCGAGCCTTCGTTGACGTGGCCGGGCAGATAGGGCTTCAGATGCGCCTTGACGCCGATCGGGCCGACGCCGGGACCGCCGCCACCATGCGGGATGCAGAACGTCTTGTGCAGGTTCATGTGGCAGACATCGGCGCCGATGTCGCCCGGGCGGGCGAGACCGACCAGCGCGTTGAGGTTGGCGCCATCGAAATAGACCTGGCCGCCATGGCTGTGGATGAGGGCGCAGAGGTCGCGCGCGCCTTCCTCGAACACGCCGTGCGTCGAGGGATAGGTGAACATCAGCGCCGCGAGATTTTGCGCATGCTGGGCCGCCTTGGCTTTCAGGTCATCAATGTCGATGTTGCCGTCTTCGGTGCAGCGCACGACGACGACACTCATGCCGGCCATCGCCGCGCTCGCCGGATTGGTGCCGTGCGCGGAAGACGGGATCAGGCAGACAGTGCGGTGGCTTTCGCCGCGCGAGCGGTGGTAGCCGCGAATGGCGAGCAGCCCGGCATATTCGCCCTGGCTGCCGGCATTGGGCTGCAGGGTCACCGCGTCGAAGCCGGTGATCTCCGCCAGCCAGCCTTCCAGCTCGTCGGTCATCGCGCGGTAGCCGGCCGAATGGCTGGCCGGCGCGAAGGGGTGCAGGTTGGCGACATCAGGCCAGCTTACCGGCATCATCTCGGCGGCGGCGTTGAGCTTCATGGTGCAGGAGCCGAGCGGGATCATGGCGCGGTCGAGCGCCAGGTCCTTGTCGGCCAGCCGGCGCAGGAAGCGCATCATGTCGGTTTCCGAGCGGTTTTCGTGGAAGACAGGCTGCGTCAGAAACTCCTGGCCGCGCGGCTGTCCGGGCATGGTGCCGGCGGCGACGCCCGCCTTGGCACCGAACAGCGCCGCGATCGCGTCCAGGTCGGCATCGGTGGAGGTCTCGTCAAAGCTGACGCCGATATGGTCGGCGTCGATCAGGCGCAGCAGCCGGCCGGTCTTTTCGGCGGCGGCGGCGATCGCGCTGGCTTTGCCCCTCACTTCCACCGTTACCGTGTCGAAGCGGCTTGCGCCAAGCACCGAAACACCTGATGCCGTGAGGCCGGCAGCCAGGCGGTTGGCCAATTCATGGATGCGCCCCGCAATCGCCTGCAGGCCGGCAGGGCCATGCCAGATCGCATACGCCGTCGCCATGTTGGCGAGCAGCGCCTGCGCGGTGCAGATGTTGGAGGTCGCCTTGTCGCGGCGGATGTGCTGCTCGCGCGTCTGCAAGGCGAGGCGGTAGCCGGGGCGGCCCTTGCTGTCGGTGGACTGGCCGACGAGCCGGCCGGGCATCAATCGCGTCAGCCGGTCGGAAACGGCGCAGTAGGCGGCGTGCGGCCCGCCAAAGCCCATCGGCACGCCGAAGCGCTGCATCGAACCGACGGCGATGTCGGCGCCAAGCCTTGCCGGCGTGTCGGTCAGCGTCAGGCCGAGCGGATCGGCAATGAAGACGACGAGCGCACCGGTGGCGCGGGCTTTCTCGATTGCCGCCCTGTGGTCGCCGTAGACACCAAACGTATCGGGCCAAGAGACGAGCAAGGCGGCGGTGTTGTCGTCGATCGTCTCGCCGTCGACCTCGGTGCCGAGCGGCTCGGCGCGGGTGCGCACGACGTCGAGCGTCTGCGGATGCGGCGTGCCGGCCAGCGCCACCTTGGTCCGCTTGTCGCGATGATGGCGTAACGCAATGCCGACCGCCTCAGCCACCGCCGTCGCTTCGTCGAGCAGCGAGGCGGACGCCACCGGCAGGCCGGTCAGTTCGGCGACCAGGGTCTGGAAATTGAACAGCATTTCGAGCCGGCCCTGGCTGATCTCGGCCTGGTAGGGGGTGTAGGCCGTATACCAGGCCGGGTTCTCGAACAGATTGCGCTGAATGACCGGCGGCACGTGGACGCCGTGGTAGCCGGTGCCGATAAAGCTCTTCAGCACCGTATTTTTCGCCATTGTCGCTGAAAGCTCGGCCAGCGCCTCCGCTTCGCTTGCCGGGGCCGGCAAGGCCAGCGGCCGATCGAGCCTGATCGATTTCGGCACCGCCTGGCTGATCAGCGTCTCGACCGAGGGAACGCCGATCGTCGCCAGCATGGCACGGGTTTCGTCGAGGCCCGGGCCGATATGGCGGGCCGAGAAGGGGTAGGGTGCTGCGGTCATCTTCCTGGTCCTGCTATCAACCGATATGGGCTTTGTACGCGGCTTCATCCAGAAGGCCTTCGAGTTGGTTTTCGTCGGCCAGCTTCATCTTCCACAGCCAGCCGTCGCCGGTCGCCGCCGAATTGACCAAAGACGGGTCCGACGAGAGCGAGGTGTTGGCCTCGGTGATCTCGCCGTCGACCGGTGCATAGACGTCCGATGCCGCCTTGACGGATTCGACCACGACGGCCGTATCGCCCTTGGCCAGCTTTCTCCCAAGCTCCGGCAATTCGACGAAAACGAGATCGCCGAGCTGCTCCTGCGCGTAGTCGGTGATGCCAACGGTGGCGATGCCGCCTTCGACGCGGAGCCATTCGTGATCTTCGGTGAAATAGGTCTTTGCCATGAGAGAATCATCCTTTGCGGTAGCGATGCGGTGTGAAGGGCAGGGGATTGATATTGATCGGGATTTTCGTCCCGCGAACGTCGGCGAAGAGTTTTGTGCCAGGCTTGGCCAGCAACGTCTGGACATAGCCCATGGCGACCGGATGGGCGGCCGAGGGGCCGAAGCCGCCGGAGGTGACGTGGCCGGCGGGATTGCCGTCGGCGTCGAAAAGGGCAGCATCGGCGCGCACCGGCTGGCGGCCCTCCGGCTTCAGGCCGACGCGTTTCTGCGCCGGGCCGCGCTCCAGGATTGCACGCAACGCATCGGCGCCGATGAAAGCGCCAGAGGCGCGAACCTCCTTGGGGATCGCCCACATCAGTCCGGCGCTGGCCGGATCGATCTCAGGCGTGATGTCCAGTCCATGCAGGCACAGCCCTGCTTCGAGCCGCAGGCTGTCGCGGGCGGCCAGCCCGACCCACAGCACGCGATCGTCCTCGAGCAGTCTGGCGACGAGATTTCGCGCGTCGGCCTCCGGCAGGCCGATCTCGAAACCGTCTTCGCCGGTATAGCCCGACCGGCTCATGAACCAGTTCTCGCGGGGCTCAAAGCCGTGCATGAACAGCAGCGAACCGGTCTCGATGCTGGCGCGGGACAGGGCGGCCCAGGCTTCGGGGCCCTGGATCGCCAGGAAGACGCGGTCGAGCGCGTCAACCCTGGCATCGAAACCGCCCTTTGCGTCAAAATCCCCCTTTGCATCAAAATCCAGGGCAAGCCCGCGCAGGTGTTTCTCGTCGGCTTCGGCATTGCCGGCATTGGCAACGACCATGAAGCGCTCGCGGCCGAGCCTGGTGACGATCAGATCGTCGATGATGCCGGCGGCTTCATTCAGAAAGAACGTGTACTTGGACTGGGAGATATCAAGCGCGCCTGCGTCCAACGGACAGGCGCGATCGAGCAACGCTGCAGCGCCCGGGCCACTGATCTCGAACAGCTTCATGTGCGAGATGTCGAACAGGCCGGCGTGTTCGCGGGTATGAAGGTGCTCTTTCATCACGCCGGCCGGATAGGTCAGCGGCATCGACCAGCCGGCGAACGCGCCAAAGCGCGCACCGGCGGCCACGTGCAGATCTTCGAGGGAAAGGTGTTTGGTGTCGTCGCCCGTCATGTCATCTCCAGAGTCGCACGCAATCGGCCGCGAATGGCGGCCAGTCCGTGCCCCTCTGTCTGAAGCCTGAGAGACTTGCGCCCCGGAACTCTGTCGGCAGCGCTTACACCTTCGGCGCGGGGGCAAGCCCCGACTTTCCAGAGTGTCTTTCCCGTCTACGGTTCTTTTGCCTGAGAGATTTCGGGCGATTTCCCCTTCGGCGGCAGCTCTCGCTGCTCTCTCCCGCAAACAGGTAGGGCTCGCAAAAGCCCTCGACTCGCCATCCATAGCCTGTGGACGACACCTTGTCACCTGCCTGCGACGTCTTACCGACAAGTCTTCGCTAACAACCTCGCTGGAAATCCATCCGGCGCCCGGGCCGCTGATCGACAAGGTCGCTTAGGGTTGCAACAATTGTCCCGGCCAGGACCCGCCAAGAGTCGAAGCTATTGCTTGGCAGGCTCCGGCTTGGCACTGGTGTCGAACCGCGACGTCCATTTGAAGCCGCCGAACCAGTAGCGGCGTATGCCGGTGATGGTGCCGTCGGCGGTCCGCGCGCCGATCCAGTTGTTGACGTATTGGATCAGGCGGACATCGTCCGGCCGCATCGCAAATGCTTCCGGGGTCCGCAACAGCGGGCCGCCCACCATCGTCAACTTCGCATCATAGAGCCTGGCGGCCATCTGCGGCGTTGGCGATGTGGCGACCATCGCCTGTGCGTCGCCGCCGATGACCGCGCCGCAATTCGACAATCAGGGCAATCCCAACTTCGATACCCACGGCAATTATCAGGGACCGCACGGGCTGGGCAAGCTTGTCACCCCGGACGACAATCCGGATTTGAACCCGGCCCTGCGCAGCGATGGCGATGACAGCGACGACAGTTACTGAGCGTCGCGACTATTTTCTTTTGAACATGATCTTTTCCGAACTGAAGGTCAGCGAAGCAAAAACCGGTTCCCACTTTTTGCTGCGCTGACCTTCGGTTAGGGATCATGCTCTGCGGTCAGATGCCGCCGTACCAATCGTAGCCATTGTCCTCCCAATAGCCGCCCCTGCCGCCGCCGATAGTGGCGAAACCGTCGACCAGTTCGATCCTGTGGAGATATTTCGGCATCTTGTAGCCGATCTGGCGCTCGACGCGGACACGCAACGGTGCGCCGTTCTCGACCGGCAGCGGCTTGCCGTTCACGCCATAGGCAAGGATCGTTTGCGGGTGACGGGCATCGATCAGGTCGATCGAGCCGTAATATTTGATGTCGCCGGACAGGCTGCGGTCGATCGTGTCGAGGCAATGGAACATCACGTAGCGCGCCTGCGGCTTGACCACCGCCTGATCAAGCACCAGCGACAGCGGCGTGCCGGTCCATTTGGCGATGCAGCTCCAGCCTTCGACGCAGTCGTGGCGGGTGATCTGGGTGCGGCTCGGCATGTTCATCAGCTGCTCGCGGGTCAGCGACAGCGGCTTTTCGACAAGGCCGGAAACCTCGAGCCGCCAGTCGGCGAAATTGTTGGCGAGCAGGTCCTTGTAGACATCGTCGTCCGGCGCGGTGACGCCGTTCGGCCGCTGCGGCTGGCGGATGTCGGCCTCGGTGAATTCAGGCGCCAGCGAATCGCCGGCGAGCAGGCGTTGCGCGCGCCAGGTCAGGCCGTTGGCGCCTTCGAGGAAGCTGCGCAGGCCGTCACCCACGCCAAGCTGGCTGTCGAAGGCATCGCAACCCGACAGCATGATGCCGGAGACGCCGAGGCTGGCCGAGGTCAGGAATTTTCTGCGGCTGATCACAAACTTCGCCATCTCACGCACTCCTCTCGGGTGTCTTGCTGTCATGCGCCGGCGGATCGGTCCGGTACCAGCCGGTGATGATGGAACGCAGCTCGTTGATCGGCCCGGCGGCGAAAATCATCAGCATATGGATGATGAAGAAGACGATGAGCAGCAGCATCACGATGAAATGGATCGTCCGCGCCGTCTGCCGGCCACCGAGCAGGTCGTTGAGGAATGGCAGCACCGCATTCATGCTCGGCGACATCGCAAGGCCAGTGATGATCATCAGCGGCAGCAGCACGAACATTACACCGCCATAGGCCATCTTCTGCAGCGTGTTGTACTCACGCGTGTGATGGAACTTGAGCTTGGCATGATCGACGATGTCTCGTGGCAAGCGCCTGAGATCGTCGATGCGCGGGGCAAGATCGCGACGCAGATGGCCGTTGACCAGGCTGGCGACGAGCCAGACGACCAGTGTCGTGGTCAGTATCCAGGCGAAAAAGAAATGGACGACGCGGGCGGTGCCGAGGTCGTAATAGGAAGGGATCGTCGCCCAGGACGGGAAGGCGCGGGACCTTTCCTGGCCCGCCGGCCCAGACCAGCCGAGCACGCCGGTCGTGTCGAAGCGCTTGCCGAAGATTTCGGTGTAGCCGCGCGGACCGTTTGCGGTGTTCTCGGCGCCGATGGCGAAGACAGTGTTGTTATATGCGAATCCCGACTCCTTGCCGATGTAGAGCTGGGGGCGGGCGTTGAAGATCTGCAGGCCGGAAAGCAGCATGAAGAACAGCGAGATGGCCCAGAGCCAATGCGTCAGCCGCGTCCAGCGCGACTGCCGGTAGATCAGCGTCGCATCTTTCAGAGGGGCAGCGTCCACCCCGGCGGCGGGTTGGCTCCTGGCAACCGATTCCATTTCTTGCGTCCTTCCGGCCGCTCAGTCGGCCTTTGCGATCGTTCTCCTCCCAATACGTTGCCAGCCAAAGCGATGTTTCATCCGATCACGGAATTATTACAGGCTACCCGATACTACTGGCTTCCAAGACTGACGGCGAGGTTGACCGCGGCGGCGACGATCACTGTATTGAAAAAGAACGACACGATCGAATGCAAAAGCACGATGCGACGCATTTGCGTGGTCGAGACGTCGGTATCGGAGGTCTGTGAGGTCATGCCGACGGTGGTCGAGAAATAGAGGAAATCCCAGCCGTCCGGCCGCTCCTTACCGGCAAATTCGAGACCGCCGACGGGCTTTTTCTGCTTCGACGTGCTGCCGGGGTCGGTCTCTTCGTCGTCCATCCAGTAGACATGCGCGTAGTGCAGCGCCGTCATGGCGTGGATGGTGAACCAGCCGAGCGGGATCGACAGCAGCGCGAAGGTGAGTTCGATGGGATGCGGGCTGCCCCCTCGATTGATCAACTGGAACAACGAGATGATGGCAACGGCGACGACAATCAGGGTCACGGCGAAGATGACCAGCACCGGCTGGTCGGTGGCGCGGGCATTCTTGCTCAGATAGCGGCCGGTGAGCAGCGGCATCTGGGCGACGACGAGGACAGTATAGGCGGCGAAGAACGCATTGGCGCCGATCGAATAGGCGAGGGGGGCGCGCAAGACCAGTGCGATCGCCAGTGCCACCACACCGACGCAGGCCGACACCGCGAATTGCATGTGGCGGTGCAATGGGGCCTTCAGGGGTGTATCGGTCGTCATGGCCCGGCCTCTGATGGCGGTCCGTCTTCTACGGTGCCGAGCGTCCTTTCAGACGCGAAAGGACACTGTAGCACTTTTGGAATCTGCGCATGATCCTTTCCGAACCGGAGGTGATGAAGCAAGAAGCGCTTCTGCGGCGTGCGTTAAAGCGCGTCGAGTCTGAAGGGATTCAGGCGACGCGCTTTAAGTCCTTGTTTCTATGCATGTCCTTATCCCAAAACCGCTGCGCACTTTTGGGCGACATGCATCAGAAAACGCCGCCGATCCCAATGCCGCCGCTGATGTCGGGCGGAGGTGCAGCCGGGCGCGAGGATTGCTGCTGCGACCTTGCGGCTTTTCGGTTGGCCGCCTTCTTGCGCGCCGGAGCCGCCTCTGATGCCACCTTCGCCGGCTTGATCTTCTGCACGACCACCGGATCCTTGCAAACCCGCCCGGAGCGCAGGAACAGATCACTCAGAAGTTCAACCGTGGGCTCGGTTGCGGATGCGGTTCTCGCGGTTTTTTTGTAGTAATTGGTGAGCGCGCGCACCGAGCCCTTGCCCCACCTTCCGTCCACTGTCATCCGATAGCAGCCCAAACGTCGCAACTCGGTCTGGATGCTGCGCGCGAGATCGGTCGCTTTTTGGGAATCCGTTTCAGTCGCCGAAGTACCGACGATCAGCGTTTCAAGTCCGGAGACGACGCTCTGCCTGGCCCCCTCGAGGCTGGCGACCTGGGTGCCGGCGGGCTTGGCCGCAGCGTCTTGTAAGGGCGAAATCTCGACCGAACGCAATGCCTGGCCAACGATCAGCACGGCTGTCTGCAGGTCGTTGGAAGCGAGCTCGACCTTCAACTTCTCCTTGGCGGCAGGATCGGCCAGGATGCGCGACAGGCTGGCGCTGAGCTGGGCCGGGTCGAGCACTTGCTGCTCGGTGAAGTAGAACTGCTCGCGAAGGTTCGACTGATCCCACGGAACCTGACGCCCGATGGTGATTGCCTCGGTCTCGTTGCGCACGCGGATCATCATGTCCGAAATGCTGAGCCCGGGAATCTCGACGTTCTTCAACAATGCCGTGGTGAAGGGGCTGTTGTCTCCCGAGCCGTCGACAGCAACATTGCCGGGCTGCGTTGCAAAGGCAATGAATGTGTTTTCACCCACTTCGATCTGCGCGAGACCGTCCATAGCGCTGGGGCCTTTGCCCATCGGGTTGTTACGACAGGCATCAAGAAACACGAAGGTCTGCCTTTCACGGCTGGCAAATCTCGAAATCACATCGTTGAGCTTGACCGCGCCCGCGATCAACTCCTGCAGGTTCTCGGCATTGGGCGTATCGACCGGCAGAAGATAGTTCTCGCCCCCGAGTTGCACGCCGTGGCCAGCGTAGAAGATGAGGACAGCGCTGGCGTCCGCCAACTTGCCCTCGGCTTGTTCGAAAAGCTTGGTGAACCCGTCGGACGACAGGTTGGTTGCCGTTAGCACATCGAATTTCAGTCTCTTCAGGCTTTCAGAAAATCTGGTGGCGTCGTTTGCAGCATTGGCCAGATGCGGGAGGCGGGCGCTCCGGTAGTCGGAATTGCCGATGACGATCGCGAGCCGCTTACCTGGCTGTGGCGACGGGCCTTCCTCGACCGCGGCTTGAACGCCGAGGGATCCGACAAGTGAAACCAGCAGGACCGCAACAATGCGCAGGAGGAGACGGTAGCTCATGGCAAGGGCTCGTTTCGGCGCGTGACATCTTCAAGTCGCCGAAGTGTCCGCCCGCCTGCGCCGTTCCGCTCATGCGCCGGAACTCGTTCCTCCGAAGACCACCGCGATTTTTACACCAGAACCCATGTCAAAGGAAGCGTAAGGGCGCGGCCCGTCTTCGATCTGGCCGAGCTCGGTTTTCCTGGAGATGCCGTGGATCCAGCCGGACGGTAGCCGCCGCAGCCATTTCGGTCCGCAGGAAGCCAGCGGTCCACACGAAATCATATCCACGCCAGAGATAATTTGTTATGCTCCCACCAACGCTGGCCTAGTGTTGCACTCGCATCTACTGCAGTCAGTGATGTTTTTCATAGTTCAACTGCGCATTGCATGTCCTGATATTTAAGCCAGACGACACAAGTAGCAGGGGAAGGGGACAATGAAAGGCAAGAGTTGGCGTTTGCGCCTGTGCGCGAGCTCAATTTCGATTGGTGCTGCATTGGTTTTCCTGCCTTCGAAAGCAAACGCCTGTATCGAAGACAGTGAGGGCAGCTTTCTGGTAACGGACTGCTACGTCGGCGTGGCCGTCAATAGCGCGATTGTCGACACGTCCTTGGATGCGCTTCTCAAATTGTCCGACGACATCATCCAGGCGGAAGTCGGCCCCGCAAACGCAGCTCCGCCGGCCCAGTCTTCACCGTTCGGCGTTTTCGCTTCCGGCCAGTTGGCCCACACGGAGCATGACGGCTTCACCGTTTCGGACGATTTCGACGTCTTTGACGGACCGAGCTTCGAGGTCGATGAATTCTCCGCTGCCGCCAGTGTCGACTTCAACGCGGCAAAGCATTTCGGATTCGACAGCGAGCACGGATTGAATCTGGGGCTGTTCGGCGGTTATGCCTCGGCTGACGTCAATGTCGACGTTTTCGGTGTCGGTGACGCGACCAACAAAAGCGGCATGTTCGGCGGCTATGGGCTTTATCGTAAAGGCACCAGCTATGCTCTTGTGGCCGCCTCGGCGTTCCTGGGCAACACGGACGTCAAGGGAAATGACGGCAGCTACGACACGCAAGGCTACGCGATAACAGGGTCGATCGGCCGCATCTTCAACTTGACCGATCGCGTGCGTTTCGATCTTCGTGGCGGGCTGTTGGGCGTTACCTTTACCGGCGACGCATACACGGACGACTCCGGCACTGAATTTGGAAAGAGCCGTTTATCGTTTGGCGCGATCAAGTTCGACCCTGGGGTTTACGCGGATTACCAGCTCGGAAACGGCATGGTCATCAGCCCCTATGCGCGCGCGGATCTGCAGCAGCGTTTCGGCTATTCGAACACAGCAAGCGTTTTTGGTCAAAAGAGCGATTTCGAGGATGCAGACTTCTCGGTGGCGCTGTCCTCCGGCTTCAATCTGAAGATGTCTTCATCGACAACCGTCAGCACTGAAATTCGCGGCAAATGGTCCGAGGACAGTTCAACCGTCAGCGGCAAGCTGGGTCTCAAGGTCGCATTCTAGTCCGTTGCGACGGACTTCAGCGCACGCCGCAAGATGCGGTCGAGTTCGCCGAGAAACCGCGAGCGGTCCTGCGGCGCGAAACTGGCATTGTAGCCCTTGCTTTCGCCGGTCTCGCGCAGATGCTGCTTGAGATCGCGCATCGCCACCGCCATGCCGATGGTTTCCGGCGTGAACGGGCGTCCGGTTGGCCCAAGCACATGGGCACCGAGCGCGACCGTGCGGGCGGCAAGCGGGATGTCTGCCGTCACCACGATGTCGTTGGGCTTGGCATTGTCGACGATCCAGTCGTCGGCCGCGTCGGCGCCCTTGGACACGACGACGTTGCGGACCATCGGATCGCGCGACGGCCTCAGGCCGCCATTGGAGACGAAGGTGACGACGACGCCATGGCGCTCGGCGACTTTCTCGACCTCGGCCTTTACCGGGCAGGCGTCGGCATCGACGTAAATGGCGGGTGCGGGCATCGTTCCTTCCAATGCGTATGGAGCCGGGCGATTTTGCCAGGCTCCATTGATGATATTCGAGCGGTCGCTATCCCTGCAACGCTCCGGGCCTCTTCGCGCAGGGCAATCACTTCACGCCGGCGCCGCCCCTCATATAGTGACGGGGAGAAGGTGGTGGCCGCAACATCGGCTCGCTTTCGGCAACGCAGGAGATTGGCGAAATCCTTTGCGAAGGCGTCTTTCTCCCCGTCACTATACTGGGAGAAATGCCCAGCAGGGCAATGAGGGGCGGCGCCGACCTGAAGCGATTGCCTTGCTTCTTCGCGATTCAAATCACGATATCAGCGGCTTGTGGCCTCGTCAGTAAACCACGACGCTCCTGATCGACTTGCCCTCATGCATCAGGTCAAAACCCTTGTTGATGTCTTCCAGCTTCAGCGTGTGGGTGATCATCGGGTCGATCTCGATCTTTCCGTCCATGTACCAGTCGACGATCTTCGGCACGTCGGTGCGGCCGCGTGCCCCGCCGAAGGCGGTGCCCATCCAGGTTCGTCCGGTGACCAGCTGGAACGGCCGTGTCGAGATCTCCTGGCCGGCGCCGGCCACGCCGATGACGACCGACTTGCCCCAGCCGCGGTGCGATGCTTCAAGGGCCTGCCGCATCACCTTGGTGTTGCCTGTGCAGTCGAACGTATAGTCGGCGCCGCCGATCTGGTCGGCGCCGCGCTTGGTCATGTTGACGAGATGGGGCACGATATCGCCGTCGATCTCCTTCGGGTTGACGAAATGCGTCATGCCGAATTTCTCGCCCCATTCCTTCTTGTCGTTGTTCAGGTCGACGCCGATGATCATGTCGGCGCCGGCCAGGCGCAGCCCCTGGATGACGTTGAGACCGATGCCGCCAAGGCCGAAGACGGCGGCCGTGGCGCCGATCTCGACCTTTGCCGTGTTGATCACGGCGCCGATGCCGGTGGTGACGCCGCAGCCGATGTAGCAGATCTTGTCGAAGGGCGCGTCGGGATTGACCTTGGCCACCGCGATCTCGGGCAGCACGGTGAAGTTGGAGAAGGTCGAGCAGCCCATATAGTGGAAGATCTTATCCTTGCCGATCGAGAAGCGCGACGAGCCGTCCGGCATCAGCCCTTGCCCCTGCGTGGCGCGGATCGCGGTGCACAGGTTGGTCTTTCTGGACAGGCAGGACGGGCACTGCCGGCATTCGGGCGTGTAGAGCGGGATGACGTGGTCGCCCTTCTTGACCGAGGTGACGCCCTTGCCGACGTCGACGACGATTCCCGCACCCTCATGGCCGAGGATCGCCGGAAAGATGCCCTCGGGATCGGCACCCGACAGCGTGAATTCGTCGGTGTGGCAGATGCCGGTCGCCTTGATCTCGACCAGCACCTCACCCTCGCGCGGACCATCGAGGTCGACCTCCAGGATCTCCAACGGTTTTCCGGCGGCAACAGCAACAGCGGCGCGGGTTTTCATCGGGCATCTCCTCTTAGGTCAAATCTGCAATCGGGGCCGAGCCTTAGCTTACCAGCAGGTTCTGGGCTATGGGACGAATTGACAGTTTTTGGCCCGGTTTTGGTCGGCGCCGCCGATTTGCGCCTGGGATACGCGCCAACTTGCCTTGACCGGCCGGGCGAAGCCCATAAAAGAAAGGCAGCCGAGGGAACAAAACCCGCATGTTCACAAAAATCCTGATCGCCAATCGTGGCGAGATCGCTTGCCGCATTATCAAGACGGCACGCAAGATGGGCATCGCCACCGTGGCGGTCTATTCGGACGCCGATCGTGACGCCGTGCATGTCGAGATGGCCGACGAGGCCGTGCATATCGGGCCTTCGCCGGTCGCGCAGAGCTATCTGGTACCGGAGAAGATCATCGCTGCATGCAAGGCAACCGGCGCGCAGGCAGTGCATCCCGGCTACGGTTTTCTGTCGGAGCGCGCATCCTTTTGCGAGGCGTTGGAGAAGGAAGGCATCGTCTTCATCGGCCCGAAGCCCAAGGCCATCCAGGCGATGGGCGACAAGATCGAATCGAAGAAATTCGCCAACGCGGCCAAGGTCAGTACGGTGCCCGGCTGGCTCGGCGTCATCGAGAATGCCGACCATGCCGAAAAAATCGCCGGCGAGATCGGCTATCCCGTGATGATCAAGGCCTCGGCCGGTGGCGGCGGCAAGGGCATGCGCATCGCCTGGAGCAAGGCCGAGGTGCGCGACGGGTTCGACCGCGCGCGGTCGGAGGCCAAGAGCTCGTTCGGCGACGACCGCGTCTTCATCGAGAAGTTCGTGGTCGACCCGCGCCACATTGAAATTCAGGTGCTTGCCGACGCGCATGGCAACGCGCTTTATCTCGGCGAGCGCGAATGCTCGATCCAGCGCCGCAACCAGAAGGTCGTCGAAGAAGCGCCTTCGCCCTTCCTCGACGCCAGGACCCGCAAAGCCATGGGTGAGCAGTCGGTAGCGCTGGCCAGGGCGGTCGACTACCAGAGCGCCGGCACGGTGGAGTTCATCGTCGACAGCGAAAAGAACTTCTATTTCCTTGAAATGAATACGCGATTGCAGGTCGAGCACCCGGTGACCGAGCTCGTCACCGGCATCGATCTGGTCGAGCAGATGATCCGAATAGCTGCCGGCGAAAAGCTCGCCATCAAGCAAAGTGACGTCAAGCTGAACGGATGGGCGGTAGAGAGCCGCCTCTACGCCGAGGACCCGTATCGCAATTTCCTGCCGTCGATCGGCCGGCTGACGAGATACCGGCCGCCGGAGGAGGGGCAGTTCGGCGACGTCGTCATCCGCAATGATACCGGCGTCACCGAGGGCTCTGAAATTTCGATGTTTTACGACCCGATGGTCGCCAAGTTGTGCACCTGGGCGCCGACGAGGCTCGCGGCAATAGACGCCATGTCCGTGGCGCTCGACAGCTTCGTCGTCGACGGTATCGAACACAACATACCCTTCCTGGCGGCGCTGATGCAGCATCCGCGCTGGCGGGAAGGGCTGATATCGACCGGCTTCATATCAGAAGAATATCCGGACGGGTTCGCGCCGATCGTGCCCAACGACGGGGAAAAGGCGGTGCTGGCTGCGATCGCCACCGCTGTCGAATTGCTGCGCCGCGACCGGCTCGACCGGCTGGGTGGGCGGCTGGCGCCGCATTCGGGCGTGCTGAAGCGGGACTGGGTGGTGAAGATCGGCGAGGATTACCTTTCGGCCGCAATTCTCGAAGGCATGATCTCCATCCCGATGGAGCTCGATCTTTCGATCGACGGGGGCAAGGCCCTGACGATGGCGTCCGACTGGCGGCCGGGCGATCTCATCTGGCGCGGTACGGTCGGCGGCCACAGGATCGCCGCGCAGATCAGGCCGGTACCGAACGGGCTTCGCATAGCCTGGAAAGGCATGTCGGTGACGGCGCGCGCCATGCTGCCACGCATCGCCGAGCTCGAAAAGCTGATGCCGGAAAAAGTGGCGCCGGACACCTCGAAGATGCTGCTTTGCCCGATGCCCGGCCTCGTTGTGTCGATCGCCGTTGCCGAGGGGCAGGAGGTCAAGGCCGGCGAGACGCTGGCGGTCGTCGAGGCGATGAAGATGGAAAACGTGCTGCGCGCCGAGCGCGATCTCACCGTGTCGAAACTCAACGCGAAGCCGGGCGAGAGCCTCGCGGTCGATGCGGTGATCATGGAGTTTGCGTGAGGCTGAAAACAAAAAGCCCGCCTTGGCGGCGGGTCATTAGCGCAACTCAGCACCATGGTATAATTACTAGCATAACTGCCGGCACAAAGCAAGAACAAATATGCCTGAGGCCAACGGCTTCACGTTGGCGCTGCCCCGCCTGCATTCCAGCGTAGGGGGTGGCGAAAACCTGAGTTTCTCCCGTGGGCTCGAAGCGCCATTGCTGGACTCGCATCGTCCGGTGCTGGACAATACATCGTCATCGAGTGAGTCCTTTCAAGCGGCGCTAAAAACCATGGTGAATGAGGCACTTCCACGCGACCCCTTGCGACGCGAGGCCTTTGTGAAGGCATCGCGGCCGGAAGCGCCCGCGCGGCCGTTCATCCATCTGCGCGTGCATTCTGCCTATTCGCTGCTCGAAGGCGCATTGCAACTCGGCACGATTGTCGGCCATGCGGTCAAGGATGAGTCTCCTGCTATCGCCGTCACCGACACCAACAACCTGTTCGGCGCGCTCGAATTCGCGCAGAAGGCGGTGAAGGAGGGCATCCAGCCGATCATCGGCTGCCAGACCTCTCTCGCCTTTTCCGGCGAAGCAAGCGACAGCCAGCGGGACCGCAGGCGGCAAGGTCCGGAAATGCGGCCGGTGGTTTTGATCGCGGCGACCGAGGCCGGCTACAGCAATCTGGTCAGGCTGGTCAGCCGGGTTTATCTCGAAACGCCGCCCGGCGAGGCCGTGCATCTGACGACCGAGATGCTGCAAGGCCATTGCGACGGCCTGATCTGCCTCAGTGGCGGGCCGCGCGGCCCGATCGGCTACGCCTTGAAGGAGGACCGCCGCGATCTCGCCGAGACACGGCTTTTGGCGCTCAAGGCGCTGTTCGGCGACCGGCTCTATGTCGAGCTGGAACGGGTCGCCGGTTATGACCGGGCCATCGAGCAATCGTCCGTCGACCTCGCCTATATCCATGACCTGCCGCTGGTCGCCACCAACGAGGCGTTTTTCTCCTCGCGCGACGACTATGAGGCGCATGACGCGCTGATCGCCATCGCCGAGGGTTCGGTCGTCGCCGCCGACAATCGCCGCCGCCTGTCGCCCGACAATTTCCTGAGAAGCCAGGCCGATATGGCTCAGCTGTTCGCCGACCTGCCGGAAGCGATCGACAACACCGTCGAGATCGCGCTGCGCTGTTCCTACTATCCCAAGACGCGCAACCCGATCCTGCCGCGCTTTGCCGGCGGCGATGTCGACGACGCCGATGCAGCGGTGAAGGCGGAGGCGCAGGAGCTGGCAAGGCAGGCGCATGAGGGGCTGGAGGCGCGGCTCGCCGCGCACGGCCCGACCTCCGGCTACACGGTCGAACAATATCGCGAAAGGCTGGATTTCGAGCTCGGCATCATCGAGAAGATGAAGTTCCCCGGCTATTTCCTGATCGTCGCCGACTTCATCAAATGGGCGAAGGCGCAAGGTATTCCGGTCGGGCCGGGCCGCGGCTCGGGCGCCGGCTCGCTGGTCGCGTATTCGACGACCATCACCGACATCGATCCGCTGCGCTTCTCGCTGCTGTTCGAACGCTTCCTCAATCCCGACCGCGTGTCGATGCCCGACTTCGACATCGATTTCTGCCAGGACCGGCGCGAGGAGGTCATCCGCTACGTCCAGCAGAAATACGGCCGCGACCAGGTCGGCCAGATCATCACGTTCGGTACGCTGCAGGCTCGCGCGGTGCTGCGCGATGTCGGCCGCGTACTGCAGATGCCCTATGGCCAGGTCGACAAGCTCTCGAAGATGGTGCCGTCGAACCCGGCCAATCCGGTCAAGCTCGCCGACGCCATCGCCAACGAGCCGCGCTTTGCCGAAGAGGCCGAGCGCGAGCCGATCGTCCAGACGCTGCTCGACATGGCGCAGAAGCTGGAAGGGCTCTACCGCCACGCCTCGACGCACGCCGCCGGCATCGTCATCGGCGACCGGCCGCTGTGGGAGCTGGTGCCGATGTACCGCGACCCGCGTTCCGACATGCCCGTCACCCAGTTCAACATGAAGTATGTCGAGCAGGCCGGGCTGGTGAAGTTCGACTTCCTCGGCCTGAAGACGCTGACGGTGCTGGAGACCGCGGTCAAGCTGATCCGCCGCCGCGGCATAGAGATCGATCTCGCTCATATTCCGCTCGACGACCCCGACACATACGCCATGCTGTCGCGCGGCGAGGTGGTCGGCGTGTTCCAGGTGGAAAGTGCCGGCATGCGCAAGGCGCTGATCGGCATGCGCCCCGACTGCATCGAGGACATCATCGCGCTGGTCGCGCTTTACCGGCCGGGACCGATGGAGAACATCCCGACCTACAACGCCAGAAAGCATGGCGAGGAGGAGATGGCGTCGATCCATCCGAAGATCGACCACCTGGTGAAGGAGACGCAAGGCGTCATCGTCTACCAGGAACAGGTGATGCAGATCGCGCAGGAGCTCTCCGGCTATTCGCTGGGCGAAGCCGACCTGCTGCGTCGCGCCATGGGCAAGAAGATCCGCGCCGAGATGGACAAGCAGCGCGAGCGCTTCGTTTCGGGCGCGGTCGAGCGCGGCGTCGGCAAACCGCAAGCCGACTTCATCTTCGACCTGCTGGCAAAGTTCGCCGACTACGGCTTCAACAAGTCGCATGCCGCCGCCTATGCGGTCGTCTCCTACCAGACGGCCTATCTGAAGGCGCATTACCCGGTCGAATTCCTCGCTGCGTCGATGACGCTCGACATGGGCAACACCGACAAGCTCGCCGATTTCCGCCAGGACGCGCTGCGCCTCGGCATCGACGTCGTAGCGCCGTCGGTGATGACAAGCTTCCGCGCCTTCGAAGTCGGCGAGAACCGGATCTTCTATTCGCTAGCCGCGCTGAAGGGCGTCGGCGACGCGGCGGTCGAGCATATCGTCGCCAAGCGCGGCGAAAAACCGTTCAAGAGCCTCGCCGATTTCTGCGAAAGAGTCGATCCGAAGATCGTCGGCAAGCGCGTCTTCGAAAGCCTGATCATGGCCGGAGCGCTCGACTGTTTCGGCCATGACCGCGCCGCGATGATGGCGGGTGTCGAGCGGATGATGGGACTGGCATCGCTGGCGCAGCAGAATGCAATGTCGGGCCAGCACGACATTTTCGGCGCCTCGCTCGGCGCGCAGTCGCAGGCGCTCAACCTGCCGGCGACCGACCCCTGGCTTGCCGCCGACCGCCTGCACCGTGAATTCCAGGTGGTCGGCTTCTATCTCTCGGCCCATCCGCTGGACGAATACAAGGCGGCGCTGCAGAAGATGCGGGTGCAGAACTGGGGTGAGTTTTCGGCCGCCGTCAAGCGCGGTGCCGCCGCCGGGCGGCTTGCCGGCACCGTCACCACCAAGCAGGAGCGCAAGACGCGTACCGGCAACAAGATGGGCGTCGTGCAGTTCTCCGACACGTCAGGCCAGTATGAGGCGGTGCTGTTTTCCGAGGGGCTGGCGCAGTATCGCGACCTGCTCGAGCCTGGCCGTTCGGTGGTGATCACCGTCTCGGCCGAGGACAGGCCCGAAGGCGTCAACCTGCGCATCCAGACCGTGCAGTCGCTGGAGGACGAGGCAAGCCGCATCCAGAAGGCCCTGCGCATCTTTGTCAGAACCGACCAACCGGCGACGGCGATTCAATCGCAGCTTACCCAGCGTGGTGACAGTCAGGTTAGCATTATCGTCATCAAGGAAGAGGCGCAGGGCGAGGTCGAGATCGAACTGCCAAACCGCTACCGCGTCTCGCCACAGATCGCGTCGGCCATGCGCGCGGTGCCGGGCGTGGTGGAAGTGGAGCTGGTGTGAGTTAGAGCGCGGTTTTGGTCGAACCAAAACCGCGCTCTAGCTCTTGGTTTTCAACGCATTTTCGTCGAACGAAGACGTTTGGCTGCAAATGCTCTGACGGGATCAGCAAGGTCCGTTTGTTTCGACCATGTCCGCCAGCCCGGCGGCATTGCCCGGTGACCATGCCGCTGGTATTGTGAGTTCGGCCCGCCATACCAGTTGCCGGCCCTGGGTCTTTCGGCGGCCGGGGAGCGTGTCATGGACGAGCGGACAGCCGCTGCCGAACTCCAGAAGATGGTCAATGGGTTCCAGGTATCTCAGGCGATATGCGTCGCCGCCACGCTGGGCATCGCAGACCATCTCAAGGACGGAAAACGCACCAGCGGCGAACTTTCCGCGTTGACCAATACCCATCCGCAGGCCCTCTACCGGCTGCTGCGCGCCCTTGCGTCTGTCGGCGTGTTCCATGAAGCGGAAGACCGGTTCTTCTCACTAACTCCGGTTGGCAGCGCGTTGCGATCCGATGTTCAGCATTCGGTCGCGCCGTGGGCGATTCTGGCCGGACGACCCTATTTCCGTCAGGCATGGAGCGATCTGCTGCACAGTGTCAGCACCGGCGAAAACGCCTTTCGCCACGCTTATGGCAAGGGCGTTTGGGAATACCGGGCGGAGCATCCGGAAGAGTCCGTCATCTTCGACCGGGCGATGACGGCCATGTCGCGTGGCGTTGCCGCCGCGGTGATCACGGCCTATGACTTCCGGCCGTTCTCTGTCGTCATGGATGTCGCGGGCGGGCAGGGCGCGCTGCTTGCCGAAATCCTCCGCCGAAATCCCGGCCAGCGCGGTATTCTTTTCGATCAACCGCAGGTCGTGGCGAAGGCCGGCCCGGTCTTTGACGCCGCAGGCGTGGCCGATCGATGCGACATTGTCGCCGGCGATTTCTTCGTCTCGGCGCCCGAGGGCGCCGATGCGATTGTGCTTAAATGGATCCTGCATGACTGGGACGACGACACAAACATCCGGATCCTGAACACCTGCCGCCGGGCAATGCGCCCAGAAGGCAAATTGCTGGTGCTTGAGAGCATTCTGGCGGCGCCCAACGAAGGCGCCAGCGCGAAATTCGGCGATCTGAACATGCTGGTCATGCCGGGCGGGCAGGAGCGCACGGCGGAAGAATTTAGGTTACTGCTTGCGGCGTCGGATTTTCAGGTCGCGAATATTGTCGAAGCCGGATCTCGCATCAGCATCATCGAGGCGAAGCCGGTCTGATTGCCTTCCGGGTCTGAAACTCTCCGGTTGTTCTCAACCCACGGCGGCTTCCACTGCTCTGCCCACTGGACGGCCGTCGCAGCGAACGCTATCGCAATGGTCATGAAGGCGGCAGACAGCGAGGGAGTGCAGGATCCTTCAGCCTTGGCACGGCTGCGCGATACGTTGCGCAAGCTTTATCACGGGCGCACGCCGGCGGCTTTCCGGTTTCAGATGGCCGCAATCGTCATCGACCTTGCCATCATCGCCTTCTTCGTCGCCACACCGGTGATCCAGCAATCGCCCTCCTTCCTTTGGCTTGACTATTCGGTGGCAGCACTTGTCGCCGCCGACATGATTGCCAGGCTGCTTGCCTCCAACGACATGCTGCGCCTAATGAAACAGCCGACGTCGTGGGTCGATGCGTTCATCCTGCTGACGCTGCTGATGCCCTCGGCGCTCGCCAATCTGGGTTTTCTTCGCATATTGCGGCTGTGGTCGCTGTCGCGCAGCGGCTCCCTGTGGCGGCATTTCGAGATGCGCGGTCTCAAAAAATGGCGCGAGGCGAGCCATGCGGTCATCAATCTCGTGACATTCCTCCTTGTCATCACCGGTTTCGTCTACACCTTCTTCTTCCGCACCGGGGCCGGTCTCGAAGGCTATGTCGATGCGCTGTATTTCACCGTCGCCACGGTGACCACGACCGGGTTCGGCGACATCGTCCTGCCGGGGATATCGGGCAAGCTCACTGCGATCGTCACCATGATCATCGGCATATCGCTGTTCGTCAGACTTGCGCAGGCGCTCTTCCGCCCCGCCAAGGTGTTTTTCCCTGCCCGCAATGCGGACTTCAGCGGCACGAGCCCGACGCCGTCCACTGCAAGGCCTGCGGGCATCTCCTCGAGATACCCGACGAAGGCGACTGAATGCGAGGATGCGTTCAAATTAAACCGGGC
Source organism: Mesorhizobium sp. (assembly GCF_004962245.1). GTDB lineage: Bacteria > Pseudomonadota > Alphaproteobacteria > Rhizobiales > Rhizobiaceae > Mesorhizobium. Next base: position 12,619 of record NZ_SUHQ01000001.1, on the reverse strand, counting down.
ATCCCGCTTTATCTATTTGTCTTAGCCGCATTTCTGCGACGCCAAGTGATTCCACTTGGCTGCAAAATGTTCTAGGACGCTGCCACTTCCGCAGGCTTGGTCGCTTTCTTCTGCAGATTGAGCAGATTGCCGAGCAGGATCAGCACGGCGCCGCCGGCGGTGAAAGCGTCGATCTGCTCCTGGTAGAGCAGCCAGCCGATCAGCGCCGACAGCGGCACGCGCAAGAAGTCCATCGGCGAGATGACGGTCGCGTCGGCATAAGCGAGCGCCCGGGCCATGCAGAAGTGCGACGACATGCCGGTGAAGGCGATCAGCAGGATCCACGGCCACAGGTCGAGCGGCGGGTTGCGCCATTCGTAGAGCGCCGGGGCAAGGCCGAGCACCGACTGGATGACCAGCATCCAGAAGATGATGCGCACGACGCTGTCCGTCCGCGTCAACGACTTGACCAGAACCACGGATATGCCGAAGCAGACCGCGGCCCCCAGCACGACAACATGTCCCGGCTCGACGGAGCCGATGCCTGGCCGGACGATGATCACCACGCCGATCAGCCCGAGCACGATCGCGGCAAGCCTTGGCCGGCTTAGTCGTTCACCAAGAAAGCCGACCGCCAGGATGGCCGTCCAGATCGGCGTCGTGAATTCGATGGAGATCAGCACGGCCAGCGGGATCAGCGTCAAGGCGTAGAGCCACGCCGCCTGACCGGTATAGTGGACGACATTGCGGGCGATATGGGCCAGGGGGCGCTCGGTGCGCATCGCTGCAAAGCCGCCCGACATCATCACCAGCGGCAGGAGGATGAAAAAGCCGATCACCGAGCGCAGCTCCAACACTTGGAAGACGTTGAGCTCGGCTGTCGTGGCGCGGCCGGCGACCGACATCGCCAGAAACGATGCGACCGACAGCGCCATCCAGAACGCGGCCTTGGGGATCGAGGGTGAGGGTGCCATGCGCGCTATGTCGCAAGCCGGGACTGTGATCGCAACCGCTAGTCGACGCATTCGGCTGGGCCAGAAGCGGCGCGTTGCAAAACCGTCATGTCGAAGGCGGAACCTGCCGCCGCGGAAGGCGTTGATTCCCAGTATTTGCCTACTTTGCAGGACGTGCCGTGTTTCCGATCTCAACGAGGAGAGATTTGATGAAATCATTCGCGCGATTTGTACTTGCCGGCTGCCTGACGGCTGCGGCTGGCGCGGCTCATGCCGACGATGCCGATTTTCTGCGCTCGTTCCAGGGGAATTTCGCCGGGAAGGGGACCGTCAAGGTCACCACCGAGGCGCCGACGGTGAACGTCTCCTGTCGCTTCAATTCCGACGCGACATCGAGTTCATTGTCGCTGGACGGCACCTGCCGCGGCCTTGTCGTGGTGACGCGCGCCATCAGTGCCGATCTGAAGTCCAGCGGAACGAAGTACACCGGCACCTATGTCGGATCCCGAACCGGACCGGCGCAGCTCAGCGGCAGCCGTTCGGGCAATGCCATCAATCTCGGCATCCGTTGGGCGAAGGACGTCAACGGCGATCGCAAGGCGCAAATGACGGTCGAGAAGAACGGTGAGGACGGCATGCGGCTGACCGTTGTCGACGTCGACCCGAAGACCGGCGAAAGCGTGACGACCAGCCGAATCGATTTGAGCCGCATCTGAAGGCCGCTCTATGCGGACCTTCGGTTCGGGATCGTGCTCAGTCCTCGATCGGCTCGGGCGGATGGGCGTTGCGGCCCTTGCCGAAAGTGTAGCCGGTTTCCACCGCCTTGCGGCCGAACTTGTCGCGCAGCGTGTCGATGGCGCCCTCGGCCAGGGCGCGCTTGCGTGACTGGATATCGACGAGGTCGGGCGGATCGGCCTTTTCGTCATTCGAGAGGTCGCTGACGCCGATGCCGAGCAGCCGGTATTTCGTGCCGTCCGTCTCCTTGCGCAGCAACTCGAGCCCGGTCGAAAAAATGCGGTCGGCCAGCCGGGTCGGGTCGCCGAGCTGGCGGTTGCGTGTGCGAGTCTTGAAGTCCCGGGTCTTCAGCTTCAGCACGACCGTGCGCCCGGCAATGCCGGCTTTCTTCAGCCGCGCCGAGACCTTTTCCGACAGTGCTCTCAGCACCGAAACCAATTCATCCAGGGACGCGATGTCGGTGTCGAAGGTAGTCTCCGCCGATACGCTTTTCGCATCCTGGTCGGGGTGGACGCGGCGGTCGTCCTCGCCGCGTGAAAGATGGTAGAGCCGATCGCCCATCACGCCGTAGCGGCGCATCAGGTCGCCGCGCTCCATGCGCTGCAACTGGCCGATCATGCGGATGCCGTCCCGTTCAAGCGTGGCGGCGAAGGCTTTTCCCACACCCCAGATCAGCGTCACCGGCTGCTCCGCCAGGAAGCCGGCCGCTTCGGCCTCGCCGATCACCGAAAAGCCGCGCGGCTTGCGAAAGTCCGACGCCACCTTGGCCAGGAACTTGCAATAGGAAAGGCCTGATGAAACGGTGATGCCGATCTCCTTCTCCACGCCGAGCGCGAAGCGTGCCAGCACCACCGCGGGCGGCAAGCCATGCAGTCGTTCGGTGCCGGCAAGGTCCAGAAACGCTTCGTCGATCGAGATCGGCTCGACCAGCGGCGTCAGCGCCTGCATCATGGCGCGGACCTCGCGGCCGACGCGCGCATATTTTTCCATGTCCGGCGGGAGGACGACCGCTTCCGGGCAGGCTTCGAGCGCCTTGAACATCGGCATCGCCGAGCGCACGCCGTGGATGCGGGCGATGTAGCATGCGGTGGAGACAACGCCGCGCTTGCCGCCGCCGATGATCAACGGCCGGTCCTTCAGCGCCGGATTGTCGCGCTTTTCGACTGCCGCGTAAAACGCGTCGCAATCGATATGGGCAAGATGCAGCCGGTAGAGCTCCGGATGGCGGGCCAGCCGTGGACTGCCGCAGCGTTCGCAGCGCCGTGTTTCGCTGCGCTGGAAGGTCAGGCAGTCGCGGCAAAAACCGTGATCGGGATTGTTGACAGGAGCCGCCATCACTGCGAACATAAAGAGAACAAATGCAATGGTACGTCAGGACGGACGCCACGACAAGCGGCGGGCCGGGAGAGAGTTCATGAATACGACCATAGCGCCACTGGTGCCCGAGCTTTGGGCGGATTTCGAAGATCTTTTCGGCAAGCAAGGCGCCTGCTACGGCTGCTGGTGCACACATTTCCGGCTGTCGCCGGCAGCGCGCCGCGCCAGCAACCGGGAGCGCAACAAGGACCACATCAAGGCGCGGATCGAGGCCGGGCCGCCGCCCGGGCTGCTGGCATTCGAGGACGGCAAGGCGGTCGGCTGGATGCAGATCGGCCCGCGCGCCGACGTGCCCGAATGGAACAACAAGGGCAGGGGGTCGGCGCCGGTCGATCCCGCCGACGCCACGGATCCGGGGGTCTGGGCGATCTCCTGCTTCTTCATCCGCACCAAGGCACGCGGCAGGGGCGTGACGCACCGGCTGGTCGCGGGCGGCATCGAGTTTGCCCGCCAGAATGGGGCGCGGCTGGTCGAGGCATGTCCGATCGACCTGTCGAAAGATTCGCGTTCGATCGGGCTGTTCGTCGGCTCGTCGCGGGTGTTCGAGAAAGCCGGCTTCGAGAGGCTGGTCGAGCGCAAGGCGGGCCGGCCGCTGATGCGATTGGTGCTTTGAGCCATTTCGCTGCTTGGCCTCCTTCATCTCGCCTTGCGGTTGTGATGGTAATTTCCTACGAAAAGGCGCAAATTTTGCCACTCAGGCCAACGGAGAGTCAGCGTGAACCGCGTTCTGCCAGCCGTGTTTGTTCTCGCGCTCGGCGCGCCTGCCTTCAGCCAGACCGTCGATGGCGAGGGTGCGAAGCAGCTCTCCGAAAATCTGTCCCGCTATGTCGGTAGTCAAGCGATCGACAAGGGTGTCCTGAAGGTCTCAGTGGAAGGTGACGCATACAAGATCGCCTTCGACTTCAAGGCGCTTGCCGGGATGCTGCCGAAGCAGAATTTCCTGAAGTTCGATTTTGCGCCCTATGTCCTGTTGGCCAAACCGCGCAGCGACGCGACATGGGATGTCTCCGGGGATTTCACGACGAGCGCTTCCTTCGAAATTAACGGCCCGGAGGGTCCACAGAGCACGCAGTTCTCGATCGAGGGCGGCAAGTTCGCTGGGGTCTACGATCCCGAGCTGGCGGCTTTCGCCAGCGCTACGAGCTCGATAGCCGGCATGACGATGAAATCCCGGGACGCCATGCAGCGCGCGGAGGTGAGCACCGGCGCAGGCACTGCCACCGTGAACGCAACCAAAGCTGCGAATGGCGGCGTGGATTTCACCGCGACGCAGACGGTCACCGATTTTGCCGAGGCGGTTGACTTTGACGACCCCAAAAGCGGCCTGAAATTCCCGCTCACGATCAAGTCGCCGGAATTATCGGTGAACGCGACTGGCAAAGGGATGCGGACAAAGCCGTTTCTCGATCTGCTGGCATTTGCCGTCGCCAATGAAGACGAGGCCAAGCTGAAGGCCAACCAGGCGCAGCTCAAATCGCTTTTGCTCGCCGCGCTGCCGCTGTGGGAGCGGATCGACGGAAGCTACGGATTCAAGGATTTCACTGTCGAGAGCCCGGTAGGGCATTTCGGTGCGAAGGAGCTGGGCACCAGCTTCGGGTCCGACGGCATCGCTGAAAACGGGGCGATCAACTATTCGATCAAGGCTGCGGGATTGACGATCCCCCAGCATGTTGTGCCCGCCTGGGGTGCGGCGCTGTTGCCCACCGATATCGATCTGAATTTCGGCGGCGCCAACATCAATCTCGACAGCATGGCGAAAAAAAGGCGATCGAAGCCTTTGATCTCAATCAGAATCCGCCGCTGCCGGCGGAGTTCGGCGATCAGATCAAGGCCGACTTCATGGCCAAAGCGCCGAAGGTCGTTATCGGGCACAGCACGATGAAGAACAGTGACATCGAGGTCGCGATGGAAGGAGAGATGACGTTCCCCGGCATGAAACCCGAGGCAAACGTGACGATCGATATCGCAGGCTACGACAAGATCGTGGAAAGCCTGCAGACTGCGGCAAAATCCGAGCCGGAAGCAGCGCAGTATTTCCCGGTGGTGCTGGCAGTCAAAGGGTTTGGCAAGACGCTGCCGGATGGCCGGTTGGAGTGGGTCATCAACACCAAGGCCGACGGTTCAGTGACGGTCAACGGCGCCATGCTGAAGCCGGCCGATCCTGTCGACCCTCGACCAGACGTCGATCCACTCTCGGAAAACGCGTTATAGCCCGAGTGCTGCCGCGATCTTCGGCGTGGCTTCGCGCCAGTCCTCGACGACCGCGATGTCGTCGGGCATCGGCGGCAGGAAGGCGCGCAGCGAATTGTCGGCCATCAGATGGAAGAGATGGGCATCGGCAACCGAGTTGCGCGCCGATACCAGATTGTTCGGCTGGTCGTCGACGAAAGCGATGGGCCGGCCCTTGTTGCCACGCAGCTTGGCCACCGCCGGGCCCTTGGCCATCTCGGTGGTCAAAAGCGGATAGGTCAGCCCGAGGGCGTCGAGATGAGTGCGGCGAACCGCGCGATGCTTGTGCGGCATGGCCGTCAGCATGACGATCTCGGCGCGCTCGCCCAGCGTCGCCAGGGCGTCGGCGGCGCCGTCGGTGATGCTTTGCCAGTCGGCTTGCGCATCGAAGAACTCGTCCAGAAGTGCGGTCACCTCCGCCTGTTCGACCAATCGGCCGCTCGCCTGCTCGGCAATGTTGCCGGTCAGGCGGAAGGAGGCAAATGTCAGGCCGAAGCCGCGCGACTGGAGAAAATGCGGAAAGGGCCGGATGAATTCGAGCACGACATCGTCGACATCGAGCACCAGCAGCGGCCGGTCGTCGGCAGCCAGTTCCTCGATCTGGCGCGCTGTCTCGGGATCGTCGCTCATATGGAATGCTCATGATCGTCGTTGCCAAGCGGCAGCGCCCGCAGCGCCTTGCCGACGGAAGCCGGCGGCGTGCCGGTTTCCTCCGCAAACCGCATGAGCGTCGGCTCGTGGGCGAGGATGAACTGCAGCACGCCGGCCAAAAATCCCGGCTCGCCGGCTGCCTGGCGG
>NZ_SUHQ01000001.1:0-6538 GCF_004962245.1 Mesorhizobium sp. | reverse complement strand
GGCAGAAGTTCCGGATCGGCGGCGACGAAGCCCAGTGCCTTCACGGCAATGGTTTCCGCTTCCTCGCGCATTGACGCTGCGTTTGCCATCACTACCTTCTTGTGCGGTGGAATGAGTCTCTTTTGGCAGTAATCGCAAGCGTCGCCTGCGGCAAGCCATCTCCCTCTGCAATGCGGTGTTCGAGGTGAAATCCGAAGCTTTTCCGGCAGCCGGTTTCCGTTTCGTCAATTATATTGCCGTAGAGTCGAGCAGGGTTTGATGTGTGCCGCGAGGGCGCATGACGGCAACCTTCGAGCGGAAGGCAGGCCGGGACGGGAAATCGATGCCTAAGAAGGTCATGATCGTCGAGGACAACGAGCTCAACATGAAGCTCTTTCGGGACCTCATCGAAGCGAGTGGTTACGAGACGGTCCGCACGCGCAACGGCCTTGAAGCGTTGGATCTGGCGCGACTGCACAGGCCGGACCTCATTTTGATGGACATCCAGCTGCCCGAAGTGTCGGGGCTGGAAGTGACCAAATGGCTGAAGGAGGACGATGACCTCCATGTCATCCCGGTCATTGCCGTCACCGCCTTCGCGATGAAGGGCGATGAGGAGCGCATCCGCCAGGGTGGCTGCGAGGCCTATATTTCCAAGCCGATCTCGGTGCCGCGTTTCATCGAAACCATCAAATCCTACCTGGGCGACGCCTGATGCGTCCTTCCAGCCGAGCCGGAGCTTTATGATGACTGCACGGGTCCTCGTCGTCGACGATATCCCTGCCAATGTGAGGCTGCTCGAGGTCCGGCTGCTTGCCGAATATTTCGAGGTGCTGACCGCTACCAATGGGCTGGACGCGATCGAGACTTGCGAAAACGGCAAGGTCGACGTCGTGCTGCTCGACGTGATGATGCCCGATATGGACGGGTTCGAGGTCTGCCGGCGGCTGAAGAGCGATCCGGCGACGTCGCACATCCCCGTCGTCATGATCACCGCGCTCGACCAGGTTTCGGACCGGGTGCGCGGCCTCGAGGCCGGGGCCGACGATTTCCTGACCAAGCCTGTCAACGATCTGCAATTGATGACGCGCGTCAAAAGCCTGGTCAGGCTGAAGACGTTGACCGACGAGTTGCGCCTGCGCGCCTCGACCACGCGCAACATCGGCATCGAGGAGCTTTTGAGCCGCAACTTCACTTCCGAAGACACCACACCCAAAGTCCTGCTGATCGACGAGCGCAAACCCTCCTTCGAGCGCGTCCAGAAAATGCTGCGCGGCAGCGCCGACCTCGACATCGCCACCGATCCGCATGCCGGCTTCTTCCAGGCCGCCGAGACGCCCTATGAATGCGTGATGATCTCGACGGCCTTTGCCGATTTCGATCCGCTCAGGCTCTGCTCGCAACTGCGTTCGCTCGATCGCACCCGTTTCCTGCCGATCATCCTTCTGGCGCAGGAGGGCGAGGAGGAGCGCATCATCCGCGGCCTCGAACTCGGCATCAATGACTACCTGATGCGGCCGATCGACCAGCAGGAGCTGACCGCCCGGCTGCGCACGCAAGTGCGCCGCAAGCGCTATAACGACCAGCTCCGCGCCAGCGTCACTCAGACCATCGAGATGGCGGTGACCGATGCCCTGACGGGACTGCACAACCGCCGCTACCTCGACAGCCATCTGCAGACCTTGTTCGATCGCGCCGTGGCGCGGCGGCGGCCGCTGTCGGTGATGATCACCGACCTCGACCGCTTCAAGACCGTCAACGACACGCATGGCCATGATGGCGGCGATGACGTGCTGCGCGAATTCGCGCGGCGGCTGCGCAAGAATGTGCGCGGCATCGATCTCGCCTGCCGCTTCGGTGGCGAGGAGTTCGTCGTGGTCATGCCGGACACGGATGGCGCGGTCGCTGAAAAGGTCGCGGAGCGCATTCGTGCGGAAATCGCCCAGATGCCGTTTGCCGTCGGCCACGCGGGCGAGACGATCGAGGTTACCGTCAGCGTCGGCGTTTCTTCGGTGCTGAAGGGCTTGGACTCGGTTGCCGGGCTGATGAAACGCGCCGACCTCGCGCTCTACGAGGCCAAGAGCGCCGGCCGCAACCGGGTGGTCGCCAAGGCGGCGTAGCGCCGATTATCCAGTCAGTGCGACAGGGTTACGAATTTACCTTAATGCAAGTGATTCGCCGACTTGGTTAAGAAATTGTTGATTTTCATAAACCGTTGCGCAAATGTGAGGTCAGTGACGGAACCGGCGCGAGGGTAGACGCCGGGTCAATCCGAAAGATGCCCCATGATTCAGGTCCGCCGCATCTCCTGGGTCCGTGGGGTCGGCCGGCCGGCGCTGGCACATAGTGGCCTCCTCGTACCGCTGCCAAAGCCGGCCGGCCCCCTTTTTCGAAAGGACGTCAGGATCAAGCACCGGAAATGCCGGTCCTTTCAGTCCTTGAATACAAAAACGCCGCCCAAGAGGCGGAAAATATCCCTTTTGAATCAATAAGAAATCTCGGCAAGTCATTGTGATTGCTGCCGAAGTGTACGCTATGGATATCATGGTTATCCATGGTATACACCTCTGTCGGTTATGAAAGAGGTTATGCTGGCTGTGCGAAACAAACTCACCGATACGTTCCTAAAGACACGCACCGAACCAGGCGTTTACGGCGACGGGGAGGGCCTCTGGCTGCGTGTTCACGCAGGCGGCACAAAGTCTTGGCTGTTCATCTACAAACGCGCTGGGCGGCGGCGAGAAATCGGAATGGGTGCATACGGCGCGGGCATCGCGCAAGTTACCTTGGCGCAGGCGAGAGCGAAGGCAGATGAGTTCCGCAAGATGCTGGCGGAGGATTTGGATCCTTACACTGAAAACCAGAAACGCAAGGCATCGCGGTTCAACACATTCGGCATGGTCGCCGACGACTTCCTGAATTCCAAATCATCCGAATGGACTCCCAAGACGGCTGACGATTGGAGATTGCATCTCACCAGCCACGCGGCAGGCCTCCGTAATATCGCAATTGGCAACGTCGACACGGAACTTGTCGAGCGCACCTTGCTGAAGTTTTGGGACTCGGCGCCAGCGACCGGCCAGCGGTTGCGCGGACGCATCGAGGCCGTTCTTGATTACGCCACGTCGAAGCGATTGCGCAGCGGTGACAACCCGAGCCGGTGGGCTGGTCATCTGGAGCACATCCTGCCTGCCGCTAGCCGCGTTACTGGCGCCAATCATGCAGCCATGCCCTACGCCGACGTGCCTGCTTTCATGAAGAGGTTAGCGATGGACACGAGCGCGGCGGCAAGGGCGCTTCGGCTTACTATTCTTACCGCCGTCCGCACCGACGAGGCGAGAAGCGCGAAGTGGTCAGAAATTGACCTGGACGCCGCACTATGGACGATCCCAGCCGCGCGGACGAAGACGGGAAAAATACACAGCGTGCCGCTGGCCGAGCAGGTTGTTGCGTTATTGCGTGCCGTGCCAAGACGCGACGAATGTCCGTTTGTTTTCGAGGGCACCAAACGCGGCAGGCCGACAGGCGGGACGATCGGAAACGCGGCTTTGCGGGTTTTGCTCGCCGATATGGAGCAGGGTGGGGCGACTGTTCATGGGTTCAGGTCGGCATTCAAAGATTGGGCAACGGAAGAAACCGACCACCCAGGCGCTATCGCCGAAATGTGTTTGGGACATCTCGTCGGCACGGCTGTCGAACGGGCGTACCGGCGCGGCGAAGCGCTGAAAAAGCGGAAGGCACTGATGGACGACTGGGCTGCGTACTGTGCCAACGGCACCAAGTAGCCTATGCCAGACTTGTTCACTTAGCCACTGAACCATATATCATCCATAGCAGCAACTCGGCGCTGCCGCGCGGCTCTTTGGTCCGCCTGCAGGATGACCAGACCAGCATCCCGCCGATCCCAGTGTGGACGGTGACGTAACCTCCCAGATTTCAAATCAACACTTGAACCGCGTCCGGATTCCGTCCGTTCGCGAGGAGGAACCATGAACGATAACTCGCCCACACTTGTGTCCTTGAATGACGCAGCGAAGATGACCAGCCTGTCGCGCACAATGGTCAATAGGTATCGGTCGGAAGGTCGCTTCCCGTCCGCAATTCCACTCGGGGACCGGCGCGTGGCGTTTGTGCGTTCTGAGGTGATTAACTGGATTCAGGCACGCATTGATGCGGCGCGCTCGTCGAGGGTCGCAGCATGAAGCCCTTCAGCGAAATGACCATGGCCCGATCTACGACGCCGAGATGTCAGCCGTCCGGTCGGCGCATGAAGGTTAAGAGGGAAGGCGTCCAGCCAATGAAGGCCGTCGGCTTACATTTCGACAAGCTTTGCGCCGCCCGCTAGTCGTACCTTTACCTCCGGATCGTTGAGCAGTTCATCAACGGTGCGGGGATCCGGTGCGGGGATGTCTTCGGCTTCACGATAATCGAGCCAGGCCGCGACGGCATCAAAGCCGTCACGCAGAGCATCGACTGCTGTCGGCCCGACGGCGGCACAAGCAGGTGCGTCAGGGAACCAAACCCGCCACCCGCCAGGTTGGCCGTCAATGATTGGGACGTATCGGGTAGCTCGCATCTCCTTCATCTATCGCCCTAAGCAAACCATGACAAATCAAAGAGCCGCACCTACCGGCCAGTACTGCCGCCCTCGGGTGGATTGGAAACGGGAACAACCTACCTTGAAAATCTTATCGATAAGACCGGAGCCGCCTGGCATCGGCTGCCGAACGCTTGCGCGCTTTGACCTTCAACTGGTCGACGGCGTGCGGCTCTATAATCTGAAGCTGACCGAAAAGCCGGGCGGGCATCGACGCGTCTTTGCGCCGTCCGCCTTCGGCAGTGCTGCCGCAACGTTCACTACTGAAATCGCCGAACAGATCGTGCGCGCTGCGAGCGACGCATTGGGAGAGAAGCCGCATGAACGTACCGCAGCCTGATTCCAACTCATGGGAAATGACGTCATTCGAATTGCCGGCCGGCTTTAGCGAAGGGGACGGCGCTAAGCCTACCGTCGACTTCGTCACCGTGGATACGCGTGAGCACGCGCTAGAGTGCGTGATCGATTATGCAGACCACCTCTATGGCGACATCATTCTTGTGCCGTTTGTCGACGGCCAGCCGGACTGGCCAAACACCACCCGCGACACCATAGAAAAGTTCTCTGGCCACTGGACCGAACTCGAACCAGAAGACGTTCCGCGGCTCGGCGTTCTTACGGATAGCTTCGCGCGATTTTTGGGCGATGGCGATGACGTCTCAGTCGTAACGCTGTGGAATAGCGGCACGCCGGAAGTGCGCCAGATCGAGGGCAATGATTTCCCCCTTGCGCCCTATGTCATTACCGAGGCCATCATTGATGACGAGCCGCTTACGGTGAAGTTCGAAAAGGTATGGCAATCAAAAGAGCCTCCGAAGGCCGCAAACGACAACACATTTCCAGTAATCAATCCAGCCGACTGGCATGGCCTGCCCGTGCCGCGGCGTGAGTGGTTTGCAGAGGGTCTTATCCCGATGCGCCAGGTGACGATCCTGAATGGCGATGGCGGCACCGGCAAATCCTTGCTGGCCCTGCAGATAAGTGCCGCATCCGCCTTGTCCGTCGACACACTTGGGCTCGAGCCGCTTGCAGGCAAGGTGCTCTACCTTGGAGCGGAGGACGAAGCCGATGAGTTTCACCGCCGCCTGGCCGACATCGTGGCTCATCACAAGATGGGCATGTCGGACCTGTGGCGCTTCCGCCTTTTGCCTTTTGCCGACATGGACGCGCTGCTTGCCGTGCCGAACAGGGCTGGCGTGATGGAGCCGACTCCGCTGTGGCGCGGCGTTGCAAACTACGCCCGAGAACATCGACCTGGGCTGATAGTTCTTGACACCGCTGCAGACCTCTATGGCGGCGACGAGATCAAGCGCGCTCAGGTTCGACAGTTCATCGGCATGTTGCGAAAGCTTGCCATGGAGATCGATTGCGCCATTGTCATGCTGGCGCACCCGTCCGTTGACGGCATGCGATCGGGGACCGGCTCATCAGGCTCAACAGCCTGGAACAACTCGGTTCGCTCACGGATCTACCTGACCACGGAAAGCGGAGATGGCGCCGACTCCGACGTGCGAATTCTCACCACCATGAAGGCGAACTACGGCAAGAAAGGCAACGTACTGCGGATTCGCTGGCAGGATGGCGTCTTTGTATTGGATGACGGCAAGCCAACTGCGGCGGCAAGCCTGCTGAACAAGCGCGCCGACGAGCTTTTCCGAAGTCTGCTTTCCGCAGCCAATCGATCTGGCATACGCGTGGCGCCGACAAGAGGTGTGAACTACGCACCCACCGTGTTGTCAGAGCGTCCTGATGCGGATGGGTTCACCAAGAAGCAGTTCGAGGCGGCTATGCAACGGTTGCTGGCTGAGGGAATAATCAAGGTCGTTTGGGAAGGCCCGCCATCGAAACAGCGGCAGCGGCTTATCGTGGCAGCGGAGGATTTCGGGCCAGAATCAGAGGTGGAAGATTGATGTTCCACCCAACCTTCCACCCCCTACCACCCCACTACCACCCCCCCTGTTC
>NZ_SUHQ01000019.1 GCF_004962245.1 Mesorhizobium sp. | reverse complement strand
CACCCATCAGCCGCCTCGGCTTCGATCGGGACAACCTGCTGAGGCACCACAGCTAACCAAGCTGATGGTGGTGGCCGCGAAAGCGGCCGGAGAGGGGTCTTTTTAGTAGCGCCGCGCTTTTCGCGAAGCGCAGGTAACCGCCATCCTCTTCCACCCGACATTACAAAGCTCGCAAGGGGGAAGGGGCACCCTTCCCAGCTTGACGCCGTCCGGGTCACCGCCATAGCGTGACGCCTTGAGCGAAGGAGCACAGCTATGGCAGGCATGGTCGAAAGCGAAAAGATCGATGTCGGCTTTTCGGGTCGGCGCTGCATCCATTCGCGCAATTGCGTGCTTGGCGATCCGCATGTCTTCGTGCCCAACGCGAAGGGCCAGTGGATCCATCCCGAGGCGGCCAGCGTCGAGAAGATCGTGGCGATCGCCGAGAGCTGCCCGTCGGGCGCCATCACCTACATCAGGAAGGATGGCGGGCCGCAGGAGAAGCCCCCGGTGGTCAACACCGTGCGCATAAGGGAAAACGGCCCGCTGGCGCTGCATGCCGAAATCGTGCTCGGCGACGAGACGTTCTTCCGCGCCACGCTCTGCCGCTGCGGCGCTTCGGAAAACAAGCCGTTCTGCGACGGCAGCCACAACAAATCAGGCTTCACCGCCACCGGCGAGCCGGCGCTGAAGGACACGCCGGCGCTGGAGGCGAGGGACGGGCCGTTGAAGGTGACGCCGACGACCAACGGCCCGCTCAAGCTCGAGGGCAATCTCGAAATCGTCACCGGCACCGGGCATACGGTCGACCGGACGACGCGAACCTTCCTCTGCCGCTGCGGCCATTCCGCCAACAAGCCGTTCTGCGACGGCACGCATAAAAAAGTGGGGTTCGTGGCATGAACGGCCGCGCGCCGACGTTAGCGTAGCATGAGCCTTCTCGCGCTCAGGAGGAAATCCACCATGCGTACCGCGCTCGTCCTTGCTTTGCTTGTTTTCGCCATGCCCGCCTACGCCGCCAACCATGCGGTCCAGATCAAGGGCATGAAATTCCACCCGGCGAAAATCAGTGTCGCCGTCGGCGACACCATCACCTTCAAAAATGCCGATTCCATGACGCACACCGCCACCGCGCTGGACGGTTCCTTCGACACCGGCCAACTCGCCAAGGGCAAGAGCGCCAAGGTCAAGATATCAGCCGCAGGCGCTCACCCCTTCAAATGCTCGATCCACGCGTCGATGAAGGGCACTGTCACGGCGAAATAGCGCGCGACAGACCGCAAAAAAGTGGGGCTCGTCGGGCAAGTTGACGCTGCGATCTCCCCCTTAAGGGGGAGATCGCCGGCAGGCCAGAGGGGGTCGTCTCGCGTGGATCGGCGACCCCCTCTGTCGCCTTCGGCGACATCTCCCCCTCGAGGGGGGAGATTACGCTCTCTTTCCTTGGCCCAGCACTCGCGGCTTTATCGGCCGGCGCGTATCGGCTAAGGGGCGGGGAAGCAAATCTCCCGGACCCGCCAATGACCGCCAAGACCAAACCCCTGTTCCTCGGCATCGACACCGGCGGCACCTATACCGACGCCGTGCTGTGGTCCGAAGCCGAGGGGCCTCACGGAAAAGTGCTGGCCAAGGCCAAGGCGCTGACGACGCGCCACGACCTGGCGGTCGGCATATCGGGCGCGGTCGACGCCGTGCTGGCAAAGGCCGGCACCGATCCGGCGGCGATCAAGCTGGTGTCGATGTCGACGACGCTCGCCACCAACGCGCTAGTCGAGGGCCAGGGCGGCCGCGTGGCGCTGGTGATGATCGGCTTTTCCGAGGGCGATCTGGCTCGCGACGGGCTGAAGGCGGCGCTCGGCACCGACCCTGTGGTGTTCTGCCCCGGCGGCCATGACGTCCACGGCAATGCGGCAAAACTCGACCTGTCCGGGCTGGAGGCGGCGCTGCCGGAACTCGGCGCCTCGGTATCCGGCTTTGCCGTCTGCGCCTATTTCGCCACCCGCAACCCGGCGCATGAGCTCGCCGCCCGCGACCTGATCCGCGAAAGGACCGGCCTGCCGGTCACCGCCAGCCACGAGCTGTCGGCCAAGCTCGGCGGCCCGCGCCGGGCGCTGACGACGCTGCTCAACGCCAGGCTGATCTCGATGATCGACCGGCTGGTGGCGGCGACCGAAGGCTTTCTCGCCGCGCGCGGCATCGCCGCTCCGCTGATGGTGGTGCGCGGCGACGGCGCTTTGGTCTCGGCGGCGTTTGCCCGCCAGCGGCCGATCGAGACGATCCTGTCCGGCCCGGCCGCCAGCCTTGTCGGCGCCCGCCACATGACCGGGCTCGACAATGCCGTGGTCTCCGACATCGGCGGCACCACTACCGACGTCGCCGTGCTCGACGGGGGCCGTCCTAGGCTCGATCCGGAAGGCGCCACCGTCGGCGGCTTCCGCACCATGGTCGAGGCCGTCGCCATGCGCACTTTTGGGCTCGGCGGCGATTCCGAAGTGGCGCTGGAGGACGGCGCGCTCAACCCAAAGATCCTGCTTGGGCCGCGCCGCCTGGTGCCGCTGGCGCTGGCCGGCATGGTGCATGGCGAGGCCGTCACATCAGAGCTCGAACGCCAGCTGCGCGCGCCCAACCCCGGCCGCATGGACGGCCGTCTGGCGGTCAGGACCGGCGTGCCGGAGCGGCTGGCGGCGGGCCAGACCGGCGCCGAGGCCAAGCTCTATGAGATGATCGGTGTTGTGCCGCTCGCCCTCGACAGGCTTTTGACCTCGAACGCCCAGAACGCCACCTTGAACCGGCTGGTGTCGCGCGGGCTGGTGCATGTCGCCGGCTTCACGCCATCGGACGCCGCCCATGTGCTGGGCAAGCAGGCCAACTGGGATGCCGTTTCGGCTCGCTTGGGTGCGGAACTGTTCGCCCGCAAGCGCGACGGGCGCGGGCAATCGATTGCCGCCTCGCCGGAGGCGATTTCGGAGCGGGTGCTGACCACGCTGACCCGCCTGTCGGCGGAAGTCATCCTCGAGACCGCCTTTGCCGAGGACGGGCTGGACGGCGCGGCGACTGTCGCCCATGCGCTGGTCCAGCGCGCCGTCGACGCGCATCCCGGCATCGCCCGCCTCAGCGTCGCGCTCGACCGCCCGGTCATCGGCCTCGGCGCCTCGGCGCCGCTGCATTATGCCGGGCTGCCGCCACTGGTCGGCAATGGCTGCGTGGTGCCGGAGGATACCGATGTCGCCAATGCGCTCGGCGCCGTAGTCGGCCAGGTCAGGGTTTCGGCGGAGGCGCGGGTCAGCCAGCCCAAGGAAGGGCTGTTTCGCGTCGCCTCAGGCGAGAGCGTGCGCGATTTCCTCGATGAGGCCGCAGCGATCGCGGCGGCCGAAACCGACGTGCGGGCAATCGCGGCCGGGCGGGCGCGGGACGCCGGCACCGACAGCGCCGAAATCGAAGTCGCCAGCGAATTCCGCGTCTCCACCGTCGAAGGCCAGCGCATGTTCATCGAGGCGCATGTGGTGGCGGTGGCCTCGGGAAGGCCAAGGATTGCGGTGTGAGCGCATAATCTCCCCCCTTGAGGGGGAGATGTCGCCGAAGGCGACAGAGGGGGGTCGCCGCGCGTGGAGGGCAACTTGCTTCTATCGCAGGAGGCCGGCCCGGTCGGACTGACCCCCTCTGGCCTGCCGGCCATCTCTCCTCGAGGGGGGAGATCGGCAGCAAAACGCCCTCCTTCACCCTAAGCTGAATTGACCCTGCCACCCTGACATGCCAAAGGCCCGGCCAAAGCCTTTCATCTTGGAGAAACCCTGATGACCGATCGCGTCGAGATCGCCGGATTGCAGATTGCCCGCGAGCTTCATGATTTCATCGTGAACGAGGCGCTGCCGGGCACGGGCATCGCAGCCGACGCGTTCTGGACCGGCTTTGCGGCCATCGTTGGCGATCTGGCGCCGAAGAACCGGGCGCTGCTCGAAAAGCGCGACGCCCTGCAGGCGAGCATCGACCGCTGGTATCACGACAATGGCGCGCCGGTCGACATGGAGGCCTACAAGAACTTCCTCAAGGAGATCGGCTATCTCGTGCCGGAAGGGCCGGCCTTCTCGGTCGCGACCGAAAATGTCGACCCGGAGATCTCGGTGGTTGCCGGGCCGCAGCTGGTGGTGCCAGTGATGAACGCGCGCTATGCGCTGAACGCCGCCAATGCGCGTTGGGGCTCGCTCTACGACGCGCTCTACGGCACTGATGCCATCCCCGAGACCGATGGCGCCGAGAAGGGCAAAAGCTTTAACCCCGCGCGCGGCGCCAGGGTCGTCGCCTGGGCAAAGAGCTTCTTCGACGAGTCGGTGCCGCTCACCTCGGGCAAATGGGCAGGGGTGAACGGGCTTTCGGTTGCCAACGGCATGTTGCGGCTGGGCGAGGGCGCCGGCGCAACCACGCTTGCCGACCCCAGACAGTTTGCCGGCTATCGCGGCGATGCCGCCAATCCCGAAGCCGTCCTGCTCGCCAGGAACGGCCTGCACATCGAGATATCAATCGACCGCAACAACCAGATCGGCAAGACCGATCCGGCCGGCATTGCCGACGTCATCCTGGAATCGGCGCTGACCACCATCCAGGACTGCGAGGATTCGGTCGCCGCGGTCGATGCGCAGGACAAGGTCGTGGTCTACCGCAACTGGCTCGGCCTGATGAAGGGCGACCTGGCGGAAGAGATCACCAAGGGCGGCAGGACGTTCACGCGAAAACTCAATCCCGACCGGTCGTATACCGCGCCCGATGGCGGCACGCTGACCCTGCCCGGCCGCTCGCTGATGCTGGTCAGGAATGTCGGTCACCTCATGACCAATCCGGCGATAACAGACCGCGACGGCAACGAGGTGCCGGAAGGCATCATGGATGCGGCGATGACGGCGCTCATCGCGCTGCACGATGTCGGGCCGAACGGACGCCGGCAAAATTCCCGCGCCGGCTCGATGTACGTCGTAAAACCCAAGATGCATGGGCCGGAAGAGGTCGCCTTCGCGGTCGAGATCTTCGACCGTGTCGAAGCGCTGCTGGGGATGCCGGCGAATACCATCAAGATGGGCATCATGGATGAGGAGCGGCGCACCACCGTCAACCTCAAGGAGGCGATCCGCGCCGCCAAGGATCGCGTCGTCTTCATCAACACCGGCTTCCTCGACCGCACTGGCGACGAGATCCACACCTCGATGGAAGCCGGCCCGATGATCCGCAAGGGCGACATGAAGCAGGCCGCCTGGATTGCCGCCTACGAGGCCTGGAACGTCGACACCGGGTTGGAATGCGGGCTGGCCGGCCACGCCCAGATCGGCAAGGGCATGTGGGCGATGCCCGACCTGATGGCGGCGATGCTCAACGAGAAGATCGCCCATCCCAAGGCCGGCGCCAACACCGCCTGGGTGCCATCGCCGACGGCGGCGACGCTGCACGCCACCCACTATCACAAGGTCGATGTCCATGCCGCCCAAGTGGCGTTGAAGAGCCGGCCCAAGGCCAAGCTCGACGACATCCTGTCGGTGCCGGTCGCCGTGCGGCCAAACTGGTCGCAGGCGGACATCCAGAAGGAGCTCGACAACAACGCGCAAGGCATTCTGGGCTATGTCGTGCGCTGGATCGACCAGGGCGTCGGCTGCTCGAAAGTGCCTGACATCAACGACATCGGCCTGATGGAGGACCGCGCCACGCTGCGCATCTCCTCGCAGCACATCGCCAACTGGCTGCACCATGGCGTCTGCACCACCGATCAGGTGATGGAGACGATGAAGCGCATGGCGGCGATTGTCGACCGCCAGAACGCAGGCGATCCGCTCTACCGGCCGATGGCGCCCGACTTCGACAAGTCGATAGCCTTCCTTGCCGCCTGCGACCTCGTCTTCAAGGGCCGTGTCCAGCCCAACGGCTACACCGAGCCGGTGCTGCACGCACGACGGCTGGAGCTGAAGGCGAGGGATAGGGCTGGATAGCTGCCCGCGTTGCGGGGTGCGCCCAGACGCCTGACCTCACCTTGGATGTTTCCAGGTGGGTAGAAATTGTGCGCCTATCCGTGCTCAGGCCGAAGGCGCGTTGCAGGCATGCGCAGCCTGAATCACCCGATAGACATTAGAGATCGCTAAAGCGTCATTGTCCGGGTGCATGCGATCTGCTAGGATTTGACTATCGACAAACGGCTCTGGGAGGCCGTGCGTCCGACATCATGCACAAGATCAACTCAAAACCGGAGAACGGCCATGAAACGGCTTCTGACGGTCGCTGCCCTTTTGGCGGCGAGCAGTTTGTTCGCGATGCAAGGCGCAGCCGCCGATGACGCTGCGATGATCAAGAGCGCTGAATCTGCCGCACCCCCCGCTGTAGCAAGCGGCGCCACGATCCACGCTATGGATGAGAAGGGTGCAATGCGCACATTGCGCGAGGGCACAAACGGCTTCTGGTGCATGCCGGACAATCCGGCCTCGCCTGGCCCGGATCCAATGTGTGGCGATGCGAACGCGATGGAATGGGCAGCGGCGTGGATTGGAAAAAAGGAACCGCCCAAGGGCAAGGTCGGCTTCATGTATATGCTGTCCGGCGGCACCGACGGGAGCAACACCGATCCTTATGCAACAAAGCCCGAGGAAGGCAACAATTGGGTGGAGACCGGCCCGCACGTGATGATCGTCAATGCAACGGACATGATGCAGGGCTACCCGGCGGACCCCAAGCCGGACACGTCGAGGCCCTATGTGATGTGGGCGGGCACTCCCTACGCACATCTCATGATCCCGGTTAAGTAGCTGCTGCGAAAATGATTGGCGATAGCGGTCAGGCTGCGTAGCGTCAGAATGTGAGTCCCTTGCCGGCCCGGCCGCTTCCGGCTCGCCGGCGAAGGGGCAGGTCCTTGTCACGCCGCCTGCGCCATCCGCTCCGAGCTCATGCGGTAGGATATCGCCTCGGCCAGATGGATGCGGCCGACCGTCTCGCTGGCTTCGAGGTCGGCCAGCGTACGCGCCACCTTCAGCACCCGATGATAGGCGCGCGCGGAAAAGCCGAGTTTTTCGCTGGCATCCTTCAGCAGCGACAGGCCTGATGAATCCGGCATCGCGATCTCCTCGATGACGGAGGGCGAGCAATGCGCGTTGGTGGTGGCGGAGGTCGCGCCGAGCCGCTGGAAACGTTCGCGCTGGATCGTCCGGGCGCGTGCCACGCGCAGCGCGACATCGGCACTCTTCTCCGCCCGGTCCGGCCGGATCAGGTCGCTGGCCGAGACCGCCGGCACCTCGATCCTGAGATCGATTCGGTCGAGCAGCGGGCCGGATATCCGCGCCTGGTAGTCGGTGCGGCAGCGCTCGCCGCGCAGGCAGCGATAGCCAGGCTCGCCAGCCATGCCGCAGCGGCACGGATTCATTGCCGCGACCAGCTGGATGCGCGCCGGATAGGTGACGCGGTGGTTGGCGCGGGCGATCATGCAGTCGCCGGTCTCGAGCGGCTGGCGCAGCGCGTCGAGCGCCTGCGGCGAGAATTCCGGGAATTCATCGAGGAACAGCACGCCGTGATGAGCAAGCGACGCCTCGCCCGGCCGCACGCGCAGCCCGCCGCCGACCATCGCCGCCATCGAGGCCGAATGGTGCGGGGCGCGGAACGGCCGCCGGTCGGTGAGTTTTCCTTCGCCCAGCTCGCCGGCCACCGACGCGATCATCGAGACTTCGAGCAATTCCTTCGGCGCCAGCGGCGGCAGGATCGACGGCAGCCGCTGCGCCAGCATCGATTTGCCGGATCCCGGCGGTCCGATCATCAGCACGGTATGGACGTTGGACCTCTCACTCCTGTAAGGCAGCCCGATGACCAAGCACGTCGCCTCCCACATCACCAATCGCCCTAAAGCCTACTCCTATGTCCGGTTCTCGACACCTGAGCAGGCCAAGGGCGACAGCCTTCGGCGCCAAACGCAAGCAGCCGAGAGATACGCGGCACTGCATGGTCTCGACCTCGACGACGAACTGACGTTTCGCGATCTGGGCGTAGGGGCATTCAAAGGGGCGAACGTAGAGATAGGCCGCCTCGGCGCGTTCCTCGCGGCAGTCGAACATGACGACATCAAGTCCGGCAGCTACCTCCTCGTCGAGAGCCTCGACCGCCTAAGCCGACAGAAGCCGCGTAAGGCCGTGAAGGTGTTGGAGCGAATATGCGAGGCCGGCATTACTGTCGTCACCCTCGATGACCAACGGGTCTACACTGAAGCGGTCCTTGATGACGAGCCCTGGGCCTTGATGACTGCCCTCATGGTGGCTGCACGGGCGAACGAGGAAAGTACCAAGAAGGGGAAACGGGTTGGCGAGGCATGGGCGAACAAACGCCGCACGGCCGCCGAGAAGCCACTGACCGCCCTCTGCCCCGGATGGCTCACGTTACGCCCCGACCGTAGCGCCTACGACCTCATAGACGACCGGGCGGATACTGTGCGGCGGGTGTTTGACCTTACGCTGGCCGGGAGGGGACAAAACGCTATCGCGGAAACGTTCAACCGCGAAGGCGTTCCGATGTTTGGCAGGGGTAAGATGTGGCACCGGACTTACATCGCGAAGATGCTGTCCGACCGCTCGACCATCGGGACGCACACGCCTCACACGGTCGAGGTGATCGATGGTAAGAAGGTCCGCACGCCGACCGTGCCTGTTGAAGGTTACTTCCCGCCGGTGATCGATCGGGAGACGTTCGACCGCGTGTCCTCGCTGAGTAACGGCCGCCCGGCTCAACGGCATCGAGAGGGCTCTCTGGCAAACATCCTCGGGGGCCTTGCGAGGTGCCCTCAGTGTGACGCCACAATGACCCGCGTGAACAAGGGCACGAAGAAGGGTGGCAAGCCCTACTTGGTCTGCACCATGGCGAAGGCCAAGAAGCGCTGCGACTACCGCCAAGTCCGCCTTGAAGACGTGACGGCGACCATCATTCAGAAGGCCGGCGGCTTGTTTGGACTGCTCCCCGCGCCCAAGGCTGAATTGCAGAGGCAATGGGACAGCACGGTTGCAGCAGAAGCCGCAGTCAGTGACACGATTGAGAACCTAACGGCAGCGATTGAGCGGGCAGGACATTCCTCCGCCCTCCTCAACCGCCTGCGGAAGAATGAAGCCGCCCACAAGGAGCTTAAGCGCACTTTGACGGACCTTGAAGAGCGCATTGCTGACGTACAGACCAATCGCGTTCAGGAGACCCTTGGGCGGCTTGTGGACGCCACCGAGGCGGAAGAAGGTAGCTACGACCTGCCGATGATCAACGCCACGCTGCGGCAGCTATTTGACAAGGTCGTCATCGACTACCTCCAAGGCTACCTATGGCTGCACTGGAAGCACGCGCCGGGGGAGGTTTCGAGCCTCATGTATGCATGGCCGAAGGAAACGCACTGACACTGTGATGGATGAGCTAAGGATAGACTTCGGACGTTGAACGGCGGAAGGCGGGCCAGCCTAAACTGCAGTGCTCAAGAGCGCCTCAGCCGAACATGCGATTGGCGTCGAAATTCAGCTTGGCGGCTTTCATTTCCAGGACGAGCTTTGCCTTCCACCCTTCTGAGGGGTCTAAGTCAATGTAGAGGACCCCGTAAAGGTCGGATGGTATTTCGACATTGCCTTTGCGGAGCAGGCATACTCTGCCTCGCCCAAGGTGCCCGGCAAAATACCCAAGCTCAAAGATAACGTTTTGCCGTGCCCTATGGTTCTGTTCAGTCGCAGCCTTGGATGCACCCACATCGTCTGGGGTGAGCAGTATGACTGCAAAGGCCACCTCACTCGCGATCTGCTCATACTTCTCGATGATCGTACGACCTTGATTTGGTTCCTCTTGGAGGACTACGGGCACGAGGCCAAGTCTCTCAAGAAATCGCGCGAGGCCGTGACGGGCGCCGTCATCGTGGCCGTGAACAATGAAGACCTTGTTCGAGCCCGATCCAGTCATTCGCCCCTCCCGGTGGTTTTGCGATACGGGCAACACCAAAGGGATGTCGCTGCCGTTCCTGCTCTCAACGTAGGATTTGTAGTCACGTACGAAGGGGATCAACAGTTGCCGCACGACTGAGTGGATTGCCTCGCTGAGTTTGCTGCCAGAGTGATAGTAGCTGTGGCCGAGGGTGAGCATCAGTTCAGGCTTCTCGGCGAACCTGAAGATCAGCAGCAGCGTCAGGCCAAGCGCCTCTTGGGGGTCATCTGGCCAATCGAGGGTGTCCGAGCCCACGAGGCCTCCGCGCGGAGTTTGAGCCCCAAGGAACTTATCCAGATCGAGACCGACGGTCAGCTTGGCGTTGATCTCGGCAAGGTCGGGATTTTGCAACAGACGGGCCAGTGCCTTGAGGGGCCGCTGGTAAGTCTGATACTGCGATGCCTGGAGATCGAGCAGCGCGTTATTCATCTGCTTGAACAGGTCAGTCGCCATCGACTTCTTCGTCCTGCCCCAGCCGCGCCTCTGCGGCCCGATCCAAAATCCCCTGCCGATATTGCTCCTTCATGCCCTCGATCAGAGGCGCAATCACAGGGTTCTTCTCATAAGGGCCAAGTCGCTCGTCAATCATTGATCCAACGCTCTGAATGGCGGCTTCAATACTGGCTGGGTCGTCGGGATCGAAACTCACAGTCGCCAGCTCACCGTCGACCTCCCTGAGAGCCTTTTGAGCTTGCTCAAGTGTCTTGGTCAGTTTGTCGAGCCCCGTTATTTTGATCATTGCAGTCCCCATCAATTAGCAATGTTGCATACAATGCACAGAGGTAGATACGACGTAGCGTCAATTGTGCCAGAACATCATGCGACTTGACCAGTCGTTGACCTCGCCTAATCAGTCGAACATCGGAAACAGGGGCGGGAACATGACGCAGACTATCATCACCCAGAAACTCACAGAGGCAGGCATCCTTGGCGTGATCCTGATACTCGTCGGCCCGGCAATCGTCGGCTTCGCGTTAATGGGACTTTCCGGGGCCAGACGCAGCTTCGATGGCGTGCCACCCGATGTGACTTGGCTCTACATCGTCGCAGCACTCGGCGTCGTCCTGTCAGCGATGGCTATGCCTCTCATCATCGTGGGCAGGCAGTACACAGTTACCAAAGCTGAATAGATGGGTTTGGGATCGCCCGAATGACCGAGATAGCGGACGATCTCAAGGCGCTCACGACGTTGATGAACGCCTTGCAGAGGTTCAACCAATTCGACCCCAAGATGCAGGTCTCGACGGTTCTGACGCTCTTGGAGATAGCGGCGGCAGAAGAAGCCGACAAAGAGATTTCCGTCCAGGACATCGAGAGACAGGTAGGCCTCCAGTCCGGCACCGCGTCTCGCAACTGCTACTACTGGGCTGAAGGCCACAAGGACATGACGGGAGGGCACGAGATGGTGCGCATCGATTTCGATCGGAGCGACCGCCGAAAGCGCTCCCTGACGCTAACCAACAAGGGGCGGGCATTCATTAGAAGTCTCGCTTCGGACCTCAGGAAGAGGGTCTGATTACACCGGCTCAGGTTATGACCCGCACCACGGGCGAGGTGTCGGCGGGCAGCTTGTTGCGCCGCAGATGAACGGCACCGCCAATCCCTCCGAAATCAGCACGTCACCGACGTCCTGCCCGTTGGCGAACAGCGAGCCGCAGCTTCGCCCATAGTTACAGCGGTCTGTGCCCTCGGTCCCCGCAGGACAAGAACAAGGGATCATCTGCAATTCGAGCTTTGCGGAAGCGACCAGTTCGGTCAGGCGTGCCTTCGCTCGACGCCCAAGGGCTGCTTCAACCGTGCACCTCGGCTCGATGCTTTCGGGGGCATTGAAGCCGACCAGCCGGGTTCCCTTGGCAGCACCGTCGAGCCGGATAGTGTCTCCGTCCGTTATGGTGAACTGTGTTCTGGCAAGCGGTGCCCTGTCTGCCACGTCTGACCTCGCGAACGACGGCATGCTTGGCCAAGTGAAGTGCCCGCCCTTGATGACGAACGAGTAGATCAGGGAACCGATGACCAGTGCCAGAACGATCCCGAACGTTCTCGCGAACCTGGCTGCCAAGTACCGCGCCTCGCGAGCGAGTGGGCTGCGCCAACGGCGCGGTCGCCAGCGCGGCGGCGATGGGGGATTGTTCGGGCGAGATTGCGACGGCGCGTAGGCGCTTGGCGGTGCGGGGCCTATGATCTCGTAGAGCTTCGCCCACTGCTTAGCGCTCAGCCGTGTGCGCGGTCCGTACTTCACCAACCGGTCGCGCATGTCGAGGAGGAATTGTCGTTGCCATTGGCCAAGGCGGCCGCGAACAAGTGCAGCCTCGATACGGGACTTCAGCTCGTCCTCGGGCTCCATTCCGATGGCCCCACTCCTCCCTAACAATACTGGGTAGCCGGCTGGATGTGAATAGGGGCGGAGGAGCCCCACAGATCGATAGCCTGTGCAAAGGCCTTACTCTAAGTTGAAGACCCACCCGGTGGGCAGTACCGTATTGCGCTTAGCTTTGGGGTAGAGGCTGCAGATGGGCGTCGTAAACAAAGAAATACCACTCGGTTCCTACACGGTCTCAATCGAGAGTGTGCGGAAGATTTACAAGGGCCTCCAACGCACTGTTGACGAAGAGGCCGACCTTGCTCTGGCAAAGTGGGAGTTGCTACCCGATCAAACCAAGGAGCAGTCTGAGGCTCAAAAAAAGGAAGTCCGGGCGAAAGCGTTCAAAGTCACTGTGAGCCTCTATGCTGAAGATGGCTCCCGCACCTATGGAGAAACTGAGGAAATCTTCGATCTTCCTGAGGACGCCCCTTTCGTCACGAAGATCTATATGACCAATCAAACCTCCTTCAAGGCGATTGCAAACACCAACCCGGCAAACCTGTTCGAGCTGATGCTTGATTTTTCCCAGCCCCCGCTCCTCGATGCCAACAACGTGGTCTCAAGCCCTACCTACAATGCAAGCAAACTGACCATTGGCAGCGTCCGCGAAGGCTGGCTTGCAGGCATCGAGAAGATCGTTCTGAGCCACCTCGACAAACGGCACAGGTTCAGGACCCGGCTTCACGCGCCGTTCGCCTACGACCACGGATTGATAATCTTCGGATTTCCACTTGGTTTCTATGCTTGCTGGCTGGCGTCCGACCTCGTGGACAAATGGACGACCAACAATCAATTTTTGAGGACCGCTGCCTATGTCTACATCGTCGTCGCGAGCCTTTGGGTTTATCGGGTCCTATTCGGTTACACGAAATGGGCTTTCCCTCTTGCTGAACTGAAGGAACAGCGCGGCCGACCTAAGGTCCATAGAGCGTTCTGGTGGGGGCTCGTCCTGCTGTTGGCCGGTAAGGTCTTCTGGGATTTCTTCGATCCCTACCTCTCCATTTCGCACTGGTTTGGACCGCCGAGCCCGTAGCCGGGTCTCAAAGATCGGAGAGCAAGACGCCTTCCTCCTTGGTGTCCAAACGGAAGCATCTCCTGATCAAGGGCTCAAGGCTCCTCAAGTCCGATGCCGGGGTGGCCCTCGACCTGCCGGCCGCCCGGTGTGGCGGTCCACCACTGTCCAGCCCGCAGGGTCTTCCTTCATGCTATCAAGGAAGATAGGGGGCGGAATTTTTGCGGCAAACATTTGAGCGGGGGATCGGATGATCGGTTCACGCCGAGACCCCCCCTTGCCCCCCGCTCACGACAAATCAAACGCCTGTCGCAGTCGACGAAACGCGGATCAGTCCGGGGCGCGTCGCCCTTTGCGACGTGAGCAAACATAATTCATCACAGGCCCTTGTTTGTCGGTCCAGCGATCACCAACTCATGTCGCAGAAATGAGGACCGGGATGGGTGGTATTCCCCCAAACCGGACCGACCACCAAGGTCAGTTCCGCCGCCAGTGGTCAACAGAACCGTACAAGCCACCATCCCTTGCCGATAGGGTTTAGTCGGCAGACTTCTTCGGCTGATAGGCGCTACTCATCGCAAGAGGAGATGGTGCCGGCGGAAATCACCGAGAAGGCGAGCTTTGACCAACATGGTCGAGGACGCTTTCCGGTGCTTGTCAGCCCCCAAAAGCATTCTCGCCCCCAAAGAGAAGGCTTTTGTGAATGAGCATTCCTCCCTCCCTGACTACCATCGGCGTTGTGTGCGCGGTCGTGTACTTCGGCTTGGCCGGCTATGCCGGTACGCCCCCGTCCGCCGCCGGTCGTGATTTCCTCCTCGCCGTTATCGCTGCGATCGCTGCCACCATGATCTCGAAGCTTGATTAGCCTTGGCAGGGGCCACCTGGCCCTTGGCTGCGACGGGCATAGTCGGTTCGATCCCGATCGCCTCCGTCGGGGCCGGGCTCAGTTCTCTTGGGTGTGCCCTTTCCGAACCGGGTCGAAGCTGGTTCGATAAATAGCTGTTGACCAGTCAAATCGAACCGTGTATTAGCGAACCAGTCAAACCGAACTGGAGCGAGCTATGACATTCATTCGAGCCTACCTTAGGGCCTCGACTAAGGAACAGGACGCAGGGCGAGCGCGGGGTGATCTTGAGGCGTTCTGCCGGGAGCGGGGTCTGACAATCGCCGCTACCTACGAGGAGAACGAGAGCGGGGCTTCGCTGCACAGGCCAGAGCTGTTTCGGCTGCTCAGGGACAGCAAGCCCGGCGATATCTTGCTCACCGAACAGGTGGACCGCTTGAGCCGACTGTCGGACAAGGATTGGGACCAGCTCAAGCGCGAGATCAAGGACCGAGAGGTCAAGGTCGTCGCACTGGACTTACCGACCTCGCACATGATGCTGAAGACCGAGGACGCCTTTACCGGGCGCATGTTCGATGCGATCAACGGGATGCTGCTCGACATGCTCGCCGCCATCGCCCGCAAGGACTACGACGACCGACGCCGCAGGCAGGCTCAGGGGATCGCTAAGGCGAAAGCTGAGGGACGCATGAAGGGCCGGCCCGAGGATGCTGAGCGCAACGAGGCCATACTGAACATGCTTCAACGCGGCCAAAGCTGGAACTCGATCGTGAGTGCTACTGGGTGTTCACGTTCGACGTTGGCGAAGATTGCAAAGCGGCTTCCGAACCAGTCGATAGCGCTGGAATAATGTGAGGCTTAGCGAGTGCCGCCTCTGCTTCGATCAACACACTGTCGTCAGTGAGTGCAGCCTTGCTACGGCTATCCCGAGCCTCTTTGAGAAGTGCCTTAGCCTCGGGTAGCCCCGCAATGGCAGCTTCGCGAGCGAGGTAGGTTTGAGCTATCGCAACATGCTGCACCCTGTGCTGTTCGCGGAAGCCTTCGATCGCTGCGCGATAGTGCATAACGCCTGAGGCATGGTCTCCCCGGCGCATAGCCAATAATCCCCGGTTTGCTTCGCTTACGAACCAAGTGGGTTCTTCGCTCTTAATGATGCCACGCAAGCTATGCTCAGCCTCCTTCATGCGCCCCAGATGGATCAGCGCGAAGGCTCTATTATTCAACAACCAAGGCGCGTTCGGCCGGATCAGCAGACCTTTCTGTGCGATCGTCAAAGCCTCGGTGTATTTGCCGGTCGCGGCCGCCATTCCAGACGACACCTCGAATGGACGAATTGAGTATGGTTCCGAGGCTGACCATCTTTCGCAGGCCTCTGTGACACCTTGAACCTTCTTTTCCCGCAATAGATGTAGTGCCGTAGCCTCGCCTCCATCATTGCTGGACGTTAGCCTGCGCTCGGGGACGAGTTCAGTTCCGAAGAAGGGTGATGCCCACTCGGCCTGTGCCAGCGAGTTACCCGTTGGGTTGAGTAAGCTCTCGCGAAAGAAATCACGCGCTTTCTTCCTTCCGCCGGCCACGAGTTCTAACGTGCCCAGCGCGCTCGCCAGTTCGGTTGCTTGCCTCGGCCGCAGGGTCCCCGATTTGATCAGAGCCCGCCCCTGTCCAAAGAAACGTGCTTGTCGTTGCGCCAACTCAGCAATCGACATTTCGGCGGACATCAGCCACGGATCGGTTGGCGTCCGTGCGCTTCTAAGCAGAATGTCGTGAGCAAACTCGGGCTCGTGGAGGTGTAGAAACAGACGGGCGGCCGACCGCAGCACATGGCGACTGTCGGGGGCGAGTTGCAGCGCGACTTGCATCGAACGGCGAGCCGCCGCCCGCTTGCCGCTGATTACATCGTGCAATGATAATTCGACCCAAGCCAATGGGTTCGTTGAATACGCACGTGCCCTGGCCCGCCAGATTGCCTTGTCGGCACTGTCGTGGACTTGTAGACCTTCCGGAATGTCCTCGAGTTTCCCAGCCCGCTTCAATGCCAGCCCGGCAAGACGACGAACCGGGAGGGTCGCGGTAGACGAGGGGGAAATGAGAAAGCGTGCTGCGGAAACCGCCTCGCTCTCAAGCCCCTCAACCAATGCGGCCTCAAGCAGTTCACCCGCCGTGATAATGGAAGGATTAACGCGCCATTCGCCCAATTTGTCGATCAGAGAGGGCACCAAAGTCGGTTGCTCGTACTTCTCCGATACCGGCGACGGAACGGAAAGCTCGCCAGCCTCGATTGTCAGGGCAAGACTTCGCCAACGGGGCACCACCCGCCTTGGAACGGCAAAAGGCGATGGGATCATGCAGCCCCCAAGCGCGTCGCCACGCGAGCCTTGATTTCCAAAATGTCCACTGTGTGCGTCAGTTCGGCGATGTATCGTTCGAGGGAGTATTGGTCAGCGCGTCCAACGCTCTTCGGATGCCCACGCCTCGGCAGCTCGGGATTGCATAGCTGCTTCACGAAGCTCATCAGGTACGTCCTTACATCAGCGGGCAGCATGCCCTCCAGTTCTTCGAGGACCCGCGCAAATGCCTCTTGAACATATGGCAAGACACCATCGTAATCCGAGCGCCACTTGGTCCAGTGGTGTTGGGGGTCCAGTCGAGCCATGATTGACCCGGTCATGTTCGTTCCAGTGAACAGGAATGCTGCCAAGTTCCCAAGCATATAGAGATCGGTTCCCATACGCCGGGGCACGAAGTCGGGCGCTACATAGCCATAGAGCAGCTCGGGCGGCGCATATGAGCGATCTCCGGGGAAGCGCAGATCATCGTGCCAGATGGCATTGCCCCGCTTTGACGAACGACCGAAGTCGGCGATTTTGAAGGCACCGTCATCGTATGCCAGCACATTGGACGGCTTCACGTCCTGATGAGCGATGATCTCTCGGTGAACCTGAGCCAGCCCAAGACACACACTTCGCAGGGCGCGCATGCACCAAACCAAGTCTGAAGCCTCGGCCTCATCCATCTGGCATCGAATGTCTCCGGCCGCCTGCTCGAACACAAGGTAGTAGACGCGCCCCTCTACGGGACCCATTTCTGGCACCTCGACATACCCATGGTCGATCGCGACAGCTACGTGAGACAGCCGCTTGCCGCGACAGTGTTCAAGAACGTCCCTCTCATGCTCGTATGACGCGATGAGGGTGCCCAACCTCTTCAGAGTTTCCACGCCAGCTTCGAATGCTTCTGAGAAGTCAAATGCCTTTATGAAAGCGACCCGCCCGTCCTTCTCAGCCAGATAGCTGTTCGAGAAGGTGCCGCCCGACCCATTCGGGTTTCGAGGCAAGTTGCGAACGACCTTCCAACCACTTCCAAGAACAAGTCCTTTGAGTTGCGCGGACGCCGTCATGCGGCTTCTCCTTCGATGCCTGAGGTCGGTCCGTCAACGTTGATGATAGCCATAATTGCGTGGTGACCCTCTGGCGTCAGATAGAGGGCGCGCCGTCGGGGATCGTCTGCGCTTATCTCCTGTGTAACCAGGGCAATTGGCGGTTCCGCTGCATCTGTCTGATAACGCCCTGCAAGCACCGCGACATAGCGACTTGCCGACGCCTGCGGGGTGTTGGTCTTCTCGGCCAGTTCATTGACTGAGAGGCCGGGGTCGGCGGCTATCGTCAAAAGGCTCACCAAGTGGTCGAGGTTAAGACCACGGAGAGAGGCAATCGCATCCTTAAGTCGAAGCAGGCGCGCTCGTTGGGTCGCGTTGATGTCAGGCATATACCCTCCATATCCAGAATTGGATATATATTCTATTTTGATTTCATATTCAAGATCGACTGGTTTGATCTTTCGGCTGTGACAATCAGGCCAGCTTCGGCCCGCTCAAGCACCTGCTACACCCGCACCGCTGCCCTGAGGCGCGGGGTGGTCATTTTGAGGAACACGAGAATTGACGAATTGGACGGCGAGGCGTGAACGAAAGGCCGAGGTGAAGGGCCGGGCTCAGGAGCCGAGCAGCATGTTTAGCCGCTGTCGCGTTGTCGAATGCAGCAGGCCGGCCAGAGCGGGCACAGAGGACGGGCTGGACACTCGGTTCTGTCGGTCCCACGCGGATCACTACTCGCGCCATGGGAGCCCATATAGGCCCTCCTATGGGGCACGAGAGGTCGCACCATACCGGGCCGCAGCGATGGCGTGGGTGGAGGCCCACGGCGATGACACCTATGTCCGCAATGCGGTCGACCGTGTGGCCACCTTGCTGCGCGCCTCAGGGCCGCATGTGGAGGCGTTTAGGCTTCGCGGACTGTCTCCTCAGGACCGCGCCAAGGCCGCCTGGGCGAGGCTGCGAAGGGCCGCTGTGGACCCACGCCGGGTGGTAGCGGCTTGGCTCGCAATCGAGATGATCCTTCGGGACGATCCAAAGGCCGAGAGCAAGATCGAGTTCAAGCGAGTGCAGGCGGCGAAGCTGATCCACAAGATGGCTTCAGGGACACACAAGAGGTGGGGCGAGGGTTCGAACGTGAAGGAACTGCACGTCTATCCGAGGTCTCGGGGACGGGTCCTGAGGCACGTTGGCGAGGAGCTTGAGCAGGCGTGCGAGCTTCTTGTCGAACACCGTGGGCGCGATCTACCCCGACCGCAATCTGATAGGACGTGACCGTCTTCTGGCCCAGCTCATCCGAGCGACAACTCTCCCGGCCAACCAATGTACACCCGGAAAGGATACAAAGATGACAGGCGCAGGGCGGCAGCGATTGCCGCAAATGGAGCCCGCGCAGCGGCTGATCGAGGAGCTGGAGAAGGAGTGGACGGAGCAGCAGACGATCCTTCGGCGGTGGCGCGAGGACGGCGTCAAGTTCGATCTTGAGCGGCCTGAGAAGCTCGACATCAGGGCGATCAGCCTTGTGCCCGAGCTGTTCCAGCCCCGAGACGGGATCAGCGAGAAGCACGTCGCCGACCTGACAAAGGCCATTAAGAACGTCGGGGAGCTTGATCCGTTGACGGTGATTGTCGTCGGCAGGCGGACCATCCTGATCGACGGACACCACCGCGTAGAAGCCTATGGACGCGCTAAGTGGGGCCGAGAGGTGGCGGTGCGGTACTTCGACGGGTCACCCAGCGCGGCCGTTCTGGCAGCGAGCGAGGCCAATTCTGCCGTGAAGCTGCCCATGGAAAGCCGAGAAAGGCAGAACAGAGCGTGGAAGCTCGTTCTTATAGGGCGCTACTCCAAGCCCGAAATTGCCAGAGCGGCGGGAGTATCCGAACGGCAGGTAGCCAACATGCGGTCGGTTGTGAAGCAGCTTGGCGATGAAGCCTTTGCCCATAGCAAATCTTGGTTCCGAGCCAGGAATGCGGCGAAGGGCGGGTATCAGAATATGGACGAGGCAGAGGCGTCCGTCTGGCAGGACGAGTTGGCTCAACGGTATGCCGACGGCATGGCGAAGATGTTCTCAACCAAGATGGCAGATAACCCCCAAGTCGCTGCGATGGCCCTTGAGAAGTACTTCGGTAGGCGGCTTCCGGAAGTGTGGAGGGAACTGAGGGACTTTGTGGACGTCCGCGAGATTGAACTTGAAGACGCCGCCGAGGAGGCAGCAGTGGAGGCTGAGGAGTTCCGCATCGGAGCTGTGGCAAAGCCCATCAAGACCCCAGGACCCGACGAAGCAAGCCGCCGCGATGAGTTCTGAGCAATGACAGGGATGCAATCCTTATGGGATGCATTTTGCACCCCCGCAGTCAACCGAATGGCAAGCGAGACCACGGCCCAAAATGGGGGTCTTGCGTCCACAACATTAGCAGGTTGTGGCCGCCGGCCGCCGCCACCTCCAGCGCCCGCTTGGCGGTCTCCTGGCCCTTGATGTCGGCGAGATCAGGAAGGTCGCGCGCCGAAGCGTGGATGCCGGCCTCAGGCCGCGACAGAACCTGCGTGCCGCGAAAATGATTGGCGATGGCGATCAGGCTGCGCGGCGCCAGGATGTCGAAATCCTTGCCGGCCCAGGCCGCTTCCGGCCCGCAGGCGAAAGGACAGATCAGGCCCTTGCCCTCGGCATTGGCGCCGATCGCCGCCGGCAGCGCGCCGGCCACCGCGGCGATGGTGCCGTCGAGCGACAACTCGCCAAGCACGACATAACCGGCCAGCATGTCGCCCGGAATGGCGCCCAATGCCGCCATCAGGCCGAGCGCGATCGGCAGGTCGTAATGACTGCCTTCCTTGGGCAGGTCGGCCGGCGCCAGATTGACGGTGACTTTCTTCGACGGCATCGACAGGCCCGACGCATGCAGCGCCGCCTGCACCCGCTCGCGGCTTTCGGCCACCGCCTTGTCGGCCAGGCCGACGATGTGCATGTTGACCTTGCCCGGCGCGATCATCACCTGCACGTCGACCGGCACGGCCTCGATGCCCTGGAAAGCGACCGTACGGACCCGCGCAACCATCTTCTGCCCCCGGATACGGGCTCGCCCGAGCCCATGCGATCATGCCGCGAACGGCGTCACCGCAGACAACCACAGATTTATCGCCAAGGCAAGAACATTACAGGAACGGCTGAACGGCGCGGCTGCAAAGGAAGCGGCCGCAGATGCGCTACCCATGAACGCAGTCACAGCGTGCTGCTGCGGCGCTTTCCGTCGAAATATCACCCGGCATGCGCACGGTCGGCTTCGGCGTCAAACCCGGAGATGGGCATGGTCGCGCGCAAGTGCGGCTGTACCACTCACACCTACTTTGCTGCCGCGGAATGAGGTGTCTGTCCCTGGTGATATTCGCTCCAGGCTTGCCGCAGGATCTGCACCGATGAGGTCAAAAAGGTCCCCGCCATGGCCGCGGCCACGATCAAATCGGGCCACGCCGTTGCGGTTCCCCAAACCCCTAGCGCAGCAAGCATCACCGCCGTGTTGCCGATAGCGTCGTTACGGGAGCATAGCCAAACCGATCGCACGTTCGCATCTCCGTCCTTGTACGGCATCAGAAGGCCGACAGATGCGAGGTTGGCGGCAAGGGCCAGGAAGCCAATGACACCCATCACTTCGGCGCTCGGCACGCCAAGGACAAGCGTCTGATAGACGGTGGAGCCGAAAACCCAGAGGCCCAACAGGCTTAGCGAGAGACCCTTGAACAAGGCAGCGCTTGCTCTTGTTCGCAATGACGCGCCAATGACGGCAAGGCTGAGGCCGTAAGTGACGGTATCGCCCAAGAAATCCAGCGCGTCGGCTTGCAGAGCCTGCGATCCGGCGAGCTGACCCGCGACCATCTCGGTCAAAAACATCGCCCCGTTGATGCTGATGACGGTCCAGAGCACCCGCTTGTAACGCGGGTCCATGCCGTCGAAGACCGGCACGCCGCCTGAACAGCAAGTGTCTACGACCTGCGCAACCGCGTCCTTCTTTGCCGGAAACACCAATGGCGGCGGGGCGCAACAGATGTCCGTTTCGCGATTGCAGCAGTCGTCAGCCATGCGGTGTCTCCTTTTCGAAGGGCACCGTAGTCCCTATAGTGACTAGAGGTTCAAGAGGTTTTGAGATGGATTTTTCGATTGGCGAACTGGCACGGCGCACCAGGGTCAAGGTGCCCACCATTCGCTACTACGAACAGATAGGGCTGCTACCATCACCGCCGCGCTCGGAGGGCCAACAACGACGCTACGATGCAAGCCATGCCGCTCGGCTCAACTTCATCCGCCATGCTCGCGAGCTAGGCTTCGAGATAGGTGCCATACGCGAGTTGCTGGCAATGAACGCGAAGCCGGACCAGTCCTGCGTGGGGGTTGACGAAATGGCGCGGCGGCACATTGCCGAGATCGATCGCCGCATTGCGCACCTGACGACGCTGCGGGCGGAATTGCAGCGTACGGTCGATGAATGTGGGCGCGGACGCGTGTGTGAATGTCGGGTGATCGAAACCTTGGCCGATAGCGGTCACGATCACAGTAGACCGGCCGAACTCTGGTCACGACGATAGAGAATCCGCACGAGATCGACATTGCCAGCACGGCCTTGCTGCAAAAGAACTGCCATGCCTTGACGTTCGGTCCGCAAGTGGCGACCCGAAGGGCGAGCAGTGACTAACAGAAGTTTGCTTTCCGCTCACGGAACGCGGCCGGTTTCGGAAGCAATGAGGCTACTTGCGTTTGTCCTCGACCGCGTCCCAGAACAGGCTGGCGATGTCGGCGCCGCCGAAGCGCTGCACCTCGCGAATGCCGGTCGGCGACGTCACGTTGATCTCGGTCATATAGTCGCCGATCACGTCGATGCCGACGAGGATGAAGCCGCGCTCTTTCAGCGAGGGGCCGATGCGGGCGCAGATCTCACGCTCGCGCGTCGTCAGTTCGGTTTTTTCGGCGCGGCCGCCGACATGCATGTTGGAGCGTGAATCATGCTCGGCCGGCACCCGGTTGATGGCGCCGACCGGCTCGCCGTCGATCAGGATGATGCGCTTGTCGCCCTTGCGCACCTCCTTGAGGTAGCGCTGCACGATATAGGGCTCGCGGAACATCTGGCCGAACATCTCGAGCAGCGCGGCAAGATTGCGGTCGGCCTCGTGCAGATGGAAGATGCCGGCGCCGCCATTGCCGTAGAGCGGCTTGACGATGATGTCGCCGAACTCCCTGCGGAAGGCGGCGACCTCCAGCGGATCCTTGGTGATCAGTGTTTCCGGCATCAGGTCGGAGAACTCGGTGACGAAGATCTTTTCCGGGCTGTTGCGCACCCAGGCCGGGTCGTTGACCACCAGCGTCTTGGGATGGATGCGCTCAAGGATATGCGTGGTGGTGATGTAGTTCATGTCGAAAGGCGGATCCTGCCTGAGCAGGATGACATCCATCTCCGACAGGTCGGTGCGCACTTCTTCGCCCAGCGAGTAGTGATTGCCCTTCTCGTCGCGGACCTGCATTTCCTCGATGCGGGCAAACACCTTGCCGTCGCGCAGCGACAGCCGGTCGGGCGTGTAATGGAAGAGCTGATGGCCACGACGCTGTGCTTCCAGCGACAGCGCGAAGGATGTGTCGCCGGCAATCGAGACGGTGGAGATGTGGTCCATCTGGACGGCGATTTTCAGAGGCATGGCGGATCTCCGGCGGATCGGATGAGCATCTGTGTTTGCCTGTACAGGCTCGCCGGGCATCTGCCAATCGCGACATTTTAAGGATTGCCAGCTGCAGGCCGGGCCTGTCGGTCGGTTGGAGACAAAGCGAGGCTGTGCGTCATCGTTTTCTTAAACCTTGTCGTGCAAGGATAGGCGCCAAATGCTCTCCGGCCGGACAGACGCCATGCCGGGAGCTCCCGATGGAACAACGATGAACGCCGTCACCACCATCCGCGCCGCCTCGACCAGACCGCTCGAGCTCACCATCCTCATGCCATGCCTCAATGAGGCCGAGACGCTTGCCATCTGCATCGGCAAGGCCAAGGCCTTTCTCGACAAGGCTCAGATCTCAGGCGAGGTGCTGATCGCCGACAACGGCAGCACCGACGGCTCGCAGCAGATCGCGGCGGCAAGGGGCGCACGCGTCGTGCAGGTGGCACGAAAGGGTTATGGCGCCGCGATTCTGGGCGGTATCGCCGCCGCCAGGGGCCGCTTCATCATCATGGGCGATGCCGACAACAGCTATGACTTCGGCGCGCTGGAAGCGTTCGTCTCGCGCCTGCGTGACGGCGCCGATCTGGTCATGGGCAATCGTTTCCAGGGCGGTATCGAGAGTGGCGCCATGCCGCCATTGCACCGCTATCTCGGCAATCCGGTGCTCAGTTTCGTTGGCCGCCTGTTCTTCCGCATCAAGACAGGTGATTTCCACTGTGGCCTGCGCGGGTTCAACACCGAGAGCATCAGGAAGCTTGATCTGCAGACGACCGGCATGGAATTCGCGAGCGAGATGGTGGTGCGTGGCGCTCTTGCCGGCCTGCGCATCGAGGAAGTGCCGACCGCACTCAAGCCTGACGGTCGCAGCCGGCCGCCGCATCTCAGAACCTGGCGCGACGGCTGGAGGCACCTGAAGTTTCTGCTGGTGTACAATCCACGCTGGATGTTCTTCATTCCGGGCACGGTCCTGTGCTGTCTTGGCACGCTGTTTGCGGCGCTGCTTGTGTTCGGGCCGCTTAGAGTGATCGACAATCTCTCGCTCGACCTGAACACCTTCGTCGCCGCCTGTTTCATGGTGGTGACCGGCGTCCAGCTCATCACCTTCGGCGCCATTTCGCGCTACTATGCCGAGATAACCGGCATTCTGCCGCGCAGTCGGCATTCCGGCTGGTTGACCAGAACCATCAGCACCGACCGTCTCGCCGCCAACGCCGGCATCTGCTTTGCCGGCGGCATCCTGTTCTTCGGCTATGCCGTTCTGCGCTGGGCACATCTTGGTTTCGGCCCCCTGAACGATTCCGAAATCCCCCGCATCGTCGTGTTGGGATTGAGCCTCATCGTCATTTCATTCCAGGCATTCTTCTCGGCATTTCTGCTCGGGGTCCTAGAAATCCCGGTTACGCGGCTGAAAGCTGGCTCCGCCGGCCGATCCGACAATTCGTCGACGTGCGAAGACTCATGAACCAAGCACTGCCAGTCTTCGTCCAGACGCGCCTGGTCCGCTTCCTGACGGTCGGCGCCGGCGCCGCCCTGCTGCTGTTCGTTCTTTCGTGGTTCCTGGTTTCACTCGGCCTTTCGCCCTTCCTCGGCAGTGTCGTCGCCTATGCGATCACAGTCCTTGTTGCGTATTGCGCGCAGCGCGGCTGGACATTTGGTGGAAAGCACGATCATGCCCGCGCCATGCCGCGCTATTTTGCGCTGCAGGTTGGATGCGCGGTGTTTTCGGGCCTTGTGTCGCATGTGGCGGTAACACGTTTCGGCATGTCGCCTCTTTCCATGTCCGCGCTGATGACGATCGCAGCTAGCGCTGTAAGCTTCGTCCTGTCGTCCCTATGGGTATTTCCGGCGCGTGGCTAATGCATGTCGCCCAAAAGCAAGGGTGCGCACCGATTTCAGGATAACGACATGCATAAAGAACAAGGGCTTAAAGCGCGACGCACAAATCCTTCAGACGCGACACGCTTTGGTACGCTTTGCGTCCGGTTTTACGCTTTGTTGAACTGACCGGCGCTAGCCTACGCCGTTGAACACAGGCTGAAAGCCATCCCATGCCCGATGCTGTAATGCCTTCCAAAGGGACTGCTCGTATTTCCTGGCGAACGGACCTCATGCTGGCGCTGCTTGCCACGCTGGTGGCGTTCGCCGTCAATGCCTCGGTCGGGTTTCCGGAATTGACCAATGCCCACGGCGACAACGACAGTCTGCTGCGTCTGGTCGAGGTGCGCGACTTGCTGGCCGGCCAGGGCTGGTTCGATCTGCACCAGTACAGGATGGGGCTCGAAGGCGGCTTCGTTATGCATTGGTCGCGGCTGGTGGATGCGCCGATCGCCGCCATCATCCTTGCCGCGTCGGCTCTGACCGGCGACATGGCTCTGGCCGAGAATGTCGCCCAAGTGCTGTGGCCGGCGCTGCTCTTCTGCCTGGCGGTGTTTTTCATCATTCGCGGGGCGCGCAGCTTCGCCGGCAAGAGCGCCGTGCTGCCCGCTGCCGTCGTCGGCGCGGCGGCGCTGCATTTCATAGGCATCTTTTCGCCAGGCGCGCTCGATCATCACAATGTCCAGCTCATGCTGACCATGGCCAGCCTCAGCCTGCTGCTTGAAGCCCCTGCGCGGGGGCCGGCGGCGCTGTTTTCCGGCGTTTGCGCCGCGCTGATGCTGGCCGTCGGCATGGAAACGGCCCCCTATGTCGCCACCCTCGGTGCCTGCGTCGCGATCCTCTTCGCCTTTGACGGGGATGGCGAAAGACGGGTCTCCAGGGATTTCGGCCTTGGTTTTGCCGGCGTTTCCGCTCTCGTCTTCGTCGCCACTGTTCCCGTCTCCGCCTGGGGCCAGGCACAATGCGACGCCTTTTCGGCCGTGCAGTTCGTCGTTGCCATACTGGCCGGAACCGGCCTTGCCGCGATAGCCTCGATCGATGCCGCCGGTCGCATGCGCCGGCTGGTGTCGCTTGGCATCCTTGCCCTCGCGTTGGGCACGGTCGTCTTGGTGCTGTTCCCGCAATGCCTGGCGGCTCCTTACGCGAACCTCGATCTGCGTCTCATTGAGCTGTGGCTCGATCATATCGACGAAGCCCAGTCGCTGTTCGAGCTTGTCGTCCACGATCCGGCCAGCGTGATGGCGCGTTATGTCACGCCGGCAGTCGCGCTCGTCCTGATGGCGCTTCGCCTTGGCGGTGGCGGCTGGCGGCGGCAGGACAGCCTTGTCGGTGCGCTGCTTGTCATGGCGTTCGTCGTCAGCGCCTGGCAGGTGCGTGGCTCGACATTCTCGGTCGCGTTGGCGGTCATCCCGCTTTCCGCCTGGATCGCCAGCTGGCGTCAGCGGGCCGAGGCCAGCCCTTCGCGCAGCGTGGCGCTGCGCATGGCCGCCGTCTGGCTCGTCTCGGTGAATGCCGTCTGGACGGGCGCCGCGGCGGCGGCCTCGGTGGTGTTCGAAGCCGACAAGACGGTGGCCCATGACGGCGGTGCCGACATGGGCTGCCTGAGCCAGGCCTCCTTTGCAGCACTCGACCATTTGCCGGGCACCACGGTGCTGGCAATTTCCAATCTCGGCTCGCCGATCCTCGCCTATTCCGGCCATCGCGTCTTCGCCGGGCCCTATCATCGCAACATCGCCGGAAATCTGCTTGCGCTCGACGCCTTCCTGGGGTCGGCTGTCGATGCCAGGGCGATCGCGGAAACGCATCACGTCGGCCTTGTCGCGCTTTGTCGGGGCAGTACGGAAAGCACGCTTCTCGCCGCCAAGGCGCCGCAGGGTTTTCTTGCAGGGCTGATGCGCGGCAGCGTGCCGGACTGGCTCGAACCAGTCACGCAAATCAGCGGAGGTTCCGTCGAATTGTACCGCGTCCGGCTCGACCGCTGAAGTAGTTCTTCACCTGTGAAAGAAATCGATTTTTGGGATACGTTTCCTAAACGGTTTGCTGCCAGTCTCGGAATGGCTCCGACGTCAAAACAGGGACACCGATGCAAACGACGTTTGGCACCGGGCAGGCAGGCAGGGAAAGCACGGATCTGGCCTTTACCGATCCGTTGACCGGACTTGGCAATCATCGCCGCTTCTTCGACAAGGTCGATCGCCTGATCAGCGACCGCGCCGACGATCCGGCGCCGTTCACCGTCGGCATCCTTGACCTCGATGGCTTCAAGCCGATCAACGACCTGTTCGGACACAAGGCCGGCGACGACATCCTGATCCAGGTGGCGATGCGGCTGCGCGCGTCGATGGACAGTCATTCCATCGTCTGCCGCATCGGCGCTGACGAGTACGCCTTCCTCTATCCGATGGTGTTCAGCGAGGAGGCCGCGGCCGACAGGTCGCGTATGCTGATCGAGATCCTTTCGGCGCCCTACGATGTCGGCGAACGCACCGCCAGGCTTTCAGCCTCGGTCGGCTGCTCGATGTTCTATTCGGGTGACGAGACCACCGAAATCCTGGTCAGCAAGGCTGAGACGGCGCTGTATCATGCCAAACGTTCGGGGCGCGGGCGGGTCGTCGTCTATACACGCGAGATGGAAGAGGCGGCCAAGCGCGCCACCCACATCGAGCAGGCTTTGCGCCGCGCCGTCTCGGCCGGCGAGGTCGAGCCGCATTTCCAGCCCATCGTCGATCTCAAAACCCGCCGAGTCATCGGCTTTGAGACGTTGGCGCGCTGGACCGATCGCGACCTCGGTTCGGTCCCGCCGACGGTCTTCATTCCCATCGCAGAGGAGCGCGGCATCATCGGCCCGCTGTCGCAGCTTGTGCTGCGCAAGGCGACCGAGGCGGCTAGGAGCTGGCCGAAAGATCTGTTCCTGGCCTTTAACCTGTCGCCCTCGCAACTCGTCGACCAGAACACCGGCCTGCACATATTGGCGATCCTCGACCGCACCGGCTTCGACCCGCGCCGGCTGGAGATCGAGATCACCGAGACCGGCCTGATGAATGATCCGGCCTCGGCCGAGAAGATCGTCGACGATCTGCGTCGCGTCGGTATTCGGGTCTCTCTCGACGATTTCGGCACTGGCCAGTCCTCGCTCGGGCGCCTGCGCGAATTCCATTTCGACAAGCTCAAGATCGATCGCGCCTTCGTCTCCTCCATTCTCGATGACCGCCCGTCGGAACACATCATCCGGGCGATCCTGGCCATGTGTGAGGGGCTCGGCATGGACGTGGTCGCCGAAGGCATAGAGCAGGAAGCGCAGGCCGAGCGCCTTGTCCAGTTCGGCTGCGCCGGCGGGCAGGGGTTCCTGTTCGGCAGACCGGTCGATGCCGATGCCACACTCGCCTATTTGCGAAATTCGGTCCGCGGCGCCTTGCGCGCCAAGGCGATCTGACGACCGGTTGCGCTGCCGCCGCGATGCGGCGTCCTTTTGTCAGACATAAGCCCAAAAATTCGCATTTCACCCTTGCTACCCAGACATGGCTGGATAGGATGCGCGCCGACCAAACCACAGCGCCGCGTCCGTTTGGACCCGCAAAGGACGCTGCAGCCCTTTTGATCTTGCGGAGAAGAAATCATGATGCCATCGGCGCGTTTTGCCGACCTTGAAGGCGCTTCGGTGCTGATCACCGGCGGCGGCTCCGGCATCGGCGCGGCGCTGACGGAAGGTTTTTCCCGCCAGGGAGCGAAGGTCGCCTTCATCGACATCGCCGACGGCCCGAGCGCAGCACTGGCCGACCGCATCGAGAGGGATCTCGGCCGGCGACCCCTCTATCTCAAGACAGACATACGCGACATCGAGGCGCTGCGTGCATCAGTCGCCAGCGCCGCCGAGGCGCATGGCGACATCACCGTGCTGGTCAACAATGCAGCACTTGACGATCGCCACGCGGTGGAAGACGTCACGGTGGAATTCTGGGACAACAACCAGGCGATCAATCTGCGTCCGCATTTCTTCTCCGCACAGGCGGTGGCGCCGGGCATGATGCGCGCCGGCGGTGGCTCGATCATCAACTTCACCTCGACGTCGTTTCTGATCAACCACCCCGACATGCCGGCCTATACCGCGGCCAAGGCCGGTATCGTCGGCCTGACCAAGGGGCTGGCCGGCAAGCTTGGCGTCGACGGCATTCGCGTCAATGCGATCGCACCCGGCTGGGTGATCACCGAGCGGCAGAAGGAGCTCTGGGTCACCGAACAGGCGCTCGCCGCCCACGTTGCCAAGCAATGCATCAAGCGGGTGATGCAGCCGGAAGATATTGTCGGCACGGTGCTGTTCCTGGCGTCGGACGCT
Source organism: Mesorhizobium sp. (assembly GCF_004962245.1). Lineage (GTDB taxonomy): Bacteria > Pseudomonadota > Alphaproteobacteria > Rhizobiales > Rhizobiaceae > Mesorhizobium. The sequence goes on along the minus strand of NZ_SUHQ01000019.1, from coordinate 118,170 downwards.
TCGCGCATGCTGACGGCTCAGATGCTGATCGTCGATGGGGGCTTCCTTTGAGCCTGGGATTTCCGGGCAAGGCGCCGGCCGTCGCGGCGGTCGATTGGGGCACCACCCGCCTCAGGGTCTGGCTTGTCGATGAGGCCGGAAACGTCCTTGCCGAACGTCGCGGCGACGATGGGCTGATCACCGCGCAGGCCGCCGGCTTTTCGACCATCCTCGAAGGACATCTGACGGCGATGGGCGCGCCGGAAGCGATGCCCGTCATCATTTGCGGCATGGCCGGCTCCCGCCAGGGCTGGCTGGAGGCGCCCTATGTTACCGTGCCGGCGCCGATTGGCGCCATCCTGGCGGGTGCTACGCGCATTCCCGGCCAGCGCCGCGACATCCGCATCGTGCCGGGGCTTGCCCAACGCCAAGCCGACGCACCCGACGTCATGCGCGGCGAGGAAACGCAGCTTGCCGGCGCCGGTTTGCCGGCAAAGGGCCGCCATCTCGTCTGCATGCCCGGCACCCACTCCAAATGGGTCCTGGTCGAGGACGGCACTGTTGCCGGTTTTGGCACCTGGCCGACCGGCGAGCTGTTTTCGGTGCTGGCGACGCATTCGATCCTGCGGCACTCGCTGGGCGAGCAGCCCAAGCCGGTTGCACCAGGGCATCCGTTCTTCCGGCGTTGGTGCGAACAAGCGCTGGCCGATGGCGGCGATGTCACGTCGAGACTGTTCTCGATCCGCGCCGCGGGCCTGCTGCAGGAGCTGAAGCCCGATGATGCCGCTGCTTGCCTGTCCGGGCTGCTGATCGGCGGCGAGATCGCCTCGGCCAGTCGCCGCCATGGAAACGGCGCGTCGTTCGTCGTGCTGGTCGCTTCCGGCGCGCTCGGCGCGCTCTACACTGAAGCTCTTGGCCTTGCTGGTCTTGCGGTTCGGACCGTCGATGCCGATGAGGCGGTGCGTGCCGGCCTGGTCGAGGCGGCGCGTGAAAATGGCATGATTGCTGGAAGCGGAGTTGCCGCATGACCGAGACCGCACCTTTTCCGAAGCTCGGGCGCGGGCTTGTCGCCATCCTGCGCGGCCTCAGACCGGACGAGGCGGTGGCCGTCGGCCGGGCGATCTTCGAGGCCGGCATCGAAGCGATCGAAGTACCGCTCAATTCGCCGGACCCGTTTGCGTCGATCGCCAGCATTGTCGAGGCTCTTCCAGTGACAGCATTGGTCGGCGCCGGGACTGTGCTGACATCAGCCGATGTCGATCGCCTGCACAAGACCGGCGGGCGGCTGCTGGTCAGCCCCAACATCGACGCCGAGGTCATGGGCCGCGCGATGAATTACGGCATGGTGACGATGCCCGGCGTGTTCACGCCGACCGAGGCCTTCCAGGCGATCCGGCTCGGCGCCTCGGCGCTGAAATTCTTCCCGGCGAGCGTACTTGGCGCGGCGGGGATTGCGGCGATGCGCGCGGTTTTGCCCGCCGAGACACTGGTCGGCGCGGTCGGCGGTGTTTCGGAAAAGGACTTTGCCGGCTACAAGGCGGCGGGCGTCAGCGTCTTCGGCCTCGGCTCCAGCCTGTTCAAGCCTGAAATGAGCGTCGACGAGGTGGCCGCGCGGGCCCGTGCTGCCGCAGGAGCCTGGGACGCGGCGTTTGGAGCCGCGCGATGAGCGAAGTCATCGTTTCGGTTTTTTCCGACCATGTCTGCCAGCTCGGCGAAGGGCCGAGCTATGATCCCGCCACCGATACGCTCTACTGGTTCGACATCGTCAACGGTCAGCTTCTGGAAAAACCCCTTTCCAGCGATGTGGTCAAGATCCATGAGCTTGGCCAGATGGCCAGCGCCATCGCCGTCATCGATGACACCAGACAGCTGATCGCCACCGAAACCGGCTTGCATGTCCGTGACGTGGCGACCGGCAAGCTGACGCTGCACACGCCGATCGAAGCCGACAATGCGGTCACCCGCTCGAACGATTCGCGTGTCCATCCCTGCGGTGCCTTCTGGGTCGGCACGATGGGCAAGGGCGAAGAAAAAGCCGCCGGCTCGATCTACTGGTTCTTCAGGGGTGAACTGCGCCGGCTTTATTCGGGCATCACCGTGTCGAACTCGATCTGCTTTTCCGAAGATGGAACGGTCGCTTATTACACCGATACCAGCACCGGCCTGCTGATGCGGGTCGACTGCGATCCGGCGACCGGCCTGCCGGCTGGCGAGCCGAAGATCTTCGTCGATCACCGCAAGGCCAAGGGCTATATCGACGGTTCGGTGCTCGATCGCGATGGCATCTTGTGGAACGCCTGTTGGGGCGGCAGCGTCGTGGAAGCCTACGGCCCCGACGGCAGGCTCGTCCGTTCGATCGCGACGCCGGTGACGCAACCGTCCTGTCCGGCCTTCGTCGGCAGGAATGCCGACCGCCTGGCGGTCACCTCCGCCTGGTCGGGGAAGGATGAGAAACAGCGCCTGCTGGACCCGCAAGCCGGCATGACGTTTCTGCTCGACATTCCGGTCAACGGCCGCATCGAGCCGCGCGTGCTGATTGCCTGAGCACATCTAACTGTCGTGCGAACGTCCGGCTGGCGTCGGTTTTTCGCGAAAGCCTGATACATTCGCCGTGCGATGGTAGGCAATCGCGCTGCCAGGAATCGCTCATCGCATGTCGAAGCAGAAGCCGAAGCTGTTCCTTGTCTACGAGCCGGAAAAGGCCTGCTTCGATCGACTGGTCGCCGATGGTCACGTGCCGGCGCGCGCCGCCGAAATCGCCTCCTATCTGGCGCAGTCGACCGACATGGCGCCTGAGTTCGACGCGCTGGCCGCAGCCTGCCAGGCGCGCGGCCTGTCCTTCGCGCCGGTGGCGCTTGACGATGCCGCAGGCGCGCTTGCCGGCGAAGACCCGCTGACCACGCTTGTCTGGACGCTAACCGACGGCGTCGCCTATTTCCGCGGCGGTGCAGCACCGGCTCTGGCAAGGCTGAACGGCCTGAAGACGATCGGCGCCGATGATGCGCTGTTTGCGCTTTGTCAGGACAAGTTCCGCTCCGGCGCCGTGCTCGGCGCGCTCGGCCTGCCTGTACCGCAAGCCGGGCTGGCCCGCGACGGCCGCTGGCTGGTCGAGCCACCGCCTTCGCCGGCCGGCTGGTTCGTCAAGCCGAATCGGCTCGGTGCCAAGATCGGCATCTGGCCGGATTCGCGCAGCAGTGATCTTGGCCACGCGCTGGAACTCAGCCGGCGTGTCTTCGCCGCCTATCGTGACGATGTCGTCGTGCAACCCTATGTCGCCGGGCGCAATGCGCGCGCCAGTTTTCTCGGCCTGAAGCCGGATACCGGCGTCGAGGCGCTCGGTATCGCCTTTGTCGATTCGGGTGGTGATTTCCAGACCATGGAGGACAGCCTGGCGCTCTACGGCGACACCGGCGCGGCTGCCAAGGCGGCAGGAACATATGCCGAGCCCGAACTGCTGCCGGTCGTCGCCAGCCAGCTGCGAGCCGATGCAAGGATCCGACGGGTCGCCGAAAGCCTGACGGCCGGGCTTGGCCTGCGGGATGTGTTTTCCATCGATTTCCGCGTCGAAGCCGATGATACCGTCCATCTTATCGAGTTCGAAGTCTGCCCCGGCCTGCCCTGCTTTGATTTCCGCGCCTATTGCCGTACGCAATGGGAGATGGGCCTCGCCGATGCGATGGCCGAGACCGCTGCGAGCCGTTTTCGCCGAATGGCCGCGCCTTAAGCAGAAAATCCTGCGTAATGCTGCCCCGAACCATGCAGCCAAGTCCGCCAGCGAAATGAGCAGCGCCTGCATGCGCAGCTGCGCCGGCGACCCATGAGCCCGTGTCTTCACAAATGGCTTGCGTTCCGGCGTTTCACTTAATAGGGTGTTAAGTGAAGGAGGAACTTGGTGACAGTCGACCCTGCGACATCCCCGGAGGTGGCCGTGTTGGCGGCGGCGGAAGCAGGCAGGGCGAAGCATGTCGGCGAGCGGATCAAGGCCATACGCACGGCCCGACGCATTTCGCTTCGCCAACTGGCCGACATGATCGGCACGACGGCGAGCTTCATCAGCCAGCTCGAGCGCAATCTGACCGGAGCCAGCGCCAGCACCCTGATGCGGATCGCAGCTGCGTTGGATCTCGGCATCAACGACCTGTTCGAGCAGACTGAAGGTGGATTCCACAAGGTGCTCACCAGAGCCGACCGCCCCCTGCTGCCGATCAGTCATGGTTGTCGAAAGACGTTGCTGTCGCGGCGGCCGATCCATGAATTCGAGGTCTATTCGGGCGATTTTGACGTCGGCGGCTCGACCGGCAACGATGCTTACACGCATGGCGGCAAGCACGAGATGTTCGTCGTTCTGAAGGGAACAGTCGAGCTGACGCTGGCAGACGAGCGCTTCGTCATGAACGAGGGCGACAGCATCGAGTATGCAACCTCGACGCCGCATCGCACGGTGAACATCGGCAAGACGCCGGCGCAGGTGCTCTGGATCATCGCGCCCCCGACCAGCGGCGCGGCGGAACTCAATCAATACATGCCCGGACAAGGCTCGCAGCCGGGTGGACAGAAGTAATGCGGGTGTACGTTAATGGGAGATAAAACATGAAGAAGATCGGACAGGTGACCGCGCTCGGGCTGCTGATGATCACGACCGCAGCGCTTGCACAGAGCAAACCCGTGGCGGGCGAGGTGGCCGAGGGCTCGCTGAAGGACAAGACGCTTACCTTCGTCTCGTATGGAGGCATTTATCAGGATGGTCAGATCGCCGCGCTAAAGGAATTCGTCGACAAGTCCGGTGTGACGCTGCTCAGCGACGGGCCGACCGAAATCTCAAAACTGCAGGCTCAGGTCGAGTCCGGCAATGTGACCTGGGACGTTGTCGATACCGGCGATTTCCCGCCCTACGTCTATTGCGGCAAGCTGTTTCAGAAGTTGGACCTCTCGAAGATCGATACGTCCAACATTCCAGAGGGCCAGATCAGCGAATGCAGTGTGCCGGCCATGAACTATGGCGTTGTGCTGATGTACAACACCGAAAAGTACAAGGATAACCCGCCCAAGAGCTGGAAGGATTTTTTCGACATCGAGAAGTTTCCGGGCTCGCGCGCTCTGGAGGGCAGCGGTGATCTGTCGGGCGGAATGATCGAGCAGGCGCTGCTCGCGGCCGGCGGGTCGGTGGAAAACATGACGGTGGCCGATATCGACAAGGCTATCGAGAAGGTGAAGTCGCTCGGTCCGGACACGATCTTCTGGAAGACCGGCGCCGATTCCCAGCAGCTCGCCGAATCCGGCGAAGCTGACATGATCGCGATGTGGACAGGACGTGCCATGACCGCGGTGAAGAACGGTGCGGCGTACACGCCGGTGTGGCAGGACTGGCTGGTCGTGATGGACCAGATGACCATCCCGATGGGCGTCAAGGATCCCGACGCGGCGCATGCGCTGATCAACGCCTATGTCGGCAAGAGCGCACAGGAGACGCTTGCAAAAACCACCTCGTATACCCCGATCCACAAGGACGCGAAGCCCGAAGTGGATGAGGTCACCGCGGCGTTCATGACCAACACGCCGGACAAGCTGAAGCTTGGCTATCAGCAGAACATCAAGTTCTGGGTGGAGAATTTTGAGGTGGCGAACGAAAAATGGAACGCGTTGATGGCGGGCAACTAGGTTCGCCGCTGTGACAGCGAGAGCAACCGACAGCCGGACCGCTGTTCCGGCTGTCGCGGCAGACGATCGGCGGCGCTGGTTTCGGGGACAGGCTTTCTGGCTTGTCGCGCCGGCGCTGCTGCTGCTCGTCATCTGCCTGGGCCTGCCGCTCGCCATCGTGACCTTGCGCAGCTTTTCCGAGCCGCAATGGGGATGGCAGAACTACGCCTGGTTTTTCGGCACACCGGTCAACCTGACCGTGCTTCAGCGGACCTTCACGATCTCCGCATGGGTGACATTGGTATGTCTCATTGCAGGCTATCCCTATGCCTACCTGATGACTGCGGTCGGACCCAAGATGCGGCTCATCCTCATCCTCTGCGTGCTGGTGCCGTTCTGGGTGAGCGGCGTGGTGCGCACCCTGGCATGGGTCATCCTTTTGCAGGACTCCGGCGTGATCAACTCCGTCATCCGCGCCGCCGGCCTCGGTTCGGTCAAGCTGATCCGCACGCAGACGGGCGTGGTGATCGGCATGGCGCAGGTGCTGTTGCCGTTTATGATCCTGCCGCTCTATTCGGTGATGAAGACGATCGACCTGCGGCTCATGCAGGCGGCACGAAGCCTCGGCGCGAGCCCGGCGCGCGCCTTTGCCCAGGTCTATCTGCCGCTCTCGCTTCCGGGCGTCTACGCGGGCGCCATCATCGTGTTCATTCTTGCGCTCGGGTTCTATATCACCCCCGCGCTGCTCGGCGGTCCGCGTTCGACCATGCTTTCGACCCTGATCCAGAACCAGGTGCTCAGCCTGCTCAACTGGGGGCGCGGCGGTGCGATGGGTGTGGTGTTGTTGATAGCGACCTTCGTCCTGCTCGCGCTCGCAGCACCGCTGACGCGCCAACCGCACAAGACGGGCTCGGGACGCTGATGAAACAGCCCGGTCGAATCCTGCTCGGTCTGTTCTGCCTGCTCGTCGCGGTCTGGCTGGTCGCACCGACAATCGTCGTCGTGCCGATGTCGTTCAACGACAAGAAGTCGCTGGCCTTTCCGCCATCCGGCTTTTCCTGGCAGTGGTACCAGAACTTTTTCACCAACCCCGAATGGTCGGCGAGCCTGGTCGGTTCGCTCAAGGTTGCCGTCGTCACGGCGGTGTTCGCCACCGTCATCGGCACGCTGGCGGCATTCGGCCTCGATCGCATGAAAAGCCGCGTCAGCGGCGTGCTTCGCGCCCTTCTGATCACGCCAATGGTCGTGCCCGGAGTGGTGCTCGCCGTCGGAATCTATGCGGTCTATCTCGATACGCAGTTGGTCGGCACCATGACCGGCTTCGTGCTGGCCCACACGATGCTCGCCGTCCCTTTCGTCATCATCGCCGTTTCCGCCAGCCTCGAAGTCTTCGACAAACGGCTGGAGACTGCTGCGGCGAGCCTCGGCGCGACCCGGCTGACGGCGTTCAGGACAGTGACGTTGCCGTTGATTGCGCCGGGCATCCTGTCGGGCCTGCTGTTTGCGTTCGTAACCTCATTCGACGAAATCATCGTCGCGCTGTTCATCACCAGCCCCTACCTGAAGACACTGCCGGTCCAAATCTTCTCCAGCATCACCCGCGACGCCGACCCCACCGTTGCAGCGGTGGGCACGCTGCTCTTCATCGCGACGTCGCTGGTGATCGGGGCGGGGCTGCTGATCGGTTCGAGACAGGGAAAACGTTGACATGGCTTCACCATCGACCCGCGGCGCAGCCATCGATCTCAGGTCTGTCGCCAAACACTATGGCAGCTTCGTCGCTCTCGATAACGTCTCGCTGCACATCGAACCGGGGGAGTTCATGACGCTGCTCGGGCCCAGCGGTTCAGGCAAGACGACCACGCTCAACGTCATCGCCGGCTTCACCGAGGTCAGCTCGGGTTCGCTTGATGTTGGCGGCAAGAGCGTCATCGGCGTACCGGCGCACAAACGCAACATCGGCGTGGTCTTTCAGCATTACGCACTGTTTCCGCACATGACGGTGAGCAGGAACGTCGCATATCCACTGACCTTGCGCGGCATCGCCAATCCCGATCGCGAGGCTCGGGTGCGCAAGGCCCTGGACATGGTGAAGATGGAGGATTTCGGCCACCGCTTCCCCAGCGAGCTCTCCGGCGGGCAGCAGCAGCGCGTTGCGCTAGCCCGCGCCATCGTCTTCGACCCGCCGCTGCTCCTGATGGACGAGCCGCTCGGCGCGCTCGACAAGAAGTTGCGTGAATGGCTGCAACTCGAGATCAAACGAATCCACCGGGAATTGGGCACCACCTTCGTCTACGTCACACACGACCAGGAGGAGGCCCTGGTCCTCTCTGACCGCATCGCCGTCTTCAACCAGGGACGCATCGAGCAGATCGGCACCGGTCGCCAACTCTACGACGAGCCCGAGACCCTGTTCGTCGGAAAGTTCGTCGGCGACTCAACGATACTGCGTGGCGCGGCCTCCACCTCCGGCGACGAGACCGCCATCGACATAGCCGGACGGAAAGTGGCCACCGCCAAACGCCTTCCCGACGGCGCCAAACCCGTGATGCTGCTGCGGCCGGAGAAGCTGAGCCTCGCCAGACGGGGGAAGGCCGGACAGGATCGAAACACCCTGCCCGGGCGCGTCGGCGAGGCCATCTATCTCGGATCGGGCTCCAAGTACGAAGTCGTGCTGGCCGACGCTTCCAAGGCGATCGTGCGCTCGACGCTGGACGCCGAGACCTTCGCTATCGGCGACGAGGTCGACCTCATATTCGCGGGCAGCGACGTGAAGCTGCTGGCGGACGACGAAAAGGCCGATTTCACGCTGACCTGAAACCTACCTGGGAAATCGCGACAATGGACGTGAAGAAGAACGGCGACGTTTCGTTCTGGTATACCGACATCGGCGGCGTGCCTGGCTATCGGCCGCCGTTGCAGGGCGATATCGTGGCCGACGTTTGCATCGTTGGGGCCGGCTACACCGGCCTTTGGACCGCCTATTACCTGAAGCAGGCAGCCCCGCACCTCAACATTGTCATCGTCGAAAAGGAGTTCGCCGGGTTCGGCGCTTCGGGACGCAATGGCGGCTGGTTGTCTGGCGGGTTCTCATGGTCGCGCGAAAAATATGAGCAGGCATCGTCGCGCGCTGGGGTCATCGCCATGCAGGCCGCGATGACGGGTACGGTGAACGAGGTCATCTCGGTCGCGGAAACCGAAGGCATCGACGCCGACATTCGCCGTACCGACGAACTGCTGGTCGCAACCAATGAGGCGCAGGAGCAGCGCGCCAGGGCGATGTATGCCGATGCCAGATCCTGGGAGCTGACCGACGAACGCGTGGGGTATATCGATGCTGCGGAGACCCGCCGGCGCATAGCGGTACACAACGCGCGCGGCGCCTTCGTCATCAAGAAAGTTGCGCGGGTTCAGCCCGCAAAGCTGGTGCAGGGGCTCGCCAGGGCGGTGGAGCGCCTCGGTGTTCCGATCTACGAACAGACGACCGTGCTGTCGATCGAAAAAGGCAAGGTCGCAACCAACCGAGGCGTGGTGCGCGCTGAAAAGATCGTGCGGGCGACCGAGGGCTTCACCGCAGGAATTGCCGGCCACGAAAGACTCTGGTTGGCGCTCAACAGCGCCATCGTGGTGACCGAGCCGTTATCCGAAAAGCTGTGGAGCGAAATCGGCTGGGATGGCTACGAGGTGCTCGGCGACGCCGCGCACGCATACTGTTACGCGCAGCGCACCCGGGAAGGACGCATTGCCATGGGCGGGCGCGGGGTGCCTTATCGATTCGGCTCGAAGACCGACATTCGAGGCGTCACCCAGCAGGCGACGATCGACAAGCTGCACAAGATCCTGACGACGCTTCTGCCGCAGACCAAGGGACTCAAGCTCGACCATGCGTGGTGTGGAACGCTGGGGGTGCCGCGCGACTGGTGCACGACGGTGGGCTTTGACAGGCAGACCGGAATAGGGTGGGCAGGCGGCTATGTGGGCCTGGGCGTGTCCACCTCGAACCTCTCGGGACGCACACTGAGGGATCTGCTGCTGGGCAACGACACCGACCTGACGCGGCTTCCCTGGGTCAATCGAACCGTGCGCAAATGGGAGCCGGAGCCGCTGCGCTGGCTCGGCGTCCATTCCATGTATCAGCTCTATCGAATTGCCGACGAGCGGGAAGCAAAGGGGCTGCCGCGCACATCGCGGCTGGCGGCCTTGGCTGATCGCATCACCGGGCATTGAACCGCATCACCTCGAGGACCTAGGAATGATCGACTTCAAGACCTTCGCGCACCTTGCGCATATCGACCTCGGCGATCCCCAGCTGAAACCCACCTCGGTGGAGGGCGATCAGCTGGAAGCAGCCAACACCCTCTGGACTTCGGACGATGGCAAGATCGAAGTCGGGGTCTGGGAATGTTCGCAGGGCCGGTTCACCGCGCGCCGAGACACGAATTCCGAGATTTGCCACATCGTCTCCGGCCGCGTGACGCTGCATGGTCCCGACGGCGCGGCCAAGGATGTCGGACCCGGCGAATTGCTTGTCCTGCCGCTTGGCTGGGAGGGCGAATGGACCATCCACGAGAAAACGCGCAAGCTTTACATCCTGCATTCGGTCTGATCGCAGCGGTGGTTGCCGCTGAACTAAAACCCCTCGACCAGCACGATCTCGCCGTCGGCCACCTTCTGGCGGATCGCGGCGGCGCGCTGGTATTCGGGCGAGTGGTAGCAATCGTGCGCCGCAGCCAATGACGGAAACTCGATGATCACGTTGCGGTCGCGACCCGGCCCTTCGGCCTTCTCATGCGCGCCGCCACGCGCCAGGAATTTCGCGTCGAAACGGTCGAAGGCCAGTTTGGCGGCAGCGACGTAGTCCTTGTAGCCTTCTGCATCGCGCACATCGACGCGGGCGATCCAGTATCCCTTGGGCATGCTTTTCTCCTGGTTTTGGCCTTACGCGGACCGATTTTGAAAGTCGCTCCGCCGGAGTAGAGTTTCGGAATTGGTCCTCAGGCCGAGCGCATTTCATCAAGGATCGCTTCCGCGACCGCCCGCCTGTCGGCGGCGCCGACGATCGGCCGGCCGACGACGAGATGGCTGGAGCCGTTGCGGATCGCCTGCGCCGGTGTCACCACGCGTTTCTGGTCGCCATGGTCGCTGCCCTTGGGCCGTATTCCCGGCGTGACGACGGCCATGTTGGGCCCGACGATCCGGCGCACCGCTTCCGCTTCCTCGGCCGAGCAGACGACACCGCCCATGCCGGCATGCAGGGCCTGCTCGGAGCGCCTCAGCACCAGCGTATGCGGGTCATATTCATAGCCGGCGTCGATCACGTCCTGTTCGTCCATCGAGGTCAGCACGGTGACGCCAAGTAGGCAGAGATCGCTGCCCCTGGCGGCCTCGACCGCTGCCTTCATCGTCTTCGGATAGGCGTGCAGCGTCAGCATGGTCATGCCCATCCTGACGATGGCCTCGACACCCTTGGCCACCGTGTTGTCGATGTCGAGCAGCTTCATGTCGAGGAAGATCCTGGTGCCGCCGCTGGCGAGTTCGCGGGCGAAATCGAGGCCGCCGGCGAAGGCGAGCTGATAGCCGATCTTGTAGAAGGAGACGACCCCGTCGAGCTCGCGCACCGCCTTCTCGGCTTCCTTCAGCGTCGGCACGTCGAGGCCGACGATCAGCCTGTCTCGCATAGTGTCTTCGGCGTGGATCAAGTCTCGATCCGCGTGGATAGCATGCGCGAGGTTTCGATCAGCGTGCGGCATAGGTGCTCCATCGATCTGTGCAGTCTCTCGTCCCTGAAATTCCCGTCCTCGTCGAAGGCGTTGCCGCCTTCCGGCACCGAGCACTCCGGCGTCACCACCTCCATCTGGCAGCGCACCAGCACGGCGCGCAGATGGTTGATGCAGCGTACTCCGGCGAAGTGTCCCTTGGAAGATGAACAAAGGCCGGCGGGCTTGCCGGTGAAAGGCCTGAGCGACCGGCCGCCATCCTGGCGCACCCGGCTCACCCAGTCGATCGTGTTCTTGAGCAGCGGCGGGATGGAGCCGTTATATTCGGGCGTCGCGATCAGCAGCCCGTCATGGGCGGCGATCTGGCGGGCAAGCTTGATGGCGTTTTCGGGAACGCCTTTTTCCTTTTCCAGGTCCTCGTCCAGGATCGGCAGCGGATAGTCGGCAAGCGAGATGCGGGTCACCTCGGCGCCTTGCATGGCAAGTTCCTTCTGCGCCACATCGGCGGTCCTGCCACTGTAGGCGCCAGTCCGAACCGAGCCCGCGAAGACGAGAATTTTCGGGATAACCGGCATCGCTGTTCTCTTGCTGTCCCTGCAGCTATAGGCGATGCACGGACCGAATCAATAGCCGAGATTGCAGAGGCTTGTTAACTGCCCTGGCACTGGCGCTTTGCCGGAGTCCAATGCCATGTATAGGGTGCAGCCATGAGATTGCGGTGGGTCGGCTATATCCTTGTCGGTCTGGTGACGGCCGTCGCAGCGAGCTACGCCGCGTTCAGCTTCAGCCCATGGCCTTCGGTCCTTCTGATCCGCTATGCCTTCCACAGGGATGCCGTGGAAAAGAACCGCGCGCTTGAAAAGCACGTGCCAGCCAATGTGGGCGAACTGCGCGACGAGCGCTATGGCGATAATCGGGAGGAGCGTTTCGATGTCTTCTTCCCGGCGCAGGCCCCTAGCCGAGCCTTGCCGGCAATCGTCTGGGTGCATGGCGGCGGTTTCGTTGCCGGAGACAAGACCGATGTTTCCAACTACATGAAAATCCTGGCCGGACGCGGCTATGTCACCGTCTCCGTCGGCTATTCGGTTGCCCCGGGCGCGCGCTATCCGACCCCGGTCCTGCAGGCCGGCAAGGCGCTTGCCTTCCTTTCCCGCAATGCCGGCCGCTATCGGATCGATCCCAACCGGCTTTTTCTCGCCGGCGATTCCGCGGGCTCGCAGATCGCCGCCCAGTTGGCCGCTACGGTCGGCAATCCGGCCTATGCTGCCATAGTCGGCGTCAATCCCGCCATCGAGCGCACGCAGCTGAGAGGCATCGCATTGTTTTGCGGTGTCTACGATGCTGCCATGGTCACGCCCGAAGGGCCTTTCGCGGATTTCATCAGGACCGTCATTTGGTCATATCTCGGCACGAAGCGATTGGGTGACGACCCGCGCGTTGCCGAATTCTCCGTCAACCGGCATCTGACGCCACAGTTTCCGCCGGCGTTCGTCTCGGTCGGCAATGCCGATCCGCTGGCGCCGCAATCCGCCCTGATGGCGGAGGCGATCAGGGCGCAGGGCGTTGACGTCGACACGCTGTTCTTTCCGAACGATTACAGCCCGGCCCTGCCGCATGAGTATCAGTTCGATCTCGACAGCAGCGCCGGAGAAAAGGCGCTCGAAAGGCTGACAGCATTTCTGGATCGATTGGCGAGCCAGCCCACCTTGCCATGATCGCCCGGCTGGTAACCAAGGAAAGCCCGGCTTTTCAGCCCCGTCTCAGTTGCTCTTGCCGCGCCGGTAGATCCAAAGCTGGGTCGGCGGGATGTTGCGAATGACGAAATGGAAATGCTCGACCGTGTAGTCGCCGCGGCCGGGCGGGATCGGCGACAGCGGGCCGTAGGTCAGCTGTACGATCGGGCGCCCCTCCGGGATGCGGTCGAGAAGGCTTTCGATATAGGCGATGCGCTGGGCGACTGGAAAATTGAGCAACGGCACGCCGGAGATGACGGAATCGAACTTCAGTCCGCTCTTGTCGCCGAGCGTCGCATCGAGATTGAAGGCGTCGCCCTCGATGACGTTGATATCAGGATAGAGCTGGCGCAGATGGCGCACGAAATCAGTGGAATATTCGACCGCATAGAGATTTTCAGGCTTTACGCCCTGGGCGAGGATGGCTCGGGTGATGACGCCGGTACCGGGTCCGACTTCGAGCACTGGCAGGCCCGATTTCGGGTTGACGACGGAGGCCATCTTGCGGGCGGTGATGGAACTGGTCGGCACGATTGAACCGACCGCCTTCGGCTTGTCGATCCAGCCCTTGAAGAACTTCAGTTCGTCGTCGAACTTTTCCGCCAGCGCCTTTCGCAATCCGGGACCATGTGCCATGCAAGTTCTCCTGAACGCTCCCCCGAGAGGCTACTTAGCAGCTACGGTGTCCAAGGCAAGGCGGACGTCGGTATAAGATGTTGATGACGCTTGGGAAGCTTCCGCTAATTGTACTCTATACCCGATTGGCAAGAATAGGCATCAGCGCTCGCCGAAGGTTTCGAAAAAGTCCTTCATGCGGGCGAAAAAGCCGCTCGACTGGGGCGAATTATCCTTCGAGGAAAGCTGCTCGAACTCCTCCAATAGCTCGCGCTGGCGGCGGGAAAGGTTCTGCGGCGTCTCGACCGCGGTCTGGATATAGAGATCGCCGACGTTGTGCTGGCGCAGCACCGGCATGCCCTTACCCTTGAGACGGAACTGGCGGCCGTTCTGGGTGCCTTCCGGCACCTTCACTTTCGTCTGGGTGCCGTCCAGCGTCGCCACCTCGAAGGAGCCGCCAAGGGCGGCGGTCGTCATCGAGATCGGCACCTTGCAGTAAAGATCGGCGCCGTCGCGCTGGAAGAATTCGTGCGGCTTGACCGCCAGGAAGATATAGAGATCGCCCGACGGACCGCCCCGCAGGCCGGCCTCACCCTCATTGGCAAGGCGGATGCGAGTGCCGTCCTCGATGCCGGCAGGGATGTTGACCGACAGCGAGCGCTCCTCGGTGACGCGGCCTTGGCCGGCGCATTTCGGGCACGGCTCCTTGATGGTCTGGCCTCGCCCCTGGCATTGCGGGCAGGTGCGCTCTATCGAAAAGAATCCCTGGGTGGCGCGCACCTTGCCGTGGCCGTTGCACATCGAGCAGGTGACCGGCTGGGTGCCAGGCTTGGCGCCGCTGCCGGAGCACTCCGTGCAGGAGATCGAGGCCGGGACGCGAATTTGCGCGGTCTTGCCGGTGAATGCCTCCTCCAGCGTGATTTCCATATTGTAGCGCAGGTCGGCGCCGCGCTCGCGGCCGCTGGACGAGCGGCGCTGGCGCCCGCCCATCATGTCGCCGAAGATATCCTCGAAGATGTCGGCGAAACCGCCGGCGCCGAAGCCTTGAGCGCCGCCATTCATGCCGCCCTGTTCGAAGGCGGCGTGGCCGAAACGGTCGTAGGCCGCGCGCTTCTGCGGGTCCTTCAGCGTCTCGTAGGCTTCGTTGATTTCCTTGAATTTGTGCTCGCAGGAATGATCGCCGGGATTGCGATCGGGATGGAACTGCATGGCGAGCTTGCGGAACGCGCTCTTGAGCTCCTTCTCGTCGGCCCCCTTCTGCACGCCCAACGTTTCGTAGAAATCAGCTTTCATTTTTTCCTGCAGTCCGGATATTCAACGTCTTGAAGCCCTGTTGCGTCGTTCGCCGGCACGCAGTTCCGATTTAGGTGCGATGGGGCCGGGATGCCAGTGTCGACGCGGGATTGCTCGCATTTTTTCGGCCAAGCCCAGCATTTTTTCAGCAAGGGTTGCAAAAAAGCCCGGCTTTGCGCCGGGCTTTTCCGCTTTATCTGCCGTCAGACGGTTCAGGCCGACTTCTTCTTGTCGTCGTCCTCGTCGATTTCCTCGAAGTCGGCATCGACCACATCGCTGTCCTTGGCGGCGTCCGCCTTGGCGTCAGCCTCCGCGGCTTCCTTCTGCGAAGCCTCGTACATGGCCTGGCCGAGCTTCATCGATGTTTCGGCGAGCGCCTGCGTCTTGGCCTCGATCTCGGCCGCGTCGTCGCCTTCGGCAGCGGTCTTCAGCGCCGCGATCGCATCGGCGATCGCCGTGCGGTCGGCCTCGGAAACCTTGTCGCCATATTCCTTCAGCGACTTCTCCGAGGAATGCACCAGCGCCTCGGCCTGGTTGCGGGCCTCGACCAATGCACGCCGCTTCTTGTCGGCCTCGGCATTGGCTTCGGCGTCCTTCACCATCTTCTCGATGTCGGCGTCCGAAAGGCCGCCGGATGCCTGGATGCGGATCTGGTGCTCCTTGCCGGTGCCCTTGTCCTTGGCCGAGACGTTGACGATGCCGTTGGCGTCGATGTCGAAAGTGACCTCGATCTGCGGCACGCCACGCGGCGCCGGCGGAATGCCGACCAGGTCGAACTGGCCGAGCGCCTTGTTGTCGGCGGCCATTTCACGCTCGCCCTGGAACACGCGGATGGTCACGGCCGACTGGCTGTCTTCGGCCGTCGAGAACACCTGGCTCTTCTTGGTCGGGATCGTCGTGTTGCGCTCGATCAGCCGCGTGAACACGCCACCCAGCGTTTCGATGCCGAGCGACAGCGGCGTCACGTCGAGCAACAGCACGTCCTTGACGTCGCCCTGCAGCACGCCGGCCTGAATGGCGGCGCCCAATGCGACGACCTCATCTGGATTGACGCCCTTGTGCGGCTCCTTGCCGAAGAACTGCTTCACGATCTCCTGGATCTTGGGCATGCGGGTCATGCCGCCGACCAGGACGACCTCGTCGATTTCGCCAGCCTTCAGGCTGGCATCCTTGAGCGCCGCCTTGCAGGGCTCGATGGTGCGCTGGACGAGATCCTCGACCAGGCTCTCGAACTTCGCCCGCGTCAGCTTCAGCGTCAGGTGCTTGGGGCCGGTGGCATCGGCGGTGATGAAGGGCAGGTTGATCTCGGTCTGCGTGGTGGACGACAGCTCGATCTTGGCCTTTTCGGCCGCTTCCTTGAGGCGCTGAAGGGCGAGCTTGTCGCTCCGCAGGTCGATACCCTGTTCCTTCTTGAACTCGGCCGCCAGATATTCGACCAGACGCATGTCGAAATCCTCGCCGCCGAGGAAGGTGTCGCCATTGGTCGACTTCACCTCGAAGACGCCATCGCCGATTTCGAGCACCGAAATGTCGAACGTGCCGCCGCCAAGGTCATAGACGGCAATGGTCTTGCCTTCCTTCTTGTCTAAGCCGTAGGCAAGTGCGGCCGCGGTCGGCTCGTTGATGATGCGCAGCACTTCGAGGCCGGCGATCTTGCCGGCATCCTTGGTGGCCTGGCGCTGGGCGTCGTTGAAATAGGCCGGAACGGTGATGACCGCCTTCTCGACCTTCTCGCCGAGATAGGCCTCCGCCGTCTCCTTCATCTTCTGCAGGATCATCGCCGAAATCTGGCTGGGCGACTGCTTCTTGCCGCCGGCTTCGACCCAGGCGTCGCCATTGTCGCCCTTGACGATCTTGTAGGGGACAAGCTTCTTGTCCTTGTCCGTCACCGGATCGTCATAGCGGCGGCCGATCAGGCGCTTGACCGCGAAGATGGTGTTTTCAGGATTGGTGACCGCCTGGCGCTTGGCCGGCTGGCCGACGAGGCGCTCGCCATCACTGTTGATGGCGACGATGGAAGGAGTCGTGCGCGCGCCTTCCGCATTCTCGATGACCTTCGACTCCTTGCCGTCCATGATGGCGACGCAGGAGTTCGTGGTTCCCAGATCGATACCGATTACTTTTGCCATTTTTCTAGTCTCTCCGCTAAGCAGGCTCTCAGGACCCGTACAGGCGTTCCGACGAAAGCCCCTGTTCACAAGAAATCCCGTTCCGGCAACCGGCATTCCGGCACCGAACGGCTTGGCGCGTATATAAGAACAGGCTGCGCGGCGCGCAAGCATTCTGCGCAAGGCGTCCAACATCCTTTGCCCCAGCCGCCCTGCGGGGGGACGGAGCCAGCCCGGCCGGCCCTTCCCCGGCCATGGCACGGTGAGCCCAGGCCGTCCAGCGCTTCCCATGAACCTTTCCGCGTCCGTTCGCGACTGACACCCAGGTGCCGCATGGTGCGGCCCCGGAAAGGAAAGCCCCATGACTGGAAACCCAGAGATTCCACGGTCGCCGAGAACAACGGGAACTCAGTGCGACCACCGCTTTCGGGACGGCGTCGATGCGCTGGGCTTTCCGCTGCTTCCGTTGACCCTGCGTAAGAGCCGGCGTATCGTGACTATGAGGAAAGCAGACAATTCGATCAGGGAAAAACGTGCCGGAACGTCGCGCCTTGCCCTGATTTGCGCGGCAACGCCGGATGTTTCTCCCGTCGCCTGCGGGGGGAATTTCATGTCTTGCGACCACGGCTCGTTCGTGCACTCTCGTGCTGGCTGCTTGCGCCGTACGACCCAATTAACCAGTGGATTCTTGGCAACCGGCGGCTTCCTGGCGCTGGCGCTCGCCACCACCCTGTGGCTTGGCGGTACCGCTCAGGCGCAGGAAACGCAGATCATTTATCCAGGTTCGATGGCGGTGACCGGATTTTCCGGCACCGTCATTCCCAATTTCGAAGAGGGCCCCAATTTCGAAGAGGGCCCCAGTTTCGAAGAGGGCTTGCCGCCCGGCGTCGATCCGGTCGACGAAACCTTCATCGACACGACGCGCGCAACCTTGCGCGTTTTCGACGTTTCAAGGCTCGGCGGGCCGGCCTCCGGCCAGCTCGTCTTCACGCCGCCGCCCTTCGAAGTGACGGCTGGGCAGATCGGCCAGGTGTTCGGCATCACCTATGACGACGGCGTCCGCGATGGCGTTCCCTCAGGCATTCCGAACCTCTATGCCGGCGCCACCTCGCTGCACGGCATCCGCATCGTCACATCGGACGAAGATGCGGACGGTCGCCCAGAGCGGCAGCGTCGCGGTGCTGCCGGCGCTACCTTCATGGACGGTCAGTTCGGCACCGAGAGCGGTGGCGGACCGGGCACGGTCTGGAAGATCGACGGCATCACCGGCCAGGTGAGCAAATTCGCCGATATCGATACCAACAGCGGTCCCGGCGTCGGCGACATCTCTTTCGACAATGTTCACCGCCAGTTCTTCGCCAGTGACCTCGACACCGGTCTCATCCACCGCATCGACGCCAACGGCGCGCCGGTCGACACGTTCGACCACGGCGTTGCCGGGCGCCCGGCGCACGGGCTCGCCCCGCTTGCCGACGATGGCTCGGTGATGGACATCGAGGGCGCGGTCTTCGACAGCGAAGATCCCGATAGTTGGGGCTACACGCAGGACGAGCGCAGGGTCTGGTCCGTCGCCTATCATGGCGGCCGGCTCTATTATTCGGTCGGTGAAAAGGCCGAGATCTGGTCGGTTGGCGTTACCCGCGACGGCAGCTTTGCCGGCGACCCGCGCTGGGAGTTGACGGTCAAGGCTGACAAGGATCACGCCGTCACCGATATCGCCTTCGACAACAAGGGCTTTATGTACCTGGCCCAGCGCGGCCCGGTGGAAAACCGCTACGACTACAGCCAGTTCGCCGAGTCCGGCAAGGGCGAGGTCATCCGCTACTGGCGCGAAAACCCGGACGATCCGGCGACGGTCACGGTCTGGGTGGAAATGCCGCAGGAATATGCGGTCGGCTTCCCGCAAGACAATCGGCAGTCGGCCGGCGGTCTTGACCTGCAATATGGCTATGACGCCGACGGCAATCTCGACACGAGCGTCTGCACCGACACGCTGGTTAAGTCAGGCGACAAACTGCGCGACAATCCAGCACTCGCCGAACAGCTCGCCGCTGGCGGCCCGCTTGCCGTACACGGTGTCCAGATCACGCCGACGGCGCTGGTCAAGCCGGCCAACGTGCCGCCCTTCAGCTCGTGGTTCGTCGACTTCGACGGCTATTTCGAAGACCCCGAGATTGAAGGTTCCGAGGTTCAAGGTCCCGAGGTTCAGGGTCATGTCGGCGACGTCGAGGTCTGGCGCCCCTGCGAGGGCCGTGCGGGCTATTATGAGCAGATACCGGGCGGCGGTTACCTGCCACCTTTCTATCCGCCCGACTTCCCGCCCCCCGGTGGTGTGTCTCCTTGCCTCGATGTCGAGGATGTCAGGTATTTCTGCACGCCTTCCGGCCTCGAGGCCGAACTCTATCTCCACGACTCTGCCGGCTTCGGCGGCGATTCGATCAAGGCTCTGTCCAGGACACCAGGCGTCGCGGTGACTTCACCCCTGTCGCATGCTCCCGGCGCGCCCCACACGATCGGCATCACCGGCCATTATCCTGGTGAGACGGTCGATGTCGGGCTCTGCTTCTACAGGCAGTCCGACCGCGACAAGGGCGGCTACTTCCCTTGCTGCAAGATGACCGTGCCGCTCAGAACCCCAGCCGTCAGCTGCGAACGTTGAGGAGCGGGAAGATGAGCATTTCAGCACGTTCCCCGTTCGCGACGAGCAATCAAGCAACCGGCAATCAAGCAACCGGCATGGGGACGACCATAAAGCCCCTGTCACTTGCCAGGCGTGGCGCGCGCTGGCTGATGGCGGCCGGTGTCGCGGTCGCCATGCTGAACCCGGTGCCAGGTTTCGCCCAGGATATCGTTCCGGCTCAGGCCAGCCAGACCGACCTCGACAAGCCCACCGATTCCGGTCCGCTCGAAACCGCCAGTCCCGATTTCGGCTTCGACCTCGATGAGCCGCGCATCGTCAATCCGCGGCCCGGCCGGGTGGTGCCTTTTTTCACCAAGAAAGGCAGACAACGAGGCTGCGACCATGCCGTATATTCCCTGAGCTTCGGCTTGCGCGGCAGCCCGCAAGCTTTTGCCAGCCCAGGCCTCGCGGCCGCGCTGGAAAAAGCCAAGATCGACTTCAAGGACCAGCTCCCGCATGGCCTGCGGATCGTCGGCGTGCATGTGTCCGGCGACGGCACGGATGCGTCCGGCGGGCCGCTGCCCGGTGCTACGATCAGCACGTCGGCCAATCCGAACGATACAGCAACGGTTTCCGATTTCCGGATTTCCGCCAGCGATCTCGACGGCGTCGGCGCTCCCAACGAGCGCGTCGTCACCTTCCAGATCACCGCCAAGATCGACCATGCGGCGTTTGCCTCGCCGACAGTCGTCGACAATCAGGGCATGATCAAGATAACCGTCGGACCCGGCACGGGGACCATCATCCCGTCGCAGGACCCGGGCAAGCCGGACGACGGCAATTTCCTCACCGGCGAAAAGACCTCGATCAAGATCGACGTCACCAAATGCGATCGGCCGCCACCGCCTCCCGGGAAGGAATGCTTCAAGGTGGAACGCGGCACAGTCGATTGCGTGCCCGGCGGCGGCGCCTTCATCTATCACATGCCGGTTGGCGCCGAGATGGCCGGCAAGTGGGTACAGCTTTCGACGACGACGCCCGGCATCACCATCATCCCCGACACGCAGTTGGTGCCGGAGGGCGGCGGCGTGCTCGACTGGAAGATCGTCGGTGCCTCACCCGGCGACGTCATCCACCTCGTCGTCACCGGCATCGAAACCTATGCCGGCCCGGAGGAGGGCTGGGGCCTGTGCTGCACGCAGACGATCGACATCGTCATTCCGCGTGACCAGAGATGCCCGCCCAAGGACAAGGAGCCGGATCTCAAGGTCGAAAAACGCGCCGAGGTTCGGCGTTGCACGATGGGCGGCGGCTGCGACTTCACCATCA
The DNA here is from genome assembly GCF_004962245.1 of Mesorhizobium sp. Lineage (GTDB taxonomy): Bacteria > Pseudomonadota > Alphaproteobacteria > Rhizobiales > Rhizobiaceae > Mesorhizobium. Next base: position 97,139 of record NZ_SUHQ01000019.1, on the reverse strand, counting down.
GGGTCACCAATGTCGGTGACGGGCCCTACCACGGCAAGATCGTTCTCGATGAAGTGACCTTGCCTGCCGGCTCCACTCTCGATTCAGGGCCGAATGCGCCCTGGGTCTGTGCGCCGGCGACAACCCCAATGACGTGTACCCATCCGGTGACCACGCTCAACCCGGGTGCCTCTCTCGACCTCGAACTCGGCTTCAAGCCGACCGGAGGCTGGCAAGGCCGCGTCTTGCGCAACTGCGCCGCCTATAATTATGGCGCCAGCGGCAAGCCGCTGTTCGGCAGCCAGCAAAACGACCGCGGCTGCGCCTCGATCCCGATCTGCCGGCGTGGCGACCGTGATCGCGACTGCCGGCCGCCGGTGGAAAGGAAGGTCGATCTGATCCTAAAGAAGCGTGCCCGCACCGAGGCTTGCACGGCCGATGGTGTCTGCACCTTCGTGATCGACATCATCAACAACGGCGGCGTCCCCCATGACGGGCCGCTGACGGTCATCGACACCTATCCGGGCGGCACGCCGGCGTCCTCGACCTTCGGCCCGACCCCGCCCTGGACATGCGGTCCGAACGGCCCCGGCCAGTTCCGCTGCGACAATGCCGGTATCGTGCTCTTGCCGGGCGCCTCGACGCCGATCTTCGTCAAGGCGGTGATGCCGGCCGGTTACCGGCCGGACACGGTCGAGAACTGCGCCGAGGTGAAGGCCATCCCAGGTGAGGGCGACCTCACCAACAATCGGGCCTGCGCCAAGCAACGCATCCGTCATCCCGACGGTGGCAAGCCGGCCATGCGCATCACCAAAGTGTGCAACGGTTCGCTGGCCGGTGATGCGGCCGTTACCTGCCGCATCACCGTCATCAGCACCGGCACCGCTGCTCCCACCGGTCCGGTGAGGGTCAACGATGCCGCCACGCTGGTGGCCGGCGGCGCGCCCGTCCAGATCCAGACCGTCACCCCTGACGGCGCGGAATGGGCTTGCGGACCGGTTCCAGCCAATACGCTGTCGTGCCGGATTCCGGGCGCTGTCATGACTCCCGGAACCAGCCGCCACTTCGACGTGACGGTTGCCGCCAATGGCGCGTTCGAGAACTGCGCACGCGGCTCTTACGGCCCGGCGCCTGGCGACGACATCGTCTATCCGATCGGCCGGGCTTGCGCCAAGGGCGGCGGCACCTCGACCATCCGTGTTGAGAAGACCGGCGATGCAGAGTGCCGGGTCGGTCAACCCTGCTCGTTCGCGATCACCATCGCGAACGATGGGGCGAGCGCCTTCTCCGGTCCGGTTCGCATCGGGGATGCGATCGGCCTGGACGGACTCGGCCGGCTGGAAGGTGTTGCGATCACCTCGATCGAGCCGCCCTTCGGCTGCACGCCGGAGCCGGCGACCTTGCCTGCCTCCTGCGTCGCGAACCTGACGCTCGGCGCCGGGGAAAGCCACGTTCACCGTGTGACCGTGATCATTCCCGACGGCGGCCGCCTGACCAATCTGCAGGATACCGTCAGTGGCCAGAACTGCGTCGGCGTGCTGTCTCCCGACACGCCGGTGCGAGGCGCAGGCGACGTGCTCTCCCGCGACCTGACCGACGTGCAGGGCGATCGCGGCAAGGCCTATGCCTGCCATCCCTTCGCCATCAAGCGTGAGGTGAAGAAGGAGTGCTCGCGAGGCTTTGTCATGAACGACGCCGGCAACTGCGTCTGCCCGCCAGGCACAATTTTCCGCAACGGCCAGTGCTCGTCCGGTGGCGGCACGGTCATCATACCGAAACCGAAGGACCCGCAGCGCTGCGTGCTGCTCAAGGGCCAGATCCGGACCTCCGACGGGCGTTGTATCTGCCCGCGCGGAACCGAGTTGGAGAACGGCAGGTGCGTGTCGACCGACGAGCCGCCGGCACGCCTGTGCAAGCTGCTGCCCGGCCAGATCCGTACCCAGGATGGCGATTGCATCTGCCCGAGAGGAACGGAACTGAGGGGCGACGCCTGCCGGCCGATCCGGAAAAAGCCGCCCGTAGTGGAGCAATGCAAGCTGCTGCGCGGTCAGATCCGCACCAAGAACGGCGACTGCGTCTGCCCGAGGGGGACGGAACTGAAGGGCAGGGCCTGCGTGCCGATCGTCAAGAAGCCGACCGTGGAACAGTGCACCATCCGCGGCCAGGTTCACAACAAGCGCGGCGCCTGTGTCTGCCCGCGCGGGACCGAGGTGATCAGAGGCGCATGCCGCCGGCCGTCGGTGGAGTGCGCGCCCGGCTCAAGGCTGATCAACAGCCAGTGCCAGCCGATCGTCAAACGGCGCTGCCCGGCCGGGACAGTCGGACAGTATCCGGACTGCATTCCGATCCGCAGGACGCCGACGCTGCAGATCAACCCGAACCTGTTGCTGAACCCGGACATCCTGCAGAGGCCTATGCCGAGGCACAGGCCTCGAGTTCCCCAGTAGGAGGATCCGGCGCGAAACAAGCCGTGATCTTTTGTACCGCAACGCCCAGGACCCCGCCGGAGCAATCCGGCGGGGTCTTTCATTGGCCGGAACGCGTTTCGCAGCTGCGTGAACCTTACAGCGGCGGGTGGCGACAAACTCCTGAAGGAACATTTCAGGAGAGAGAAAATGTCTTCAGCCAAGCATGTTTTCCGCAACACGGCGGCGACCGTGGCCCTGATCGCAGCTGCGCTTGCCACCACGCCGGCTTTCGCCAAGCAGGCGAACATCAAGTCAATGTCGTTCCACACCGAAAGCGCCAACACGACGATCCATGTCGGCTCGAGCGACAAGCAAAAATGGGACACGCTGAAAAGCGGCAATGTCCAGTTCTGGGGCCACATGAAACTCAACACGCGGTGGCCAGGCTATGTACAGGACGTCGGCGTGGCGCTCGGCGTTTGCGGACCGGGGCAGTGCGGCGCGTTTCCGCCGATCTGGAGCGCGTCGCCTGTCAGCCGCGACTACGATCACCAGGAGAATTTCTCCTTTGATCCCTCCATCATACCGCAGTCATCGGACACCGGCATCGCCGTCGTGCCCTATGGCGACCAGATCATTAGCAAGTGCAATCAGCACCTCCAGGCCGATGGACCGACGAAGTCCTATTCGTTCACGCATACCTTCCATGCGAGCTTCTCGGCCCTTACCGACACAGCGCTCGACATGGACAATGCTGTCAGCGAGGTACAGGGCGGCAGCTGGCCCCATCCGCTTTCCGACTCGCACTATGCCGAACACGGTTCGTTCGACGTCCAGGTCGTCTGCGACCCGGTGATCAAGCCGAAGGTTCAGGACATCGCCAACGATTTCGGCGAATTCGACGTGGAGAACGTCAAGCTGTTCCTGACCACCTACCAGTCGAACCAGCCCGGCTCGACGCCAGGCACTGTTTGCCCTTCGTTGAAGGTCACGAGCCGGGCGCAAGCCAATCAGGCCGGGCCGGTTTCGATGCGCATCTGGCGGCAGAAGAACGCTGGGCCGATCACGTCCGAGCTGCAGCAGGCGTGGGCGTCATACGATGCGACCAAGAATGGCTATTTCGCCACCTATGAGAAATGGGAGGATGTCGGCACCACTGCCTACTTCCAGTACAAGACCGAGATTGTCGGCAACGGTCCGTTCGAGCCCTTTGACGGCTGGAAGGACATCACAGTCCACTGCACCGGTGCAGGCGGGGGCGGCTTCACCGACGCACCTCAGGGCAACCCGGACAACCCCCCGGCGCATTCGGACTGGCAGGGCGAGGTCACTGTGTCCGACAGCGCTGGCTTCAAAAAACTCTGCCCGCGCAAGGGCCAGGTGGCGTTCGAGGTCGAGCGCGATGCGCCGGGTGCGTTTCACTACCGCATCAGCTGCTCGAACGGCGCATTCTTTACCGGCACGACGGCTGCCTTCAACAATGGCGGAGTGTTCAAGGCGAGTGCGGCACACGAGCTCAGCATCGTCAGGACGCGCTCGATCCAGTGCACGCTGCAGGAAATCAAGCAGAATGGTTCGATCGCCACGGTTGACAACGACGGCGAGGATTTCACCTGCATCAAGCGCAATTTCGACCCGAAAGCCGACGATCTGGCGGTCGATACGCGACCCAATCCCGGTAAACCGCAACTTCCACCGGTCGTGATCGATGCCGGCCGCACATGCCTGCCGAGCCAGAGGCTGATCCGCGGCAAATGCGTCGACAGGCCGCTCGTGGCTGCCTGCCGCCGCACCGAAAAACTCGTCAACGGCAGGTGCGTTGGCGTCAGCATCCACTGCCTTCCCGGTTACCATCAAGTGGGCCTGAAATGCGTGCGCAATGCGGTGATCGCCGACAGGTGCAAGCGCAACGAACAGCGCATCGACGGGAGATGTGTGCGCAAGCCGCCCATCATTATCGACTGCAAGCGCGGCTACCATCTGGTCGGCAAGGCATGCGTGAAGAACCCGGCGATCGTCACCGCCTGCCGGGCAACCGAAAAACTGGTGCGCGGACACTGCGTGCCCAAGCCACCCGTGAAGCTCAACGTGCAGAAAATGAAGCAAGGCAGCGGCAAGGTCTCTCTGCCACGACCGGCCAGGCCGCGGCATCCGGCGAACTGAATCGCGACGCTTGCATAGGGAGAGAGGCGGTCGACACCGCCTCTCCCCGGATCATCATCGAACAGGTCGAACTGTATGGGCCGACATCTCTGTCTCTCCATCGACCTTCGAACTTGAGAATTCTTGGGCAATCGTACGATTGCGCCCGGTCCGCTTCGCTTCGTAAAGCCTTGCATCGACCCGCTTGTACAGGCTCGACCAGGCATCGCTGGATTTGAACGTTCCCACGCCGAAACTCGCGGTGAGCTGCCTCGCGCCCGCCAGCGCGGAAAAACTGGTGTTCTCGATGGCGATCCTTAGTCGTTCGGAGCATTCATAGGCTTCCTCGGCACTGGTATCTGGAAGGAACACCGCGAATTCCTCGCCGCCAAGCCGGCCGACGATATCGCCTTTGCGCGATGATTTGCGCAGCACACGTCCGACCTCTCGCAGGACATTGTCGCCGACGTCATGACCGTGGGCGTCGTTGATGCTCTTGAAATTGTCTACGTCGCACAAGACGAGCGATGCGGTGCCTTGTCCGCCGTTTCGCAAATAGGCGGCCGAACGCTCTTCAAAACCGCGGCGGTTCAGAACGCCGGTCAGCAGGTCGGTATCGCGCTCCCGGCGGAGATCGTCAATCACGTCGGTAACGGCGGCGGCGAGGATTGCCAGGGCGAGGCCTACACCGAGCACAGCAAGAGAAAGCTGAAGCAGCTGCCAAAACATCGAGTTCGCGAAGGCTGTTTTATCGGTGGGCACCGAAAGCCCGACCGTCAATAAGGTCCGTGGGAAAAAATGCAGGGCGAATGCCAGGAGAATCCAAAACAGCACCCTGTCGACGTACCGGCCTCCGGCAAGGGGCGAGAGTCGCACTGCTGCAACGAGCAGGATGATCCCGTACCCGAAATTCTGGATGTAGACCCGGGCAAGAAGGTTGCGGTCAACGTAGAAGAAATACGCCAGTAGAAGCGTGAATCCGATCAGGACCGCCGCGTCCATTCTCAGGCCGAGCCTCGTTCCCGAGCGGAGGAGGATACCCTCGGCCGCTGCGAGGACAGCCGATGTATAGATCGCGCCAGACACGATTGCATTGGGTCCGGCCCCTGGCGGCCAACCGAGAATCTGGGATATCGCACCAAGAGCAAACAAAGCGCACGCGCTCGCCAGCACGAGGAGATAACTTCGCTTTCGTTCGATAAGCCAGGCGCAGACGAAGGCAATCCCAAAGACAAGCAATATTCCAGGGCTTATCAACGAGAGTGTGGTCCTGACGATCGCCCCGTCCATGATGCAATCTTCCTGTTACGCCGAGACGCCGCCCTTGATATGCGTAGTCCCGATCGCCGCGGGCATACTCCGAAACCTTTATCCAATTCGATAAGAAAAGCTTTGGATTCGAAATCGGTCTGGTTCCTTTCAGCTGGACCTCACGGTGCACGGTCGGCTGAAACAGCGCAGCAGCCAGAGCACTTTGCAGCCAAGTGAAATCACTTGGCGTCGCAGAAATACGGCTAAAACAAAGAGATAGAGCGGGACGCGCTGTCCGATTTCTGCCACGACGACTGGCCATTTTCGGGCCGATGCGATAGGGCGGGAGCGGGCTCAAGAACGGGAAGCGGACATGGCTCACAAGACCCTGATCGCGCCATCGGTGCTGGCGTCGGATTTCTCGAAGCTCGGCGACGAGGTCGAGGCGGTGGCGGCGGCCGGCGCCGACTGGATCCACCTCGACGTCATGGACGGCCATTTCGTGCCCAACATCACCTTCGGCCCGCCGGTGATCAAGGCGATCCGCAACCGCACCAAGGCCTTCTTCGACTGTCATCTGATGATCGCGCCGGCCGATTCCTATCTGGAGGCCTTCGCCGAGGCCGGCTGCGACGGCATGACGGTGCATGCCGAGGCCGGGCCACATCTCGACCGTTCGCTGCAGACGATCAGGAATCTCGGTAAGAAGGCCGGCGTGTCGCTTAATCCGGCGACGCCGGAAACGGCAATCGAATATGTGCTCGACCGGCTCGATCTGGTCCTGATCATGACCGTCAATCCGGGCTTCGGCGGCCAGGCCTTCATTCCGGGTGTCGTCGACAAGGTGAAGCGTGTGAAGGCGCTGGTCGGCAGCCGGCCGATCCGGATCGAGGTCGACGGCGGCATCTCGCCGGAAACTGCACCGTTGGTCACCGCGGCCGGCGCCAGCGTGCTTGTCGCCGGTGCGGCCATCTTCAAGGGCGGCAGCGTCGAAGCCTATCGGACGAACATCGAGGCGATCAGGACAGCGGCCGACCGGGCGGCCGGCTGACGCGCTGCGGCTGCCGGTCCGCCGTCGCCGGCACACGCTCCCTCCGGTCAGGAATTCGTTGGCCGACGCCGGCGCGCTTGTGCTCATGAGATGCGGTCCCATATTGTCTGTTTCATCCTCATGCCTTTCCGGGCCCGCAGGCTCCTCTTCGACGGTCGGGATCGATGAACCGCAGCCCTTTCTTTGTTGACCTGCTGAACACCATCGCCGATCGCGGCCGGATGATGCTGAACCTCGTTCGCGGTGACGAGCCGATTTCAGTCGACAGCCTGGCACGTCTGTGCGCCCGTCTGCTTTCCAGCCAGGGCGAGGCGTCGGGCGTCGCCTATGCTCGGGAGATACTCGATCGCTGGCGCACCCTCGACGCCGACGGAAGGCTGGCGTTCCTGCATGTGCTGCGCGATCGTTTCGGCACCGATCACACCAGGCTTGCCGCCGCGGTGGATGCCTATCGGGCCGCGCCCGACGATCGCACGGCGTTTGCCCTGCACGACGCCGCCGAGCCGGCCAGGCAGGAGCTCTTGCGCCGCCTGAACCTGGCGCCTGGTGGCATCGAGACCCTCGTGCGCGTGCGCGAGGACCTGCTTAGCCGGCTGATCACATCGCCCGACCTCGCCATCGTCGATGCCGACTTCACGCACCTCTTGTCGTCGTGGTTCAACCGCGGCTTCCTGGTGCTGCGGCGGATCGACTGGTCGACGCCGGCCAACATATTGGAAAAGATCATCCGCTACGAGGCGGTGCACGCCATCCACAACTGGGACGATCTGCGCCGCCGGATCGAGCCCGACGACCGGCTTTGCTACGCGTTCTTTCATCCGCAGCTCGGCGACGAGCCGCTGATCTTCGTCGAGGTCGCGCTCACCCGGACGATGCCGACGGCGATTGCTGAGCTGCTTGCCGACGAGCGGCCGTCGGTGCAACCACGGCAGGCCACGACGGCGGTGTTCTATTCCATCTCCAACTGCCAGGAGGGCTTGCGCGGCATCTCGTTCGGCAATTTTCTGATCAAGCAGGTGGTCGAGGATTTGCGCCGCGACCTTCCCGGCCTGACCGATTTCATCACGTTGTCTCCGGTGCCGGGTTTTGCCCGCTGGCTGGCCGAGCAGGCCGAAACCATCCCCGGTGCCGCTCAAGTGCTGGATCTCCTTGCCAATGAGGGCTGGCATGCGGACGCCGCCACGCGCGACCGCGCGGGCCAGGCCCTGCTCCCCCTGGCAGCGCAGTATTTCCTCGAGGCCCGCACCGCGTCCGGCAAGGTGATCGACCCCGTCGCCCGGTTCCATCTCGGCAATGGCGCTCGGCTCGAGCGCATCGACCATCTCGGCGACCTGTCGCCCCGCGCCCTGCGTCAGGCGCATGGCCTGATGGTCAACTACCGCTACAAGCTCGACGATATCGAGAAGAACCACGAGCTGTTCGCCGCCAGGAACGATGTGGCGGCCGCGCCCGCCGTGCGCCGCCTGCTGCCGAAAGTGGCGAGACCGGCCGCGCTTCGGCTTCCGGCGCAACCTCAGGGCCAATGAGGACAAGAGGGACATATGAACAACCACCCGCTTCAGGCAGTGGGCCGAACGGCTGGCGCCTCAGGCGCCCCTTGCGACACCAGCTCCAAAAACCCTGTTGCCGCCGATCCAGACGCTTTTGACGTCCAGATCGTCCGACAGCGAAACAATATCGGCGGTGGTTCCGTTGGCGAAGCGCCCGAGCCGGTGTGATTGGCCCATCGCTTGCGCCGGATAGAGCGAAGCCATGCGCAGCGCCTCCGACAGGTCCAGTCCGACAATGCGATGGACGAAGCGCACGGCGGAGATCATGTCGAGATCGGCGCCCGCCAGCGTGCCGTCGGCCAGCCGCAGGCTGCCGTCCTTGCGGTGGATGGTGCGGCCGTTGAGCGTGAACGAGGTCATATCGGTGCCGATCGTCGCCATCGCGTCGGTGACAAGGACGATTCTTCCCGGCCCCTGCTTGGCGCGCAAGGCAATCGCCATGGTGGCGGGATCGACATGGATGCCGTCGGCGATGATGCCGGCAAACAATGTGCCGGTGTCGATGGCCGCACCCGCCAGCCCCGGCTCACGATTGCCGATCTGGCTCATCGCGTTGAACAGATGGGTAACCACCGTAGCACCCGCATCGGCGAAGGCGCGCGCCTTGGCGTAACCGGTGTCGGAATGGCCGAGGCTGACGATAACACCGGCCCCAGCGAGCGCCGAAACGCGCGCGGGGTCGACGGATTCGGGCGCTATCGTCGTCAGCAGCACCGGCAGATTTTTCCGTGTCGCAATCAGCATCGCTTGGTCGGCATCCAGCATCGGCCGGATCAATGCCGGATCGTGCGCACCCTTGCGGGCGATCGACAGATGCGGACCTTCCAGATGCAGGCCCAAAAAGCCAGGCACTTTCTGCTGTGTGGCCTCGGCCCCCGCCGCAACCGCTGCTGCGGTGATCTCGGTCGTGTCGGTGATCAGCGTCGGCAGCAGCGCCGTCGTGCCAAAGGGTGCGTGCGCCCGGCAGATGGTTTCGATCGAGGCGACATCGGGATGGTCGTTGAGCATGACGCCGCCGCCGCCATTGACCTGCAGGTCGACAAAGCCCGGCACAAGCATGCCGCCGCCGGTCTCGATACGCGCAACACCGGACGGAATGGCGCCGGCGGCAACGATGGCCTCGACCAGGCCGTCGCGCACGACAAGGGCGGTATTGTCGTGCCAGTCGTCGCCGTCGAATATCCGGGCGCCGGTCAGGGCAAAACGGTCGCTCATGTGGTTTCCGTGACCTTGCGAAGATTGGGCGGCGCGTCGGGATCGAGGCCGCGATGGCGGGCAAAGGCCTCGACGAAGCCATAGAAGGACACGATCAGCGTCAGTGGATCGGTCAGTGGATGGCCGGTGGCGACATGCGGCAGCTGCTGAGCAACCTTTGCCTTGTCCGAGGTGACAAAGACAGCCGCACCCTTGCCCGCCAGGCTATCGGCGGCCTCGGCGACCGACGGCTCTGAAGCATCGCGGGCGGCGAGCGCCAGCACCGGAAAGCCGGGCCCGACCAGCGCCAGCGGCCCATGCATGACTTCGGCCGCGCTATAGGCCTCGGCATGCATGGCGCAGGTCTCCTTGAACTTCAGCGCCGCCTCGTTGGCAAACGCCGAGGACGGGCCGCGACCGAGGATGAACAGCGATCTTGGCGTCTCCAACGCACCGGCCAGCGCCATCCAGTCACAGGCGATCGCCTTGCGGAAATGCTCCGGCAGCCGGGCGAGCGCCGCCAGCAATTTGTCGTCGCCGGTGCTGTGCGCCATCAGGGCAAGACCGGCGACCGCCGAATTGACGAAGGTCTTGGTCGCCGCAACACTGCGCTCCGGCCCGGCTAAGATATCGATGGCGTAATCCGAGGCTCGCGCGAGCGGCGAATCGGCAGTGTTGGTGATGGCGACGGTCAGCGCGCCGCCGGCCCTAGCCGCTTGCGCCATGGCGACGATATCCGGGCTCTTGCCAGACTGTGAGATGGCGAGGCAGGCCGAGCCGGCGAGCTTGAGTTTCGCACCATAGATCGAGGCGATCGACGGGCCGACCGAAGCAACCGCAAGGCCGGCGGTCAGCTCGACGGCATATTTCATGAAGGTGGCGGCATGGTCGGACGAGCCGCGCGCCACGGTGACGATAAAATGCGGGTCGCGTTCGCGGATGCCGCGTCCGGCCTCGGTCAGCACCGCTGCCGAACCATCGAGCAGGCGAGCGGTGGCCTCCGGGATCTCCTCGATCTCGCGCCGCATATGGGTAGTCCCCATTTGGGTGGTCGTCGCGCTCATGGCCGGCCCTCTTCGCCCGGCCCGCTCAGCCGGAGTTCGGCGACGAAATCATAGGCATCGCCCCTGTAGATGGAGCGGGTGAATTCGATCACCTTGCCGCTCGCCAGATAGGAAATACGCTCGATGTGCAGCCCGGCAATGCCGGGCGGCACTTCGAGCAGGCGCGCATCGCTGTCGCCGAGATTGGCTGCGGAGATGCGCTGCACCGCCCGAACCGGCCGGAGGCCCGTCGTTTCCAGCGCCGCGTAGAGCGAGGACCCTATTCCTGCCGGATCGGGCAGCACGCTTGCCGACAGTGCGGCGCGTTCGATCGCCAACGGCGTGTCGTTGGCAATGCGCAGGCGCGCCACGCGCGCCACCAGCTCGTTCGACGACAGGCCGAGCACCATCATTTCGTCGGGCGACGGCGCATAGAGGCCGCGGTCGAGCCAAGCCGATCGCACGGCCATGCCGCGCCGGGCCATGTCCTCGGTGAAGGATGTCAGCCGCGACAATGATTGCTCGACACGCTCCATGCGCGGCGCGACGAAGGTGCCGGAGCCGTGGCGCTGGACCAGGATGCCGCCCTTGACCAGATCCTGCACCGCCTTGCGCACGGTGACGCGCGAAATGTCGGCCTTGGTGGCGATGTCGCGCTCGGAAGGCAGTGCGTCACCCGGTCCGATCAGGCCGCGATTGACCGCGTCCTCGATGCTCTTCCTGAGCTGCAGATAAAGCGGCGCGCCGCTTTGCGACGATTGTTTCAGCGTGGCGAAGATCTGGTCGGCGGCTTCGTTCATCGCGGTGCCTCCACCGCGCTGGCGAAGACACGAACCGCCATCTGCACCGCGCCGCCCAGCGCATCGTCGAGCGGCGGCTTCAGCAGCGCCCGGTAGCGCGCCGACAGCCGCGGGGCATAAAGCGGCGCCAGCCCGCCGAGCAGGCACAGAGGATCGTCGCCGCCGAGATCGAGCACGCCGAGTGCCGCCTCGACATCGCCGACCGCCTTGTCGAGGATCCAGTTGGCGACGATGTCGCCCTTGGCGGCATGGTCGAAGACCTTGGGCGCGAAGCCGCCGAAATCGCCAGGTTTGGCATTGGTGGTGAACTCGACCAAATCCTCGGGATTGTTGCGGAAGATGGCGAGCATGGCTTGCGTCAGCGGCGATCCCTCGCGGATGCCGTCATAGGCGAGCAGTGTCTGTTCGAGCAGGTCGCGGCCGATGCGGGCGCCGCTGCCCTGGTCGCCGACCTGGAAACCCCAGCCGCCGATGGCGCGCGACTTGCCTTGTCTGCGCGCCATATAGGCGGTGCCGGTGCCGAGAATGGCCATGGCGCCGTCGCCGGAGCCGACCGCGCCTTCCAGCGCGATCTCGGCGTCGGTTTCGACACGGCTCGCGCTGAACGGCAGAATGGCTTCGAGCTGCTGCCTGTAGGTACCGACATTGGCGCCGGCAAGGCCGAGTATGGCCGGGGTTTGCGGGATCAGTTCAGGGTCCTGCCCGGCGGCGACAAAGGCCTGCCGCGCCGCATCGACGATGTTGGCCCTGGCGCCGGTGAGGTCCGTGCGGATGTTGGCGGCACCGCTCTTGGCACGGCCGACGACGGTGCCGTCCGCTGTCGCAAGGGCTGCCCTGCAACTGGTGCCGCCGCCATCGATGCCAAGCACGAAATTCACGCGATTTCTCCTCCAGGCGGATAATACCAATAAAATACCAATAGCCAAGGGTTAATTTCGGTTTCAAAAAGATTAAGTCGTATTTTATTGAAAAATCTGCGCATTTTGCTGGTCGGCCACTCCTGGCGCAACGAATTCGTTAATCCGTGTGGACAAGTGGTATTTTTTTGGTATTGTTTTCTGGATTGGAGGAAAGCGGATGGCCGAAACGCGCACCGAAGCGCTTCACCAGAATGCCGAGGGGCTGGACATCCAGGCTCCGGACGCCATCCTTTCCTTTTTGGCCAATGCGCAGATCGAGGCCGCCCAGGCCGTGCGCGGCGCCATTCCTGCCATCGCCAAAGCAGCCGAGATCATCGCAAGCCGGCTGAAAAGCGGTGGCAAGCTCGCCTACGCTGCAGCCGGCAGCTCTGGCCTGATGGCGCTGGCGGATGCGCTGGAACTGCCGGGCACCTTTGGCATTCAGCGCGACCGCATCGCCATCCTGATCGCCGGCGGCGACGAAGCCTTCAAGACGCTGGCCGGCGGACCGGAGGACGATACCGACGAAGCCTCGGCATCAGTTGCCGCTGCCGGCATCGGCGAGGGCGACTGCCTGATCGCGGTCTCGGCCAGCGGCTCGACACCCTACGCTGTCAGCGCGATCGAGAACGCTAGGCGCCGGGGGGCGGCGACCATCGCCATCGCCAACAACAAGGATGCGCCGCTGCTTCGGCTGGCCGACATCGCCATATTGCTCGAAACGCCGCCGGAGCTGATCGCCGGCTCGACGCGCATGGGCGCCGGCACGGCCCAGAAGATCGTGCTCAACATGCTGTCGACGCTGACCGCCATCCATCTCGGCCATGTGCATGACGGCTATATGGTCAACCTCATGGCCGACAACATCAAGCTGCGCGACCGCGCGGCGCGCATCGTCGCCGCCATCAGCGGGCGCGACAAGGAGGATGCGGCGCGCCTGCTCGAGAAAAGCGGTGGCAGCGTCAAGACCGCCATTCTGCTCGCCGCCGGCGCCGCCAGTGCCGATGCGGCCGAGAAGATACTGGAGGGGACCGGCCAGAAGCTGCGACCGGCTCTTTCCGCGATCGAGGGGAGCATGGGGCAGAAAGCCCCTGTTCTCAAAACCGAACCTGAAAAAGGTCAACAGGGAGACTGAGCATGACAACGAAACTACTGACGGCACTTCTTCTCGGCACCAGCATTCTCGGCTCCGCCGGAATGGCCTATGCCCAGGATGTAACGCTCAACATCGAAAGCTGGCGCGGCGACGACCTTGCCATCTGGAAGGACAAGTTGATCCCGGCTTTTGAAGCCAAGAACCCGGGCATCAAGGTGGTGTTCGCGCCGTCGGCGCCGACCGAGTATGACGCCGCACTCGGCGCCAAGCTCGCCGCCGGCTCGGCAGGCGACCTGATCACCTGCCGCCCGTTCGACAAGTCGCTGGAACTCTACAAGAAGGGCAACCTCGCCGATCTTTCGACGCTGCCCGGCATGGAGAACTTCTCCGACGTCGCCAAGGCCGCCTGGCAGACCGACGACGGCAAGGCGAGCTTCTGCGTGCCGATGGCCTCCGTCATCCACGGCTTCATCTACAATAAGGACGCCTTCGATCAGCTCGGCATCAAGGTGCCGACGACCAATGAGGAATTCTACGCCGCGCTCGACAAGATCAAGGCCGACGGTACCTACATTCCGATGGCGATGGGCACCAAGGATCTCTGGGAAGCCGCGACCATGGGCTACCAGAACATCGGCCCAAACTACTGGAAGGGCGAGGAAGGCCGCGCAGCCCTGATCAAGGGCGAGCAGAAGTTGACCGACCCCCAGTGGGTCGAGCCCTACAAGGAGTTGACCAAGTGGAAGGACTACCTCGGCGACGGCTTCGAGGCGCAGACCTATCCGGACAGCCAGAACCTGTTCACGCTCGGCCGCGCCGCCATCTATCCGGCCGGCTCGTGGGAGATCGGGCTGTTCAACACGCAGGCGCAGTTCAAGATGGGCGCGTTCCCGCCGCCGGTACAGAAGGTCGGCGACACCTGCTACATCTCCGACCACACCGACATCGGCATGGGCCTCAATGCGGCCTCGAAGAACGCGGACGCCGCCAAGACCTTCCTGACATGGGTGGCCTCGCCGGATTTCGCCACCATCTACGCCAACGCGCTACCGGGCTTCTTCAGCCTGAACAACACCCCGGTGAAGATGGAAGACCCGCTGGCCCAGGAATTCGTCTCCTGGCGCGACAAATGCAAGTCGACGATCCGCTCGACCTACCAGATCCTGTCGCGCGGCACGCCGAACCTCGAGAACGAGACGTGGGTTGAATCGGCCAACGTCATCAACGGCACCGATACGCCGGAAGCTGCCGCCAAGAAGCTGCAGGACGGCCTCGACAGCTGGTACAAGCCGGCGAAGTAAGAGCTCAGACGACGGCCAGGTCGCGCCTCGCGCGCGGCCTGGCGTCAAAACTGCCCAATGACAGTCGACTGCGCCGCCCCTCATCCGCCTGCCGGCACCTTCTCCCCGTAAGCACGGGGAGAAGGACGAAGCCGCAACGCTGGCGGCCCCCTCTCCCCGTTCTTCACGGGGAGAGGGTAAGGGTGAGGGGCAGCGCCGCCGTCGAAAGCAATTGCAAAGACCTGATCGGCGGAGACCGAACACATGGCCGCAGCACCGAAACGACCGTTCCGCTGGCATATCGTCGTCTTCCTGGCGCCGGCGCTGCTAGTCTATACGGCGATCATGATCCTGCCGCTGGCCGGCACGCTGCAGCTTTCGCTGTTTCGCAACATCGACCAGGCCCAGGTCTTCGTCGGACTGGAAAACTTCCGCAGGCTGTTCGGCGATCCCAACTGGTCGGTCAATTTCTGGAACGCCCTCAGGAACAATGTCTGGTTCTTCATCATCCACATGCTGGTGCAGAACCCGATCGGCGTCCTTTTGGCCGCACTTCTGTCCAGCCCGCGGCTGAGATTCTCCGCCTTCTACCGCACGGCGATCTTCGTGCCGACGATCCTGTCCTTCGTTATAGTCGGTTTCGCCTGGAAGCTGATCCTGTCGCCGCTATGGGGCGTGGCGCCGAATCTGATGGATCTCGTCGGCCTGAAAAGCCTGTTCACGCCGTGGCTGGGCAAGGAGCAATATGCGCTGACCGCGCTCAGCCTGATCTCGGTGTGGCAGTTCGTCGGCATCCCGATGATGCTGATCTATGCCGCGCTGCTGTCGATCCCCGACGAGGTGATCGAGGCGGCTGAATGCGACGGCATCACCGGCATGTCGCAGTTCTGGAAGATCAAGCTGCCGCTGATCCTGCCGTCGATCGGCATCATCTCGATCCTCACCTTCGTCGGCAATTTCAATGCCTTCGACTTGATCTACACCGCGCAAGGGGCGCTCGCCGGACCGAATTATTCGACCGATATCCTCGGCACCTTCCTCTACCGCGCCTTTTTCGGTTTCCAGTTGCAGGTCGGCGATCCCAACATGGGCGCGGCGATCGCCACGATGATGTTCCTGATCATCCTTGGCGGCGTCTGCGTCTACCTCTTCCTCGTCCAGACGCGCCTGCGTCGCTATCAGTTCTGAGGCGCAAGATGAGCACGGCAACCCGTTCGCTACCCCGCACCATCGGCGCCCACGCAATCCTGTTGACCTACACGGCGATCGCGCTGTTTCCGGTGATCCTCGTGATCATGAATTCGTTTAAATCCCGCGCGGGCATCTTCGGCGCGCCGCTGACGCCGCCGACGCCAAAAACCTTCGACCTGATCGGCTACACCACCGTCATCGGCCAGGGCGACTTCATCCACTATTTCCAAAACAGCCTTGTCGTCACCGTCGCCTCGCTATTCTTCGTGCTGCTGTTCGGCGCAATGGCTGCCTTCGCGCTGTCGGAATACCGCTTCCGCGGCAATTCGCTGATGGGGCTTTACCTGGCACTCGGCATCATGATCCCGATCCGCCTCGGCACTGTCGCTATCCTGCAGCTGATGGTGGCAAGCGGGCTGGTTAACACGCTGACGGCGCTGATCCTGGTCTACACGGCACAAGGCCTGCCGCTTGCCGTCTTCATCCTGTCGGAATTCATGAAGCAGGTATCCGACGACCTGAAGAACGCCGGACGGATCGACGGCCTGTCCGAATACACCATCTTTTTCCGGCTGGTGCTGCCGCTGGTCAGACCATCGATGGCGACCGTCGCCGTCTTCACCATGATCCCGATCTGGAACGATCTGTGGTTCCCGCTGATCCTGGCGCCGTCGGAGGAAACCAAGACGGTGACGCTCGGCGCCCAGCTGTTCATCGGCCAGTTCGTCACCAACTGGAACGCGATTCTGGCGGCGCTGTCGCTGGCGATCATGCCGGTGCTGACCCTCTACGTCATCTTCTCGCGGCAGCTGATCCGCGGCATCACCTCGGGAGCGGTCAAGTGAGCGAGGGTCGAGACATTATCGTCCAGAGCCTTGCCGAGAGGGCAAGCCGATATGGATTTCCAGGAGTGCGCGCCACGAATTACTACCGCGAATGGCCGGAAACGGTCTGCCTGCTTAACCTTCAGAAGTCCGCCTGGGGACCACAGTTCTATCTCAATGCGGCTGTCTGGCTGACGCGGTTAGGGGCGGAGCGCCGGCCAAAAGAATACAACTGTCATATTCGCTGGCGTGTCGATTCCCAGATGGAAGACGAGCAGTCGAAGACGTTCACCCAGGCGCTCAATCTTGAGCATCCTTTGCCTGACGATCATAGGCTTTCGCTGATCAAGGAAGGGGTCGATGCCTATGGCTTCCGACTTTTGTCCCGCTGTGACAGTGAAGCAGCGGCTTTGCGGGTCGCAGATGAATGCGAGCCACGGGTACTCGTGGCTCTCGTAGCTCGCAGGCAAGAAAAGGAAGATCGAGATGGCTGAACCCCTTCGCGTCGTCGTCGCTGGCCTCGGCAATATGGGCCGCAGCCATGCGCTGGCCTACCACACCAATCCAGGCTTCGAGATCGCGGCTCTGGTCAACCGTTCGGACGTGCCGTTGCCGGACGGGCTTTCAACCTATGGTATCAAGCGCTCCTTTGAAGAGACTTTGCGCGACGAGAAGCCCGATGTCGCCTGCATCGCCACCTATTCCGACAGCCATGCCGACTATGCGGTGAAAGCGTTCGAGGCCGGCAGCCACGTCTTCGTCGAAAAGCCGCTCGCGACGACGGTGGCGGATGCGAAACGCGTCGTCGCCGCGGCCAAGGCCAACGGCAAAAAGCTGGTGATCGGCTACATCCTGCGCCACCACCCGTCCTGGATCAGGCTGATCGCCGAGGCGCGCAAGCTAGGCGGCCCTTACGTGTTCCGCATGAACCTCAACCAGCAATCCTCCGGCCATAGCTGGGAGACGCACAAGCAGTTGATGCAGACGACATCGCCGATCGTCGATTGCGGCGTTCATTATCTCGACGTGATGCTGCAGATCACCGACGCCAGGCCGGTCGAGGTGCGCGGCATGGGGTTGAGGCTGACCGAGGAGATCGCGCCATCGATGTACAATTACGGTCATCTGCAGGTGCTGTTTGATGACGGTTCCGTCGGCTGGTACGAGGCCGGCTGGGGGCCGATGATCTCGGAGACGGCTTTTTTCGTGAAGGACGTGATCTCGCCCAAGGGCTGCGTCTCGATCGTCATGAAAGAAGGCGTCAGGTCCGACGACATCGACACCCACACCAAAACCTCGACCATCCGCCTGCACAGTGCGGCGACTGGCGCGGACGGCAAGTTCACCAAACCGGACGAGATGCTGTCGATGGAAGGCGAGCCCGGCCATCAGGACCTGTGCGATCTCGAACAGGCGTTCGTGCTGAAGGCGATCCGCGAGGATCTCGATCTGACCCGCCACATGGATGACGCGGTGAAGTCGCTCGCCGTCTGCCTTGCCGCCGACGAGAGCGTGCGCGGCGGCGTCGCCGTCAAACTCTAGAACAGGGACGAAGCCGTGGGTTCGCTGAACATCGAGAATGTGAAGAAGGCTTTCGGGCCGGTCGAGGTGCTGAAGGGCATCAACCTCGAAGTGACGGATGGCGAGTTCGTCGTCTTCGTCGGTCCCTCCGGCTGCGGCAAGTCGACCCTGCTCAGGGTCATTGCCGGGCTGGAGGATTCGACCTCGGGCCGTGTCGTCATCGACGGCGCGGACGTCTCCGCAACCCCGCCGGCCAAGCGCGGCATCGCCATGGTGTTCCAGACCTATGCGCTCTACCCGCATCTGACGGTGAAGAACAATATGGGCCTCGGCCTCAAGCAGGCGGGCACGCCGGCGACCGAGATCGACCGCCGCATCGGCATCGCCTCGTCGATGCTGTCGCTGGAACCTTATCTCGAAAGGCGGCCGGCCGAATTGTCCGGCGGCCAGCGCCAGCGCGTCGCCATCGGCCGCGCCGTAGTGCGCGAGCCCAAGCTTTTCCTCTTCGACGAGCCGCTGTCCAATCTCGACGCCGCACTGCGCGTCAACACGAGGCTGGAGATCGCCCAGCTGCACCGTCGGTTGAAGGCGACGATGATCTACGTCACCCACGACCAGGTCGAGGCGATGACGCTGGCCGACAAGATCGTCGTGCTGAACGCCGGAAAGATCGAGCAGATCGGCGGGCCAATGGAACTTTACAATTCGCCGGCTAACGAATTCGTCGCCGGCTTCATCGGCTCGCCGAAGATGAACTTCATTGATGGCGCCAGGCTTGGCGAAACGGCCAAGACCATCGGCGTTCGTCCCGAGCATCTGACCGTCGACGCGAAATCCGGCACCTGGAAGGGCACGGTCGTCCATGCCGAGCATCTCGGCGCCGACACCAATCTCTACCTCGACTGCGAGAAGGCCGGACTGATCACCGTACGCATCTTCGGCGTCTACAATGCCGAACCCGGCGCAACGCTCTACGCAACGCCGGATCCGGCGAGGACTTATAGGTTTGGAGTTGATGGCAAGGTGCTGAAGTAGCGCCTCCCTTTTTCCTTCTCCCCTTGTGGGAGAAGGTGGATTGGCGCGCAGCGCCAAGACGGTTGAGGGGTGTTGGACGGAGTGCCGGCGGTGCCAAGCTGGAACACCCCTCATCCGCCCGAGCTTCGCTCGGAAGAGCTCCTACACGTCCGCCTTGAACGTCTGCTTCTGCGTGCCCAGCCCTTCGATGCCGAGTTCGACGACGTCGCCGGGCTTCAGGAACACCGGCGGCTTCATGCCGAGGCCGACGCCGGGCGGCGTGCCGGTCGAAATGATGTCGCCCGGATGCAGGGACATGAACTGGCTGAGATAGGACACCAGGTAGGCGACGCCATAGACCATGGTCTTGGTCGAGCCGTTCTGCATGGTCTTGCCGTTGACCTTCAGCCACATCGGAATGTTCTGCGGGTCCTTCACCTCGTCCTTGGTCACCAGCCACGGACCGATCGGCCCGAACGTGTCGCAGGATTTTCCCTTGGTCCATTGGCCCTGGCGCTCGGCCTGGAACGCACGTTCGGAAACGTCATGCGCAACGCAATAGCCGGCGACATAATCCAGCGCCTCGGCCTCGGTGACGTATTTCGCGGTCTTGCCGATGACCACGCCAAGCTCGACTTCCCAGTCGGTCTTGACGGAGCCGCGCGGGATCAGCACGTCGTCGTCCGGCCCGACGATGGCCGAGCTTGCCTTCATGAAGATGATCGGTTCCGGCGGCACGGTGGCACCGGTTTCGGCGGCATGGTCGGAATAGTTCAGGCCGATGCAGATGAATTTGCCGGTGCCGGCGACGCAGGCACCGATGCGGGGCTTGCCGGAAACCGCCGGCAGCGATTTCGGATCGAGCTTCGACAATGTCTCAAGGGATGCCGGGTCGAGCGCCTTGCCGGCAATGTCGGTGACATGGGCGGAGAGGTCACGGATCGTCCCATCCGCATCGAGCAGGCCGGGGCGTTCGCTCCCCACCTCGCCATAGCGCAGCAGTTTCATAGAATTCCTCTCCTTGATTCAGATGAGCTCAGATCGACCAGCCACCGTCGATATTATAGGCCTGCCCCGACGTATAGGTGGCGCCGGCCAGATAGACGGCGAGATCGGCGATTTCCTCCGGCGTGCCGAGGCGGCCCATCGGCTGGCGGGCGATGAAGGCGGCGCGCGCCGCCTCGTAGTCACCCTGCGCATGCATGCGGTCCTCCAGCGACGGACTCTCGACCGTGCCCGGGCAGATAGCATTGCAGCGTATGCCCTTGCCGACATAGTCGGCGGCGATAGACTTGGTCAGGCCGATGACGGCCGCCTTGGTCAGCCCGTAGACGAAGCGGTTCGGCACGCCCTTGGTCGAGCCGGCCAGCGACGACATGTTGATGATCGAGCCGTCGCCGCGCTCCAGCATGCCGGGCAATACGGCGCGGATGGTGCGGATCATCGAGCGGACATTGAGATCGTAGGCAAAGTCGAGATCGCCGTCCTTCATTTCGAGAATCGAGCCCGAATGGACGAAGCCGGCGCAGTTGAACAGCACGTCGACGGGACCGATCTCCGCGAAGGCCGACGTCACCGCCTCGTCGTTCAGCACGTCGAGCTTGCGCGTCTTGATCCCGGACGTCTTGCCGAGTTCGGCGAGCATCACCTCGTTGATATCGGTGGCATGGACGATGGCGCCCGCCTTGGCGAAAGCCAGCGCGCTCGCCCGACCTATGCCTTGCGCCGCCGCCGTGACGACCACGACCTTGCCTGTCAGATCCGCCATTCTTTTCTCCTCTGTGGCCGCCCGGTTTTTACCGGCACGCGACCAAGGCGCAATGTGCCAGACGGGCACCCTTGTGCCGCCTGCGTCGCCGTTCGCTTTGGGGCAAATGTTTTTTCTCGGTAAAGAGCATCTTTCCTGCCGTCAAGCCCGGACGTCCTCTGCGAGCGCCCGACGGAAGCTCAGTCGCCGTAGGGCACCCAGACGTTCTTGACCTCGACGGCACGGCGCAGGAAGGCATCGCCGGCGGCCTCGGTCGAGGTCCAGTCGAGGCTGCGGCCGTGGCCGGTCCAGACGCGCTTGAGGTTGCCGATCGACTCGGCCTCGGCCTTGGCGCAGGTCTCGGCATCGGCGAACACCCAGAGCCCGTCGACGTCGTCATGCTTGGCCAAGACGCCGGTAAGTTCGGCGGTACGGCCGGTGACGATGTTGATGGCGCCGGCCGGAACGTCGGAATATTCGATGACCTGGTAGAGGTCGGTGGCGAGCAGCGGATATTTTTCGGAAGGCACCGCGACCACCGTGTTGCCCATGGCGAGCGCCGGCGCAACCAGCGAGATCAGGCCAAGCAAGGGCGCGTCGTCGGATGCGACGATGCCGACGACGCCGACCGGCTCGTGCAGCGCCAGCGTGACCGCGCGGGCCGGCGGCTGGTGGACGCGGCCCTCGAACTTATCGGCCAGGCCGGCATAGAGGAACAGCCGCTCGATCGACTGGTCGACCTCCTCGCGCGCCGCCTTGGCGGTGGCGCCGGTGAGCTGGGTGAGTCGCGCCGCAAATTCGTCGGCACGACCGGAGAGGTTCTCGGCCAGATAGTAGAGCACTTGGGCACGGTTGTAGGCGGTCGCCGCCGGCCAGCCCTTACAGGCACGCGCGGCCGCGACAGCATCGCGGATATCCTTGCGATTGCCGAGACCGACCTCGCCGGCGAGCTTGCCCTTGGCGGTGGGGACGGCGATCGAGTAATTGCCGTCCGGCCTGACCTGCTTGCCGCCGATGAACAGCTTTGCCGTGCGGTCGATGGCATCGCTTTCGGCCTGCTCGACAGGCTGGACCGAAGCCGTTGCCGGCTTGATGGCGGCTCCGAGCGGCAGTTTTACCGAGAGGTATTCGAACATGCCCTCGCGCCCGCCTTCGCGGCCGAAGCCGCTCTCGCGGTAACCGCCGAAGCCGCAGGCTGCGTCGAACATGTTGGTGCCGTTGACCCATACGACGCCGGCCTTCAATTGCGGCGCGACATGCAGCGCAAGGTTGACGTTCTCGCTCCACACCGAGGCGGCCAGCCCGTAGCGGGTGTTGTTGGCAAGCTCGATCGCTTCCTCGGTATTGCGGAAGGTCATGGTCGCGAGCACCGGCCCGAACACCTCCTCCTGCGCCAGGATATTAGCCGGCGAAACGCCAGTGGCGAGTGTCGGCAGATGGTAATAGCCGGAAGACGGCAGTGCCGCGTCCGGCTGCCAGCAGACGGCGCCCTGTTTGGCCCCTTCCGCGACCAGACCCTTGACGCGGTCAAGCTGGCTCAAGTCGACCAGCGGGCCGATGTCGGTGTTCTTGTCGAGCGGGCTGCCGACGCGCAGCCGGCTCATCCTCACCTTGACCTTGGCAATAAAGGCATCCGCGATGCCTTCCTGCACCAGCAGCCGCGAACCGGCGCAGCAGACCTGGCCCTGGTTGAACCATATACCGTCGACCAGTCCCTCGACGGCGCTATCGAGATCGGCATCCTCGAAGACGACGAAGGCCGATTTGCCGCCAAGTTCCAGCGATAGTTTCTTGCCCGAACCGGCGGTGGCCTTGCGGATGATCTTGCCGACCTCGGACGACCCGGTGAAGGCGATCTTCTGAATGCCGGGATGATTGACGATTGCCGCGCCCGCTTCCGGCCCGCCCTGGACGATGTTGACGACGCCCTTCGGCACGCCTGATCGTTCGCAGATCTCGGCGAACAGGATGGCGGTGAGTGGCGTGAACTCGGCCGGCTTCAGCACGATCGTGCAGCCGGCGGCGAGTGCCGGCGCGATCTTCCAGGCCAGCATAAGCAACGGGAAGTTCCACGGAATGATCTGGCCGACGACGCCGACGCCCTTATGGCCGGGAAAATCCCTGTCCAGCGCTTGCGCCCATCCGGCATGGTGGATGAAATGGCGAATGGCCAGCGGTACATCGATGTCGCGGCTTTCGCGGATCGGCTTGCCGTTGTCGATCGATTCCAGCACCGCGAACAGGCGCTGGTGGCGCTGCATGGCGCGGCCAATGGCGTAGAGCACTTTCGC
The DNA here is from genome assembly GCF_004962245.1 of Mesorhizobium sp. GTDB lineage: Bacteria > Pseudomonadota > Alphaproteobacteria > Rhizobiales > Rhizobiaceae > Mesorhizobium. Next base: position 73,858 of record NZ_SUHQ01000019.1, on the reverse strand, counting down.
GCGCTGATAGCCGGAGCTGGCGCTCCATTTCGGCAACGCCTTGGCCGCGGCCGAAACCGCCGCGTCGATATCGGCAGCATCGGCATTCGAGACCTTGGCCAGCAATTTTCCGGAGGACGGATCGCTGGTGTCGAAGGTCTTGCCGCCGTCGGCTGACTTCCAGTCGCCGCCGATGAACAGCGCCTTTGAGAAATCGCGTGCTGCCAGCCAGGCATCGGCCTCGTTGCGGGCCTCCGGCGCCGGGCCGTAATCCATGGCGTGATAGCGTTCGAGAATGTTCATGGAGCGCTCCGAAATCACGCCATCGCGTGACGATGATTGGCCGAATAACGGCCCGTCAGATGATGTTCGAGCTGGCGCTCGATGTCGGTCAAAAGGCTCGATGCTCCGAAGCGGAACAGATCGGGCTCCAGCCACCGCCGGCCGAGCTCCTCCTTCATCAGCACCAGCCAGTCGAGCGAAGCCTTGGCGGTTGAAATGCCGCCAGCCGGCTTGAAGCCGATGAGATAGCCGGTCTCCTCGAAATAGGCGCGGATGGCGCGCACCATGGCAAGGCCGACAGGCAGCGTCGCGTTGACGCTTTCCTTGCCGGTCGAGGTCTTGATGAAGTCCGCGCCCGCCATCATCGCCACCATCGAGGCGAGCATGACGTTGCGCAGCGTGGCGAGGTCGCCGGTGCCGAGGATGACCTTCAGATGCGCCTCGCCGCAGGCAGCACGCATCGCAACGATCTCGTTATAGAGCTCCTGCCACTTCGCCGCGAAGACCAGCCCGCGTGGAATGACGACGTCGATCTCGTCGGCTCCGTCGCTCACCGACGCCTCGATCTCCTGCAGACGCGTAGAAAGCGGGGTGAGGCCGTGTGGGAAAGCGGTGGATACGGCGGCGACATGGATGCCGGTGCCGCGCAGCGCATCGACCGCGGTGGCGACGAAGGGATGATAGACGCAGACCGCCGCCGGGCGGATATTTTCGCCTGCAATGCCGAGGCCTTCGACGATGTCGCGGCGGAAAGGATTGATCGCCTTGGCACAGAGCCGGCGCACGCGTTCGTCGGTATCGTTGGAGTTCAGCGTGGTCAGGTCCATGCAAGCGACGGCGCGCAGCAGCCAGGCCGCCTGATTGTCGGCCTTGATCGAACGCCGCTTGGTCAGGCTGGCGACGCGGCGTTCCAGCGCCGAGCGGTTGACGCTGCGCATCGATTCCATGAAGCCGAGATCGAGCTTCATGCCTGGATTACGGGCAATGCCGTGCGCTTGCGGCGCTGGTGCGTTGGCGGCGGTGCGCGCCGGCAGCGGCGTGACCTTGGAAGGCCCGGCACCGAGATCGGCTTCGCGGATTGTGCTGCTCATCTCCTGCCCTTTCGTTCGACGACTTGTGCCGAAGATAGACCGTGAAGCAGCGCTTCACGAGTCCTTCAGGCGGTCATAGCGGAAAAAGCCTGCGAAAACAGCTGATTTTGACCGCATGGTCAAAATCAGAGTCTGAATGCAGCAAACGCTGGACTGCTGGCGTCTCAGCCGACGAAGGCGCGCTCGACGACGAAGCTCGCCGGATGATGCAGCGAGCCTTCCTGGAAGCCGAGGCTTTCGGCCAGTTCCTTGACGTCCTTGAGCATGTGCATCGAGCCGCAGATCATGATGCGGTCGGTCTCCGGGTCGAGCTTGTCGATGCCGAGGTCGGCATAGAATTTTCCCGAGCCGATCAGCGCGGTGATGCGGCCCATGCGCTCGGACTCTTCACGCGTCGTAGAATTGTAAAGGGTGACGCGGCCACCGGTCAGCTCACCGATCAGCGGGTCGTTCTCCAGCTCCGCCACCAGCTCCTGGCCGTAGGTGAGTTCGGCCTTGTCGCGGCAGGTGTGGGTCAGGATCACCTGCTCGAACTTCTCATAGGTATCGGGATCGCGCAGCAGGCTGGCGAAGGGCGCGATGCCGGTGCCGGTCGAGATCATGAACAGGCGCTTGGCTGGAGTCAGCGCGTCGAGCACCAGCGTCCCGGTCGACTTCTGCCGCATGATGATGGTGTCGCCGACCTGGATCTTTTGCAATTCCGAGGTCAGCGGGCCGTCCGGCACCTTGATCGAGAAGAATTCCAGCTCGTCGTCCCAGGACGGGCTGGCGATTGAATATGCGCGGAACACCGGCTTTTCGGCATTGGGCAGGCCGATCATGACGAACTCGCCGGAGCGGAAACGCAGCGATTGCGGCCGGGTGATGCGGAACGAAAACAGCCGGTCGGTATAGTGCTTCACCGAGACGACGGTCTCGGCATAGACATTGGCCGGAATAGGGAATTGCAACGGCCGGGCGCCGACGGTGTTGAGCGCGGATGTGGTGTTCATCAAACCTATCCTTCTGGCCCAACCCCGAGGTGCTGACGCCAAATCCTCTCCTGCGCGCCCGAACCGGTCAGGTTCCGGCGTGCCGTTTGCACACTGCGAAGCGGTAAGCTCTTGTGTCCGGAATTTATTAGTATACAAATGATATTTGCGTCAAGACGCTAGCGTAAAACGCCTTTCCAAACTGCGACATATAAGTAGTCCGGGCATTTCGGGTTTCGACAATGAAAGAGAATTTTTCGGCGCAGACGCTGGATTCCCTAGGCAGCGTCGTCGCCGGCATCGATGTCGGCGGAACCTTTACCGACCTGCTTCTGATCGACGGCCGTAACGGTGGCCGGGTGCATATCGCCAAGACCCCGACCACGATCGACAACCAGGCTTTCGGTGTCGTCTCTGCGCTCAGTGCCACCGGCTTTCCGGTCGATAGTATAGACCTCATCGTCCACGGCACGACGACCACCACCAACGCCGTGCTGGAACGCCGGCTGGCCAAGACTGGCATGATCACCACGCGGGGCTTTCGCGACGTGATCGAGCTTGGCCGGCGGACGCGGCCGCAGCCCTATGGCATGACGGGCACCTTCGTGCCGATCATTCCGCGCAATCTGCGGCTTGAAGTGTCGGAGCGCGTCGAGGCCTCGGGCGCGGTGCGCATTCCGCTCGACGAGGCCGAGATGCGGGCTGCGGTAGAAAGGCTGATCGCGGCCGGCTGCGAATCCCTCGTCATCCATTTCCTGCATTCCTACGCCAATCCGGCGCATGAGCGGCGCGCCGCCGAGATCGCCGCGGAGCTTTGGCCGAACGGCTACATCACGTCGGGCCACGCGCTGCTGTCGGAAGCGCGCGAATTCGAACGCGGCGTCACCGCCTCGGTCAACGCCTCGGTGCAGCCGATCCTCCAGCGCTACGTCGAGCGGCTGCGCAAGGAATTGGAATCAAAAGGCTACGCCCGCGACTTCCTGATCATGAACGGCAATGGCGGCATGATCTCGGCCCGCTTTGTCACACGTGAGTCGGCCAAGACCGTCATGTCCGGCCCGGCTTCCGGCGTCATTGCGGCAGCCTATACCGGCAAACGCGCCGGCTTCGAAAACCTCGTCACCTACGACATGGGCGGCACCTCGACCGACGTGGCGCTGATCCGCAATGCCGAGCCGGCAGTTTCGAACGAGATCGAGATCGAATATGCCATGCCGATCCATGTGCCGATGGTGGCGGTGCACACGGTCGGCGCCGGCGGTGGTTCGATCGCCCGCGTCGATGCGGCTGGCCTGATCCAGATCGGCCCGGAAAGCGCCGGTGCCAATCCCGGCCCGATCTGCTACGGGCGCGGTGGCTTGGAGCCGACCATCACCGACGCCAATCTGGTGCTCGGCCGGCTGGCGCCGAAGAAGCTACTCGCGGTCGAGAACCCGGTCACCGTCGAATACGTCACCGGCATCTTCGAGGACAGGATCGGCCGCACCACCGGCCTGTCCGGTGTCGATGCGGCGGGTGCGGTGCTGCGGCTCGGCAACATGAAGATGGCCGGCGCCATCCGCATGGTGTCGGTGTCGCGCGGCCACGACCCGCGCGATTTCGCGCTGTTCGCCTTCGGCGGCGCCGGGCCGCTGCATGCGACCGCCTTGGCCCGCGAGCTCGGCCTGCCCAAAGTGCTGGTGCCGGCGCGGCCGGGCATCACCAATGCGCTCGGCTGCGTCGTTGCCGACCTGCGCCACGATTTCGTCAACACGGTCAACCAGCCGGTGGTGGGGCTCGATGAAGCCCAGCTTCACTCGATATTGGAACGGCACCGAAACGAAGGCGAAGAGCTGATCGGCAAGGAAGCGGTGAAGCCGGAAGCGATCCGCGTCACGCATTCCGCCGACATGCAGTTCGTCGGCCAGACCCACATCATCAACGTGCCGCTGCCGTCGTCCGCGGTGACGCGCGAGGTACTGCAGCAGCTTTTCGAGAAGGCCTATTTCGCGCGCTTCAAGGTCGAGCTGCCGGAAATCCGCGCCAATCTGGTCAACCTCAACACCTCGGTGACTGGTGTCAGGCCAGCGATGGATCTTTCCCGGCTGATCGACCCGGCGGGGCGCGCCAAGACACTCGATGAGGCGCGGCGCGAGATCCGGCCGGTCTGGTATGGCGGGCGCTGGCACGACACGCCGGTTTACAGCAGGGAAAAGCTGCCGCTCAACGCTGTCCTCGAAGGGCCGGCGATCCTCGAACAGATGGACGCGACTACCGTGCTTGAACCCGGCGACCGAGCGCGCTCGGACGCCGACGGCAACATCATCATCGACATTGGTGAGGCCTGAGATGGAAAAGCTCGACGCCATTACGCTTTCGGTCCTCCAGGCGGCACTGCAGCAGGTCTGTGACGAGATGGACCTGACCTTCTCGCGCGCCGCCTTCTCGCCTGTCATCGCCGAGGCCAATGACCGCTCCGACGGCATCTATTCGGCGGTCGACGGTTCGCTGATTGCGCAAGGCAGCCAGGGCCTGCCGGTGTTCGTCGGCGTGATGCAATATTCGACGCGGACGGTGATCGAGATGATCGCCGACGGCCGTTGCCTGCCGCCCGAGCCCGGCGACATCTACATAGTCAACGACCCCTATCTCGGCGGCACCCATCTGATGGACGTGCGCTTCGCCATGCCCGTCTACAGGGGTGGCAAGATTTTCTGCTGGCTGTCGAACACCGGCCATTGGCCCGACATTGGCGGTTCGGTGCCCGGCGGCTTTTCCGCCTCGGCAACAGCGGTCGAGCAGGAAGGTTTGCGGTTGCCGCCGGTGAAACTGTTCAAGAAGGGCGTTCTCGACCCAGAGATCTACGCCATCATCTGCTCCAACATCCGTGTCGCCGACCAGCGCATCGGCGACATCCGCGCGCAGGCGGCGGCACTGCTGATCGGCCAGGACAGGCTGAACGAAATCCTAGATCGTTACGGAGACGAAATGGTTATCGGCGCGATCGCCGAATTGCGCCGCCGCGCCGCCGAGCAGATGCGCACCAACATATCAGCCATTCCCGACGGCACCTATCATTCGAAAGCCTTCGTCGATTCCGACGGGGTGGTGAACGAGCCGCTGACCATCGCGCTTGCGGTGGAGAAACAGGGCGACACACTCAGCTTCGACTTCGCCGGCTCGTCAAAGCCCTGCGCCGGGCCGATGAACAGCGTGCTGGCGACGACCTTGTCCTCGGTCTATCTCGCCATGCGCCACATTTTCCCGGACGTGCCGATCAGCGCCGGCGCCTTCGAGCCACTGATCGTCAAGCGGCCGGAAGGCACTTTTCTCGACGCCAAATATCCACGCCCGGTGTCGGGCTGCGCGGCCGAGGTTTCGCAGCGCATCGCCGAAGCGGTGTTCGCGGCGATGGTGCAGGCGCTGCCGGACAAGGTGACGGCGGCCCCGGCCGGCTCCAGCGGCAATTTCGCACTCGGCGGCAACGATCCGGCGCGCGGCCGCGACTATGTCATGTACCAGATCTCCGGCGGCGGCTATGGCGGCAACGCCGGTCACGACGGCCTGACCAATGGCTGCTCGACCATCGGCATCTCCAAATCGCCGCCGGTCGAGATCATGGAACAGGCCTTTCCGGTGCTCTACCGCCATTATGCCCTGCGCGAAGGCTCGGGCGGCGCCGGCAAGCATCGCGGCGGTTTTGGCCTCGCCTATGAGGTCGAAATCCTGCGCGGCGACGCCCGCGCCTCCTTCGTCATGGATCACGGCCGTTTCGGCCCACAAGGCGCGCTCGGCGGCAAGGACGGCGCGGTCAATACGGTGACCGTGTTCCGCGACGGCGAGGAGCACGTGCCGCCGCATCTCTCCAAGGAGCAGGATATCGCGCTGAAGGCCGGCGACCGTGTGCGTGTCGGCACGCCGGGCGGCGGCGGCTACGGCGACCCGTTGCAGCGCGAGGCTGATCTGGTGCTGAGGGATGTTGCCTTGGGCTATTACACGCCCGAGGAGGCCTGCGAAAAATTCGGTATAACCCTGTCGGCGGATGGGCTGGCAATTGACCGCGAGGCGACGGCAACGACGCGCGCTTCCGCACGTCGTTGACTGCCTGACATTGCTCCGCTTCGCTTCGCCGGACTGGCCCGCGACCAGCCGGTCGCTGGCCCATTGGATAAACATCATAGTCGCGCATGGGCGTTTTCCGGCTCGCGCCCACTGCGGTTCTAGAGACTACAACTGACGCCCCTGCTGCCAGCGCATCTCCCTTTTCTTGCGCCAGGGCGCGTTGGCTTCCCAGTCGCCGGCCATGATGCAGCCATAGGGCACCACCTCGTCGACGATCTCGGCCAGGCCAAAACGCTCGATCTGCCGACGCATCGAAGCCGCGTTCTTGTAGGCGCTCGGCAGCTCCGAAATATCCGTCACGCCCGAGAAGAAGCGGGCATCGATGCCCTTCGTCTCTTCCGCGAAGATATCGGCGTCGCTGCGCCCCGCCTGCATGCGCCGGTGCTGGGTGCGCGAGAAATTGCGCCCGGCGCCGTGCGGTGAGAAGCCAAGTCCGTGCGCTGCATTCTTGCCGCGCACGATCAACACTGGTTCCGCCATGTTGAGCGGGATCAGCGTCAGATCGGTCGCGTCGTCGGCCCAGTTGTCGAAGGCCGGCGTGGCCCCCTTACCGTGGTAGAACAGCCCGTCCGAGCGGCGGAAGACGAAGTTGTGCTCGTTCCAGAACCGGTCCGACACACGCGTTGACAGGCGCTCGGCCGCCAAATCGTGGATGAGCAGGTGATTGCCCTTGGTCCACTCGCGGATCGTCTGCAATGCCGTCCAATAGTCCTCACCCTCCCTGGTGTCAGCAGGTATCCAGGCGTTTTGCGGCAAGGTCTCCGGCGACAGGATCTTGCGAAAACCCTCGGCGATTTTCATCCCCTTGCTGTAGAGCCGGGCGCCCGGCGAACGCGAGCCATGATGGGTGACCAGCGCGGTCTCGCCGCTCGACTTCAGCGTGCCGACATAGGCGAAATGGTTGCCGTCGCCCTGCGTGCCGAAATGCTCGATCGCCGCGCTCTTCACGTCACGCAGCAAGGGACTGGCCTCGAAACGCTCGAAAACCTGCTGCGCCGGTCGGAACTGCTGGCCACGCGGCCGCCCGCCCGGACCGAAATGGGTGACCGTCTGGACGGCGTCCAGCAGCGCGGCAGGCGCCACGCCAGGGAATACCGAGATCGCCATTGAGCAGCAGATGTCGGCCGAGTGCATGCCAGGATGGATTGCCTCGGATACGGCGACACCGCCAACCGGAATGGTGCCCGACGGACCGGTCGGGCAGGCATCCGGCATGATGGCACCGGCGCGGATGACCGGCGTGCGCATCAACTCGATCATGCTCAGCCTGACCATTTCGACATTGGCGGCTTCCTCAGGCGTTTCGGCCTCGATGTTCAGATGCAGTGGCATGGAGGCAGCTGCATGCAGCGGCATAGCCGGCGGCGGTGCGAAAGCGCGCGCGGCCTCCAGGGCATCGCCATGCGATCCGCCACTCTCCAGCACCGCGTTTGCAGCGACGAGCGCCTTGCCGAACCACTTGCCCTGCGGCATTCCGGCGTCGATCAAATCCTGTCCACTCAAAATCTCGATCATGGCTTTCACTTTCGGTACCACTGCCCTTGGCAGCACTTCGTATTGCGAACAGACGACAAGAAAATACGAGACATTTTTCCGCCACTTCGCGAAGCTGCGAAGGAGGGACACGAACCCTCACGCCTTTCGGCACCCGCGTTTGCGAGCTGCGTCTACCTGTAGTCCCGTCAGCATTCGCCCTGTTCAATCGGCTGGCGACAAGGATCGGCAAGACGGTGACTGCGCCACCCCGCTCCGCAGAGCGAGAGAGTGATTTGAACACCCGACCTCCCGCCTTTCGACGGGCGCGCTACCTGTAGTCCTGCCTGCATTCGCCATTTCGCTCAGTCGCCGCGGCGACAAGGGATGATGAAACACCGGGAGTCCCGCTCGTGCCAGAGAGCGCCTGCAAGGTGAGGAGTCGAACCTCACGGAGCATCCCGTTCCTGATGCTGTAGTTCCATCCGGCATTCGCCGCGGTTTTGTTGAGAGGTCATGACGGCAAGGTGTTGGTGAAACGTTTCCCGCCGACCACTTGGCTACGTGCCCGATGGGACACGGCAGGAATCGAACCTGCGTAAGGAGCACCTGAAGCTGTAGTTCCAACCGGCATCCGTCATGCCTTGTGTTCAGTTCCTTTCTTCCCAAGGCTCGATCGGAGCCGCGCAAAGCCGTCGGGCATGACGACAAGGTTTGACGAAACGTCCCGCTCTAACCGCTGAGCTACGGGTCCATAGTGGCGGACCCGACGGGATTCGAACCCGCGACCTGGAGGTGAACAGCCTGTAGTTCCATCGGCATTCGTCATGCCCTGAATTTGTTCCAGATGGTCCCGGCAGGCGCGCTGCCGGGACCGTTGTCTATCTCTTTGTTTTGACGCAATTCCGGACGGAAAACCGCTTCACACTTTTCCTGGAACTGCTCAGAGTTCGACCGCCTCGATCGTGCGCACCCAATGGTCCGGGTCGCCGCTCGAGGACAGCATGGTCCCGATCACGTCGAAGACGCGGTCGGAGAACCCACCGACATTCAGGATGTCGGCCTGCGGCTTGGCCTGCGTTGTCGTGTACGGCTGGATGTCGACGCAGACCAGCTTGGCTGCCGGGTTCAACCCCTTCAGCTTCTGCCATTCCTGCATCGTTGCCGTGCCCTGATGGGCATGTGCAGACGCATCCACCCAGGACTGGTTGTCCGACACGAACACCACCAGGTCGACCTTGGCCTTCTCGCGAACCAGCCGTGCCAGCGGAGCCGAACAGTTGGTTCCGCCGCCACCGATGGCGGCAAGCTTCGCGGCATTGGTCATCACCGCGTCGCGCGCGTTGAGGCTGACATCCACCACATCGTTCTCGAACGGCAACACCCTGGCCGTCGGATTGCGTCGCAACATTGCGGCGGCCACCAGGGCAGCCACATCGATGCAACGCACGGCCGAAGTCGCGCCCTTGCGGTAACCGGTCGCCGGCGACGCCATCGACCCCGAAACGTCCGGGCACACGACCACGTTGCCCTCGATCCGGGGCACGTTGCCGAGCGCGATTTCCATCGCATCCTGCAGCGCATCCCTGACCACGCCAGGCACTTTCGCATCGACCATGGTGAACGCCACCATGAGCTGATACGGGTACACCCGCGCGCGCCGGATCTCTTCCGGATCGCGCAAGCGCGCCGCCAGCCTTTCCGCGAACCCTTCCACTTCGAACACGCCGTTGCGGGCAAAAGTGTTCAGGTTCTGCCGCAGCATCTGCCAGCCGGCCGTCGCCGCGATCTGCACCCAATGCTCTGATGTCAGCGGCATCGAGGTCAGCATCTGGAACGGCACTTCCGGCACGGGCAGCGTCGGATCGCGCTTGAACGCCTCGAAGGCCTTCACCACGTCCGGCAAGGCCGCAGCTTCATGCGGCTTACCGATCAGGTAGCCATAAAGCGCCTCACGCGACGCCGATTTCGGCTTCGGGTGAACCATCTTGATGACGTCAGCCAGCGACGGATCATTGCCGACCGCAGCCCGCATGATCTCGTAATCGGCCGCCTGTTCGAGCCAGGCCTGGACAAGGCGCTTCGGCCGCGTGCCGAGCGACTTGCGCCCGGTGGCGCCGGAACGCATGACCTGCACGAAATTGCGCAGCATCTTGCCGTTCCTGACGACTCGCCCGAACGCCCGGTTGAACTCGTCGCCCTGCATTGACGAGAGAACAGCCAGCAGTAGCGCCGGCATGTCCTTCATGTAGCCCTGCTCGAAGGCGTGGACGGCGGTGCGCGCCAGGAATCCCGGCTCGACCTGCCAGGCCAGCTTCAGCACCTCGTCCAGTTGCTCGCGCGGCTCGGCATAGAAGGTCGCGTTGAACGTTCCCGTCGCCGCCAGCTGCGCCAGAGCCTGATGAGGCGACAGGCGGTAAGCCTGGGCGCCTTCATGGTTCCGAGCGTCAGCCGGCGGGAGCAGCTTTCCTGCAATCGTCGCAAACACGGATTTGTTCGCCATTGTTCTCATCCTTCATTTTCACACCAGTAGCATTACAAGCCGCGTGCCAGTTTAATGGAGGAATCTGGTTTTGGATTGCGGGCGACATACAAACCATTGTTTTTACTATGAAATAATTTTGAAGGAAATCGGCTGACAATCGGAGATGTTTAGGCCAGTATCAGAAAAGTGATATTTTAATATCGTAGTTTATACTGAGGGATAAAAATGCGAAGGCGGGTCGCGATCGGCATTCTCGGCACCACGCTCGACGCCAGCGGGCGGGACGACCGCTGGAAGAGGTGGCGACCAACGGTTGCGCTGTGCCAGCAGCCGGGGCTTTTCATCGATCGGCTGGAGCTCATCCACGACGTGCATTCGCAGCGCTTGGCCACGCAGATCATTGCCGACATCGAGGAGGTTTCGCCGGCCACTGAGGTCAGGTCACATATCATCGGCATGAAGGATCCTTGGGATTTCAGCGAGGTTTACACCGAGCTGCGCGACTTCGCCCGCGCCTATGTGTTCGACCCCGAGAAGGAAGACTATCTCGTCAACATCACGACTGGCACGCATGTCGCCCAGATATGCTGGTTCCTGCTCACCGAAGCCCGCTTCATCCCGGCGCGTCTGCTTCAGCTTTCGCCACGCAAACGCGAGGGCAGTGACGATCCTTCCGGCAGTTATTCGATCATCGATCTCGACCTTTCCCGCTACGACGCGATTGCCACGCGCTTTGCCGCCGAACGCGATGAGGCAACGTCGTTTCTGAAATCGGGCATCGCCACCCGCAATCCGGCTTTCAACCAGATGATCGATCAGATCGAGAAGGTGGCGATAAGGTCGCGTGCGCCGGTGCTGCTGACCGGTCCAACCGGGGCCGGCAAGTCGCAACTGGCCAGGCGGATCTACGAGCTCAAGAAGGCGCAACGGCAGGTCTCCGGTGCCTTCATCGAGGTCAATTGCGCCACGCTGCGCGGCGACCAGGCGATGTCGACGCTGTTCGGCCATGTCAAAGGTGCGTTCACCGGCGCCCAGAACGGGCGCGCAGGGCTGATGAAATCGGCCAACAAGGGCGTCCTGTTCCTCGACGAGATCGGCGAACTCGGCCTGGACGAGCAGGCCATGTGCCTGCGCGCCATCGAGGAAAAGCGTTTCCTGCCGGTCGGCGCCGATCAGGACGTGATGTCGGATTTCCAACTTCTCGCAGGGACCAATCGCGATCTTTCGATCGGCGTCAAAGAGGGCAGGTTTCGCGAAGATCTGTTCGCGCGACTAAATCTGTGGACTTTCCAGCTCCCCGCCTTGCGGGATCGCAAGGAAGATATCGAACCAAACCTCGAGTTCGAACTGCGCCGGTTCAGCGAGCGTGAAGGACAAAACGTCACCTTCAACAAGGAAGCGCGAGGGCTCTATCTGAAATTCGCGATGGCGCCGGAGGCCATGTGGCGGGCCAATTTCCGCGATCTTTCGGCATCCGTCACACGCATGGCAACGCTTGCGCCGCTCGGCCGCATCAACGAGGAGACCGTGCACGAAGAAATCGATCGCCTGAGGGTGTTGTGGCGCGCCGGTTTAGCCGCCGGCGACGGGGAGTGCATCCTGTCGGAAATTCTCGGCCCCGAGCGCCAAAGCCGGATCGACATGTTCGACCGGACGCAGCTTGCCGCCGTGCTCGAGGTTTGCCGTGACAGCAATTCCATCAGCGCGGCCGGGCGAAGATTGTTCGCGGTCTCGCGGCTGCAAAAAACTAGCGGCAACGATGCCGACCGGCTGCGTAAATATCTCTTGCGATTCGATCTGAGCTTCGACGACATTACCCAAAAATGATCGGACACGTTCGCGGCTCAACCTGTCGTCGGACGCAACGCGGTCACTTTCCCGGCCCTCACTTTCCCGCTTGACTGACTCGCCGTACCGAATACGCTAATGGGGAAAATACCGGCTCCGACCGCCGGGCGGCAAAAATGCCTCGTATGCCTCGCCTTCCGCGGCGGCGGCTGCGGGGCATTGTTATTTTGGGGATTTGCTTGGGACGGCGTATCGAAATCGGCATCCTTTACTCGCGATCGGGCAACTACCGCCTGCTGTCCGAATCCTGCCGTTCGGGTGCGATGACGGCCATCGCCGATGTCAACGCCGATCCTGCCATCCCGATCGAATTCGTTCCGGTGGAGCGCGACCCGCAAGGCAACATCGACGGCTACGCGACGGGCTGCGCCGACATTCTCGCCAACAGCGGCGCGCGCCACATCATCGGCTGCATCACGTCGTGGAGCCGCAAGGAGGTCATTCCGATTCTCGAGCGCGCCGGCGGCACGCTCTGGTACGCCTGTCCCTATGAGGGCTTCGAAGCGAACGAGCATGTCGTCTACATGCACGCTTGCCCGAACCAGCATCTCGTCCCGCTGCTGGCCTATGTCGTGCCGCGCTTCGGCGCCAACGGCTTCCTGCTCGGCTCGAACTACATCTGGGGCTGGGAGACCAACCGTGTCGCCCGCGACCTGATCGCCGACGCCGGCGGCAAGGTTTTGGGCGAGCGCTATCTGCCGCTCGGCGAGGTCGATGTCTCCAGGCTGATCGCCGAGATCCAGGCGACCCGGCCGGAGTTCGTCCTGAACAACCTGATAGGCTCCTCGTCCTATGCCTTCATCGCGGCCTATGCCGAACTTGCCGAACGCGACCCGCATTTCAGGCCGGAGCGCTGCCCGATCCTGTCCTGCAATCTCACCGAATGCGAGTTGCCGGCGCTCAACGAGGCGGGCAACGGTCACCTTTCCGTCGGGCCGTACTTCCACGATATCTCGGCGGCCCATCGCCAGGGCGATTCGGTGCCTTCCATCATGCCTGCCTCGTCCTTCGAGGCGGCGGCCTATGCCTCGGTGCGGACGCTTGCCGAAATCCTCGCCCGCAATCCCGGCGCACAATGGCCGGACCTTCCTCAGGCCTTTTTCGGAACGTCATTTCGAACCCCGCTGGGCGACATCTCAATCGATCCGCAAACCCAGCACGCCACCTTGCCGGTGCAGATCGGGCGCATCGAGGGCACCGCGTTCAGGACCGTCACGGTAACCAAGGGTGTCGCGCCCGATCCCTATCTGTCCCGGTATGACCGGACCGAGACGTTCGGCCGCCCGCGCCTGAGGGTGGTGTCGTGAGCAAGGTCCCGCGCATCCCGAATCTCGGCGGCGCCAGGGCCTTTGTCCTGCATCGTCCGCATCCGACGGTGCAGACGATCACACGGCAATTGTCGGCCATCGGCCTCGAGACGGTCGGCTGCTGGCCGGAGCTGCCGGCCGAGGCGCTGGCGGCGGATTTCGTCTTCTTCGACGCCGATCTCGGCTTCGACGAACAATTCCCGTGGACGCCGGGCGAGGCGCCGATGCCGCTGGTGGCGCTGATCGGCTCCGAAGCGCCAGGCCGCATCGAGTGGGCGCTGTCGCACAAGGCCGACGCCCAGCTGCTGAAGCCGGTCGGCAACGCCGGCGTCTATAGCGCCCTGTTGATCGCGCGGCAGAGTTTCGAGGCGCGCAAGCTTTTGGCCAGCGAGATCGCCTCGCTTCGGCTGCGGGTCGCGGAACGCCAGACCATCGTGCGCGCGGTCGAGGCCTTGTCGAAAAGCGCCGGGGACGGCCGCGCCTATGCGCAGCTTCGGTCGCTGGCGATGAACTGGCAGATCAGCGTCGAGGAGGCCGCGCGCCGGATCGTGGCGATGACGGAAGAAGAAGGCGGCGATGACCAATCCCATCGCGCCTGACCTTCCGGCAGCAGGGCGCATGCCAATCAAGCCACGCGCCGGCGTCTGGCGGCGTCTGGTCAAGCGTCCCCTGGCATTGATCGGCCTGGTGATCGTTGCCGTCGTAGTGGCCGGCGCGATCCTGGCGCCGTGGTTGACGGGCTACGATCCGAACGAGCAGATGTTCGACGGGCTGACGCTTGAAGGCGCGCCCTTGCCGCCGAATGCCAGCTTCTGGCTGGGCACGGACCTGCTCGGCCGCGATCTCTTGACCCGCATCCTTTTCGGCGCGCGCACCTCGCTGATCATCGGCATCGTCGCAAACGGCGTGGCGCTTCTGATCGGCACGCTGGTCGGCGTCACCGCGGGTTATTTCCGCGGCTGGATCGGCGGCGCGCTCATGCGCTTCACCGATCTGATGATGGCCTTTCCGGCGCTGCTGCTCGCCATCTGCCTGGCGGCGGTGCTCCAGCCAAGCCTGTGGATCGTTGCCATGGTGATCGCACTGGTGAACTGGGTACAGACCGCGCGGGTCATCTATACCGAGACCAGTTCGCTCGCCGAGCGCGAGTTTATCGACGCCGAGCGCACCATCGGCGCAAGCGCGCCACGCATCCTGTTTCGCCATATCCTGCCGCATCTGCTGCCGACAATCATCGTCTGGGGCACGCTCGGCATCTCGACCACCGTGCTTTTGGAAGCGACGCTCAGCTATCTCGGCATCGGCGTGCAGCCGCCGACCGCATCCTGGGGCAACATCATTTTCGAGAACCAGACCTATTTCCAGGCGGCGCCCTGGCTGGTGTTCTTTCCGGGCGCTGCGATCCTAGCGCTGGCGCTGGCCTTCAACCTCGTCGGCGATGCGCTGCGCGACATCCTCGATCCGACGCAAAGGGGCCGGGCATGATCGCCTATCTCGGCCGCCGGGTCATCCAGTCCGTGCTCATCCTGCTCGGCGTCTCGCTGATCACCTTTGCGCTGCTTTATCTTTTGCCCGCCGATCCCGTCCGCCAGATCGCTGGCCGCAGCGCCACGCCCGAGACGGTCGAGAGCATCCGCCGCCAGCTCGGCCTCGATCAGCCCTTCGTCATCCAGTACTGGCACTATCTGGTGAGCCTGCTCAGCGGCGATCTCGGACGCTCCTACATCCAGCGTTCCGAAGTCACGGAGCTCATCGTCTCGCGGCTGCCGGCAAGCCTGCTTTTGATGGTCGGCGCCATCCTTTGCGAGTTGGCGATCGGCCTGACGATGGGCCTGCTTGCCGCCGTCAGGCGCGGCACCGCCACCGACCAGGCACTGATGGTCGCGTCCTTTGTCGGCGTCTCGGCGCCGCAATTCGTCGTCGGCCTGCTGCTCCTTTATGTATTCGCCGTGCGGCTCGGCTGGTTTCCGATCGGCGGCTACGGCAGCTGGCGCCATCTGGTGCTGCCCTCGCTGACCATGGGGATCCTTGGCGCCGGCTGGTACGCCCGCATGATGCGCTCGTCGATGATCGACGTGCTGCGCCAGGACTATATGCGGACCGCCCGCGCCAAGGGCCTTGCGCGCGGCGCCATCATTTTCCGCCACGCACTGCCCAACGCCATCCTGCCGGTCATCGCCATGATCGGCATCGACATCGGCATCTTCATGGGCGGCATCGTGGTGGTCGAAAGCGTGTTCGGCTGGCCCGGCATCGGCCAGCTTGCCTGGCAGGCCATCCAGCGCGTCGACATTCCAATCATCATGGGCGTCACCCTGGTTTCGGCCTTCGCCATCGTACTCGGCAATCTCCTGGCCGACACCGTCGCACCGTTCATCGACCCGCGCATCAAGCTCAGATGAAAACCAAAAAAGAGACCGATAACAACCAGAGAAGGGAACATGAGATGAAGAAATTCTTGACCTCCACCGTGGCCGTGTCGGCGCTCGCGCTGATGCTCGGCATGACAAGCGCCCGCACCGAGGACGCCGTCGATCCGAACGCCAAGCAGGGCGGTGCGATCACCATCACCTACAAGGACGACGTCGCCACGCTCGATCCAGCCATCGGCTATGACTGGCAGAACTGGTCGATGATCAAGAGCCTGTTCGACGGCCTGATGGACTACGAGCCGGGCACCACCAACCTCCGGCCAGACCTCGCCGAGAGCTATGAGATCGCCCCCGACGGCAAGACCTTCACCTTCAAGCTGCGCCACGGCGTGAAGTTCCACAATGGCCGCGAGATGACCGCCGACGACGTCAAATATTCGCTCGACCGCGTCACCAATCCAAAGACACAGAGCCCGGGCTCCGGCTTCTTCGGTTCGATCAAGGGCTATGACGACGTCGCTGCCGGCAAGGCGGAAGGCCCGGCGGGCGTCACCGTCGTCGATCCCTACACGATCAAGTTCGAACTGACCCGGCCCGACGCCACCTTCTTGCATGTCATGGCCATCAACTTCTCGCATGTCGTGCCGAAGGAGGAGGTCGAGAAATACGGCGCGGACTTCGGTAAGCATCCGGTCGGCACCGGGGCTTTCAAGCTCGCCGAATGGACACTCGGTCAGCGCGTCGTCTTTGAGCGCAACCCGGATTACTGGCACAAGGGACTGCCGCATCTCGACAAGATCAGCTTCGAGATCGGCCAGGAGCCGATCGTCGCGCTGCTGCGCCTGCAGAAAGGCGAGATCGACATTCCAGGCGACGGCATTCCGCCGGCCAAATTCCAGGAGGTGATGGCCGATCCCGAGCAGAAGGCCCGCGTCGTCGAGGGCGGCCAGTTGCACACCGGCTACATCACCATGAACACCACCATGGCACCCTTCGACAATGTGAAGGTGCGGCAAGCGGTCAACATGGCGATCAACAAGGACCGTATCGTCCAGCTGATCAACAACCGTGCGGTGCCGGCCAACCAGCCGCTGCCGCCGTCGATGCCCGGCTACGACAAGGAATTCAAGGGCTATCCCTACGATGTGGCCAAGGCCAAGGCTTTGCTTGCCGAGGCCGGTCATCCCGATGGTTTCGACACGCAGCTGTTCGCCATGAACACCGACCCCAACCCGCGTATCGCCCAGGCGATCCAGCAGGATCTGGCGGCGGTCGGCATCAAGGCCAGCATCCAGTCGCTCGCGCAGGCCAACGTCATCGCCGCCGGCGGCGACAAGGCCGGCGCGCCGATGATCTGGTCCGGCGGCATGGCCTGGATCGCCGATTTCCCCGATCCGTCCAATTTCTACGGACCGATCCTCGGCTGCGCCGGCGCGGTTCCAGGCGGCTGGAACTGGTCGTGGTACTGCAACAAGGACCTCGACGCCAAGGCGGCGGAGGCCGACTCGATCGTCGATCCGGCCAAATCAGGCGGACGTGCCAAAATGTGGAGCGCGATCTACGGCAAGGTCATGGAAGACGCGCCCTGGGCGCCGGTCTTCAACGAGCAGCGCTTCACCATGAAATCGGCCCGGATGGGCGGTGCCGACAATCTCTACGTCGACCCCGTCCATATCCCGATCAACTACGACAATGTGTATGTGACCGATGTGCAATAATTGCGACTACACCATCCACGGTCGCCATCACCATTTCGGCTGGGACAATTCCTTTGTCCCAGCCGAGCGGGTGGCGCCCGGTTCGACGATCGAGTTCCAGTGCCTCGATTCGTCCGGTGGCCAGCTTCAGGCCGACAGCACCGTTGCCGATATCGCCAAGCTCGATTTCAACAGGATCAACCCGGTGACCGGGCCGATCTTCGTCGAGGGTGCCGAGCCGGGCGACGCGCTGAAGGTGACGATCGAGATGTTCAAGCCGTCCGGCTTCGGCTGGACGGCGAACATACCGGGGTTCGGCCTGCTTGCCGACGACTTCCCGGAACCGGCGCTGAACATCTGGACATACGACGCCGCCTCGCTCGAGCCGGCGCTGTTCGGCAGGCAAGCCCGCGTGCCGCTGAAACCCTTCGCCGGCACCATCGGCAATGCGCCGGCTGAAATGGGTCTCCACTCGGTCGTGCCACCAAGGCGCGTCGGCGGCAATCTCGACATACGCGATCTCGCGGCGGGCACCACGCTCTACCTGCCGGTCGAGGTGGCCGGTGCACTGTTTTCGGTCGGCGACACGCATGCCGCGCAGGGCGACGGCGAGGTGTGCGGCACGGCGATCGAAAGCCCGATGGACGTCGTGCTGACGCTCGACTTGGTCAAGGGTGCGCGGCTGAAGACGCCGCGCTTCACCACGCCGGGGCCGGTGACGCGCCATCTCGACGCCAAGGGCTATGAGGTGACGACAGGCATCGGACCGGACCTGATGACGGGCGCCAGGGAAGCGGTCTCGCAGATGGTCGACTTGCTTGCCGGCCGCTACGGAATGGATCCGGTCGAGGCCTACATGCTGGTTTCGGTCTGTGGTGATCTCCGGATCAGCGAGATCGTCGACATGCCGAACTGGGTGGTGTCGTTCTACTTCCCGCGCTGCGTCTTCGAATGAGCAAAAGCGCAGGCAATAGGCGGCCCGGGGTTTTTGCCCCGGCCGCTTCGACCACGGCCGGACCGGTGCTGGAGATCTCCGGCCTGACCGTCAGCGTGCGCGGCGAAGACGGCGAGCGGCCGGTGGTGTCAGACCTTTCGCTCTCGCTTGCCCGCGGCGAGACGCTTTGCATTGCCGGCGAATCCGGTTCCGGCAAATCGATGACCGCGCTGGCGATCATGCAGTTGCTGCCGCAGCCCGCCGCCCGGATAGACTCCGGCACGATCCGGCTTCGTAATATGGATCGGGGCGACATCGATCTGGCGGCGCTCGATGAGCGCCGGATGCGCCACATTCGCGGCGACCGCATCGCGATGATCTTCCAGGAGCCGATGACATCGCTCAATCCGGTGCTGTCGATCGGCCGGCAGCTGATCGAGTCCATCGAGGCTCATACCGATCTCTCCCGCGCCGAGGCGCGCCGGCACGCCATCGAGGCGCTGAAGGCTGTCCGCATCCCGGAAGCCGAAAGCCGGCTGAAGCAGTATCCGCACGAGCTGTCGGGCGGCATGCGCCAACGCGTGATGATCGCCATGGCGCTGGCGCTGAAACCGGATGTGCTGATCGCCGACGAGCCGACGACGGCGCTCGACGTCACCGTGCAAGGCGAGGTGCTGGAATTGCTGCGCGATCTGCAGCGCGAACATGGCACCAGCATCATCCTCATCACCCACGACATGGGCGTGGTCGCCGAAATGGCCGATCGCGTCATCATCATGCGGCACGGCCGCATGATCGAGGAGGGGACAGCCGCCGATATTTTTGCCCGCCCGCAGGCCGACTACACGCGTGAACTGCTCGCCGCCGTACCGCGCATCGGAACCGGCGTCGGCCGCCGGAAGTCCGTTGAAGCGGAAATGCGCGGGAGTGTCGCTGTCGTCAACGATCTGCATGTCCGCTTCGACCTGCATGGCGGCTTCTTCGGCAGGGTGAACCGCCGTGTCCACGCCGTCGAAGGCGTCAGCTTTTCGATCGCGCCGCACGAGACGCTGGCGCTGGTCGGCGAATCCGGCTGCGGCAAGTCGACCACCGCCAAGGCGCTGGCCGGGCTTGTGCCCTACCAGGGCGATATCGTGATCGGCGGACGCAATCTGGCGGGCCTTGGCCGTGACCAGCGCAAGGCGGTTCGCCGCGACGTTCAGATGATTTTCCAGGATCCCTATGCCTCGCTCGATCCGCGCATGCGCGTCGGCGACCTCGTTGCCGAGCCGCTGTTGATCCACGGCATCGCCTCGAAGGAAGAGCGCAGCCAGCGTGTGGCATCGCTGTTCGAGCGCGTCGGCCTGTCGGCCGACCAGATGGAGCTTTATCCGCACGAATTCTCGGGCGGCCAGCGCCAGCGCATCTGCATCGCCCGCGCTCTGGCGCTCAGGCCCAAACTCATCATCGCCGACGAAAGCGTTTCGGCGCTCGACGTGTCGGTGCAGGCCCGCGTGCTCGACCTGTTGAAGGAACTGCAGCGCGAGTTCGGCATCGCCTATCTGTTCATCTCGCACGACATGGCGGTGGTCGAGAACATTTCCGATCGTGTCGCCGTCATGTATCTCGGCCAGATCGTCGAAATGGGCACCCGCGACCAGGTCTTTTCGAACCCGCGCCACCCCTACACGAAGCGCTTGATCGAGGCCGTGCCGGTGCCCGATCCGGCAAAGCGGCGGCCGCGTTTCGCGCGTCTCGATCAGGAGATCCCGAGCCCGACTCGAAATATCGGCGAAGACCCGCCGAAACTGGCCCTGAAGGATGTTGGCAACGGCCATCTCGTTGCTGTTTCCTGAGGCCAGCGAGGGCTGTCATCTCAAACCTGATCCGCGATCAGCCGATATTGGTCGGGCCGGCGATATCTTGCGAAATCGAAATTCACCTTACGGCAGACGGCGATGAGGTCGAGATCGGCGCGATGGACGATCACCTCATCGTCGAGCGACATCGCCTGCGCCGCGATTTCGCCGGTCGGTGCGACGATGCAGGAGCCGCCGATCAAGGCCTGGCCGTCCTCGACGCCGGCCTTGGCCGCTGCCGCGACCCAGACCGTGTTCTGATAGGCACCGGCCTGCATCGGCAGATGATTGTGGAACATGCGCAGATGCGCCAGCGCCGGTGCCTCATCGAGCAGCAGCGGCGTGTTGTAGCCGATAAGGACAATCTCGGCGCCGTTGAGACAGAGCATGCGGTAGGTCTCCGGCCAGCGCCGGTCGTTGCAGATAGCCATGCCGACGCGCACGCCGCGATAGGCGAAGACCGGAAAGCCGAGATTGCCGGGCTCGAAATAACGGCGTTCGAGGTGCACGGTCGTGCCCGGCTCCGGCTCGCTCGATCCGGGCACATGGATCTTGCGGTAGCGCCCGATAAGCGTGCCGTCCTGCCCGACCAGATCCATCGTGTTGAAGCGGCGCGTTACCCCGTCTTCACGCGTCCGCTCGGCATATCCGAGCGCAAAGCCTATCTTGAGGCGCGCCGCGGCGTGGTAAAGGCGCTGCGTCTCAGGGCCCGGCATGGCGTTCTCGAAGAACGCCTCGATCTCGGCCTCGTCGTCGATCCGCCAGCGCGGAAAGAAGGTCGTAAGCGCCAGTTCGGGGAACACCGCGATTTCAGCGCCGGCGGCGGCCGCTCTTTCCAGAAGCGCGATGAGCCGGTCCACCGTCTCGGCGCGTTGCGCGCTCTTTTGGATCGGGCCTGTCTGGCAGACCGCGATGGTCAGGTCTCGAGCCATGGCGTCGTCTCCTTGATAGGCCGTTTTCAGGCCGCAGCGGTCACCATGATCTCAACGCGATAGCCGTCGCCGGCGAGCCGGGCCTCGACCGTTGCCCGCACCGGCATGGCGCTTTTGTCGATCCAGGCATCCCAGGCGGCGTTCATCTTGTCGAAGTCGGCAATGTCGCGCAGCCACACCGTGGCGCTCAGGATCCTGGTCTTGTCGCTGCCGGCCTTCGCCAGATAGCTGTCGATCTTGGCGAGTACGTCGCGCGTCTGCTGCGTGGTGTCGCCCGACAGATCGTCGGCCGTCATGCCGGCCAGATAGACCATGCCATTGTGGCTGAGCACCCGGCAGAAGCGTGGTCCATTCTCGAAGCGTTCGATTGTCATGCGGTCATCCTTGCTCACTATGCTCTGGCTCCGGCGCGGATGTCGCCCTGATCCGGCCAGGCGCAAGATCGCCCGGCTCTATGCCCTGACGCAACAGTTCATCCGGCAAACGTCCGGTGCGGATCAGATAGCGGCATGCCCTGGCCAGCGCCGGCGATGTCTTGATGCCGTAGCCGCCCTGGCCCGCCAACCAGAAGAAGCCCTCGGCCTTGGCGTCGAAGCCCACCACCGGCGAGGCGTCGCTGACAAAACTGCGCAGGCCCGCCCATTGATGTTCTATCCGGCGCACGTCGATTGTCGTCGCGCGCTGCAGGCGATCGACCCCAACGGCGACGTCGAAATCATCGGGGTAGGCATCCATCGGCTCGCTCGGGGTCGCATCCGCCGGCGAGACGAAAATCCGGCCGGCGTCCGGCTTGAAATAGAATTCCTCGCCGACATCGTTGACGAGCGGCCATCCGGCAATGGAGACGCCATCTGGTGCTGCTACATGGAATGCGGTGCGCCGCTTCGGCACGAGGCCTATCGGGGCGACTCCAGCCAGACCGGCAATCCTGTCCGCCCAGGCGCCGGCCGCATTGACGAGGATCGGCGCGGCGAACAGTCCCTGGCTCGTCTGCAGGATCCAGCGGTCCTTGTGCCGCTCGATCGCGTCGACGCCGGCACTGGTGACGATCCGGCCGCCACGCTTGCGCGCATTGCGCAGGAAACCTTGATGAAGCTCGTTGACGTCGATCTCGCGAGAGTCCGGTTCGACGATCGCACCGGCGACATAATCCGATCGCAGCACGGGCACGCGCGCCAACGCCTCTCTGGGGCTTACCCGATGGATCGACGGGACAAGTTGGCGGGCCCTTTCGAGTTCTTCCTCAAGCCGGCTAAGCTGATCCTGACGCGCGATGGTCAGCATGCCACGCGGAAGCATCAAGGGATGGTCGCAAAAGCCCTCTGGCGGCGCTTCGAGAAAAGACCGGCTGGCGATCGCCAGCCGCCGGATGATGGCGTTGCCGTAATTCTCCGTAAAGCTGGCGGCCGACCGGCCGGTGGAATGATAACCGCAATGGCTTTCGCGCTCGAGCAGGATGACCGACGAGACGGCCGTCAGTTCATAGGCCGCGCTCGCTCCGGCAATGCCGCCGCCGATGATCGCGATGTCGGCTTCCTGTATCGAGGCGCCATTGGGAGACGTCATCGTCAGTAACCGCGAACGGGATCGACAACGTTTTCGAGCGGTTCACCTCGCAGAAAGCGGCTGAGATTGTCGGCAAACATGCGCAGGGCTTCCTTTTCCCAGCCATCATAGACCGACGAACAATGCGGTGTGACGATCACGTTCTCATAGCTCCAGATCGGGTGATCCTTTGGCAGTGGCTCGGTCGAAAAGACATCGAGCGCGGCGCCTTTGATGCGGCCGCCGTCGAGCGCCGACAGCAGCGCGGCTTCATCCACGACACCACCACGCGAAACGTCGATGAGCACCGCCGACGGCTTCATCGCGGCAAACGCTGCAGGGCCGATCAGCCCGCGCGTCGCCTCCAGCAACGGCACGCAACAGGCAATGAAGTCGGCCCGGCCCCAAAGCGCCGGCAATTCCTCGATGCCGTGAACCTCATCGACATCGGCGGTTGGCCTGGGACGGGCACGCACGCCGAGCGTCGTGAGCCCCAGGGCCTTCGCGCGCCGGGCCAATGCTTGCCCGGTCCTGCCGAGGCCGAGCAGCAGCAACGTCTTGCCATGGATCGGCTCCACCGTGCCGGCGATCCATGTCCGCGCATGCTGATGCCTGGCGAAATTTCGAAGACCCAGCGAGAAGGACAGCATCGCTCCCAGCGCGTATTCGGCCATCATGTCGGCCGCGACACCGGCGGCGTTCGTCACCGTCACCTTTTCTGGGTTCCAGGAACCCAGATGATCCGTCCCATTTCACCGTCGGGCTTTCCAGGAGAGCAGAGCGCGGGAAGCGCGCTGTGCCGTCGAAGCGCACCGAGTAGACGATCTCGGCTTTTGTCGCTTCTATCAAGGCTGCCAGACCGGCGTAGCTGTCACAAGGATAAACCGCCAGCCCCGGATGCTTGTCCCGCAACACCTTCATCGCCCCGGCCGGCGCGTTGGTGTGAAGGATTACGGTTGGGCCGACTGTCATCGTCACGATCGAGGGCCAAGGCGCGGCGCGATTCCCGCCGAGATGCGGCGACGCACCCCGTCCAGGCTTTCTGCGAAGGCATCAAGCACGTTCATTGAGTGTCTTGTAGCGTTGGTTCTGGATCGTCGCCGGCCGACAAAATAGTACCAACTCGGCAAGATTTTGGGGTCAGGCAGCACTCAATCGGCATTTTTTGCGACGCTCAGAGCCACCGGCGCACGTGTCGCTTGTAGTCGAGATACGCATCGCCGAACCGCCGTTCCAGGTACGCCTCCTCGCGGGCGACGACGCCGTAGCGGACCGTGATAGCAAGCGGCAGCGTAAGGATCAGGACCCACGGGCTTTGCGCGGCTACGCCGATGCCGCCGTATATGAGAAAAAAGCCGAGATAGATGGGATTGCGGGTCCAGCGGTAAATACCGTCAGTCACGAGCACGCGGGCGGGCTGGTTCGTAGGCAAAGGCGTCGCAGCGCGGGAGAAGTTGCGGACTCCCGCGGCAAAAAGCACAAGACCGATGAGGATCAGGAACCCGGCGACGACCCAAGCTGCCTCGTCGGCCTCCGGGATTGCGAACGGCAAAGGCAGCAGGCGATCCAGGACGAGACCGACCAGAATAACGGCAGGAAAGAAGAGGATCGGTCTCGCGATGACGCCTGCGGTTCCGGTGTCGGTTACCTCTCGCTCAGCCGGGTCCATTTCCATGTCTGCTCCCGCAGATGCTGGAGGGCTACGAAGCTCATAGCCGCCTAGAAACGACAACTAAGGTGTCATTCTAGAAATTGACAACAGGGGTGTCAATCGCGGAAATTGGTCAGACAGAAATTGGCACGGACGAGGGAACGGAAGCGATGGCGCCGGCACGACGCGAGACTGGACCAAGGACGGGGGCAGGCCCAACCGTTGACGGCAAGGCCGAGGCGATCACCGAGCTGATGCTCGAAGTGGCCCAGTGCTTCTTCAGGATACGGGCTCTCGGCCAGAAGACGGGGCTGATCACCAGTTGGGGCGGCGGGGCCTTCGGCTTCATGCGAAGCCTCGCGCTGCTTGGTCCTCTCACCGTGCCGCAGATCGCCCAGATGCGACCCACCAGCCGTCAGCGCATGCAGCGGCTTGCGGATGAGCTTGCGGCCGAGGGACTTGTCGAATTCGTCGACAATCCGAAGCACCGGCGCTCGAAGCTTGTGCAGCTGACGCGCAAGGGCGACGCGCGCCATGACGAGTTGAACACCCAGCTCATGGTGATCGCCTCGACCATGGGCGACGCTCTCGGCGAAGCGGATATCCGCAAGACCACCGGGATCGTGCGGCAGC
The DNA here is from genome assembly GCF_004962245.1 of Mesorhizobium sp. GTDB lineage: Bacteria > Pseudomonadota > Alphaproteobacteria > Rhizobiales > Rhizobiaceae > Mesorhizobium. The sequence continues at coordinate 48,719 of NZ_SUHQ01000019.1, read as the reverse complement.
TGAGCGAGGATGTGAAAGCGCGGTCGGAGCGGCCGTCGTAGTGCGCTCCCGGCGTCTTCGGGTGTTGTCAGCTTAAGTCGGACAATGGTCCATCAGTCCGGTTTTTGCAGCGATTTGTCGTTACGACATTGCGCCAGGGGCAGGATTTCGCCCGAGATCACCCTGGTGATCCTTTGTTGCCTGGCGTTGGTCACGACAGTCATGCACGCACATCCGTAGCCGTAGCCCGAGCCAGGCACATTGGTCTCGACGAATCGTCGGTCGTCAAAAGCCGGCACATTGCCGATGCCTTTGGGATCCGGTCGCCCCTGCATCTGGATCCACCAATCCCCGTCCCTGTCCGTCAGGACAAGGTTGCCGGGTGTCGGGCTCGAGTACCAGCCACAACGGCGCTCGGCATAGGCGGTCGCGGGTAGGGCCATGGCCAGGCAGAAACAGATGGCGAACAGCAGGCGCATGAAAACCGTCTCCTCCCTTTGCGGGCCTTATGGCTTCAACTCCGTGTCGTAATTTTCTTCGATCAATGCGCAATGAAGCGTCACAGGTTGCTTTTGGACGGCGCTGAGTGGGCCGTCGATGAAGTCGCAGCCGAGCAGATTGTCCGAACTGCTCTTGCGGGCCGATGCAACGTTGAGGTTGACCTTGGGAGGGCCAGCGAGCCAATCAAGACGTTTGGTGTCGATCTTTGCGCCGCTGATATGGGCGTGGCCGCCTGTGCCGGGTATCGCCACCTCCTCGTTTTGCTGCTCAAGATCGATTTGGCCGATCTCGTTGGCGTGCCTCTCGGCGCTCCGCTTCGGATCGCCGTAGTAGTCGACGAAGACAACGATGCCCTCCTTTTCGGCCGCGAGCTTGGCAGCTGCCTTTTTGGAAAGCGTGACGGTAACGTCGAAGCTCATGTCACCCTGTGCCGTTGCCGGCATGGCACAGGCCAACAGCGCAGATGCCGTAATCGTCATTGCGAGCGACGATCCATAGCGTTTCACAATCCGCCCTCCTTCAAGTCCTCACGCGATGATGATGCCCCTCGCACCCTTTCATGTCTGGCGCCGGCATCACGCTCGCCGCCGCCCGATTGTGATAAGTGTCAATCCGCGGCAGGAACGGGGCAACTCATGTCCCCTTCCTCGCATTTCAGGTAACCCTCGAAGTCCTTGACACGGGATTGCGCCAGGCTGTCCATGCACTGGGCGGTGAGCATTGGCATCATGCTTCCTCCGGCCGCTCCCGCGGTCTGGAAGCTGCACTCCGCGTCGCGAAATTTGACCCAATCCCGCTGTGCTTGAACGAGAAGCTTCTTGGTATCCGCATCGTCCTTCAGGCGGGCCTTGATCTGCTTGTAGAGATCATTGAGCTTCTTGTCGGATTTCTTGAACGCGGCATCGGCGCACTGGTTCAGGGCAGCCTGATCCTTGGCGGCGTCGTAGCACTTGTCCTGGGCAAAGGCGAAAGCCGGCATGGCCAGAACCATGACAGCGGTCAGTATGGCGGTTTTCATCGATTGTCCTCCGTTTAGAAATCATCTTGTTGACGGTCGGGATTCCCTCGGGGTCCACCGCCGGCACGGTCGGCCTAATTGGAATCGTCATCGTCCGATCCGCCAGCGTCGCTGGTACTGTCATCCGACGCATCGTCGTCCATATTCACGTCACCCGTGCTGTCGTTTTGGTCATCACCACCGTCCGTCGGGTCTTCATCGTCATTCTGATCGCTCGAATCGTCCTGATCGTCGGAACTGTCGTTGTCGGTACTGTCATTCGACGCATCGTCATCCGTGCTATCGTCGTTGGTGTCGGTGCTGTTTTGGTCATCGTCACCGTCCGTTGAGTCGTTGTCGTCCGAATCGTCCTGATCATCGGAACTATTGTCATCGGCATCGGGAGGAGACGCGTCTGCGTCCGGACGGTCGTCGCCAGGCTGCGAGTCGTCCCCGCGATAACTTGTGTCACCAAGGTTTGTCTCCATCTCGTCGTCGTATTCATCGACGATCTGCGTCCACTCCTGACGGTTGTCGACACTCGTCCATTGCGAAATATTGTTGATGGAGATGTTGGTGTTGAAGTTGTTGACCGTGATGTTGGTGTTTACCTCGACGACATCCGGCCCCCGGTTCACGCCAAACAGAAAATCGGTGACGCTCACCGCGAGCGCAGCCCAAACCAGCCTGTCGACGTCGGCCGGTGTCGAAATCGCTTGACGCCGCACTGTCGCAAGCACGTCACCCGGTCGGATGCCCTCTCGTGCGGCAACGCCATGGGTGCAACGGCCAAGACATATACGCCGCGAAGCTTGGGCGGGATCTGGTAGCGGTGCCGAGAGGCGTGATTGATCGGTATCAGAACCGCATCAAGAGCCCGGGAGACGTAGGGTGTCGGCAGATCATACTTGCTGGCATGTGCAATATTGATCGCCTGCGGGGCGGTTATGCTCACAACAGCCGTCATTTTCACGGTTGTTGCCAATACACGGGCGAACTGCACGATCAGTCTGGATTTTCGAAGAGTTTGCATTTTCCACACCTTGCGGCCGATGTCCGGAACCTGTCCTAGATGCCTCGCGGCTCCTTGCCTGCCGGGCGGCAATCTCCAGCGATCATCGCCGTCATTCCGTAACCGTCTCGGCAAAACACTTTGCTAGATCTTGCGGCGCTCCGAGTTTCTTCGCCCACGATACCAGTTCAGGTTTTTCCGACGGCTCGGCATAGCCGCCCCATACGTCGCGAAACTGCTTCTTTCCGTTGACTGTCTGGAAGAACATCACGCCGTCATCGCTCACGGGCGTGGAGACGTAGGCGGCGCTCCAGTTGCCGCTCTCCATGATCGTGATGAACTTCGCCTGAGCGGGCTTGAACTTGCTGTCCATCGCCGAGACGACGAGATGGGCATATTCCTGCTTGCGCGCCTTCGTCGCTTCGACCTTTACGCCGTCGCAGGCGTGATCCGCGGCGAAAGCGGGAGCGGGCGTCACTCCCAACACCGCAAGGCCGACCACGACGATTTTGGTGCGTCGGCGGATGAGACCGTTCAATCCAGACATGAGTGCAATCCTCCTCCACGGCTCGCTGCAGGGGCCATCAATCGGAATCGTCATCGTCCGATGAGCTGTCGTCATCCGGTGTGTCGACCTCGCAGCCGATGCCCCGGCATCCTTGGTAGTTGCCTCGCGTATCGAAGTTCGGATTGCCCTCTTTGTCGTACTGCGGTCTGTCGTCGATGCTTTGATCCCCGTCGTCGGGATCGTCGACCTTGCACCCGAGCCCACGGCATCCGATGTAGCGGCCCCGCGTATCGAAGTTGGGATTGCCGTTCCGGTCGTACTGCGGCCGGTCGTCAATCCTTCGATCCCTTTTATGGGGCCTATCCACCAGGCAACCCGTCCCGCGACAGCCATCATAGCCATCATCGGTTGTGCAGCCGGCGAAAGCCAACGATGCAGTGATCAGGGTCGCATACATTATGAATTTCATGATCATTCCCCTGGCTGGCTGGCGGCGACAGCTTGTCCGTCAGATCCATAGTCGATAGCCGATGGTGATACGAACCAGATCCCGGCGATAAAGGGCTGCTTGGGTGCCTGCCAGAAACTTATGGTCCTCGGGCCGATAGCTGCTAGATCCGGCATATCTGTCCCTCCATCCGAAGGCTTTTACAGGCGACCGTCCCCGCTCCTGTCGGCCGCGCAAAAGTCTCTCATGATCCGGTTTTGATGCTGACCAAAGGTACATCTCGCTGAAAGGTTGCACGGGAGTACAGCATAAAGCAAGTTTAGATTTAAACGGTTGATTAAACTTTAAATTAGGAATTTCTAACAAGCCAGGAATTTCTATCAATTTTCGAACTTATTCCTTTAGCTGTGGCACAATATTGCAAATAAGCCGGGATACGCCTTTTGGAATAAGGCTCGAACACAATTGCGTTGTAGTGATGCCGGTCGGCACGCAGGAAATCCCGGAATTGCCCGGATGTTCGCCCGCGATCTCATCCCGGCCACAGCCGCGTCGGCTCGCCATCAATATCGATGTCTCACGCATCAGTAATTGACGTTAAAACATTTTAATGTATGCTGCAGAGCCGAGACATCATATCTCAAAGATGAGCCGAAGGGTCTCCGGTGATAACTGCACCACAATTGCGCGCCGCCAGGGCGCTGCTCGGTATCGACCAGCGCCGGCTTGCCGAATTGTCCGGCCTTTCGGTTCCGACAATTCAGCGCATGGAAGCCAGCGAGGCGATGATCCGGGGCAATGTCGATTCCTTGATGAAACTGATTGCGGCACTTGAGGCTGCCGGCATCGAGCTGATCGGCGAAGGCGCGACCAGCCAGGCTGGCGGACGTGGCGTGCGGCTGAAGGTCGGCCTCAATCCAGCCAGGATCTCCGGCGCCGACGAAGCGGAAGCCGAGGTCGGCGGGAGCCCGCCGTGACGTCGATCGTTGCCCTTCTCTTGTGGGGTGCCGCCGCGTTCTTGGGAACCGCCATGCTGGCTGTCGCCGTCAGCCGGCGCGGCTCGGCGACGCATCTGGTCTATGGCGCAACCCTTGGCATCTCGGCCGTCATGTTCGCGATCGCCACAGCCGCGCTGACAGGCGATCCTGCCGGCGTGTCCCCTGTCACGCTGCCGCTCGGACTGCCGTGGATCGGCGCTCATTTCCGTCTCGACGCGCTGTCGGCATTCTTTCTGGTCGTCGTCAATCTGGGCGGCACCGTGGCCAGCCTCTATGGGCTTGGCTACGGCCATCACGAACCTGCGCCACACCGGGTGCTGCCGTTCTTCCCGGCCTTCCTTGCCGGCATGAACATGGTCGTGCTGGCCGACGACGCCTTCACCTTCCTGCTGTCCTGGGAGTTCATGTCGCTCGCCTCGTGGGCGCTCGTCATGGCGCACCATCGCGAACAGGACAATACGCGGGCAGGCTACATCTATCTGGTGATGGCGAGCTTCGGCACGTTGGCGCTGCTGCTCGCTTTCGGCCTGCTGGCCGGACCGGACGGAACCTACACATTCGACGCGATGCGAGCCGCCGAGCCAAGCCGGTTCGCTGCCGCTGCCGCCCTGGTTCTCATGCTGCTCGGCGCCGGTTCCAAGGCCGGCCTTGTCCCGCTTCACGTCTGGCTGCCGCTCGCTCATCCGGCGGCGCCAAGCCATGTCTCGGCCCTGATGAGCGGCGTCATGACGAAGGTCGCCGTCTATGGCTTCCTACGTGTCGTTTTCGACCTGCTCGGCGAGCCGGCATGGTGGTCTGGCGTCGTCGTGCTTTTCCTCGGCGGGCTGACGGCGGTCCTCGGCATCCTCTACGCGCTGATGGAAAAGGACCTCAAGCGGCTCCTTGCCTACAGCACCATCGAAAACATCGGCGTCATCTTCGTTAGCCTTGGCCTGGCGCTCGCCTTCAAGGCCAACGCGATGCCGTCGGCCGCAGCGCTGGCGCTCACCGCCGCGCTCTTCCACGTTCTCAACCATTCCTTTTTCAAGAGCCTGCTGTTTTTCGGCGCGGGCGCCGTGCTCACGGCGACCGGCGAGCGCAATATGGAGAAGCTGGGCGGCCTTATCCATCGCATGCCGCTGACCAGCTTTGTCTTTCTCGTCGGCTGCGTTTCGATCTCGGCGCTGCCGCCCTTCAACGGCTTCGTCTCCGAATGGCTGGCCTTCCAGGCCATATTGCAGAGCCCCGATCTGCCGCAATGGGGCCTGAAGGTGATGGTGCCCGCCGTCGGCGGCCTGCTGGCATTGTCGGCGGCGCTGGCCGCGGCCTGTTTCGTCAAGGCATTCGGCATCACATTTCTCGGCCGGCCGCGTTCCGCGGCGGTGGAGCAGGCGCAAGAGGTGGATCGCTACGCGCTGGCGGCAATGTTTACTCTCGCCGCCCTTTGTCTGCTTGCCGGCATTCTGCCGGGCCTGGTCATAGACGGTCTTTCACCGGTGACGCTTTCGCTCATCGGCAGCCGCATGCCGGTGCAGATGGCGCAGCCCTGGCTGTCGATCGTGCCGATCGCCGAGAGCCGCAGCTCCTACAACGGCCTTCTGGTGTTCGTGTTCATCGCAATCTCGGCATCACTCGCGGCATTCGTCATCCACCGCTTCGCCTCCCATGCGCTGCGTCGCGGTCCCGCCTGGGGTTGCGGCTTTCCCGACGTCACACCAGCCGCGCAATACACCGCCGTCAGTTTCGCGCAGCCCATTCGCCGCGTCTTCGGCACATTCGCATTCCGTGCCAGGGAAAAGGTGGAAATGCCGCCGCCGGGCGCCACCGCTCCGGCACGCCTCACCGTGGAAATCCACGATGTGGTCTGGGAGACTTTTTACCAGCCGATCACCGGCGCTGTCGGCTATGCGACCGAGAAGCTGAACCGTCTGCAGTTCCTGACCATACGGCGCTATCTGACCCTGGTCTTCCTCTACCTCGTCACCTTGCTTCTGGTGCTCGCGCTATGGCCCTGATCGCTGAACTGGCCGTCCAGGGCGCGCAGATGATGCTGGTGCTTTTGCTGGCGCCGCTTCTGACCGGTTTCGTGCGCAAGGTGAAGGCGAGACTGCTGCGCCGCCAGGGGCCTTCGCTGATCCAGCCCTACCGCGATCTCCTGCGGCTGATGCGCAAGGAGGTCGTCCTGGCCGGCAACGCATCCTGGCTGTTTCGCGTCATACCCTATCTGATCTTTGCCGCCACCTGGGTCGCCGCCGCGCTCATCCCGACATTCGCCACCGGCCTCACCTTCAGTTGGACCGCCGATCTGATCGCCATCGTCGCGCTGCTTGGCAGCGCGCGTTTCTTCCTGGCGCTGGCGGGGATGGATGTCGGCACGAGCTTTGGCGGCATCGGCGCAAGCCGTGAGGTGATGATCGCTTCGTTGGCCGAACCCGCCATGCTTTTGATCGTGTTCAGCCTGGCGCTTGTCGCCGGCGCGACGCAACTCTCCACCGTCGCCGCCTTCATGGGCTCGCCGGAGGTTGGCCTGCGGGTATCGCTCGGCATGTCGCTGATCGCCCTCGTCATGGTGGCGCTCGCCGAAAACGCCCGCATACCGGTCGACAACCCATCCACCCACCTGGAACTCACCATGGTTCACGAAGCGATGGTGCTGGAATATTCCGGCCGCCATCTGGCGATGATCGAGTTCGCCGCCTTCCTCAAGCTTCTGCTCTATGTGTCGCTGATTTCCTGCGTCTTCATTCCCTGGGGGCTGGTGACCGCCCGCTCCGGGCCAGGTGCTTATGCTCTGGGCGTCGCGGTCTACATCGGCAAGCTTGCGCTGAGCGGCATTCTGCTTGCGGTGTTCGAGACCGCCATCGCCAAGATGCGCGTCTTCCGCGTTCCGGATTTCCTGGGTGCCGCCCTCATGCTGGCCCTGCTCGGCACGCTTCTGTTGTTCGTCTCACGGAGCCTTTGATGAACGGCCTCACCTTCGACATCGCTCATCTGCTCGCCGGCGGCCTGGTGCTGGTCAGCTTCATGATGCTGTATCAGGATCGCCTGTTTGCGCTGATCAACGTCTTTGCGCTTCATGCGGTGGTGCTGGCTTTGTCCGTGGCCTGGCAGGCCTACGTCCAGGACGCCCATCACCTTTATGTCACCGCGGCGATTGCCCTCATCTTCAAGGCGATCGTCATTCCCGTAGGGCTTCATCGCATCATCCAGCGGATCGGCATCCATCGCGACATCGAGACCGCCGTCGGCATCGGTCCGACCATGCTGGCCGGCATCGGTCTGGTGGCGCTGTCCATGGTGCTGATGCTGCGGGTCACGCCCGAAGCCGACCCACTGGCCCGCGAGGACCTGGCCTTCGCGCTGTCGATAATATTGCTCGGCCTGCTTGTGATGGTCACCCGCCGCAACGCCGTCAGCCAGGTTGTCGGCTTCATGTCGCTGGAGAACGGCCTGGTGCTGGCCGCCACCGGCGCCAAGGGCATGCCGCTGGTCGTCGAGATCAGCGTCGCCTTCTCGATCCTGATCGCCTTCATCGTCATCGGCGTCTTCCTGTTCCGCATCCGCGAAAGGTTCGACTCTGTGGATGTCGGCGCGCTCGACGACTACCGGGGAGAACGCCGTTGACCGCTCCCTTCGATGCGGTGGCCGCCATCCTGCTGATCCCCGTCGGCGCGGCGGCACTTCTGGCGGCGCTGCCGAACTACAAGATGTCGGCGGGCCTGAATGTCGCCGCGAGCTTCCTGACCTTGCTCGCCGCGCTGTCGCTGTTCATCACCGACCGGCCGCAGCCGGGCCAGTACCTGCTCGTCGACGATCTCAACATCGTCTTCATCGTGCTCAACACATTCGTCGGCTTCACCACCAGCGTGTTCAGCGCCTCCTACATCGCGCACGAACTGGACACCGGCCGGCTGACCGCGCCGAACCTGCGCTTCTACCACGCGATGTACCAGATCATGATGTTAGGCATGAACCTCGCCTTCGTCTCGAACAATATCGGTCTGATGTGGGTGGCGGTGGAGCTTGCGACGCTGACCACCGTGCTCATGGTCGGCATCTATCGCACGCATGAAGCGCTGGAGGCCGCCTGGAAATATTTCATCCTGGGAAGCGTCGGCATCGCGCTTGCGCTGTTCGGCACCATCCTCGTCTACATGGCCGCGCAGCCGGTCGTCGGCGAGGGCACCAATGCCATGGTCTGGACGGTGCTTATCGAACAGGCCGCGCGTTTCGACCCGGCTTTGCTCAACGTCGCCTTCGTCTTCCTGCTGCTCGGCTACGGCACCAAGGTCGGTCTTGCCCCCTTGCATGCCTGGCTGCCCGATGCGCATGCCGAAGGCCCGACGCCGATCTCGGCGGTGCTGTCGGGCCTGCTGCTCAACGTCGCGCTCTATGCCGTGCTGCGCTTCAAGCTGCTGCTCGCCGCGAGCCCCGAGGCGATCGCGCCTGGACCATTGATGGTGGCGATGGGGCTCACCTCGCTGATCTTCGCGGCCTTCATGCTCTACCGCCGCCGCGACATCAAACGCCTGTTCGCCTACTCGTCGATCGAGCACATGGGCATCATCGTCTTCGCCTTCGGCATGGGCGGCCCGCTGGCGAACTTCGCCGGCCTGCTGCACATGGTCATGCACAGCCTGACCAAGTCGGCGATCTTCTTCGCCGTCGGCCACATCGCGCAGGTCAAGGGAACACAAAAGATCGCCGACATAAGAGGGCTGACGGAAACGCATCCCGGGCTTGGCTGGGCTCTGGTCATTGGCGTCGTTGCCATTGCCGGCCTGCCGCCGCTCGGCATCTTCATGAGCGAATTCCTGGTCGTGAGCTCGACCTTCGCAAGACAGCCGCTTCTGGCGATCCCCCTGGTATTCGGGCTTCTGCTCGCCTTCGGCGCCCTGCTGCTGCGGCTGACCGGTGTCGCCTTCGGCGAGCCGCGCGGCAGCACCGCGCCCGTCGAGGCATCCTACGTGCCGATGTATTCCCACCTGGCCCTGGTGTTTGGCGCCGGCATCTATTTGCCGGCATCCCTGGTCACCTGGTTCCAGCACGTCGCGGACATTCTGGGATGAAGCGGATGAGCAAAAGAAGCCTGCCTGCGCTGACCGGCCTCATCGAGGCCGGCCGGCCTGTCGAGCACCACGCGCCCGCCAGACGCGCCATGGTGGCGCCGAAAGCCTGGAACCTTGCCGTGGAGCAGCTCGCCGAGGGCCGCTGGAGCCTGCTCGGTCTTTGGGGCGAGCCGGACATCGTCCACATGGCGCTTCTCGGCGAAGGTCGGGAGATCGGCATGATCAGCCTGAAATGCCCCGGCGGCCGCTACCCATCGGTCGGCCAGCTTCATCCGCCGGCCCTGCGCCTCGAGCGCGCCGCCGCGGACCTGTTCGGGCTGCTGCCGCAAGGCCTTCCCGATACCCGTCGCTGGCTCGATCACGGCCAATGGGGCGTCAGTCATCCCCTGGCACCGGGGACATTGGCAGCGGGGGCATCGGCAACCCGGACCCCGCCGCCAGCCGCGGCGTACCGTTTCCTGCCCGCCGAAGGCGACAGCCTGCACCAGATTCCGGTTGGGCCCGTGCATGCCGGCATCATCGAGCCCGGGCATTTCCGCTTCACCGCAAGCGGCGAAACGGTTGTGCGACTGGAAGAGCGTCTCGGCTACGTGCACAAGGGCATCGAAGGCCTGATGGCGGGTTCGCCTGTCGAGCGCGCGGCCAGACTGGCGGGCCGGACGTCCGGCGACAGCACCGTCGCCTATTCGCTTGCCTTTGCCCGCGCGGTCGAAGCCGCACTCGGTGTCGAGGCTCCGCCGCGCGCGGTCTGGCTGCGGGCGCTGATGGCCGAACTGGAGCGCCTTGCCAACCATCTCGGCGATATCGGCGCCATCTGCAACGACGCTGCCTTCGCGCTCATGCATGCCCATTGCGGCGTGCTGCGCGAACGCGTGCTGCGCGCCGGCGACGCGGCCTTCGGCCATCGCCTGATGCGCGACCGCATCGTGCCCGGCGGGGTGGCAAGCGACCTGGGCGAAGCGGGGACGGCGGCAATCCGGGCGCTGGTCGCGGAGATCAGGCAGCGCTTTCCTCATTTGGTCGAACTCTACGACAACACGGCGTCGCTGCAGGACCGCACCGTCGCGACCGGCCGGCTCAAGCCGGCACTCGCCCGCCAATATGCAGCAGGCGGTTATGTCGGCCGCGCCTCCGGCCGGGATTTCGACGCGCGGCGCAGCCCGGGCTATCCGCCCTATGACGAACTCGCCTTCGACGTCCCTGTCCTTCAGGAGGGCGACGTGAATGCGCGCGTCTGGATCCGCATCCGCGAGGTCGAGCAGAGCCTGTCGCTGGTCGAGCAGATCCTGCAAAAACTGCCGGGCGGCCCGATCCGCGTCGATATTGCCGAGCCGGATGGGCCGCGTGAAGGCATGGCGCTAGAGGGTATGGCGCTTGTCGAGGGCTTCCGGGGCGACATTCTGGCCTGGCTGCGCATTGGCGCAGGCGGCATCATCGAGCGCTGTCACCTGCGCGACCCCTCCTGGTTTCAATGGCCGCTGCTTGAAGCGGCGATCGAGGGCAACATCGTCGCCGACTTTCCGCTCTGCAACAAGTCGTTCAACTGCTCCTATTCCGGCCACGATCTCTAAGACCATGATCCCAAAAAGTGGAAACCGGTTTTTGGAAAAGGTCAAACAAGAAGGCACGCTGTCATGCGCAAGCTTCTCTTCGAAAGCCTGATACGCCCCCCGCTCACCGAGCGTCCGCCCGAAGCGAGCGATGCCGCGGTCGACGAGCTCGCCCGCGCTCTCGACGGTGCCGCCCGCAAGCGGCTCGGCCGAAGCCTGTCGATCCGGGCGATCGACGCCGGCTCCTGCAACGGCTGCGAACTCGAGATGCATGCGCTCAGCAACGCCTTCTACGACATCGAGCGCTTCGGTATCCGCTTCGTCGCCTCGCCGCGCCATGCCGACGTGCTGCTCGTCACCGGGCCGGTCACCAAAAACATGCGCGAGGCGCTGAAGCGAACCTGGGACGCGACGCCCAACCCCAAATGGGTGGTCGCCCTCGGCGACTGCGCCAGAAACGGCGGCTGCTTCGCCGGCAGCTACGCCGTCATGGGCGGCGTCTCGGAGGTGCTGCCGGTCGATCTGCACATCCCAGGCTGCCCGCCGCCGCCGGTGGAGATTCTGAAGGGGCTGCTGGCGTTGCTGGATGGGGTGAATGCCGGAACGGGCGCTGCCCGAGGTTGAAATGCCGGCGAGCTCCGGCCGTGCGGCAATCGGCAAAGCGAAGCTTTTCGCGACCGCGAATGCATGGCTCAGCCCCGACTGACCCGCCCGCCTGCAACTATGCCTGCCCATTTCTATTCAGGCTCCCCTGCGCGGATCAGATCGCCGGCACCCACTTCCAGAACACGCCTTCCATCCGTTCGGGGTAGTGCTTGAAATCGCATTCGAAGCGCCATCCGTAAGTCTTGGCGGCCGCCAGCGCTTCCGTGCTGACCGGGTTCATGCCCGTTCCCGGCGCGAACCAGTCTTCCAGCAAGTCGTCGGGTATGTAGGCGCCGATCCTCAAAGGCAGCTTTTCGAGGACGACATCCATTTCCTTCGGTGCGGACAATGGCTTCTCCTTCAAATCTACCCACAAACAAATCATCCGAAGCCGATTGGGTTCCAGATCATCGCTGAGATCGAAGGTGACCGTGATGGGCGGGCAGGACTGGATTCGACGTCGAGCTTTACGAGATATGGCTGAAATAGGGGAATCGGCAGTCGGTGTTTTGGCGGTCGCGGTTCAGTGGCGGGAAGCCAGGTCGGCCAGGTTCCAGTATTCTGTCCGCTCCGGTCGTCGTCTACCAACCCCAAGCCGTCCTATCCGTCCACCAAAGCTCAATTGATCGCCGGTGTGGCGTACCAGTCGCTCCTTGACTGTACGCGGTCGGTCGATTCTACCTCCTCCGGGAAATGTTCCATTCCAAGTGAAGAAATTGCCAAGGCGGACTGCTGACATGAATCTGCAAGCCCACGAGAATTTGAAGTCTACGATCTGGGAAATTGCCAACCGACTTCGCGGCCCATATCGCCCGCCGCAATACCGGCTGGTCATGTTGCCGATGGTCGTGCTGCGCAGACTGGATTGCGTTCTTGAGCCGACCAAGGCCGCTGTACTCAAGGAATACGAAAAGCTGACCGCAAAGGACACGCCCGAAAGCGCGATGGATAAGCTGCTCGGAAAGGCCGCTGACCCCAAGCGCAAGCATCCGCTTTACAACGTAAGCCCTTTCACTTTTGAAAAGTTGCTTGGTGATCCGGAGAACATTGCGCCGAATCTCGTTTCTTACATCAACGGGTTCTCGCCTACTGCACGCGCAATTTTTGACAAGTTCAAATTTACAGACCAAGTCGAAAAGCTCGACGCCAGCAACCGACTTTTCACCATCGTCAAGGCGATGGCTGATCCCCAAGTTGATCTACACCCTGACCGCATAGACAATTTGCAAATGGGCTATCTATTCGAGCATCTGGTGATGCGCTTCAACGAGCAGGCCAACGAAGAAGCCGGCGACCACTTCACCCCCCGCGAAGTCATCCGTCTGATGGCCAACCTTATATATACCGGTGAACCGGATGTGTACAAACCGGGAATCTACCTTGAAATTTATGATCCCGCATGTGGTACCGGTGGAATGCTTTCGGAGTCAGAACGGTTCTTCAAAGGAGAACCCGGAAGTGATCTCGGGCAAAACAAGTCAGCACATTTGGCGTTGTTCGGGCAAGAATATAACGATGAAGCTTGGGCAATCTGTTGTTCGGACATGCTCATCAAGGATGAAGATGTCAGCAATATTATTCTCGGCGACACTCTGGGCGATGGCAAGGCTCGTGACGGCTTCGAGCGCAGGCAATTCCACTACCTGCTCGCTAACCCTCCCTTTGGCGTAGAGTGGAAGGACCAGAAGGCGGTTGTCGAGAAGGAGCACAACGAGTTGGGCTTCTCCGGTCGCTTCGGTGCCGGGCTGCCCGCGATCAATGACGGCTCCCTGCTGTTCCTCCAGCACATGATCTCGAAGATGTACCCCTACAAGGGAGGGGACGAAAACGCGGTCGGCTCCAAGATCGCCATCGTCTTCAATGGCTCGCCGCTCTTCTCGGGCGATGCCGGCTCCGGCCCATCGAACATCCGCCGCTGGATCATCGAGAACGATTGGCTTGACGCCATCGTGGCGCTGCCCGACCAGCTTTTCTACAATACCGGCATCTTCACCTATGTCTGGCTCGTCACCAATCGCAAGGCTCCCGAGCGGCGCGGCAAGGTACAACTGATCGATGGCACTCGCTTTTTCAAGCGGATGACGAAGAGCCTCAACAACAAGCGCAACGAGATCACCGACGAGCAGATCAGTCACCTCACCCGCATCTATGGCAATCACAGCGATGGCGAGGCGGCGGAGGTACGGGTCAACGGCGATACCGAAAAGCGAATCGTCTCGCGCGTCTTCGAGAATCGCGAGTTCGGTTTCCTCAAGGTGACGGTTGAGCGCCCGTTGCGCATGAACTTCGAGGCGAGCCCGGAGCGCATAGCCAAACTGGACGGCCAGAGCGCCTTCATCAATCTCGCTACCTCAAAAAAGCGCAAGGACGACAAGGCGGCGGCGCGCGAGATAGAGGAAGGGCGCGCGCAGCAGGAGGCCATTCGCGCCGCGCTGGCAACGCTCGAAGGCAAGGGCCGGTATATGGACCGCGAGGCGTTCGAGGCCGATCTTGCTCGCGCCACCAAGCGCGCCGGGGTCAGCATCGCCGCGCCGATCAAGAAAGCCGTCTTCGCCGCGCTGGGTGAGCGCGACTCAAACGCCGAGATTTGCTGCGACGGCAAGGGCAGGCCGGAGCCGGATAGCGAATTGCGCGACACCGAAAACATCCCGCTGCCCGAGGCATTCGGGATGCCCAAGGCGTTCCTGGACGCGGTGAACAGGGACGAGAACGCCGCCCATAAGGGTGCGAAATTGCCGATGTTCTTCGGGCCGGACAAACCAAACGAGCACCTTGTCACTGCAATGAAGCCCGCAATTGACGCCTATTATGGCGCGCGAAGTGCTCCCCCATGTCTCCGATGCCTGGGTGGACTACGACAAGACCAAAATCGGCTACGAAATCCCGATTAACCGACATTTCTACGTCTACGACCCGCCGCGCCCGCTGGACGAGATCGAGACGGACATCACCGCGCTGGAAGGCGAGATCGCTGGGCTGCTGAAAGGGCTGGTTGCATGACGACCGTGCCCGAAAAGGTGGAGCAGGCTTACGGCTCGCTTCCGGCTGGATGGCGGCTGGAGAAGCTCAAGTTCTTCGCGGATGTACGCAACAGCAATGTCGACAAAACGATTGCGGACGGCGAAGAGCCGATTCGGCTCTGCAACTACACCGACGTTTACTATAACGACCGGATCACTCCTGACCTGGAGTTCATGCAGGGGGGCGCGACCGAAGCGGAAATCGAAAAATTCCAACTCAAGCGCGGTCAGGTGATCGTCACCAAGGATAGCGAAAGCTGGGACGACATCGGTATTCCAGCGCTTGTTGCCGAAGATATGCCGGGTGTTGTCTGCGGCTATCACCTTTCGGTCTTTGAGCCGAATGGGGTCGATCTCGACGGCGGCTACCTCGCATGGCTTTGCCGTTCCGAGCCACTGAACGATCAGTTCAAGCTTGGGGCCAATGGCGTCACGCGCTTCGGACTCGGCCAGTACCCGATGAAAAACGCCTTTATCGCACTCCCGCCCCTCGACACCCAGCGACGTATTGCGCGGTTTCTGGATGAAAAGACGGCACGGATCGACGGGCTGATCGAGAAGAAGCGAGCGCTTCTGGACCGGCTGGCCGAAAAGCATCAGGCCCTGATCACCCGCGCCGTCACCAAGGGCCTGAACCCCGCCGCCCCCATGAAACCCTCCGGCATTGACTGGCTCGGCGACATTCCAGCGCATTGGGAAGTGTTGCCGTTGAAGCGTGTGTTGCGCAGTTCCACCTATGGCGTCTCCGCCTCTCTGGAACCCGCTGGAGGGGTCGCAGTGCTTCGGATGGGAAACCTAGTCGGTGGGGAAATCGACCTTGGCGATTTGCGTTTTCTCGATGAGGTAGATGAGAATCTACTGCTGGAGGCCGGCGACGTCGTCTTCAACCGCACCAACAGCCTTAATCTGGTCGGAAAGACCTCGATTTTTCGCGGGGACGCAGACTTCCCCGTGTCGCTCGCGTCCTATCTGGTGCGCTTCCGTTTCACCGATAGATACCTCCCAGAGTACGCCAATTTCGTCATGGGTACGGAAGTGCTGCTGGCTTTGGCTCGCACGCTCGCTTTGCCGAGCATCGGTCAGGCAAATCTTAATCCGTCAAGGTACGCGCAGATAGAATTCCCGATTCCACCTGTCGCTGAACAATCGGGGATAGTGGGGTATCTCGTGGAACAGACGAGCAGGATTGCGACGATTTGGGATCGCATCGACACATCGCGGCAACAATTGGCAGACTATCGAGCGGCGCTCGTCACGGCTGCCGTCACGGGTCAGATCGTAGAACTGGCATGACCCTCGACGCGTCCAGCTACTTCGACCACATCAAAGCGTACATCAGCGACGAATATATCGTCCATCGCGGCGACGGAGGCGAGATCGTCCTCCGTGAAAAGTACTTCCGCGAAGGCGAAACCAAGAAATCTACACGGATTGTGCGGCTGCCATACAAGGGCAAGGCGTTCGCCATCAAGCTCGATGGGCGAAATAACCCTCTTTTCCATTTTCTCGACGACAACGGCAAGGAGTGGTCAAAGCGGTGCGATTTTGTCGTTTTCCAGTGCTTCAACCGCAAGGTTATGGCGTACCTCTTCGAGTTCAAAACGAAGAGTTTGGATCCAGGCTCAATCATAGATCAGCTCAGGTCGGGTGCCCATTGGTGCGCTTGCCTCCGAAAGGTGGTCGCACAATACACAGGCGACAGCAGACCCCTGAAGATCAAGAAGTTCGTACTCACCGAGAACAACAATCCAGACGCCTATCTGGATGTAGACAATAAATATCTCGCGCGGGACCCTTCTGTTCGGCACTATCATTATGATGAAGTCGAGGCGCTGGGGCTCGACGAACTTGAGAATGAGTCCATAAATACGGTTTGAGGGGCAGTATGTCGGGGCACACCGAACACGACTTCGAGACAGCGATTGAGACCGGATTAATCGGCGCGGGCGGCTATGCTAAGCGCCAACCGACCGCCTATGACGAGGCTCTGGCGCTATTCCCGGACGATGTGATCGGCTTTCTGAAAGACAGTCAGCCGGCGAAGTGGGGGCAGTTGGAAGCGCTGCTCGGGGCCAAGACAGAAGCGACCATACTCGATAGTTTCGCCAAGGAACTCGACATCAAGGGCACGCTGCACGTCCTGCGACATGGGTTCAAATGCTACGGCAAGACGTTCCGATTGGCCTTTTTCCGCCCAAACTCAGCGATGAATCCTGAGGCAACCGCATCCTATGCCGCGAACCGGTTGACCATCACGCGGCAGGTGGCCTTCACCTCGGTGATGAAAAAGGCGGACGGCAAGAATCGGCGCTGCATCATCGACGTGACGCTCAGCCTCAATGGTCTGCCCGTGGCCACGGCGGAACTGAAGAACCCGCTGACGGGCCAGCGCGCGGCGGATGCGGTGCGGCAGTATTGCGATGGGCGCGACGAGCGCGATTTGCTGTTCGCCTTCAAGAAACGCGCGCTTGTGCATTTCGCGGTGGACCCTGACGAGGTGTGGATGACCACACGCCTCAAGGGTAAGGAAACCGTCTTCCTGCCCTTCAACCGAGGCAATAATCACGGCGCGGGCAACCCGCCTGTCGAAAGAAACTGGAAAACCCACTACCTCTGGGACGAGGTGCTACAGGCCGATAGCCTGATCGACATCTTGCAACGCTTCATGCACCTGGAAGTGAAGGAGCGGCAGGTCAAGTCCGACAAGGGCGTGCGCACCATCCGTAAGGAAACGATGGTCTTCCCGCGCTACCACCAGCTTGATGCGGTGCGTAAGCTCGTGGCCCATGCGCGCTCGAATGGCTCGGGGCGCAACTATCTCGTCCAGCACTCGGCAGGGTCAGGAAAATCCAACTCCATCGCGTGGCTTGCCCACCGGCTGGCGAGCCTGCACGACGCCAACGACCAGAAGGTGTTTCATTCGGTCGTGGTCGTCACCGACCGGCGCGTGCTCGATCAGCAATTGCAGAACACAATTTATCAGTTCGAACACAAGACCGGCGTGGTCGAGAAGATCGACGAGGACACCCAGCAGCTTGTTCGCGCCTTGTCGCAGGGCACGCCGATCGTCATCACCACGATCCAGAAATTCCCCTTCATTGCGCAGGCGCTCTCCACGCTGGAGGGCAAGGGCACGGGAGTGAAGATCGACACGGCGGGCAAGCGCTTTGCCGTGATCGTTGACGAGGCGCATTCCTCGCAAAGCGGCGAGACTGCGACCGCGCTCAAGGGGATGCTCAACAAGGATGGCATTGAAGCCGCGATCGCCGCGCAGATATCGGACGAAGAGGACGACGCTCTGTCCGATGATGCCAAGGCAGCCATACTGCGCGATGCGCTGAAACGCGCGCGGCAGCCGAACCTCAGCTTCTTTGCGTTCACCGCCACACCGAAATTCAAGACCAAGACGCTTTTTGACGAGCCGGGGCCATCCGGCACCTCGCCGTTCCACGAGTACACCATGCGGCAAGCCATCGAAGAGGGCTTTATCATGGACGTGCTCTTGAACTACACGACCTACAAGCGCTTCTTCGGCCTCATCAAGCAGGTGGAGGATGACCCGGAGGTGCCGCGCAAGAAGGCCGCGAAGGCGCTGACCCGTTATCTGGAACTGCATCCGGTCAATATCGAGCAAGTGGTTTCGGTTATCGTGGAGCACTTCCGTCTCTACGTCATGCACGAGCTTGGCGGGCGGGCCAAGGCGATGGTGGTCACCGGCTCGCGTCTTGCCGCCGTTAAATACAAGCTAGCGTTCGACCGCTACATCAAGGATCACGGATATACCGGGATCCGCTCGTTGGTCGCCTTTTCGGGCAGCGTGGAAGACCCGGAAGACCCCGGCTCTTCGTACACCGAAGTTTCGATGAACGACGGGCTGGCCGAAAGCGAACTGCCAGAAACCTTCGAGCGCGACGACTACCGCGTGCTTCTGGTCGCCGAAAAATACCAGACGGGCTTCGACCAGCCGCTCTTGCAAACGATGTATGTCGTCAAGCGGCTGGCCGGTGTGCAGGCGGTGCAGACACTATCTCGCCTCAACCGTATGGCTCCGGGCAAGGCGCGCACCTTCGTGCTCGACTTCGCTAACGAGGAAGACGATATCTACAAGGCGTTCAAGCCCTATTACGAAGCGACGCCCATTGGCGAGAATGCCGATCCGCACCGCCTGTCGGAATTGCAGCACAAGCTCTTGGAATGGGCGATCTTCTCACCCGACGACGTCAATGCCTTCGCCGAGGTGTGGTATCGGGGAAAGCGCGATCACTCCGCCACCGACCATCGGCTGATGAACGCGGTGCTCGATGCCGTGGTGCAGCGGTTCCTCGAGAAAGAAGCGCCGGAGCAGGACGAGTTTCGTGGCCAGTTGACCGCGTACCGGAACCTTTACGCCTTCCTCTCCCAGATTATCCCCTATCAGGACAGCGAACTTGAAAAGCTCTATGCCTTTGTTCGCAACCTAATCGCCAAGCTCCCACCACCAGGCGATGGCCATGCCTTTGCGCTGGACGACGAGGTGGCGCTTCGCTTCTTCCGACTCCAGCAGATGACGGAAGGTTCAATCGATCTAGGCTATGGCGAAGCCGCCCCGCTCAAGGGGCCGACGGACGTTGGCACTGGAAGTTTCGCGGAGGAGGGCGTCGCATTGTCCACATTGGTGGCGAAGCTAAACGAGCGCTTCGGCACCAATTTTACCGAAGCCGATCAATTCTTCTTCGACCAGATGCGTGCGAGCGCCGAAGAAGACGACAAGATCGTTGAAGCGGCCAAGGCCAACAACCTTGCCAACTTCTCATCCTATCTGGAACGGATGCTCGACGAACTGTTCATCGACCGCATGGAGGGCAACGAGGAAATTTTCTCGCGGGTGATGACCGACAAGGAGTTCCGCTCGGCTGCCCATGAACATCTTGCGCTGGAAATCTTCCGGCGCGTGCGCGACCGGCAAACGGCGGATTGACGAGAATTGATTGCAACGAATTGCACGAAAGGAATTTTGGGTGCCAAAGCTCGGATTGCACGCCTTCGTCAGCAGGGGCACAAAGACGGGAGAGTTTCTCTTCCCGCACAAGCACGAAGACGGCACTTACGTTGTATCGAAGACCCGTTTCGAGGATGACTACGTCCGCGTAGGAAACGACGGACTGCCAGAGACGAACGAAATTTAGGCGATATTTCAAAGGGGTTAGTGGCGCACCCGACAGGATTCGAACCTGTGACCTCTGCCTTCGGAGAATGGATAATCGGTTCCGCCGAAACTATCCGATTCTATCCGAATCCGCGCTATGCCACTGAAATCACAAAACAAATTTGAATTCGATCAGCACCGACGGTACGACGGAGCGGCTCAAACCCCCGGTGCTTACGCATTGCTTACGCGGGGATTCTGCCAAGGAAACACCCCCGAATGACGAAGCTAACCAAACGAACCGTCGATACCACCGAAATCAGGTCCTCGGACTATGTCATTTGGGACGAGGACCTGCCTGGCTTCGGGCTGCGGGTCTTCAAATCGGGGAAGCGAAGCTATGTCGTGCAGTATCGCTCGGCTGGCCGTTCGCGTCGCTACACGATCGGGCTACACGGAGTCTGGACTCCCGAGGAGGCAAGGCGCGAGGCGAAAGTCCTGCTCGGCCAGGTCGCGAGGGGTGGAAACCCTGCCGAGGAGCGCAAGCTCGATCGCGAAGCGATCACCGTCAAGGAACTCTGCACCCGCTACCTCGAAGATTTGAAGAACGGACTGGTGCTCGGGAAGCGAGGGCGACCAAAGAAGCTCACGACGATCTCCACCGATGTGGGGCGCATCGAGCGGCACATCATTCCGCTGCTCGGCAGCAGACGGGTACGGGACTTGGCCAAGTCCGACATCACGCAGGCCATGAAGGACATCATGGCGGGCAAGACGCGTACGAACGTCAAGACGGACAAGCTGCGCGGGCGCGCCATCGTGCGCGGTGGGGCTGGCACAGCCGCCCGGACTATAGGTCTCTTCGGCGGCATTCTCACCTATGCGGTGGAGCTGGGCATCATCGAACAAAACCCAGTGCACGGTGTGCGCAAGCCGAAAGACCAGGTCAACGCCCGCCGTCTCAGCGAGCAGGAATACCGCACGCTCGGCGATATTCTGCGGAAAGCGGCCGAGGACAGACAGTACGAGACCACCGCAGAGATGATCCGGGTGATCGCCTTGACAGGCTGCCGACGCAGCGAGGTCATCGGTCTGCGGTGCGGCGAGATCGATATCGACGGGAGTTGCCTGCGTCTTACCGACAGCAAGGAGGGGGCGTCCGTGCGTCCTATCGGCTTGCTGGTCCTGGAATACCTCGAGGGTCGCCGCGACGAGGAACAGAGTGCTGAAGACTACGTCTTTCCCGGCTGGGAGGACGGCATGCCATTCGGGAGCTTCCCCAGGCAGTGGACGAAGTTGCTCAAGGATACTGACTTGGCCGACATCACGCCGCATGTTCTGCGACACAGCTTCGCCAGCATCGGCAATGACCTTGGGTTCACCGAAGCGACGATCGCCGCCTTGGTTGGCATTGTCGCGCGCCTCGACTTGATCGGCGATCTCGGCGAGGCGGCGGCGCACCGTCATGTGATTGGCGCCGACGCCACTTGGAAGGAACAAGTCGATGACACGGGCGGCCTCGCGGAACGACAGCCTTGCACCAAGCTCGGCCTGGATGCGGACGAGCTCGGGCGTGGCGCGCCCTTTCAGAAGCATCGGCACACGTCTGGATCGCCCGCCAGATCCCGAAGAATCGGCCTCCGGTCGACGGCAAGGGCAAGGACGGAGCCGCAGTAGCCGGACAGTCACCGTGCCGAACAGGGTTTGGATGATCCGCTGCCGGCGATCGTGAAGAGGACGCGTCAAACCACAATGACAGCATCTTCGATCCAGGGTGGCGCTCTGCTCGATCTGGCCCTCGATCATCCGAAGCTGAAGCTGCTGCAGCAGATCTTTCGCCTCCGCAAGTCGAAGACCAAGGTCGTCCGGAACGCGTGCTTGCGCGCTCATCCCGGTTCTGTCGCCAAAGCGCTCATGATCGGATGCAATCGTTACCCCCAAGTTTGTTCCGCTCCCCTGGGCTCGCTACCGTGATCGACAGACACCCTCATCGGCAAGCTGAACCAGATCGTCAACGCCTCAACAGGACGTTCTTCCAGTCGGTTATGAACTGGTGCCGCTGGATTTCGTCTTGGGCGGCCAGCAGCGCCGGTCCGATGCGGATCGGCCTTCCGATGCCGGAGCCGGTCAGGCTCTCCGGCCCTTCCACGCCGTGAGGCAGCGGCGCATCTTCGGAAAAAAAGAACGACGACTCCCTCGCGACCTGACGCCCGCGCGCGGAAAGCAGATAATCGAGAAAGTGCTTGCCGAACTCCGCTCCCGCCGCGCGGGCGGGAATCATCGCTCCGCGCGACAGGATAAGGGCATAGTCCTCGGGCAGGACGATGCGCAGGTCCGGATTGGCGAGCGCCGCCGCATAGGCGTATGAGCCCAACACGTTGTAGGCGATGCTGATCCGCCCGGCGGCGAGTTCGCCGAGCACCTCGTTGTTGCAGCAGCGGACGACGGTTTCGGCGCGGCTGAGCGTCTCCAGGAGCCGGCCGTTCGCCGTCGGTGCTTGGCGCGAGTCGTAAAAAGCAAGGAGATAGCCGATGCCGGATGCCTCGATATCGTAGGTCGCGATGCGGCCGCGATAGACGTCGGTTTTGCTCCGCAGCAGATCCGACAGCGCATCGTGGCTGCGCGGCACGTCTTCGGGCGGCACGGAGCGCCGGTCGTAGACGAAGACGACGGGCTCGAAGGTGAAACCGAACACCTCGTTGCGCCAGTTCGCCCAATCCGCCACGCCCTGCGTTCCAGATGAATCATGCATCTGGGCGCAGCCGTCATTGGCGAGGCGGACCAGTTGGTCTACCGATGACGAGAGCAAGATATCCGCCTTGGACGATCCCGCCGCGCAGGCCTGCTGGGCCTCCCGGAACAGGTCGTTGGTCACGTAGTCGCTGTATTCGATCGCAACGCCTGGATTGAGCGCCTGGAAATCGCGCAGGAGCGGCCGCATCGCCTCGAGATCGGTCGCGGCGTGGATGACGAGACGGCCCGTCTCGTCTCCCTGCGCGGGAAATGTCACGCGATCGCCTTCCACCGCGCCGGCCATGGCCGGGAACAGGTAGGCGACGGCCGCGAGGACCCGCTTCAGCGCGGGCAGGCGATATCGGCTCATCGATCGGAATCCTGTATGAGCGGCAACTCCAGATAGACGCAAAACGGCTTGGTTTCCGTCCGTTCGCGGAAGCCGAGCCGTCCGTGCAGAACCGACGCGACCTCCGATGCGATGGCGAAGCCGAGGCCCGATGCGCCCCGCGTGTCCGAGCTTCCGGTATAGAAACGGCTGACGACGTTCGGCCAGTCCTCCTGCCTGATGCCGGGACCGTCGTCGATAACCTCGATCAGGCCGAAGTCCTCCCGACGCCGTACGCGAACCTCGAGTCTCGCGACCGCGCCGTGCCGCAGGGCATTATCGATGACGTTGACGATCGCCTCGCGCAGGCTCAACGCGTCGCCCATCGCCACAAGCTCCTCCTCCGACGGCTCGAACGAGACGACCATGTCCGGATCCACCGTGATCGGCACGGCGTTGCGGAAGGCCATGCGCGCCACCTCATTCAGCCACACCGGAGCGAGCTGGATCGAATCGAAGCGATGGATCACCATCGCGTGGTTGAGCAACTGGTTGGTCAGGCCGGCCAGCTCCGCCGTGCGGCTCTGCACGCGCTGCAGGTGCCGGCGGTCCTCCGGCGCGACCTTCTGTTCGTCGATCATGCTCACCTGGGCGGAAAGCGCCGTCAGCGGCGTGCGGATCTGGTGCGCGCTGTCGGCGATGTAGCGCTGGAGCAGCTTGATCCGCTCGTCGAGGCGGTTGATGAAGTGGTTGATGGACGTCACGAAGGGGGACAGCTCGCGCGGCACGGCGACCTGAAGGGGCGCGAGGTCCTGGGGATCGCGACGCCTCAGCGCCGCGCCAAGATCGTCGACCGGCCGAAGCGAGTAGCGCACGGCGAACGCCGTCCCGATAAGGGCCAGAACGCTCATGACCGCAACGAGAACGGACGCCCGCGCCGTCAGTTCCGAGGCAAGAGCGCGTCGCGCCTCGATCGTCTGCGCCACCACGACATAGGCCCAGCCCGGACCGTTCGGCATGCTCATCGCGTGGGAGACCGTTACGGTGCGGACGGGGACACCGAGAAAGGTGTCGTTGCCGAAGACGGGGGCCGCGCGGCTGACCTCGAGGTCGATCTCCGCCGCCAGGTCGGCATAGCCGGTGAGGGTCGCGCCCGACGGATCGATGACGCGATAGAAGACCCGGTCGTGCTGCGCCAGCCCGAGCAGCTCGAAGGCAGACGGAGGCAGCACGAACCGAAGGCTGTCTTCGGCGACGATGAGGCCGTCGCTCATCTGGAAGGCGGCGCCCAGAAGCAGCCTGTCATACGCTTCGTCGGCGGCGGTGCGCGCATATATCCAGGCCGCGGTGATCAGCGCCCCCGCGCCGAGCACCAGGACGAAGCCGACACGCCGCATGAGGCGGGAAAACAGCGAGCTTCTATGTGCCATCGTCGGAGATCAGTTGGTAGCCGCTGCCTCTCAGCGTGACGATCCGGGCGCGCGCACCGTCCAGCTTCTTGCGCAGGCGGCCGATGTAGAGCTCGATGGCGTTGGCCCCGGCAGCGTCGTCGAAACCGAAGAGCTGGTCGAGCAGTTCCTCCTTGCTGAAGACCTTGCCGGGGCGCGAGGCGAGGATCTCCAGAAGCGCAATCTCTCGGCGCTTGAGCTGTATCTCGCGCTTGCCCACCATCACATTGCGGTTGGCCCGGTCGAGGCTGATGTCGCCACAGACGATCAGATTGGTCGCGTCGCCGCCGCTGCGTCTTCGCACGAGCACCCGCGCACGCGCCTCCAACTCGCGGAAGTCGAACGGCTTGACCAGATAGTCGTCGGCGCCGTGGTCGAGCGCGGTGACCCGGTCGTCGATCTCGGAGCGCGCCGTCAGCACCAGCACGGGCACGCCGCTCTTGGCCTGCCGCAGTTTCTTCAGGATCGAGAAGCCGTCCATGCCAGGCAGCATGACGTCGAGGATCACGAGATCGTATTCGGTGAAGCCCAGTATGTCGGACGCGGCAGCGCCGTCGGTCTCCCAGTCGACGGTGTGGCCCGTCTGCTGGAAGCGCCGGCAGATCGCTTCGCCCACGTCATGGGTGTCTTCAATGAGGAGAACACGCACATTCCATTATCGCATGCGGCCTTGCCGGCGACAAGCAAATCCGGGGGCGGACTGGCGCGTGACAGGATGGTGACAGGAACGCGCGCTAGGTTGACCTTGCCGGCCTGGTGGAGAGCGAGGGGCCGGCGGGAGGAAATCGAAGGTGCCGCTGCTTGACGTCTTGTCCAAGGACAGGGCGCGCGGGGCCGTGCGCGAAAATTCCTCGCCACCGCTCACGATTCTATGGGAGGAAATCCATGAAGCATCTATTTGGCGCCACGCTTTTCGGAGCGGTGACGCTGGCGCTCACCGCGTCCGCGAATGCCCAGCCGTCGAAGCCTGAATGCCTCGCAGGCGCGAAGCCAGGCGGCGGCTTCGACCTGACTTGCCGGCTCGCTGCCAACGCGTTGCTGGAAACCAAGCTGATTTCCCAGCCCATGGCCGTGACCTACATGGAGGGCGGCGTCGGTGCGGTCGCCTACAACCATGTCATCGGCAAGCGCGGCAGCGACGGCAATCTCATCACTGCGGCCTCGAGCGGCTCTGCGCTGCTGCTCGCGCAGGGCAAGTTCGGCCAGTACGACGAAACGGCGGTGCGCTGGGTCGGCGCGCTTGGCGCCGATTTCGGCGTCCTCGTCGTTGCGGCGGATTCGCCCTATAAGACGCTCGGCGAACTGGTCGAGGCCTACAAGGCCGATCCGTCGGGATTCGCGATCGCCGGCGGCGGCGCCGTCGGATCGCAGGACTGGATGAAGGCATCCCTGCTCGCCAAGTCGGCGGACCAGGAGCCCAAGTCCATGCGCTACGTTGCGCTGGAAGGGGGCGGCGCGGTCCTGACGGCCCTCGAAGGCGGCCATGTGAAGGTCGGTTCGGGCGACGCGGCCGAGATGGTCAAGCACCACGTCGCCGGCAAGGTCCGCATCCTGGCGGTGATGTCGCCCGAGCGCCTGTCCGGCGAACTCGCGGATGTTCCGACCGCGCGCGAGCAGGGCTTCGAGATCGATTGGCCGGTCTGGCGCGGCTATTATGTCGGCAAGGACGTTTCCGACGCCGACTACCAGTGGTGGGTCCAGGCATTCGAGAAGCTGGCGACCACGCCGGAGTTCGCCAAGGAGCGCGAGGCGCGCGGCCTCTTCGAGTTCACGCTGGTCGGCGATGCATTCGATCAGCGCGTGAAAGAGGACGTCGCCCGCTTCAAGGTTCTGGCCAAGGAAGCCGGAATGTAAGTCGACGCCCGACGGGCGCGCCTCTTCAGATATGACGGACCAGGTTCGCCATCGGCCGCGCGCCGATGGCGAGGACCGGCATGGAGGCCGTCCGGGCGCAGGCAGCCGGCAACGGGTTGCGCTTCAGCGAAATGAGGGAGAACTCCATGTCTGACGAATCGCATGCCTCGCCGGGAGCCTCACGGATGATCGGCCGCGGCGCGGCGCTCTGCCTGCTCGCGCTGGCAATCACGTATGGCATCGGCGGAAGCGTCATCGAATACGCATTCTCGTCCGATCCGTTAGGGCCGCGGGCTTTTCCGGTCGCGTTGGCGACCGTTCTGGGTCTGCTGGCCGTCTGGTATTTCCTTTCTCCTGGACAGGCGGAGGGTTTCCCGTCCGGCGCACTTCTCGTCCGGGTGCTGTCCGTGCCCGTCCTGCTGGTCGTCTCCGTCGCCCTGTTCGAACCGGCTGGCTTCGCGGTGTCGATCTTCATCCTCACCTTGGGCACCGCGCTCACCTTTGCCGCGCCGCCATCGAAGGCACTTGCCGGAGCGGCCGGCCACGCTGCTCTGTGGTGGTTCGTCTTCTCCTATCTCCTGGAAGTCCACCTGCCGGTCGGCGCCCTGTTCGGCGGCTGAGGAACGAACCGGAAAGGTCAAATCCATGAACCTCGAATATCTCTGGCAGGGTTTCTCGGTAACCTTGACCGCGCAGAATTTGCTGATCGGCTTCGTCGGCTGCTTCATCGGAACACTCGTCGGCGCGCTGCCGGCGATCGGCCCAATCAACGGCATAGCGCTGCTCTTGCCCATCGCTTACACGATGGGCCTTCCGGCCGAGAGCACCATGATCCTGCTCGCGGCGGTCTATTGCGGCGCAGAGTATGGCGGCCGCATCTCGTCGATCCTGCTCAATGTGCCGGGCGACGCGGGCGCCGTCATGACGGCGATGGACGGCTATCCCCTGGCGCGGCAGGGGCGCGCGGGCGAAGCGCTGGCGCTGTCGGGCCTGGCTTCCTTCGTGGGCGGCATGCTCGGCGCCATCGGCCTCGCGCTGTTCGCGCCGTTGCTCGCAGGTCTGGCGATCGGCTTCGGTCCCGCGGAATATTTCGTGCTGATGATCTTTGCGTTCGCGACGCTGGGCTCGATGGTCGGCAGTCAGCCCGTCAAGACGTTGATCGGCTGCACGCTCGGCCTGATGCTCGCCACGGTCGGACTGGACGCGACCTCGGGAGCCTACCGCTTCACCTTCAACGAGCCCGAGCTTGGCGACGGCATAGAGTTTGTCGTACTCGTGATCGGCCTGTTCTCCGTGTCGGAGGCAATGCTCATTCTCGAACACGAGGGCAGGGGCGTCACAGTCATTCGCGAGCTTGGTCGCATGACTGCCCGCTGGACGGACATTGTGAAAAGCACCGGGGCATCGCTCCGCGGTTCCCTGATCGGTTTCGTGGTCGGCGTGTTGCCGGGCACCGGCGCCTCGGTTTCGAGCGCCGTCTCCTACACGACCGAGAAACGAATTTCCGACACCGAGGGTACCTTCGGAAAGGGCGACGTTCGCGGCCTTGCGGCCCCCGAAGCGGCCAACAACGCGACGGCGTGCGGCGCGTTCGTTCCGATGCTGACCCTCGGTGTGCCGGGTTCCGGAACGACCGCCGTCATGCTGGGTGCGCTGATGCTATACAACATCCAGCCGGGACCGATGCTGATGGTCGAACGGCCCGAGATCGTCGGTGGGCTCGTCGCCTCGCTTTTCGTCGGCAATTTCATCTTGCTGGCGCTCAACCTACCGCTGGTGCAGATCTTCGCCCGCGTTCTCACCGTACCGAACTGGCTGCTGGTGCCTGGCATCCTAGTACTGTCGATCGTCGGCGTCTATTCGACCCATGCATCGGTGTTCTCCATCTTTCTGATGCTGGGCATCGGCATGGTCGGCTGGCTGATGCGTAAGGCGGGCTTCGACATGGCGCCGATCATCCTCGGCTTCGTGCTCGGCCGCGTGATGGAGGTGAACCTGCGCAATGCCTTGGCGATCAGCGGCGGCGATCCGTCCATCCTGTTCGGCAGCACGATCTGCGTCGTGCTGTGGATCCTGGCCGCGGCCGTTGCGGTCCTGCCCTTCTATCTGTCGCGCCGGTCAAGGCGGCGCCAGCAGATCGCGGCGTCGACCGCGAGCTGACGAGGGTTCCTGGAGATCAGCTGATTTGACTTGTACCCCGCCGACGGCAATCCAGATCTACCGGTCCCGGCCCTGACGGTATGTCCATTCGTCCAGGCTCACATTGAACCGACTTGGATCTCAATGGCCGCATCGCCGATTCCTCGCTAAAGCATGACCATCGCGCAATCGAATCGCTGCAGACGTTGTCATTCTCCGGGGACTGGCCAAAATCGGATTACGCCGCCTCTTGATCAGCGGCGCGATAGATGCCGCAGCCGCGCCCGACATGTTGCGCCGAAGACCGCTCCGCCAATGCCTCTATGTGCCCGTCATTCCCGACGGGCAGACATGAGGAGAGACCCATGAGCCATCTGCCTATCATCCCGCCACGCTTCCTCGTCACCAAAGAGGCTGCACGTTTCCTGGCGCTTTCGGCCCGGACGCTCGAGAAACATCGAACTTATGGAACCGGCCCGATCTACCGCAAGCTCGGCGGCCGGGTCGTCTATGCGCTATCCGATCTGCAGTTGTGGGCCGACAAAGGTCTACGGTACTCGACCTTGGGAACCCGGTCCTGACATCGTCTATCCCGCCAAGTGGGGCGCAATGCTGGAAAAGCCCTTCAAGCAACTGAAAGATCTGTCCGGAAGGGCATGATCTGGTTGGCCCGCGGGGTTTGGAGTCAAGCCTCCGCCCGCGGGCCTTGGCCGAAACAGCCCTTGCCTCGATTGGTCAGCGATCGTCGCATGCGAAGGAGACCGACCATGAACACGACATCTCTCAAACTGAGATCGCGCAATACGAAGCAGCCGGATTGAAGATCGACCGCGACACGATCCGATCACTAGCGAAGAGGGCTGGCGAAAGCAGGACCTGACGCCGATCGAATCAGACCGAGGGGCAACGGCGCTCTCGAGGGCAAAGGCGGTATTGCCGAGCCCTGCTGCGATCGCCACTCGTCGGAGCCGGTCTCGATCTGACACACGATCGCGCATCTCTGCGCGACATTGGCCTCTAAATCGAGGCTGATCAGGCAGCCTTGCGATCCGCGGCGCGATAGAGCCCATAGCCGATCTTCACCAGCAGGCCTTCCTCACACATCCAGGCGAGGTAGTGTCTTGGGATGCCTATGGCGGTGAAATCGTAGGTCCTGACCGTGGTCCGTTCGCAGGCAAAAGCGTATGCTTTTTCGCGCAGCGAGGGCTTCGGGCCACCGGCCAGCCGAATGCGCTCTTCACGGTCTCGGTCACGTTTCCGTCGCGTTGGAAGCTGTTGCGTAGTTTCGAGGGGAATCGGCAGCTCGTAGTTCGCCGTTTCATTCAGACCGGGAGCCAGCGCCCTTTCTACGCCATGGCGCGAAATTGCGCACTGACGTGCGATTTTTCCCTACGCATCGATCCGATTCATTCTGGTGGAATGGCTCGCAAACAGCAGCGATGCCGATCGAAGTCAGTGGTAAGCTATCGTAGCGCCCTCCCTCCAACGACCGAGTCCGGCGCTACCTTCCAGTTCGAGAAGCGGAAGAATTGATCGAAAACAGCCCTTCTCAGGTCAGGACGCGAATGGCAGCTTCGCGCCGCTTATCAGACGTTGCGAAATTCTCGAATTTACCCGCAAGCAGACATCCCGCGGCACTGCCGACTACGCGACGTTGCAACCGGACGCATCAGGATCCCAGATCGTGTCCAATCGTCTGGATGCGTTTTATTAAACGCGCTGCGACTGCAGTTGAACCGCCCACAGCAATCAACATCTGCGGAAGTATCAGCCATTCAAGCGTCCACGCCACCCCGGATCGTTCCTGCTCATGGACGAGCGCGTGATGCATCCCTGAGAGCTGCGTCGCGGTGAATCGGGCAAGCGTGACGAGTGCCTCAGCGTCGACGGGGTTTTGCTTGTGCGTCATGGCGGACGAGGTGCCGCCACCTGCAAGCGCGATCGCGCCGCCAGTTTGCATCATCAATGCAACGTCCTGGCCGAACTTGCCGAGGCTACCAGTCACCAGCGATTGCCAATTCGCCAATTCAGCTATGCGGTCGCGCTGGCTTTGCCATTGCGGCACATCGATAAGATTCAACCGCGCAGCCAGAGCGGCACGCAACGCAGTTCCTTTGTCGCCGAATGCCTCCAGCGTTCCGACCGCACCTCCAAACTGGATGACACCGATCGATCGGCGTAAGGGCTGCAAGCGTTCGATACAGCGTTGGAGCGGCGCGCGCCAGCATTCGATCCGATCGGCGACGCGAATCGGCATCGCGGGTTGCATACGGGTGTGCGCCAACAGTAGACGCTCACCGAAGCGTCGAGACAGATCTGCGAAAGCCCCGGCGAGCACTGCGAGCCGCCTATCGAGGAGATCGAGGCACGGAAGAACGCGCAGCACCAGCGCGGTGTCGATTACGTCTTGGCTGGTTGCACCGAAATGCACGTAATTCGACGGCCCTTCGACAGCCTGTCTGATCTGCCGGATGAGGTCTGGCACGACGACGCCGTCGCGCGCTGTACCATTCTTCAGCGCGTTCATGTCCGGTTTGAATGTCGCGATTGTGCCGGCGATGCTCTTTGCAGTCTCTCCTGGGATCAGGCCGAGTTCCGCCTGAGCTTCGACAAGAGCCGTCTCGAAGCGCAGCATGGCAGTCATTTCTGCTTCGATGCCGAGCAACGCCGCCATCTCTTCGTCGCCGACGAGTCCGGAAAGAAAGGGATGTTCGAAAGCCGAGATCATATGTCGAAGAAGACGGTTTCGTCGTCACCCTGAAGACGTATGTCGAAGGCGTAAGTATCGCCCTCACGTGATGCAATGAGCGTACCAATCCGATTCCGGTGCTCGATGCGGGCAAGCACGGGATCTTGCGCGTTAGCCTTCTCTTCGTCGCCGAAATAGATCCGTGTATGAAGACCGATGTTGATGCCACGCGCGACAATCCACGCGGTGATGTGCGGCGCCATCGGACGACCGTCGATGAACGGCACACGGCCCGGCTTCACCGTCTCGAAAAGGCATTCCCCCGATGTCATGTCGGTCGCCTGGCGACCCCAGCCGGAGAAATTCGGATCGGCAGACCCGCGCAGTTCCGATGGCGAATTGTAGAGGCCTGCCGCGTCCGCTTGCCAAATCTCGACCAGCGCGTCTTTAAGTGGAGTATCGGCTCCGTCGATCACGCGTATCTTGATCCTGATGCGTTCACCTTTGGTCTTTTCGTTGACCATCGTCGCGCCGAGATCATGCGCGTAGACGCCCCCGATGCCGCAGAAATTTGGCATTAGCCCGATATGGACATAAGGACCTGCGGTCTGTGACGCGCTTTCCTTCAGGCGCTCGAGGGTCTGCGCCATCAATTGCCCTCCAAGCGGTTCTCGAAAAGCGTCGAGCGACGGCCGCGGAGCACGATGTCAAACTTGTAGGCACGCGCATCCATGGGGATGGTCGCTTGCATGTCGAGCGCTGCGGTCAACCCTTCGATCGCGTGGTGGTCGGGAATCGTGCGCACAATCGGGCATTTCCAGATCATCGGGTCGCCTTCGAAGTACATTTGGGTGATCAGCCGCTGCGCGAATCCATGACCGAAGATGGAGAAATGGATGTGGGCGGGACGCCAGTCATTCGGGCCGTTCGGCCAAGGGTATGGGCCGGGCTGAACGGTGCGAAACGAATAGGAGCCGTCCTCGGTGGCAATGATACGTCCGCCCCCCCCGAAATTCGGGTCGAGCGGCGCGAGATAACCTTCGTTCTTGTGGCGGTAGCGCCCGCCGGCATTGGCCTGCCAAACTTCTATCAGCGCGCCAGAAACGCCGATGCCGCGCTCGTCGAGCACACGTCCGTGGACGATGATGCGTGGGCCGATCGCCGCTTCGCCCGGTGCGGCGAAATTGTAGATCAGGTCGTTGTCCAATTCGCCGATAATGTCATGGCCGAAGACGGGTCCTGTCAACTCAGAGAGCGTATTGTTGAGCGCTACGAGCGGCCGCCGTGGCGAGCGCAGGATCGACGTCTTGTAACCAGGCGTGAAGGCCGGCGGATGCCACTCTCGATCGCGTTGGAAGAATGCGCCTGTTTCCGGCCTGGAATTGGGGGCGAGTTTTTGACCGGTCATGTGCTGCCGGCCCCAGCATCCATCTCGGCGAATGTCCTTTTCGCAATCTTGAAGGCGCGGTTGGCGGCTGGCACCCCAGCGTAGATCGCAACATGCATAAGAGCCTCGCGGACATCGTCCCGCGTTGCGCCGGTGTTGGTGGTCGCTCGTATGTGCATGGCCACTTCTTCGTCGTGACCGAGGGCTGCCAACAGCGCGATCGTCACCATTGAGCGCTCGCGCTTCGAGATCTTTGAGCGCGACCACAGATGGCTCCAGGCGGCTTCTGTGATCAACTCCTGGAACGGATCGTCGAATTCAGACTTGGCTGCTTCAGCGCGATTGACATGCGCGTCGCCAAGTACAGCGCGGCGGGTCGCCATACCCTCCTCGTAGCGTTTGCTGCGATTTCTCATCGGGTGCGCCTCCGCATGTCTTCCCCTATGAACTGGCGGATCAGGTCGGCGAGCTTTTCGGGTTGTTCAACGCAAGGGATGTGGCCGGCCTCGGCAATCACCTCGAACCGAGCGCCGGGAATTGACCGGGCGAATGCTTCCACAAATTCAGGAGGCGTCGAGCCGTCCTGGTCGCCTACTATGCAGAGCGTGGGCACGTCGATCGACGCCGTGTCGGCCCGGAAATCTGCGTCGCGGATGGCGGCGCATGCCGCGGCGTAGCCCGCGCTAGACTGACGGACGAGCATAGTCCGATAGCCGGCAAGCTCCTCGGAGCGGTTCTTGTGAAAATCTGGCGTGAACCATTTTTCCATGACGCCGTCGGCGAAGCTTTCGATGCCTTTCGAAGATGCGGCCGTGATACGGCCGTTCCAAATATCGCTTGTGCCGATCTTCGCCGCCGTGTCGCAGAGGATCAGTCCATCGATCAGTTCCGGCCGTGTGCCGTAAAGGCACTGCGCGATCACGCCACCGATCGACAAGCCGCAGACGATTATGCTTTCGATGCGCAGATGGTCTAGCAGGCCGGCGAGATCGGCCGCGTGCGTTTCGATCGCATGCGGCGCATCACCGAGTTCACTAAGGCCGTGACCGCGCTGGTCGTAGAGGACAATGCCGTAGTCCTCGGCAAGCAGCTGCTCGACAGCGCTCCATATGCGCAAGTCAGTGCCGAGTGAATTCACGAAGATGATCGTCGGCCTTCCACTGACCGGACGGTCGCGGTAATGAAGCGTTGTCCCGTTTATGCGGGCGAACGTCATGCGGATCCTACCCTGGGCATACCCTTCGGCCGCATCATGCGCTTTTGCGCGGCGATGCGGAACGGCGCATTCGGAGCGCCATAACCCGCATAGCCCCCGCGCCGCTCCACGATCTCGAATATGAATCCCTCGCCAAAAGTCGGGGCGTAGAGCTGGAAAAACTCACCCTTGTCGTCGCGGTCGTAAAGGATGTTTGATACGCGCAAGCGGTCGGCAAGATCGGGGTCGAGACCGAAACGCGCTTCCACGTCGTCATAATAGTTCATCGAGATCTGCAGCGGCTCGAAACCATTTGCCGCAAGTTTCTTCGCCACCGCGAAGATGTCGTCGGTTGCCATCGCCAAGTGCTGGACGCCTGAGCCGAAGGTCTCAGCGATGAAGTGGCCGGCGAGCGTGCGGCGGCTCTCGGCGCCGTTGAGGGTCAGGCGGAGTCGCTTGTCGAGGCCTTCGATCACCTGGCTTCTGACGAGGCCAGCTGGATCGACAATGTCGACCATCGGCGTCTTCGTCGTTCTGAAGAGGGAAACGTAGAACAGCAGCCAGCTCGGCATTTCCTCGTGGAACATGGTCTGGCCAACATGGTCGATGCGGGTGAGCCCGACGCCACTGTCGGGAGTTGTAGCAATGACCTTGAACTCTATGTCCCAGACCTTGGCCAGATCGGTTTTTCCGTCGAGAAAATAGACTAGCCCACCGCCGACGC
This sequence comes from Mesorhizobium sp., assembly GCF_004962245.1. Lineage (GTDB taxonomy): Bacteria > Pseudomonadota > Alphaproteobacteria > Rhizobiales > Rhizobiaceae > Mesorhizobium. The sequence goes on along the minus strand of NZ_SUHQ01000019.1, from coordinate 14,391 downwards.
CGCGGATCGCCGGGATCGACAGTTCATCCGGCCCAACCCGCTGGTGGAAGATCTCGGCACCCAACGCCTCAGCGCGGACGACAGTTGCTGCTGCATCCTCAACCTTCAGCCCGATTGCATAAGCCGACGTACCGTGCACGACGAACGAGGAATGCGCGAAGCCCTGCCGCTCTGTGTTGACTACAATGTTGATCTCGCCTTGCCGGTACAGAGTGACGTCCTTGGAGACGTGTCGCCCGGCTTCGGCAAAACCCAGCGTCGCTAGCAGCGTGCCGAGCGACTTGGCACCTTCGGGGTTTGCAGCGAATTCAATGAACTCGATACCTTCGACGCCGATGCGGTCGGGCATGGAGGGAACCGACGCGTCCAGCGCCGGCTCCTCGCGCCGGACCTGGTCCATTAGCCAGACGAGAGAGCGCTTGCCATCGACGGAGATGGCTTTGGCCGAACCACCGCGGAACTGGTCGTTGAATATCTCAAGCGAGATGTAGTCGTCATAGCCTGTGGCTGCGACCGCCTGCATGAACTCGCGAACGGGTAGGTCGCCTTCGCCTGGCATGTTGCGGAAATGCCGGCTCCAGTAGAGCAGGTCCATGTCGATGAGTGGGGCGTCCGCAAGCTGAACGATGAAAATCTTGTCCGATGGGATCGAGCGGATCGAGGACAGATCGATCTTGCGGGCGAGCGTGTGGAAGGAATCGAGTACCAGTCCGATGTTTGGGTGCGCCGCTCGCCGCACAATCTCCCACGCATCGCGGTGATCGTTGACATGGCGCCCCCAAGCCAGAGCTTCGTAGCCGACACGCAAATCTTGCTTGGCTGCGCGCTCGCCCAGCTCGTGGAAATCAGCGGCGGCGCGGTCGATACCGCCTAGGGACACTGGCGATACCGACGAGCAGACGAGCATCAGGTCGGTGCCCAGTTCCTGCATGACATCGAACTTGCGCTCGGCGCGGTCGAAGGCGCGGCTTCGCTGCGGCTCCGGCAAGCCCTCGAAGTCGCGGAATGGCTGGAAGAGTGTGATGGTTAGGCCGGCATCTCTCGCCATCTGCCCAACATCGCGTGGCGAGCCATCGAAGGCGAGGAAGTCATTCTCGAAAATCTCGACACCGTCGAACCCGGCCGCCGATATGGCCGCTAGCTTCTCGGCGAGATCGCCGGCGATCGAGACCGTCGCGATCGAGGTTCTCACGATTCCTCCGCGCTATGAACGAACCAGTTCGTACAAAACTAGGTCAAGCTAATTCGACTGGCAAGCTTTCGCGCTCATTTCGCTTTTTGAGATCTCCACTGGCTACAAAGCGCAGCACCATCTCGACCGAGTTCCGCTTTAGCCGCTCAAGCTGTTTCGGGGTCCCGAAGTCTCGACCGAAAATTTTGGAAAAGGTAGCGCGATTTGAGACGTTGAAGAAACACAGCGCGCTTACCTGCCAATGCAACTCCACGGGGTCGAGCCCCTTCCGGAACACACCATCTTCGACCCCTCGAGAATAGATGCGGCTGATCTGGTCGATCGCTGTAATGTTAAGGTCTCGTATCACCTTCGACTGGTCAAGATATGCGCCGTGGTGAATGTTTTCGATCATTACCATCCGGATGAATTCCTCGTGTCGGTGGTGATGATCAAATGTAAATTCCACGAGTTTCGTCAGAGCCGCGATAGGGGAAAGACCGTCCACGTTCAGCTTGGCTTCTCCTTCCCGCACCTCGCGGTAGGCGTTCTCAAGCGCGTGCAGGTAGAGACCTTCCTTGTCGCCAAAATAGTAATAGATCATCCGCTTGCTGTACCTGGTGCGAGCGGCAATTTCGTCGATTCGCGCTCCGGACAATCCGTTTAGCGCGAACTCCTGTGAGGCAACCTCGATGATGTTGCGGCGCGTCCCTTCTGGGTCCTGGACGCGTGTCGTCTCCAGCACCTGCTTGCCTTTCGGTCCAGTCTTCTTCGCGTTCATATGGTTTCCCGCCAGCGCCTATGGCAATTGACTAAACTAACTAGTTCGTACATTGTCCACAGATCGGGACCGCTTCATTTACTTGCCCGTGCTGCGGGAACACAAGGCCCCAGCCGATTGCGGAACAGGAGGAAACTGCGCGTATGGGCGGCAGCCTTGTCGATACCTTTGCCCGCCTCGCAGCCGAGCATGCAAGTGCTACCGGCGATAGCCGCAACCTTGTTGTGGTAGGACTCGCGGGCCGCGGCATCCAGTCGTCGCGCAGCCCCGTCATGCACGAGCGCGAAGCGCGACGGCTCGGCATGCGTTATTCCTATCTGCTTCTCGATTTCGACGAGCTCGATCTGGCCGATGATGCAATAGGCGAGGTCGTTGCGGCGGCACGGGCGGCCGGTTTCCAGGGGCTCAACGTTACGCACCCGTTTAAGCAAGCGGTCATTCCGCTGCTCGACGAGCTTTCATCGGAGGCACGCGCCATCGGCGCTGTGAACACGATTGTATTCGGCAGCGATTCCACCGGCCACAACACGGATAGCTGGGGCTTCGCGGAAAGTTTTCGCGATACGATGACAGGCGCGTCGACCGAGACGGTCACGATGTTCGGAGCTGGCGGGGCAGGCGCGGCTGTGGCGCATGCGCTGATGGAACTGGGTGCCGCACGCGTCATCGTTGTCGACAGCGACGCGGCAAAGGCCATTAGTCTCGCTGCGAGGATGCACGCTGCGTTTCCCGGACGTGTTGAGGCGTCATCCGATCCACTAAGCGCGGTCTCCGCCGCAAACGGCATCGTGAACACGACGCCCGTCGGCATGGAGAAATATCCTGGCACACCCTTTGACGCAACGCTGCTTACGCCGGAGAAATGGGTAGCCGATATCGTCTATTTCCCGGCCGAGACTGAGCTGCTTCGCAAGGCTTCGGCGACAGGCTGCCGGACATTACCCGGTATCGGCATGGCGATCTATCAGGCGGTGCGCGCCTTCGAGCTGTTCACTGGCAGGAAAGCGGATCGCCGAGCGATGGCCGACCATTTCGAAGCAGCCGCATGAACATGAGAATTACAAGGAGCCCCGGATAGGCCACGCCCACTTTCAGCGCGACGACCAACATGACGACCCAAGGGAGGAAATCGACATGAAAACTGAAATGAACCGCCGCCTTTTCATGGCCACCGCTGCCGGAGCACTTGTGGCCGGCACGGCCCTGCCCGCCTTTGCGCAGGACAAGCCGAAGCTACGATTTTCGGCTGTTTTCTCGGAGCAGGACATCCGCGCCGAGATGATGAAAATGTTCGCCGATGCCACCAAGGACGATTTCGTCTTCGAGGGCTATTACGGCGGTAACCTGTTCAAGCAGGGTACCGAACTCGTCGCGATCCAGCGTGGCAACCTCGAGATGGGCAACATCGCCCCGCAGGACATTTCCAAGCAGATTCCTGCCTGGTCGATCGTGACAGCGGGCTACCTGTTCCGCGACGCTGCGCATTTGAAGACATTCTTTGCCAGCGAGTCGGGCGCAGAACTGAAGAAGATGGCCGAGGACCAACTCGGTGTTGTGATCCTTGGGCCTACCTACTTCGGCGTGCGCCAAGTCGGGTTGAAGCCGGACAAGGAGATCAAGGTTCCGGCCGACCTCGCCGGCGTCAAGCTCAGAATGCCCGGCGGCGACGCATGGCAGTTCTTAGGCACTGCACTCGGCGCCAACCCGACTCCGATGGCCTATGCAGAGGTCTATACAGGCCTCCAGACCGGCGCTATCGACGGCCAGGACAACCCGCTTCCCAATGTCGAAAACATGAAGTTCTACGAGGTGATGAGCCAGATCGTTCTGACCTCTCATCTCGTCGGTTTTGACCTTCTCAGCATCTCCAAGAAGACTTGGGACGAGATGGGCGCCGACAAGCAGGCGAAGGTCCAGGCCGCCGCAGACGCGGCGATCAGCTTCTCGACTGAAAAGCACCTTGCCCGCGAGAAGGAACTGGTCGAGACCTTCAAGGGCAAGGGTCTCAAGCTCTACGAGCCCGACGTCGCGGCGTTCCGCAAGCACGTCCAGGAACAGTACCTCGCCTCCGATCTTGCCAAGGACTGGCCGGCCGGAATGGTCGACAAGATCAACGCGATGTAGCCTGATCCAGCGGGGCGGACCTCGCGCCGCCCCGCTTTCCCTTCACTTGGCGCGTTCGGCGCCGACTACCGGACCATGTTCATGAACCCCGGAATGAACCGACTAGGCGGCTGGCTCTATCGCCGTGCGGAGAATGTGCTTGCCGCCATGCTGGCGGTGATGTTCTTCGCCTTCCTGTTCCAGATATTCGCGCGTTATGTAATGAATTGGCCGACCGGCTGGACGAACGAGCTCTCCGCAATTCTCTGGATATGGATGGTGCTCTGGGGCGCTGCCTTCGTGCTCACTGAGCAGGAGGAAATGCGATTCGACCTAATCTACGCCTCGGTCCGCCCCCGAGCGCGTAGCGTGATGTTCCTGATTTCCGCAGCGTCGCTGATCTTCCTCTACGCGGTCTCCTTTCCAGCGGTGTTCGACTACGTCTCCTTCATGAAGGTCGAGAGCACCGCCTACCTGAAACTTCGCTTCGACTGGGTGTTCTCTATCTACGTCGTTTTCGTCATCGCCATCATCATCCGTTACCTCTGGCTCTCGTGGCAGGTCTTACTCGGATCGGCGCCCGAAGAGTTCGACCCGACCAAGGCAGGGTCAGGCGTATGACGATCGCTTCTCCCTTTTCCCTCTCGATCGTCGCAATCACGGCGCTGGCGCTGCTGGGGTTGCCAGTAGGCCATGCGATGATCGCCGGCTCGATCCTCTATCTGCTGCTCGCCGGGCTCGACATGGGAACTGCTGCGGAGCAGTTCCTGAACGGCATGTATTCCAACTACATCATCCTGGCGGTGCCGCTTTTCATCCTCGCAGCCGAGTTGATGAATATCGGCTCGATGACCGACCGGCTAATGACCTTCTGCAACGCCATCGTCGGCCGCTTCCGCGGCGGGTTGGCGCAAGTCAACGTACTACAGTCGATCATCTTCGCCGGCATGTCGGGTTCGGCCATCGCCGACGCTGCAGGGTCCGGCAAGATCATGCAGAACATGATGACGGCTGACGGCAAATATCCTGCGAGCTATGCGGCAGCACTAACCGCTGCCACCTCGGTGATCGGACCAATCATCCCGCCATCCATCCCAATGATCATCTACGCGCTCGTTTCTGACGCATCGATAGGCTACCTGTTCCTCGGTGGCGTCGTGCCAGGGCTCTTGATGGCGCTGTTCCAGATGATTCTGGTTGGCATTCAGGCGCGAACCCGCAATTTCCCCGTCGAACCGCCAACGCCGCTGCGTGAGATTCCCGGCATCACCTGGCGTGCGCTGCCGGCCCTCTTGATGCCGGTCATCCTGCTCGGCGGCATCTATTCGGGCATAACCACACCGACGGAAGCAGCGGCCGTCGCGGCCGCATATGCGCTGTTCATCTCGGCCGTGCTCTACCGGAGCGTCAGCCTAGCGGAGTTCTACCACTCGATCCTTGCCAGCGCCCGCACCACCGCGTCGATCGGGATGCTGATCGCTGGCGCGCTTGTCTTCAACTATGTGGTAACCGTCGAAAACATCCCGCACGCGCTAAGCGCAATTTTGACGAGCTGGGACCTCTCTCCGACCGGTTTTCTCATCCTTGTGAATGTCATCCTGCTCGTGCTCGGCTGCGTGCTAGAGGGAACGACCATCATCCTCGTAATCCTGCCGGTGTTCATCCCTACCGCCAACGCGTTGGGTATCGACCTCGTGCATTTCGGTGTGATGTGCGTGGTCAACATTATGCTTGGGCTGGTCACGCCGCCTTACGGTCTGTTGCTTTTCATAATGACGCGCATCGCCAACGTGCCGCTCTGGGACATCGTGCGCGACGTACTCCCTTTCCTATATGTGATGATACTGTCTCTGGTCTTCATCACCTTCTTTCCCGACGTCGTGCTGTGGCTGCCACGGCTTATGGGTTATCGAGGGTAACATAATGTCTGGCCCAATCTTCGTCCTGAACGGTCCCAACCTTAACCGATTGGGCACTCGAGAACCCGAGATCTACGGGCGAACAACGCTTTCGGACATCGAAGCGATGTGTCGCGAAGCGGCTGGCGATGTGCCGTTGCAGTTCCACCAATCAAACGCGGAACATCAGCTCGTCGATTGGATACACGACGCTATCGACCAAAATTCCCTCGGTATCCTGATTAACCCCGCTGGGCTCAGCTTCCGATCAATCCCACTCCTAGATGCGCTGAAAATGTTCTCCGGCCCAACTGTTGAACTGCACATTTCAAACATCCATCGACGAGAAGATATCTATCAGCGTTCGCTGGTCTCGAAGACAGCCACTGGCGTTATCGCTGGACTGGGTGCAAGGGGATACCCGCTGGCTATTCAGTGGTTGATCGGTCACCAGAAGGCCGCGTAAGCCTGATGTCCAATCCCTGCATCGTCGCAGTTGCAATCACCGGCTCTCTACCGCGCAAGCAGGACAACCCGGCGGTTCCCATCAGCGTTGCCGAACAGGTTGAGTCGACCCACGAGGCATTTGAGGCCGGAGCTTCCCTGGTTCACATCCACGTTCGCAACGACGACGAGAGCTCTTCGTCTGATCCTGAGCGTTTTGCAGCGGTCCAAAGGGGAATTCAGCGACATTGTCCAGGGATGATAATTCAGTTCTCGACCGGCGGGCGCGGTCGAGATCCTGAGGCGCGCGGCTCTGCCCTCTATCTCAAGCCAGACATGGCGTCACTTTCCACGGGCTCGGTCAATTTCCCTGCAATCATATATGAAAACCACCCCAACTTGGTCGACAGATTGGCATCCCGCATCAAGGAGTGTGGTGTTAGGCCGGAGATCGAGATATTTGATCTGTCTCATCTCCACGGTGCCAAAAGATTGGCCGATCTCGGCCTGATAGACAATCGTCCCCACGTCCAGTTTGTAATGGGCGTCCAGCACGCGCTGCCCGCCGAGGAACGTCTGCTCGATATGCTGCTAAAGGAAGCCAAGGCGATCTTCCCTAAATGCACGTGGACCGCCGCGGGCATTGGTCGAAATCAGAGCCTAGTCATGCGTTGGGCGCTGGCGCGTTGCGCGGACGGTGTACGAACCGGACTGGAGGACAACATCAGGATCTCGAGGCACCAGCTAGCGCGAAGCAATGCAGAGCTGGTTGAACATGCCGCTGCCGCGATTCACGAGCACAATCGATCAATTGCGTCCACTTCCGAAGCCCGAGGGGCGTTAGGCTTGGCGGCCGCCTGTGCCTAGTTTGGTGCTTGCTGGTTGGCACCGACCCGAATATCGAAGTTATTTTGATTACTTGTTTGGGCTTCGTCTGCTTTGGTGCGTTCTAAGCCGATAGCCGCCGGTCCGCTGTCGGCCCCATTGTGGCCGTCCCCAACCGCCTAGAAGGCAACTGTCGCGCACCTGTAAAGCCGGGAGTTGACTGCTGCCTTCGTGGGCAACGCTCAGGTGTCCGGCCACTTGCCGGATGCTCGATGCGCCAGAAAAAGCAGGGCTTTTGCAGTATTTCCAAACAAGAGAGAGCGTCTATTGGCGCCGCGCAGCTTCCCGAAACTCGGGTCCGCCGCTTACGTGGAATTAGCCAGAGGACAAGACGTCGACTTTGCCTCGCTCTAACCATTTGTAATAGAACGTAAAATTGGCGCACCCGACAGGAGTCGAACCTGTGACCTCTGCCTTCGGAGAATGGATAATGGCTTTCGCCGAAACCATCCGTTTCTATCCGATTGCGCGCTATGCCACTGAAATCACAAAACAAATTTGAATTCGATCGGCGCCGACGGTACGACGGAGCGGCTCAAACCCCTCCCCGCCGTGCTTACGCTTTGCTTACGCGGGGATTCTGCCAAGGAAACCTCTCCGCATGCCCAAGCTGACCAAACGAACCATCGATGCCACTGAAATTCGTTCCGCGGACTATGTGATATGGGACGAGGACCTACCGGGTTTCGGGCTGCGCGTCTTCGCATCGGGAAAGCGAAGCTATGTTGTGCAGTATCGCGCCTCCGGCCGCTCACGTCGCTTCACGATTGGTCTGCACGGTATTTGGACTCCCGATGAAGCTCGGCGCGAGGCGAAGGTTTTGCTCGGCCACGTCGCGAGGGGTGGAAACCCAGCCGAGGAGCGTAAGCTCGATCGCGAAGCGATCACCGTCAAGGAACTCTGCAACCGCTACCTCGAGGATCTGAAGAACGGACTTGTGCTCGGCAAGCGAGGGAGGCCTAAGAAGGCGACGACGATCTCCACCGACGTCGGGCGCATCGAGCGGCACATCGTTCCTCTGCTGGGTAATCGACGGGTGCGGGACTTGGCCAAGTCTGACATCACGCAAGCCATGAAGGACATCATGGCGGGGAAGACGCGCGCGAACGTTAAGACCGACAAACTGCGAGGACGCGCCATCGTGCGTGGCGGAGCCGGTACGGCGGCGAGGACCATCGGGCTCTTCGGTGGCATTCTCACTTATGCAGTGGAACTCGGCATCGTCGAGCAGAATCCCGCGCATGGGGTTCGCAAACCGAAGGACCAGGTCAATGCCCGCCGTCTCAGCGAACAGGAGTATCGCACGCTCGGCGAAATTCTGCGGAAGGCGATCGAGGACAGGCAATACGAAACAACTGCAGAAATCACCCGAGTGATCGCTCTGACAGGCTGCCGGCGCAGCGAGGTTATCGGCCTACGATGCGGTGAAGTTGACATCGACGGCAGCTGCCTGCGCCTGAGCGACAGCAAGGAGGGGGCATCAGTACGTCCGATCGGCCTCCCCGTCCTGGAATACCTCGAAGGTCGTCGCGACGAAGAGCAGGATGCGGAAGACTTCGTCTTCCCTGGCTGGGAGGACGGTACCCCCTTCGGGAGTTTCCCCAGACAGTGGACTAAGCTGTTCAAGGATACCGACCTGGCCGGCATCACGCCGCATGTCCTGCGGCACAGCTTCGCCAGTATCGGCAATGATCTTGGATTCACCGAGGCAACAATCGCAGCTCTAGTCGGCCATTCACGAGGGTCGGTGACCAGCCGCTACATCCATACGGTGGATACCGCGCTCATCATGGCAGCCGATAGCATCGCTGGCTACATCCAGGGACTCCTGGACGGCGCCGCGTTTACCCACACAGCTTACGCGCTCGATCGGGATTCCAGGAAGTCGGCGCTTGCTCACTTCCTGGGACAGACCAATCGTGCGGCGGGTGAAGCAAACCGAGTTGTCGCCTGATCCAGGTCATCAGGTTGTTTCACAATCGCGGAGGCGTCACTGAAGGCAGCCTACTGGCGCAGAGAGAGCAACCCGCGCCCCCTGCGTTTGGCAGACCACACCTAGAAATATCCGAGAATGGATTTAATCTCGAGATATTCCAGCATGCCCTCGAGGCCGTACTCGCGTCCGTTCCCGGATTGCTTGAAGCCGCCGAACGGTGCGTGGGGATCCCAGGCCGGGTAGTTGAGATGCACTTGACCGGCGCGGATCCGCGACGCGACGTCCTTGACGAGGTCCATCTCCGCGCCCTGCACATGCGCCCCGAGGCCATAGACGGTGTCGTTGGCGATGGTGACGGCCTCCTCCACGGTCTCGTAGGGGATGATGCAAAGAACCGGGCCGAAGATCTCCTCCTGGGCGATGCGCATGTCCGTGCGCACCTCGGAAAAAATCGTCGGCTTGACGTAGAGCCCGGCATTCAGACCGCCCGGGCGGCCCGTGCCGCCGGTGACGAGCTTCGCGCCTTCCGAGATGCCGACGCCGATCATGGTCTGGATGCGGTCGAACTGGGCACGGTTGGCGATCGCGCCGTGCGTGGTGGTCTCCACGAGGGGGTCGCCGACGACGATCTCGTCCGCGGCGCGCTCGGCGATCGACTCGATCTCGGCAAGCCGGGCGCGCGGGACGATCATGCGCGTCGGCGCACTGCAGGATTGGCCGAGATTGCGGAAGCCAGCAGCTACGCCCACGGAAACGGCACGATCGAGATCGGCGTCGGGCAGGATCACGTTGGGCGACTTGCCGCCGAGTTCCTGCGCGACACGCTTGACCGTCGGCGCGGCCGCCTGCGCCACGGCAACGCCCGCACGCGTAGAGCCGGTAATCGAGATCATGTCGACATCCGCGTGGGACGCGAGACGCGAACCGACACACGAGCCGTCGCCATTGACGAGGTTGAAGACACCGGCCGGGAAGCCGGCCTCCTCGATCGCCTCGGCGAACAGAAGCGCGCTTAGAGGAGAAAGCTCGCTCGGCTTTAGCACGACCGTGCAGCCTGCGGCGAGCGCCGGCGCGACCTTGGCGGTGATCTGGTAGAGCGGCCAGTTCCACGGCGTGATCAGCGCGCAGACGCCGATCGGTTCGCGGGTGACGGCGGTGCGGCCGCGCCGTTCGACGAAAGGGAAGCCTGTCAGGACATCGCGGGCGGCCTTTACATGGGCGATCGCCAGCGGCACCTGCGCGGTGCGCGCATATCCGACGGCTGCGCCCATTTCGAGGGTCAGGCATTGCGCGATGAGTTCGCTGCGCGCTTCCAGCAGCGCCTGCAGGCGATCGAGTAGACCCGCGCGGTATTCCGGCTTGGTCCGGCCCCAGGTGGGGAATGCCTGGCGCGCCGCCGAAACGGCCGCGTCCACGTCCTCGCAGTTTCCGAGCGGAAATTGCGTCGCGACCTCTTCAGTCGCCGGATTCGTCACGGCGCCCTTGGCGGTGCCCCTCGGCTCGCGCCATTCGCCGCCGATGAAGAACCTGTCCAGGCGGTGGTTGCGGGACAGGTGCTCAAGAGGCGCGGTCATGTCACGAGGTCCTTCATGCGGTAATAGGCGCCAAGGATCGGCAGGAACCAGGGACGCCCGAAATCCCCGGGGATCGCCGGCCAGTCGAAATCTTTCCAGGGTTCAGGTCGCGGCGCCCGTCCATGACCTCGCCATGATCGAACCCATCAGCGTCGACATCTGCGTGCCGTGCCCGCTGTAGCCCATCGAGTAGTAGATGCCGTCGTGCTCTCCCGCGCGGGGCAAGCGATCGCGGATCATGTCTTCTACCAGCCACGGATCCGCTCCCACCGCGAGTCGATCTCGCGACTTCCTCCGTTGACGACGCTGTAGAAATCGTGCTGGCCGGCCATCGCGCAGGCGTGGTTTGGCAGGATTCGCACCCGGGCACCGACCCGAAGGTCTGGCATGCTCTTGGCCGAGCCGCTGCGGATCGCCAGGATGCCGTGTTCCTGGCTGGCCTGTGACACGATCACGTCTTCGAGCACGCGACCCGCCTCGTCGCATACCAGGCCGTAACCCTGATCTACCCGCTGGCTCGCGGTGCCGCGATCGCGCGAGAGCGCCATCCACCCCGCGTCGACAAGCACCCAGCCCTTCTCCGGCTTAACGCCGACCACCGTGGCCAGCACTGAAATCGCGATGTCGTCGACGGCACAGACCCCGACTCCGTGCTGGACGAGGTCGAAGAACATGTAGACACCGGCGCGCAGTTCGGTGACGCCATCGAGATTCTCGGCGAAGTGTGCGGTGGGCGTCGAGCCGAGGCTGACGATCGGGCAGGCATGGCCATGATCGCGCAGAACTTCGGCGGCGCGCACGGTGGCCGAACGCTCGTTCTCCGCTGCCTTCACCAGTGCATCGGACGTGCTCAAACCATAGGACTCGCCCGCATGGGCGAGGACGCCGGCGACCTTGGCGCCCGCCGCGACGACCCTGTCGGCCACTTCGACCAGCTTTGGATCGTCCGGCTTCAGTCCACCGCGATGGTCGTCGCAATCCAGTTCGATGAACACGGATGGAGTAACGCCCGTGGCCTTGCGCACATCGGCCAGGGCATCGGCCTGTTCAACGGTATCAAGCAGCAGCTTCAGGTCGACGCCGGTGCGGCGGCAGAGCTCCGAGGCACGCAGAGCCGAGGCCGGCGACAGGCCGGCCGCATAGGTCATGTCGCGATAGCCGTGGCTGGCGAAGTATTCCGCCTCGGCGATGGTCGAGACCGTGATCGGGCCGGGTTCAGTGGGGAAGACCTGTCGGGCGACGTCGATGCTCTTGGCCGTCTTCATGTGCGGGCGCAACACAACGCCAAGCTTCCTGGCGTGGTCGGCGAGACGGTTTATGTTGCGCTCGAGCTTCCCGCGATCCAGCAGCAGCGACGGTGTGACAAGGCCATCGATCTTTTGGACCGGTTCCAGCGATTTCGCGCTCGTTTCCATGTTCTCGATGTTCCTCATCACTAACCGAAGGACTGGTTCGCCAGTGCGTACATGCAGGCCGCACCGTCGGGCATTGGTCGCCGCCCCTTGACCATGGCGGTAGCTCCGCCGACCCTGACAAGGCCCAGGCTTTCCAGCCAGTCGCCCAATCCATGCTCGGCATAGACGTCGATGCGCACAAACTGGCCGTGGAGCCTCGAAAGCTGGTCCAGGATCAGGCGTTGCGCGTCTTCGACGCTCTCGGCTGCAACCGGGCCGACCACATAGCCGCGGCCCCACCTCCGGGCGATGGCGTAGCCCCCAACCTGCCCCCCTCGGTCGATCATCACTATGTCGCCCACATCGGCAAGCGCAGCCACCATCAGCCCCCGAGGCATGCCGGTGGCCCGTTCGTCGAAGGCGCGGAGTGCCGGCAGGTCTGATACCGTCGCCGGCCTGATGTCGGCGCAGGCCTTCGTGGGTACGGGGACGTTCAGTTGGCCCTGGTGCTGAAGCACGGTGCCCCAAACAGTGAAGCCGCGTCGCCTGTAGAGCGTCAGCCCATCTTCGGTCGAATTGAGCAGCACGTTGCGACCTTCCGTCGCCTCAAGCAACGCGTTGAAGAGCCGCGAGCCATTGCCGCCGCCTTGCGCGGAGCGGGTGACGATGATCATCCCGGCCGAGGCATAGGCCTGCCCGTAGTTCCACCACATTGCCGACCCGATCACCTCGCCTGAACGCTCAAGGACAAGGCCCTCGCCCACCCTGGCAGCAAACTCCCAGTCCTCGCTGCGGTAAGGCCAGCCCATTTCCTGCGACAGCTTCAGCGCGCCCGGCACATGGCTGGTCTCGAACGCGGTCAGCTCGGTCGGATCGCCGACGATGTCATTGTTAAGCCTAAAGGCCATGCGCAAGACGCCTGATTTACCCAGAGATCGAACCTCAAGGTGGCGTCCGGCGCACAGATTTCGCTGCTGTTTTGCCCGTTCAGATCAGCGAGATTATTCGTTTTGAGCCATTCCTCAGCATACCAAACTGCGCAAAGCGGGCGAAGTATATCCGGCGCTCGTATCGCCTCGCTTTCATCGTTTGGCGATCCGTGTTGCGCCCGCACGGTTCACAAGGGACGCGATCCAAGCCCCCGCAATCGCACAGTCGCAACACGCCCCAACGATGAACCGCTTGTTGCTCAGGAGGTATTCGGGATGATCTACATCAGCGAAGAGGAGTCAGCCGCCCTGGTCACCCATGAACTGGCTTTCGACGCCGTGCGGAGGGCTCTCATTGCTGCCGCTTCGAAACAGAGCCTGGTCTTTCCCGCGGTTCTCGGGCGTGCACGGGAGGCGACCAATACCTTCTCAATCAAATCCGGTTCGTCGAACGACCTTACCGGCGTGAAAATCGGCTCCTTCTGGTCGCGCAATCCGGCACGTGACCTTCCCCGTCACAACTCCACCATCGTGCTGCTCGACCAGGACACAGGACGACTCAGTGCGGTGATTGAGGCCGGTAAGGTTAACGCCTACAGGACGGCCGCCGCCGACGCGGTTGCGGCCGATCTTCTTGCGCGGAAGCAAGCCAAGCTTCTGGCGATCTTCGGCGCAGGCAATCAGGCGGGTTTCGAGGTGACAGCCCTTGCTCGCATCCGCCCCATCGAGACCGTGTTGGTCGTGGCCAGTCCCTCACCACGCCGCGACGCTTTCGTAGACCGGATCGGGGACCACGGCCTGACTGCACGCGCCGTACCGGCCGAAGAAGCCGTCCGCGCGGCCGACATCGTGGTGACGGCGACACCCTCGCGCGAACCGCTGTTCGATGCGACGTGGGTGAAACCCGGGACTCATATCGTGAGCATGGGTTCGGATGCCCCGGGCAAGCGCGAATTGGCTAGCGAATTGTTGTCGAGGGCAAGCCTGTTCTGCGACCTGACTTCCCAGTCCATTCAAATCGGTGAGTTCCAGCATGTGCGCGAGTCGGTCGAAGCGGGCACACTCATCGTGACGCCAATCGGCGATGTGATCGAAAGCCGTGGGCCGGGACGCCGTTCCGACGAGGAGATCACCGTCTTCGACAGTTCCGGCATATCCCTACAGGATCTCTACATGGCCGAGGCGCTGATCCGCGCTAAAGCGTCCCACCGTTGATCTAGTTGTGGTGCCTCAGCAGGTTGTCCCGATCGAAGCCGAGGCGGCTGATGGGTGGTTT
>NZ_SUHQ01000018.1 GCF_004962245.1 Mesorhizobium sp. | reverse complement strand
GAAACGCCGGCCGATAGGCTACAGAAGGTGTTGCAATGACCTATTGAACCCACCGCCTCATGTCAGTCGTTAATGAAATCGGCGCCACTGCCTTAAAGCAGACGTTGCCGGCGCCGACTATAAGAGATCTTGGCTGCGCGCTAGTCTACCCCCTGCTCAAGGCGCTCGCGAAAGGCCGAAACAATTTCCCGCAGCAGATTTCGTGCTCCCGTCATCGCCCTGATTTCTGCATCCAATGGTGCGCCACGGGCCATATGTTAGAGGCGTCGGTGATCAACTCGTTCTCGAGCTCGTCTAGCCATGGCCCTGCCTGCCCCCCATTCTCGACAGCCAAGTGGTCCAGGGTTGTGCGAAGGCTCGCGTCGGAGAGCTTTGCATCTCGGGGGCGGCGGCCGCGCTGGCAAATGCGATTTACAACGCGACCGGTGTTCGGGTTCGTCATTACCCGATAACGCTCGACAAGTATCTCGATCGTCTTCCAGCCGCGGCTGGAATCTGGCGATACAAAAACTGTGCAGTGCTCTCGACCTCTTGGTTGCGAAGAAATGGCTTCCTGAGCGACTAGCGCCCGTCATACGCCGCAGCGATTTCGGCAGATTGGGATGGTCGGCCAGCGGGCACTCCATTGCCGATCTGATCCAGCTCAGGCAGCAGGAAGATGCCGTCGCGCACGGTACCGGCGGCGCCACGAGCTACAGTGTCGGCTTCACTTCCGGCGACCTCAATAGGCGGCAACGTCAAACCGTGCAGCAAGTTGGCCCCAAGAACCGCTTCGACCTTATTTTGAACTCTCGGAAACAAGACAGCCAGTGGGCCGCCGAGGACTATCCGCGCCGGGTTCAGTATGTGGATCAGATTGAGCAGACCAACAGAGATGACCGCTGCCCATGTGTCGAGCGTGATCTCAAGGGCTCTGCCGGGGTTGGGCATAGCCGCCAAATTTGCCAGCCCTTCTGCGATCGATTGCTCATCGGATAGAAGTGACAAGAAAGGGCCGTAGCCTCCAAGCAGGCCCAGGGTTTGCGATTTGGCGTCTTCGGGTTTGGCGGACAGGACCATATGACCTATTTCGCCAGCAAACCCGCTGACGCCCTCAGCAACACGCCCGTTGCGAATGATCGCCGCGCCAACACCTTCAGACAGCAACATGACCAGCAAGTCCTCCGTGTCATGCGTATCCAGCGCACCGATGGCGGCGGAAAGCGCGACGGCGTCGTTGCACACCCGGATCGGCCAGGGTGCTCCAAGCGAGGTTGCGACCAGCTGTCCAATATCGACATCCTCCCACTCCAGCAGTTTTGCCGACACCACGACTCCGTTGCGATCCACGATGCCGGGGACGGAAATTCCTACGCCCCGCACGCGCTTCGTATCGACACCCGCCCCCACGACGAGACGGCGGGCCAGGTCCGCAATTGTTTGAGCAACAGGGCCTGCGTCGCGAAAATTCTTGCTGTTGGGGACGACTATCTTCTTGAGCAAAGTCCCGCCGAAATCGACAAGCACGCCGGTCAGCCACGTGCTCGACACGTCTATCCCAATAAAGAAGGCTCCCTTCGGGTTTAGCGCGACCCGTATTCCCGGCCTGCCTACCTTGGCGGCCTCCTGCTGTTCGGTCAGTTCCATTGCCAGATCTGCCTGGAGCAGCACTGCAATAACGTTGCCAGCGGTTGCGCGGGTTAAGCCGAGTTCGCGGGCAATGTCGGCGCGCGAAAGAGGGGACGCCCTTCGCAACAACCGCAGACACCTCGTCTCATTGACGTGTCGGATGAGGTTGGTTGTTTTCAAGTTGCTCTTCTTTTCGATCGTCTGTTCGGTTGCAATCGTCCTGTTAACGTCAGGCAGCCGGCCGCGTCCAGCGTGATTGGACGCTCCCCACTTCAGAGCCGTGACAACTCGCCATCGAAATTGCCCATTGACGACCACTGAAGCCTATTAGTATAGGTTCAATGCAAATACAAGATAAGACGTCGATAGCGATCAGTTCTAACGACCGCTAACCAAATCTCTGGCTGATGGGTGACCTGCGCACTCATCAGGCGAAAATCCCAATCCAAAAAAGGACATCTGTCATGCTGAAAGGTATTGATCCCGTGTTGTCACCCGATCTTCTCCATGTGTTGCGGTCCATGGGGCATGGCCATGAGATCGCGATCGTGGATGCCAACTATCCCTGTGATGACGACGCCCGCATCATTCGCCTGGATGGTGTCCTGGGCACTCGGATCCTCGAAGCCATCCTTTCGGTGATGCCGCTTGAAAGTGGCGATTTACATGCGGCGTGCCGCATGATTGTCGATGGAAATCCTGAAACCGAGCTGCCGATATTCGGCGAATTCCTGGAAATCGTCTCGAAGCATGCCAGTCGGTCGTTGGCGTTGGCGCCAATCACGCCGGCTGAGTTCAAGGCGCGCGCCAAGAAAGGCTTTGCAATCGTCCTGAGCGGCGACGGGCGGCTCTATGGAAACATCCTGTTGAAGAAGGGCGTTGTCGCCCCTGCGAACTGACCTGCTCGGTGCATTCAATGGGGGGCTTGCGTCTTTCTTGTATCGGGAATATGTATTGAATGTAAACAAATTTGGCGTTGGCTTTCTGGGAGGACATTTATCCGCAGCCTGCGCACCAAACCTGGGAGGATGGATAAAATGAACACAAGGACCGTAGTGACAGCCATGGCAGTTGTCGGCTCTCTGCTGATGTCCGCCCAGTCATGGGCAGCGGACAAGCATCTCACGATCATGCTGTCGAGCCCCGATCTCGCGTTCCCGTTCTCGGTCCACATCATGAAAGAGATGCAGGATGAAGCTGCAAAACTCGGCAACATCGATGTGGTGGTGAGTGACGGTCAGCGCAATTCCAGCAAACAGAGCGCCGACATCGAGGCTGCAATCACAAAGGGCGTCGACGGCATCGTTATCAGCCCGAATGACTCCGCAGCACTGGCGCCGGCAATCCAGGAGGCGATCGATGCCAAGATTCCGGTTGTGACCGTCGATCGCTCTGTCGACAGCGTCAAGGGGATTCTCGCCCATGTCGGTGCCGACAATGTGAAAGGGGGCGAGGTTCAGGGCCAACTCATCATCAAGCTGTTTCCGAACGGAGCCAATGTGATGAACCTGCAGGGACAGCCGGGCACCAGCGCAGCGATCGACCGCAACAAGGGTCTACACAACGCGCTTGATCCACTGGCGACCAAATACAAGTTCGTCTTCGAGGACACGGCCGGATTTGATCGTGCCAAAGGCCTTTCCGTTACTGAGTCTGCCTTGGCGTCGATGGGAACGCCGCCTGACGCGATTGCCGCGGCAAACGATGACATGGCGCTCGGGGCCTTGGAGGCGCTGAAGGGCCGCGAGTTGACCGGCAAGGTAAAACTGATCGGATTTGACGCCCTGCCTGAATCCCTCGGCAAGGTTCGCGATGGAAGAATGACCGGGACCATCGAGCAGATGCCGGGCAAGCAGGGCAGGCAGGCGGTTGATATTCTCGTGGCCTTTGCCCGCGACGGAAAAGTTCCGGAAAACAAAATCACCCTCCTGACCCCGATCGCTGTGACGAACGACAACCTGGATGCAGGCGAACGCCTGGGCGAACTCAAGTAGCCATCCGGCGGTCTGCGCGCGAACGCAAATTCCTCCCAATTTCGATCGCGGGCATGGGTGAGGCCGCCCAGCAGCGGCCTCACCCGACCGGCTCACAGCCTCACGCGCTTTCCGAGCCACTGATTTTCATTCGGATACTCCTATGTCTCAGGCTCTCTTGCAGATGAACGGCATCACCAAGTCGTTTGGCGGCATTTCCGCACTCAGGTCGGTGGGCTTGCGCGTGGACACGGGTGAAGTCCACGCACTGCTGGGAGAGAACGGTGCCGGCAAGTCAACCTTGCTCAAGATCCTATCGGGCGCTCAACTGCCAGACGGTGGCGAGGTTACCTTTCTCGGCGTGAAGGCGGCGTTCAATTCTCCCCAGGATGCACAGCGCTGTGGCATTGCGACGATCTATCAAGAATTGACGCTCGTTCCTGGAATGTCGATTGCCGAGAACATCTTCCTGGGTCGTGAACCGGGCTGGGCGAACCTCGTGAACTGGCGAACATTGGTGAACCAAGCGCAAGGTTTGATGGCGAAGGTCGGGCTGGAGAAAGATCCTCTCACACCCGCCCGGGACTTGTCGGTGGCCGAACAGCAACTGGTCGAGATCGCCCGCGCCCTTTCGATGAGATCGAAACTTATCATCATGGACGAACCGACCGCAGCCCTTTCAAATGCTGAAGTTGACCGGCTCTTTGATATCGTGAGCGGGTTCAAGGCCGATGGTCTCAGTGTCATCTTCGTCACGCACCGCCTGGAAGAGGTGATGCGCGTGTGCGACCGCTTCACCATACTTCGGGATGGCAGGTTCGTTTGCGACGGAAACGTTGCCGCCACATCCGTCGATGCAATTATTCACCACATGGTCGGCCGCGAAATCACGGTAACGCAGCGGCGTCCGGCTCCCGCGGCCACCGATGCGGTCGTTCTCCGTGTCGAGCATCTTTCGCGGCGCCGGGGTGCGGAAGGGCTCAATGCGATGGCCCTTAGTGACATTAGCCTCGAGGTTCGACGCGGAGAAATTCTTGGGATTGCCGGCCTGGTTGGCTCCGGCCGGACGGAGACCGCGAGAGCTATCTTTGGCGCTGACCCCTTCGATTCCGGGAAGGTCTTCATCGATGGGGTTTTGTTGCAGGCAACGTCACCTCAAGATGCGATTCGCCAAGGCATCGGATTGGTTCCGGAAGATAGAAAGCAGCAAGCTTTGTTCCTGTCATTGTCGATACGCGCAAACCTGACAGTGGCTGCGCACGACAGAGTTTCCCGGCTGGGTGTCTTCATCGATCCAACCGCCGAGGACACATTAATCGCGCAATACAAGAAACTGCTTCGCATACGAATGGTGGGACCAGAGCAAATCGTATCCGACCTCTCCGGCGGCAACCAACAGAAGGTTGTTCTGGCGCGCTGGCTCGCCTTGGGTCCCAAGGTCCTCATCGTCGACGAGCCCACCCGCGGAATTGATGTCGGCGCCAAGGCGGAAGTCCACAACCTGTTGTTTCAAATGGCAAGCACTGGGATTGCGATCGTCGTGATCTCTTCAGAACTGCCTGAGGTGCTGGCGATAAGCGACCGGATCATCACGATGCGCGAAGGCCGTGTAACGGGCGAAGTGCAAGCGGATGCCGCCAGTCCTGAGATGCTCATGGCCCTGATGACCGTGGATGCGGTTGCGGCATGAGGCAGGATGAATCAGGGGAGAAGAACATGGTACAAGTGACGGCAGGCGAGGCGGTCGGAAGGCGGCCTCAGTTTCGGCCAATCAACGTTGCGGCACGTTTTGCGCCGGTGCTCTTCTTGGTTGTTCTCATGATCGGATTCTCGATCCTTGAGCCGCGCTTTCTCACACCGCTGAACCTCTTCAATGTCCTTCGACAAGTCTCCATCTACGGATTACTGGCGATCGGAATGACGTTCGTCATCCTCACGGCCGGCATTGACCTTTCAATCGGCTCAATTCTCGCAATGGCGGGGCTGGTTGCTGCGGTGGTGGCAAAAGGCGGCCTCGACAACCGTTTCAGCGTCGGCGATGGCTCCGCCTCGTTGGGACTGGGTTGGGAGTTCGCCGCTCTTGCAGCGGTCGGTGTCGGCGTCGCAGCCGGTCTTGTTCAAGGGCTGGCCATCACCAGGTTCAAGGTGCCGCCTTTTGTTGTGACCCTCGGGGGCATGTCAGCCTTTCGCGGCGCGGCGTTGCTCTTTTCTGGAGGTGGCCCCGTAAGCGGATTCGACGATGCGTTCGTTTGGTGGGGCCAAGGCAAAGTTGGGCCGGTCCCGGTTCCAGTTCTGATCTTTGTCCTGTTCGCCATAATTGCCCATATAACATTGAGCTACACCCGCTACGGTCGGCAGATTTACGCCGTTGGGGGAAACCCTGAGGCCGCACGTCTCGCGGGCCTCAATGTCCGGAAGATAATCCTTAGTGTCTATGTCATCACCGGGTTCTTTTCGGGGCTGGGAGCCTTCGTCCTCGCTGCACGGCTGAACTCGGCCGAGGCTGTGGCGGGGACCGGTTTTGAACTGACTGTTATCGCCTCGGTCGTGATCGGTGGGACCAGTCTGTTTGGTGGCACCGGCACGATATTCGGCACGGTCATCGGTACCGTTCTGATCGGTGTGTTGCTCAACGGTTTGGTCCTTCTCGACGTTTCCGCCTACGTCCAGCAAATCATCATCGGCGTCATCATCGTTCTGGCGGTCGCGTTCGACACCTTTGTGAAATCTCGGCGTAGAGCCTTGTGAGGGCCGGTGCGAAACGCTCGAGCGTTAGCCATCGCTCTTTGAGTTTCGCTAGTTCACAAACACCCAAACACGGCCTGGTCGAAAAGCCTCGTCACCTATGGAGTCCCTTGAGATGACAAAAAGTTCTCTGCCCAATTTCGGTCTTGATGGGAAGGTCGTGATGGTGACAGGCGCCGGGCGCGGCATCGGTCGTGCCTGTGCGCTGGCATGCGCCGAGGCCGGAGCCGATGTCGTGGCAATTGTTCGCGACAACAGTGCCGGCGCAGATCTGGTTTCTGCCATCGAAGCGCTCGGGCGCCGTGCTCTGCTCGTCAGGCTGGACATATCCCAAACTCAGCAAATCGAGCACGGTGTGCGAGATGCGGTAGCCCATTTCGGACAGATCGATGTGTTGGTCAACAATATCGGGATATCGCGCCGAAGCCCGGCCGAGTCCGTCAGTGAAGAAGACTTCGATCTGGTTCTCGGCACGAATCTGAAAGGCACGTTCTTCCTGACGCAGGCTGTTGCAAAGACGATGATCGAGCGAAGGGTCGGCCGTATCCTGAACATAAGTTCGCAAGCGGGGACCGTCACATTGCGTGGGGAAGCGATCTACTGCATGTCGAAAGCAGCGATCAATCACCTCACCCGGTGCCTGGCGGCGGAGTGGGGGCCACTGGGAATAGCCGTGAACAGCATTTCACCGACCTTTATCTGGACAGACTCGACCCGTCCGTATCTGAGCGACCCTGCAGCTCACCAGCAGACGCTCGCACATATCCCGTTGGGTCGAATTGGGGAGACGGAAGATGTCACAGGAGCCGTCGTCTACCTGGCCTCTCAGGCAGGATCTCTTGTCAACGGGGCGAACTTGATGATCGATGGCGGCTGGTCAATTGCGTGAGATCAATGGACGCCGAATGGGATCGTTGCCGCGATCCCGTTCGGCTGCTTTTGTAAAGCAGGGGGCCGGTTGCGCACGGCCGGGCTCATCACATCAAGCGCGGCTCTGCGGATCGAGGCAAGATTGCGCGTAGAGCCAGCTGGAATGTCTTCCGCGTGTTCGTGTCTGCTGCGCTTGATGTCTCACGCCCAGGCTGATGCCAGCCGGGGCGTGAACTTGGCAGCGGAGATCAGTTGGCGACCTTGCCGCAGGTCGTGAGAGCGTCTTGCGGCGTGCAGACTTCGGTGCCGGTCTTGATGAACGGTTCGACGGTGCCGCCCTTGCTCAACTTGTCGAGCGCCATGATGGTCTCGAAGCCCATGTCATAGGGGCGCTGGCCGATATTGTAGTGGCTGAGGCCGGCGGCGAGCAGCGGCAGTTGCGGACCGAAATTGTCACCGAAGACAACGACCAGATCCTTGCTGTCGAGACGCGCCTTCAGCGGCGTCATGGCCTGCTTGTAGGCTTCCGGGGCGTATTGCGCCCAACCGCCAACCGCAACGAAGGCGCTGAGTTCGGGATTGTTGGTCATGACGTCGCGCACCTGCTGGGCGGCAAGCGTGATGTCGTCATTGTTGTAGACAGGGCAGCCCGCCGGCTCGGTCCACCCGTTCTGGCCAGTGAGGCTCTCGACGCCCTTGTCCTTGGTGACGCCGGCCAGCGTATCGCGGATGCCCTGCACGCGTGCCTTGAGGTTTTCGGAAGCCGGAGCGCCGGACTGGATGCAGACGGTGCCGTTCTTCTTGTGGGCGAGTACCTTCTGCGCCAGCGCCACGCCGAACTCGTAATTGTCAGTGCCGATATAGGTCGAGCGCAGGCCGGCGTCTTCCGGCAGCACGTCGGTGTCATAGGTGACGACCGGGATACCCTTTTCCTTGGCCATCTTCATGATGCGGGCCATGGCCTTCGGATTGCCGGCCGAAATGCCGAGGCCGGCGACGCCGCGCGTGACCATGTCCTGCGCCAGCTGTACTTCCTTGGCCTCGTCATATTCCGTCGGCCCGATATAGGTGCATTTGACGTCGCCCAGTTTCTTGGCGGCGGCTTCGCAACCGGCCTGGATCGGCGGGCTGAAGGCGTTGTTGAGAACCTTGAAGACAAGCGCGAATTCGCGCTCCTCGGCATTGGCTTGGACCCCCGTCATGCCGATTGCAAGACAAGCGAGAGAGAGCGTGGTTTTAAGCGTTTTCGACAGCGACATTGTTTCCTCCATTTGGGTTCGCCGTGACGTGTCCGCCCTAAGTCTTTGTTGGAGCATGATCTTTTCGGGATCATGCCTTAGCGTCGCACAGAGCGGATTCTTTCCAGGAGGACGGCTGCAAGGATGAAACATCCTACAAACGTGCCCTGCCAGAACGGGTTGACGCCTGCCAGAAGCAGCGCGTTGCGAATGGTTTCGACGAGAATGGCGCCGATGCCGGCGCCAAGTGCCGATCCAAAGCCGCCGGTCAGCGAAGCGCCGCCGATGACGGTCGACGCGATGACCTGCAGCTCGTAGCCGGTGCCGATGGAGTTGGTCACCGCGCCCAGCCAGCCGACGAGGAAGATGGCGGTCACACCCACCATGAAGCCGCTGAACGCATAGGCCGAGATCTTGATCAGATCGACCGGAATGCCCGATAGCCGCGCCGCCGGCTCGTTGCCGCCGATGGCGAAGAGATAGCGACCCCAGCGCGACATGGTCAGCAGGAAATGCAGGACGATCACACCAATGACCAGGGCATAGACCACGTTGGGCAGGCCTAATGTGTAGCCGCCGCCGAGCGCGACGATCGCATCGCTTGCCCGGCCGAATTCGTAGAAGACCTGGTTGTTGGTCAGCACCAGAGCCAGGCTGCGACCGATCGACAGCGTCGCCAGTGTGACAATGAAGGGCGGCAGCTTGACGTAGGCAATGATCGTGCCGTTGACGGTGCCGCACAGCACACCCATCGCCAGCGTCGCCGCAATGCCGACGACAAGCGGCATGTCGGCGTTGAGCACGATGCCCAGCGTGACACCGCACATGCCCAGGATTGAACCGACCGAAATGTCGATGCCGCCGCTGATGATGACCGGCGTCATGCCGATGGCCATGATGCCGATGAAGCAAGCGTTCTGGAAGATGTTGAGCAGGTTTCCGGGCGTGGCAAATTTCGGCGCGATCATCGAGACGACGAGGCCGAGCACCAGTATGGCAATGGCGATCCAGGTTTCCTGTGCCAGAAGCACGCGGTTCAACAGCGTGCGGCTCGACCCTTTCAAAAGGTCGATCTCCATTCCGGGATGGTCGTCGGGGGCGCTCATGGCATGGCTCCGTGGCGAGGCTGTTTCAAGCGGTCTGGATGGCGCCGGTGATCAGGCCGGTCACTTCCTCGGGGCTGGATTGGGCGATCGGCTTGTCGGCGACCTTGCGGCCGCGGCGCATCACCACCACGCGGTCGCAGACCTCGAACACGTCGGGCATGCGGTGGCTGATCAGGATGACCGAAAGGCCCTGGTCCTTCATGCGGCGGATCAGGGCCAGCACTTCGGCAACCTGCCTGACGCTGATCGCCGCAGTCGGCTCGTCCATCAGCACGATCTTGGACTTGGCCAGCCGGGTCCGGGCGATGGCCACTGCTTGCCGCTGGCCACCCGACATGCGTACGACCAGGTCGGCGGGCCGTGTCTCCGACTTCAACTCGCGGAAAATCTCGGCCGAGCGGGTGTTCATGCTCTTGTGGTCGAGCACCTTCAGCGGCCCAAGCTGCCTCATGATCTCGCGGCCGAGGAAGACATTGGCCGACGCGGTCAGATTGTCGCAAATCGCCAGGTCCTGATAGACGACCTCGATGCCGTGCCTGCGTGCATCCGCAGGCCCCGACAGCTGCACCGATTTGCCTTCCAGCACATAGGTGCCCGATGTCGGCTGGAAATTGCCGGCGATGGTTTTGACCAGCGTCGATTTGCCGGCGCCATTGTCGCCCATCAGGCCGAGAACCTCACCCTCATTTATGTCGAGTGAGACATTGTCCAGCGCGCGGACGGCACCGAAATCCTTCACGATATGTTCGAGACGCGCTAGAACCGGCATCGCATCCTCCCATGCCATTTTGTAAGTTTTGGATACAAATCATCGTTTGAAACCTGGGTCAATAGGCGTGAAGTGCCAAATATTTTGTTGCAGCGCACATCATTTTGGGTCTTTTAAACCGGCATGAAAGTCAATTAGTATGTTAATCAAACAAATCATGGAGGAAAGCGTGCTGGTGTCGACCGATCTTCGGCCGAATGAAACGCGGGCCCTTGCGGCGCTGTTTCGTGCCGGCGCGTTGAGCCGGGCAGCGCTCGCACGCGATCTCGGCCTGACCCGCTCGACCACCGGCGCACTGGTGCTGGGGCTGACGGAAGCTGGTCTGGCGCGTGAGCGGTCGGATGGAGCGGATGACGAGCAGGACGGCGAGGGCCGGGTCGGCCGCCCCGGAATCCTTGTCGAGATCGAAGGCAATGGCGGCTTTTTCCTTGGCGCCTATATCGGCGTGAACTGGATCGCTGCCGTGGCTGTCGACCTTGCCGGCACCCAGCGTGCCAGCGCCTCGAGGGCCTTTGTCGGCCCAGGCAGCACACCTGCCGCTGCGGTCGCTATCATCAACGAGCTCGTCGCAGAGATCCGTTCGCTGTTGCCTGAGGGCACACGCCCCTACGGGCTCAATGTCGCCGTGCCAGGCTTTCCCGCCGCCGACGGTGTTTCATACCATGCCACTATCCTGGGCTGGCACGGGGTCAATCTCGCCGAGCTTTTCGGCAATGCCTTTGGCGACGATTTTCCGATCCTGCTGGAAAACGATGCCAATGCGGTCGCGGTGGCCGAGACGTACCGGGCGCAGCCTGGAAAGGATGATGAGGACGCTCTGGTCATCCTGATCGAGAACGGCGTCGGCGGCGGCATCATCAATGCCGGCAGGCTGCATCGCGGCCGGCTTGGCGGCGCTGGCGAAATCGGTCATCTGCGCATTGGCGACGAAGGTTTTGTGTTCGACGCGAAGCGCCCGGGCCGGCTGGAATCCTATGTCGGCAAGGATGCGTTGCTGGCCCGCTACCTCCACATAAGCGGGCGGCGCGCCGGCGTGGATGAGTTTGTGGCGGCGCTTGCCGGCGGCGATCCGGCAGCCATCGCCACCGCGCGCGACTGGGCGCTCTGGTTTGGTCGCGGCCTGGCGACACTCGCCTGCACCTTGCAGCCGGAGCGCATCATCCTCTCCGGCTCGGTCAATGCCATCTATCCCTTTGTCGCCGAACAGGTGGAAGCTTTCCTGCTGGACTTCCTGGCTGAAGGTTATCCCGTTCCCACGATCGAACTGTCGCGCGTCGGCGCCGACGGTCCGGCATTGGGCGCTGCCTGTCTGCTGCATCAGGCAGCTTTGTCGGGTGATCCGCAATTTCAACTTCGCGGCCTCGCCGCGCGTTAATCAGGAGAAAATTCCATGCCTCGCAAAGACGAAAAGCGGCTGCGTGTCGGCGTGCTCGGCTGCGGCCCGATTGCGCAGGCGGCGCATTTCGAATCCTGCACCAAAGCGCGCAATGCCGATCTCTATGCCATCTGCGATGTCGCCGACGATCTGCGCGACAGGATGGCCGCCACTTTCGCACCCGAGAAATCCTACGCCGACTATGGCCAAATGCTGGCGGATCCCGATCTCGATGCCGTCATCATTGCGACGTCAGACACGTTTCACGTCAAGGCCGCGGAACTGGCGCTGGATGCCGGCAAGCACGTGCTTTGCGAAAAACCGCTGGGTATTTCAGTCGAGGAAGTCGAAGGCTTGCGGGCGGCGATCGACAAGAGCGGCAAGGTGCTTCAGATCGGCCATATGAAACGTTTTGATCCCGGCGTCCAGGCGGCAAAGGCCTTCGTCGATGACGAGATGGGAGAGGGGCTGGCATTCAAAGGCTGGTATTGCGACAGCACTCATCGCTACCCCATGACCGACGCCGTGCAGCCGCTCATCATCACCAGCGCCAGAGCGCGCAAGCCGTCCGTCAATCCCAAGGCGGATCTGCGCCAGTACTATATGCTGGCGCATGGCAGCCATCTCCTCGATACGGCGCGCCATCTGCATGGGCCGATCGAGGCCGTCGAGGCCCATCTCACCGAGCGCTACGGCGCCTATTGCTGGTTCGTCACCGCCATCTTCGCAGACGGTTCGGTTGGCCATCTCGACCTGACGGTGGCCGTGCGTATGGACTGGCACGAAGGGTTCCAGATCTACGGCCAGAACGGCAGTGTCCTCGCGAAGACCTATAACCCCTGGTACTACAAGAGCAGCGAGGTCGACATTTTTCGCGAGGCCGATGGCAGCTGGCATCGCACGCTTGGCGCGGATGGCCATTTCTACCGACGCCAACTCGAAGGATTTGCCGATGTCGTGCTGAACGGCGCGCACATGGTCGGCGCCGGCATCGACGACGGCATCGCATCCGTCAGGGGAATGGCGGCGATTGCTCGCTCCGCTTCTGCCGGCGGCCGAGCCGTCTACCTCGCCGATGTCGACGGGGTTGTCTGATGCAGCTGGGAATTTTCGCCAAGACCTTCACTGCCACCGGCGCCTTGCCGGTGCTGCGCGCGGTGGCGGATGCCGGCTACGCGGCGGCGCAGTTTAACATGGCCTGCCTCGGACTGCCGTCGATGCCGGACAGCATCGAGCCCGATGTGACCCGATCGGTCGCCGTGGCAAGCGGTCAGACCAGGGTTTCGATCGCGGCAGTGTCCGGAACCTACAACATGATCCATCCGGATCGCTTGGTTCGCGATCAGGGGCTCGCCCGGCTCGAAGTGCTGGCCGCATCATGCGCGGATATAGGCACGCGCCTGATCACGCTGTGCACTGGCACCCGGGATGTGCAGGATCAGTGGCGCTGGCATCCCGACAATGACAGCGAGGCCGCTTGGAGCGATCTATGCACGGAGATGGAAGCGGCGACCGCGATCGCCGAGCGCTTCGACATCGAGCTTGGCATCGAACCCGAACTGGCCAATGTCGTCTCCGGCGCCCGGGCCGCACGCCGATTGCTCGACGAAATGAACAGTACGCGCCTGCGCATTGTGCTCGACCCCGCAAATCTGTTCGAAGTGGCCGACAAAGGTGAGCGTCATCGCTTGATCGACGAGGCCGTCGGCTTGCTGGCGGGCGAAATCGGCCTCGCCCACGCCAAAGACCGCAATGTCGATGGCAGTTTTGCCGCCGCCGGGCAGGGCATCATCGACTTCCCGCATTTCATCGGCCGCCTGAAGGCCGCCGGCTTTGACGGACCCCTGATCACGCATGGTCTGACGGAAGCCGAGGCGCCGGAAGTCGGCGCCTTCCTTCGCGGCGTCCTCGAAGAAAGCGGAAAAGCGTGAAAAAGACCTTCAGCCGCGAGGGTGTCGACCTTGCCTACCGGGATGTCGGCGACGGGCTTCCCGTCATCTTTCAGCATGGCCTCGGTGGCGATGAGGCGCAGGTCGCCGACGTGTTTCCCGATCGGCCGCAGACGCGGCGCCTGACGCTCGAATGCCGTGGCCAGGGCGTATCCGGATACGGGCCGGTCGAGCGGCTTTCGATCGCGACGTTTGCGCACGACATCGAAGCGCTGGCCGACGATCTCGGCCTCGGCGCGGCCGTCGTCGGCGGCATCTCGATGGGCGCCGCACTGGCGCTGCGCCTGGCGGTGCACCGGCCGTCTCGCGTGCGTGCGCTGGTGCTCGCCCGGCCTGCCTGGGTGTCCGAGGCGGCGCCGGCCAATATGAAGCCCTATGCCGTGGTCGGCGATCTCTTGATGCGTCATTCGCCCGAGAAGGCCAGGCGTCTGTTCGATGACAGCACCATTGCCGCCGAACTGGCGAGACTGGCGCCGGACAATCTCAGCAGCCTGCAAGGCTTTTTCAATCGCCCTGACCCGGTTCTCTTCGGCAGGCTGTTGGTGGCGATCGCCGGCGATGGCCCTGGCGTGAGCGAGGCCGAAATCCGCACTATCGCGGTTCCGACCCTGGTCATCGGCCATGGCCAAGACCTTGTCCATCGCCTGGCCGACGCGCAAGTGCTGGCTGGGCTCATCCCGCCCGCCCGGCTTTGCACCATTACGGCCAAATCGCAGGATCGCGCGGCCTACCGGCGGGAGTTCCGCGCCTGTCTTTCGGAGTTTCTGGAAACGCTCGCATGACGGATCAAATGATGGGCGACACAATCGCTGTGGTCGAGATCGGCGGCACGTCGGTCAAGGTCGGCTTCGCCGACCGCGGCAATCCGTTGGATTTTGCCCGCACTTACCCCACTGCGCAGCTGCGCCAAGGGGCGCCAGTGGCAGGGCTGGCCGATGTCGTCGCGGCGGCCTCCCGCGACTCCGGCCTCAAGCCGGCCAGCGTGGTGGCGACCGTGCCTGGCTTCATAGGCAAGGATTTTGACACTGTACTGCACACGGCCAACTTTCCCGAGCTAGAAGGCATCCGGCTGGGCACCGAATTGGCGTCAAAGCTCGGCGTTCCCGTCCGCCTGGAACGCGACGTCGTGCTGCAATTGCTGGGTGAAAGCGTTGCCGGTGCGGTGAGGCGGCAAAAGGAAGTGCTGGCGGTCTATCTCGGCACCGGCATAGGTGCGGCCTATCTCGGCAAGGATGGCATTTTTCGCGGCGGCGGCTGGGCGCTCGAAATCGGCCATATGCCGGTCTACAGGCCTGATGACGGCGGACGGCCAAAGCGCGCCGAGACCTACGCGTCGGGGGCGAGACTGGTCGAACTTGCGTCAGATTATGAAGTTCCGGTGGCGGATTTGTTTGTGGCTGTCGGGCAGCCCCCGTCGCTGGGTGAATGGCTCGACGAGATCCTCTGGCAGCAGGCCGTGACCATCGCAACTGCAGCCGCCTTGTTCTCTCCGCAAACAATCCTGATCGGCGGCGGCATCGTGGACATGAAGTCCTATCCCCGCCAGACGCTTATGCAGCGCATTGCCGAGAGCCTGCCGCATTCGCTTGTTGTCGAGCCTCTGGATATACGCTGGGCGGCCCTTGGCTGGCAGGCGGCCCTTCATGGCGCTGTGCTGCTCGCCGCAGTGTGATCGCGCGGTGCACGCGCCATTCAGTCACTGCGCTTCAAAGCAACGCGGTTTCGGCGGTTCACGATTTTGGTCATGAATCGGCGGACTACGTCTTGCCAGCCATGCTCTTGGCGGAATCCGAGTAGCGCGGGCAGGGCGGTCCGATATTTGCCTTCGTGGATCCCGAGAGCGACGATCTCGTCGCTTTCGCTCGCATCATAACGGACGGCGTCTATAAAGCGATGATCATTATCAAGGCCAGTTGGCGTGGCACAGGACGCCTTGTTGATGGAGAACGTGTTGAACGATCCCGCGGGCCAAACGGCAGCTTACTTACAGATTGTGCCGAGACCGGACTGGCAGCAAACGGCCCCACTCCGGTCATTCGACAGACATAACGGGGATGGCCGCTCCTGGCGCTCTGTGCTCGTTGCCGCCGACCGATTCAAACGGCAGGGCCTAACCCATCTCGGCCATTCGCGGCATAGCCAGAATGACTGAGTTTTACCCTAGTCTTCCTCCCGAAAATCCTGCAGCGAGGCATGGCGCAGATTCTCCTCGCCGCGGAGATGCTTCACGCGGCCGATCAACCCGGCCGGCCTCGATGACCGACCGTCTTTCGTCCACCAAATCGGCGTAGGTCGAGCTGACGAAGATTTAGTATTTAACGTCCATGCGGCTTCACCCTTCGATCCGCCCTTGTAAGTCTGCAAGCAGGCTGGGGATAACGTTCCGTGCCCGCATCAAGAAGCCGAGTCATGATTCTTGCAAGGGGTGAAGCGATCAAAGCCCGACCCGCGCGCTGGCACGCTAGGTTGCCCGGTTTACCGGAAGGAATAATCACTTGCGGCCGAGGAGTATGAAACGTGCGGTGCCCCCCGCCGCAGCGACAGCCTTCGCTATTCCTTCTTGTCGACCAGCGCCCGTAGTGCCGAGACGTCATGCAGCAATAACCTGCTGCCGCGCTTTTCGATCAGGCCTCTCTTGGCGAGGTCGCTCATTTCGCGCGAGACCGCTTCCCTGTGCGTGCTCATCGTTGCCGCCAGCTCGGAATGCGTCGGTGCCGGGCTTATGGACACCTCGCCGTCCACGAGTGCGGCTTTCTCCGCCCGATGCAGGAGCTCGACGATCAGCCGTTTTCGCACGACCAGAGTGCTGTATTCGAATACCCGCTCGGTCATGCGCCGGAGCTGGGCAGACAGATGCTCAAGCAGCATCCAGGCAAAAGTCGGGTGGGTCATCACGATATCCCGGAATGCTGTGCCGGACAGCCGTGCAGCGCGGGTTGCCTCCAGCGCGACTACGCTGGCAGAGCGTGCAATCCCGTCAATGCCTCCGAGCTCCCCGAAAATGTCACCCGGTTCGACATCGCGATACGCTATCTCCCTGCCGTCCGCTGAAACCAGTGTCACGCGAGCCCGTCCTTCCAGCAGGAAGAAGACATCGCGACCAGTGTCGCCGTGGGAAATGATTAGCTCGTTGTGTCGATAGCTGCGCTCGTGCCACCGTTTGGTCAGCGCGGCGAGGTCGGCATCGCAAAGTCTTGAGATGAAGGCCAGAGAGCCTGTCACAACGGTCTCTTGTTCAATAAAGTGTACTTCACCTTACTCCCTATCCAAGGAAATTTGATGGCCGCAGGCCCCGCTTTCCGGGATGCAAACTGGGAGCGGATTTCGCCAATGTTTTCCCCGGTGTGGGAATTCCCACAGCCGAGCCTGGTTCGACTGTCATATCCTTGTTGCAACGTCAGGCCCGCCGGCTCGTGTGCAAGCCGGCGAAGGGAAAGGGAACAGTCATGAAATTCTTGGCTCCCATCACAAAACTTGCTGCGGGGTTTCGCAAATTCGTCGCGCCGCGCTACCGCCCGGAGCTTTATTACATGCGTGGCCCGGGGCCAGCCACCGCCCGCCGTCTGGGCACGCCGCGGCAAAACCAATCCATCGACCACTACGCCTAACTTGCCTCGCGGACGGCTGACGCTCTCGCCCGGAGTGCCGTTCGAGCCGTTCCGTACCGGTCAATTCAGATCAATGAAGGGACGATCTGATCATGGTTATAATTCATGCTGCCGCCATTGGTCCATTTCGCAGGTGGTTACGCCTCCGCGCCGAGCGAAAAGCTCTCTTGTCGGCAACGGACCAGTTGAGCCGTTTACCCGATGACGTTCTTGGCGACATCGGCATCTCATGTGACGAAATCATGTGCGCTTTGCGAAGCCGCGCCATCCGTCATGCGGAGGCAGGCGCGGCCGGCACGACGATCGAGCGCACCAGGATCGCTTCGGCCTCGATCCCGAAACGGTTGGCCGCCGGCAGTGGCTACGCCTCGGCCGAGATCCCTTTGGCTGGTCCACGAGCGCGCGATCGAGCCTTACATTGCGGCTTCGACAAGCAGCGGCGCGCGGACGGGACCTTCGAACGGCACTACACCTGCGACCCCAAGGACTGAATGTTGACCGACGGGAGCTGGGGAGGATCTCAAAATGATCATGTCAGTTGTTAAGTCCCTCGCGCGCCTCTGACGCTCGGCACCGCGCTGATCGTAATCAGTCCGGCTTCATTGCCGGCTTCTGACGCTCAGGACCTCGCGTTCGCTCACGCTGACATGCCCAATCAAACAGCTGAAAGACGTCTATTTGGATTGCGAGCGGGGAGGCCGCCGGTGCGCTGGGGACGGAAGACGTGATGTACTGTTCGATGCGCGAGTTCCGACTAGGCGCGCGATAGCAGTTTGCGCATAATCAACGGAGAAATGCGCTAACTGTGACGGCGGTGGTCACCGTGGCTCGAGTGTCAGCAGATGTGGTAAGGTTGAGTGTCGGCGAGGAGCAGAGGTCCAGCAACAATGACTTTGAGGCGAACCAGAGCTTACGGTGCATCCGGCTTGGTTCTAGCGGTTTGCACTTTGTTTGCTTGGCAGAACGCCACTGCTGCTCACAACTGCCACGCAGCCGCGACGCCTGGCGTCAATTGGCACGAGTGTGACAAGAAGCTTCTCATCCTAGAAGGACAGGACCTGAGCGGGGCGAACCTGTTCGGTGTTGATTTCACTTCGACCGACCTCAGGAACAGCAATCTCCTTGCGGCAAATCTTGAGAAGGCAACGCTTGTGCGTGCTTCCCTGGCCGACTCGACCGCCAAAGGCGCCCGGTTCGACAGAATCGAGGCCTACAGGACCGACTTCAGCCGTATGGACGCGCAGGGCGCTGTGTTTGCGAGCGCGGAAATCCAGCGCTCGAATTTCCAAGGCGCCAACCTGACCAATGTTGATTTCACAAAGGCAGAATTGGGGCGTGCGCAGTTCCATGACGCCGATATCAGCGGCAGCCGCTTCTCGTTTGCCAATCTCGCACGGGTGGACTTCCGAGGAGCGACGTTCACCGCGCCGATAGACTTTGACCGCGCCTTTTTCTTTCTGACCCGTATCGAGGGCGTCGACCTTTCCAATTCGGTGGGTCTGTCCCAGTGGCAGCTCAACATGGCTTGCGGAGACGCCCGGACCGAGTTGCCTTCTGGCTTGACGAGGCCTAAAGATTGGCCCTGTCAATTCCAGCAGGAATAGTTGTCGGCAAGCGAACTGCGGCAATGCTGCACCGAAGAGGATGAAATTGGGCACCGCTATGTCATTGCTGCGCCTATTGATTTCTGAGATCGCCGCTCTGAATGGAAGGTCCGCCTTGCGCGCCACAAGCATACGAAGAATGGAGCCCGGCACCCCTGCAACGGGCGGCGGCCCTTACCACACTCGAACTCCGAAAATCTCCGAAACGTGTTGCGGCCGAGCGCCACAAGAGCCATAATCAGTCCCCGAACGAAATAACGCAGACGGCTTTGTTTGCCGCGTGGCGAGTGGTTGTTCGCGGGCCCGGGAAGGGCAAATCACAGGGAATTCGCCATGGACAAGGTCTCTCGGCGAAATTCAGTTCGCCTCGTGCTGGCGGTCGCAGCCGCCCTGTTTGCAACCTCGCTGCCGTCTTTTGCCACGGAGGAAGCAGTTTCCCTGGCGATCAAGGGTTATGACCCGGTCGCCTATTTCACCCTTGGTAGTCCCACGCGAGGGCTGCCGGAGATCGCGTACGAATGGGACGAGCACCGCTACCTCTTCGCGAACACTGAGCATCGCGAACTTTTCAAGGCCGATCCTGTACGCTACGCGCCGCAGTTCGGAAATTTTTGTGCAATGGCGCTGGCCCTGGGCGAACTCGACGAGGCCAACCCGGAGAATTGGCTGATCAGCGACGGCAAGCTTTATATTTTCGGCAAGCCGGCCCCGATGGGACCCGCGCTCTTCCGGCAGGACCTTGCTGCGAACATCGCGAAGGCCAACCAGAACCGCGCGCTACTTCAAGGACATTAGCGGTTCATTCTCTCGGCCGGTGGCAGGTCGCCTGTGACGGGGTAGAGGCGGGCCTTGCGGAATCCGTCGCGCAGATGTTCGAGATCGCCAGAGCTTAGAAACTTGGTTCCGAACTCCTGCGGGTCGAAGGTTGGGTCCATGCGGCGTATCATCGTCACGACACGCGCGGCGTCCTCCGCTCGGTTGTGTTGTGCATAGGCGGCCGCCAGTAGGATACGGCTGAAGTTCGCGCCTGCGGTCGTTCGAAGATTAAGTTCCGCCTGTTCGATCGCCGCGTCGTACCGCCGTTTCAGATAGTAGGCCAGGCTCAGCGCAAAGCGATCGATCGCATTGAGATCGGGGTCGATGCGCTGCGCCTGCTCCAAGGCTTCGATCGCCTCATCCGTGTGTCCCAGCCACAACAGGATGGTGCCGCGCCCGGCGAGGCCGTGGGCATCGTTCGGATTGATCGCAATGGCGCGCTCGATCTCCGCCTCTGCCTGGTTGTATCTCTGATGAAAGAGGTGGATGTGGCCGAGAGTGATACGCGCGCGCACGTCGGAATCATCAAGTCTCAGCGCCTTGGTTGCCAGTTCCTCGGCACGGCTCAGGAACGCGGTCGGCGATTCCGCCCAGCCCATCGAGCTCGCTAAATGATAGGTTTCGGCAAGTGCCGCATAGGCAGCAGCGTAGTTCGGGTCAAGCTCGATGGCGCGTTTGAGCAGGGCGCGCGCCTCTACATTGTTTGCATGCGTCGGGCGCTGCAATGCCGGCCTGGCGCGCAGCACGTAATCATAGGCTGCGAGATTTTCGGTTGGCTTTGTGAACACGCGATTTTGTTCGATCTGCGTCACGCGAATCGCCAGGACTCTGACAATGTCAGTGACAATGTTGTCCTGCAGCGCAAACACGTCCGCCAGCGCCTCCTCGAAGCGTGCAGACCAAAGCACTCGTCCCTGCCTTGTGTCGACGAGTTGCGCGATGACCAGCACACGGTCGCCGGTCTGGCGGACGCTGCCTTCGACCAGATAGCTGACGGCGAGTCCGCGGCCGATCTCCTCCGGGCTTGCTGGCTTTACTTTGTAGGGGAGGACAGCGTTCCACGACATCACGGTCAGCGCGGAGAACCGACCCAGTGCGTTGATGATATCCTGCGTCAATCCATCCGCGAAATACTCACGAGCCGAATCGTCGCTGTGGTTCAGGAACGGGAGAATGGCGATCGCGGGTTTCGTGCCGACTTCAGTACTTTTTGTGACTTGATCGCCTGAGCGCAGAATGCTGAGAAATTTCCACTCAGAGCCAAGACCGGTCCACAGCGCGCCTACAGCAAGCAAAATCATCAGTGCCAGAGCAGCGTACAATCCCCGGCGCCAGCCGGCGGGCGCCGGAGCGGCCGTGGCGTCGAGCCGCACGCGAAAGGCGCGCACCGGCCGAGCGATGTTCTTGAGCTTCTGTTCGCCGATATCCTCAAAGGTAATGTCGAGCTTGCCTTGCACGTCTTCCTGCACGCGGCCCGAGACGCAGATGCCGCCAGGCTCCGCGAGCCCCTCCAAGCGAGCCGCCACGTTGACGCCATCCCCGAAAATGTCGTCACCCTCGATGATGATGTCGCCGACATTGATGCCGACGCGGAACTCGATACGTTGTCCCGCCGGCGCCGCGACATTGCGTTCCGCCATGCCGCGCTGGATCTCGACGGCGCAGCGCACGGCCTCGACCACACTCGCGAACTCGACCAGCATCCCATCGCCGGTGGTCTTGACAATCCGCCCGCGGTGTTCGTTGATCTTTCGGTCGACCAGAGCACGCCGATGCGCCTTCAGCTGGGCGAGCGTCCCTTCCTCGTCGTTGCCCATCAGCCGGCTGTAACCGGCGACGTCGGCCGCTAGAATGGCCGTAAGTCGCCGCTCTACATGCTCGGTTGACAATCCAACTCTCCCAGCGCGGAGTAGCCCACCACATCGGCAGCAAGAATGGCAGCAAGCTTGCGATCCACGACGGCGTTCTTTAAGACCACTTATGCCCGAGGAATGCACCGTAGCAGAAGTCGGGCGCATTGTATCGCCGCAAGGCCCTTTGCTGTGCATGCACCGGAAGGTCTGGAATGGATCGAGGTCGTGTGAAAACTCGACGCCGGGCGCGAACCTTGAGAATGTCGTTCCTAAGTTTTATGTAAAATGAGAATTCGGATGCTGCTCGGGGGCTTCGCGCGATGTTCTCCGAGAACGAGATTCTACTCTCTGGCTTCGGCGGCGCGTTTTAAGACGGCCTGGACCAAACCGGACGCGCGCTACACGATTTTGGAATGTACATTACCCTTCCCGAGAGATAGGTGACAGTTCATTCCGGAGACATGGGTTACACTTCCAGCCTTTGCGAGGAGAGCAAAGGTGCCTTGGCAGGAGTGCAACCTTATGGACGAGCGTCTCAAATTCGTAGCGCGGCTTCTGGATGGCGAGAAGATGGCGGTGGTCTGCCGGGAGTTCGGAATCTCGCGCAAGACCGGCTACAAGCTCATCAACCGCTACAATGACAGCGGGCTGGAAGGGCTGACTGACCGCTCGCGGCGGCCTTACCGGCACGCCAATCAGCTTCCTTTCCAAATCGAGAAGCTGATTGTGCGTGCCAAGCAGGACAAGCCCAACTGGGGCGCGCCGAAGATCAGGGAGCGATTGGTGCGGCTCTATCCGGACGTTCATTGTCCGGCGATCTCGACGGTGCATGCGGTGCTCGACCGCCACGGCTTGGTCAAGCGCCGCAAGCGGCGACGCAACAGGGCCACGGGAACGCCGCTGTCTCACGTCGCCGCGCCCAATGAGTTGTGGTGCGCCGATTACAAGGGCGAGTTCATGCTGGCCGACCGGCGCTACTGCTATCCGTTGACGGTCAGCGACTTCGCCAGCCGTTATCTGTTGGCCTGCGAGGCTTCACACCACCAAGGAGGCCTATGCTTTCACCGTGTTCGAAAGCGTTTTCAGGGAATTCGGCCTGCCTGGGGCGATCAGAACCGACAACGGCGTGCCCTTTGCCAGTCCCAATGCGCTGTTCAATCTCTCCCGGCTGTCGGTGTGGTGGTTGAGGCTTGGCATCGCCATCGAGCGCATCAAGCCCGGCTGCCCGCAGCAGAACGGCCGCCATGAACGCATGCATCTGACCCTGAAACTGGAGACCACCAAACCGGCCGGCGCCAACTTCCTGCAGCAGCAGGCCAGGTTCGATGACTTCGTCGAGGAGTACAACACCGAACGCCCGCACCAGGCGCTCGATATGGCCTGCCCTGCCGAGCGCTACAGCCTCTCGCCGCGACCCTATCGGGGACTGCCGCAGCTCGACTACCCTTTCCACGACAAGGCAGTCACCTTCACCACCTGCGGGCGCATCTGCTACAATCGCAAGAAGATCAATCTCAGCCAGGTCTTCGCCGGCCAGACCGTCGGCGTCAAACTGGTGTTCGATCGACTTCGCCGCGATGCTCGCGGCGAAGCCTCCAACCGAGACGACGAGCGACCGGTTTTCGATAGGCGACTGTCATAACGCCTCGTCATCCCACAGCGCCGAGCCGGGCTTTTCCAGCAGGCGTCTTGCGAGATGCCTGACCTGCTCTTCCTCGGCTTCCGGATCGACGCTTTGTGCTTCAAGCGCCATTGTGTGGCGGGCAGGCCTGACGCGGCGCCTTGCCAGCCTGAGGGCGCGTTCTTCGGTAAGGGTTTCGAGCGGCTTGCGCGGCACCAGCGCATAGACGAGGTCGCAGTCCAGCGCCCGGGCGGCGCGTTCAAGCGAATCGAGCGTGATCGCATTGGTGCTTTCGGCTTTTTCGATGGCGACGGCGCGCGGCTGGCTGACGCCCAGCCGCTTTCCAAGCTGTGCCGTCGTCATGCCGAGCGCTTCGCGGATCGCCTTGATCCAGCCGCGCGGCGGCCTTGCGAATCCCTCCCGGGTTCGCAAGGGGCTGAGCCTCTTGTCGAGCTGGCGTCTGGCTGTGGCGCGTTCCTGCGGGCGCATTTTGATAACCTTATCATTATTCAAACATGTTCATGCAATAGCTTACATATTATCAACTTGTAAACTTATGATAATGTATATGTTATTGCCAACGGCGGGTCTAATCAGCCAAACTCGGTCGATGAATCGCTTTTCACGATATCTGGAGCATCTGCGCTTCGAATACCGGCCACGTGTTTCGCAGCGGCTCGCCGATTTTTCGACGTATCGTGCGCGGCGTTTCCTGAAAGAAACAGGACCGATCGGCGTCCTCGTCGACAATGCCGTGCTGGGTCATGCCACGACCCATGAAACCGCCTGGATTTCCACGGGGGACAAGCTGTGGGGGCCGCACACGATCAAGACCGGTTACGCAGCGCGCATTTCCGTACACGCTGCCGACTCGGCAGCCCGTGAGTATGAGCATATCCGCTATCTGCCCGGCCTAATTTCTCTCTCGCGCCATGATCATGTCACGCTCGACGAGAGATTCTACCAGCCCCCCGGGCGGTTCCGCGGCTACGGCTACTGCGATCACAATTTGTTCGAAGGGGTGAGGACGGAGAGCATCGACGGCATCGCCTTCCCCACTCTTGGACCGTCACGGATGGGGCTTCCGGGCGCCGAAGACCAGAAACGCCAGCGGCTGCAGGAAAAGGAGACAAGCGATCCGGACCTCGATCCGGCTCAGGACGCGGTCATTAGTGCGGAGCTTCTCAACCTGCCAAATCGCAAGCCGGGAGAGGCGCCTAGCGCTGCAGTGATGGTAGCGGGAGAGGGACTTGAACCCCCGACCCCAGGATTATGATTCCCGTGCTCTAACCAACTGAGCTACCCCGCCAGGGCGGCGAAAGGCCCGAAATCCGCCTTAAATCGGAAGGCATATCGAAGCGTTCGCCAAGGTCGGGCGGATATAAGGTTGGGACGGCAAGCCTGTCAAGCATCGATGCAGCCGGCATGCCGGGCATATTTCATCGCATCGGAATCGATTTTTGCTGCGCTGACCTTCGGTTCGGAAAGCACGATGCGAAGATTCAAAGTCTCGAGACGCGCACTTTGTGCGTCCAAGTGGACGCATGTCGTTCTAATCGCCGAAAAGCTTTGCCGGGCAGACATTTGAGCGCACCTGCCGGGGTTGAGTTCGCCGGGGCGCGCCGCTATGTCTCGGCCACGAAATTCTAGAGTTGGAATTGATGAAACCGCGCATTGCAGTCCTCGGTTGCGGATACTGGGGCAGCAACCACATCCGCACCCTCAAGGCGCTCGGCGCGCTGCACGCGGTCTCGGACGTCAACCGTGCCCGTGCCGAAGGGTTCGCCAGTGAACAGGATTGCCTGGCGATCGAGCCGGAGGCGCTGTTTGTCCGCAACGACATCGACGCCATCGTCATGGCGCTGCCGCCGCAGTTCCACGCCGACATGGCGGTGCAAGCCGTCCAGGGGGGCAAGGACGTGCTGGTGGAAAAGCCGATCGCGCTGACGGTGGCGGATGCCGAGCGTTCGGTGAAGGCGGCGGCCGATAATGGCCGCGTCTTCATGGTCGGCCATGTGCTGCGCTTTCATCCCGCCTTCGAGACGTTGAAGGCGTTGATCGACAATGGCGAGCTCGGCGAGGTCCGTTATATCCATTCGCACCGGCTCGGGCTCGGCAAGTTCCACACCGAGAACGACGCGCTGTGGGATCTTGCGCCGCACGATCTGTCGATGATCCTCGCCATCACCGGCACGGAACCGATCGAGGTGCGCGGCGAGGGGGCAGCGCTCCTCGATAATCTCAGCGATTTCGCGCATCTGCACATGCGTTTTCCCAACGGTCTGCGTAGCCATCTCTTCGCGTCGCGGCTCAATCCCTACCGCGAACGACGGCTGACCGTGGTCGGCACCAAGGCGATGGCGGTGTTCGACGATGTCGAACCGTGGGAGCGCAAGCTCGCCGTCTACCGCCACGCGGTATGGCAAGACAGCGGCCAATGGGCCTTTACCACCAACGAGCCGTCCTATGTGGCGGTGGGCGAGGGCATGCCGCTGACGCGAGAGCTCGAGCATTTCATCCAATGCATCGAGACGCGGGCAGAACCGCGCACCAGCGGCGAGGAAGCCATCAGGGTGCTGCGCATCCTGACTGCAGGCACGGTTACCCACACAGGATCGTCTTCCTGAGCGAGAAGCGCGCCGCCGTGTTAGACTAGAGCCCTGATCTATCCCGGTAGAATCGGGATCATTCGGCGGGAACCCGCGCTGGCCGGGCCGCCAGCCGCGTCAGCATCGCCTCGGCCTCGGCGCCACGCTCGGAACGCTCGATGAAACCGCCACCGAACACGCGGGCCTCGTTGCCGTCGTCGGAATAGAGCACGCAGGCCTGGCCGGGCGCGATGCCGGACTCGCCGTCGACCAACTCCACCGAGGTGATGCCGGCGCTGTGATGCAGCACGGCGGGGCGTGGCGGGCGCGTCGAGCGGACCTTGGCGAAAAGCTCCAGCCCGGCCGGCGGGATGTCGGACAGCGCGGCGTCGCCCAGCCAGTTCATGTCGCGCAAATAGATCTTGTGCGTCTCCAGCGCCTCGCGCGGGCCAACGACGACGCGGGCCCGGTCGGCGTCGAGATGGACGACGTAGAGCGGCTCACCCGAGGCGACGCCGATGCCGCGGCGCTGACCGATCGTGTAGCGCAAAATGCCTTCATGGCGGCCGAGAACGCGGCCGTCGATATGGACGATGTCGCCTGGATTGGCGGCAGCCGGCTTCAGCTTGGCGATGATGTCGGAATATTTGCCCTGCGGCACGAAACAGATGTCCTGGC
The DNA here is from genome assembly GCF_004962245.1 of Mesorhizobium sp. Taxonomy (GTDB): domain Bacteria; phylum Pseudomonadota; class Alphaproteobacteria; order Rhizobiales; family Rhizobiaceae; genus Mesorhizobium. The sequence goes on along the minus strand of NZ_SUHQ01000018.1, from coordinate 121,612 downwards.
TGTCCTGCTTGGCGGCGACCGTCAGCCCCATGTCCTCGGCTATGGCGCGAACCTCCGGCTTTGACAGGCCGCCGAGCGGAAAGCGCAGATAGTCGATCTGTGCCTGTGTGGTGGCGAACAGGAAATAGCTCTGGTCGCGGTCCGCGTCGACCGGCCGGTACAGGGCGCGATGGGCGCCGTTGGTGCCGGAACGGATGTAATGGCCGGTGGCCAGCGCGTCGGCGCCGAGCTCCTTGGCGGTTGCCAGAAGGTCGGCGAACTTCACCGTCTGGTTGCAGGAAACGCAAGGGATCGGCGTTTCGCCGGCCACATAGCTCTCCGCGAAGGGGTCGATCACCGCCTTGCGGAAGCGCTCCTCGTAATTGAGCACATAATGCGGAATGCCGAGCGTCTCGGAGACGCGGCGAGCATCATCGATGTCCTGGCCGGCGCAGCACGAGCCGGCCCGGTGCGTTGCGGCGCCATGGTCATAGAGCTGCAGCGTGACGCCGACGACACCGTAGCCCTCGCGCTTCAAAAGACCGGCAACCACCGACGAATCGACGCCGCCCGACATGGCGACAACGACGCGGGTGTTTTCGGGACGTCCGGGAAGATCGAGGCTGTTCATGGTTCTTTCGTTCTGCACGGCGCCTGAATGACGACGCTTGAATGCCAATGGCAGGAATATAGGTCAAGCTTTCCAGGTGCGCCAGCTTCGCGAGCTGGCCGATTTTTTTGAACGGATTCAGCGCTTGCGGGCGGATATCTCAAATGCCGACGAAAAGACTAACGCGGCGTTCATGATCCTTACCTAGCTATTAGGGTCTGCTTAGGCAAATTTTAAAGCTGTGGCGGTATTGTGGTGTGGATTGGGTCTTTGAGTTTTTGTAGAGAGTACGATGACCGATCTTGTTAGACCGCGAGTCAAATATGTTATTGGGCCTGACGGCAGCCCCCTTACGATTGCCGATCTGCCGCCTACGAACACTCGTCGCTGGGTTATCCGGCGCAAGGCGGAAGTGGTGGCGGCTGTGCGCGGCGGGCTTTTGAGCCTCGAAGAGGCGTGCCAGCGCTACAAGCTGACTACCGAGGAATTCCTGTCCTGGCAGGCGTCGATCGACGAGTATGGCCTTGCCGGGCTGCGCACGACGCGCATCCAGCAATATCGGCATTAAGGCTGGTTCGAGGAAGTCAAAAGGCGCGACAATCCGCGCCCTTTTTGTTGCCGGAACGGTTCTCTCTGCTTCAGACCGTTAGCACCACCTTGCCGATCGGCCTAGTGGCGAGAAAGGCATGGGCAGCGCCTGCTTCTTCGAGCGGAAAGGTCTTTGCCACGTGGACGGCAAGCTCTTTCGCATCGACAAGCTTGCCAAGTTCGACAAGGTCCGCGCGATCGGGCACGACGGACATCCGCTCGACGCGGATGTCTTTCGCCTTGGCTTCTGCCTTGGCGGTGTCGTCGACGTTGAGCAACGACACCAGCACGCCGTCGGCCTTGAGCACCTTCAGCGAGCGCTGCGCATGGGCGCCGCCCACCGACTCCAGGACGAGGTCGATGTCGTGGACCTTGTCGACGAAATCGTCTTTCGTGTAATCGATCACTTCGTCGGCTCCCAGCGAGCGGACGAAGTCGAGCTTTTCCGGGCTGGCGGTGGCGACGACATGAGCGCCGCGCGCCTTGGCGATCTGTACCGCCAGATGCCCGACCCCACCGGCCGCCGCGTGGACCAGCACGCGTTGGCCTCGTTCGAGCCTGCCATGGCGAACAAGACCTTGCCAGGCCGTCAGGCCGGCCAGGGGCAGCGCCGCGGCATGGATGTGATCGATGCCTTTCGGCTTCGGGGCAATCTCGTCCGCCGGGACAGCAGCCAACTCGGCATAGGCGGCCGCCTGCTTGGGAAAGCGCGGCATCCCGAACACGGCGTCGCCGACCTTGAGGCTGGTTACGCCTGAACCCAGCGCCTCGACGGTTCCCGAAACATCCCAGCCAAGGATAAAGGGCGGCTCGCCGAGCAGCGGGTAGCGCCCGGCGCGAACCGCGCCGTCGACCGGATTGATGCCAGCGGCGCCGATGCGGACAAGCACCTCGCCGGCCTTGGGCGAAGGCGCGAGGCGATCGGCAATGACGAGGACTTCGGGTCCGCCGACGGAATTCTGGATAATGGCACGCATTGAGGTCTCCTGCTTGTTGGTGCGCCACTATCACCTGGATAGTAATATGCGGTTGTCTAGTATGTACCTCTTTGATATATAGGTACCTCATGGATAGTGAGGATAAATCCCCTTTCGGCTACGATGCGTTCCGGCGGACGTGCCCTTCGCATACGGTGCTTGAGATGCTCGCCAGCAAATGGGTCTATCTGGTGATCTGCGCATTGCGCCGGGGCCGAATGCGCAATGGTGAATTGGCGCGCAAGCTCGAAGGCATCTCCCCGAAAATGCTGACGCAGACGCTGCGCGTCCTCGAACGCGATGGCCTGGTGCGGCGCGAGATCTTTCCGGTTATCCCGCCGCGGGTCGAATACGAATTGACCGAACTCGGCCAGAACCTGGCGGGGCTGCTCAATCAGATAAGATCCTGGTCGGAGCAGCATGCGCCTGACATTAGGGATGCCCGGGCGCGGGCGGTCGCGGAACATGAAGGGGATTTGGTCGCGTAGGCGTGAAACCGGTGGCTGCTCGACCAATGAGCGGCGACGTTCCAGATGAGCAACGCCCTGATCGCCGGGCGTTTGATTGGGCTTAAAAGCCCTGTTTTCAGCCGATCATGGCGCTGCGGCCGCCGGTTTCGGCGTCGCGGATCTTGGTGTCGCGCGATTCGAGCATTTCCGCTTTGGAAAGTTCCGCCTCGGCTTCGCCGAGCAGTGATTCGGCGACGCTTCGCTGCTGGGCGAGGTCGCTTTGCGAATTTCTAAGGTTGTCGCGGCGCAGGCGCGCTGCCTTGGCGAAGGTCGGATAGGCAAAATGGTTGATGTCGGTGATGCCGGCCTTCTTTTCTTCGGCGGTGATCTGAAGCTCCAGTTCCACAGCCATACGCTCGAACTCGGCGATCATCATGTCGAGTTGCAGCAATTGCCGCCGCTTCTCGTTCACCTGAAATTGCTTCAGCCGAACGAGGTTTTCACGTGACTTCATGATTCGGTACTCCTGGAAACGCACACCTGCACATATCGTCCAATCCACCTGGCAAACGCAGGCTTCGCCCGTCTCCACCGACTTTACCGGAACTATGGGAAACAAACTCCTAAAGTTTTTTGCCGGCGGTAACCATTCGTTTACGGGCATTGTTAATCATACGGCTCAGGACTTAAGGCCGGGTAAAAATTCCGGCTCTCGACGCGGAAGGACGGCCGGCGAGTCCGAAGAGTCACTTAGTCTGGCTTATTAATGTTTTGCATTAGCGGTTTGGTCCTGTGATTCGTCATTAGATTCAACAAGGTGTAGAAAGGGGTTAAAAAATCTGATACCGTCATCGGCACGGAATTAGGTTTTGTTAACCATTCGATGGCAGCCTCTGCTCAGGCAATCACTGCTCCGGTCCTAGACGGGTCGTGAAATGGTCCGGCAGCAGAAAAGGGGAATGAAATGCGTGTTCTGCTGATAGAAGATGACAGTGCAACCGCACAAAGCATCGAGCTGATGCTGAAATCGGAAAGTTTTAATGTCTATACGACCGATCTTGGCGAAGAAGGTGTCGATCTAGGCAAGCTCTACGACTATGACATCATCCTTCTCGACCTCAATCTTCCTGACATGTCGGGATATGAGGTCTTGAGAACACTTCGTCTTTCCAAAGTGAAGACACCGATCCTCATCCTCTCCGGCATGGCCGGCATCGAGGACAAGGTACGCGGCCTCGGCTTCGGCGCAGACGATTACATGACCAAGCCTTTCCACAAGGACGAGCTGGTCGCCCGCATCCACGCCATCGTGCGGCGTTCCAAAGGTCATGCCCAGTCGGTCATCACCACCGGCGACCTGGTGGTCAATCTCGATGCCAAGACTGTCGAGGTCGGTGGCCAGCGCGTGCATCTGACCGGCAAGGAATACCAGATGCTGGAGTTGCTCTCGCTGCGCAAGGGCACCACGCTCACGAAGGAAATGTTCCTCAACCACCTTTACGGCGGCATGGACGAACCGGAACTGAAGATCATCGACGTCTTCATCTGCAAGCTGCGTAAGAAGCTTGACGCCGCTTCCGGCGGCCAGAATTACATCGAGACGGTTTGGGGCCGCGGCTATGTGCTGCGCGAGCCGGAAGATATCCGCGTCAGCGCCTGAACCGACAACGCCGACCCGATCGGTTTTTCCGACAAAAATCCGGCTTCGGCCGGATTTTGCGTTTGTGTTGCAGATATTGGAGCGACGTGCGTCCACTTGGACGCAGAAGGTATGCTCCAATGTGCACATGATCCGTTCGGGACCGAAGGTCGGCTGACGATCGGGCGGGTCAGGCGGCTGTTTTCAAGGTGCGGAAGCACTCGAGAAGTTGCGGCCGGTTGAACGGCTTCAGCAGATAGCCTTGAGCGCCGGCGCGCTTTGCCCGCATGATCGAAGCGACGTCGACCTCAACCAGCGAAATCAGGATCTGGGGCCGAACCGGGCTTTCCATGGCGCGCACGCGGCGGATGACGTCCACAGCCTGAATGTCCGGCAAGGCACCGTCGACGATGATGATGTCCGGCATGTCGGCAGCGCACATCTCGACCGCGTCAAGCCCGCTGGCTGCTTCGATGACCAGCATGTCGGAACCGCTCAGGATGCGCCTTGCAACCTTCCTGATGACGCTCGAATCGTCGACGAACATGCAGCGTTTCATTTCCCAGCCCCCTTTGCCATGCGGCAATCCGGCAGCGTCACCGTACTGAAAGACACCATAGGTCCATCCGGTAAAGAAGCCGAAAAGCCATTAGGTAAAATTTTTGCAAGAACGGCTTTTACGTAGGTTTCTTCATGGATGCTTCAGGCCAATCTAGGCGCGGAGGCTCATCGCATTCGAGTGCGGCAGCTTAGTAAGTATTTCTTGGAAAAATACTTATCTGCTCTTTTCAACCAGCTTGGTAACTTCAGGCAGCGGAAAGCACGATTTCTTCCGCGGTCGCGTGAATCGATATCGTCATGTTGGCCTCGCGCGCCAGGAGCAGCGTGTAATAGGGCTGCACCGAATGCGCGTCGATTGGTTCCTCGGGCTTGTGACCAGAATGGAGTTCCAGGAATTTGGGTGGCACGCGCAGCATCGGACCGCTCGCGGCGAGCGCAAAGCGTGGTTCGGTGTCCAGGTTTTCGAGTGTGACCGCAAGCTTGCCGCCACGCGGAATGGCGGCGTTGGCGACGAGAATGAGGTTGAGCAGCAGCTTGACCTTGTTCTTGGGCAACAGCGCGCGGGTTCCGTTCCAGACCAGTTCCGGCTTCTCGTTCTTCAGGAAGGCGATGGCAACGGCCTCGGCGTCCCCGGTGTCGATCATCATGCCGGCAGAACCGGCTGCGCCGAACGCGATGCGGGCGAATTGCAGGCGGGCCGAAGCGTTTCTGGCGCTCTGGCGAATCAATTTCATGGCGTCTTCGTCGGCGCCGCCTTCATCGAGCAGCTCAAGCCCGTTGTTAATGGCGCCGACCGGTGAAATGATGTCGTGGCAGACCCGGCTGCACAAAAGCGCTGCGAGATCCGGTGCGGAAAGGGTGAAAAGCTCAGCCATAGGCGAAAGTCCCTGCAAAATTTCACTAGAAATGGCCGGGCGATCGATGATCACGCCTGTCCATGCGAATCACGCTCTCTCCCACGGCCTACTGAATACACAGCGCCTGAGCGTGCAGCAACAAATCCGGAATTGTCATTATCGAAAAAGCACGCAGGGTACGGATACTGCGCGGGCGACGCGAAATCAGCCTTCTAACCGCCATCTTCATGTGAAAGCTTAATGGTTGAAAAAGGATTACGGCATAGTTTGCCCATAACAGTCATCCTAACGGCCGCCAAAGAGCCGCACGGGTGCGAGGCGTCGGCGAAAGTGCTCCCTGACGGAGATTGGAAGCATGTTTTCCCGATACTACGACCGGACTTTTTTCCGTGTCATCTCTGACCGGACCTTTTTCCGTGTCATCTCAATGGCGATCGCTCTCATGGGCCTTGTCGTCTTTTCAACCTCGGCTTCGCGGGCCCAGGAATACACCGCTCAGGAGATCGTCGATTCCGGTCATAAATTCTTCGGCGCGACGTCGGGCGGGCTCGCCACCGTCGTCGAGAAGATTTTCTCCTCCTACGGCCTGCCCAATGGCTATTTGCTTGGCGAGGAGGGCTCGGGTGCGCTGATCGGTGGCCTGACCTATGGCGAGGGCACGCTCTACACCAAGAATGCCGGCGATCACAAAGTGTTCTGGCAGGGGCCGTCACTTGGCTGGGATTTTGGCGGCGAGGGCTCGCGGGTGATGATGCTGGTCTATAATCTCGACGATGTGAACAGCCTCTACAATCGTTTCGGCGGCGTTGCCGGCTCTGCCTATATCGTGGCCGGCGTCGGGTTCAACGTGATGAAGAACAACAATATGCTGCTGGTGCCGATCCGTACCGGCGTCGGCGCCCGGCTTGGCGTCAATCTCGGCTATCTCAAGCTTACCCAGCGAGCGACCTGGAATCCGTTCTGAGCAGGTGGCTGCCTCATCATCTCGACTGGTTCCAGCTTCGCGATCTGAACATTGCTGCGGCAGACCCTTGCCGCAGCGCTGGAATTCCGTCATGCGAACGTGGCACAGTCCCTAACGGTCGTTTGCCGTCCATAACGGATAGTCACCTTGGTTCAGTCGGTCCTGTTCTTTGTCCTAGGCTTTCTCTGCGCCGCCTTTCTGGCGCTGATGATTGCCCCGGCCATCTGGCGGCGGGCCGTGATGCTGACGCGCCAACGTGTCGAGGGCTCGATGCCGCTGACGCTGGCCGAGATCCAGGCGGACAAGGATCGCATCCGAGCCGAGTTCGCCATGTCGACGCGCCGGCTCGAAATGAGCGTCAAATCGTTGCGCGAGAAATCGGCTGAACAGCTTGTCGAGATCGGCCACTGCCGCGAGGCGCTGAAGGGGCTGGCGGTCGAGCAGAAGGACAAGAAACGGGCACTTTCCGAACTCGAGGCCAAGGACGAAGAACTTCGCCAACGCGAAGACCAGATGCAGCTCCTGTCGGATCGGCTTGCTCAAGCCGAGCGTGCTCTGGAAAAGCGTGCGCTCGACCTGGAAAAGCTGGAGCATATGTATGACGACGCCAGCTTTTCTTCCAGCAGCCGTCAGATCGAACTTGTGGCGCGCGAATCCGAACTGCAAAAGCTGGCCGACGACATTTCAGTGCTGCGCAGCCAGCGCAAGGAGGCGGACAGGCGTCAGCAGGAGATCGCAGCCGAGAGCAAAGCAGCGCGAGACGCTTTGAAGGCCGAGAAGAAAAGGACCGGCGACCTGGACAAGAAGGTCGAGCGCCTGCTCGCCACGCTTGCCGATCGCGAGGACAAGCTTGGCCGCCGCGAAAAGGAAATCGCGCGGCTTCGCGAAAAGTCGAAAAGCGAAAGCGTGGAAAACGCGTCGGCGATGCGTCTCGTCGGAGCGCAAGGCAATCAGGCCGATGCGGCCGTCCGGGGCGGCGACGTCGAAAATGCGATCGCCAAGCTCGACAGCGAGCGGGAGCGGCTGGAGGCGAGGCTGACGGCGCTGGCCCACGAGAACAAGAGGCTGAAAACGGATCTTGCCGCCTTCGAAGCATCCCGAGACGGCAACGACACGCGCCGCGCTACCGCGGCGTTGCGCGAGCAGATGAGCGACCTGGCGGCGCAGGTCGTCGTCTTGACGGCGAAGCTCGAGGGGCCAGAGTCGCCGATCGCCAAGGTGCTTGCGGCACCCAAGCAACCGGGAAGTGGCGAACGCAGCCTTGCCGATCGCGTGCGGGCGCTGCAGAAAGCCGAACCGACGCATTGAAACCCAGGCAGTTGGGTGCTGTCTTCCGCGGTTCAGGTCCTGCTTGCGGAAAAATGATGCAATGCGATGGCCGACGCGGCGGCGACATTCAGGCTGTCAAAACCTTCAGCCATGCCGATCCGCACCGTCCGAAGGCGGGCGAGCAGGCTCTCGGGCAGGCCTTCGCCTTCGGTGCCGAGGTAGAGCGCCAGCCGTTCAGTCCTTTTGGCATCGCGGATGTCGGTTTGCCCGCGCGGCGACAAAGCGAACTGGCCGAAGCCCAGCTGGTCGAGCGTCGCGGTGAAACCGACGGTCTCGGTGAAGGAGGCGAAGGGAACTTTCAGCGCGGCGCCGACCGAGACGCGGATCGCCTTGCGGTACAGCGGATCGCAGCACGTCGCGTCGAGGAACACGGCATCGGCGCCAAAGGCGGCGGCGTTGCGAAAGATGGAGCCCATATTGTCATGGTTGGCGATGCCGACCAGCACGACGATCAGCGCGCCGGCGGGCAAAGTGTCCAGCAAGGCCTCTGCGGGCTGCGCCGCGCCCTTGCGGCCGATCGCCAATATACCGCGATGCATGTGGAAGCCGGCGATTTTGTCCATGACCTCGCTGGCCGCCACGTAAACCGGAAGGTCGAAGGGCGCCTTGCGCAGGGTTCCATCGAGGCCGGCCAGCCGGCTTTCGAGTACCAGCACTGATTCGGCCGTAAAGCGCTTGGCCGAAAGCAGCATTTCGAGCACCACCTTGCCTTCGGCAACGAAGCGGCCTTGCCGGCCGGCAAGATCGCGCTCGCGAATGTCGAGATAGGCGGCGACGCGCGGGTCCTGCGGGTCGTCGATACGAATCGGGCGCATCTGTTCCTCAGCGAGGAAAAATTGTCAGCGAGGTAAGAGGCGCGTGGGCCGGTTCTTGTCTTTATGCGTGTCGTCGTCCCAAAAGCGCTGGGCTCCCGGTTCACGCCCAAGAGCATGCTTTGGGGCGACATACATCAACTGGTCAAGCCCCGGCTCGGCGCAGGCGGTAGGCCATCTGCGACAACTCACCCTCACCGAAAATCCCGTCAAGCATGTTGAGAAGTTCGCGCACGGCCTCGGATTTGCAAGAATAATAGATCATCTGCCGGTCGCGCCGAGTCTCGACGAGATCGAGCGCCCGCAATTTGGCCAGATGTTGTGACAGGGCGGATTGGCTGAGCAGAACCTTCTCTGCGATAGCGCCGACCGACATTTCACCATCCGCCAGATAGTTCATGATCAACAGTCGTTTCTCGTTGCCCATCAGCGTCAGAAACGTAGCCGCTGATTCGGCGTTGGCGATTAGTTTTGTCGAGACCATCGATCCCCCATACCTTCCTACTTATCCGACGCTATGGGGGCAATAGCGTCTGATTCCATAAATTCACTTGTGAATGTGCGCTGGCGATTCAACGCTACCGGGAAAGGGTAGAACATTTGGCTCAAATCTCAAGGCTTGCTTTCGATCCAACGTGATTAACTGTCGGGCTTTGTATTGTCCACCACCGCTCGGCCGGTCTTTGCCATGTCGACCAGAACGTGCCTGAGTTCGCGCGCCGTCCCCAACGGCTCGGGGAAGAAGACCCGACAGACATCGTCGCCCAACGCCAGGTCCATCCCATCGGCATCGAAGCCGGTGACGACCCAGCCGTCACCTGCGGCTCCGGCGAAATGGCGCGCATAGACGGCAATTGCGTCGCTATGGTCGGCATTCATGTGATCGAGGGCAGATTGTTCGCCGGCGGCAAGCTCTTCGACGACCGGTGCGGTCGTGACCAGATCGGCGCGCTCGAGCAAATACGCCTTGCCGAAGCCGCCGTTGAGGCTGGCGCGCTCCGGCTCGAGACGGAAGATCGAGAAGTCGCCAAGTCCGGCATAGAGCTTCGCCTTGGGATTGCGGTTGAGATAGCGCCGTTCGGCGCGGGCATGCTCGCCGGATCCGCGCTCGAGCCGCGCCGCTCGACAGACGAGCGTTATTCGCGGGTGCGCCAGCGGGTCGCCTTTGCCGGGCTCGCCGACAAGCAGCGAACAGCGCGGGTCGGCAAGGATCGCGCCGGTATGCGCGGACAGCATCGATACGAGGATCAGCGGCGTGCCGTCGATATCGGTGGCGACGCCAACCCTGCTGGCCAGCGGCGAACCGGTCCCGGGCTCGATCACCGCCAGCGCGCCGAAACGGGCGCTGCGAATCAGAGTCTTCGCCAGCCTGATCGCCTTGGCGTCCGTTTCGCGGATCACATCCTTTTTCCGATCGTCCAAAATGCTCACCGCCTTAAGCTGATCTTGCTTGTCCAGTTATCCCTGTCACACCGGATTTGGCAAGGGCCTCAGTCTCGCTTTCCGAAAGGCCGAAGCGTGCCAGCACGGTCGCCGCCCGACGATCGTGATCGACCGGCATGGCGGCAAGCGTCGGCCGGGAGCGCGAAAAGCGCGGCGCCGGGGCGGGGCGCTCAAGCGCCCCCGACGTTACAAAGGCGTTGCGAGCGCGGTTGTGCGGATGATCCCTGGCTTCCCGCAGCGACAGAACCGGTGCAACACAAGCATCAGTCGCAGTGAAGAGACGGTCCCAGTCGTCCCGTGTCTTCTGTCCGACCCGATCGACAATGGCGGCGTGCATCTCTGGCCACAACGTCCTGTCGTATTGGCCGTGCACAAAACGCTCGTCGAGCGGCAGCAGTCTTGCGAATTCGGCGAAGAACCGGGGTTCAAGACAGCCGACGGCGATGTGCCGTGCGTCCGCCGTCTCATAGGTGTCGTAGAAGGGCGCGCCGGAATCGAGCAGGTTTGCGCCGCGCCGGTCACGCCAGAGGCCCGCTGCCATCAAGGCGTGCACAGGTGTCGCCAGCATCGAAGCACCTTCGGTCATCGCGGCGTCGATCACTTGACCCCTGCCGGAGCGCGAGCGCTCAAACAAGGCGGCCAGTACGCCGGCAAGCAGCATCATGGCGCCGCCGGCATAGTCGGCGACGAGGTTGAGCGGTGGGACAGGCCGGCCTGCTTCCTGGCCGATGGCGTGCAGCACACCGGAATAGGCGAGGTAGGTGATGTCGTGGCCGGCACGGTCCGATAGCGGTCCGTCCTGACCGAACCCCGTCATGCGGCCGTAGATCAGCGTCGGGTTGCGCGCCAATGCCGCGTCCGGCCCGAGGCCAAGCCGCTCCATGACGCCTGGGCGAAACCCTTCGATCAGCGTGTCGGCCTTTTCGGCAAGGCGCAGCACCAGTTCGACGCCTTCCTGACGCTTCAGGTCAATCCGCAGGATGGAGCGGCCGTGACGGTCGATGTCGTATTCGTCCGGTAGCGACAGCAACGGCTGGGTTGACCCAGGCCGCTCGATGCGCAGCACCTCGGCTCCCATCTCCGACAACATCAGGCCGGTCAGCGGCACAGGTCCAAGCCCGGCCATTTCGATCACCGTCAGACCGGCGAGCGGACCGGTCTTCGCTTCCGAAGAGACTTCGGCACGCATGGTCGGCTACTTCGGCGCCATGCGAATGGCGCCATCGAGACGGATGGTCTCGCCGTTGAGCATCTGGTTTTCGATGATATGCAGCGCTAGCGCTGCATATTCGGAAGGCTCGCCGAGACGGGACGGGAAGGGCATTGCGGCACCCAGCGAATCCTGCACCTCTTGCGGCATGCCGGCCATCATCGGCGTCTTGAAGATGCCAGGCGCGATGGTGCAGACGCGAATGCCCGACCGGGCAAGGTCGCGCGCCACTGGCAGCGTCATGCCGACGACGCCGCCCTTTGAGGCTGAGTAGGCCGCCTGGCCGATCTGGCCGTCATAGGCGGCGACCGATGCGGTGTTGACGATGACGCCGCGTTCGCCGCCCTCCAGTGGCTCAAGCTTCGCAGCCCGGTCGGCGACGAGGCGGATCATATTGAAGGTGCCGATCAGATTGACCTCGATCACCTTGCGGTACTGGTCGAGCGGGTGCGGACCGTCCTTGCCGATCGTCTTCATGCCGATGGCGATGCCGGCGCAATTGACCAGGATACGGGGTTCGCCGAACTTTTTTGCCACTTCCGCAACGCAAGCCGCACCGCCGTCGGCGCTGCTCACGTCGCATTGGACGGCAATGCCGCCAATATCGGCCGCAACCTTCGCCGCGCGCTCGATGCCGAGGTCGAGGATGGCAACGCTGGCGCCCTTAGCAGCCAGCGCACGCGCCGTCGCCTCGCCGAGGCCGGAGCCCCCACCGGTGACGATAGCAATCTGGCTGTTCGGGTTCATGTCGGCGTCCTCCAACTAAAGCGCGTCGCGTTGAAACGGAGTCAACCGACGCGCTTTAAAGTCTTTGTTGTTTTATGCATGTCGTTGTCCCAAAACCGCTGCTCACCTTTGGGCGGCATGCATTACAGCGCCGCGCGTCCTCTTGGACGCGCAAAGGACGCTGTAGCACTTTGATTTTGCGCATGATCCCCAGCGAAAATCGATTCCGATTTTCGGAAAGGATCATGCGCCCGGGCGCATGCTACGAAGCCCGACAGGGCGGCGCAACAGCATCCGGATGGTCACGCCATCACGGCGACGTGCGCGGCTACCCTTGCCTGATCGGCGTGGCAAACCTCCCCTATCAGCCTTGCCACCGCGCCCGGCACGATCTCATGCGACAAAAGCCGGTCGAGGTCGACCGGGCGCGGCATGGAAATTTGCCCACGCGGGATTCTCTTGAAGCCAAGCGGGCCGTAATAGGGCTCGTCGCCGACAAGCATCACGGCTGACATGCCGGCCTTGGCGGCGGCTTCCAGCGCGATCGCCACCAGCCGGCGGCCGATGCCGAGATTCTTGAAGGCCGGCCGCACGGCAAGCGGCCCGAGCATCAGCGCGCGGCCGGCGCCGGCCGCGATGCGCGTCATGCGCACCGAGGCGACAACGATATCGCCATCGACAGCCACGAAGGACAGAGCGCGCTCATGCGGGCCGCCCTCACGGATTTTGTAGGCGGCCAGCACGAAACGGCCCGGCCCGAAGGCTTCGTCGTTGATGGCTTCGATTTCGGGGTCATGCGCCGGGGTTTCCGGCAGGTATTTCACGTCGGCAAGGCTCATGGTCTTTGCGTTCCGGTATACGGGGAAAGGTTTGCTGCAAACGGCAGCGTTCGCCAGTCAGCGCTTCATCAAGCGCGGGCGCCCTCTCGTCGTCGGTCGGACCGGATCAAAGCAAAGTCGAACATGCGGATTTCCGCTAGCACCAATCTTCAGCCACCGCAATCGGCCGTTTTCGGTTGCCGCGCTTCGTTGCTGTCCCGGCGATTGACGAACTGTTCAACGCCTGGCGATTTGCGTGCGGTCGCCTTGCGCCTACATCGCTTCACAGACGAAAGGACATTGCATGGGATTGCTGGTCGACGGCAAATGGCAGGATCGGTGGTACGACACCAAGGACAGCGGCGGCCGGTTCGTGCGGGCGCAGTCGCGATGGCGCGACTGGGTCACGGTTGACGGCGCGCCGGCCGAAGGCCGCGAACGCGGCTTCAAAGCCGAGCCCGGTCGCTACCATCTCTATGTCTCGCTTGCCTGTCCCTGGGCGCACCGGACGCTGATCTTTCGAGCACTGAAGAAGCTCAAGGACGTGATTTCCGTCTCGGTCGTCCATCATTTCATGGGCGCCAACGGCTGGACATTCCTGGCCGAGGACGGCGCCACCGGCGACACGCTCTACGACCTCGATTTCCTGCATCAGATCTACACCAAGGCCGATTCCGCCTATTCCGGCCGCGTGACGGTGCCAGTTCTATGGGACAGGCGAGAGCAAACAATCGTCTCCAACGAGTCCTCCGAGATCATCCGGATGCTCAATTCGGCCTTTGACGAATGGGGCGATGCCAGCCTCGACTTCTATCCGCAAGCACTGCGCGGCGAGATCGACGCGGTCAATGCGCTGGTCTATCCCTCGGTCAACAACGGCGTCTACCGCGCTGGCTTCGCCACCACCCAAGCGGCCTATGAGGAAGCGTTTGGCGAACTGTTCTCGGCGCTCGACCAACTCGAGGAGCGCCTGTCTCGCCAGCGTTATCTCGTCGGTGACCGCATCACCGAGGCCGATTGGCGGCTGTTCACCACGCTGGTCCGCTTCGATCCGGTCTATGTCGGCCATTTCAAGTGCAACCTGCGCCGCATCGCCGACTATCCGAACCTGTCGAACTATCTGCGCGACCTCTATCAGGTGCCTGAAGTCGCAGGCACGGTGAGCCTGCACCACATCAAGGCGCACTATTACGGCAGCCACAAAACGATCAACCCGACGCGCATCGTGCCGGTCGGGCCGGAACTGGACTACGCGGCGCCGCATGATCGCGACCGGTTCAGGAAGGCGGCGTGATCTACCAGTAGGGTGACGCCGCCGCGCCGTCAAAAGTCTCGGCGAGCCGCCGCAATGTGGCCGGTGTCGTGTCCTCCGGCAGACGGTCGAGCGGGAAGAACCCGGCTGCGGCGATCTCGCGGTCCGGCAGCTTCGGCGCCGCCTGATTGAATTGCTCGACCAAATAGAAGCCGACATGGTCGCGGCCGCTGGCCCGATGGTTGAAATGTATCGATTTCAGCACCGGTGGCGCGGCCAATGCGATGTTGCCCTCCTCGGAGAGTTCGCGAGCCAGCGCCTCGATCAGCGTCTCGCCCACCTCGACGCCGCCGCCTGGAAGCTGCCAGCCTGGAACATAGGTGTGGCGAATGAGGAAGACGGAATTGGAGGCGCGGTCGTGGACCAGGCCGCGCACCCCGAGCGTCATCGGTCGCCTCAGCACGAAGTACAGGTGAAACAGCCTTGCCCTGAGGCCCGGCCAGCCGGTCTGGCGTAACGCTTGCTCCGGATCCGGAAGCGTCATCACCCACGAAACCGTGGGTGGAAAGCGGCACGCGCGTCGCTTATGAAGAGAGGATGTTCAGGCTCGCGCATATTTCCGATATCCATCTGGGACCGCTCCCGGGTGTAACGTATCGCGAGCTCGCCTCCAAGCGGGTGGTCGGTTACGTCAACTGGCAGCGCAACCGCCGCCGCCACATGCACGATGCCGTCATCGACACGATCATTGCCGATATGAAGGCGAGCGCACCGGACCACCTGGCCGTCACCGGCGATCTGGTCAATCTGGCGCTCGATGGCGAGATCGAGATGGGTAAGCACTGGCTGGAGACGCTGGGTTCTCCCGATGATGTGTCGGTCGTTCCGGGAAACCACGACGCCTATGTGCCTGGCGCCTTCGACAAGGCCTGCAGGTCATGGGCGGCATGGATGACCGGCGACGGCGTCAACACGCCAGTCGACCGCGACTCTTTCCCCTATCTGCGCGTGCGCGGCAATGTCGCGCTGATCGGTGTCACGACGGCGCGCGCCACGGCTCCGTTCATGGCCAACGGCTTCTTTCTGGAAGATCAGGCGGAAAGACTGCGCGAAGTACTCGACGCCACGGCCAAGCGCGGGCTGTTCCGGGTGGTAATGATCCACCATCCGCCAGTGCGCGGCGCCGTTTCGCAGCCCAAGCGGCTGTTCGGCATTGCGCGCTTCCACAAGGTCGTTCACCGGCATGGGGCCGAGCTTGTGCTGCACGGCCATTCGCACGAGCCGACACTGTTCTTCATCGGCGGTCGCGGTGCCAAGGTTCCAGTCGTCGGCGTCGCCGCTGCGGGGCAGTCGCCCGGCAGCAGGCACCCAGCAGCGCAATACAATTTGTTGGACATCGATGGCGAAAAGGACAACTGGCGGATCAGGCTGACGCGACGCGGCCTGACCGGGCCGGCCATCCCGCCTTCCGATCTGGAGGTTCTGGAACTTGGCGCGGACGCTATGGCCTAGAGCCTGTTCCATCCCGATCGAATCGGGATGGGGGCTTCATCTTCTTGTTTGGTCATGATCTCCAGCGAAAACCGGATTCCACTTTTCAGAATCATGGTCTAAAGCTCAGTCCCATCGCAACGAGGCGGTCCCAGAACAACACGACCGATACGGCCAGCCCGACCAGGGCTCCGGCGGCGATCAGCCCGAGGCCGGAAAGGAAGACCGACCAACCCTTGCCGCGCGAGACGGACCGCAGCGGCGGCTCGGCTTCCAGGACCAAGGCACGTTTCAGTCCTGCGACAGCCTGCTCGACCCCGCCTTCCATCATTCTCTGGCGTTCGACGACGCGCTCCGCGACGTAGCGCGTCACCTGATCGGCAACCGCTTTCATCTCGGTCGATTCTGCGAGCACCACGCGGCCGATGCGGGTGTCCTTGAGAAAACGATAGGTGCGGCGGTCGCGCCCCATGGCGACATGGCTGACGGCGTCGATCCACAGGCGCGGCTGCAGCCCGGACGACACGGCGAAGTCGAAATTGTCCATGTCGGCGGGTACGTCCGCGAAAATGGGCGCGAGTTCGGCGGCAAGTAAATCGAGCCGCATGCGATGCGCCTCGCGCATGTCGACCACGACGTCGTCGCGGTCGGCGAAGGCGTTCTTCACATCGCGGATGGCGTCGGACAGTTTTCGCGACTGATCGATCTGGGTGATATTCTCGCCTGCTTCCTTCATCGGCGTTTGCCTCACGGGTTTGGTTAACAACGAATTAACATAGCCCTCGGCAAAATGCACTTGCGAGATCGATAGGCCTTAAAGCGCGTCGAGCCTGAAAGGGTCGATGCAATGCACTTTAAAGGCTTGCTTTTTGTGCATGCCGTTATCCCAAAATCGCTGCGCCCCTCGGTTCAAGACCGAGGGCTGCTTTTGGGCGACATGCTTAACCGGCTTGCCGGATAACCTGCTCGAAGCCGCGCCATCATACGTTGGCAGGAGGATCAGTTCGCCGCGGTGGCGGATTTTGGACGAAGCGACCTGCTACGGCGTTTCATACTGCGGCGCACGATCTCGGCGATCAGACCGGGCGCTTCCTCGACCAGCATATGGCCCGCCTCCAGCACATGGTGCAGGTGGAAATGCGCCGGCAGAGCATCGGCCTGGGTGAAGGGCAGCACCGCGTCATCTACCCCCCAAACCACCATCACCGGCATGGTCAGCGTTTCGAGCCGTTCGCGCGGGATAACGCCCTGCCGATCGTCCCTGGTCATGGCGGCCGCGATCTCGACAAGTTTCTGCAGCTGGCCGGGACGCGCACGCATTTCGCCGAGAACATCGACGATGCGCTGCAAGGGCAGGCTTTGCGGTCCGGACATGGCGGCGAGACAGGCGCGAATCTCGCTCCTGTCGGCAGCGGCGGCGTAACGGCGCAACAGCGGCCCATTGATCTCAGTTCCAAAGCCGCCCGGCGCCAGAAGCGTCAGCGACGCTATCCTTTCGGGTTCGGCCAATGCCATCAGCATTGCTGCCGCTCCGCCCATCGAATGGCCGACGAGATGCACCCTCCTAATTCTGCGCGTGGCGAGGTCCGCAAGAACGGCCCGAGCGGCCGCCTTGGCCGGACCGCCACCCGGAAAATCGAGGGATAGCCCATGGCCCGGAAGATCATAGGCGAGCGTCCGTGAACCAGGCGCGAGCGTCGAAATCACCGCGTGCCAGTCGTCGTGGCAACCGCCGAAGCCATGCAGGAAGACAACCGTCTTCGGGCCGGCTCCCCGTTCGGCAGCGTAAAGGGATGAAATCATGAAAATTGATGGTTTATTGCAGGGTGAACAGGAGGCGAAATTCCAGATTGTGGCTGGATTGCGCCTTGTCCAAGCCGATAGCCAGTAAAATTTTCGCGATCAGGCGGCCGAATTCAGAAAAGCCTAACTGGCATTGCCGAGCCCGGCGGCACGCAAGGCCTCGACCAACCGGTCGGTCAAATCGGTGGGGTATCTCCTCTCGACAAAGGTGGCGCGCGGATCGGCAGCGAATTTCGGGAATTTGACAGTCATCTCGTCCACGAGCTCGTTCGCCAATTGATTGCGGCCGGCTGCCTTCGCGCCGATCAGCCGCGCAGCCAGATAGTGCGATTTCGTCGCCGTCGTTTGCAACGCATCGCTGGCAAGCGCGGCCTTGTTCATATTGCCCGTCATGAACTGGCCGACGAAAAGCCCGTAATCCCACCAGGTCGGATGGGCGCTGGAGGTTTCGGCGGCGTGAGCAAGGATCGGTGTTCCCTCGCCGTACCTGCCGGCAAAAATCAACCCATAGGCGTAAGCTGCCGCCATGCTGAGGTCGTAAGGATTGAGTTCGTAGGCCTTGCGCATCCAGCGGATCGATTCCTCTGAATTGCCGAGGCGGGAATTGAGATAGCCGTAGGCGCGGTGCGCATAGGGACTTGTCGGCCCCATCTGCACGGCGCGACGGGCAAGCGACATCGCCTGTTCGATCGTTGCGCCGGCTGGATAGGCGTAGTGATCCGTGGCCGCCTCGAGATGCAGGCCCGCGAGTTCCGAATAGACGAGCGACGACTTCGCATCCAGCTTGGCCAGGTTTTCGAGACAGCGATAGGCGGCCTCATGGCTCTTGGCGCTCTGGTCGAGATAATACTTGTCGTTGAGCAGCAGACATTCCGTCAGGCCGGTCTGAATGCCGCTCTGTTCGATATAGTTGTAGATCGTGCCCGAGGCGGGTATGGCCGAACTCAAAATGCCGGCGACGCTGTCCTCGACGGTGGAGGGGGTGCTGTCGGCGGCAGTCAAATTGCGCGACAGCAGGACCCGTCCGGTCGCCACGCTTTGAAGCTCCAGGGTAACATCGCCTGCCGTTGGTCCCGGCAAGACATCGAATACGAAGCTGATAGCTGCGGCGACCGGATCTGGCGGGCCGTCGGCATCCCGACCGATGAAGCTGACCGTATCGAAGCCGCTGAGGCCGGCGCGCAGCGATGCCGCGACGCGGGCAGCCTCGGGGCTGTCGGCTTTCACCGCAATGTAGACGAGCGGAAGGGTTTCAATCGGAGCCCACGGCGCGATGCTGCCGGTCGCTACTGCGTTTTCGATCGTCGACGCGGTATCGCCTCCCGCCAGCAATGCGCCGCTTCCCTGACGAAGGATCAGCACGCCCAGCATGGCGATAACCAGAACGATCGCCAACCAGAAGAACCGGAGATGGCGCTGCAGCGAGCGTGCCGGCTCACGAACGACTGGGGTCATCAACGATGCGGCATGTGCGGCCATGCCGGGGTCTTCGAACGATTCCGACAAGGCGGCCACCGCCTCGACGTGTTTCTCCGGCTCCGGCTCGACCGGCAGGCGGATCGCGTTGAGTTCATAGGATGGAACATAGCCGCCACGCGGGATGGCGATGCGGATCGGCTCGGCAACACCCTCATTGGCGAAGTAATGCTGCAGAAGATCGCGCAGCCTGCCCGCCTGCACCCGCACCACGGCGTCGGTCGACGGATCGAAATCGCCGTCCTTGCCGAAAACATCCATAGCGATGGAAAAGCCCTTGAGCTTGTCGGCTTCGCCTGCCTGCTCGCGCTCGACCAGATAGCGAAGCAGTTTACGCGCTCGCTCGGATCGTCCGAACGTTTCGCTGGCTAGCAATCGTTCCAACGTCTCGCGCACTGCGGGGGCGGCAGGCGTGGCATGCTGCAAGTGTCGATCCTTTCGAAGTCGGCACAGGTTGAGACGCGATCATATAGTGCTTGCATGGCCAGACAAGCGTGCATCCATTATGCGATCGCGTACCCCACCGGATAATTTTCCGGTGGTTAATGGTGCGAGGGACCAGGGCAAGATGATGCCATCCGAACTCATCTTGCCCCAACCGTCAGCTTTCGACGGCTTGTCTAGTCGACCTTTTGGCCGACGATGCGGTTGGCGGCGGAAACCACGGCTTCCAGCGAAGCGGCGACGATGTTGGTGTTGATGCCGGCGCCGAACAGCTTGCCGCCGGGGTGCTCCATCTCGACATAGGAGATGGCCGAGGCATTCGAGCCGCGCTGCATGGAGTGCTCGGAATAGTCGAGCACTGACATTGGGACGCCGACATGGCGCGACAGTGCGTCGACGAAGCCGTCGATCGGGCCGGTTCCGGAGCCTGATATCGTCACCTCCTTACCCCCGTCGAGAATGACCGCCTCCACCGCACGCCGGCCCTTGATCTCGATGTCCGGATAGGTGTGGTGGTCGAGGAATTTCAGCCGCGCGCCGGGCTGGTCGACATAGGTTTCGAGAAAGCGCTCGTAGATGCGCTTGGCCGGCACCTCCTTGCCCTCGGCGTCGGTGATCGCCTGGATGGCTTGACTGAACTCGATCTGCAGGTTGCGCGGCAGGTTGAGGCCGTAGTCCGCCTGCAGCACATAGGCGATGCCGCCCTTGCCGGACTGCGAGTTGATGCGGATGATCGCCTCGTAGTTGCGGCCGACATCGGCCGGGTCGATCGGCAGATAAGGGACTTCCCAGTAGGGCGTGTTGGCCTTGCGCAACGCCTTCATGCCCTTGTTGATGGCATCCTGATGCGAGCCGGAAAAGGCCGTGTAGACGAGTTCGCCGACATAGGGATGACGCTCGGGGATCTTCAACTGGTTCGAATATTCGTAGACGTCCTTCATCCGATTGATGTCGGAGCAATCGAGCTTGGGATCGACGCCTTGCGTGTACATGTTGAGCGCGAGGGTGACGATGTCGACATTGCCGGTGCGCTCGCCATTGCCGAACAGCGTGCCTTCGACGCGATCCGCGCCCGCCATCAGGCCGAGTTCGGTGGTGGCGATGCCGGTGCCTCGGTCGTTGTGCGGATGCAGCGAAATGAGCAGGTTCTCGCGGTTGTCGAGATTGCGGCACATCCATTCGATGCGGTCGGCGTAGATATTGGGCGTCGACATCTCGACCGTGGACGGCAGGTTGATGATCAGCTTGTTTTCCGCCGTCGGCTTCACGATCTCGGTGACGGCGTTGCAGATTTCCAATGCCACTTCGAGCTCGGTGCCGGTAAAACTCTCCGGCGAATATTCGAAACGATAGCCGCCGCCGGCTTTCGCCGCCATATCGGTGATCATCTTGGCCGCATCGGTGGCGATCCGCCTGATGCCGGCGACGTCCTTTTCGAAGACGACGCGGCGCTGCAATTCGCTGGTCGAATTGTAGAAATGCACGATCGGGTTGGTGGCGCCCTGCAGCGCCTCGAAGGTGCGGGTGATCAGTTCCGGCCGGCATTGCACCAGCACCTGCAGCGAGACATCGGTTGAGACATTGCCCTCTTCGATGCACCAGCGGGCGAAATCGAAATCGGTCTGCGAGGCCGACGGGAATCCGATCTCGATCTCCTTGAAACCCATGTCGAGGAGCAGGGCGAACATGCGTGCCTTGCGCTCGTGGCCCATCGGGTCGATCAGCGCCTGATTGCCGTCACGCAGGTCGACCGAGCACCAGATCGGCGCCTTGTCGATGACCTTCGAAGGCCAAATACGGTCGGCGAGACCGACGGTCGGGTACGGTTGGTATTTGCGGGCAGCGTCCGGCATGCCCCGGGCTGCCTCAGGCATGCCCCGGGTTGCCTTTGCGGCAGGCTTGCCGATTTCCCCGCCATTTGGACGGATGTCTTCTCGTGCGTTCATTGTCGTCTCTCCCGGCGGCTCGCGGGATCCGCCTTCAGCGGATTTGGTGCCGAGCGGCGCCTCTACCAGATATTCATTCGCTTGATGTGACTTGCCAAGGAGCATGCGCGTGAGCGGCGGTTCGACCGCCGGGCGCTCCTTCAGCGAACCCGGCGATCGCCGATAAGGCCGAGAAGCAGCAGGGCGGAAGCAAGCGCGCGCGAGGTCTCGCCGGCAAAGCCGGTCTGACGGGAAGCGACGGAGGTGGCGCGCGTGTTCATGGCGGTTCTCATACAGGAGCAGCCAAAGCGAGGCAAGTGGGCTGCGTTCTGGTGTCGTAAGCGGATGAGTTGTCCGGATTAGGTAGCACATGAGTTGTCCGGTTCTATCGCCAGCCAATGGAGGCTGGGATGAAACGGACAGCATGGCTACAGGACCGGAGAATGCAGAAGACGTTTTGAGCCGCTGGAACGGCGGCGATCTTTCGATGATGGAGGCAGGTGAGTTGCTGGGCATGTCGGAGCGGCAATTTCGCCGCTACCGCGACCGTTACGAAGAGGCTGGGGAAGCTGGGTTGCCCGACCGGCGTTTGGGCGCGAGGCCTGCACCGCCGGACTGCTGCCGGTGACGAGGGAGATCAGAAGCGGTAGCGCAAGCTGGCGAACAGCGAGCGGCCTTCGTCGCGGTAGCAATAGCCGGCCGAACAGATGGTCTTCTGATTGTCGAACAGGTTCTTGGCATTGACCTGCAGCTTCACGCCTTCGAGCTTGGGGTTGCGGTAGCCGAAATCGTAGGAGAGCGAAGCGTCGACGAAGGCGCGTGCATCGTTCTTGAAGGTGTTGGTGTCATCGCCGTAGCTGCTGCTGGCGACGCGAACGCCTGTGCCAAGCCCCAGCCCCTCCAGCGTGCCGTTTTCGAACTGGTAGTGTCCCCAGAGCGACAGGATGTGATTTGGCGTCGCCGACAGTTCCTTGCCCACGGTTCCTTCAGCGCCGCGTTCGATTTTCACCCGCAGATAGGTGTAGGAGGCAATGAAGCTGAAGCCGTTGTCGAGGGAGGCGCTGGCTTCCAGCTCGATGCCGCGCGAGTTCAGGTCGAGCTGGCGCTGCTTGTTGATACCGGTCGAGGCGTCGAACACGACACCGTCCTTTTGATCGATGTCGAACAGGGCGGCGCTGACGGTCGCGTTGTGGTCGGGAATCTCGTATTTGACGCCGATTTCCTTCTGCGTCGCGATGGTCGGACGGGCGACGCGGGTAATGTCGCTATCGATGTCGTCATAGACGAAACCGATGTTGGGCGAGAACGACGTCGAATAGTTGACGTAGGGCGTTAAGCCCGATTCGGTCTGATAGGACAGGCCGAGCCGGCCGGAGAAAGCGCTGTCGTCCTGCTCGGACTGAGTGAAGTCGGCCGCGGTGGAGGTGGTGTCAACCCAGTCGCAGCGACCGCTGGCGAACAGGGTGAAGTCGTTCCACTCCATCTGGTCGTGCAGATAGACGCCAACCTGGTTCATCTCCTGCCCGCCGGCATAGGGGACCGGAGCGGCCTTGATGTCGTCGACGGAGACGTAGGACAAGCCGCTGCCGGCGTCATAGTCGGACCAGGCGTAGTCGACGCCGGCTACCGCCGTGTGCCTGACCGGACCGGTGTCGAACTCGAACTGCGCCATGTTGTCGACGACGAAGTTCTTCATGTTCTCGGTATAGTGGCCCCAGTAGCGCAGCAGATCCGGGCCGCTCGGATAATGACCGCTATATTCGATGTCGCTGTCCACGGCGTTATAGCGAAGGTTCTGCCGCACCGTCAGCACGTCGTTGAAACGGTGCTCGAACTCGTAGCCGATGCGGCCCTGGGTCTGGTCGAAGTCGTTCCAGGCGGGATCGCCCTCGTAGAGGTTCGTCAGAGTGCCGCCTGAATTGTAGAATGCAGCCGTGCCGCCGGTGACGGATTTCGAATATTCACCGAGGATGGTCAGCTTGGTGTCCTCGTCCGGCTTGAAGGTGACCGCCGGCGCCAGATAGATCTTGTCGTCGGGATAGAAGGGCAGGTCGGTATCGCTGTTGCGGCCGAGGCTGGTGAAGCGATAGAGGATGCTGCCGTCCTCGTTCACCGGCCCGGATGCGTCAAGCCCGGCTTGGAAGCGATTGTGCTCGCCCATGAGCATTTCGACTTCGCGGTACTGCTCTTCCTTGGGGCGTTTGGTGACGACGTTGACGATGCCGCCCGGACCGCTGACGCCATAAAGGGATGAAGCCGGGCCTTTCAGGATGGTGACGCCCTCGATGCCGTAAGGCTCCGTCTTGAACCATGCCGAAGCCCCGTTGTACTGGCGCAGCCCATCGCGGAACATGCCATTATAGAAGGCCTGGAAGCCGCGCAGGAAGAACGCATCGTAGCGGGTATCGAAGCCGAAACTGTTGGGATTGGCACTGGCCGTGTAATTGAGCGACTCATTCAGCGTACGCGGCTTCTGGTCCTCGATCTGCTTTTGCGTCACCACCGAAACGGCCTGCGGAATCCTGGCAATCGGTGTGTCGATCTTGGTGCCGATGCGGTCCTTCTTGGCGACATAGCCATCTTGCACCAGAATCTCGTCGCTCTCGGCGTCTACCAATATTTTATCGAGGACGGTGATGTCTCCGCCGTCCTGGGCGTGAGCCGGCTCGGACTGGCCGAGCATCGCAGCGCTGAATGTTAGCCCCAAGCGCCATGCCGTCGGTCGTCTCCGCATCAACTCGTCTCCACTCTCATACAGGATTGCGGTCACGAGCTCTCAAATTTGAGTATTTTAGTCAAGTATTTTTTCAGCTTGCGTTCCGGCTGGCCGGTGTTGTCACCGGGCAGCAAAACGCGTCCGGTTTCCGTGAAGCCGGCTACGAATACAGGGGGAAATGCGGCAGGTCCTTACTCCCTCAGACTTCGCGCCACCAGCCGCGCCACGCTCGGCCCGACCAGCAGCACGATGAGGAAGCGTGCCGATTGCAGCGCCATGACGAAGGAGATGTCGACGTGCTGCGCGGCGGCGGCGATGATGGCGACGCTGTCCATGCCGCCGGGGCTGGTCGCCAGATAGGCGGTCAGCGGATCGATGCCGAGCAGATGGCTGATCATGAAGCCGAGCCCGCCGCAGAAGGCGATGAGGATGATGATCGAGCCGACGATCTGCGGCAGCGCCCTTGTCGCGTGGCGCAGAATTGCCCTGGTGAAATTCAGGCCGATGGTCCAGCCGATCATCGTATAGCCGAGCGCGAGCAGCCAGGGCGGCAACTGCATCGTCACGCCTAGTCCGAGATGGACCGCGGTGCCGAAGATGAAGGTGCCGAGGAAGAAGGGCGACGGAAGCCTGAGCAGCTTCCCGATAAGGCTGCCGACAAGCGCCACGCCGACCGTTGCCGCAAAGCCTTGCGGGTCGATCGGCGGGAACCAGATGATGGCCGGGATCTCGATGCCTGAAGTGTCGACCCACAATTTTGCGACGATGGCCGCTGTCATCGAGACGAAGATGACGCGCAGATATTGCATGAAGGCGACGAGGCGCTGGTCGGCTCCGAAAGCACCGGCCATCAGCACCATGGCGGTGGCCGCGCCCGGCGAAGAGCCCCAGACCGCAGTGGTGCCGGGCAGGATACGCCAGCGGCTGATCAGCCAGCCGAGCAGGCTGGATGCCGCGACAGTCGCCACAACTGTGCCGAGGAACAGCGGCCATTCCTTGTAAAAGACCGGAAAGATATCGGCGGAGATCGAAGCGGCGACAAGGCAGCCGACGATCGCCTGGGCGGCGCCGAACAAAGGGCGCGGCACGCGCACTGTGGCGCCGTTGGTGCCGGCCAGGATCGCCGCCAGCATCGGTCCGATCAGCAGCGCGGCCGGCAGAGCGGCGAATTCCAGCGCGCCGGCGAAGAGGATCGAGAAAACCAGCAGGGCCAGCCACTGCCAGCTCTTGTGTATTCGGGCCATACGTTCGACGGTCGGCTGGTCTGGCAAGGAGTCCATTCTTCGCTCTTAGACCCGAAGAGGGGAGATGCGAACCCCGCGGCGGCGAAAAATGCGTCCGCTCTCAGGCGTCAGCCGGTCTTGGCGGCGGGCAGGCCGAAGCCGCCTACGGGCTGGGTCTCGACCTGGAATTCGAAGCCGGCGATGATCGGCTGTGCCTTCGCGATCGCTGCCTGGACTTCCGGCAGTTGCAGCGAAGCCTTATGGCTTGCCTGGTCGGTCCACACCTCGGTCACCCAGATCGCGTCGGCGTCAGCCGGATCGGTGGCGATGATGTAACTCAGGCAACCAGGCATGGCGCCGGTGCTGGCAAGCAGGACATCCATGATCGCGTCGCGCTGGCCGCGCGTCGCTCGCATCTTGCCGATCAGACCGTACATTGCGGTTTTCTCCGTTGGCTTCCGCGACAAGTATGCAGGCCGCCGCTCACGGCATCAACTGGCCACCATTCACCTCGATCACCTGGCCGGTGATGTAACCGCTCAAGAGAGCGGAGGAGAGGAACAGATAGGCGCCGACGCAGTCTTCGGGCGTGCCGGCGCGGCCCTGCGGAATGGTGGCCACCATGGCCTTCATCTGCTCGTCGGTGGAATAGCGCTCATGGAAAGGTGTCGCGATGGTGCCCGGCGCCACCGCGTTGACGCGGATGTTGAAGCCGATCAGTTCCTTGGCCATGCCGCGGGTCACATTGGAGACGAAGGCCTTGGCCGAGCCGTAAAGGCCGGCGCCGCCGCCGGCGCCATTGCGCGCCGCGATCGACGAGGTGTTGACGATGAAGCCGCCCTGGCGCTTCAGCCATGGCATCGCCTTGCGCGAGGCAGTCAGCACGGAGCGGGCGTTGAGGTCCATCACCGCGTCGTAATGCGCCTCGGTCTGCTCGGCATAGGGCACGCGCCCAAGCATGCCGCCGGCATTGTTGACCAGGCCGTCGAGCCGGCCGAAGTGCTGCGCACTGTCCTCGACGACGCGCTCGACATCGGCGGAGATCGAGAAATCGCCCTGGACGAGGAATACCTCGCCGCCGCCGTTACGGATGGTCCCGGCCAGGTTTTCGGCAGCCGCCCGACTTGAGTTGTAATGCAGCGCGACGCGGCATTTCTGTGCGGCGTAGGCCAGTGCAAGTGCCGCCCCGATGCCGGTCGAAGCACCGGTGATCAGCACCGCCTTGCCGGCGAGGTCGGGGATGACCAGGGTGGGAGTGACAAGGCTGGTTGTAGTGGTTGGCACGTTTATACCTCCGGGACCCTATCTGCTCTTCGTAGGGGCTCGCCGCCCTCATGTTCAAGTCCAAAGGGCTCAGGGCCGCAAATACGCGTAGCCCTGGCGCTGCAATTCGGCGAGCTTGACGACGCCACCGGTCTCGGCGGCATGGAAGCCATCGAGCAGATCGGTGAGCGCAACATCCATGCCATGCATGGTATTGGCGCAAGCGTGCGGGGTCAGCCCGTCGCGAACCAGACTGGAGAAACGGCTGGAGATGGCAGCGGACGCGCTCTTCGACTTGAAAGCGGTGAGTGCCGGGCCATGCACGACCAGTACGATGTCGACCTTGCCGCCGGTGCCGTCATAGTGGTTCTTGATGTTGCCCAGCACGAAGCCGACCTTGTCGAGGTCGCTGAGGTGATAGGCGACCTTTTGCCTTTCCTCTTCCACGGCCGCTGCCCGGACCTGGCGCAGTCCGAAAAGGCCGGTGGCTCCGGCAAGAGCCACGCGAAAAATGTCGCGGCGCCGCATGATTTCCTCCTCCTGTTGCCGGTTTCGCAAATGGCGTGGCCTCGACCTCGATCCTAGCATAAATTGGAGCCACGTCCTGTCGGGCGAGGAGGGGCACATGATTTCGAAGACCATTATGGGCAGCGGACTTGGTGTCGCCTTGCTTGCCGCACTCGCCGGCACGGCGTTCGCCGACGATGCAGGCAAGCTCACCGAACTCAGTCCGGACGGCAAGGATGCCTGTTTCGGGCGTGTTTACGATGCCGCGCATCTGAAGGCGCATCCGCACCAGAAGGTGGCGCGGATCTTCTTCCACTATGGCGACGATCCGGTCAGCCACCCGAACGAGGAGCCGAGCAGCGGTCCGTCCGGCTACACCGGCTTCATGGCCACGACGGTGCGCGGCGCCAAGAAGCCCGAATGGGTCGGCGGTTGGTGCGGCAAGGGCGATCCGCAGTCGAGCGAGATCCACTGCGGCATGGAATGCGACCGCACCATGGCCTCACTGAACGTCGATGAAAAAGGCCGGTTGATCGTCTCCGGCGTGCAGCGAGACCTTTATCTCGATGCCGGCGCCGAGGAAGAGCTGGGCGAAAAGGAATATGCCAGGCAGGCACTCGGCACCGAGGATGACGGCTTTCGGCTCGACCGCATGCCGGCGGAGGCCTGCAAGGCCGAATTCGCGCGCATCGATCCGATCGACCCGGCACTGGGAGCGCCACTGCGCGAACGGCTGAAGCCGGACCAGCCCTTCTGCTACGGGCGCGACTATGATGCCGCGCATCTTGACTCGCATCCCGATCAGCTCACCCGGACCATCCGGGTTTTCCGGGGCCCGATCGAGCTGGCCTCCTTCGCCACGGACGGCGATCCGGAAAACTGGCCAAACGGCGCCGACATTGCCGTCTCCGTCACAACGCGCCAGAACGCTGCTGAGGTCGCTCAGAGCTACAGTTGTGAAGGCGAAGCGGACCAGTGGCGCTGTGTGGCGAGCGCGAAGACGAGCGACTTTGCCTGCGATATGGCGACCAGGGAGATCTATCTGCGTCGCGGCGTCAACGGCACGATGATGCTGGCCAACCCCAACAGCAGCGTGCCGATCGTCGACCTGTGCTCGAAGGCGGCAGAGGGCAAGACCATGTCCGACGACAAGGTCTATCGCCTGGAGCCGATGCCGCAATCCGCCTGCGCGCCTTGAGAGATGGTATATATCTTTGCCATATACCGTTGAGGGGATTGGTACGATGGAAAAAGCGAAGGCGTTCTGGTCAGGCCGCTCGCAGGCGGTGCGGCTGCCAAAGGAATTCCGTTTCGAAACCGATGAGGTTTCGATTCGCCGCCATGGCCAGAGTATAATTCTCGAACCGCTCGCGGAGGACTGGGCCTGGCTCGACCAGGTGATAGGCCCGCTCGACGATGATTTCGCCGAGGCAGCACTGGAACGTCCAGCTGAGCAGGACCGGCCCGCTTTGGATGACGTTTTCAAGTGATCTATCTGCTCGATACCAATGCCGTCATCGCGATCATGAAAGGCGACGCAGATCTGCAGGCGCGGCTCAAGCCACACAGGCCGCAGGATTTCGCACTTTCGGCCATTGTCGTGCACGAATTCTACTACGGTGCTCAAAAGAGCCGGCGAAAGGCCGACAATCTGGCGCGCATCGAAGCGCTCCGGTTCCCGGTACTCGAATTCGATCGGGAAGATGCAAGGCATGCCGGCGAGATTCGGGCAACGCTTGCAACGTCGGGACCCCGATTGGTCCCTATGATGCGCTGATTGGTGGGCAGGCGCGTGCCCGGCACCTCACGCTAATAACCCGCAATGTACGGGAATTCGAGCGGATCAAAAACCTCACAATCGAGACTTGGTGAATCGCCTCAACTTGGTGAATCGCCTCACGCGAACGGCACGGCCGTTGTGCCCTTGGGCAGCTTTGCCTCATCGTCGGGCTCGACATGGATGGTGACGCGAACCGAGGGGATTTCTGCCTTCAGCGCGTCCTCGATGCGGTCACAGATGACGTGGCTGGCGCCAACCGACATATCGGCGTCGACGACCAGGTGGAATTCGATGAAGGTGGCGCGGCCGGCGATGCGCGTCTTCAAATCATGGACCTCCAGCGCCCCCTTGCAATTGGCCGAGATGATGTCGCGGATGTGCATGTGTTCCCGCGTGTCGACGGCGCGGTCCATGAGGCCGCTTAGCGATTCTCCAGTAAGCTTCCAGCCCTGGTAGAGAATGTTCACCGCTACGAGGAGCGCAAGCAACGGGTCGAGGATTTGCCAGCCGGTCATCACTGCGGCGACAAGGCCCACGATGACACCGACCGAAGTCAGCACGTCGGTCATGATGTGCTGGCCGTCGGCGACCAGCGCCGGCGAACGTTTGGCGCGGCCGTTGCGGATCAGCAGGAAAGCCCATATTGCGTTGACGAGAGCCGCGACGGCGTTAATCGTCAAGCCTTCCCAAGGCTGTTCGAGCGGTGCCGGGTTCTGCAGCGACTGCCACACCTTGGCTATGATCAGCAGCGCTGCCACGACGATCAGCACACCCTCAAGTACCGCGGAGAAATACTCGGCCTTGTGATGACCGAACGGGTGGTCGCTGTCGGCCGGTTTATGGCTGATGCGGATCGCCCAGAGAGCGGCGGTCGCGGTGATGACGTTGACGATGGATTCCAGCGCGTCGGAATAGAGGGCGACAGAGCCGGTGATCCGCCAGGCAACAAACTTCAGTCCCATTACCAGGAAGGCGATGACGATCGACCAGAAGGCGAGGCGCGCGATCTTGCGCTTGGCGGCCGCGTTTGCTGCGGTCGCTGTCCTGTTTTCCGTTTCGGCCATGGTGGCTAAGCCGCCTTCTCGCTGGCCTTGCGCGGCAGATGCGCAACGATGTTCTCGATGATGCGCATGCCGGCATTGTGGCCGAGCGTCATGATCGATTCCGGATGGAACTGCACCGCGGCGATCGGCTCCTTGCGGTGCTCGAAGGCCATGATGACACCTTCTTCCGTCTCGGCCGTGACGATGAAGTCGTCGGGCAAGCGCACCGGATCGGCGAAGATCGAGTGATAGCGGCCGACCGTCACCTCCTTGGGCAGGCCGGAAAAGATGATGCCCGGCTTCGACACGCGGATGCGCGACGGCTTGCCATGCATCGGCACGTGCAGTTGGCGCAGTTCCCCGCCATAGGCTTCGGCCAGCGCCTGCAGGCCGAGGCAGACGCCGAAGATCGGCAGGTCGCGCGCGCGGGCCCGTTTGATGGTGGCAGCGCAGTCGAAGTCCTTCGGCGTGCCGGGGCCGGGCGACAGCACGACCAGGTTTGGCTTCAGCCGGTCGAAGACCTCGTCCGGCACAGGTGTGCGCACGGTCGAGACATTGGCGCCGGTCTGGCGGAAATAGTTGGCCAGCGTGTGGACGAAGGAGTCTTCATGGTCGACCAGCAGGATGTTGACGCCGTCGCCGACGCGCGCGGTGCTGCGTTCGGTTTCGGCGGTATTGCCTGATTTGGCGTCGCGGATGGCGGAGAGCATGGCGGATGCCTTCAGTTCGGTTTCAGCTTCTTCTTCCTCGGGAATACTGTCGAAGAGCAGCGTGGCGCCGGCGCGCACCTCGGCGATGCCGTCCTTGATGCGAATGGTGCGAAGCGTCAGGCCGGTGTTCATGTCGCCGTTGAAATTGACCATGCCGATCGCTCCGCCATACCAGGCGCGCGGGCTCTTCTCGTTCTGTTCGATGAAGCGCATGGCCCATAATTTCGGCGCGCCGGTGACGGTGACCGCCCAGGCATGCGACAGGAACGCGTCGAAGGCGTCCATGCCTTCGCGCAGCCGTCCCTCGATGTGGTCGACGGTGTGGATCAGCCGTGAATACATCTCGATCTGACGGCGGCCGATGACGCGCACAGAGCCCGGGTCGCAGACCCTCGACTTGTCGTTGCGGTCGACGTCCGAGCACATGGTCAGCTCGGATTCGTCCTTCTTCGAATTGAGCAGCTTCAGGATCTGCTCGCTATCGGAAATGGCGTCGTCGCCGCGCTTGATCGTGCCGGAGATCGGGCAGGTCTCGACTCGGCGGCCGTTGACGCGCACGAACATTTCGGGCGAGGCGCCGATCAGATATTCGCCTTCGCCGAGGTTGATGAAGAAGGAATAGGGTGAGGGGTTGATGGTCTTCAGCTTGCGGGAGATGTCGGAGGGCGGCGTCTCGCAGCGCTCGTAGAACATCTGGCCGGGCACGACTTCGAACAGGTCGCCGCGTTTGAAACTCTCCATCGCCTTGCGCACCAGATTGGCATATTCGCCGGGCTCATGGTCGCCGCGCGGCGGGATGCGGTCGGCTGTCTTGAACGGCTCGACGATTTCGTCGCGCGGCAGGCCTTCCGTCGAAAACCCGTCGCCCGAATAGTCGTAGCGGTCGGTCCAGGCCTTGGTCGAATAGTGGTCGACGACCAAAATCTCGTCGGGCAGGAACAGCACAAGATCGCGCTGGCTTCGTTCGCGCTCGAGCTTGTAGTCGACCGGGTCGAACTGGAAGGCGAGATCGTAGCCGAAGGCGCCGTAGAGCCCGAGATTGGCGTCTTCCTCCGTCCTGAACAAGGCGGTGATGGCGCGCAGGACGGTGAAGACGGAGGGAACGCGGCTGCGTTCCTCTTCGGTGAAGACGCGGCTGGGCTCGGCCACGTCGAGGCGGATCAGTCTCTTCGACGTCTCGGCGATCGTCACGTCGTCAAGCCCGCCGAGCGCCTTGCCGATCACCGGCAAAAGCACCTCGCCACGGCTGTTCAGCGCCTCGATGCGCATGGCGCGGCCGCGCGCCGAGATCACCAGCGGTGGGTCGATGATGGCGGTGTCCCAGCGCGTGTAGCGGCCGGGATATTCGTAATTCGAGGAAAACACGGCGCCACGGCGCGCATTCAGGCCGTCGATATAGGCGTCGATCGCGCCTTCGTAAGGCCGGTCGTGGCGCTCGCGGGTAATCGCCACGCCACCGGCCGTGACGAAGCGCTCCGCCCCGTTCTCCAGAATTTTCGTCGTCATTGCCGTCTCCATCAGCGTATTGGGCAACGGACCCGGGAATGCCTAGAAAAACAAATGGCCGCCCGGACATTCCGTTGCGGCCACCTTCTATTTTCACGCGCACGCGTTCGAACAGGCCGCTGTCAGCGAGCCCACCACCAAACGGTCTTGATCGAGCGCATGTTCATGGGCGATTCCAATAGCGGCGATTGAGCGGCCGCGCAACTGGATTCAATGAAGGGCCAGGGGAGGGGCGAAGGGCCTAGGGAAGGGCTTGAGTCTCAGTCCTCCAGGGTCCCCGACCGTGCATCGGCACTCTTCTTGTCTCCGACCAGCTTCAGCAGGTCCTCGCCGACGCGGATGATGCGCCGGGAACGCCGTGTCAGGATGACACCCGCCTGCGGTGCGAACACCTGCGTGCGGCCGCCGGCCTCGCCCGGCGCATGGACGATGGTGGCGAGCAGCGCGCCCTTTGCCACACGGTCGCCGGGTTTCACGTCGTAAAGGACCGCGCCCGCCCGGGGCGCCGGCATCATATCGATGTTCTCGAGCGGTGCGACGATACCGGTAAAAGAGCTGGGGCCGGTAAAGCCGCTGGGCGCGGGCGAGGCCTGATCCTGGATCACACCGCGCGCCACCAGCAGCCGATAGAGCCCTTTGGCGTCGGAGCCGGCGAGAGCGCCGTCGACATCGAGTATGCCGCGATACTCGACCGTGGTGGCGACGCGCCGGTCAAACCGCGCCACTTCGGCCGGGGCCTTCAGATACGGCATGATCGAGGCGCCTTCGAAAGTGCCGTCGGTGTCCTCTTCCCACAGCACCACCGCATCGACGGCCATGGCCGCCGCACAATCGGCCATCGCCGGCCACATGCTGGCGTGGACGTAGAGATAGGCGAGGCCCTCGTCGTCGCAATGCAGGTCAAGGACGATGTCGTGGCCGATCGACAATTGCAGCAGCCGGGTCTTTAGCCGCTGGTCGGCCGTGCCAAGCGTGGTGTCCGGCAAGAGTGCCGTGTCCGGCGCGGCCAATAGCGGAAAGCCGCGGTTGAAGTTGGTGCGCGTGCCCAAGTGGAAACGGCCCTGATGCTCGCCGAAATGATACTGGGCGCGGCCGATCGGATTGGCCTGGGGCACGATGGTGATATTGCCCTTGATGCGACCTTCGGCCTCCGCCTTTTCAAGCATCGGCACCAGCGCGTCGATGGCAACGACGCCCGGCAGTTCGCCGGCATGAAGCGCTGCCTGCAGATAGGCTGACGGTGCCGCCTTGTCCGCTCCTTCGAAGCGGAACCCTTCGAAGCGGAACACCGGGAATTCGTAGGAAACGCCCTCGGTGTCGCCGGCGATGCGCTCGATCGATTTCTGCATGGGAATGCCTCCAGGAAAAAGAGGCCGAACACATGCCCTTTCCCCAATACGCTGTCGATTGGTCCAGTCCGCGGGGCTATGGGCGCAACGAGTTGCCCGGCCTGCGCCCGGCCTATGCCAGCGGCTTCAGCTCCTGGGCGATGGTGGGCAGGAGTTCCGAGACGTTGGGATGGATATGCATCGCCCGCGCCAGCGTGCTAATCGGCGCCTTGGCGTACATCAGGTCGAGCACGCAGTGTATCGCCTCGTCGCCGCCGGGGCCGAGCACCGAACAGCCGAGGATTTCCTTGGTGTCGGCGTCGACCAGGATCTTCATGAAACCTTGCGTCTCGCCTTTCTCGACGGCGCGGCCGACGCGGGTCATCGGCCGCTGGCCGACAAGCGCGCGACGGCCGGATTTTCTTACCGCCGCTTCGGTCATGCCGCAGCGGCCGAGCGGCGGATCGATATAGAGGGCATAGGCCTCGATGCGGTCGCTCACCTTGCGCTGATCGTTGTCGAGCAGATTGGCGGCAACGATCTCGTAGTCGTTGTAGGAGGTGTGGGTGAAGGCGCCCTTGCCGTTGCAGTCGCCCATCGCCCAGATGCCGGGCACGCTGGCGCGCAATTGGTCGTCGACGACGATGAAGCCGCGTTTGTCGACCTCGACGCCGGCCCTGTTGAGGTCGAGATCGTCGGTGTTGGGCGTCCGGCCTACTGCCAGCAGCACATGCGAGCCGACCGCCGCCGCCTTGCCGGCGGAGAAAGTCACGGCGATGTCGTTGCCATGTTTGACAAAGCGTATGTCGTCGGCGCCGAGATGGACGGTGATGGCTTCGTTTTCGAGAATGGACAGGATGGCGGCTGAGACATCCTCGTCCTCGCGGCCGATCAGCCGTGGGCTCTTTTCGATCACCGTGACCTCTGAACCGAAACGGCGGAACATCTGCGCGAATTCGAGCGAGATGTAGCTGCCGCCGACGACTATGAGGTGGCGCGGCAACTCGTCGAGATCCATCATCGACGAATTGGTCAGGTACGAAATGTCGTTGACACCGGGCAGGTCGGGCACCGAGGCGCGGCCGCCGGTGTTGAGGAAGATCTTCTCGGCGCTCAGCAGATCGGCGCCGACACGCACGCTGTTGGCCGATTCGAAGCGCGCATGGCCGCGATAGAGCGCGCATTTGTCCATGCCGGCAATCCAGCTTTCGAGGTTGCCGCGGGCGTCGTTCGACACCTTGTCCTTGCGCGCCTTGATCGCCTTGTAGTCGACGCCGACCGGACCGGAGAGCGTCACGCCGTAGTCGGCGGCGCGACGGGCCAGATGTGCGGCATAGGCGCTTGCCACCATGGCCTTGGTCGGCATGCAGCCGGTGTTGACGCAGGTGCCGCCGACCAGTTTCCGTTCGATCAGCGCCACGCTCATGCCGGCTGCCGTCAGCCGGCCGGCGAGCGACGGGCCGGCCTGTCCGGCGCCGATGATGATGGCGTCGAATGTCTTTGCCGTCATGCCACGGCCGCCACGATGAGAAGGCCGCCGACGATTGCCACTGCGTCCTCGATGAAGGCGGCGGGCGGGTCCTTGCCGAAGGTAGCGGCCAGGCGTTTGCGTAGCTCGGCGCCGCCCAGCGTGCCGATCACCGCGCCGATGGCGCCGGCGATCAGGCCGCCGATGGTGGCGCCGCCGGTCGCGCCGATCACCGCGCCGGTGAAGGCGCCCATGACGATGCGCGCGCCGAGCTGCTGCGGCACCTTGCGGCTCGGCGTCGACGGCAACTGGTCGGTGACCAGTTCGACGATGGCCAGGATGGTGAAGATGCCGACGGCGATCCAGTGCCCCATGAAACCAGCCCAGGTACCAGCGACCGGCAGCCAGCCGAGATAGGCGCCCCAGGCGACGGCAGCGGGCGCGGTCATGGCACGAAGGCCGGCGACGACGCCAATCAGAAGCGCAAGAATGTACAGCATGCTTGATCCCCTCAACAGCAGGGCTCAGGACAACCCTGCAGGAGCAGGCTAGCATAGGCGCGGTATTTAACCAGAGCCTGTGATCTCTGGCGTTACCCGATTTTTATGGACTGTGCTTTGACACCACGTTGATACAGCATGGTAAGACAGGAGGCGCCGCCATGGCCGGAAGCGAACGCACAAAAATGGCGGCGGGCGAGTGGTACACTTGCCTCGACCCGGAACTGGAGGCGCTACGCCTCGTCGCGCGTGACGCGGTGTTCGAGCATAATTCGCTGCCGCCCCGGCAACGTGGCGATATCGGACCAGCGCTGAAGTCGCTGCTCGGCGCTGCGGGCGAGGGCGCCCGGATCGAGGCGCCGTTCCACTGCGCCTATGGCTTCAATCTCTTTCTCGGCGACGGTGTCTTCCTCAATGCAGGCTGCACCATTCTCGATACGGCGCCAGTCCGCATCGGCAAGGGAACGCTGCTCGGCCCCAACGTGCAGATATATTGCGCCGAGCACCACAAGGAGGCAGCGGGCCGACAGGCGGGGCTGGAGATCGCCAAGCCGGTCGAGATCGGCGACGGCGCGTGGATCGGCGGCAGCGCGGTCATCCTCGGCGGGATCAGCATTGGCGACGGCGCCATCGTCGGCGCGGGTGCCGTGGTAACGCGCGACGTGGAGGCAAACACCACGGTGGTCGGCAACCCGGCGCGACCGGTGAAGCGCGGCTGAGCATCCAGATCAGCGCGAGGCGGCGTGCGCGTCCTGATCGGCGCTCTTCGAGAATTCGCGCCGATACTGCACCGGCGAGGTTTTAAGCCGCGCCGCGAAATGCTGGCGCAGCGAGGTGGTGCTGCCGAAACCGGCCTCGAAGGCGACCATATCCATCGATTTCTCCGTCGCTTCCAGCAGCCGCTGCGCCAGCGCGACGCGCTGGTCGATCAGCCAGTCGCCGAAACTGGTGCCGATCGATTTTTGGAAGCGGCGCGTGAAAGTCCGGCGGGTGAGGCCGGCGGCGTCGGCGACGCTGTCCAGGCTGTGCGTCTCGCCCAGCGTCTTGCGCACCGTGTCGAGAGCCTGTGTGAAGCGGTCCGCATTCCCGGTCCTGGCGATGGGACGTTCTATGAACTGCGCCTGCCCGCCTTGCCGATGGGGAGACAGGACGATCTGCCGGGCGAGCCGGAGTGCTGCCTCCGCGCCATACCGGGCCCGTACGATGTGGAGACAGCAGTCAAGTCCGGCGGCGACGCCGGCCGAAGTCACGACATCGCCATTGTCGATGTAAAGCACGTCCGCGTCGACGGTGATGTCGGGATAAAGCGTCTGCAGCTGTTCGGTATAGGCCCAGTGCGTTGTCGCCCTTCGGCCTGAAAGCAAGCCAGTCGCGGCGATGGCGAAGGTTCCGAGGCAGAGCCCGACGATCAGCGCGCCGCGCCGATGCGCGCGATGCAGCGTCTCGGTCAGGGCGGCCGGGGGAGGATTCTCCAGCTCTTTCCAGCTTGGCACGATGACGATGTCGGCGTCATCGAGGATGGAGAGGTCATGAGGAACGCTTATGGTCAGCCCGGCATCGGTGCGGATCGGTCCGTTCTCGATCCCACAGACCCGGAAATCGAAGCGCGGCAGGCCAAGTGCGGCGCGATCCTCGCCGAACACAAGGCATGGCACGGAAAGGTGGAACGGACTGATGCCATCGAAGGCGATGGCGGCAACGATCGGATCGGCCATGGAAGCACCAAAGGGCTAGGCGCTGATTGTCCCAATTCTTTCGAATAATGTCAATTGGGCCACTTTTGCAATCTGGCGGCAGGGCTATCCTCGACCAATCGAAGCCAAACGGGAAAGGAAAAACGCCATGTCGGAGCCAGCCAAAGCACCACGCCGCGCCCTCATCGTCGTCGACATCCAGAACGACTATGACGGCGGCAACCTCGCCATCCAGTATCCGCCGTTTCGCGACAGCGTGGTCAACGCGGCACGAGCAATGGACGCGGCCGCCGAGGCAGGCGTCAAGGTCGTGGTCATCAAGCAATTGGCTCCCGAAACGTCACCGGTTTTCGCCAAGGGCAGCCACGGCGCCGAATTGCATCCCGAGATATCAAGGCGAAGCCGTGATCATTATGTCGAAAAGACCTTGCCGAGCGCCTTCACCGGTACGGACCTCGAGGACTGGTTGCGCGCCAACGCCATCGATACGATCACGATCGTCGGCTACATGACGCACAATTGCGATCTGTCGACCATCATCCACGC
This sequence comes from Mesorhizobium sp., assembly GCF_004962245.1. Lineage (GTDB taxonomy): Bacteria > Pseudomonadota > Alphaproteobacteria > Rhizobiales > Rhizobiaceae > Mesorhizobium. The sequence goes on along the minus strand of NZ_SUHQ01000018.1, from coordinate 83,975 downwards.
CGTCCATATGGGTTTTGCCGTGGAGTTCCTGTCCGACGCCACCGGCTCGGTGCCCTATGCCAACAGCGCCGGCTATGCTTCGGCCGAGGACATCCACCGCGTGGTGACTGTTATCCTGCAGTCGCGCTTCGCCGCCGTTCTCAAGACCGCCGAATGGATCGACTGCCTGAAGACCGGCGCGCTGCCCGAACGCGACACGATCTATGCTTCCAACCAGCGTGCGCTGGCACGGAGCGCCGCTTAGGCAAGGAAAGCAAAGGGCGCCGCAGCGCTGCGGCGCCCTTTGTCATTTCCGGATCCTCAAAATTCTCAGAACAGACCTTCGATCTGGCCCATCTCGTTGAGGAAGATCTTTTCCGAGGACGGCGCCTTGGGCAGGCCGGGCATGGTCATGACCTCGCCGCAGATGACGACGATGAAGCCGGCGCCGGCCGACAGCCTGACCTCGCGCACCGGCACGGTGTGGCCGGTCGGCGCGCCGCGCAGATTCGGGTCGGTCGAGAAGGAATATTGCGTCTTGGCCATGCAGACCGGCAGATTGCCGTAGCCGGCGCGCTCCCAGGCGTGGAGCTGGTCGCGCACCGACTTGTCGGCGATCGCTTCGGAACCGCGATAGATGCGCTGGACGATGGTGTTGATCTTCTCGAACAGCGGCATGGCGTCGGGATAGAGCGGGGCGAACTGCGACGCGCCGGATTCGGCCAGCGCCACCACCTTGTTGGCGAGGTCCTCGATGCCGGCCGAGCCGTTGGCCCAGTGCTTGCACAGGATCGCCTCTTCGCCCATCGAAGCGACATAGTCCTTCATCGCCTGGATTTCAGCGTCGGTGTCGGAATAGAAATGATTGATGGCAACCACGGCCGGCACGCCGAACTGGCGGATGTTCTCGATGTGACGGCCGAGATTGGCGCAGCCCTTCTTGACCGCCTCGACGTTCTCGTGGCCGAGGTCTTCCTTCTTGACGCCGCCGTTCATCTTCATGGCGCGCACGGTGGCGACGATGACGGCTGCCGCCGGCTTCAGGCCGGCCTTGCGGCACTTGATGTCGAAAAACTTTTCCGCGCCGAGATCGGCGCCGAAACCGGCTTCGGTGACGACATAGTCGGCGAGCTTCAGCGCCGTCGTGGTGGCGACGACCGAATTGCAGCCATGCGCGATGTTGGCGAAGGGGCCGCCATGGACGAAGGCCGGGTTGTTCTCCAGCGTCTGCACGAGGTTGGGCTGCATGGCGTCCTTCAACAGCACGGCCATGGCGCCGTCGGCCTTGAGGTCGCGGGCATAGACGGCCGACTTGTCGCGGCGATAGGCGACGATGATGTCGCCGAGGCGCTTTTCCAGGTCCTTCAGGTCGGTGGCGAGGCACAGGATCGCCATGACTTCCGAGGCGACGGTGATGTCGAAGCCTCCTTCGCGCGGAAAGCCGTTGGCGACGCCGCCGAGCGAGCAGATGATCTCGCGCAGCGCCCGGTCGTTCATGTCCATGACGCGGCGCCAGACGACGCGGCGGATGTCGATGCCGAGGTCGTTGCCCCAGTAGATGTGGTTGTCGATCAGCGCCGAAAGCAGATTATGCGCCGTGGTGATGGCATGGAAATCGCCCGTGAAGTGGAGGTTCATGTCCTCCATCGGCACGACCTGCGCATAGCCGCCGCCGGCGGCACCGCCCTTGATGCCGAAATTGGGGCCAAGCGAGGCCTCGCGGATGCAGACGATCGCCTTTTTGCCAATGCGGTTAAGACCGTCGCCGAGGCCCACCGTCGTTGTCGTCTTGCCTTCGCCGGCCGGCGTCGGGTTGATGGCGGTGACGAGGATCAGCTTGCCGTCCTTGTTTGCCTTCACCGAGTTGATGAACTCGGCCGAGATCTTCGCCTTGTCGTGGCCGTAGGGCAAAAGGTGCTCGCTCGGAATGCCGATCTTGCGGCCGATCTCCTGGATCTGCTTCTTGTCGGCGGCGCGCGCGATCTCGATGTCGGACTTCACTTCGGCCATGGCGGATTTCCTCTGGATTGGACGGTGGAGGGGACGGGTTTGATCAGTGTGGTCGCAAGCCTGTTCGAAACAGCCCGGCACTGCAGGCGAAGGCACGTTCTAACCCTGTCGCTGCCGTGGCGTCAACTTGCATGCAACTATGTTTCCTATGAAGAAAGACGGCTCTGTTTCCCGGTCGACCTGTCCCGGGTCTTTGCGCCCGGTTGTCGCGCCGTATAGAAGCCAGAGCACGCGCCGTTTTGCCGTCTCAAAACAGCCGCGGAATGCACGGAATGCGACAGGGTTCAAGCGCCGGTCGGCGCTTCGAGCGGTCGCGCTAATAGGCGCCGATCTGGCGCAGCAGCCCCAGGCCGTCAAGTTGGCCGAAATGTTCGACCACGACGCCGTTCTCAAGCCGATCGATGTGGATCACGCCAACCGAGACGCGGTTTCCGCTCGGTTCGACGCCGTGGAAGATGCCGGTGTGCGTGCCCTCAAAGCGGCAGCGCGTCACCACCTTGTCGGCGTCGCTGACATAGTCGTCGATGACGTGATGTCCGTCCGGGAATCCGACAAAGAATTCGGCCAGGGATTTCCGCCAGTCATCGAAGCCGATCGGGTTGGCGCTGCCGAGATGAACGGCGAGATCTGGAGAGACCAGACCGGCCAGCTTGTCCCATTCTTGCGTGTCGATCGTGGCATAGAAGTTTCGAGCAACTTCCCGGATATCCATCTCGTGTCCTCGCTGGCCACGCCCAGACGGTTGAACGACGACGAGGCGATCAGGTTCCGCCTTTCACTAATCGCTTCGTTCACCGATCCAGAACGGACCTGACCTCGACGAGGTTCGATCGTACCCTTAGCACATAGAATCCCATCGTGGTGAGGTGGGTGGGCATGATCCAGCCATCCTCGCGGCCGTTGGAGATTATGAAAGGCTGGATGGCGAGCGCTGCCTTGAGCTGGCTTTCCACGTTGTTCCACAGCGGTGTGAGGCCGCGATTGTCGATGACCTGCTGGAAGTCATGACGCGCCGCCGTCAGGATGCCGTAATAGCCGTAGAGCTGGCCGTAGGCGAACCAGAAGCGGTCGTCAGCGCGCGTGTCGAACCAGCCGCTGTTGAAGTTCTGCGAACGATCGCGGATCATGTCCGACGTCGAGCCTATGTCGCTCGCGATCCGGTCGACGAACTGCATCAGATTGTCGGCGCGCGCGTTGAAGGCGGTCTCGCATTTCATGAGCCGGTCGTTGAAGGCGCGGAGGCTGGTCGCCGCCGTGCGATAGAAGCTCGGCGTCGGGGTTTTCGGACCAAAGGGCCTGAGGCCGAAATACCAGGTTTCCTCGTCGAAGGTGATCGCGCCGCGCGCATCCTGCAGGTTCTGGTCGATCTGGCTGGTGCCGCGGACGCGGCCCAGCGTGTCGACAAGCTCGATCGTGGTGCGCCGGATGGCCTGATTGACCCCGCGCTGGAAGGAGGCCTTGTTGTCCATGAACGGCGTGTGGTCCCAGTCCATACCGAAGAGCCCGAGCTTGTAGAGTATCATCGACGAGATCCATGCGTTCTCGTTGACGTTGAAATCGATGAGATCGGCCGCGACCTGGACAATGGCCGAGTTGGTGCAGGTTTTGACCTCTCCCTCGACGCCGGCGGCTTCCCCGGTGGCAGGAGGCGCGGGCTGTGCCGGGGCGGTTCCGGCCGGCTGCGTGAAATTATATGCCTCCGCATACGCGGGATTGAAATTGCTCCAGACCTGCGTGTTCCAGATGAAATAGCCGTAGAGCCCGATCAGCACGAGCAGTGCGAGGCCGAGCACCGCCTTCAGGATCCAGCCGCGCTGCGTGTACCAGCGCCCGGCCCACATGAACGGCCACAGGATCACGCCGATGACGAAACCGATGCCGCGGCCGATCCACTGGAAAATCCAGGTGAAGAAATTCACGATCGGATCAAGCATGGCGATGTCACCCCCTCGTCAATCAGTCGGTCATTCAATCAGTCAGGCCGTAGAGGCGTGTGCGAAACGCCGCCTTGTCCTTCAGATATGTGGTTTTCAGAACGTCCACAACATGCGATCGCCAGGCGTCGCTGAAGCTGCCATAGTCCCTGTAGAAGCCCGGTTTGTTGAAGACGTAGCGCGAGACGAAATCCTGCGGCACGAAATCCGAGATCAGCTGGTTGGTCAGCCAGGCGTCGTGATGGTCGGGCTTGGCCCGGATCACCAGGAAACGCTGCTGCGGGAACACGTCCTCGATCTTGAGATGGCCGAGGTGAGCGATCTCGCGCTTGGCGGCGTTGAGAAAGGGAAAATTGCCGTCCCTAGTGATCAGGTCGGCATGGCCGTGGATCCAGGTCTGCAGCCAGACCTTGTCGACGTCGGTCAGATTGCGGTCGGGCTCGGCATCGCGGATCAGCGCGCGCACCACCATTTCGGCGCGATGTTCGAGATAGCCTGACGTTTCGATCCATGAGGCACGCGGCAGCTCGATGCGGCCGGTGGCAGCGAGGAACTTGAACACCCTGTCGGCATCATTGATCGAGAGGTAGCTTACCTGCCACGGTCGCGAGCGGCGGAAGCCGGGTGCTGCCGGGTCGCTGATCACGGTCGTCATGTCCGGGTCGACGAACACGTAGAGCCCACCGAAATGGCTGGTCCAGTAGGCGCTGTGGCGAAAGATCACCTGATCCGGCACCAGCGCGTTCTCGCGGATGTCGCCGCAGATCTTGGCCAGCTCCACCATGCGGCTGAGCATGGCGTTGTCGCGCCAGGCGTCCGGCTCCTGCTTCAGCCGGTCGACGAGCTTGCCGAGTTCGGCGGCCTTGCCGAGCACGTCCTCCGCCGACAGCACCTTGAACTCGACCTGGTTGATCGACAGCAGATCCTCGATGTCGTCGACCTTGGGGACCGAATCCTCGATCTCGCCGTAGATGACATCCTTGATGGTCAGCGCGTCGATGGCGCGCTGGTTCTTCGACATGAACTCGAACATCAGTTGCGAGGTGTTGGAAAAGGCGGTGTGCACCACCGGCAGGTCGATCTGCGACGGCGTCAGGATGATGAAGCGGCGGTTGATCTCGTTGGGGTCGAGATAGTTGTAGTCGCCGCATTCCTCGGCGACCTGCGGCGAGAAGCCGGTGCGGTCGATCTCGAAGCTTTTCAGCTTCGTCGGCTTCAGGCCAAAGGCGACCATAGCCTTGTTGTAGCGCTGGATGAGATGCGGCTCGTCGACGGTCAGCAGCCGGCCGTAGATCAGCTCATTCTCGCGCAGCAGCTCGGATTTCCTGGCGGGGCTCATGCACGCGGTCCCAGAGGATTTTGCATTGAAGGAGCGAGCTCCAACGCTGACGCCCCGCTCTCCCCGTCCTTCACGGGGAGAAGGTAAGAGTGACGGGTGTTCCAGCTTGACGAATACCCCTCATCCGCCGCCTTCGGCGACACCTTCTCCCCCAAGGGGAGAAGGGGGCGTCGGCGCATCTCACGCATTCCACAGACCCTTCTTCTTCATCTCCTCGATCTCGCGCACCGCGCGGTCGCGCAGGCGGGTGTCGCGGATCATCTTGGTCACCGCCGCGTCGTCGGACTTGTCGGAGTAGCGGAACTCCGAGTCGGCGTAGCGGTTGACCTCCTGCATGACCATGTCCATCGAGAACGGCCCGCGCAGTTCCTCGATCATCGCCTTCTTGTCATCGTAGCCCTTGTGCATGAAGACTTCCGGCTTCTCGAACCATTCGTCCGGCAGCTCGATGTCCATGGCGCGCATCTTGATCGCGTCGGTGACGTTCTTGATGGCGCGGCCGGTGAAGCGAGGTTCGGCATCCTTGATCATGTGCAAATAGGTGCCGATGTCGGCCATCGACTTCGGTGCGCCGTTCTCTTTCATGTAGCGCTCATAGACCCGCATGAGCCCGTCTTCCTGCGGCTTCTCGTGCTCTTCATAGGCCTCCATCACCGCGCGCTGGATTTCCTGGGCGGCGTAGAGCTTGTGGTCGCCGAGCGGGATCTTGTGGTTCTTGCCGGCGAGCAGCACGAAGATGTCGATATAGTCGTCGCGCGTTTGTGGCCCATCGACCAGCCAGCGGGCGCCGGCGCGCTGGCGCAGCGCGTCGTCGACGTTTTCGGGATAGTTGGAAAACATGCCGAAGGAGCAGTTGCCGCGCACCACGGTGCCGGCACCCGCGAACGCATCCATCAGGACGCCGGTGATTTCCTGCTGGCCGGCCGAGGCGCGATCGTCGGAGCGGCGCGCCGCCACCTGGTCGATGTCGTCGATGGTGCCGAAGCCGATGACGCGCGGGTTCAAGACATTGTTGATGAACTGGCGGCAGTTCTGGCCCGACTTGCCCTGGTAGGAGGAGATCTGGTCGACGCCGAAATTCTCGTAGGCGAAGGGATAGCCGGCGACCTGGCAATAACCGTTGACGAGGCCGGCGATCATCTGGATCAGCGTCGTCTTGCCGGTGCCGGGCGCGCCGTCGCCGATGAAGGTGAACAGGAAGCCGCCGAGCTCGACGAAGGGGTTCAGCTCACGCTCGAAGTCGTAAGCCATCAGCATCTTGGCGAGCTTGACCGACTGGTACTTGGCGATGTGGTTGCCGACGACCTCTTCCGGCTTCTTGAAGGTCATCACCAACGGTTTCGACCGCTTGCCCGGTGCGACGTCGAAGCCGTCGAGGGTGAAGTCGTCGACGTCGATGCGGATATGCGCGTTCTCGAACGGACCGATGCCGTCGAAGCGGCCCTTTCGCGCCAAAAGCCCGTCGATGGCGACACGGGCGAAGGCGCGCGCCCTGGTCATCAGGTCGGCGTCGTCCGCCGAGCCTGATATCGCCCTGTCGAGGCCGGCCACGATCGACTTCACCGCATCCTGCGGCGTATCGAACAAAAAGTCCGGCTCGGGCGTGTCGTTCGGCGCCTCGCCGTCGCTGTCGATCAGCTGGTACAGGTAGGAGGCGAGGCTGAAGGCCGAAATGTAGGCCGAAGCCGACAAAAGCTTCTTGAAGGTGGCGGCATCGTCGCCTTCGAGCGGGGCGCGGGCGTTCCTCGCCTGCAGGCTTTCGAGGTCCGAACCTTCGGCGAAGACATCCGATATGGCCAGCGCAATCGCCAGCCCGCGCCGGGTGCGAAACAGCAGCATGTGCTGCGCAATGCTCAGCAGCTGGTCGTCGGGATGGACGGCGGCCACTGTCTTCGCAAGCTCGACCTCGCGCGTGCGCCGCACCGAGCCGACCGAGACGGTCGAGACGAAGCGGCGGTTGGTGCCGGCCAGTGCGGTGCCGGATTCACGTGATGGGTCTTCCAGCACGACGATGCGGGTGATGAAGCTCTGCGCGGTGGCGCGATGCTTTTCGATTGCGGCTTCCGAAATGGTGGTCAGGCCGGTGTCCATGAAGGATGCTCCGCGGTTTGACGGTCAGACGTCACTGATGACCTGTCCTTTGGACAGGATATGGACCTTGTAGCCCGAAAAGATCTTCTGCGCCTCGCCGGCGGCGTAGAGCGCCTGATAGGCCTCATGCGGGATCAGCGCGTGGTTCTCGTAGCTCGACACGCCCTGGCGCGCGGCCTCCAGATCGTCGGTGTTGATGAAGAATTCCTGCGTCGTCTTCTCGCTCGAAAACAGACCCTTGCGGCCGGGTTTCTCGGCCTTCGAATAGACCTCCTGGACGGTCCAGGTCAGCAGCCAGGCATTTTCCGGCTTGCGCACCTTGGCCAGCACGTCGCTTACCGTCGAATTGTTGTCGGTGATCCCGGCCGAATAGAAGGGGCCGAGCACGACGCGGCGCAGTTGCTTGGGGTGGAGCGGCTCGAAATCCTTGTCGAGGTTGACGGCGATCGTCGCCGGCGACAGCGTGTAGGCGGAATTCTTCTCGGTGAAGTCGTCGAAGCGGTGGGCAAGCTCGGGATTGAGCAGCCCTTCAACGGGAAGTGGAATGTCGACCTTGTCGTTGAGCTTGCCATTGCGGTCGACAAGCTGCTCGATCATCTCTTCGGAGGAATCCTCGACCGTCACCATGTAGACCAGCGGCAGGTTGGCGCTGCCGTCGAAGGCGGCCCAATGGACGAGGTAGTAAGGCCGCCCCGTCTTCGGATTGACCGAGACTTTTGCCGTCTGCGCCAATGTGAAGGGCCCGAAGGTCGTCTCGCTCCTGACGCCCTCCAGATAGAGCCGCTCGGCCATCGATTTCTGCAGCGCCTCGGGGAATTCCTTGTGGCGCAGGATGAAGTCGGCCATTTCCTCGCGCAACTCGCCGGCCAGCGGTATGTTGGCAAGCCGCGTATCGGCCTGGCGGCGGTCGTTCTCCAGCTCGAGCACGTTCTGGAAGACCGGAAAGCCGCTTTCGGCGCGCGAAATGCGGAACGTCTCCATGAAGCCCAGCCGATTGCGCCAGCAGGAAAAGGACTTGTCGAGCCGCGCAATGTATTCAGCGACGATCTTGGCAACGATGCCGTGCCGGTAGAGCGGCGAGCGGTCGTCGCGCATGAACACTTCGAGGCCGCTGAGTGCCGCCGAGATCGCCGAGAAATAGCGCGCCGCCGCTTCGTTTTCAGGGGTCATGCAGCAAGCCTTAAGGAGCGATGCTAAAGCGCGCCGCGTTTGAAGGGGTCCGTGCGACGCGCTTTAAATTCTTGTTCTTGTACATGTCGTTATCCCAAACCGCTGCGCGCTTTTGGGCGCCATGCATTGGTGCGGCAATTACGACTGCACGTAGTTTGCCGCATTGTGCTTCTTCAGCACCTCATCGAAGCGGCGGGCAAAGGCATCGTCGGCCAGCTTCTTGCGGCGCTGGATGTCGGCTGTCGCCACCATGTTCTTCTCGTGCATTTCGAGGAGGTCGCCGATATGCTTCTGCGAGGCCGCGCCGATGCCGGCCATGGTCTCCTCGGCGGTGTTGTCGACCTGGCTGCCCAGCGTGTTGATCTTGTGGGCGACGTCCTGCTGGGCGGCGGTCTTCAGCGAGTCTTCCAGGGCCTTGTAGAGGACGATGCGCTGCTCGGTATCGATGGTCAGCTTGTTGATCAACGTCGACTGCGCCGCGATCTGGTTGTTGAGCGAATCGACAAAGGTCTGGAACATCGAGGTGTAGCGCTCCAGCGTCTGGCTTTCGGCCAAAAGTTCCTGCTCCTTGGCCTGCTTCTCGTTGTATTCGGTGGCCAGTTTCGAACGCTCGCCTTCAAGCTGCGTGCGATCCTTCTGGCTGGTCGAGGCCGCGATCTTGTTCTCGATGTCGAGCAGCATCGGGTTGAGCTCCTCGATGCGCCTCTGCACGGTCTCGAGATTGGACATGGTCGTCTTGCGGCGTTCGATCACCTGCGAGAGGCTGGCCTCGGACGTCTTGTAGCGCTGGTCGAGGACCTCTTTCTGCGCCTTGAGGATGCCGACGATGGTGTCGGACTTCGCCAGCAGCTCCTGCAGATTGCCGGCCAGCGACATGTTGCGGACGCGGTCGGTGCGCATGCGTTGCTTGCTCTGGTCGGAGAATATACCGACGAAGCTTTCCCAGCCGGTGTAGTTCTTCATGCTTTCGAATTCGGCGCCGAAGACGTTGGTGGCGTCCTCCAGCCCGATGATCAGGTCGGCGATATTGCCTTCCATCACCTTTTGCTGCTTCAGCACATCCTCGATGCGGGCGCTCTCGATGTCGAAATTGGCGTCGCCAATCTTCTTGTCGGCCTTGGCGAGCGTGTCGAGCACCGTGCCGGACTGCTCGATCTTCGTGCGCATGTCCTGCACCACCTGCTTGGTCTTGGCAATTTCGGCATCGAAATTCTGCAATGTCGCCATAGGGGCCTCCCGCTTCGGCATCAGTTTCGTGTCGCGAACCGCCGCGAATATATGTGTGGCATGGGGGGAAGGGAAGGCGGAAGATTAGGAGCCGTGTGAGGATGGCGCCGAAACCTGGCACAAAAAAACCCGCCTCGGCGGCGGGTCATTGGCGCAATCAGCACCATGAATAAATTCCTAGCATAACTGCCGTCACCTGTCAAGTTGAAGCTACCTGCGTTCTTCCCACCTCCCTTTGTCCCGGTCGGTTGCCGTCTCTGCTTCTGGTCAGGCTTTGGTGAAGCCGATGAAATCGTCGGGCGCGGCGCGGCCCATTTCTTCTTCCCAGTGGCGGCGGCAGAGCGAGACGTAGACATCCTTGCCGATCGCCACCTGTTCGCCCTGCCTTGCCACCTTGCCATCCGCGCCGAGGCGCACGACCATCGTCGCCTTGCGGCCACAGCGGCAGATGGTGCGCACCTCGCGCAATTCGTCGGCAATGGCGAGCAGCGCGCGCGAGCCGGAAAACAGCTTGCCCTGGAAATCCGTGCGCAGGCCGTAGCACATCACCGGGATGTTCAGCCGGTCGGCGATGCGGGCGAGTTGCCACACCTGCTCCTCCTCGAGGAACTGCGCCTCGTCGACGAAGACGCAATGCACCGTCGTATGGTCGTGATGCTCGGCGACCCGGGCGAACAGATCGTCGCCGTCGCGGAACATCTCGGCTTGCGTCTCCAGGCCAATGCGCGACGAGATCAGCCCGGTATCGCCCTTGCGGTAATGGCCGGCGACGAACAGCATCGTCGTCATGCCGCGCTCGCGGTAATTATACGACGCCTGCAGCAGCATCGTCGTCTTGCCGGCATTCATCGTCGCATAGTGGAAGTACAGCTTGGCCATGCCGCTCTTTTAAGCCGAGTTACCGCCAGGCGGGGAGGGGCCGTCCCCACATTCCACCGGAAAAGCGGCTGGTCATCAGAAAAGCGGCTGGAGCAGCAGATGGCGTGTCGCTGATCGGCCAGCCCGCGCCGTTGTTCGCGATTGCCTTATCGCTTGAAACCGCACCAGAATGGTGTTTGGCTGACGAAACAAAGCGGAGATGAAAACCGTAACTTCGCTTCGCCAGAAAATCGAAATGGGAGAATCCAGATGTCGCGTATGAATTCCTTCGTCGCCGGCCTTGGCCTGGCGGCTTTCCTGTCCACCAGTGCAGCTTTCGCCGCCGATCCGGAAAGCTGCAAGACGGTGCGTCTCTCCGATGTCGGCTGGACCGACATCCAGGCGACGACCGGCGTCGCCTCGGTGCTGCTCACCGCGCTCGGCTACGAGCCGGAGGTGATCCAGCTTTCGGTGCCGGTGACCTATGCGTCGCTGAAGAACAACGACCTCGACGTCTTCCTCGGCAACTGGATGCCGTCGATGACCAACGACATCAAGGAGTACACCGCCGACGGCTCGGTCGAGACCGTCAGCGAAAACCTCAGCGGCGCCGGATACGGCATCGTCGTGCCGACCTATGTCGCCGATGGCGGCGTCAAGACGCTGACCGATCTCGGCAAGTTCAAGGACAAGTTCGACGGCAAGATCTACGGCATCGAGGCCGGCAATGACGGCAACCGCATCATCCTCGACATGATCAAGGACCCGGCGGCCAATCTCGAAGGCTTCGAACTGGTCGAATCCTCCGAGGCCGGCATGCTCACCCAGGCCGAGCAGTCGATGCAGAACAACGAATGGATCGCCTTCCTCGGCTGGACGCCGCATCCGGTGATGGGCGCCATGAAGATCACCTATCTCGACGGCATGGGCGACAGCGGCTTCGGCGCCGCCACCGTGCATACCAATGTGCGCAAGGGCTACATGACCGAATGCCCGAATGCCGGCAAGTTCATCGCCAACCTGAAGTTCAACCTGGACATGGAAGGCGAGATGATGGATGCGATCCTCAAGGGCGGCGACGCCAACACGGTCGCAACCGACTGGCTGAAGGCGCACCCGGACGCGATCACCCCCTGGATTGCCGGCGTGACCACTTTCGACGGCGGCGACGCGGCGGCGGCGGTCAAGACCGCGCTCGGAAGCTGAGCCGACTTTGCATTCGGTAACCGGAACAAGGGGCAGCCACGGTAGAAAGGGCTGCCCTTTTTCATATCCTGTGACAAGATGACTGTCCGGCAAGGACGGCGCCGACAGAAGAGGGGATAGATGGATCCGATTTCGAAATTCCTGGTCAGCTACCAGATTCCCATAGGCGCCTGGGGAAAGGCCTTCTTCACCTTCCTCACCGACAATTTCAACACCGTCTTGAGGGCCTTTTCCAACGGTCTCAATTTCCTGCTCGACGGGATGGTCGACGGACTTCTTTTGTTGCCGCCCGTCCTGCTCATCGCGCTGATCGCCCTGCTCGCCTATGTGCTGCAGCGTTCGAAGGGCCTGGCGCTCGCCGTCTTCCTCGGACTGCTGTTCATCCTCAACCAGGACCTCTGGAAGCAGACGGTGGAGACGCTGGTGCTGGTGGTTGCCGCCGCCGCCGCCTCGATGGCGATCGGCGTGCCGCTCGGTATCTGGGCCGCGCACAAGCCGAAGATCTACCGCTTCATGCTGCCGGTGCTCGACCTGATGCAGACGCTGCCGACCTTCGTCTACCTGATCCCGGTGCTGACCTTGTTCGGGCTCGGCAACGCGCCCGGCCTCGTCGTCACCATCATCTTCGTCATCCCGACCCCGGTCCGCCTCACCCATCTCGGCGTCACCTCGGTGCCGAAATCGATCATCGAGGCCGGCGAGGCCTTCGGCGCCACCAAGCGCCAACTGCTCTGGAAGGTCGAACTGCCTTCGGCGCTGCCCACAATCATGGCCGGCCTGACCCAGTCGATCATGCTGTCGCTGTCGATGGTGGTGTTCGCGGCCCTTATCGGCGCCGGCGGCCTCGGCACCGAGATCAACCGGGCGCTCGGCTCGCGCAGGATCGATCTCGGGCTCGAGGCAGGGCTGGCCATCGTCGTGCTGGCCATCGTGCTCGACCGGATGACCCGCATTGGCGTTGGAGGCAAGAAATGACCGTCGCCGTCGATTTCAGGAATGTCGACATCGTCTTCGGCAGTGACCAGGCCGGCTCGCTGGCGCTCATCGACAGCGGCGCCACCCGCGCCGAGATCCTCGAAAAGACCGGCAATGTGCTGGGCTGCGCCGGGGCAAGCCTCACCGTGCATGAGGGCGAGATTTCCGTGCTGATGGGCCTGTCCGGCTCGGGCAAGTCGACGCTGCTGCGCGCCGTCAACCGGCTGAACGTCGTTTCGCGCGGCCAGGTTCTGGTCAAGGACGGCGACAAGACGGTCGATGTCGTCACCTGCGACGAGGCGACCCTTCGGCGGCTGCGGCAGAAGCAGGTGGCGATGGTGTTCCAGCAGTTCGGCCTGCTGCCGTGGCGCACGGTGGAGGAGAATGTCGGCCTCGGCCTCGAACTCGCCGGCGTGCCCGAAGCCGAGCGCAAGGAGCGCGTGCATCGCCAGCTCAAGCTGGTCAATCTTGACCAGTGGTCGAAGAAATACGCGCACGAGCTTTCCGGCGGCATGCAGCAGCGCGTCGGGCTGGCGCGCGCGTTCGCCACCGAAGCGCCGATCCTGTTGATGGACGAGCCGTTCTCGGCGCTCGACCCGCTGATCCGGACCAAGCTGCAGGACGAGCTGCTGCAGCTTCAGGCCGAACTGAAGAAGACCATCATCTTCGTCAGCCACGACCTCGAGGAGGCGCTGAAGATCGGCAGCCACATCACCATCATGGAGGGCGGGCGCATCGTGCAGACCGGCGCGCCGGAAGACATCGTGCTGCGCCCCGCCAACGACTATGTCCGCGACTTCATCGCCAATGTGAATCCGCTCTCAGTACTGACCGCCTGGAACGTGATGCGCGACCGCCGCGACCTCGACCAGGGCGAGGACGGCTGGGTGTGGCTCGACCGCCGCAAGACGACGCGTTTCAAGATCGACGAGCACGGGCTGGTGGTGGCGGCCGAACGCAACGGCCGGCCGGCGGTGTGGGTGTCCTGCGCCGATGTCGAGGCGCAGCCGGAGGAGACGGCGCAGGTGTTCTGGGCCAATCCCGGCACGTCGCTGAAGACGGTTATGCTTGCCATGTACCGCTCGCAGACCGCACCGGTTGCGCTGTTCGACGACCAGTCGCGCTTCGTCGGCGCCATCGGCGTCAGGGATGTGCTGTCAGCGGTGTTGCGGCGATAGTCTTCTTCTCGCCGCGCACGGGGAAACGAAATCAGCCATATGGCTCGTTCACGCTACGCCGCGGCATTTGCCAGATGGGTCAGCCAAGCCTGATCGAAGAATTCGACCAGCGCGGATAGGTGTGCAGGAGAGCATGATCGCGAACCGAAGGTCCGCGTCGGCGAAAAGTGGGGACCGATTTTCGGGATCATGGTAAAAGAGATGGAGCCATCCCGGCTCTGTCGGAGAGGCGGGGATTCAACGGAGCATGTGGCAGAATGATCTTCCGGCAGCTCTTCGACTCTGTCTCGGGCACCTACTCCTATCTGCTCGCCAGCCGCCGGGGCGGCGAATCGCTGATCATCGATCCCGTGCTGGAGAAGGTCGATCGCTATCTCCAGCTCGTGCATGAGCTCGACCTCAAGCTCGTCAAGGCGGTGGACACGCACCTGCACGCTGACCACATCACCGGCCTGGGGGCGCTGCGCGACAAGACCCAGTGCATCACCGTGATGGGCGAGCAGACCAAGGCGGACGTGGTTTCGATGCGACTTTCCGATGGCGACAAGCTCACCATCGAGGGGCTTGCGCTCGACGTGATCTACACACCCGGCCACACCGATGATTCCTACAGCTTCATTCTGCCGGACCGGGTCTTCACCGGTGATACGCTGCTCATCCGCGGCACTGGCCGCACCGATTTCCAGAATGGCGATCCGCGGCAGCAATATGAATCGATCTTTGGCCGCCTGCTCAAGCTTCCCGACGAGACGCTGATCTACCCGGCGCATGATTACAAGGGCGAGACCGTCTCGACCATCGGCGAGGAAAAGGCCTTCAATCCGCGCCTGCAAGTGAAGTCGGTGGAAGACTACGTCGAGATCATGAACAATTTGAAGCTTGCGAATCCGAAAATGATGGATGTCGCCGTGCCTGCCAACATGAAGGTCGGGCTTCATCAGGAAGAGATTGCGCGGCGTGGCTGGGCAGTCACGGCCGAGCAGGCGCTTGCGCTGGTGGGAGAGCCCGATATCGCGCTGATCGATCTGCGCGAGCGCTCCGAGCGAGAACGGCACGGCATCATTCCGGGGGCGTTGCATGTGCCTTATACGACGCTGCAGGAGAACATCGCCGCGGGCGGGATGCTGCATGAGCTCGCCAGGTCGACCAGCAGGCGACTGCTGTTTTATTGCGCCTTCGGCGAGCGCTCGGCCATGGCGGTTCAGGCGGCACAGGATGCGGGGATTGCTAGCGCCCGGCACATCCAAGGCGGCATCGATGCCTGGAGGAAGGCGAGCGGCCCGCTCACCCGCTAGAGCGGGATGCGTTCAAAACTGAACCGGAAATCCCGCTCTATCTATTTGTTTTATCAGCATTTCTGCGGCGCCGAGTGATGCCACTTGGCCCCGGCCTTTCGGCACCAAACGACCCGATGCCGCCGACAACCGCGACGAACGGCTTAAGCCCTGGCGGACCATCAACATTGTCGGCAGTTTCGTATTGCTCTCAGCGGAATTTATCCGGGTGGCATTCGCTCGAATTTCTGCAACGAGGAATCAATCGTGTCCCACGCATGGCCGTGGATGGTGTACGTGACCACCTGCGGGTTGAATTGGCCGGGGTCGTCAAGGGTGGTCGCGTGGACCGCAATCGGTTCCGGCATTTCGACGGATGTCAGATAGACCGGCGTTCCGCAGGTCGGGCAGAAGGCGTGGACCTTTTCGTTCCCGCTGTCGCCTGCTACCCGCCAGGTGTTCGCTTCGCCCGTAATTGTCACGTCGGCTCGCCGGGGAAAGGTCAGATAGGATCCATGCCCCGTGCCGCTTCGTTTCTGGCAATCCCGGCATTGGCAGTGGTTCTCGAAGATGGGTTCGCTGCTCGTTTCATAGCGGATCGCGCCGCACGCGCATCCGCCGGTATAGGTTTTGGCGCCGGCATAGGCTTTGGCGCCAGTATAGGTCGTGGTCATTGTCATTCTCCCGCTGGCAGACTTGTTGATTGGCACCACAAGGGATCAGGATTGGGGATCAGGCCGATTTGGGCTTGGCGAAAAGGTCAATGCCGCGGCCGGTTTCGAGGAAGGATTTCAGGCTGGACAGGACGGCCGGCCAACCTTGTTTGATGCCTTTCGCCATCCCGCTGCCGGCTTCGAGTTCGTCATGGGTGACGGTCAGCCGGACCATGTTGTCGTATTCCTCGATCGCGAACGTCACCCGGCTGTAGCTTGCCGGATCGGAGGCCTGCGAAGCATTCGCCCAGGTGATGACGAGACGGGTCGGCGGCGAGACCTCGATGACCTTGCCGACGAGTTCGACGGTTCGCTCATCGTTGGCACGGATATGTTCCCAGTTCGATCCGGGATTCCAGTCGGAGACGTTCTCGTGCCCCCAGTAGCGCCTTGTGACGTCCGGTTTCGTTATGGCCTCGAACACCTTTTCCGGGGTCGAGAGAATATAGGTCACGTAAACAAAGCTGGTCGTCTCTTCGGTCATTGTCACTCTCCTTCAAGTTCCTTCTTCAGATCGTGCAGCAGGCTGAGCCGCTGGTGTTCGAATTTCCGCACCCACCGTTCGTAGACCTCGTGCAGCGGCACGGGATTGATGAAATGCAGCTTTTCCCGTCCACGCCTGACCGTGCTCACCAGATTGGCCGCCTCCAATATCCCGAGGTGCTGCGTGGCCGATTGCCGGGCCATGTCCAGGTTTTCGCAAAGCTGGCCGAGCGTCTGCCCGTTCTTCTCACAAAGAAGGTCAAGCAGCCTTCTGCGTGTCGGATCGCCCAGCGCTTTGAAAACCTTGTCGGCTTGCATCGGTCTCACTCGAATGTGAGAACACAATATGCAGGTAAATACCTGCATGTCAATTGGCAGCTAAGCCCGCGACCCGGTCGCTCAGATCAATGACGGCAATGTGAGCTTCCCAACCCAAGTCGGTCTTTCGCAGTCAGGTCACGGCAGCAATTCTGCTCCCCGTCGGCCCGCTCACGTCGTAGCGCCGTGCCATTTCCGCGCTCGATTTGCGGCCCGGGATAACCGACCTCGCAATTTCGCTGCGCTTTGATCCCACGCTTTGGTGATGCAATCCCCGCCGCGAGCGGCAATCTCGGACTTGTGAAACGGCCGCGCCCGCCGGATCGCGGTTTGCGCACGGCTCAAAATGGACGACCGCTTTTGCCTATGTCAGAATGAAAGCGAAATTCTTGCGCGCGACTGCCGGTTCCGATGCCTGAGATCGTCACCAAACCCCGCACTAAAACCAAGCCGAAGATCGAACGGCCGAAGCTCTACAAGGTCATCCTCCTCAATGACGATTTCACGCCGCGCGAGTTCGTGGTGACGGTGCTCAAGGGCGAATTCAAGCTGAGCGAGGACCAGGCGCGGCGGGTGATGATCACCGCGCACCAGCGCGGCGTCTGCGTCGTCGCCGTCTTCACCAGGGACGTCGCCGAAACCAAGGCGACGCGGGCGACCGATGCCGGCAAGGCCAAGGGCTATCCGCTGATGTTCACGACGGAGCCGGAGGAGTAGTGCTCTTCCCTTGCCCCGTTTACGGGGAGAGGGAAGCGAAGCCCGGCTTGCCGGGCGGAGCAGGGTGAGGGGCAGCGCAAAGTTCGGACAAAATTCGCAGGGCTGGCGCCGCTCCTCATCCGCCTGCCGGCACCTTCTCCCCGTATAGTCACGGGGAGAAGGGAGCTACCGCCCCTCGCGGTACCACATCGAACCCAATGCCAGAAGCAGCAGGCCGAGGCCGAGAAACCCGCCGAACAGCGGTACGCGCGAGACGGCCTTCAGCACGCTGTCGTCGGTGGTGCGCAGACCGATCCAGTCGTTGCCGGTGGCCGCGCCCGAGGCGCGGACCGGGACGACCGAGGGCAGCGTCACGCCGCCGGCGAGGTTACCAAGAGCTGACCCAAGAGCTGACGATGGGGGCGCCAGCCGGCGCACGCTGCCGCCAGTGGCCTCGGTCGGCGCTTTCAGCCGGTTCTGGGTGGAGACGACGTCGGTGAATTCAGGCGCGTTGACCGGGCCGACATGGGCAAGCGCCTTCAAATCTCCATTGCCGACCTGATAGAGGCCGATTTCGTTGGTCTCGATGCTGCCCAGGAAAACGCCGGGTTCGGATCCCTCGAGTTTCACGGTCATCGCCTTGCCGGACGGGGTGATGACCTGCGCCGGGCCGGGGTCGTCGCTCATCGTCTGGCGACGGATTTCCAGCATCATGCCGCGGCCGTCGGCGGTCAGCCGCTCCTCTTCGAGTTCGGGCTCCTTCATCAGCCAGTGGGCGATGCGGCGATAGAGCTGGACATGCGGACCGCCGCCCTCGTAGCCGCGCGCCCACAACCAGCCCTGGTCGGACAGGAACATGCCGACGCGGCCTTCGCCCTTGCGGTCGAGCAGGAGCAGCGGACGGTTGTCGGCGCCCTTCATCACCGCCTCGCCTTCGGGGTTCTCGACGCCGATGGTGCGGAACCAGCGGCTCCAGTGCGGCGGCTCGGTGGCGGAGCCGTCGAGCGCGCGCGTCACCGGATGGCGCTGGCCAAGCTCGGTGAGGCGCGGATAGAAGGCCTTGTCGACGACTTCGCCGGTGGGCATCGCCGGCAGCGCCGACATCAGAGGCGTGCGGGCGATCGAGCTTTCGCCGGCATATTCGGGCCCTGCCGCGATCAGCAATGCGCCGCCCTTTTCGACATATTCGGCGATGTAGTCGTAATAGAGGATCGGCAGCACGTCGCGGTGCTGGTAGCGGTCGAAGATGATCAGGTCGAAATCCTTGATCTTCTCGACGAACAGCTCGCGCGTCGGGAAGGCGATCAGCGACAATTCGTTGATCGGCGTGCCGTCCTGCTTTTCCGGCGGCCGCAGGATGGTAAAGTGGACAAGATCGACCGAGGCGTCGGATTTCAGCAGGTTGCGCCAGGTGCGCTCGCCGGCGTGCGGCTCGCCGGAGACCAGCAGCACGCGCAAATTCTCGCGGATGCCGTCGATCAGCGCGATGGCGCGGTTGTTGGTGTCGGTGAGTTCGCCGGGCTGGGGATCGATGGCCAGTTCGACGATGTTGCGGCCGGCGCTGGGAATGGTCACCTGCAGCGGCATGGCCTGGCCGATGGTGGCGCGCTCGACCGAAACCTGCTCGCCATTGACCGACACCCGCACATCGACCGAGCCGGCCTCATTGTTGGTGGCGATGACGCGATAGGTCATTTCGAGCGGCTTGCCGACCAGACCGAAGCGCGGCGCATTCTCGAAGCGGATGCGGCGATCCTTTTCCTGGTCGTTGCCGGTGATCAGCGCATGCAGCGGGGCGTTGAAGTCGGGTGTGCCGGCGGGGGTGTCATGCACCTCGCCGTCGGTGACCATGATGGCGCCGCCGATGCGCGAAGGCGGTACGTCGCGGAAAGCACTCTCAAGCGCGCTGAAAAGCCGCGTTTCGGTGCGTTCCTCGGCGGCTTCCGACTTGCCGGCCTCGACGACGCGGACGTCGAACTGCTTGAAGCGACCGAGGCGTTGCTGAAGCCCGGCCAGCGCCTCGTCGGTCTGCTTGGTGCGCTCGCCGATGTCCTGGCTCTGGCTGCGGTCGACGACGACGGCGACGACGCTTTTCAGCGCCTCGCGCTCTTCGTCGAGGAACACCGGGTTGAGCAGGGCCGCGCCCAGCGCGAGCAGGGCGGCGAAACGGAAGACCGCGCCGCGCTGGCGAAACCACAGGCCGGCCAATGCCAGCAGCAACAGCGGCGCCAGCACCAGGCCAAGCAGCGGCAAGGAGATGAGCGGTTCGAAGGCGAGCGACCAGTTCATGGCTTACTGCCCCAGCCGTTCGAGCAGCACCGGCACGTGCACCTGATCGGATTTGTAGTTGCCGGTCAGCATGTACATCATGATGTTGACGCCGGCGCGCAGCGCATAAATGCGCTGCATCGGGTCCGACGGCACGGTCGGCAAGAGCGGGTCGCCATTCTCGTCGACCGCCCAGGCGCCGGCGAAATCGTTGGCGGTGATCATGATCGGCGAGACGCCGTCGCCGGTGCGCACGGGGCGGTTCTCGACGTTGCTGGCTTCGAGCGACGCCGCGACCCAGAGCGGGCCGCCGGCGAAGCGTCCGGGAAATTCAGGCAGGATGTAGAAGGACTTGGTCAGCACGTGGTCCGACGGCACCGGTTCCAGCGGCGGCACGTTGAGATTGCCGAGGATGTCGCGCAGCCGCTCTGTCGCCGGGCTGGCCGAATCCGCGCCGATGCCGGTGGCGAACTGGTCGCGCGTGTCGAACAGCACCGTGCCGCCCTGCTGCATATAGGCGTCGACGCGGGCGATCGCCGCCTGGCTCGGCATCGGTGCGGCAGGGTCGATCGGCCAATAGATCAGGGGATAGAAGGACAGCTGATCCTTCGAGATATCGACACTGGCCGGCGCCCCCGGCTCGAGCGCGGTCTTCTCGATCAGGAAGCGGGTCAGGCCCTCCAGCCCGGCCTGGCTGATCGAATCGACGCTCCGTTCGCCGGTCTGCACATAGGCGATCCGGGTCTTCGAAATGTCCTCGATCGCCCGCTCATCGCCGGGTTTGGCATCATCGGCGCGGGCGATGTCGGCGTGGCCGACCAGGGCGCCGAGCGCAATCAGCAGGGCGGCGGTGGTTGCGGCAGCGCGGGCGTGGCGGGGCCGGCGCGAGAAGAGGCCGCCCATCCAGAACACGGCCAGCGTGTCGAGCACCATCAGCACAAGGGCTGTCGCCACCAGCGGGCCCTTCAAATTGTGCGATTCGTCGAAAGCGTACTGGACGGTGGTGACCGGCACGGTGATCTGAGGACGGACCAGCGGTGCGAAGCTGCTTTCGGCATCGAGCAGATTGTGGGCAAAGACGCCGGTCTCGGTTCCGTACAGGCCGGGCGGGTTCTCGAACGTCACCGGCAGCGGGCCGGTACCCGGCACCAGCGGCCGTGCATCCGGCGTCGGCGGCACGAGCGTGCCGTCGGCTGATATCATGCGGTAGGGCGCCAGCGAAGTGGCGGCGGCTTCGGCATTGGCGACCGCCGCACCCTGGTTGCGCGACAGTTGCACGATGCGCCGCAGCATCTCGACGAAGCTGCCGGAGATCGGCAGGTTCGACCATGTCGCCTCCGGCGTGACATGGAACAGGACGAGCGTGCCCTTGCCCTTCTTCATCCCGGTCACCAGCGGCGTGCCGTCGGCAAGCGTGGCCCAGGTGCGCTCGACGATATCAGGCGTCGGCTCGGCCAGCACTTGCCTGGTGACGGTGACCTCGGCGGGCGGAGCCAGGTCGGCGAAGGGGCCGGTCTTGGGAAAGTCGGTGACTGCCTGCGGCGTCGTCCACGACAGCGCGCCGCCGAGCGAGCGCTCGCCGATGCGCAGCCTGACCGGCAGCAGATCGTCGTCATTGCCGGCGGCGACCAGCCGCGAGCCGGCGAACCGCACCAGCGTGCCGCCATTGTCGACCCAGTCGACCAGCCTTTGCCGCACTTGCTCCGGAATGGTGCCGATATCGGCCATGACGATCATCGCCGGCTTCTGGTCGAGGAGCTGCGGGATGGCGTCGGCAAGGTCGGCGCTGGACGGTTCGACCAGATCGGCGAAGGGCTGCAGCGCGCGGCGGATGTAGTAGAGCGGCGACAGAAGCGGCTGCGCCTGGTCGGCCTCGGCCTGCGACAGCAGCCCGACGCGGCGGCGCTTGGAACTCTCGTCGAGCACGCGGACGGCGCCGGCCTGCCGCTCGCCGTCAAGCGCGATCGAAGCGAAATCGTTGCGCAGTTCGAACGGCACCGCCATCGTGCCGGTGGCGGTGGATTCGCCGGGCGAGAAGGTCAGCGTGGCGTCGGCGATGCGGCGGCCCTTGTCGTCGAAGGCGCCGGCGGTCACCTGAGCCGGCGCCGGATCGCCCGGCGCGCGGATGGCGGTCAGCTCGAAGCCGTCCACCTGGTTGTCGGCGCCGGTCAGGCCGATCAAGGCAGGCCGGTCGGATACGGCCCAGACGACACGCGCGGCGTTCTTCGACAGAAGCGTGTTGAAGGCCGCCTCGTCGCCTTCCGCCGCCAGACCGT
This sequence comes from Mesorhizobium sp., assembly GCF_004962245.1. GTDB lineage: Bacteria > Pseudomonadota > Alphaproteobacteria > Rhizobiales > Rhizobiaceae > Mesorhizobium. The sequence continues at coordinate 61,980 of NZ_SUHQ01000018.1, read as the reverse complement.
CGGCGAGCACGGCGACGCTGGCGCCCGGCAAGGTCTCCAGGGTTGCCGCGACGCGGGCGTAGACGGCAGGGCGGTCGGTCGGGATCGGCCGCGGCTTTGCCGCGCGCAGCCGGTCAAGCGCGGTGGCGGCGTCGAAGGGGCCGATCTCGGCGTTTGGCTTTTCGGCGGTGAAGGCGATGATGACGGGCACGTCGTTGGAGCTGGCGTCGGCGATCAGCCGTTCGGCGGTGGCGACGCGCTGGCCCCAGTCGGCGGCACTTGCCCAGTCATTGTCGATGACCAGCGCAAGGGCGGCGCCTTCGGCCGGCAGTCTTTCACGCGGGTTGAAGACAGGTTCGGCCAGCGCCGCAACGATAAGGGCCGCCATCAGCAGCCTGAGCAGCGTCAGCCACCACGGGCTCTGTTGCGGCGTCTCCTCGCGCTTCAGCACGCGGGCCAGGATCTTCAGCGGCGGGAAGATCTCGGTCTGCGGCTTGGGTGGGGTGAACCGCAAAAGCCACCAGATCACCGGCAGGGCCAGAAGGCCCCACAGCACCATCGGCGCGCCGAAGGAGAGCGGCAACCAGCTCATGCGCTGATCCTCCCGGCTAAGCTGCCATCGACGGTCATGGCCATGTGGACACGCACCAGCGCCTCGGAAGCGAGGCGGTCGGTGTGGTTGACGGTGAAGCTCCAGCCGAGCCGATTGCACCAGGCGGCCAGTTCCTGGCGGCGGGCGATGTAAAGCAGGCGGTATTCATCGCCAAGCGTTTCGGCGCGGCCGGCAGTCAGCTTGTCGCCGGTCTCGGGATCGGTGAATTCGGTGCGGCCGGCATAGGGAAATCTCTCCTCGGCCGGGTCGGCGACCTCGATCAGATGGGCACGCACGCCGTGGCGGGCGAGCACGTCGAGCCAGGCGATGGTGTCCTCGACCGGATCGAGGAAATCGCTGACGATGACGATGTCGCAGAAGCGCCGGATGGCGGACAGGTCGGGCTTTGCCGGCAGCTCACCGGCATGGGCGAGCTGCGCCGCGATGCGCTCGGCGCCGTTGCGGGCGGTGAACGGATCGGTCAGGCCGGGCCAGGCGATACGCTCGCCGCTGCGCGACAGAAGCTCGGCCATGGCCAGCGCCAGCACCAGCGCGCGGGATTCCTTCGAGACGGTGGCCCCGGTCGATTTGTAGAGCATGGAAGGCGAGGGGTCGGCCCACAGCCATACCGTATGGGCGGCCTCCCATTCGCGGTCGCGCACATAGGTGTGGTCGTCGCGGGCCGAGCGGCGCCAGTCGATGCGCGAGGAATCGCCTTCGACATAGGGCCGGAACTGCCAGAAATTCTCGCCGATGCCGCGCTTGCGGCGGCCGTGCCAGCCGGCGATCACCGTGTTGACGATGCGGCGCGCCTCGACCAGCAGATCCGGCACCAGCGAAGCACGCAACCGGCCGCGGGCGAGCGCGTCACGCGTCGCTGCCGGTGCCTGTGCCTCGCCTATGCGCGCCATCAGATCCCTTTTGCCAGTTTCGCCACGACGTCGCGCACTGTCGTGCTCTCGGCACGGGCGGCGAAGGTCAACGCCATGCGGTGCTGCAGCACCGGCTCGGCCAGCGCTCTGATATCGTCGACCGACGGCGCCAGCCGTCCATCATAGAGCGCGCGGGCGCGGGCGCATAGCGTCAGCGCCTGGCTGGCGCGCGGGCCCGGGCCCCAGGCGACGTGCTTGTCGGTTTCGGCATTGCCCTGGCCGGGGCGCGCCGAGCGCACCAGCTGGAGGATCGCGTCGACGACGCTTTCAGGCACCGGCATGCGGCGGATGAGGGTCTGGATCTCCTTCAGCCGCGCCGGCTGCAGCACGTTCTGCGCCTTGGCATCCTCGATGCCGGTGGTTTCCAGAAGGATGCGGCGCTCCGCCTCGATTTCCGGATAGAGGATGTCGACCTGCATCAGGAAACGGTCGAGCTGCGCCTCGGGCAGCGGATAGGTGCCTTCCTGCTCGAGCGGATTCTGCGTCGCCAGCACGTGGAAGGGCGCCGGCAGGTCGTGACGGATACCGGCAATGGTGACGTGGTATTCCTGCATCGACTGCAGCAGCGCCGACTGGGTGCGCGGCGAGGCGCGGTTGATCTCGTCGGCCATCAGCAACTGCGCGAAGATCGGCCCGGAGATGAAGCGGAAGGACCGTTTGCCGAACTCGTCCTGTTCCATCACCTCGGAGCCGAGAATATCGGACGGCATCAAGTCGGGCGTGAACTGGATGCGGCGGGAATCGAGGCCGAGCACAATGCCAAGCGTTTCGACCAGCTTGGTCTTGGCGAGGCCGGGCACGCCGACCAGCAGCGCATGGCCGCCGGCCAGCAGCGCCACCAGCGTGCGTTCGACGACGCTTTCCTGGCCGAAGATGACACGCCCGACGCCATCGCGAACCCTGGAAATGTCGGCCAGCGCCGTCTCGGCCTGGGTGATCATGTCTTTTTCGCTGATCGGGCTTTCCTTGATCATCACGCTCATGCAGCATCGATCCTTCTCGTTGGAAATACCAGCTTGCACCTTCGACGCCGCAGGATGCCGCGATTCGGTCTGGCATGGCGCCTGTCTTTGAACTTAAATCACAGACTTAGGCTGACAAGCGGAACAACAGTGACTATTTCGTGACCATGACAGAACGCGCCGACGATCCTGAAGCGAGTCTGATGGCCGCCACCGAGGTGCACGGGCTGCAAGCGCTGATCTCGCGTGCCGCCCGCGCGGGCAAGGGGCCGGCACCGGTGGAGCGCTGGAATCCGGCCTTTTGCGGCGACCTCGACATGGAGATCAGACAGGACGGCACCTGGTTCTACCAGGGCACGCCGATCGGCCGCATGCCGCTGGTGCAGCTTTTCTCGTCCGTGCTGCGCAAGGACGAGGACGGCCAGACCTATCTGGTGACACCGATGGAAAGGGTCGGCATCCGCGTCGTCGACGCGCCTTTCATCGCCGTCGAGATGGACGTTTCCGGCACCGGTGCTGGCCAGGTCATCACCTTCCGCACCAATGTCGGTGACGTGGTCGAGGCCGGGCCGGACCATCCGTTGCGCTTCGTCGACGAGGACGCGACCGGTGGCCTGAAACCCTATGTGCTGGTGCGCGGGCGGCTGGAAGCGCTGGTGGCGCGGCCGGTCATGTACGAACTGGTCGAGCATGGCGAGGAGATCGAGGTCGGCGGCAGAAGGATGTTTGCCGTCCGCTCGAAGGGCGCGGTCTATCCGATCATGCCGGCGGAAAAATTGCAGCGGCTGAGCGCGTGATGGACCAGATGACGCCGACGCCGTTTTCCGCAGAGGATTTTCGCGCACGCGTCGCGGCACAGCCGCTGGCGCACGCCGCCGACGATGGCGACCATCGTTTCAACCCCGGCCATCCGCGTTTGAAGCCCGCCAAGGCACTGCGCGATGCCGCCGTGCTGATCCCGGTGGTCGATCACGGGCGCGACGCCACGGTTCTGCTGACCAAGCGAGCGGAGAAGCTGCGCAACCATTCGGGGCAGGTGGCCTTTCCCGGCGGCACGATCGATCCGACCGACCCGAGCCCGGAGGCGGCGGCATTGCGCGAGACATTCGAGGAGATCGGACTTGGCCAGGACCGGATCGAGATCATCGGCCGCATGCCCGATTATGCCTCCGGCAGCGGCTACCGCATCGCCCCGGTGCTGGGAATAGTGCGGCCGGGTTTTTCACTGGCGCTGAATTCCGATGAGGTCGACGCCGCCTTCGAAGTGCCGCTGCGCTTCCTGATGGACCCGGCCAACCATGGCCGCGACAGCCGCATGTGGAACGATCTGGAATGGGTCTTCTACGAGATGCCCTATGGCGGCCAGCGTATCTGGGGCGTCACCGCCGGCATCATCCGCACGCTCTATGAAAGGCTCTATACGTGAGCGGCCGGGTGTCGCTCGCGGGCAAAGCCGACTGGCTCGGCGAACAGCACCTGCAGCGCCTGCTGGCGGCGCTGGCGGATGGCGGCGAGGAGGCACGTGTCGCCGGCGGCGCGGTGCGCAACGCGCTCATCGGCCAGCCGGTCGCCGATGTCGATATCGCCACCACTTGCCTGCCTGATGAAACCATCCGCCGCACCGAGGCGGCGGGCTTCAAGGCCGTGCCGACCGGCATCGAGCACGGCACCATCACGATTGTCGCCGGCGGGAAGCCGTTCGAGGTGACCACGTTGCGTGCCGACATCGAGACCGACGGGCGGCGAGCCAAGGTCTCGTTCGGGCGCGACTGGAGGGCCGACGCGGAACGGCGCGATTTCACCATCAACGCGCTCTATGCCGAGGCCGACGGCACGGTCGTCGACCTGGTTGGCGGCATAGCCGACATAGAGGCGCGCCGGCTGCGCTTCATTGGCGATCCGGAAGCGCGCATCCGCGAGGATTATCTGCGCATCCTGCGCTTTTTCCGCTTCTTCGCCTGGTATGGCGACGGCCGGCCCGATGCCGAAGGGCTGAAGGCTTGCGCCCGGCTCAAGGGTGGGCTTAGCCAACTCTCGGCCGAGCGCGTCTGGTCCGAGCTGAAGAAGCTGCTGTCGGCCCCCGACCCGTCGCGCGCCTTGCTGTGGATGCGCCAGGCCGGCGTGCTCACCAGCGTTCTGCCGGAGAGCGAAAAATGGGGCATCGATTCGATCCATGCGCTGACCAGGGCCGAGAAGGATCTGGGCTGGACGTCGGAACCGCTGCTCAGGCTGGAAGCGATCGTGCCGCCGGACGCCGCGCGGATGAAGACGCTCGCCGAGCGGCTGAAATTCTCCATCAGCGAAGCCGGCCGCCTCAGGCAGTGGGCGCTGACAGCGCCCGTCGAGCCGAAGACGACCGAAGCGGAACTCGCAAAACGGCTCTATCGTGGCGATTATCAGGGGCTTGTCGATCGCTTGCGGCTGTCGCTCGCTTCCGCCCGAGCCCGCGCGGTCGAGGACAATGACGCGCTGCTCGAAGCCGGTGGCTTCTCGCGCCTGCTGGCCTTCGCCGGAAGATGGAAAAAGCCTGACTTTCCGCTCAAGGGCGCGGATCTGACGACGCTTGGCGCGTCGCCCGGGCCGAAACTCGGCGCAATCCTGAAAAACCTTGAAAACGAGTGGGTCGAATCCGGCTTTGCGCTCGATCGCGGCGCGCTCCTCAAGCGCGCCGCAAAAGCACTCGAAAGCTAGGCAAGTCAGGCGGCATCGCGGGCCTTTTCAATGCGCGAACGGATGGCTTCGATCATCGTCTCGCGGATGATCGTCTCGCCATGCGTCTCGCGCATATGCTCGACCGCGCGACGCATGACTTCGGCTTCCTCGTCGGCGCGCGTATGCCAGTCACAACCCGGTACGAGCGAGCCGCAGTGGAATTCCTTCATCGGATTTCTCCCTTTTCCTCCTTGGAGCGCCGCACACTTGCTTGAGCGCGGAAGCTCCAGCACCTTGATCGACGCATGATCCCTGTCGGAAACCGGTTCGTTTTGGGGTCATGCACGCGGGAAGCAAGCATAACACGATTGAACGGGCTTTGGTTGCCGCAAAGACCGAAAAAGGCGGAGCATCGCTGCTCCGCCCTTTATATGCTACATAGAGCAAGACCAGTCTCGCTTTGCTCCAATGGGGAAGGCCATCACTTCACGATCCTGACTGCCTCGGCAATCTTGTGCTTGCCGCTCATGTCCCACGAAACGCGGACCTTTTCGCCGGCCTTCAGGCCAGGATTCTTGAAGGCCTTGGGCAGCGTAAAGGTCGATCCGTCGTCCAGAACAAGGCTCATGGCCGTTCCATCATAGGTCTTGATCGTGCCCGTGGTGTGTTTGACCGCTGCGAAGGCAGCGCCACCAGAGGCAAGAACGGCAACAGCCGCAACCGTCATAACAAGCTTGCGCATGGCATGCTCTCCTGGAAAATGAGGGCACCTGCTTGGGAAGGTGCCCCACTCAATCATGGGCCGTCCGGTCGCGTCGGGTCGCGGTTCTAGAGGAGGCGAGAACCGCCGGCGTTTCCCGGCCCGGAAACGGAAATTAGTCCTGTTTTTTCAAACGGATATTAGACGAAAAAGATATTCTGTGCGCCACATTCGCCGCCAAGATCCGGCGATTTGGACGTGATTGCGGCTCACGTCCAACTCACCGAGATTTTACGGCCATTTCACCTCTGGCGGCAGGCTGGACAGGATCGAGGCGACGTTGCCGCCGGTCTTCAGCCCAAAGATGGTGCCGCGATCGTGAAGTAAGTTGAATTCGACGTAGCGGCCACGGCGAACGAGTTGCTCTTCGCGGTCGCCATCGGTCCAGTTGTCGTTGAAATTGGCCCGCACGAGATGCCCGTAGACGACGAGAAAAGCGCGCCCGACATCCTGGACGAAGTTGAAATCGGCGTCCCAGCCGCCTCTGTCCTCGTCCGAATGCAGCCAGTCGAAGAAGATGCCGCCGGTGCCGCGCGGTTCGTTGCGGTGCGGCAGATAGAAATACTCGTCGCACCAGGCCTTGAATTTCGCGTGGTCGGCCACCGCGGGGTGCTTCTCGCAGGCGAATTGCATGGCGCGGTGGAAGGCAACCGTGTCCGGGTCGTCCTGGGTGCGGCGACGGTCGAGCACCGGCGTCAGGTCGGCGCCGCCGCCGAACCACTGTCGCGAGGTGACGACCATGCGCGTGTTCATATGCACGGCCGGCACGTTGGGATTCCACGGGTGGGCGATCAGCGAAATGCCGCTCGCCCAGAAGCGCGGGTCTTCCTCGGCGCCCGGCATCTGCTTCCTGAACTCCGGCGAGAACTCGCCATAGACGGTGGAGGTGTGGACGCCGACCTTCTCGAAGACGCGGCCACGCATCATCGACATAGTGCCGCCGCCGCCTTTGCCCGCATCGCGCTCCCACGGCGTCTTTTCGAAGCGGCCGGGCGACCATGAGGCCTGCGGCCCCTGCAGGTCCTGCTCGATCTGTTCGAACGCGGCGCAGATGCGCTCGCGCAACGTCTCGAACCACAGCCGCGCCTTCATCTTCTTCTGTTCGATGTCGGCCGGCAGCCCCGCCGCTATTTCGGGTCGTTGCAAATGCTGTCTCCGGTTGTGGGGCGTAGCCCGACAAATGACTCGTCTTTTCCGGCCGCGATCCCTAATCTCTTGGGTGCAAGGGTCAAGTGTGAATGGAGTTCTTTCGTGCGCACTCCGGCAAGACCGCCGCTGGATGGCCTGAAGAAGAGGCTCGACCGTTCGCGCGCCGAGCGCGAGCGCCTGCCGCGCGACGGGTTCCTGCGCGAGACTTTCGTCCTGCCGCGTTCCGATGCGCGCCTCAAGGCGCAGGAGTGGTTCGAGCGCTTTCCCAAGCAGGCCTACTGGACCGAGATCGAAAGCTGGTTCGAGCGGCCGGGCGACGTCATCGAATTCACCATCAGGCGGCTGCCGGGGGCGGACTAAAGCGCGACCAACAGCCGCCTTGCTCCCGGGCCTTGGGCGCTCAGCCGGTCTTCCTTGTTCCGCAGCGGGCACTTGTCGATCGACATGCAGCCGCAGCCGATGCAGTCGGTCAGCCCGTCGCGCAGCTTCTTCAGCTGGGCAATCTTCTGATCGAGCTGGTCGCGCCAGTTCGTTGAAAGCAGGTTCCAATCCTCGCGCGTCGGCGTGCGGCCTTCAGGCAGCGATTCGAGTGCCGCGCCGATTTCGGCCAGCGAGATGCCGACCTCCTGCGCTACCCTGATGATCGCCACACGCCTCAGCACGTCGCGGCCGTAGCGCCGCTGGTTGCCTGATGTGCGGTGGCTGCGGATCAGTCCGCGCGCCTCGTAGAAATGCAGTGCCGATACCGCCACCCCGCTTCGCGTGGCGACCTGGCCGACCGTCAATTCCGTCACCGCAACCATTCGAATTTTCCGCTTGACCTCAAGTTAGGTTGAGCTTGTAACGAAGAAACCCAGGACATGCAAACCAGACATGCGAACCGCAGGAGAAGGCGATGTGCGCCTGGGTGAGAATGACAGGAGAGGGTGCGGTCGTCGGCCAGAAAACGGCCGTGATGGCTGCGCCCGCCGACGGGCTGCAAATCCTATCCGAGTTGCCGGATCGCCTCGCCGGCCACCATGGCGACGGAAAGCGCGACGTTGATGCTGCGCGCGCCGGGCTGCATCGGGATGATCAGTCGCGTATCCGCCGCCTCGTGGACAGGATCCGGCACGCCTGCGGATTCGCGGCCGAAAAGAAGAATGTCGGCATCGGCGAAGGTGAAATCTGTGTAGGCGGTCGCGGCTCTGGTCGACAGCAGCACCAGTCGCCGCGCTTCGCCTCTGCGCCAGTTCTCGAAGGCATGCCAGTCGACATGCCGGGAAAGCCGCGCCATTTTGAGATAATCCATGCCGGCCCGTTTCAGCGCCCGGTCGGAGAGCGGAAAGCCGGCCGGTTCGATGATGTCGACGCCGAGACCGAGGCAAGCGGCGAAGCGCAGGATTGTCCCGGTGTTGCCGGCGATATCCGGCTGGTAGAGCGCGATGCGGAGACGGTCGTTCATTTCCGCGCTCTTTTGATCCGTGGCAGATCGGCCACAGGGGCCTCGCGGTTTTGGAAATTGCTGGACTGGCGGGTGGTCATTTTCTGCGAAGTCGGTTATACGCCGGGCATTGTCAACCCGAACCGATGGAGGGGTAACTCATGATGATCATGTACATCCAGCGCCCCTCTTGTGGGCTTACCAGCCTGCCGGCGGTTTCGGTACGACGATTCTCCTGATCTTTTAGACTTCAATCGCACCGATTCTTAGCCGGAAACTTTTTCGGCCTTCGAAGGAATCCTGCGATGTTTTTCAAGTTGTCGAAGGGGCTGAACGCCCCACCTGAACACGCCTCTGTTCAATCCCTGCCTTTCGCTGGCCATTCGCCCGCGAACAGGCCGGACTCACCCTTTTTTCTGTATTTTCACATGGAGGACGGACCGATGTTCGATCCCTGCAAGATTCCCGGCTCAAGAAGCCTGCACGAGCGCAGGATGGCGACCTGGGCGCTTTTGATCGGCGAAACCTATTCGTCTGCGGTTCACGCCGAGACCCGCCGGCGCCCGCATCGCGGCATGCTGCCGGACGTCGATTTCTCGCGCGCGGTTCCCGACCGCAGCCGGCCGTCGCTGGTGCGCCGGCTCATCAGGCTGATCCGCCCTGGCGCAAAAACAGGCGCGAAACTTAGGGTTGTCGACACAGCGCCGTCAGAATCGTCCAACGAGCCTGTCGGCGAAAAGCCCGCGACATCCTATATGGCGCGAAGCAGGATCGGCGGCCCGGGTGATTCCGGGACGCCGATCCTTGACGCACGCGTTCCCGGGACGCCACGCGTTCCCAGGACGCCACGCGTTGCCAGGCCGTTATACGCTCCCGCGCCGCGTGAGCGAAAACAAGCATAAGAGTGCCAAGACAATGTTCCGCTGGTTTGAAAAAAAGCTCGATCCGTTCCCCGCCGAGGAGCCGGTCGAGCCGCCGAGGACGCTGATCGCCTTCTGCGTGCACTATACGCGCGGCGCCTGGCCCTACATCGGTCTCGATGCGGTGCTGGTGACGGCTATCGCCCTTGCCGAGGTGTGGATGTTCGGCTTTCTCGGCCGGATCGTCGACTGGCTGTCGGCGCAGAACCGCGAGACGTTCCTTGAGACCGAGGGATGGAAGCTCGCCGGCATGGCCTTTGTCGTGGTGTTCGCGCTGCCGGCGACGGTCTGGTTCCATTCGCTCCTCAGCCAGCAGACGCTGATGGGCAATTATCCGATGCGGATCCGCTGGCAGGTGCATCGCTACCTGCTCAAGCAGTCGATGACCTTCTATCAGGATGAGTTCGCCGGGCGCATCGCCACCAAGCTGATGCAAACGGCGCTCGCCGTGCGCGAATGCGTCATCAAGCTCATCGACGTGCTCAACTACGTCGTCGTCTATTTCCTCGGCATGCTGTTCATCGTCGGCTCGGCCGACTGGCGGCTGGCGGCACCGCTTGCCGGCTGGCTCGCCGGCTATATCTTGCTTTTGCGCTACTTCATCCCGCGGCTGGGCAAGGTCGGCGAGGAGCAGGCCAACGCGCGCTCGACCATGACCGGCCGCGTCGTCGACAGCTATTCCAACATCCAGACGGTCAAGCTGTTCTCGCATGCGCGCCGCGAAGCGTCCTTCGCTAGGGAAGGCATGGCCGGCTTTCTCGAGACGGTCTACCGGTCGATGCGGCTGGTGACGCAGCTCTACGGCCTGCTCTACGTCCTGAACTCGCTGCTGTTGTTTTCGGTCACCGCGATCTCGCTGTGGCTATGGCTCGGGCAGGCGGTGACGATCGGCGCCGTCGCCGTGGTCATCGGCCTCGTGCTGCGGCTGTGGGGCATGTCGCAATGGATCATGTGGGAGATGTCGGCCCTGTTCGAGAACATCGGCACGGTGCAGGACGGCATCGGCTCGATCTCACTGCCGCGTCTGGTGGAAGATAGGCCTGGAGCCAAGGACATTGCCGTGACCAAGGGCGAAATCCGCTTCGAGGACATCCGCTTCCACTACGGCAAAAAGAAGGGCGTGATCGAGAGCCTGTCGCTGACGGTGAAGCCGGGCGAGAAGGTCGGTATCGTCGGCCGCTCGGGCGCCGGCAAGTCGACGCTGGTCAACCTTCTGTTGCGCTTCTACGACCTTGAAAGCGGCAAGATCCTGATCGACGGCCAGGAAATCGCCTCGGTGACGCAGGATTCGCTGCGTGCCCAGATCGCCATGGTCACGCAGGACACCTCGCTGCTGCACCGTTCGGTGCGCGAGAACATCCTCTATGGCCGGCCGGACGCCAGCAACGAGATGCTGATCGAGGCAGCACGCCGCGCCGAGGCGCTCGATTTCATATCAGGGCTTTCGGACGCCAGTGGCCGCAAGGGTTTCGATGCGCATGTCGGCGATCGCGGCGTCAAATTGTCTGGCGGCCAGCGGCAACGCATCGCCATTGCCCGCGTTATGCTGAAGGACGCGCCGATCCTCATTCTCGACGAGGCGACGTCTGCGCTCGATTCCGAGGCCGAGGCGGCCATCCAGGAGAACCTCTACAAGCTCATGCAAGGCAAGACCGTCATCGCCATCGCGCACCGGCTCTCGACCATCGCGGCGATGGACAGGCTCGTCGTCATGGACAAGGGCCGCATCATCGAAGAAGGTTCGCATGAGGAACTCGTCGCCAGCGGCGGGCTCTATGCGCAGCTTTGGCAGCGCCAGTCTGGCGGCTTCCTGCTCGACGATGGTGCGACCGCCAACGATGCCACGGTTAGGGGGCAAGCAGCAGAATGATGGCCGCCGAATGATGACAGCCGTCTATCGCTGGTTCGAGAACTGGGTCTATCCGTTCAGGGAGCCCGCGACTCTTCGGCCACCGGTCAGCGTCAGCGGTTTCCTCTGGCACTATGTCGGCCAGGCGAAGGTCGCCTTCTTCGCCATGCTGGTCATCGGCGGCATCGCGCCGCTGGTCGAAGCCGGACTGTTCTACTTCGTCGGCAGGCTGGTCGACATACTCGACCAGCTCCCCGGCGAGCGCAGTTGGGACGCACTGTGGGCTGCCGCCGGTCCCGAACTTGTCTTCATGGCCGCCGTGGTGCTGGTCATCCGCACCGTCGTCGTCGGCCTGGCGGCGCTGGTCGACGAGCAGACGATCACGCCCGGCTTCTACAATCTGGTGCGCTGGCAGGCGCACCGCCATGTCTCGCGCCAGTCCTATGCCTTTTTCCAGAACGATTTCGCCGGCCGCATCGCGACCAAGGTCTGGCAGGCGGGGCAGGCGACCGGCGATTTGATGCAGAGCTTCATCGAGGTCGTCTGGTTCATGGTCGTCTATACGGTGACGACGCTGGTGCTGGTCGCCGGCCTCGACTTGCGGCTGGCGGTGCTGGTGGTGATCTGGATCACCGCCTTCGGCTGGCTGGCAAAACGCTATCTGCCGGCTATCCGCAAGCATGCCGAGGAGACCGCCGAGGCCGGTTCGATGATCACCGGCCGCATCGTCGATTCCTATTCGAACGTGCAGACGCTGAAGCTGTTCTCCGCCGACGGCGACGACCGCTACATCAGGAGCGGCTTCGATATCTATCTCGACGCGCTGCGCCCGTTCACCCGCCGGCTGACCGGCGTGCGCATGGCGCTGACGACGCTGTCGGGGATCATGATCACCGCGATTGCCGGTTTTGCCGTCTATCTCTGGGTCGAAGGCTCGATCACCGTAGGTGCCGTCGCCTTCACGCTGTCGCTGGTGTTGCGGCTCAACATGCTGCTCGGCCGCCTGATGATGCAGCTCAACGGGATCCTGCGCAATCTCGGCGTGCTGGAAAACTCCAAGGCGCTGATCTCGCAATCGCTCGGCCTGACCGATGCGCCTGACGCCAGGGAGCTTGTCGTGACCGGTGGCCGCATCGATGTGAAGAAGGTCGAGTTCCACTACGGCAAGGGGTTTGGCGTGCTCAACGGCATCGACCTCGTCGTGCGGCCGGGCGAGAAGGTCGGGCTGGTCGGGCCGTCCGGCGCCGGCAAGACGACGCTGGCCAATCTGATCCTGCGCCTCTACGACCTCGAGGGCGGCAAGATCACCATCGACGGCCAGGATGTCTCGGAGGTGACGCAGGATTCGCTGCGCGCCAATATCGGCGTCGTCAGCCAGGATACGGCACTTTTCCATCGTTCCCTGCGCGACAACATCAAGCTCGGCATGCCCGACGCAACCGACGCCGAGGTGATCGCGGCGGCGAAGAAGGCCGAGGCGCACGACTTCATCCTCGGCCTGCGCGACAATCGCGGTCGCACCGGCTACGAGGCCTTTGTCGGCGAGCGCGGCGTGAAGCTGTCGGGCGGCCAGCGCCAGCGCGTGGCGATCGCCCGCGTCTTCCTCAAGGATGCGCCGATCCTGATACTCGACGAGGCGACGTCGGCGCTCGATTCCGACATCGAGGCAGCCATCCAGGAGAATCTGACGAGGCTGATGGAGAACAAGACGGTCATCGCCATCGCGCACCGGCTGTCGACCATCGCAGCACTCGATCGTCTGGTGGTGCTCGACGGCGGCCGCATCGTCGAACAAGGTACGCATGACGAGCTGGTTGCGCTCGACGGGCTCTACGCGCGGTTGTGGAAACGGCAGTCCGGCGGGTTCCTGTTCCACGAGGAAAGCGTGCTGGAAGAGACGCGGCCGGCGGAGTAGGGCGAGGATTTTCGGCAAGAAACCGGGAGTGGATCATGTCGGTGCGGATGCCATCGAATTTCGGACGGTCCGGCGCGCAGGAGTCGGCGCTTGACCTGCTCGGCCATGAAATCCTCGGCGAAAAGGCGGCGGCGCTCGGCCGCGCCGGCCGGCGCGTGGAGGAAACGCTGACGAGGTTGCGTGAAAATAGCGACGATGGCGAACAGCGTGCCCGGCTGCTCAAGGACGCGGCGGAGGCGGTCCACGGCTATTTCATCCAGCGGGAATTATGCGGCTTGCGCAGGCACGACGCGGTGATCCGGGAATACAACATCCCCAAGGCCGTGCTGGCCAGGCTCGGTGCCAAATAGATATGAGCTTTCAATAGGTTGTCCATCCGGTCCCGGGCGAGGAAGCTGAGCTGCGAGATTTCAGTGATTCCTCGCCCGGGACCGGATGGACATGCACAAGAGTGGCCGTCTGGCGCCTCGGTCTCAATCGGATCGCTTCGTTGGAGCCGGCCGAACCGGTGCTCGTGATGCTCTGCCGTCATTCACCAAACCCGGACTTATGCACCAAGCCACGCTGTGAGCCTTGATCTTTCGCGCACCAGGCCATCCTGATTGAAGTGGTGAATACAAAAGTGCGCCCAAGTACCTTCGAACGCCATCTCCATATCACCAATGACCGATGTGCTGCCTAGTCCGAGTTCCGCGTAGGTAAACTCGAAACTGCCGCTCGGACGGGCAATCGCAATATGAAACGGTTCACCATTGAACTCGTTGATCTTCGGACTCGCCCTGCTCTTCAGTACGCCTGGTATTTCGACCCTGGCGGTGCGACCTTCCAGGTCGGCCACCAGCTCGATCGGCAAGAACAAAGTCTCGCAAAACTCGGAACAGGTCGACGCGAAAACAGAGAAGAAATTGCTCAATGGCTTGCAGGCCCTGCCTGAGATTATTGTTTCTAAGGCGCTCCGCTGTGCTTCGTCCGCTCGTTCATCTATGACGATCTGACGTTTGCCGTTTCCGTCTTTGATTTCTCCAGGCCATTTGTAGAGCCCCGCCCAGTTCAATCCTGTAATCGGCGTCTCGTTGAAATAGCCTTCGGCAATGTGGCCGATGAAGGCCGACTGACAATAGCCGTGGGTGCTCGGCAGATTGAACTGGCAACCGCAATTGATCTCGCAATTGCAGTTATCATAGGTTTCGCTGTTCAATACCCATTGGTCCGCCATTCTTTTGTGAGCCATGTTGTCCTCCCTAGCTCAGCTTTTTAGAGCGCCGATGTTGGCGCAACCATCACGAAGATGGCACAAGGGAGGAGGCGAGCTCTAGTTCAGGAATTGAAGTGCCCCGGTATAGAATCTGAACTAGCCAGGAACTGCAATCTGCCGTAGCGTCAGGTGAACCTAGGGAGGTTCGCCATGACACAAGCCAGCTATGGACAGTTCTGTCCGGTGGCCATGGCTGCCGAAGTGCTGTGCACGCGCTGGACGGTTGTGCTCCTGCGCGAACTGGTGGCCGGCTCGACCCGCTTCAACGATCTGCGCCGCGGCGTGCCGCTCATGTCGCCAGCGCTTCTAGTCAAGCGGCTGCGTGATCTCGAGGAGGCGGGCATCGTCCATCGTGTTGCCTCGCGGACCGAGCCGGGAATTCTGGAATATCAACTAACGCCTGCCGGACGGGACTTGAAGCCGGTGATCGAAGCGATCGGCATATGGGGCCAGCGCTGGTTCGAGGCCGATGTCTCGCTGCAACATCTCGATCCGTCGCTGTTGATGTGGGATATGCACCGCAATCTCGATCCCTCACTGTTGCCGCCGCGGCGCTGCGTGATTCGTTTCCTGTACCCCGAACTGCCGGCCGCTCGCCGGCAGTGGTGGCTTCTTATCGAGCCCGGCGCTGAGGTGGATCTCTGCTCGGTCGATCCCGGCTTCGATGTCGACCTTTACGTCACCACCGACCTGCGCACCATGACCGCGATCTGGATGGGGCTGACGACCGTCCGTAAGGCGATGAGCGAGGGAAAGCTCCTGCTCACCGGCGATCGTCAGGTCGCCAGTCACATGCAGACCTGGCTTGGCCTGAGCCCCTTCGCGACGGAAAAGAAGCTGGTCTCTGCGTAGCGTATGGTGCAGCTTACGGCTGTGTCAGGAGTGGGCCTTCAGCCTGCTTAAGAAGCCGAGACCGTTTGCGTCAGTCGCATTGACGGGGAATGACTGTTTCGGGCGGCCCATGATCTCCAGCGAAAACCGGTTTCCACTTTTCGCTAAGGCGGACCTTCGGTTCGGGATCATGGTCTATTCCAGCCATTCGGTGATGAAGCTGCCGTTTTCGTGGATGTCGGTGGTCTCCAGCGGGCCTGGGCCGAGATTGGTGAATTTGTGCGGCGTGTTCGGCGGCACGATCAATATCTGGCCGACCGACGCCTCGATCTGCCGGTCACCGACGGTGAACAGCCCGGTGCCAGTGCGGATGATGAAAATCTCGCTATAGGGATGCATGTGCAGCCGCGGGCCGCCGCCGATCTCCGGCAGATAATTGAAGATCAGGCAGCTTTTGGAGCCGTAGGCGCCGCACTGCAGCTCGCCCTGCCAGCGATGGGGCCAGCGGTCGGGCGCGCTGGCCCATTTGTCGCGGTCGATGACATGCGCCATGGGTCGAGGATAGACCGAGGCTGGGTCTCCTGTCGAGGCAAACGCAGGCGCTGCTTTGCGGTTGATTTCCGGTCGTTTTCGCCGTGTTCGAGATGCGTCTGTTGCGCCCCCGCGACAATCTGCCCTTGTGCCTTCACCCGTCTGGACAAAAACGGGCTTCACGCATAAACCGAAGTCCAATGCCGGAGGAATTCGCTAGCCTGTTCGCCATGCGCTGTCGGGTTGGCGTGAATGAGCGGGGAACAAGGCTCGGCCACCGGCACGGAAGAGGCGAAAGGATCAGGCACCCGTGAGCGCAACCGACATCCAGGATCCCAACCGTCGTGATTTTCTCTACGTCGCCACCGGCATGGCCGCGGTGGTCGGCGCGGGTGCCGTCGCCTGGCCTTTCATCGACCAGATGCGCCCCGACGCCTCGACGCTGGCGCTGGCCTCGGTCGAGGTCGACGTCTCCTCGCTGGAGCCGGGAATGTCGCTTGTCGTGAAGTGGCGCGGCAAGCCGGTGGTCGTGCGCAACCGCACCGAAAAAGAGATGAAGGACGGCGAGGCGGTCAATCTGGCCCAGCTCAAGGATCCGCTCGCCCGCAACGCCAATTTGCCGGCCGACGCGCCGGCGACCGACGCCAACCGCACCACGCCGGGCAAGGAGGCCTGGATGGTGATGGTCCAGGTCTGCACCCATCTCGGCTGCATTCCGCTCGGCCAGGAAGGCGAGTTCGGCGGCTGGTTCTGCCCGTGCCACGGTTCGGTATACGACACCGCCGGCCGCGTCCGGGCGGGTCCGGCGCCGGAGAACATGTCGGTGCCGGTGTTCCAGTTCATTTCCGACACCAAGATCCGTATCGGCTGAGGCGAGGGGACATTTCGATGAGCGAGGGACACTCGACCTATACGCCCAAGACCGGTATCGGACGCTGGTTCGACGCCCGCATGCCGCTGCCGCGGTTGGTCTATGACAGCTTCGTCGCCTATCCGGTGCCGCGCAACCTCAACTATGCGTGGACCTTCGGCGGCATCCTGTCGATCATGCTGGCGGCTCAGATCCTGACCGGCATCGTACTGGCCATGCACTATGCGGCGGACAGCACTCTCGCCTTCGATTCGGTCGAGAAGATCATGCGCGACGTCAATTCGGGCTGGCTGCTGCGCTATCTGCATTCGAACGGCGCATCGTTCTTCTTCGTCGCCGTCTACATCCACATCTTCCGCGGCCTCTACTACGGCTCCTACAAGGCGCCGCGCGAGCTTCTGTGGATCCTCGGCTGCATCATCTACCTCTTGATGATGGCGACAGGCTTCATGGGCTATGTGCTGCCCTGGGGGCAGATGAGCTTCTGGGGCGCGACCGTCATCACCGGCTTCTTCAGCGCCATCCCTCTGGTCGGCGACTGGATCCAGCAGCTTTTGCTCGGTGGTTTCGCTGTCGACACCCCGACGCTTAACCGCTTCTTTTCACTGCACTATCTTCTGCCGTTCATGATCGCCGGCGTCGTCGTGCTGCACATCTGGGCGCTGCATGTGGTCGGGCAGTCGAACCCGACCGGCATCGAAGTCAAGTCGAAGACCGACATCGTCGCCTTCACCCCTTACGCGACCATCAAGGACGCGTTCGGCATGATCGTGTTCCTGTTCGTCTTCGCCTATTTCGTCTTCTACCTGCCGAACTTTCTCGGCCACCCGGACAACTACACAGTCGCCGACCCGCTGAAGACGCCTGCCCATATCGTGCCGGAATGGTACTTCCTGCCGTTCTACGCGATCCTGCGCGCCATCACCTTCAATATCGGGCCGATCAACTCCAAGCTCGGTGGCGTGCTCGCGATGTTCGGCTCCATCGCCATGCTGTTCCTCGTGCCGTGGCTCGACACCTCGAAGGTACGCTCGGCGGTCTACCGGCCGTGGTACAAGCTGTTCTTCTGGCTGTTCGTGATCGATGCCGTGCTGCTTGGCTGGCTGGGTTCGCAGCCGGCCGAAGGCAGCTATGTCTTCATGGCGCAGATGGCGACATTGTTCTACTTCGCCTTCTTCCTGGTCGCGCTGCCTGTGCTCGGCCTGATCGAGACCCCGCGGCGGTTGCCGAATTCGATCACCGAGGCGGTACTTGAGAAGAACAAAGGTGGCGGTGGCGGACATCCGGCCAGCGCGACAGCCGCACCGGAAACCAAGGGCTGAGCATGATCCCGAAAAGTGGAGACCGGTTTTCGGACAAGATCATGCTCGAGACGACGACTGCGCGGCAGAGAATCTCAAGGGGATTTGGCATGAAGAAGATTCTCACCTCACTGGCGCTGCTCGGCCTTGTGTTGGCAGGCAATGGGGCCGCGACCACCGGAGCCATCGCCCAGGAGGAGGCGCACAACGAAGCCGCGCCGACGCATTTCCCGATACACAAGCCGAAGGAGATGGACTGGAGCTTCGCCGGGCCGTTCGGCACCTACGACAAGGCGCAATTGCAGCGCGGGCTGAAGGTCTACAAGGAAGTCTGCGCAGCCTGCCATTCGATGAAATTGGTGGCGTTCCGCACACTGGAAGATCTTGGCTATTCGGAAGCGCAGGTCAAGGCGCTGGCGGCCGAGTACACGATCAATGACGGTCCCAACGATGCCGGCGACATGTTCGATCGTCCCGGCATACCGTCCGACCATTTCCCGGCGCCGTTCCCCAATGAGCAGGCAGCCGCGGCCGCCAATGGCGGGGCTGCCCCACCCGACATGTCGCTGCTGGCCAAGGCGCGCGGCGTCGAGCGTGGTTTTCCGCGTTTCGTCTTCGACATCTTCACGCAATACGCCCAGGGCGGTCCCGACTATATCCACTCGCTGCTGACCGGCTATGACGAGCAGCCGCCGGAGGGCATGGAGATACCGGAAGGCACGCACTACAACCCGTACTTCATGGCCGGCGTGTCGCTGAAGATGCCCAACCCGCTCTCCGACGATCAGGTGACCTATGACGACGGCTCGCCGCAGACGGTCGACCAATATTCCCGCGACGTGTCGGCCTTCCTGATGTGGGCGGCCGAGCCGCATCTGGAAGACCGCAAGAAGACCGGCTTTCGCGTGCTGGTCTTCCTGCTGCTGTTCGGCGCGCTGGTCTATCTGACCAAGCGCAAGGTGTGGGCCGGCGTGGCGCACTGAGCCCGCAAAGCCACGAGATCAAAAGGGCGCCGAAAGGCGCCCTTTTGCATTTTCCGAAGACCGCCGGCTCCAGTTCTTTGCCGGACAATTTTCTTTCCAGGCCGCCACATCGCGGTAGCCGTCGCCGGCCGCGCCGGGTTACGATCGGCCGGAGTTCCTTCACGTCTTCAAGTCGAATCGGACGAATGCCTCAGAGAGCCCGCCCCATGAAATCTTCGCTCGAAGACACGCTGCTTGCCTCTATCCGTACCATTCCGGATTATCCCAAGCCGGGCATCCTGTTTCGCGACATCACCACGTTGCTGAGCAATGCGCGCGCCTTCCGCCGCGCCATCGACGAGCTGGTGCATCCTTATGCCGGCCAGAAGGTCGACAAGATCGCCGGCATCGAGGCGCGCGGCTTCATCCTTGGCGGCGCCGTCGCCCACCAGCTCTCGGCCGGCTTCGTGCCGATCCGCAAGAAGGGCAAGCTGCCTTACGAGACGGTGCGCGTCGCCTACAGCCTCGAATACGGGCTGGACGAGATGGAGATGCACAAGGACGGCGTGTCCCTGGGTGAAAAGGTGATCCTGGTCGACGACCTGATCGCCACCGGCGGCACCGCGGAGGCGGCGGTCAAGCTGTTGCGGCAGATCGGCGCCGACATCATCGCCGCCTGCTTCGTCATCGACCTGCCGGACCTCGGCGGCCGGGAGAAACTCGAAGCGCTCGGCGTGCCGGTCAGGACGCTGATCGGCTTCGAAGGGCATTGAGAGGGCGCGCCTCTTACCCTTCTCCCACAAGCGGAGAAGGGTAAGTGGCGCCTTACCCCACCTTCACCAGCACGGCGCTTTCGAACTCGATGACCTTGTCGCCGCTCGAATCGAAGGCCTCCGAGCGTAGCGTGAGCAGCCGCCAGCCCGGGCGCGAGCTTATGGGGCGGTGGGCAAGCGCGGTGCGGGTGAAGGTCACGGTTTCTCCGGCATAGACGGGCTTCGGCCATTTGAGGTTCCTGAAGCCAGGCGAGGGGCCGAATTCGGGCGAGGGACCAGGGCCGGTCCAGCGGGCGCCCTCTGTCTCCATGCGGGTCTCGAGGTTCAATTTCATCCAGGTGGCGGCAGTGTGCCAGCCCGAGGCGCACAGACCGCCGAACACGCTTTTCTTCGCCGCCTCTTCGTCGAGATGGAAAATCTGCGGATCGTATTTCCTGGCGAAGGCCTTGATCGCCTCGGATTCGAATGTATGCGAACCGAGCGTGACGGTGACGTCGATGCAGAAGAACTCGTCAAGGCTCACGTGCTGGCCTCACGGGTCAGGAACATGACGGTGTTCTCAAGATCGAAGACGCTTTCGCCGCGCTGGTTGAAAAGCTCGCTGCGCATAGTGACAAGGCCAAGCTGGGGCTTGGATCTGGACAGGCGCCTGGCAAGGACGGTGGTGTTGCCGCTCAGGATGTCGCCGGCCAGCACCGGCTTTTTCCACCGGACCTGGTCGACGCCAGGGGCGCCCTGGCAGGTCGAATCGAGCAGGAAGGCGTCGCACAGCATACGCATGAACATCGCGCAGGTGTGCCAGCCGGATGCCGCCAGCCCACCAAGGATGCTGGCCTTGCCCGCGGCCTCGTCGAGATGCATAGGCTGCGCATCGAATTCCTCGGCGAATTCGATGATCTCGGCCGCACTCACCAGCTTCGTGCCGAGGTCGAGCGAGACGCCCTCGACGAAGTCCTCATAGGCCCAGGTCTTTCCCGTCATGGTCAGGAATTCTTTCCGGTCATGGTCTGGAGTCCGGTTCGAGGTTGTACGATCGCGAAGATCGGGGTTCCCGGATGCAGGCGGGGCGGGATTTGGTCAAGTAATTTCTAGTGCGCCAGGCCTTCGCGCCAGACGGACAACGGAAGGTTCGACGGCTCTACAACCAGCCGCGGCGGCGGAAATACCAGTAGGGCAGGATCGCCGATACGATCATCAGGCCGATGGCGAAGGGGTAGCCGAGCTGCCATTTGAGCTCGGGCATGATGTCGAAATTCATGCCGTAGACCGAAGCGACCAGCGTCGGCGGCAGGAAGATGACCGCGGCGACGGAAAAAATCTTGATGATGGCGTTCTGCTCGATCGAGATCATGCCGAGCGTCGCGTCGAGCAGGAAGTTGATCTTCTGCGACAGGAAGGTGGCGTGGTCGGCGAGCGACAGCACATCGCGCGACAAGGTCTTGATGCGCGCGCGGATGTCCTTGCTCATCTTGGTCTGGGTCGAGGCGTGGGTGAGGAAGCCGGCGAGCCGCTGCAGCGAGATCAGGCTGTCGCGGATCGAGGAGGCGATGTCCTCCTTGCGGCCGATGGCCTTCAGCAATTCCTGGAAGTCGCGGTTGCGCTTGGAAGCCTTGATCGAGCTTGCCTCGAAGATGTCGCGCGAGATCGTTTCGATGTCGCGGCCGGCGCGCTCCAGAATGTCGGCGAGGCGGTCGACGATCGCCTCCAGCAGGCCGATCAGGATGGTGTCGCCGCTGGTGCAGCCGGTCGCCACCTTCTCGGCGCGCAGCGGAAAGGTCTTGAAAGCTTTCGGTTCATGGTAGCGCACGGTGATCAGCCTGTTGTCGGCCAGCACGAAGGTGACCGGCGACATCAGGGGATCGTCGGCCTCGGTCTGGGCCGGCAGAATGGCGGTCATGAAATAGGCGCCGTCCTCGATATAGAGGCGGCTCGAAATCTCGATCTCCTCCATCTCCTCGCGCGTCGGAATGGCGACGCCGAGCCAGGTCTCGATCGAAGCTTCCTCTTCCTTCGTCGGGTTGAGAAGATCGGCCCAGACCACCCTGTCGCTGTTTGCCAGGAGATCGTCGACGACGCGCAGGCGATCATTCTCCACGACGAATGCCTTGATCATCGCCGGGTCTCCCTTGCTGTGGCCAAAGAGCGGTGCGTTCGGTAGCGATGCGTCGTTTCGGATTGCTCGGGACGGGCGCTTTCGACGAAAGCACCGGCCCGGTGCAGACGCCCCTTAGACCGGGCATTGCGGGCAGTCAAGCCGCGCGGGAGGGCCTGTGCGGCCGTGCACGAGGCCGTGATCGCACCGGCGGCCGTGATGGCTGCCGGCGCGCTGTCGGTCGGGTCAGGTGTTGAACTTGAACAGCATGATGTCGCCGTCCTGGACGACATACTCCTTGCCTTCGTCGCGCGCCTTGCCGGCTTCCTTGGCCGCCACTTCGCCGCCCAGCGTGATGAAGTCGTTGTAGGCGATGGTCTGGGCGCGGATGAAGCCGCGCTCGAAATCGGTGTGGATGACGCCCGCCGCCTGCGGCGCCTTGGCGCCCTTGTGCACGGTCCAGGCGCGCGTCTCCTTCGGCCCGACGGTGAAATAGGTGATGAGCTGCAGCAACTCGTAGCCGGCGCGGATCACCTTGTTCAGGCCAGGTTCTTCGAGGCCCAGCGTTGCGAGGAATTCCATTTCCTCGTCATCGCTGAGCTGCGCGACCTCGGCTTCGATCGCCGCGGAAATCACCACGGTGCGGGCGCCTTGCGCGGCGGCCATCTGTTCGACCGCTTTGGTGTGCGCGTTGCCGGTTGCGGCGTCGGCCTCGGCGACATTGCAGACATAGAGCACGGGGTGCGACGTCAGCAGGTTCAGCCCCTGCAGAATGCGCAGATCCTCAGGCGCGATGCCGTTGAGCAGGATGCGGGCGGGCTTGCCGGCCTGCAGGAGTTCGAGAGCGGCTTCCATCATGGGAAGCACGGTCATCGCCTCCTTATCCTTGCCGGAAGCGCGCTTGCGGAACTGCACGATGCGGCGCTCGAGGCTGTCGAGGTCGGCAAGCATCAGCTCGGTCTCGACAGTCTCGGCGTCGGCAACGGGGTCGATGCGGCCTTCGACATGGGCGATGTCGTCATCCTCGAAGCAGCGCAGCACATGGACGATGGCGTCGACCTCGCGGATGTTGGCCAGGAACTGGTTGCCCAGTCCTTCGCCCTTCGAGGCGCCGCGCACAAGGCCGGCGATGTCGACGAAGGAGATGCGGGTCGGGATGATCTCCTTCGACTTGCCGATCGCCGCGATCTTCTGCAGGCGCGGGTCGGGCACCGCCACCTCGCCGGTGTTCGGTTCGATGGTGCAGAACGGATAGTTGGCGGCCTGCGCCGCCGCCGTCCTGGTCAGCGCGTTGAAAAGCGTCGACTTGCCGACGTTGGGCAAGCCAACGATGCCGCATTTGAAACCCATTTTTGTCCGGTCCTATCGGGAAATCGAAATTTGATGAGGGCTATGGGCGAAAGCGCCGACGATCGTCAAGCCCTCCAGCCCCGATCGGTGGCGAGGCTCAATCCTTGCCGCCGAACAGCTTCTTCAGCATGGCGGCCATCGGGCCGGTTTCAGGCGGCTTGATCGCCGGCTGCTGTGGCCGCGCCTGACGGATATGGCTCTGTTGTTTTGGGCCCTGTTGTTTCGGGGTGGGCTTTTCCGTCTCGGGCGCGGCACCGGTCTTGCCCTGAACGGCGAGGTTGAGCTTGTTCATGAAGCCGGATTCGTCGCCCTTGACGATCATTTCGGCATGAGCACCGATGGCGTCGAGCAGCGGCTCCAGCCATTCGCGATCGGCCTTGGCGAAATCACCAAGCACATGATGCTGGACGAATTCCTTGACGCCGGGGTGGCCGACGCCGATGCGCACGCGGCGATAGGCGTTGCCGACATGGCCGTCGATCGAGCGGATGCCGTTGTGGCCGCCGGCGCCGCCGCCGGTCTTCAGGCGGACCTTACCGTCGGCGAGGTCGATCTCGTCATAGAAAACGGTGAGCGCCGAGGGGGCGAGCTTGTAGAAGCGCAGCGCTTCGCCGACCGACTGGCCGGAATTGTTCATGAAGGTCTGCGGCTTGATCAGGACGATCTTTTCGCCGCCAAGCGTGCCTTCGGCGATCAGGCCCTGGAACTTCTTCGACCAGGGCGAAAAGGAATGGCGGCGGGCGATCGCGTCCGCCGCCATGAAGCCGACATTGTGCCGGTTGTTGGCGTATTTCGCGCCCGGATTGCCGAGGCCTGCAAACAGCAGCATCGTCACCTCCGGGCGGAAAGGGATTACTTCTCTTCGTCGGCAGGAGCCGCTTCGGGTTCAGCCGCTTCGACCACCTCTTCCGTCTCCGGCTTCATCGCCGAGGAGCCGGCAATGGTCGCGATGGTGAAGTCGCGATCGGAGATCACCGGCTTGACGCCGGCCGGCAGCTTGACCGCCGAGATGTGGATCGAATCGCCGATGTCGGTGCCGGCGAGATCGACGGTGATGAATTCCGGGATCGCGTTGGCCGGGCAGTGGAACTCGACCTCGTGACGCACGATGTTGAGCACGCCGCCGCGCTTGATGCCGGGCGACTTGTCCTCGTTGATGAAGTGGACCGGCACGTCAACATTGACTTCGGTGTCCTTGCCGATGCGCAGGAAGTCGACATGGACCGGGAAATCCTTGACCGGGTCGAGCTGGAAGTCCTTGGGCAGGACCTGGATCTTCTTGCCGTCGACATCGATCGTGGCGATCGTGGTCAGAAACCCGCCGCCATGGATCTTGTAGTAGATGTCCTTGTAGGTGAGGGCAATCGCCAGGGGAGGCTGCTTGTCACCGTAGATTACTGCAGGCACTTTACCGTTACGGCGAACTGCACGGGCGGACCCCTTACCGACCTGTTCGCGCGCTTCGGCCTTGAGCTCGTAAGAAGCTTGGCTCATGGCATTTCCTTTCGCGTTGTTCTGGAGCGTTCGCGGCCGGCGAGGTGCCTGGGCCGTAAACGTCGAAAGCCGCCGGGTGAGGCGGCCTTCCGCCGCGTTGCCTCCAAGGGTGTCTACGCGGGTGGCGGCTCTATAGCGGAAGGCGGGGCGGGGTGCAAGCCGTGCGGGTATCGCAGTGAATGTCTGAGCCATGAATGTCTGGCTTGAGCCCGACATTCTCACTCCGAAAGCCCAGGCGCAACCGACTGCCGCACAGCCGGTGCATTCAATTCCGAACATCGCCGGGATCCTTCGGGGGAGTCGGCAGATCATCTGTCTTGGAAAAGCATGTGCGGCTGGCTAGGTTCTGACGTCGTGACAGCGGGGAACCAAGATTCCAAAACCCACCTTCCTTGAGATCGCCCGCCGCGCCGGGGTCGGCACGGCGACGGTCGAACGCGTGCTGAACGGCAGGGGCGGTGTCAGGCCCGCCACCGTCGAGAAAGTCGTCGCCGCCGCGCGCTCGCTCGACTATCCGCGCCGCCTGCCGGAAGCCCATCGCGGGGTGATCAGGATCGAGGTCATCCTGGTCCGCCCGGACGCCACCTTCTTTGCCCGCCTGTCGCATGCCTTCGAACGCATCGCCGCCACGCTCGATCGGACGATCGCCGTCCACCGGACATTTCTCGATGAGGCAAATCCCGCGGCCATCGCGCAGCGGATCCTCGATCCCGACATGCGCCGCGCCGCCCTGATCCTGGCGGTTCCCGACCATCCGCTGGTCGGTGCGGCACTGAGGCGGCTGGAGGCGCAGATGATCCCGACGGTGCAGATCGTCACACAGATTTCGGGCACCAGCGGCGCCTATGTCGGCATCGACAATTACGCGGCCGGGCGCATGGCCGGGCTGCTGATGGCGCGCATGCAAAGGCGGCCGGGCAAGGTGGTGGCGATCTGCCATAGCCAGATCTACCGCGTGCACCGCGACCGCGTGCGCGGCTTCTTCGACTATCTGATGGAGGCCGGCGGCGATTTCGAGCCGGTCGCGGCCTTGTTCGGCCATGACGAGGGCGACCGAAACGCGGGGCAACTGGTCGAGGCGCTGACGCGCTGGCCGGACCTAGCCGGTCTCTACAATAGCGGCGGCGCCAACGCCGCGCTGAACGATGTGCTGCGGCGCCACCCGCTGGGCCGCGACGTGTTCTTCGTCGGCCACGAACTCACCGAGCGCAGCGCCCGTGCGCTCCGCGAGGGCACGATGGATGTTGTGCTCGATCAGGCGCCGGAGGCGCAGGCCAGGCGCGCCATGGACCTCGTGCTGGCGAAATTGAACCTGCACGACCTGCCGGTCGACAATCCGCCGATCCGCTTCGTCACTTTCACCGCCGAGAACGTTTGATCTGATTTGATCAAGGAACAAGCGGCCTTCCGCCGGCCGCGATGTTATCCCCTCAGCAAACGGGAGGATGACAGGTGACCAGACGGCTGACGGCCTACGATCTGCAGAGCGCCAAGGGCACTCGCAAATGGCTGCAACTGCATGTCGATACACCGGCCGAGGCGGCTGCTGCCGTCGCCTGCGACATCACCATCCTGTCCTGCGAGCCTGACCACAATCTCGAAGCCATCCGCCAGGCGGCACCCTTCGCGTTCCTCTCCGTCGGCATGCCGCACGGCGCGGTCGCCTCGCCTGATGAGGCGGTGCGGCTCGGCTTCGCCATGATGAAGCGCGGCGCCGATGCGGTCTATTGCTCGCATTCGCCTCGCTTCATCGAAGCCATGGCGGCGGAGGGCATTCCCGTCACCGGCCATGTCGGCCTGGTGCCGAACCGCGCCACCTGGACGAACTTCCGCGCCATTGGCCGCACCGCCGAGGAGGCCGTGAGGGTGTTGCGCGCGGCAAAAGATCTGGAGAATGCCGGTGCCGCCTGCATCGAGGTCGAGGTGGTGCCGGTGCGGCTGGCCGAGCACATCACCCGCTCGACGCCAATGATCACCATGGGCATGGGCTGCGGCACAGCCTGCGACACGCAGTACCTGTTTTCCTGCGACGTGCTCGGCACCCACACCGGCCACTACCCGCGCCATGCCAAGCGCTATGCTGACTTCGTCACGCTGGAAGCCGAATTGCAGGCAAAGCGGATCGCTGCTTTCCGTGCCTTCGGGACTGACGTTGCCGGTGGCACTTACCCCGAAGCTGGACATCAGGTGGAGATGGACGATGCCGCCTATGACCGCTTCCTGACGCTTTCCCAATCCCTGTGAGACCGAAATGGATGACCTGAAATACGGCACGCGCAACAAGCGAGGCGATTGGGCTCCAAGCGAGCCGGCCGGCACCGCGCCGCTCTTCGTCTTCCCACCGCGCCCGCTCACGCTCTTGAAGTGGCTGCCGCATTATTTCCTGCCTTACAATCTGCTGTTCGCCCTTTCGGCGGTGGCCTGGTGGCATTTCGTGCTGCCTGATGCCGAGGTGATGAAGACGCTCAGCTTCGGCTGGATCCTAAAACTCTTCCTCGTCAACTGTGCGGCACTGCTTCTGTTCTTCGGCGTCTTCGAGCTCCGGCTCTATATCCTGAGGGCGCAGGGCAACCGGTTCAAATACAACGGCAAATGGCCGTCCGAGCAGAAGAGCAAGGCCTTCTTCTTCGAAAGCCAGAACATCGACAACATGCTGCGTACCTTCGGCACCGGCCTGCCGATCTGGACGGCGATCGAGGTTGGCATTCTCTACGCCTATGCCAACGGGTATGTGCCATGGCTGACCTTCGCCGAGCATCCGATCTATCTCTTCTGCCTGGCGCTGGCTGCACCAATCATTCACGAGACCCACTTCTTCCTGCTGCACCGGGCGATCCATTGGCCGCCGCTCTACAAATGGGTGCATTCGGTGCACCACAATTCGGTGAACCCGTCGCCCTGGTCGTCGCTGTCGATGCATCCGGTCGAGCAGTTCGGCTATCTCGGCGTCGCGCTTTGGCATCTGGTCATCCCGTCCAACCCGGTGCTCGCGCTCTACCAACTGCACTTCGCCGGCTTCGGCGCCATTCCCGGCCATGTCGGCTTCGACAAGGTTGAGCTCAGCGAGGACACGGCAGTCGATAGCCACGCCTATATCCACTACCTCCACCACAAATATTTCGAGGTGAACTACGGCGACGGTCTCATCCCGTTCGACAAGTGGCTCGGCACTTTCCACGACGGCAGCAAGGAAGGCGAGGCGCGCATGCAGGCGCGCTACGAGAAGAAGAAGGCACGCGCCAACGCCGCGGCCAAGTAGCGCCGTCAGGGCCGGTATTCCCAAAAAGGGGTGAGCCGGCACCCCACGTCCAAAGGGAGGAAACCATGAAGAAGCTTCTGCTCTCGGCAGCGTTGGCGACAATGATGTCGACCGGCGCGATGGCCGAAAAGATCGGCGTCAGCATCGTCAACTTCGACAACAACTTCCAGACGCTCTTGATGCACGGCATGCAGGACCGCGCCAAGGAGAAGGGTGTCGGTATCCAGGTCGAGGACGCCCAGAACGACGTCGCCAAGCAACTTGACCAGGTGAAGAATTTCATCGCCAACGGCGTCGACGTCGTCATCGTCACGCTGGTCGACACCAACGCTTCCAAGACCCTCAGCGACGAGGCCGCCAAAGCCGGTATTCCGCTGGTCTTCGTCAACCTCGAGCCCACCGACATGGCCAATCTTCCCGACAAGCAGGTCTATGTCGGTTCGAACGAGGTGGAATCCGGCACGCTGGAGGCCTTCGAGGTGTGCAAGCTGCTGCGCGCCAAGGGCAAATCGGCGGGCGCCAGAGCCTACATCGTCATGGGCAGCCTCGTTCACCAGGCTGCGCTGCAGCGGACGAAGGATGTCGAGCAGATCTTCAGCACCGACATGTGCAATTTCATCGAGATCGTCGACAAGCAGTCATCCGAATGGTCGCGCGACAATGCGCAGAACCTGATGACCAACTGGCTGACCGCGGGCCAGGCGCCGGACGCCGTCATCGCCAACAACGACGAATCCGCCATCGGTGCCATCCTGGCGCTGAAGGCCAACGGTGTCGACATGAATAACGTCGTCGTCGGTGGCATCGATGCCACCCAGGACGGCCTGCAGTCGATGAAGGCGGGCGACCTCGCGGTGACCGTGTTCCAGAATGCCAAGGGGCAGGGCGGCGGCGGCGTCGACGCGGCACTCGCGCTCGCCAAGGGCGAGAAGGTCGACCGCGTCGTCTATGTCCCCTTCGAACTCGTCACGCCCGCCAACATGGGCGAATACCTCAACAAGAACTAGGCCGCAGCAGAAACGTCCAGGACAGCCGCACAGGCCGTCCTGGACGGTGCCCTGCGATTCATTATCGAAGGAAAGAATATGTCCAGCTGGATCAGAGCTTGCAGCCTCGACGACATCGAACAGGAAGGCGCTCGCCGCTTCGACCATGGTGGCCGGACCTACGCCGTCTTCCGCTCGCCGGATGACGAGGTGTTTTGTACAGACGGCCTGTGCACGCATGAGGCCGTCCATCTCGCCGATGGGCTTGTCATGGACTATGAGGTCGAATGCCCCAAGCACGCCGGCGCCTTCGACTATCGCACCGGCGCGGCAATGCGGCTGCCACCGTGTGTGAATCTCAGGACCTATCCGGCAAAGGTGGAATCCGGCTCCGTGCTGGTGGCGGTCAGCCAGTGACAAGGCCAAGCGGCCGCCTCCCTAACCGGCCGTTCTCTCCGGACGCGGCCTCACGCGCGCGGGACCGACGGGACGGCCTGTCAGGGCCGGCAGTGGGCCCTTCGTTGCGGTGCCGTCGGCGATGGCAAGCATGCTATCGAAGAATTCGCCGCCGGTCGCGGATTTCGGTGGCACGGCGTCGTGCATGATGCTGATCACGGTCGCGTCGGGGCAAACGTCCTTGATGGCCTGATGAAACGCAACCGTCGCCTCGCTGTCCAGTGCGCTGGTCGGTTCGTCGAGGAACAGCAGCCTCGGCCGCAGCAGTAGGATCCGCGCAAGGATGACCCTTTGCTTCTGACCGCCGGAAAGGAGTTGGTCCCAGCTATGTCCGTCGCGGCCCTCCTCGGCAAGGTCACCGACGAAATCGGCAAGGCCGGCTTTGCTCATCGCTGCTGCGGCCTCGGCGTCCGGGTGAGCTTCGACGGAGTCGGGCAAGCATATCAACTCCTTCAATGTTACCGGCGGCAGCTTGACGTCCTGCGCGGCATACAAGGTCCGCACGTTCTTGGGCAGGACGATGGTCCCGCGGCCGTGGGGCCAGAGACCGTTGATCGCCTTGAACAGCGAAGACTTGCCGCTGCCCGATTCTCCGACCAGCAGGGTCCATTCGCCGCGCCTAAAGTGCAGGTTGCCTGTCGTGACGAAGGGCTCGTCGTCGCCCGCATGCATCAGCTGCAGATTCTGGATCGTCAGGCCGAACTGCGGATCCTGCCTGGCGTAGCGGAACTCCGCGTGGCCAGTGCGGGCATAGAATTCGCGCGGCCGCTGCACGTCCTCGATCGCCTGTGCAAGGTCGGTTACGCGACGGGCGTTCGCCTTCAGCGTCGCAATCTCGGGCATGACGTGGATGAACCACGAACAGTCACCGATGAGCGCATTGGTCAGTTCGGCGCCGGTGACATAGGCTTGCAGGCTGATCTTGTTCTCGACGTAGGGAAGCAGGCCAGGCGCGTAGGCGACGATGCGCGAGCCGAAGAAATTGTAGACGAGCTCGAAGCCCATGTAGCTCGCGGTCAGCCAGTTCAGGCTCGCCCAGGTGCGGTCGATATTGAAATAGCGCCGCCTGTGAATTCCCCCCTGCGCTTTCTCCCCTCTCGCGGCGGCGACGTGGAAGCTGCGGTGAAGAAGCGTGTTCAACTCGCTGCGGTAGCTGCCTTCGGCCCATTGCATCCTGTTCGACAGCCTCTGGAGCGTCGCTCCCAGCTTCACCGCGACGAAGGTGTTGATGGGGACGTAGGCAGCGATCGCCACGACCGTCAGGCAGGCGCTGCCATAGCTGCCGAGGAACTCCAGCCCGCTGACTTCGGTTGAGGTCGCGATGACCTTCTGGCCGACGAAGACAAACGACAGGACTACGCCTGCGATGCCCATCGCGAGGCCGATGGCGCCGCCGGTCATGCCCTTGATGGATTCCTGGACGCGCTGGTCGATATTATCTGGCACCGAGGCTTCGTTCGGTTCGTCCTTCGCCGCGCCGTGTTGCAGATGATAGTGCGTATGGTTGTCGTCGAGTAGCGCGTCGTTGAAGCGCCGGTCGAGCCAGGCGCGCCATTTGCGGTGCAGGGTGGTTGAGAAGTAATGGCGGACCGAGGTGAAACCGACGTCCTTGAGGACCACGATAGCGACCAGGGTCGCCGCGCTTGCCAGAAGGGACGCAGGCGTCGTCGGGTTTTGCGGATGGTGGAGGAAGGCAATCGCATTGACCAGTTCGCCCGATGCTTCGGCGAACCAGACGCTGGCCATTGCCGACAAAGCGGTGAGCGCCACGATGATAGCCGTCAGACCCCAGGCCACCTGCCATTTGTCGGAGAGCCAGTAGGCGCGCATCAGGCCCCAGAAGCTGCACATCGAGGAAACGGGCCTCGACCGCGGCTGTTTTTCCCGACTACGGCTCCGCCAGCGCAAGGCATCCTCCCGAGGTCGCTGCCTGTGGTCAGGATATTCCTATCCGCACCACTTCCGCCCAGACATGGTCGGGCGTTGCGAACTTGTCAAATGTCACGAGGCGAAGCATCCGGCAGATGGGCCGCGGACAGCGGCACACCGCGGCAGATCGCATTTGCGCTGGATCAATCGTTACGGCCGCCTTGCTGGCAAGGCATGCCAATGTCATCCAGCGCGGCCTTGCCGGATCTCTGCTGATCACCTGAAAGCCGACACACAACAAGTCGTTCGGTTCGGATCAAAAGCCGAAGTCCAAACTCACGCTTCAGCCGATCATTGTCGCGGCCTCGAGCTTTCTCGCCTGCTTCATGTTCGGCAAGAACACCGTCAGCAGGCCGAGCAGCGGCAGGTAGGAGCAGACCTGAAAGACGAAGTCGATGCCTTTGATGTCGGCGATGACGCCGAGCACGGCGGCGGCGATGCCGCCCATGCCGAAGGCGAAGCCGAAGAAGATGCCGGCGATCATGCCGACGCGGCCGGGCACCAGTTCCTGGGCGAAGACGACGATGTTGGAGAAGGCCGAGGACAGGATCAGGCCGATCAGCACCGTCAGGATCATCGTCCATTCGAGATTGGCGTAGGGCAGGGCCAGCGTAAAGGGCAGCACGCCGACGATCGAGAACCAGATCATCGCCTTCTGCCCGTAGCGGTCGCCGAACGGGCCGCCGAGCAGGATGCCCAGCGCCGAGGCACCGAGGAACAGGAACAGCATGACCTGCGACATCTGCACCGACACGCCGAATTTATCGATGGCGTAGAAGGTGTAGTAGCTGGCGAGGCTGGCGATGTAGGCGTTCTTGCTCAGCACCAGCAAGGTCAGCACCGCCAGCGCGCCCATCACCCTGCGGCGCGGGAAGGGCGAGACGAAGCCTGCCGCCTTGCGGTTGGCGAGCGAGGCGCGCAGGCGGCTGTACCAGCCGCCGACCCGCCACAGCACGATGATGCCGATCAGCGATCCGACGGCGAACCACGCAATGCTGGCCTGGCCGAACGGCACGACGATAAAGGCAGCCAGCAGCGGCCCGATGGCCTGGCCGAGATTGCCGCCGACCTGGAACAGCGATTGCGCCAGGCCGAACCTGCCGCCCGAGGCGAAACGGGCAATGCGCGAGGATTCCGGATGGAAGATCGCCGAGCCGATGCCGATCAGCGAGGCGCCGATCAGCAGCAGCGTGTAGTGTCCGGCATAGGCCAGCACGATCAGCCCGATCAGCGAGGAGGCCATGCCATAGGGTAGCGAATAGGGCATCGGCCGCTTGTCGGTGACCATGCCGATCAGCGGCTGCAGCAATGACGCCGTCACCTGGAAGGTGAAGGTCAAAAGGCCGATCTGCCAGAAATCGAGACCGTAATTGTCCTTCAGCAGCGGATAGATGGCCGACAGCAGCGACTGCATGATGTCGTTGACACAATGGCAGAAGCTCACCGCCAGAATGACGGTGAAGGCCGTCGCCTGCGCCGAAGCGTGGCTGGCTGGCGCGGCGGGAGTTGTCGCTGTGGTATCGGTCAAGGCAGGCTCCGTGGTCTTTTTGGCAGGCGATGCCGCGGGAGCGCTTATAATCCCGTTGCGAAGCGACTTCTTTCGTGGTTTGGTCCAATAGTTTCGCGAGTGGGCCACGACCATGGCAGAACTGATATCGTATCTGGAGGCGCCGCCCGGCGATCTCGGCCGGTTGCATCGCGAGCGGCTGGCCTGGCTGGAGGGAACCAGCGGTTCGATCGTGGCGCTGCCGTCGGAATATCCGGACGGCTACAACGTGCCTCGTCATCATCACAGCCGCAGCCAGTTGCTGCACGCGCTGCGCGGCGTGGTGCTGGTGACGGCGCAGCAGGGCCGCTGGATGGTGCCACCCGACCATGCCATGTGGATACCGGCGGGCATCGAACATTCGGTCGAAATGCTGGGCAATGTCAGCATGCGCTCGGTCTATGTCACGCCCGATGCGATAGAGGGCCTGCCCACAGGGCTGCGCGTGGTCGGCATGACGGACCTGATGCGCAGCCTGATCATCGAGGCGGTGACGCTGCCGGCCGAACCGCAGCCGACCGGGCGGACGGGCCTGGTGCTCGGCCTTTTGCTGCACGAGATACCGAGCCTGCCCGAGCAGCCGCTCGGCCTGCCTTTCCCATCCGACCCCAAGCTGGCAGCACTTTGCCGGCGCTTCGTCGCAGCGCCCTCGCCGCATGCGACGATCGACGAATGGGCCGGTATCGTCGGCATGAGCCGCCGTTCCTTCACCCGTGCTTTTCATCGCCAGACCGGATTGTCGCTGTCGACATGGCGCCAGCAGGCCTGCCTGTTCGCGGCCTTGCCGAGGCTGGCGGATGGCGAGCCGATCACAAGGGTGGCGCTCGACCTCGGCTATGACAGCGTGCCGGCCTTCACTACCATGTTCAGGCGCATGCTGGGAACCTCGCCGCGCGGCTATATGCGCGGGTCAAGGGACAACATCAGGGTGTCGAACGGGTAGCGCAGGCAGATTTCAGTCGAACAGGCTCGATACCGATTCCTCGGTCGCGGTGCGCGAGATCGCCTCGCCCATCAGGTCGGCGATGGAGATGACGCGGATGTTGGGGGCGTCGAGCACGCCTTGCGTCGGCTGGATGGAATCGGTGATGACCAGTTCCTGCAGCTTCGAGCCGCTGATGCGGGCAACGGCGCCGCCCGACAACACACCATGGGTGATATAGGCGGTGACGCTGGTGGCACCGTTGGCAAGCAGGGCATCGGCGGCGTTGCACAACGTGCCGCCCGAATCGACGATGTCGTCGATCAACAGGCAATCCTTGCCGGCGACCGCGCCGATGATGTTCATGACTTCCGATTCGCCGGGGCGCTCGCGGCGCTTGTCGACGATGGCGAGTTGTGCATCGAAGCGCTTGGCGAGCGCGCGTGCCCGCACCACGCCGCCAATGTCGGGCGATACGACGACGACATTGGCAAGCTGCTTGTATTTTGCCTTCACGTCGCGAGCCATGACCGGAACGGAGAACAGATTGTCCGTCGGAATGTCGAAAAAACCCTGGATCTGGCCGGCATGGAGATCCAGCGTCAACACGCGATCGACGCCCGCCCGCGTGATCATGTTGGCGACCAGCTTGGCCGAGATCGGCGTGCGGCCCGAAGCGCGGCGGTCTTGCCTGGCATAGCCGAAATAGGGAATGACCGCCGTGATGCGCTTGGCCGACGAGCGCATGAAGGCATCGATCATGATGAGCAGTTCCATCAAGTGATCGTTGGTCGGGAACGAGGTGGACTGCAGGATGAAGACATCCTCGCCGCGCACATTCTCCTGGATCTCAACGAAGATTTCCTGATCGGCGAAGCGCCTGACGCTGGCTTTGCCCAGCGGGATGTTGAGATAGCGGGCGACCGCTTCGGCCAGCACCCTGTTGGAATTGCCCGCGAAGAGCTTCATGCACCGTTCCTGGTGAAGGATGGAGACTCTGACAGACTCTCTTGAGCCTCTCAGTCGGGCTTTTAGCGGCCCGTGCCGGTATTGCAAGCGTCGTGATCGGGAATCCGCCGGCTAATCTCAATAAACGCTTTCGGCGAGGGAAGCCGGCAACATGTCAGCCCGCTTGACCGCCAAGCCATGTGGCGAACTGGTCGATCGTCTGGTCGGCGATCGTCTGCATGGTCTCCGGCGCGACCGCGGACCAGCCTTCGCCACCATTGGCCGAGGGCGCCTTCTGCTGGCCGTTGATGCGATGCAGCCGGTTGCCTGCCGGATCATAGACGTCCCAGACATAGATGACGGTGGTGTCCTTGCCTTCCGACATCGTCGAGAAATAGCCTTTCAGCACGTGCGTGGGGGTCTGGCCGGCGCTGCCGGCCAAGGTGATGCCGCGCTGCTTGGCTCTGGTCTGAAGCTCCGCGGTCAGCGGTGTCGCGGCTTCCACAGAGGCGCCGACGATCGGCGCCACCTGCAGGCGGGTGCGTGCGATGACGGCTGCGCTCGTTGCGGGCGTGGTTGCGGGTTGCGCTGGGGCGGAAGGCTGTGTCGTCGCGGAAGGCTGGGCGGTTGCGGAAGGCTGGGCGGTTGCGGAAGGCTGGGCGGTCGTTGCGGGTGGGGTGGTCGTTGCCGTCGTGCCGGGCACGGCCTGTGTCGACTGCGAGGCGATGGCTGAGGGTTCGAGAACGTCCTTCGCACTGGTGCAGGCGGCCAGCGTCAGCGCCGTGAGCAGTGACACGGTCGTCACATGCGATCGCCTCATTGCCTCAAAACTCCCTGGCGACGAACGCCCCTTGCATTCTTGCCATTATGGATTCACCGCACGATCAAGTCGAGATCATGGCGGGACAGCGGCTTCGGCTGCGACTCGGTCGTCAGATAGGTGCGGCCAAGCGTCATCGCGGTCTCGGTTTCGGAGTCCATGATGATCATGTGGGCGAACAGCGTCATGTTTGGCGCGATGGGTTCGGGATTGCCCTGATAGAACATCGGCATGTCCATCCATGACGGGGTGAAGCGGGCGCCAAGCGAATAGCCGCAGGCATTGAGCCGGTGCTTGGTCAAATTGTGCGCCTCGAGCGTGCGGGCATGCGCGTCGAACACGTCACCGAAGGTATTTCCGGGCGTCATCGCCTTTTCGACGGCCAGAAGTGCTGCGCGCGCCGCATCGAACAGTTCCTGGTGACGCTTCGACACCTTGCCCGTCAGCACCGTGCGCATCATCGCCGCATGGTAGTGATGGAAGACGCCGGCCCATTCGAGCGTCAGCTGATCGTTTTTGGTCAGCTTGCGGCGCCCGGCCTTGTAACGGCAAAGCAGTGCGTCCGTCCCTGAGCCGATGATGAACTCGTTGGCCGGATAGTCGCCGCCGCCGGCAAAGATCGCGCCCTGCATGGCGGCAAGGATCAAGGCTTCGTCGCCACCCTGCTTGATCAGCGGCAGGGCCGCATCCAGCGCGTCGTCGGCGAGATTCGCCGCCTTTTCCGCCTTGGCGATTTCGGCCGGGCTCTTGAACAGACGCAGCCGGTTGATGATGCCGGACGCGTCGGCGATCTGGCCAAAGGTCTGCAATTGCTCGTCCAGGCGCCGGCCATTGTAGGCGGTCAGGCCGTGGGTGTCGTATTCGACGCCGATGCGGGCGCCGAGCAGGTCGAGGTCGTTGAGCAAATTGCGCAGGTCGATCGCCGGATTGGCACCGTCGCGATCGGTCCACAGCACGATGTTGTCGATGATCGAGGTGTGGCGCGCCTGGCGCAGATCGGCCGAGCGCGTGAGCAGGATCATCGATCCATCTGCCTTCACCACCAGGCACTGGAAGAAGCAGAAGCCGAACGTATCGTAGCCGGTCAGCCAGTACATGCTCTCCTGCGCAAACAGCAGGACGGCATCGAGCTTCTTCTCGGCGATCTCGATCATCAGCCGATCGCGCCGCGCGTCAAATTCCGACCGTTCGAAATGCAGCGCCATTATTCTGTCTCCAAAACGATTGCCGAAATCTGCCGTCCGTAATCCGGCTCTTTGCGATGCGTGGTGCGCCGGTAGGAATAGAACAGATCCTCCTCGGCGTAGGTGCAGCGGCCGAGCCCGTCGGCGGTCACGCCCGCCCGGGTCAGTCGATCGACCGTATAGAGGTTGAGGTCGAACATTGCATGTCCCGACTTCGCGGCCGGCGCGAAATAGCGGATGTTGTCGGCATCGGCCTCGACGAAGCGGGCGACAAATTCCGGCCCGACTTCGTAGTTTTCAGGGCCGATGGAAGGGCCGAGAACCGCAACGATGCGCTCGCGCTGGGCGCCGAGGCCTTCCATCGCTGCAATGGTGTTTTCCAGCACGCCTGACAAGGCGCCCTTCCAGCCGGCATGTGCCGCGCCGATGACACGCGCCTCGGCATCGGCGAACAGGACCGGTCCGCAATCGGCGGTCGAGGCGCCGACGGAGATGCCCGGCCGGTCGGTGACGATGGCGTCGGCCTTCGGCCGCTCGCCGGAAAAAGGCTCCCTGGCGATGACGACGTCGGGCGAATGGATTTGGTGGGCGGTCAAGAGATGGCTTGAAGGTACGCCCATCCAGTCGGCGACGCGGCGGCGGTTCTCGGCTACCTGAGCCTGGTCGTCGCTCGAGCCGGTGCCGATGTTTAGTCCCCGGTAGATGCCGCCGGAGACGCCGCCGATGCGGGTGAAGTAGCCATGGCGAATGCCTTGCGCCCGCGCCTTTTCCAACAAGGGCGACCGAACGGGATCCGGTTTGGTCTGATTCAGCATGGCGGCGTTGTTGTCCGTGTGGGTGATTTCGTCAAGCTACAGTCCAAAGATCGGCTACAGTCGGAGACGGTCGAAAGTCGGGAGAGTGGGAGAGGCGGCAGCGAAAAGTCAATCCGCCGTTGAAAAGGGCTGAACGGCGATGCCGGCAGGCAGGATGGCAAGCACCTTGAAGAGGTCCCCCATGGCTTGCGGGCCGGCGAGGCGTTCGACCTCGCCCGCAATCTTTTCGCGGGTCGCCTCATTGGCATTGGCGCCGAGCTGGCCCGCGCGTTCAAGAAGCCCCATTGCCACCAGGAATTCACCTTGTGTGGAGAGATGGGCAGTGACGCCATGCGCCCGCACAATCGCGGCAAGGGCGGCGAAATCGACATGGGCGGTGAGATCGGCTTCGCCCGGATTGGCCAGCACGTCTTCGTGATCGTGCTTGCGCAGGGCCTGCAACGTATCGCCGACCCCTGGTCGGAGGTAGCCATAGTCGAGGAACAGGCCGGCGCCACCGAGCCGCGCCAACCGCTCGGTGATGGTCGCCATCAGCGCTGCTCGGGCCGGCGCGACCTCGACGATCGCGCCCTGTGGCGCGTTTTCGGCGTCGCCCGGCAGCAGCGTCGGATCGACCGAGCCGGCGCCGGCGAAGAAACGCAATTCGTCCGCGCCGCCGAGGCCGATCATCCGTTCACGCCAGCCTGTTCCGGCGCGGACGAACTGGCGGATGGGCACAGCGTCGAACAATTCGTTGCCGACGATGAAAAGCGGGGTCTGCGGCAGCGTGTCGATGCTTTCGTGCCAGCCGACCTTGCCCGGCGTGGCGGCCAGCGTCTGCTTCTGGACATCGGCCAGCCGCGGGCTGGTCTCGATCATGGCGAAGGATGCGCCGGTGGTCAGCGCCGGATCGAGCCGCGAAAGCGTGCGCAGCATGTCCTTCATCAGCGTGCCGCGGCCAGGGCCGATCTCGGCGATGGTGACCGGCATCGGCCGACCGGTCGCCAGCCAGGCTTCGTAAAGCCAGACAGCGACCAACTCGCCGAACATCTGGCTGATCTCCGGGGCGGTGACGAAGTCGCCGGCAGCCCCAAACGGCTCGCGCGTCGTATAGTAGCCGTCCCGCGGATCGAACAGGCAAAGCGCCATGTATTGGCTGACGGGGATCGGCCCCGTCGCATCGATCAGCTCGACGATGCGGGTTTTAAGCCGGGTCATACCGGCAGCGATTGCGTCACCGGGCCAGGGCGACGTGCGTCCATTTGGAAAGCACGCCCTGGCACTTTGATTTTACGCATCGCGCTTTCCCAAAACCGATTCCGGCTTTTGGGCCGATGCGGTAGCCGTCGCCATCGCCCAGATGCCGGCCAGCAGCATCGGCAGCGACAGCACCATGCCCATGGTCAGCCAGCCGGTGCCGAGGAGGTAGCCGAGTTGCTGATCAGGCTCGCGGAAGAATTCGACGAAGATGCGCGAGAGGCCGTAGCCGGCGATGAAGGCGCCGCCGACGAAGCGCGGCGTCTTCAGCTTGAGTCGCGAATGGGTGAGGAAGCGCAGCACCAGGAACAGCACCAGGCCTTCGAGCAGCGCCTCGTAGACCTGGCTCGGATGGCGCGCAAATGGGCCGCCATTGGGGAACTCGACTGCCCACGGCACGTCGGTCGGCCTGCCCCAGAGTTCGGAGTTGATGAAATTCGCCATGCGGACGAGGCCGAGGCCGACCGGCACGCCCGCAGCCACCACGTCGAACAGCGACCATGTGCGGATGCCGCGAGACCAGGAAAACAGCGTCATGGCGAGAATGACGCCGAGCAGCCCGCCATGGAACGACATGCCGCCCTGCCAGACGGCAAGGATATCGAGTGGATGGGCGATGTAGCGCGGCAGGTCGTAGAACAGCACGTAGCCGGTGCGCCCGCCTAGCACCACGCCGATGGCCGCCCAGACGATGAAGTCGTCGAGATCCTCGGGCTTCATCGGCAAGGTGCCGTCGGGCCAGAGTTTTGTGTTGGTGACGAGCCGCTTGGCATACCACCAGGCGAAGAGAATGCCGACGATGTAGCCGACGCCATACCAATGCACCGCCAGCGGTCCGATCTGGACGATGACCGGGTCGATGTTGGGGAAGGGCAGGGCGGCCAGCGGCAGCATAAGGTATTCGCTCAACAGGATCTCCCAGTTGCGATCACGTTCGGGCGCGGACCATGCGGCAGGGTTTTGGCGGGGTCAAGGCGACGTGGGTGCTTGCATTCCGTGCCGTGCGCCACTACGTCAAATCGACCAAGCGAGGATTTGCCATGTCGACCGGACCGAACCGCATTCTCGATGAATTCGCCAAGCTGATGACCGACGCCGCGGGTGCCGCGCAAGGGGTGCGCCGCGAAGTGGAAACCGCCTTCAAGGGGCAGGCCGAGCGCGTTCTCAACTCGATGGACCTGGTGCAGCGCGAAGAATTCGAGGCCGCCCGCGACATGGCTGTGAAGGCCAGGGAAGAAAATACCCGTCTCGCTGCGCGTATCGAGGCACTCGAGGCGAAGCTCGCCGAATTGGCCGGGCAGGCCGCACCTGCGGCCGCGGCCAAGCCCAGAACAAAAAAATAATCTTTAAACTTTTCCACAAAGCACAATCGCAAAAAGCGCTTTGTCGTGAATCGCTTACCGGCATTGCGTGAATCATTGTTACAGCGGCTTTCCACATGCGAATGACGCAGCGCGAAAAATTGGGCTGGTCACGCGACTCCCGATCAATAGACTGAATTTGTTGCATGATTCGGAGCAGGGTCATGCGCCGGGCGGTGGGGTCCGGTCAGGGGTCTTTGCGTTGAGAAGTCCTGGCCGTCCGAGTTTCTAGATAGGATGTTCGTCGTGTGTGCCCACGGAGCGTGTGGCGCTCCCCTGAACGACAGGAAGCATTTCATGGAACTTCTCGAACTCGAATTCTCGCGCGAAATCCATCCGGTGGATGTTATCGAGCAAGTGGCCCACAACAACGACTGGTCCTTCGAACGGGCCGGCGACGATGAGATTTCGATTTCGGTTGCCGGAAGCTGGACCGACTACCACGTCTCATTTTCCTGGATGGAGGATTTCGAGGCGCTGCATCTGGCCTGCGCCTTCGACATCAAGGTGCCGGAGGGACGCGCTCTCGAAGTGATGCGGCTGCTTTCCCTGATCAACGAGCAGATGCTGTTCGGCCATTTCGACCTCTGGGAGCAGGAAGGTGCGATCATGTTCCGCCAGTCACTGCTGCTCGCCGGTGGAGTCGAGCCGTCGAGCCAGCAGGTCGAGGTGCTGCTGTCGTCGGCGCTGGAGGCCTGCGAATGCTATTTCCAGGCGTTCCAGTTCGTCGTCTGGTCGGGAACCTCGGCCAAGGACGCGCTGGCCGGCGTCCTGTTCGAGACTTACGGCAACGCCTGAGCCAGGTCCTGACCCTCAATGAGTTCGAGCAGCCAGCGCAAGCCCGAGATCAGCTTCGCCGATTTCGACCGCGTCGATATCCGCGCCGGCACGATCGTCGAGGCCGAGCCTTTTCCCGAGGCGCGAAAGCCGGCGATCAAGCTGAAGATCGATTTCGGTCCGGCTATCGGGGTGAAGAAATCGTCGGCGCAGATCACCAAATACTATGCGCCCGAGACGCTGATCGGCCGGCAGGTGTTCGCGGTGGTCAATTTCCCCCCGCGGCAGATCGGACCGTTCATGTCGGAAGTGCTGACGCTTGGCTTTCCCGACGAGGAGGGTGCCGTCGTTCTAGGCGCAATCGAACGCAGGGTCCCTGACGGCGGCCGATTGTTCTAAAGGCCTTCTCAGGCGGCCAGCTTTCGTGTCGTTCCCAGCGCTTCTTCAACCGTCTCCAGGAACATTTCCGCGCAGGCTTTCCAGCTATAGCGCATCGCCCGTTCGCGCGCCTCGGCGCGGTCGACATTGAGCGCGGCAAGCGCGGCCTCACGCAAATCGCTGGACACCGCCCCGCCAACGCCGTCGCCGACAATGTCGATCGGTCCGGTCACCGGATAGGCCGCGACCGGCGTGCCACTGGCCAGCGCCTCGATGATGACATTGCCGAACGTGTCGGTGCGGCTGGGGAAGACGAAGACATCGGCCGAGGCGTAGATTTCGGCCAGTTCGTCATTGGGGCGGTGGCCAAGGAAATGCGCATCGGGGTATCTGGCCTTGAGCTTGGCCAACTCCGGCCCCTCGCCGACGATCACCTTGCTGCCGGGCAAGTCGAGGTCGAGGAAGGCGGTCAGGTTCTTTTCGATCGCGACGCGGCCGACGCAGAGGAAGATCGGTTCCTTGAGCCCCAGATCCTTCCTCTTGTCTGGCCGGAAATGGTCGGTGTCGACGCCGCGCGTCCATGGCCTGAGCTTGGTGAAGCCGCGCGCCGACAGATCGTCCGCCAGCGACTGGGTGGCGACCAGCGTACCTTGTCCGGAATTGTGGAAATCGCGAAGCCAGCGATAGGCCCAGGCTTCCGGTATAGGCAGCCGCGCGCTCAGATATTCCGGAAAGCGCGTGTGATAGCTCGTCGTGAACGGCCGGCCCGCCTTGCGGCAATAGCGCCGCGCCATGATGCCGAGCGGGCCTTCGGTGACGATATGGATATGATCGGCGTCGCGCGCCGCGATCAGGCGCGCGACGTGGTGCGGTGTCGTCAGCGCCAGCCGGATGTCCGGATAGGTCGGCAGAGGCAAGGTGCGAAAGATGTTCGGGGTCAGAAAGTCCGTCTCGACGTCGAAGGATTTCAGGGTTTCCGAAAGCCGTTCCAGCGTATGGACGACGCCATTGACTTGCGGGCGCCAGGCGTCGGTGACCATCAGGATGCGCATGGCGGCCCTTTCAAGGAAAGGTCGACGGTTTCCTTGATGCGGGACCGCAAGGCCGAATCGATCAGGATCGCGCGCTTCATGCGCGCTCTTCAGCATGGTTTCATGACGGGCCGATGAAGGCGCGGGCCGGTGGCCGTCCACAACCGCCAGAAAAACTAGCGCATCGGCCCGAAAATCGAATTCGATTTTCGGAAAGCACGATGCGTAGGTTCAAAGTGTTAGAGCGTACTTTGTGCGTCCAACTGGACGCACGTCGCTCTAATCAGGCCGGAACCTTGATGACGGCGCGCAAGCCGCCGAGCGGGCTCTTGTCCAGCATGATGTCACCGCCATGGCTGCGGGCGATGTCGCGTGCGATGGAAAGGCCAAGGCCGGTGCCGCTGGCGTCGAGGTTGCGGGCCTCGTCAAGCCGCACGAAAGGCTTGAACACGTCCTCACGCTTTTCGGGCGGAATGCCCGGACCGTCGTCGTCGATGGTGACGAGCAGCGAGCCGCGGCCATGGGTGGCGTTGATCTCAACAGTCTTGGCGTAGCGGAAGGCGTTGCCGACGACATTGGAAAGCAACCGGGCGAAAGCATGGGGCCGCACATGCAGGTGCGGATCGCCGGTGAGCGTGGTCGACAGTTTGCGCTTGCGCAGCGTGGCCTCCTCGCCCAGCTTTTCGAAATAGGCTTCAAGATTGAAACGGCCGGCGTCTTCCGCCGCTTCGCCGCGGGCAAAGGCGAGATAGCCTTCCAGCATCGACTGCATGTCGTCGATGTCCTGGCCGAGCGCCTCGGTGTCGGCCTTGGTCCCGGTCAGCGCGAGCTGCAGCTTGAAGCGGGTGAGGATGGTTCTCAAATCGTGACTGACGCCCGTCAGCATGGCGGTGCGCTGCTCGAGCTGGCGTTCGATGCGTTCGCGCATCTGGATGAAGGCAAAGCCGGCGCGGCGAACCTCGTCGGCGCCGCGCGGGCGGAAATCGCGCGGCATCGGCCGGCCCTTGCCGAAACTCTCGGCGGCCTCGGCCAGCGTCAGGATCGGCCGGATCTGGTTGCGCAGGAATGGGATGGCGATCATCAGCAGCACCAGCGACGTGCCGACCATCCAGATCAGGAAAATATGCGTGTTCGATGCATAGGCCTGGCTGCGGCGCACGAAGGCGCGCAGCACCTTGCCATCGAGCTGGACGCGGACCTCGATGATGTTGGAATTGCCGACCGTATCGATCCAGAACGGACGGTTGATCTGATGGGTGATCTCGGACGAGAGGATCTCGTCGAGGATCGAGAAGAACGGCTTTGGCCCGGGCGGCGGCAGCGGCTCGGGCGGCAGCAAGTCGATCTTCAGCTGCATGCGATCCTGCGCGATGCGGATGACGTTGGCGTAGTCGGCGTCGTTCGGGTAGGTTTCCACCAGGTCGACGATCGCGGCGATGTCGCGCACCGTGGCCTGCGACAGGCGCTGCGTCACCGTCTGCCAGTGGCGTTCCATGAAGACAAAGGCGAGGACCGATTGCAGCAGGATCATCGGTGCGATGACGATGATCAGCGAGCGGGCATAGAGCCGCTTCGGCATGTAAAGCGAAACGAGGCGCCAGAACCGTTTCCAGGCACGCGGCAGGGTCTTCAGCGCCCGCGTCACGCGAGCGATCAAGCCGTTATCCCCCGGCTGTTCCAGTTGCGTGGTCGCCATTCGCCCTTTTTGCTCATCTGCAGCCACTCAACAAGGGGCTGCGGGCGGCAGTCTATTCCACGCTGAGCCGATACCCAATACCGCGCACGGTCTGCAGCCAGACCGGATTGGACGGATCGCGTTCGATCTTGCGGCGCAGCCTGTTGATCTGGACGTCGATGGTGCGCTCGCCGACCTCGGACTCGTCGCCGACAAGTTCATGGCGCGGTATCGTTTCGCCGGCCCGCGCCGCGAAGATCGCCAGGATCTCCTGCTCGCGGTCGGTCAGCTTCAGAGCCTCGCCGCCGCGCTTGAGCTCTC
The DNA here is from genome assembly GCF_004962245.1 of Mesorhizobium sp. Lineage (GTDB taxonomy): Bacteria > Pseudomonadota > Alphaproteobacteria > Rhizobiales > Rhizobiaceae > Mesorhizobium. The sequence continues at coordinate 17,743 of NZ_SUHQ01000018.1, read as the reverse complement.
GCTTGGCGATCTGGAACGTGTAGGGGCCGAAGACCAGTTGCTCGACCTTGGGCGTCGTTGCCGGACCGCCGCGGCGCAGGATGTTGTTGATGCGCAGGATCAATTCGCGGGGATCGAAAGGTTTCGGCAGATAGTCATCGGCGCCGGCCTCGAGCCCGGTGATCCGGCTGTCGGTTTCGGACAGCGCGGTGAGCATCAGGATCGGCACGTTCTTGGTTGCCCGCAGCGCCTTGGCGAGATCGACGCCGGTTTCGCCCGGCATCATGATATCGAGCACGAGCAGATCGAAATCCAGGCCAGCGAGCTTGCGTCGCGCTTCGCCGGAATTTCCGGCAACGGTGACACGAAAGCCGTTTTCGGTCAGATATTGTTTGAGAAGATTGCGGATACGGGTATCGTCATCGATCACCAGCAGATGCGGCGCATCGTCGTCCGGTGCTGCCGGTCGATCAACCCTTTCAATGGTCTCCATGGCTTTTCCCTGACATTTTTGTGGGCACAGTGTCGATCTGCGCCCTTAGTTCCGGATTGACCATCGCTTCCAGGAAACGTTCGATCAAGGCGCGTTCGGTTGCTCCGGAATCTTCCAATGCAGCATGGATGCGGCGCGACTGTGGCCGTGCCAGCGCCAGGGCCAGGGCGCGACCCTTGGCCGTCGGATAAAGTTCGCGCTGGCGGCGGTCGCGCGGACCCTGCAACTGGACGACATGGTCGGTGTCGATCAGTTGCTTGAGCACGCGCGCCAGGCTCTGCTTGGTGATCTTCAGCACGTCGAGGAGTTCGGCGACCGTCAGGCCCGGCCTGCGATTGACGAAGTGCAGAACCCGGTGATGGGCGCGGCCGAAGCCATAATCGGACAGGATCTGGTCCGGATCGGAGGTAAAATCGCGATAGGCGAAGAAGAACAATTCGATGATGGCAAAGTCGATGCCATCCTCGTCGGAGATCGCCGTCCTGATCGGTTTTCCGGCTGGGTGGCTGCGATCCGTCATCTTTTCTCCGTGCGAAAGGGAAATTATGTCAGCACTATTGACGTAATTTCCCACCGATGGTAATTTTTGGCAAGCTTTTCGGCGGATTGCGAACGAAAAGGCAAGGGAAAGCCGTTTTTCCGGAACTTCCTGTGTTTGCCATACCTTTAATATCCGCCTACGCTTTGAGAAACGGGCCGCCCGGTGCGGCTGACACGAAACGACACAATAATATGCGGGCCGCCGCCCGCGGGAGGTTACCATGGCATCCGTTCCCTTTGACCAAATGGATGGCTTTATCTGGATGAACGGCGAGTTCGTTGAATGGGCCAACGCCAAGATCCACGTGCTGACCCATGGTCTGCACTACGCCAGCGCGGTGTTCGAAGGCGAGCGCGCCTATGGCGGCGAAATTTTCAAACTGACCGATCACAGCGAACGCCTGCATGAATCGGCTCGCCTGCTCGGCTTCAAGATTCCCTATTCGGTCGCCGAGATCGACGACGCCTGCCGCACGCTGTTGAAAAAACAGGGGTTCCAGGATGCCTATGTCCGGCCGATCGCCTGGCGCGGCAGCGAACAGATGGGCGTTTCGGCGCAAAACAACCGGATCAACTGCGCCATCGCCATCTGGCAATGGCCGAGCTATTTCGATCCGGCACAGAAGCTGAAGGGCATCCGTCTCGATCTGGCCGAATGGCGCCGCCCCGATCCGCGCACCGCGCCGTCGAAATCGAAGGCTGCCGGCCTCTACATGATCTGCACCATGTCCAAGCATGCCGCCGAAGCCAAGGGCTATGCCGACGCCATGATGCTCGACTGGCGCGGCCAGGTTGCGGAAGCGACGGGCGCCAACATCTTCTTCGTCAAGGACGGCAAGATCCACACACCGACGCCCGATTGCTTCCTCGACGGCATCACCCGCCGTACGGTCATCGGTCTCGCCAAGGATCGCGGCTTCGAGGTGATCGAGCGCGCCATCATGCCGGAAGAGCTCGAAGGTTTCCAGCAGTGCTTCCTCACCGGGACGGCGGCCGAGGTGACGCCGGTTTCCGAGATCGGCCCATACCGATTCGAGGTGGGTGAAATCGCCAAGACACTGATGAACGACTATTCTGCGGCCGTTCAACCCAACCATGCGATCGCCGCAGAATAACGAAAGTCACAGCTTTTTTAACAAGTAGGGGCGGTTTTCGGGCCGCCCTTTTTATTTAAGCACTTCTGCATTTGACTTTCGTCTAATTCCGCGTCTCATCTTGGTGTCGGCCCGGGAGGCTGGCAGCTATGGAGGGACTGGTAATATGGACATGAACACGCTTCTTCCGATCATTATTCAGGTGATTACGGGTGTCATCGGTGGTCAGGCAGTGGGCGCGGCGCTCAAGACAGCGGCAATGGGTCAGCTCACCAAAATCCTGGGCGGTGCTGTTGGCGGTGTTGGCGGTGCGGCCATCCTCGGCAGCTTGCTCGGCGGTGGCGCGGTCGATCCGGCTGCGGCTGCTGCGGCAACGAGCGGATTGGGCAGCGCGCTGAATCTGCAAAACATCGTCGGCGGTGCCGGTGGTGGCGCCATTCTGACGGCCATCATCGGCGCGGTCATGAATGCGATGAAGAAGTAAGCTTGGCGGTTTTGGGTTTTTCGCATGGGCGGCTTCGGCCGCCCATTTCGTTTTGCCGTTGCCTCGACCGGTTTTGTTCGAGCATTGGATCTTCCAAAACCGGCTTCCGCCCACGGGTCAGGCCTGAGGGCAGGCTTCGGGTGATCGGCGACGGTGGACGCTGCTGGCATGAGCCTCTACATCAGGGGCGACACAGCGAAAGGACGATCATGGGTCAGCTCAATGCCGGTATCGTGCCGGTCACGCCCTTCCAGCAAAACTGCACCATCCTCTTCGACATGGACGACAGACATGGCGTCGTCGTCGATCCGGGCGGCGACATCGACAAGGTGCTGGCGGTGCTGAAGGACAATGCGATCGACGCCGGCGCGATCTGGATCACGCATGGTCATATCGACCATGCCGGCGGCGCAATGGAACTGAAGGAGGCGCTCGGGATCGAGATCATCGGCCCGCATGAAGCCGACCGCCCGTTGCTCGCCAATCTCGAGAACCAGGCAAAACGCTACGGCATCACCGATCCCGTGCGCAATTGCGTGCCCGACCGTTTTCTCAGCGAAGGCGAGACCGTCTCGTTCGGCCAGCATACGTTCGAGGTCTTTCATTGCCCCGGCCACGCGCCCGGCCATGTCGTCTACTACAATCGTGCCGCGAAGTTCGCCCATGTCGGCGACGTTTTGTTCCGCGGCTCGGTTGGGCGCACCGACCTGCCGGGTGGCGACCACGCCGCGCTGATCGCCTCGATCAAGGACAAGCTTTTGCCGCTCGGCGACGACATCGGCTTCATCTGCGGCCATGGTCCCGGCGGTCGCTTCGGCGAGGAGCGCCGGACCAATCCATTTCTCATCTGACGCCGGCCCGGCTGCGGCGGCAAAATTGATCGCGAAGCAAAAAAGCGCTGGCCTTTCGGACAGCGCTTTTGGTTGGGGCAGGGGAGCTTTAAAGCGCTTCGCGCTTTAAAGTCTTCTCTTGGTGCATGTCGTTATCCCAAAACCGCTATGCACCCTCGGGTCAGGCCCATGGGCATGCTTTTGAGCGACATGCATTAGTTGGCGGTGCAGAAATGCTGCTCGCCGTCATAGCCGGTGAACGTGCCGGTGCGGGCATTGAACGTGCGATAGCGGTCCGAACAGTATTCATACCAGCCACGGGTCCAAGGCTCTGCGTAGCCGTCATTGTAGACGACCCGCGGTTCCGCGTAATAGCGGCGCACCGGGGCCCGCCGCGGGTAGCGATTGTAATCGTCATAGCCGGGATCGTAGTAGCTGGGTTGCGGATTGTTGAGCGCACCAACGATCAAGGCGCCGGCCGCGAGTCCGAGGACGCCTGCAGCGATCGCGTCGCCATTGCCACGATGGTGGTGCCGGTGGTGGCGCCACTCACTGGCGCTGGCCGTCGGCAAGGTCGCAAGCGTGGTCGCGACAATCGCGGCTGACAGGATGGCGGTCTTGAAAATTCGGTTCATGTCGGTCTCCTTCGTTCCGGGCCCGCGTAATTTGGGGATGCGATCCGGCTTTACCGAAGACTAATAGGCGACCGTGGCTGAACGGGGGCTGAACGAAATTGGCGGGTTGAGACCAGTCGACATTCACCGATCAGGCATGGCGTAAGCAACAAATACCGCACGCTCACCAAGGAGCGGACCTACCCAGCGGGGCCGTCCAACGCTGTCTTGGGCTCGGCTCAGCCGATCGACAGGTTGACGGCTTTCGGACCCTTGCCGCGCTTGTCCGGCTCGGTGTCGAATGTTACCTTCTGCCCATCCTCAAGACCGGGAAGACCCGACGCCTGCACGGCCGAAATGTGAACGAAGACATCCTTCGCGCCATCATCCGGCGTGATGAAGCCGAAGCCTTTGGCATGATTGAAGAATTTGACGGTGCCGGTCTGCGGCATGGGAAGCTCCTTTGATCCCATCAAGTCCAGTCTCGGGCCGGCAAATGCCCGAGTGGAAATTTGTCCTTTATTTTAGCGTCATCGGCAAGAGAAAGTTTTGCGAGCATCGGCTCGCCCTCTAGGGCACGAAAAAGGCGCGACGAAAACCGCCGCGCCTTCGAAAACTCGGATCCGGCGCTGAAAGCCGGTTCAAGGCATTTGGAGCGCCCTCGGGCACGCTCCCGAGCACGTCCGAGTGGACGTGCGCGAGCGACGGCTCAGTCCGCGCGGAGATTGACCGCCTTCGGTCCCTTGCCCATGCGGTCGGGCTCGACGTCGAAGGTGACCTTCTGGCCATCGACGAGCGTGCGCAGGCCCGAAGCCTCGATCGCGGAGATGTGGACGAACACGTCCTTGGCGCCGTCATCTGGCGTGATGAAGCCGAAGCCTTTGGTAGCGTTGAAGAATTTAACGGTGCCGGTCTGGGCCATTGGGGAAACTCCTTCACCCGTGTCAGTCTTGTGGTTTGCCCGCCGCCTGACGTCGTGGGCAAGTCCCGGTGGTTGCTTCGGCGGTCATGCATTGGCGCATGGTTAAAACCCCTCGCCGAAAAACGGGGCCGTCAGAGATTCACAATGTATCGGGGAAAGGTCGTCCAAAACGTTCCGCTCTCCGGGTCGCAAATGCCCGAACACAAAATTTATCGCACGGAAACGTGGTGGTTGCAAGGTAGCGCCCGCGGGACGCCCGATAGGCGTACTCCGACGCACGATATCGATAGATCTGGGTCTTCTCCCGGTCATCTGCCAGCGCCCGGCCACGCATGGTCCAGCGGGGCTGGGGCGGCTTGCAAACAGGGGTTGCATTTGGTGGTGGAATGGCGAGGATCGGCTTGAGGGACTTTTTTGCATTTTCTTGTGCACGTCGTTATCCCAAAACCGCTGCGCACTTTTGGGCGACATGCATTGGAGCGGGGGCTCGAGGGAGGTATAGTCATGAAATTTCTTGCGGCAATCTTCTCGCGGCAGGGTTTTGCCATCCTGTTGCTGTCGGCAATTCTTGCAGCCTGTACCGCGGTGGTGGTGGAGGAAGGACCGGGATACCGCCCGCCGCCAAGGCCTGGGCCGCAATTCTGCACCAGGCAGTATGATCCGGTCTGCGCCCGGCGCGGGGGCGACCGCCAGACCTTTGCCAATGCCTGTCTTGCCGAGCGGGCCGGGTATCGCATCATCCGAGGCGGCCAGTGCCGCGACGACGGCGGTTATGGCGAGGAGCAGACGTTCTGCACGCGCGAGTATGCCCCGGTCTGTGCAAGCCGTCGGGGCCGGCTGCGCACCTTCCCCAACGCATGCGAGGCCCGCGCCGCCGACTATCGCATCGTCGACAACGGTCCCTGCTGAGGGGCTGGTTCCTCCCCGTTTCCGGACGGGGAGGAACCGCGGGCAGACGAGGGCAACTGGTCTCTATGCCGGCAGCCTCGCCTTGCGGCAATAGGCGATGAACTCGGCCGCGGGCATGGGTTTGGCAAACAGCCAACCCTGACCGTATTCGACGTCGCGCTCCACCAGATAGTCGGCCTGTGCCTGCGTCTCCACGCCCTCGGCAATGATCTTCAGCTTCAGCGTCTTGGCCATGTCGATGATATGCGGCGTGACGGAACTGGTGGCGGAATTCGTAGCGATCGTGTCGATGAACGATTTGTCGATCTTCAGCGCATCGAGCGGCAGGCCTTCGAGATGAGACAGGCTGGAATAACCTGTGCCGAAGTCGTCGATTGCGACCGCATGGCCAAGCTCGCGGGCGCGAAGGAGGGTCGAGCGTGCTGAATCGACGTCCACGAAACCGCGCTCCGTCGCCTCCAGCCAGATCTGCCGGGGCTGGATTCCGGTGTGCTGCAGGGCCTTTTCGATGGCCGGAAGGACCCTTGCGGTTCTGACGTCGGACGGGCTGAGGTTGATCGCGATGTGGAGGGAACGATTGGCGACGAGAAGCTTGTTCAGGTCGAACACGACAAGGGCGATGACCTGATCGGTGATTGCCGCGATCAGGCCGCTCTCTTCGGCCAGCGGGATGAAAAGATCGGGCCTGACCAGGGAGCCGTCCGGCCGTCTCCAGCGCACCAGCGCTTCGGCTCCCACGCAATTGCCGGTCCCGAGTTCGACGATCGGCTGGTAGTGGACGATGAACTCGTGCTTGCGCACGGCAATCTGCAATTCTCCCAGCGGCGACAGCCGCCGCCGCGACAACCAGATCACCATCCCGATGATGAAGGCGGCGATGAAGGCGCCGAGGGGAAGCAACAGCAATTGCCGGCTGCGCACCGTGTCCGCGATCTGGCTTTCCGGCTCGGTGGCGACGGCGATCCAGTCCGTCCCGCGCGCCGTGGCAAACAGATGGCCGTCATCCAAGCCTTTGCCCGGGTCGGCAACGATCTTGCCGATGCGGGCGGGATCAGGTCCGTTCAACGCGCTGAGCAGGACGCCCGTGTTCGTCGCCAGGGCAAGCTGAATGTCGGGATCGACGACAATGTCGACAAAGCGCAGGGGATCGACAAGGACATTATGGTGGTTGTACTGCAGGGCCATCAGCGGATGGTCCTGGTTGGCCAGGGGTTGTATCCGGGCAGTGACGGCAACGCCGTCTGCGGTGGTGAAGTCCGGCGCGGCTTGCGCAACACGTCCTTCGTTCGGCCCCCAGGATGTGCATTTGAGCAGGCCGTTTTCGAAATAGCCTATCTCTTCGATGGAGCGGGTGTTGATGGTGAGCTGCCGCATGCGGGCGATGTGATCCACTGAACAGCGGTCGCCAGTGAACCGGTCGATCTCACGCAGCGCGTCGGTTGCATCCTTGAGCGATATGCCGGCCCTGGCGATCGCGCGGTCGGCGAACAGATCCAGCCGTCGATGTTCTTCCTGAACCGCCAGCACCCATGAAAAGTGGAACATCGCCGCGATGGGCACGATCACGCCGAGCAAGGCCAGCACCACCGCAGTCACGATGATGCGCGACCTGTCCATGTGCGCCTCCTGCCTTCGGTCGCGAGCGACGATTTCGCGCGCGGCCTGCCGGGCAGCCAACCGTGATCGGCCCCGGTTCCAGCGGACGTTATATGGCTTCGACGTTACGTGATCTTTAATCCGATCCGCGCGGTGGCCGGATGAATAATGCGGTGCTCATCCGTCCGCCGGATACGCCCCGTCGGCCGGCCCGGCATAAAGCTCGCTGCCGTCCTCGTCTGAAATGCGCAGGCGGTCCGGGATCTGCGGCATCGCCCGCGAGCGGAACAGCGCGGCGGCGCCCTGCAGGGCAGCGCGCAGGTTCGGCGCTTCGAGCGACACCCTGTCGAGCATCGCTTCGTCGGCGTCGCGCGAACGATAGAACTCGACGACGAAGTTCAAGTACGCCTCCGTGTTGCGGTGCCGCAGTCCCGCGGCGCACCCTCCGGTGCGCAGACATGGTGGGGCTCGGGGCGCTAGCCCTTGGACTTCGGCTTCAAACCGGCTTCCGCCTGCTTGACGGCCGAGCCGAAAGGCGAAGCCGGCTTTGCCACCGCCTTGTCCTTCTTGGGCTTGCGTGTCTCGCGGTTGCTGCGTTGTTGACCCTTGGCCATTTCCTGGTCCTCGTGATTGGTGAACGTTGATAGCGGTTGATGTGGACCTAGGCGCTCGGATTGTCGGCCACTTCGAGATTGTCTTCCGTGGTGACCCGCTCATAGGTCTCTTCGTCGCTGCGGATGCGGTATTGCGGCGAGCCGTCCTTGACCGGCAGCTTGCTCTTGATCTGGAACAGCTCCGCGGTCTTCTGGACGAGGCCGGTGCGGCTCTTCATGCGAACGGTCTGGCCGATCGCGAAAAGATGGGCGGGTGTGTCGGTGCGCGGGCGCGCGTTCTGCTGGAAGCGGATCATGCGGCATTCTCCTGGTCGCGCCTCAGCGCGGTTTCGAGTTCGGCGAGGTCGATGGCGACCAATTGGCTGGTCTGGCTTTTCACCGTCCTTGCCGGCAGATGGATGAAAGTGGCGACACGGCGCCAGGCAAGCCACGACATGCCATCGATAAGCTCCTCATCGTGGTCGATGTCGTAGTCGCCGGCCGGCAACTTTCCCTCCAGCCCGCCGAGCATGAAGGGTGCCTCGAAATGCGCGATGGAATGGGTAGTTCGGCCAGACATTCTCGTGCCTCGAAGTCTCGTTCCGGCGTGAATCCGATAAAGTAGTGCCCGCTTTGCGGCACCGGGACTTAAGCGTCGTGCGTCCCTGTATCGGCAATTTGGGTATCGGCGATCTGGAATGAGTTTGGCGGGTCGAGAACCTCTGACGCCGCGAGATGCCAAGCTTGGCCCAAAAAACGATCTCAATTCATTAATCCGAAATTGCGGTTTATTCAAGAAGATTCCTGCCAAGTGCCGATCCTGCGGGAAAATTACTTTTCTAGGGATATTTGAAAAATGATGATATGATTTAGACACCTCACAATAATTGTTTGAGATTCTGCCGGAAAAATTCATCCCGGCATTGATTTTTATTTATATCTGAAAGGAGAAACCCATGGTTTCCGTGAGAACACCGGGCGGCTCGACCGTGACAATCAAGCCGATCATCAAGCAAGCCGTAGGGACTACGAAAGTCATGTCGGCGCGCCTGACCATACGAAGTGACGAGGCGGCAAGGCGAAGGATCGCCGACACCGACGGCACGGTGCGGCGGGCCAGACAGGTTGCGGAGACCAACCGCCTGATCTGACATGGCCGGGGTTGCAGCGCCGCGTCTTTTTGGACGCGCAGAGCACGCTGTAGCACTTTGATTTTGCGTATGATCCTTTCCGAACTTCCGGTTCAGGGTCACGCGCTGAGGAGCTCGATCATGACGCTCAACTTTCCCAACGGCAGCCGCTCCTATGACGCCGCGGCCAGGCGCATTCGTTTCGTCGGTCATGACGGCATGTTCGAAGTGCCCTTCTTCGTGGAGATCGCAGCGCTTTCGGCGGCAGGTCCGGCCACGAGCGAAGCCGAGTATCTCAGCGCGTTCGATGCGGAGCGTTCGTCGATCCAGGATGTTGCGCGCGAAGCCTATTCGCACGGTCGCAAGAACATGTATGTGCTGACCCAGGCCGATTTCCGGTAAGCTGGCCTGCGAACCCTTGAACCTGACGCGCCGATGGCCTAGATCGCGGCAGGCGGACAAAACACGGCAGGTTTCCCATCAACAGAGATCAGAAAAGACCGGCAGGCGCGGGCGCCAAATTCGGCTCAGGCGGACAGCCGCCGCTAGGGCTCGACCAGCGCGTGCAGCAGGCGCTGCAGCTGCATCAGGCCGGGCGCCGGCAAGAGGCCGAGATGCTCTACCGGCAGGTGCTGGCGCAAAAGGCCAATCACGCGGCGGCGGCTCATTTCCTCGGGCTTCTGCTGCACCAGACCGGACGCAGTGCCGAAGGGCTCGATCTCCTCGAACAGTCGGTGCGCCTGCAACCCAAGAATCCGGATTTCCTCAACAACCTCGGCACGGTGATGCGCGACCTCGGCCGTGTCAGCGTAGCCGTCGATTTCTTCCGTGGCGCGGTGGCAATCCGGCCGGACCAGCTCGCGGCGCGCGACAATCTCGGCTCCTCGCTGAAGCAACTGGGACAGTTCGAGGGCGCGGAGGAGATCTATCGCGGCACCATCGGTCGCAACCCGTTCCATGTCCGCGCCCGCATCGGGCTTGCCGAAACGCTGCAGGAGGCGGGGCGGCTGGACGAGGCGCTCGCCGTCTTCCGCGAGGCATTGGCGATCCGGCCGAAGGACGCCGATTTGCTGCACGGCCTGGGCGTCGGGCTGATGGAAAAGGGCAGGCTCGGTGAGGCTGCGGAGCATTTCCGCCAGGCGCTGGCGGTCGATCCCGGCATGGCCAGGGCCTGGCTGATGCTCACTCAGGTCAAGCGCCAGCAGGATCGCGATGCCGAGCTTGCCGGGATGGAGGCGCAGCACGCCAAGGCACCCGAAGGCAGCCTGGCGCGGATGCAGCTTTCCTTCGGCCTCGGCAAGGCCAATGACGATTTGAAGGATTATGGCCGTGCCTTCGATTACTTCGCCGAAGGCAATGCGATCCGCCGCACGGGCATCGACTATGACGCGGACAGGACGCGCGCCGAATTCGAGGCGATGAAGGCGGTGTTCGATGCCGGCTTTTTTGAAAGACACAAGCCAAGTTCAATCGCCGATGACGCGCCGATCTTCGTCGTCGGCATGCCGCGTTCGGGCACAACGCTGATCGAACAGATCATCGCCAGCCATCCGCAGGTCTATGGCGCGGGCGAGCTCAATATCTTGAAGACGGTGGTCGGCAAGCAGTTTCCGCCGGGCATGAAGGGCGGCTTTCCCTGGGGGATCGCCGACATGCCCGACAAGGCCTATGCCGAGGCCGGCCAGGCCTATCTGGACCTGCTGCACGCCCGCTATCCGGGCTTCCGGCATGTCACCGACAAGATGCCCGGCAATTTCCTTTTGGTCGGCTTCATCCACCTGATGCTGCCCAAGGCCAGGATCATCCATTGCGCGCGCGATGCGGCGGCGACGTGCCTGTCGATCTACAAGGTGCATTTCCGCGGCGACAGCCACCGCTATGGCTACGATCTCGGTGAGCTCGCCGATTTCCACAATCTCTATGCCGATATCATGGCGCATTGGCGTACCGTTTTGCCTGGTGTCGTGCACGATGTGCGCTACGAGGATTTCGTCGCCGATCAGGAAGGGCAAACGCGGGCGCTGATCGCCCATCTCGGCCTGCCATGGGACGATGCGGTGCTGTCGTTCCATGAGACCGACCGGCCGGTGCGCACGGCCTCGGCGGCGCAGGTGCGCCAGCCGATGTATCAGGGCTCGGTCGATCTGTGGAAACGCTATGGCGACCGGTTGAAGCCGCTGCTCGACAAACTTGATCGAGATGCCGGGACGCCTTGAAGCGCGCCAGCGCTTCAAGGTCTCGTTTTTATGTATGTCGTTATCCCAAAACCGCTGCGCACCCTCGGGTCAAGACCGAGGACATGCTTTTGGGCGACAGGCATTAGCTAAATCTCCATGAACGGCTGGAAGCCGCCGTAGATCATGCGCTTGGCGTCGAACGGCATCGTTGCCCAGTCCGGGTGCATGCGCGGGTCGGCCATCACTTTGGCCATCACCGCGTCGCGGCTCTGCCGCGATTCGTAGACGACCCAGGAGAAGATGACGACCTCGTCGTCCTTGGCCTGCACGGCGCGCGGGAACGAGGTGACCTCGCCATAGGGCACGTCGTCGCCGATGCATTCGACATAGGCGAGGGCGCCATGTTCCTTCCAGACAGCGCCGCCCGTCTGCGCCATTTTCTTGTAAGCATCGAGATTTGCCTTGGGCACGGCGAGTACGAAACCGTCGACATAGGACATTTTGGGTCTCCTCCTTGGGGATCATTCGAAGGGATGCCCCACCGGCATCGGCCGATGAGGGCGCCTCGCCATTCGCGAAAAGTCAGGCTTTCTTCACCGGCGCGTTCATCGCCCACTCGACACCGAACGGGTCGCGCATGTTGCCCCACTGGTCGCCCCAGAACATCACCTGCAGCGGCATGACGACCTCGCAGCCGGCGTCGACAGCGCGCTGCCACCAGGCATCGATGTCGTCGCTGCCGAGATGGAGCTGCATGGTATAGCCCTGCGGCTTCACCGGAGACATGCCGTGCTCGGGGTAGAAGTCGGAGATCATCAGCGTCGAACCGTTGATATGCAGGTGGATGTGCATGGTGCGGCCCTGCTCATCCGGCGGGTAGAAGAAGACCTGCTCGGCGCCGAAGGCCTTTTGATAGAATTCAGCGGCCTTGAAGGCGCCATCCAACTGAAGATAGGGCGTCAATCCGCCGAGGACTTTCGCTGCGGGCTGGGTTTGGGGCTGATCGTTCATGTCTTGCTCCTCTTTGCGTTTGGTTGGCGTTGCCAACCAAAGGACGAACGAGGCGGCGGCAGTCCTACATGGCCGCCGAATTTTTTTTCGAACGCCAAGATCAAATGCTCCGGCCACGGGCCAGAGGTCGCCTTCATATTACCTTGGTCAACGAGGTTGCCATGGCAAGGCGACGTTCGTTTTGCGCGTCGAGGATTTCGGGCCAGCCGATGTCCTTGCGCAATTCGATCGGCAGTGAAAGCAGCGCGCGCTCGCTGCGGTAACGGGCGCGGCTCGCCGAGTAACGGGTCGCGATGCGGCCTATGGATGACAGAATGGACATGATGCACTCTCCCTGGTTGAAGCCGGCATCATCGTGTCGGCGTCCCAAGGACGTGGCGTGCAGTCATGATCCGACAGACCGCGCGAATTTTTTTGCCGCCAGGGAAACGCCGGGCCGACATTGCCGCCGCCCAGCTTTTCGTCACCGCAGCCGCGTCCCCTTCAACCTTCTGTTTCGGCCACCGAGCGGAAGAAATCCTCCGGGCTGTCGATCTCGGTCAGCCGCCGCTTTTCGATCAGCCAGAAGCGGTTGCCGATCGCCCTGATGAAGGAGCGGTCGTGCGAGGCGAGCACGCAGCTTGCCTCATGGGCGAGCAGTTCCGTTTCCAGTGCTTCCTGGCCGTCAATGTCGAGATGGTTGGTCGGCTCGTCGAGCAGGTAGAAATTGGGATTGGCGAGCCTGAGCGCCAGCATCATCAGCCGCGCCTTCTGCCCGCCCGACAGCACGCCGATCCTGCGCTCCTGCATGTCGATGCTGACGCCGGCACCGGCCAGCAGGGAACGGGCGCGCTGCTCGCCGACATCGAATCTGCGCGAGAGCATCGCCAGCGGCGTGTCGTCGCCGCTGATGCCCGACAGCGCCTGATCGCTGTAGCCGAGCACCGTCGACGGCGTCACCTTCACGCCTTGCGCCGCCATATCCGGTTCGACGATGGCATTCCTGATCAAGTTGATGAGCCGCGACTTGCCGACGCCGTTGCGGCCAAGCAGGACGATGCGGTCGCCTTGGCAGATGTGGCGCTTGCCGGTCCTGGACAGCAGCGTTCCGTCAGGCGTTTCGACCGCCACGTCGTCGAGTGTGATCAGCACCTTGGCATGGGTGCCGCGATTGGCGAGCTTGATCGCGCCCGCCGATTTTTCGCGGTGCGCCGGCGCTGCGACCGCCTCGAGGCGCTGGGCGCGCTGGTTGAGTTGCTTGGTCTTGACCGTCAGCAGGTCGCTGCCCGAATTGATGCCGATGTTGTTGAGCTTGGCCGCCTGTCGGCGCAATTGCTGCGCCACCTTCATGTCCCGTTGGAATTTGCACTCGGTCGATGCGTCGACTTCGCTCAACGCATCGCGCGCCCGCGAATAGGGCAGCGAAAACACCGGCGATTGTTCGGGGCGCAGGAACAGCGTCCGGTTGGTCGTCGCATCGAGGAACGCACGGTCGTGGCTGGCAATCACCACCGGCACCTCGCGCGGCAGCGCGTTCAGCCAGGTTTCGAGCTGGCTGATTTTGGCGAGGTCGAGATGGTTGGTCGGCTCATCGAGCAGCAACACGTCCGGATCGGTGATCCAGACGCGGGCGATCAGCGCCAGCCTTTGCCAGCCGCCGCTCAGTGCCCGCATCGACCGCTCGCGCATCGGCTGTGGCACATCGAGAGAGTCGAGCACCACGTCGACGCGCCATTGCTCGTTTTCGGCTTGCTCGGCCGGCAAGGCGTCGGCCACCACGCGCTGAAAGCTGTGCTCGGCCAATGCCGCGGAAACAGCCTGCTCGACATGGCCGACGCGCAGGCCGCGCGATCTTGTGATGTCGCCGGATGTCGGTTCCATCTCGCCGGTGAGGCACTTCAGCAAGGTGGACTTGCCGCGGCCGTTGGCGGCGACGATGCCGAGCCGGTCGCCGGCACCGATGGTGAGATCGAGGTTGGAAAAGAGCGGCGCACTCATGGTGACGCCGAGGGATTTGAGGCTGATCAGTGCCATTTGAGTTTCTCTGGTCTGCCCGGAGGAAAACTCCGGTGCGACGCACTTTGACGGTGCGCAGGCTGGCCATCAGGCTCGGCGTTGCAGCACCACGAAGGGCAGACCAAGAAAATCGAAGCGGGAAAACCCGGACCGTCTCTGGTCAGCCCTGCAAGCTAGCTCGCAGGGCAGGGACAGGGCCGCGCTGACGGTGGTGGTCGAAAGACACGCAGCCCTCTTCGAGACGTTGAGTGTGGAAACTGGCTACACCAAGGGTGGGGCCGATGGCAAGGGGGTGGTGCGGGAGTGAGCGGAGCGCGGAGCTGCCAATCTCCCCCCTTGTGGGGGAGATGTCCGGCAGGACAGAGGGGGCGCGAAGGATCGCTACCGCCCCGGACGGCCGGTCTTGCCTGGCCTGCGCTTCTCACGGCGGGTGTTGGCGGGGTCTTCGTAAGAGCCGATGCCGGCACGCTGGCGGACGATGGGTTTGGCGGAATCGTCGCGTCCCTTCGCGCCCCCCTCTGTCCTGCCGGACATCTCCCCCACTTGGGGGGAGATTGGCTGTGGCTTGACCGGCACTTTTCCCTCAACAGGCTTTTCGGTCCGGCGCACCGTCATCTCGTCGAGCGAGTTCTTCTTGAACAGCGGTTTGGTCGGCTCGCCGGGAATGCCGAAGTCGGAGCCGTGCGCCTCCTCGGCCGACTGTTTCTTGAACAGCGAGCGCGACACCGCACCAGCGGGCGTCGGCATATCGGTGCCCGGACCCATGGCGTCGAGCGAAGGTTTGGCGAATAGCGGCTTCTTGATCGGCACGGCGCCGTCAGCACCCATCTCGTCGAGATGGGGCTTGCGGAACAGGTTCTTGCCGTCATCGTCGACCGTGCGGTGGATGGCGCGGCCCTTGTTGTGCTTGCCCTTTTCGCGGCCCGAAACCGGGCTTTCCATGTCGGCGTACTTGGCCAGCGGGTCGTCGGAGATGGACAGTTCCATCTCGCGAAGCCGCTTGATTTCGTCGCGGATGCGGGCGGCCTTCTCGAAGTCGAGATTGGCGGCGGCGTCGCGCATCTGCTTGTCCATCGCGTCGAGATGAGCTTTCAGATTGTTGCCCATCATCGCGCCGGCGCTATCGGTGAACTGCGAGATGTCGGCGCGGACGTGGTCCTTCTCGTAGACCGAGTCCAGGATGTCGGAGATGCGCGACTTGACCGATTCCGGGGTGATGCCGTTGGCCGCGTTCCACTCCATCTGCTTTTCGCGGCGGCGGTTGGTCTCGGCCATCGCCCGTTCCATCGAGCCGGTGACCTGGTCGGCGTAGAGGATGACCTTGCCGTCGACGTTTCTGGCAGCGCGGCCGATGGTCTGGATCAGCGAGGTTTCGGAGCGCAGGAAGCCCTCCTTGTCGGCATCGAGGATGGCAACGAAGCCGCATTCGGGAATGTCGAGGCCCTCGCGCAGCAGATTGATGCCGACCAGCACGTCGAAGGCGCCGAGGCGCAGGTCGCGCAGGATCTCGATGCGCTCCAGCGTGTCGATGTCGGAGTGCATATAGCGGACGCGGATGCCCTGCTCGTGCAGATACTCGGTCAAATCCTCGGCCATGCGCTTGGTCAGCACGGTGACCAGCGTGCGGTAGCCCGCCTTGGTGGTTTCGCGGATTTCGCCGACGACATCGTCGACCTGCGTCTTGGCCGGACGCACCTCGACCGGCGGATCGATCAGGCCGGTCGGGCGGATGACCTGCTCGGCGAAGACGCCGCCCGACTGCTCCATCTCCCAACCGCCGGGCGTCGCCGAAACCGCGACGGAAAGCGGACGCATGGCGTCCCATTCCTCGAAGCGCAGCGGCCGGTTGTCCATGCAGGACGGCAGACGGAAGCCGTATTCCGCCAGCGTCGCCTTGCGGCGAAAGTCACCGCGATACATGCCGCCGATCTGTGGCACGGTGACATGGCTTTCGTCGATGAAGACCAGTGCGTTGTCGGGGATGTATTCGAACAGCGTCGGCGGCGGATCGCCCGGCTGGCGGCCGGTGAGATAGCGCGAATAGTTCTCGATGCCGGCGCAGGAGCCGGTCGCTTCCAGCATCTCCAGATCGAAGCGGGTGCGCTGCTCCAGCCGCTGCGCCTCCAGCAACCGGCCGGCCCGCTCAAGCTCCTGCAGACGATGCTTGAGCTCTTCCTTGATCGACTTGATGGCCTGGTTCAAGGTCGGGCGTGGCGTCACATAGTGCGAATTGGCGTAGATCTTGACGCTTTTCAGCTCGCCGGTCTTCTGCCCGGTCAGCGGGTCGAACTCGGTGATCGCCTCGATCTCGTCGCCGAACAGCGAAATGCGCCAGGCGCGGTCCTCAAGGTGGGCCGGAAAAATCTCGATCGTGTCGCCGCGCACGCGGAACGAGCCGCGTACGAAGTTGATGTCCTGCCGCTTGTACTGCTGGGCGACGAGGTCGGCGAGCAGCGCGCGCTGGTCGAGCTGGTCGCCGATCTGCATCTGGAAGGTCATCGCCGTGTAGGTCTCGACCGAGCCGATACCGTAGATGCAGGACACCGAGGCGACGATGATGACGTCGTCGCGTTCCAGCAGCGAGCGCGTCGCCGAGTGGCGCATGCGGTCGATCTGCTCGTTGATCGAGGATTCCTTCTCGATGAAGGTATCCGTCCGGGGCACATAGGCTTCCGGCTGGTAGTAGTCGTAGTAGGAGACGAAATACTCGACGGCGTTTTCCGGGAAGAATTTCTTGAACTCGGAATAGAGCTGCGCGGCCAGCGTCTTGTTAGGAGCGAGGATCAAAGCGGGGCGCTGCGTCTCCTCGATCACCTTGGCCATGGTGAAGGTCTTTCCCGAGCCGGTGACGCCAAGCAGCACCTGGGTGCGGTCGTTGTCGCTGACGCCCTCAACAAGGTCCTTGATCGCCGTCGGCTGGTCGCCGGCCGGCTCGAAATCCGACACCATCTTGATGGCGATGCCGCCTTCGGACTTTTCCGGCCGGGCCGGGCGGTGCGGCGTCCACAGCACGCCGTCCTTATGCAAGGGATTGCCGGACTCGATCAGCGCAGACAGCGCCGCCACGGTGGCGGTGACGCCGCCGGAGGCCATGGTCTCGGCCTCTTCCAGCGAAATATCGAGGCCGGCGACCGGGTTGAGGCCGGCCGCGGTGCGCTCCCTGGCCGACGCCGCGCCGCCCATCGAGGTGCCGCGTGCCGTGCGGCCGGGGGAGGAAGAGCGTTCGGGGATCTTTTTCGACTTGGCGCCTTCCCTCCCCCTCGAGGGGAGGGTGGCGGCGGAGCCGCCGGGTGGGGTCGGCGCGGCCGGGCTCGGCGCTCTGGCGGTGCCTTCTGAGACGACCCCCTCTGTCGCCTTCGGCGACATCTCCCCTTCG
>NZ_SUHQ01000017.1 GCF_004962245.1 Mesorhizobium sp. | reverse complement strand
CCCCAGCCCAATTGGCCCGAGGACGGACAAGCTACGAGGCCTCTTTCTGCGCCTCACCGCAAACTGAAACGTTGCGAGAGCGTTCCAGAATAGGCGCTCGCTTTGATCAATCAACTTGAAGGGGGACATCAACGCCTTGATTCTGAGCGGTCGCGGTAAAGCGTTTGAATTGCCGCGACATTTTGATCGATATGGAATCTGGTCTTTGCGAACTGGCGCGCGTTCCGTCCCATTTCGAGCCGCGTATTGCGCCGGCAGAGTTTTTCAATCGCTTCGAGAAGACCGCAGGAAGAGGACATTTCGAAGCTCAAGCCGGTTCTACCTTCTTCAATTACCTCAAGCAAATTCGGCAAGCGTGTGACCAAGCCGGGGCGTCCTGCCGACGCTCCTTCAAAAATGCACCGAGCACTGTGACTTGTCAGAAAGGGCGCAATGACGACGTCACTGGCTGCGAGAACGGGAATGATGTCATCTATGAATGGCATGGCGCTGCACCGACGGCTTGCGTTTATCGCCTCTAATGCTGCTTTTCCATAAGCTCCTTCGTTTTTTCCAAAGCCTGCAAACACAAATCGAGCGCGGTCGGGAAGGTCTGCATCGAGCGCGTTGACCGCATTTACGAAAGGCAGAATGCCATTCGACTCCGCAATTCGTGACAATGAGAGGAATACGACATCGCCATCCACCCATCCAAATTTCTGCCTCAATTCAGCAACGCCTTGATCTGGCGCACGGAAGAGACTGCTGTCAACGCTGTTATAGACAACCGATCCCGGAGTGGCGGTAGCGCCAATGCTATCCAGACCGGCTTTGTCGATACCAACGAAATAATCAACATGCTTCTTATTTAGATTGCGCAGAATGTTACCCCACCTGTTTTGCAGGATCGGCTCCCGGACATGGGCGATAACGGGGATCGAGGGATCGGCGTCATGCGCGCCCTTAGCGGCAGCCACCATGCAGGTGGAGTTCAAGTGAACAATGTCCGGCCGTATATCACGGACAAGCTTCCTGGCACATCTGACGAGAAGCGGAAAAGACAGTATCGCGTGTATCTTCGACTTCACGTCCCTGCAGGGCGCGACTGTCGATCCATGGAAAGGTCGAATGTCCTGTTCCTCGATTATCTCGGCCCCGGCAGCCTCGAATAACTGGCGGACCCCCGAATTCCCGGGGCGACGCGGCATTGCCACTATTGGAGAGAATTCTTTGCGATCCAGCGATTTTATCAACAATGCCAAACTCTTCGGCGCACCTCCCAGTGCGGTCGCATGATGGAAATACAATATCTTCTTCACCATCTATGACCAGCCACAATGCCTCGGTCCGGGTTGTGAGATCGGGCATCAGACATATTCATGCCACACCTCGCTTGCAGCGGTATTTGACGTGCATGCGCCGACAGGTCAAAGAGTCGCACGGATTTTCCGTACAAAATCGGCCCGCCAGCCGCCAACGATTTCGCCCAACCGCACGGCCCCATCGGATCGAGCAGCCTTGTCGGATCGATTGGCCGCTGCGGCTGCAATATGGGCGGCAGCGTCGCGAGTATCACCGTAAGTTAGACACACCGGTGCAACTGCATCTTCCTGCGCATAATTCTCGAGATATGCGCCCTTGCGGATAATCGGGCGTGTGCCCAGTTGCACGCTTCGTCCGAATATGCCGGATGCCTGGTCGTAGTCCGGCCCGTAGCAGCACCAGGCGAGATCGCAGACTTTGTACAGGCTCAGAAGTTCGTCGTCCGACACGAACCGGTCGACCACCATTCCGCCGGCAGCAATCAGGCGCGCGCAGTCGTCGTTACAGGCTGGGTCGACGCGCCCGACAGCCGCCACAAAAACATCTTTCGCGAGATCTGGGTGGTCGGAAAGAATGTCAGCCAGGAATTCAAAGCCCTTCGACTTTCTCACGCTGCCGAGGAAGCACAAAATGGCGCGCCCGCCGGCTGCGGCCAGCACGTCGCGTGACAATTGGCTGGTTTGGGTAAGCGCCGCGCCGTCATGCATGTCCCACATCTGAGGGTCGTGTACCCACCCGTGCGCGATCTGGGCAAATCGACGATCAAATTTGAACGGCAAAATCGTAAAGAGCGACAGGTGAGGCAAACGCCGCAAGCACCGGAAAGCCCATCTCTTGAGGCGGTAAACGAGCCTTCCGCTCTCGAAGCATTTGGACGGCCTTAGAAAAAGCCCAACCGTCCGCCGCCCAAACAGCGACCTTGCCAGCGCAACTGCTATAAAACCAGCGTAATCATCGTCTATGGTGGCAAACAGGAGGTGGCGGGCCTTAACGAGGTCAAGCCACAGTCGCGGCCCAACGCGGCCCGTTACCGCCTCGAGGCCAAACAGGCCGGCAAAGAGATCCTGATAGAACTGGCGGTGGCCGCCGGGGGCAGACACGTGAACGTAGCTGCGCTTGACCTTTGGGCCGACCTTCGAGGCATGGCTTACCGGAACCACTATTCAGCTTGCTCCATGCCGGCTTTGCTTGGCGCAGTGCCGGCACTGTTGATGCCGAAAAATTGCCCCAGCTTGCGCGCCGGCTTAGCAACCAGCGCGTAGTCGACAGGACCTGATCCAAGCCAACGGCGTCTAGACCGCAGCGCTTCCAGATTATGCCCGATGTGGGAACGCAAGCTCCTTGTGCTTGCGCCTCCCACCATCATGTCGACCAGAACCTGATCCATCGTCGCAATCCTAAAGCCATGAAGCTCGACGGCCCGCAGCATCCAGTCGTAGTCGGAGGAGACTTTGAGCGTCAGATCGAACGACCCAACCTTCTCGGCAACGCCGCGCCGAACATAGAAGGTCGGGTGAGCGGGCATCCACCCCGAACGAAACCCATTTTGAGGTCTGGGTTCTGCCCGCCAGCGACGAACCACCCGCTTGCTCTCGTGGTTGTCCACAAAGTCAAGATGACCGTGGACAATGTCGGCATCAGCGAGCGCCATGCTGATCTTGCCCAGCACGGACCGGTCGTGAAACGCGTCGTCCGCATTGAGAGCCCCGATTGCATCGCCGCAGCAAAGCGCAAGCCCTTTATTCAGGGCGTCATACATGCCTCTGTCCGGCTCGCTGACGATCTGCAGTCGTTTATCGGCATAGGAGCGAACAATCGAGAGCGTTTCGTCGGTCGAGGCTCCATCGACCACGACCAGTTCCTTGTCACCATGGTCCTGGGCAAAAAAACTGTCGAGCGTATGCCTGATCGTTGCCGCCGAATTCCAGCAGACCGTTAGAACGGAGATCTTCATATTCACGGGACTTTTCGCAGCTACTGAGCCGCCTTGCGACCGTGCTCTTCGTCAAGCCGGCGATGCTCGTATTCGCGTTCCACGACCTTGAGGTCGGACTGGACCATCTCGCGCACCATCTCGTCAAGTGATGTCGTTGCCTTCCAGCCAAGCGCACGTTCGGCCTTCGAGGGATCGCCGATCAGCAGGTCGACTTCGGTCGGGCGGAAGTAGCGTGGATCAACCTCCACCAATATCCTGCCGGTCTTCGTGTCGATGCCCTTTTCGTCGACCCCGGAGCCGTTCCATTGAATGCGAACCCCCACTTCGGCGAAGGCGAGTTCCACAAATTTTCGAACGGAATTTTTCACCCCTGTCGCCAGAACATAATCGTCAGGGACGTCCTGCTGGAGAATTCTCCACATGCCCTCGACATAGTCGCGCGCATGCCCCCAATCGCGCTCAGCGGACAGATTGCCGAGATAGAGCTTGTCCTGAAGGCCAAGGCTGATGGCGGCAGCGGCTCGGGTGATCTTGCGCGTGACAAATGTTTCACCACGCAGCGGGCTTTCATGGTTGAACAGGATTCCGTTGGAAGCGTGAATGCCATAGGCTTCGCGATAGTTTACTGTGATCCAGTATCCATAGATCTTTGCCGCTGCATAAGGCGACCGAGGGTAAAAAGGCGTCGTTTCCTTTTGCGGGATCTCCTGCACCTTGCCGTAGAGCTCGGACGTCGAAGCCTGGTAAAAACGCGTCTTCTTTGTGAGGCCAAGCAACCGGATGGCTTCAAGTAGACGCAATGTGCCTATCGCGTCGGCATTAGCCGTATATTCCGCAGTCTCGAAACTCACCTGAACGTGTGATTGCGCAGCGAGATTGTAGATCTCATCCGGCTGCACTTCCTGAATGATGCGGATCAGGTTTGTTGCATCGGTCATATCGCCATAGTGCAGCGAGAAGTTCACGCTGCTTTCATGCGGGTCCTGGTAGAGATGATCGATACGTCCCGTATTGAATGAAGACGATCGCCGTTTGATACCATGGACTGCATATCCCTTGGCAAGCAGAAGATCGGCAAGATAGGCACCATCCTGGCCAGTGATGCCGGTAATCAATGCGGTTTTTCGGCTCATTTCATTCCCTTCGGCAGCTTTATAAACACAACCATAGCGTTACCCAGTCAGTCGATGCCGCATTCGACGAATGGAACAGACCAAATTCAGCTTGGTTACTATCGAGATCCAAACCCGTTTAACACCGTTTTCAGTGTCCTTAGCACAATGATAATATCAAGCCATGGCGAGAAATTTTTGATGTAGTAGAAATCGTAATGCAGTTTTTCGATCTCGTCGTCGTCGTCCGATACATACCCTTGATTTACCTGAGCCCACCCCGTAATTCCGGGGCGGACGATGTTTCGATAGCGATAGAATGGCAACGCCACGGAATAGTGAGAAGACAACACTGTCGCTTCGGGCCGCGGCCCAATCCAGCTCATCTCCGAACGGACGATGTTTATCAACTGCGGCAGTTCGTCAATTCTGCTTCTTCGAAGAAAGCGACCGAGCCGGGTTACCCTGCTATCACCCGGCTTCGTGACGGCAAGACTGCGAACGTTTGCCACCTCAGGTGCGCTGACGGTCATCGTTCGGAACTTGTAGACCGTAAACGATCTTCCGCCGTATCCGAGGCGTTCCTGGCGAAATATAGCGGGACCAGGGGATTCCAGCCTTATCATCAGGGCGATCAAGACCAAGAACGGCGCCAACATTATCAGAGCCAGGACTGCACTGACCCAATCGATCGCCTGCTTGATTTTGATGTACGCCTGATTCGGATTGAGCGAACCCAACGTGTTTTCGGACAAA
The DNA here is from genome assembly GCF_004962245.1 of Mesorhizobium sp. Lineage (GTDB taxonomy): Bacteria > Pseudomonadota > Alphaproteobacteria > Rhizobiales > Rhizobiaceae > Mesorhizobium. The sequence continues at coordinate 143,902 of NZ_SUHQ01000017.1, read as the reverse complement.
TGCTCGATTTCGACGCGACCCGTCAGCGACTCACTGATCTGCTTGACGTGATAGACGGGAACGCCTGCAAGAGCCTGATCGGCTATGTAGCGCTCCCAATCATCAGATAGTTCGGCACGAAGGTCGGCAACGACGCCGCTTACGCGGTCAACAACAGTGTCTGGGGACCCGAGCCAATGCCAATTCACGCCGCTAATCTCTTCAAGACGATTGACAGCCCCGCCAGGAACCACGGCGAGACTGTACGGATCCAGACGCCTGCTCAGGATACTCAAACCGAAATACCAGAGAATTGACAATGTTAAACTACTGGCGGCTTGGTAGCCGCTGTAGTCAATTCTAAGCAAGAAAATCGTGAAATACGCAATTCCATAAGAAATTGCAAATGTTGGCAAAATGTAACCGGCAGCCGCAACGCCTGGGAAATTTCCTATTCTGCGAAATGAAAAGAAGCCTCCAGTATGCGCTACAAATGCTGCAAAAATCGTTATCTGCAAATTTGAGTAATAAATAAACGAAGGATCAGCTGCAATTCGGACAAGCGCAGGCGCCAAAATCGCAAAAGACAGTCCGCCAAGAAGTTGAAATCTAATTCGGTGCAGAAGATGCCGCTGAGTTTGCGGCTTTATGATGGGAGCGTTCAATTCCAAGCACTCTCTGGCAGATCGCTAATCAACTCGACTATTCTCAATTTTTGGTTCGATAATTCTTAAAATCCGACTACAAGGATTTCAATCAAAATTCATCGACCGGCCAGATCGACATGCCGGGCCGGGGCAGCGGCCTTCAATTGACCCATCTGTTTCGCCGGGTCGACCAAATGCGTAGTCCTCCAACAATGGCTACCGCACTCCCGGGTGAAACCCGAGAGCGAACCTTCCAACAGCTTGCACCGCACGACCGGGCGTCAATTGCGGCTATGCGATCGCGACGAGTTCCCTCGAATCCAGGTCAACAGGGATTTCGCCGTTCATGATCGCCACCAGAACCCGGGCCCTTCCCGCTGGATCGAGTCGGTCAAGGCGACCGATCATCTCCGCGAAAGGACCTGAAAGAATCCGAACCGATGCGCCTGCAGTAAGGCCTCCCCTGAAATCAAGGAGGCCGTCCCCGCCAGTCAGGGCTATGAAGCGCTCAACCAACCCTGAGGGGACCGGCAATGGCCGCTCGCCCTGCATGATGAGCGAGCGCACGCCGAACGTTCCATTGACCGAGCGCCACCGCTGCAGCGCGACGTCGAGGGCGATGAACATGTAACCTGGAAAATATGCAGCCGGTCGCGTCTCGATGCGCCGGGCATGACGTGTAGTCTTCTCGCAGCGAGGCACAAACGGGTCAAACCCCTGCATCCGGAGATGCCGTTCGGCGACGTCTTCTTTTCCCGGAAAGACGCTGGCGGCGTACCAGCGCACTGCGGCGCCGGCGGCGGGCTGTTGTGATATTATATTAGCCTTTGGAATTGTCTCTTCCGAGCGAATCACGCGTCTTCCTCTGGTGGTTCTCGGCATGTTGCGGCAACGGTTACGACAGGATGAGGACACCAGCAAGCAACTATCTCGCGAGAATAGAGACGATTCGCCGAAAAAATTTCTGCTATTGTCTAACAATTTTAGCTGCGCCTAAAAAATCATCGAGCCGCTTTCTTTTTAAGCTATCCAAGCAACGGTATCCCGCAAATAGCGCCGATGCGTAGCTGCTTGGTTACGCTGGCTCGCGACGAATCGCTGGCTGGTCTGCTCCTTAATCCGCCGACTTGACCATAGTGTGACGGTATCGTTAGCAAAGTATTGCGAAGCAGATGCTGGCCAAATTTTGTTTCTGCCCAGCCTCTCATTGTTCATCGTCGTCAGGCCGTCGCTGAAAGGATCATTCCCACGCACCACATCCCTGCGGATGCGTAAATCCGATCAGGGCTGAGTCCGATCCATCGAGCGGAGTTCAGGGGCGTTTGAGCAGCGACCAGACAGCCGGTACAAGGCTCGCTGCCAGGGCGACCTTGATAAGGTCACCAACGATGAAAGGAACGACGCCGAACTGCCACGATTTTTCCGGGCCGATGAGCAGCGCCAGCCAGGCAAAGCCCAACGCCATCATGACGATTTCAGCGACCAGAATCGCATTGAAGAGCTTGATCGGATAGCGATCCCAGCCGCGATCGGCCGCCCAACCGACGATCGCCGCCATGACCACGAAGCCGGCAAGATAACCGCCGGTCGAGCCGAGCATGTAGGCGATGCCGATGCCCTTTTCCGGTGTGCTCTGGAAGACCGGAAAGCCCATGGCGCCCTCCGCCATGTAAAGAAGCAGCGTCGCGACGCCGAGGCGCATGCCGAACGTTGCGGCGATTAGAAAGACGGCTAAGGTCTGCATCGAGATGTCGACCGGTCCGAGCACGACTTTCGTCTTGGCCGACAAGGTCAGCACCAGCGTTCCGACGATCGCAAGCAAAAGCTGCGTTGCCAGGCGAGCCGCGCCCTTTTCAGGCAAAGCGAGAGAAACAAGCGGACGCATCGTCGTTGCAATTGCCATGGTCTTCCTCATTCCGGACTGCCGCAAATCGCGGCCTTGCGTTTTCCTATATTGGCTTCCGTGCTATGCGGCAATCGATTTTGCCCTTCCCCAAACAGAGCTCTACGATACTGGCCATGGCGCTGAAATTCGACACAAGCTTCGACCCGTCCTACGGCCGGGGCGTAACCGTCGCGCCCGACGTGCTTCGGGTCACCGCCCCAAACCCCAGCCCGTTCACCTTTCACGGCACCAACAGCTACATCGTCGGGCGCAAGATGCTGGCGGTGATCGATCCGGGGCCGGATGACGACGCGCATCTCAAGACATTGCTCGAAGTGATCGCAGACAGGCCGGTCAGCCACATTTTCGTCAGCCACACGCATCGTGACCATTCTCCGCTGGCAGCCCGGCTGAAGCAGCGCACCGGTGCCATTGTCCTGGCCGAAGGCCCGCATCGCCCGGCGAGGCCGCTGCGCATCGGCGAGGTCAATCCGCTCGATGCCAGCGCCGACACCGCCTTTAATCCGGATGTCGCGCTTGCCGACGATACGGTGGTCAAGGGCGACGGCTGGGCGGTCAGAACGGTGCTGACGCCGGGTCATGCCGCCAATCACGCGGCCTTTGCGCTGGAAGGGACCGGCGTCCTGTTCTCGGCCGATCATGTCATGGCTTGGGCGACCTCCATCGTTGCGCCGCCCGATGGCGCCATGGCCGACTACATGATCTCACTGGATCGGCTGATCGAGCGCGGCGACCACCTGCTGCTGCCCGGCCATGGTGGGCCGGTGACCGCGCCGCGCAGCTTCATGCGCGGATTGAAGAGCCATCGCAAAATGCGTGAACGCGCGATCCTAGAGCGGATCAGAAGCGGCGACCGGACGATCAAGGACATGGTCAAGGCGATCTACAGGGATACCGACCCGCGTCTCCATGGCGCTGCCGGCCTGTCCGTGCTTGCCCATCTGGAGGACCTGGTGGCGCGCGGTCAGGTGAGCACCGACGGCGACCCTGCCATCGACGGCATTTTCACGCCCGTCCCGTAGGCGCTACTCGGCCGGGGCCGTGCCCACCTGGCCGGCGACTTCCTGATCCAGTTCGGCGAGGAAATCCACGATACGAGCCGCATTGTCGCCAAGGTCGTAGCGGCCGTAACGGGAGGCCGAACGCATGTCGACGATGATCGCATCGCCATCTTCGGCCACGCGGATGGCGACATCTGCTGGAAGGCCAAGGATGAAGCTCTTGGCCAAGGCGCCGATCGTCACCTCGTTTTGCCCGTTCGCATCGGGAAACGGCGCCGTGAGCTGCCAATCCCGCGGATCGAGCACGGTTTCGACCGCTTCCAGGACACGATCGAAAGGCAGATTGTAGCTGCGTCCGGTGACCAGCGGATAGGTCTCAGTCTGCAGGCGCTGTTCGCCCGGGGTCGGTGGCGAAAGCGCGTTCATATCCCCGGTCCGAGTGCTGGTATCGAGCATCGGCGGATCCTCGAGATCCGTCGAGATGTCCCTAAGCGGCGGATAGGTCGCTGCCCGGTAGGCAGCAACGCCATAGGGAACAAGCACCAGAAGTGCGAGCAACGTGCCGACGGTGAGATCGCGACCGCCGCGGTCGCCGAAATTCCACAGTCTCGAAAAGGCAAGGCCAGCGAATAGCAGCGCAACGGCGGCAAGCAGCGCGACAATGCCGAGCACCCAAAGGAACGCCGGCGTCTCGACAAGGTCATATCGATGGCCGACGAGAACGGTCAGAAGCAGGACCGCCGAAAAGGCGCCTGTTCGCCGCGACCAGCCGGCCGCCCTCGACGTCTGTCGCTGGGTAATTTCCATTATTTTCCGGACTGCTCCAACCCGAACGAACGTTTAGAGCTTCTTGGCGGTGGCTTGAAGGCGAAAGGCACCATCTCCGTCAATCCGTCGGAAGGCGATAGTCCCTGAACTGCTGGCGCAAGGTGATCTTCTGGATTTTGCCGGTCGCGGTGTGGGGGATTTCGGCGACGAAGACGACGTCGTCGGGCATCCACCACTTTGCCACCTTTCCGCTCATGAAAGCGAGGATATCCGTCCTGCTCGGCTCCCGGCCCGGCTTTCGGACGACAACAAGCAAAGGCCGTTCGCCCCATTTTGCATGTTGGATGCCAATCGCCGCCGCCTCCGCCACATCCGGATGACCGACGGCGAGATTCTCGAGCTCGATGGTCGAAATCCATTCGCCGCCGGATTTGATAACATCCTTGGCGCGGTCGGTGATCTGCATATAGCCGCCCGGGTCGATGTGGGCGACATCACCGGTATCGAACCAGCCTTCTTCGTCGAACTGTTCGGATCCGACGCCGCCATAGTAGGCGCGCGCGACTGCCGGTCCGCGGACTTTCAAGCGCCCGAACGTCTTGCCGTCCCAAGGCAGCGGGTTGTTGTCGTCGTCCGTCACCTTCATTTCGACGCCGAAGGGTGGATAGCCCTGCTTACTCTGGACATCGAGCCGGGCTTCGCCCTCCAGCCCGGCATAGTCCGGCTTCATCGTACACAGCGTGCCGAGCGGAGACATTTCGGTCATGCCCCAGGCATGGATGACCTCAACATCGTAGTTGTCCTGGAACTTTCTCGTGATCGCACGCGGGCAGGATGAGCCGCCGATGACGACCTTGTTCAGATAGGGGAGTTTCTTGCCGGTCTCCTCCAGATGCTGGAGCAGCATCAACCACACTGTCGGCACGGCGGCACTGAACGTCACCTTTTCGGTGTCGAGCAACTCGTAGATCGAGGCACCGTCCATCCTGCAGCCAGGCATGACCAGCTTGGCGCCGATCATTGGCGCGCTCTGGCCAAGGCCCCAGGCATTGGCGTGGAACATCGGCACGACCGGCAGTATGGTATCGCGCGACGACAGGCCCATCGCGTCGGGCATCGCAGCGATCATCGCGTGCAGCACGTTGGAACGGTGGCTGTAGAGGACGCCTTTCGGATCGCCTGTCGTGCCCGAGGTGTAGCACATGCCTGCGGCGGTGTTTTCATCGAACGTCTTCCAGACGAAGCCGCCGCCGGCTTCGTCAAGCCATTCCTCATAGGCAACGACGTTCGGCAGCGCCGTTTGCGGCATGTGCGCCTTGTCGGTCAGCACGATCACCTTTCTTAGCGACGTGACCGCGCTGGCGATCTTTTCAAGCAGCGGCATGAATGTCAGATCGACGAAAATCGCCTTGTCTTCGGCATTGTTCATGATCCACACGATCTGCTCGGGAAAGAGGCGCGGATTGAGCGTGTGGTAGATCGCACCGACCCCCATGATGCCGTACCAGGCTTCGATGTGGCGCGCCGTATTCCAGGCCAATGTGGCGATGCGGTCGCCAAGCCCAAAGCCATCACGCTCGAGTCGCTCGGCGACCTGCAAGGCGCGGCGATGAATTTCGGCGTAAGTGGTTCGGACGATCGGACCCTCGATCGAGCGCGACACGATCTCGCGCGCACCGTGCTGCCTGGCTGCGTTGTCAATGAGCTTGTGGCAAAGCAGCGGCCATTCCTGCATCAGTCCGAGCATTTTGTTCCTCCCATTGGTTTTTCATTCCATTGTGGGACGAACCAGCGGATTGTCCAGCCATGACAGGGCCGAAGCGGCGCATTGATCGAAAAGACAGGGAAACCCGCCACAATCCGGCCATCGTCGGCGTTAACCTTCATTAACGGGCAGGGGTGCGATTGGCGAATGAAAGAGGTTCGCATGGACGCGCAGCTTGACGACAAGGCTCTCGAGAATACGCTTGCCGAAAGTCTGGCCGATTTGGTGCCGGACGCCATAACCATTACCGAAGACGAATTCGTCGAAGTTGTCGGCGGCGCCCTTGAGGCGGTCGGCGGCACGCTGCTGTTCAAGATGTGCGTTCAGAACGAAGGCGAGGGCCAGCACGTTGCCGCGGCATGCGTCGGCGATGGCGGCAACCGCCAGTTCCTGCTTCTTACCTTGCCGACCGGCGGTGGTGCGCTCAAGGTCGAAACCGCGTCGAGAAGCACCAATCCGGTCGCCGGAATTGCCGCCGCCTACGCCGGGCTGATGGACGCGTTTCAGGCTGCCGCCTGATCGGTCATCGGCCGGGCCGGTTTAACGAGAAACCTGGCAACGCCAAAGGCGATGGTTTTTGTGCCTCGCATTCGACGGCGGCCTTGCACAACGCACGTGCACGACACACCTTAAAGCGTCGCGTCTGAAGGGATTGATGCGACGCTTGCATGTCGTTATCCCAAAACCGCTGAACACTTTCGGGCAACATGCATTAGGTCGTTGCAAGGAGAACCCGTCATGGACCAGATCGCCAAGCCGTCGCCCGGCTTTCAACGCAACCCGGGTAAAGTGATTACGGTCGAGCCTTACATTGGAACTGTGACCGTACGCGCCGGCGACGCGCTCATTGCCTTGTCCACCAGGGCCAAGGTGTTGACCGAGTCCCCCTATCCTTCAGTCTTCTACATCCCGTTCGAAGACATCAATTTCGACCAGCTTCGCAAGACGGACCTGTCGACCCATTGCCCCTACAAGGGCGATGCGAGCTATTGGAGCGTGCTGCGTGCCGCGGAGGCAGGCAAGGAGGCGATGTGGGCGTATGAGCAACCTTTCGACGAGATGATCGAAATCTGCGACCACGGCGCGTTCTATCCCAACAAGGTAACGATTGAAGCCACCCCAGACTGAGCACAGGCGGCTCGATCCCTGTCCTGTGCCGCCAGTGCCGGCGTCGTCGGACTTGTCGAGGAGCAAGAAGGTAAGGCCGGTCGTCGCCTTCGCAAGCCGCATCGTCCGATCGGACGGTATCATAACGAGCCTCGGATTTTTCATCATCGTCCTACGCGACTTCGGCAAAGTGGACCGCGTCCTTCGCTATAATGGTCCTGTCGCGGAGTGAGATGCTGAGACGATTGGAGAGAAAGACATGAGGAGAAGCAATTTCGCCCTGCGGCTTCAGCTTTCGCTTCTCGATGAGGCGCGCAAGGTGGCGGAGAACGAAGGCGTGCCGCTCAACCAGTTCATCAACGTGGCAGTCGCCGAGAAGCTTTCGGCGCTGCGCACGGAAAGCTACTTTCAGGAACGCGCTGCCCGTGCCGGCATCCCCAAGGCGCTGGGCCTGCTGATGCGGGCCGGCAAAGGGAAGGCGCCGATCAAGGGCGATGAATTGCCGGAGTAATGTCCCCTGAGGAGTGGAGCGGTCTCGCTCGTACCGAAAGCCTTGCCTGCGTCCAAAGCGGCCGCCGGGCCGAAAACTTCCGGTCAAGACTGGCGCGGCACGCGCCGCCGCGAAACGGCTCTGACCTTGACGGGCTGGCTTCGGTCCGATTTCGTCTCGACAAGCAGGCAGTTCCCTCGCCGGACATGATCTCCTCTTCTCTATCGGGAAGAGTTTCGACGAGGCTTGCCGGACGCTGCTTCCGCCTCGGAATCGGGCGAACCCGCTCGAAGGTCGGTGAATACCCGAAACCAGAATCGGAACTCCTGTGTCCGCCCGTCGCAATGCGCCGTGAAGGCGCACCAAGCGATTGCGGTCGCGGCTGTCTTTCCCCACAGAGCTGTCGCTGCCTCTGCAGCTTCAGGCACGGTCCACTTCTCCAGGGCGGCGTCGCGGTTGAAGGCGTCCAGCAGATCGGGACCGCTCGCCGCCGGATGGTGAGATGCCGCACCAGAGTCCGGTGCCGCCAACTCACTGGCGATTGCAGGGTGGCGGGAGACAGACGCTTCGCCGCTAGTCGAGGGTTCTTCCGCTGAAACCGGACGTTGGGTTGGATGGTTCTTCATATCTCGCCTCCTTCTTCGTCTGTCAGGCACGAAAACAGCAGCCGGCCCGCCGCGGGCGGAGTTTGGGACGCTGCTCGCTTTGAAAGAACTGTTGAGGCATCATCTGCTGGGCCATGCGCACCAGATCGCTGAGCGCCGAGCGGATTTGCGGCCAGGGGAACTCGCAGCATTCCTCCCAGGCCTCGCCTTCGCGCAACACGGCATCGAGCTTGCCCGCCACACCGGCGAGAGTTGTGGCGGGGATCGTTGAGAACGCTTCCAGCAGATCCTGTGCCCTATCGCCAGCCTCGCGCTCGGCCCTAAGCGCTCCGGAGTAACCGGTCTCCTCAGCAGCCGCATCCCAGCGTGCCTGATGCGCCGCGAATTCGGCTTCGGCCGTCTCCCGGAGAGCCGCCATATCCGGCCCTTTGCCGAGCACGTCATTGAGCGCCTCGATCGAGTGGACCGTCACCTCCTCACCCTTGGGCATGCGGACGGTCACACAAGGAAAGCCGACGCTTAAGGCAAGCCTCGTCGCGAGGCGCTGCTGCCTGCGGCAATGCCGGTCGGTCAGCCCGCGGGCTGTCTCCCATTCCCGCCAAAGCACCAGCGCTGGGTCGGGAGACATACACGTTGCAGCTGCGTTGCTGGCAAATGCGCTTTTTTCAAGCACCAAGGCGGTGGATGTAATCATCCCTCCCGCAAGCACTCGCCTGCGAGTGACGTAAGGCAGAGTCGTGGTATTGTCGGAATCAGCCATTGATCCGAGCTCCAATCAGCTTGGGTTGTGGTCAGGCTGGCTGGAGTGTTGGCGCACTCTAGTCGGCCGTCATGCATGCAATGCAAGTGCAATGCACGTGCATACCTATGCGCCATTCGAAACCAAATATCAAGCCATAGAGCGAAAATGACAAAAAAGCCGTTCACCACCCGCCTCGATCCCCCGGTGTTGGCGTTAGCGCAACAGCTTGCTGAAACAGAACGGCGCTCGATCACCTCCATCATAGAACTCGCATTGATCGAATACGCGGAACGGCGCGGGATCAAGGTAAGCGCGAAGGAAGGAAAATAAAGTCAGGGCGAACTGGGCGGACGCCGCCAAGGTATCACCGGCCACCTTCGTTAGTTTTGAGCGAGGCCCGGCTCCGAACAATATGGTGGCGATCCGCCAAGCATTAGGGGCTGCTGGTGTGGAGATCACCCCCAGAGAGTGGCGGCGGGCCTGGCGTGCGGCTTGTTCGGCGACCTGACCTTCCCGACCCACGGTCCTCCACACCGACATCGGGCTCTCATGATGCCAAAGTCTTCCCAACTTGCACCGCCGCCTGCGCGGCAGCCAGCCTGGCGATCGGAACCCGATAGGGTGAGCACGACACATAGTCGAGGCCGACCTCCTCGCAGAAATGGATCGATGCCGGGTCACCGCCATGTTCGCCGCAAATGCCGAGCTTGATATCCGGCCGGGTTGCCCTGCCCTTTTCGGTTGCCATCCGCACCAACTCGCCGACACCCTCGATGTCGAGCGACACGAAGGGATCCTGCTCGATAATGCCCTTCTGACGATAGGTCTCAAGGAACGAGGCCGCATCGTCGCGTGAGATGCCAAAGGTGGTCTGGGTCAGATCATTGGTGCCGAACGAGAAGAATTCGGCCGCCTCGGCGATGACATGGGCGCGGATCGCGGCGCGCGGCAATTCGATCATCGTGCCGGTAAGATAATCGATCTTGACGCCGGTTTCCTCCATCACGCTCTTGGCGACGGCATCGATGCGCGCCTTGACGTAATCGAGCTCCTTCACCAGACCGACCAGCGGCACCATGATTTCCGGAACCACAAGCGCGCCGGCCTTTCTGCCGGCTTCGACAGCTGCCTCGAAAATGGCGCGCGCCTGCATCTCGGCGATCTCGGGATAGGAAACCGCAAGCCGGCAGCCGCGATGGCCAAGCATCGGGTTGAACTCGTGCAGGGCTTCGGTGCGCTGCCTCAGCTTGTCGGGCGACACGTTCATGGCGGCGGCGACTTCGGCCACCTCCTCCTCGGTCTTGGGCAGGAATTCGTGCAGCGGCGGATCGAGCAAGCGGATCGTCACCGGCAGGCCGGCCATGATCTCGAACAGTTCGAGGAAATCCGAGCGCTGCATGGGCAAGAGCTTGGCCAGCGCCGTTCGCCGGCCCTTTTCCGTGTCGGCCAGGATCATCTCGCGCATGGCCACGATACGGTCGCCCTCGAAGAACATGTGTTCGGTGCGGCACAGCCCGATGCCCTCGGCGCCGAAGGAACGCGCCATGCGAGCGTCAAGCGGCGTTTCGGCATTGGTGCGCACCTTCATGCGGCGCACGGCATCGGCCCATTCCATGATGGCTGCGAAATCGCCCGAGAGCTCAGGCTGCAGCATCGGTACGGCACCTTTCAGCACCTGGCCGTTGCCGCCGTCGATGGTGATGATATCGCCCTTGCGGAATGTCGATCCCATCGCCATCAGCGTGCCGGCTTTGTAGTCGACGCGCAGCGAGCCCGCGCCCGACACGCAAGGCTTGCCCATGCCCCGCGCCACCACTGCGGCGTGGCTGGTCATGCCGCCGCGCGTGGTCAGGATACCTTCTGCCGCATGCATGCCGTGGATGTCTTCGGGACTGGTCTCGATGCGCACGAGGATCGCCTTGCGGCCTTGTGTCTTGAGCTCCTCGGCGTCGTTGGAGGAAAAGACGATCTCGCCGGTGGCAGCACCCGGAGAGGCCGGCAGACCGACGCCGATCACATCGCGCGCCGCCTTCGGGTCGATGGTCGGATGCAGCAACTGGTCGAGCGAGGCCGGATCGATGCGGGCGACGGCCTCCTCCTTCGAAATGAGCTTATCCTTTGCCATATCGACGGCGATCCTGAGCGCGGCCTTGGCGGTACGCTTGCCGGACCTCGTCTGCAGCATCCACAATTTGCCGCGCTCGATGGTGAATTCGAGATCCTGCATATCGCGGTAGTGCTTCTCCAGACGATCGGAAATGGTGACGAAAGACTGGAAGGCTTCCGGCATCAGCTTCTGCAGCGACGGCTTGTCGGAACCGGCGGCAATGCGCGCTGCCTCGGTGATGTTTTGCGGTGTGCGGATGCCGGCGACGACATCCTCGCCCTGCGCATTCACCAGGAACTCGCCATAGAGCATCTTTTCGCCGGTCGACGGATTGCGGGTGAAAGCGACGCCGGTGGCCGAAGTCTCGCCCATATTGCCGAAGACCATGGCCTGGACGTTGACCGCCGTGCCCCAGCTTTCGGGAATGTCGTGCAGGCGTCGGTAGGTGATGGCGCGGTTGTTCATCCAGCTTGAAAACACGGCGCCGATCGCGCCCCAGAGCTGCTCGTTCGGATCCTGCGGAAACGGCTTGCCGAGTTCCTCCTCGACCTTGGCCTTGTAGAGTGCGATCACGCCCTGCCATTCGATGGCGGTCAGTTCGGTGTCGAGTTCACGGCCGAGCCCGCCCTTCTGGTCTTCGAGGATTTCCTCGAACACCTCATGGTCGAGGCCCATGACGACATCGGAATACATCTGGATGAAACGCCGGTAGCTGTCATAGGCAAAGCGCGCATCGCCCGAATCGGCGGCCAGTGCCTCGACCGTCTCGTCGTTCAGGCCGAGATTGAGCACGGTGTCCATCATGCCGGGCATGGACGCACGGGCACCCGAACGCACCGACACCAAAAGCAATTTCGAGGGATCGCCGAAACGGCGCCCGGTCAGACGGCCGATATGATCGAGGGCGACCGCGACATCCGCTTCCAGCGAGGCCGGATAGCAGCGCTCATTGGCGTAGTAGGCATTGCAGACCTCGGTGGTGATGGTGAAGCCCGGCGGCACGGGCAGGCCCAGGCTGCACATTTCGGCCAGATTGGCGCCCTTGCCGCCCAGAAGGTTCCGATCGCCGGCACGGCCTTCCGCAGCGCCGTCGCCAAAGGTGTAGACCCATTTGGTCATGCTTGCTCTCCGGTTGCAGGAGATTGAAAAGATTGACGAAGCCGAAGCTTCGCCGTGTCCTATCCGAGCGATATGATGCTGCAGTGCGAAAGGCAAGGCGTCGGCAAGGCCAGCCGGCTTCTACAATCGATTAAGAAAAAGCGATGCCAAAAAGACTTGCGGTTCGATGGCTGCCGACGTAGAACATAACAGGAACGAAAAGTAGCGCCATGAGACTGACCGGAAAACTCGATTATCTGGAAATGCCGGCAACCGGTGGAACGCTGGATAGGCTGAAGGCTTTCTACAGCGCCGCCTTTTCATGGTCGTTCACCGACTACGGACCGACCTATTCTGCCTTTTCGGAAGGTGTTGACGGAGGCTTCCAGGCCGATGCCGGCGAAGCGCCCGCCAAGCCGCTTCCCGTGCTTTATTCCGGGGATCTGGAAGAAACCCTGGACGCCGTCGAAAATTCCGGCGGCACGATCGTCAAGCCGATCTTCTCATTCCCCGGTGGCAGGCGGTTTCATTTCGTCGACCCGGCCGGTAATGAAATGGCCGTCTGGGTGAATAACGACACAGTTCCGCATCCAGGACGATGATTGCGGACCGAAACGCTGGCCGGCGGATCAGCCTTGCATAGTCGCAATTCTCGGCATTGAGCTTTCCGTCGGCTCGTCCTATAAGGCCGCGCGCAGCGGACATGTTCCCGCTATTGGGGCGTAGCCAAGTGGTAAGGCATCGGTTTTTGGTACCGACAATCCCAGGTTCGAATCCTGGCGCCCCAGCCAAGCGACAAAGGTCCGTTCCGGACACATAGGTTACATTTTATACCGGAGACATAGTGGACTGCACCCCTCGGGGGACCCTGGCGCAATCGCGTTAGGCCGGCTTCATATTCATCCGGCGAGAGATAGTCGAGCGCTGAATGCAGGCGCTGTTTGTTGTAGACCCGCTCGATGAATTCGCCGATCCCCTTCCTGGCATCGATGATATCGCGATAGGCTCGACCATCGACCTCTTCCTCCTTCAGCGTTCGCATGAAGCGCTCAGCCTTGCCCCGATGCGATGCGCTGCAAGTCGTGCAGCGTATTCAGCGCAGGCGCCTTGCACGCCACGGTCGCTGTGGTGGATGACGCTGCCCGATGGAGGCCGGCTGCTCGGCATCGCTGGTACGGCGCAGGACATCATCCAGGTGCGGGCGGATGAGGACGCCCGAAGTCCGTCAGTTTGACATGACTGCGCTCCCGGCTGAAGAGGCGCCCCCAGGCTCGGCCTCCAGCCTCTGGATGGCGCGGGTCTACGCGACTGCGCGACGTGACATTGCGCCGCCGCCTTATGAAAGTTCAAGGTTTTCGCATGCGGCGAGAAACTATCGAACCTCATGCATTTCCACTTGGGTGTCCTCCCGATGCTCGTCATTCATCGAGTCGATGAATTCTTGGCAATTGCTGCATCCCCCGAACGACTCTATCCTAGTTGAGCAGCCGGAGCACAGAAGCTCTCGGTTCGGTTCAGTTGATCCGAACCGGAATGGACCGGCCAATCGCGTGCGACAGGGTCTCGCGTCCAACCTCCATCACAGGTGCGGTCCGGCACATCCCGCCTTGGTTCCATGGCAGGAAAGGAGCGCGAACGATGCCGGATGTGTGGGCGACCGTTACTGACCTCGATTCATCCATGCAGGAGCGCCTTGCGGGCGTGCTGGAGGCGCGAGGCGCCGACCCGCAGCAGCAGGCGATGCGGCGCGCTTTTCTTTCCGGGATCGATTTTCCGGAGGGCGCGCATGTCGTGGACGTCGGCTGCGGGACCGGCGTGCTGACACGGATGCTCGCGCGATGGCCGAATGTTGACACGGTGGTGGGTGTCGATCCGGCGGCATCTCTGATCCGAAAAGCGCAAGTATTGGCATCCGACCTTGCCAATGTGACGTTCAACGAAGCCGACGGACGGTCGCTCCCCTTCGGCGGTGAGGCATTCGACGTCGCCATCTTCGATTCAACCCTCTCGCATGTGCCGGGACCGGAACGTGCCCTTGCCGAAGCTCATCGCATACTTCGCCCGGCTGGCTGGCTCGCCGTGTTCGACGGCGACTACGCAACCGCGACGGCGGCGCTCGGGGATCACGATCCGTTGCAGACCTGCGTGACCGCGATGATGGCCAGTTCGGTGAACGACCGCTGGCTGATACGCCGGCTCTGCGCGCTCGTTCGGGATTCAGGTTTCGAACTTGTTAGTTTTCGCAGTCACGGTTTCTCGGAAACGACAGGGGGCGCCTACATGCTGTCCGTTGTCGACAGAGGCGCCGACATTCTGTGCGCCTCCGGTTCTATTGGGGAAGAGACCGCTGCGGCGTTGAAGGCGGAGGCGCGCCACAGGGTGAATGCTGGGACGTTTTTCGGCCACATTGCCTACACCAGCCTGATCGCCCGCAAGCCTGCCGCGCTGGCCTAGAGGAGGCGACGATGAACCTGCCCAGCTATGCAATGAACCAGACTAGTTTTCCTCAGATGTACGAGCGGTGGCTCGCAGGACCGCTGTTCCGGCCCTGGGCCGAAATGACGGTCGAAGAAGTGGGGCTTGGCCCGCGCGATCGCGTTCTCGACATCGCCTGCGGAACGGGAATACTTGCGCGCGTCGCAAGGGAGCGGATCGGCGATGCTGGGCATGTTGTCGGCATCGACATCAGTCCCGACATGCTTGCGGTTGCACGCGCTGTCGCGCCAGGCATCGAATGGCGCGAAGGCAATGCCAGCGCCTTGCCACTCAAGGACGGCGAGCAGTTCGATGTCGTCGCCTGTCAGCAGGGACTGCAGTTCTTTCCCGATAAGCCAGCGGCCGCGGCGCAGATGCGTCGAGCATTGGCGAAGGACGGAAGGCTGGCTGTGGCCACGTGGCGATCGGACGAGGAGATTCCGTTCTTTCGAGAGCTTCGCCGTGTGGCAGAACGGCGTCTGGGCGCCATCTCGGATCAGCGTTACGGCTTCGGAGATGCTGCCCGCCTTGAGACGCTGCTTCGGGACGCGGGGTTCAACGAGGTCCGGTCAAAGGTTCTGTCGTGCACCATACGGTTTGAGGATGGCTCGAGCTTTTTGCGATTGAACACGATGGCGCTCGTTGGCATGAGCGCCGCCGGCAAGGCAATGAGCGATCAGGAACGCAAGGACTCTGTTGAGGCGATCGTCAGCGATAGCGCGTCGGTACAGCAATCCTACACGGACGGATCGGCGCTGGCCTTCGAACTCCGGACCAATCTTGCGATGGCTATAGGCTAGAGAGTGGACACGATGATAGCCCTTCTAACAGGCCCCGGCCATGTTCCCAAACGGCTGTGGGGAGGCGATCACACGTCATGGCTTCGCCAGCCGGCTCGCGGTGCATATCGATACGGCTCAGCGTTCAGCTCGCTTGCGGTCCACTAACTGGTGACGCCGCCAACTGCCGACGGCCGGATCGCTCTGGCAGCCTAATCTGCTGCTCGACGTAGTTCGGGTGATTTGACCTGTGCAGCCTCGCCCGAAACAACGTCTCGCTAAGCGACGACCTCGAGGCAGCGCCGGGCAACAGCACTGATCAACCGGTACCCAGGCTCGCCTACTAGAGGCCGGCGAGCCAATGGATCATGTTTGCCATCAGCCTGCCGTAGAGCGGCCAGCCGAGAAAATCCTGCGAGAGCCAGTGCGGCCCGATATCGGTCGCCCACGCAATTGTGCGGCCGCGGCCATGGTTGCGAACGGCAAGAAGTGGCCAGTCCGTGTCGCGATGGTGGCAGGTCGCTAGAAGTTGGGACGAACCGTCCCGCCTGAAATCCAGCTTGTTCATGCCAAGAATGGGCGGCAACTGGCCCTCGACGCCGGCGAAGATCGGATGCGAAGACTGCAGGATGGACGCCTGCAGCCCCTGCGGCACCTCCATACCGTCACAGAATGGCAGGCAGCGGACGGGCAGCACATCTTCGACGGGGGTGTCGTGAAACCGCGCCGTTCCGAACATGCCTTGAAAGCCCATATAGCCACCGGCCAGCATCAGCCCGCCGCCACCTTCGACATAGGCCTTGAGCACGTCGAGGCGGTTGACGCCGACACGCCCGGCGCGGGCATCCGGGGTGACCAGCAATGTCAGCGCGCCGACATCGGAGATCACCACCGCCTGATACTGAGCGAGCGCATCGAGGTCATAGGGGAACTCCGCCGCGCAGCGCTCGCCGCCGATCTGCGTGACGGCGATGCCTTCTATGGCTAGCGCTGCGTTGAAGGCCGTCGCACCATTTGTCGAGGTCGCACTTGTTAGCACATCTCCGCCGACGGCGACCGAGGTCGTCGCAGGGAAGGTTTCGCCTGCAAGCAACATCTTCATTGCTGCCCCGCACTGTTTCATTCGAGAGAATTTAGGAGGGCGCCGGATAGATCGGCACCCCCCGGCGGCTTGATCTCTGCAGGATCAGAATTTGAACTCGGCCAGATTGTCGGGGGTCACGATTTTCGCCGGTCCAAGAATCAATTCGCCGCCGGCTCCGATCGTGTATTCGCCGAGCCTGCCAGCTTTGAATTTCTCACCCTCATTGCCGGTGATCTTGCACTGCGCAAGAGCCTGGGCCGTCTGATAGGTAAGATAGCCAAGATCAGTGACGTTCCACCAGATATCCTGAGCCGCCCCGTCCTTGATGTATTTCGAGATCAAAGTAGCCGGCGCGAGGCCGGTCAGCTTGACCTTGTCGATCATGCCCGCCTCCTCCAGTGCCCGCGCGGCAGCCGGAAGGCCAATGCCTGCCGGGACGATCATCACTTTGAGGTTCGGAAAGGCCTGGACCAGCGCCAACGCCTGTTGCTGGTTGATTTGTTCGCTTTCTTCGCCATAGGCCACCTGCACCAGCTTCATTTTGGAAAACTTCGGTTCAGCAGCCATCTTCGCCTTCATGAAGTCGATCCAGGCGTTCTGGTTGGTCGCCGTCGGAGTCGACGACAGGATTGCGAATTCGCCTTCACCGCCGCTGAGGTCGAATGCACTTTCCAGCATCATTTCGGCGAGACTGTCGCCTTTAACCTGATTGACAAACACCGCGCGGGCATCGGCGGCCACATCGGAGTCATAGGAAATCACCCTGACGCCCTGCTGAACGGCGCGCTTCAGCGCAGGCGCGACGGCATTGGCGTCGTTGCCGGCAATTGCGATGACCCCAACCTTTTGCGACACGAGGCTGTTGATGAATTCGATCTGCGCCTCGGCGGTCGCCTGCGATGGGGCGACCTGGGTAGCGGTGCCGCCAATTTCCTTCGCTGCCTCTTGTGCGCCACCAAAGGCCACCTTGAAGTAGGGGTCCGTGTCGAGCTTGGGCAGGAAACCGACCGTTACGGGTTCCTTGGCGCACTCCTGGCTGAAGGCCAGAGAGGTTGGCGCGAGCAGAACCGCGGATGCGAGCAGGGCTGATCTAAACGCTTTCATTGTGACTCCTCCGTCAAAATTCGGGCTTGAATGAAGGGGCCCGAGATCACCCCTTTGTCTCGCGCATTGCGCGGGATCTGCTGAGCAGCTCTTGGGCGGAGCGCCAGTAATTGCCGACGATCAGAGAGCCGATAAGGAGCATGCCGATGATCATGCCCTGTGCGTCGCCGCCGATCTGGTTGAGCGCCAGCACGTTGCGGATGATGGCGATAAGGACCAGTGCCAACATGACGCCGGTCAGGCGCCCCTTGCCGCCAAAGACGCTGACGCCACCGAGCAGCACGATGGTGATGACGTCGAGCTCCATGCCAAGCGCGTTGTTGGCACGCGCGTTGGAGAGGCGCGCGGTATAGACGATGCCGGCGATGGCGGCGACGATGCCCGAGACGACGAACAGGTTCAGGACAATCCGAAGCGTGTTGATACCGGAATAGCGCGCCACTTCGGGGCTGCCGCCGAGCGCATAGATGCGCTTGCCGGTTGGCGTCTTCTGGAGCACGACCGCAAACACCGGCGCCAGCACTAGGAAGGGCACGATGGTCCACGGTATCTCGGTGCCCGGCAGGTTGTTGATGCCGAAGTCGACGACCGCAGGCGGCAGGATGTTGACCGAACCCGTGCCGAGCAGGATGTAGCCAATACCGCGATAGAGCGCCATGGTGCCGAGCGTCACCACCAGCGACTGCAACCCAAGGCCCGAGACCAGATAGCCGTTGAACGTGCCGAGCAGGCCACCGGCGACGAGCGTCAGCGCGATTGCCGCCAGCGTCGGCACCCCGGCCTGGACGAGCAGGCCAAAGACGACGGACGTCAGTGCCAACATCGAGGCGATCGACAGGTCGATTTCGCGGGTGATGATGAGCAGCGTCATCGGCAGGATCAGCAACGCCTTTTCCGAGGCGCTCGCAGCCAGTTGCGAGAGATTGAAGCTTGAGACGAAATTTGGCACGAAGATCGCCGCGTAGAGGAAGATGGCTAGGCAAGCGGTCGCCAGCAGCAGATCCCAGAAGTCGATGGAACGGAGGAACTTCTTCATCTCGCCCTCGCCTGTCTTGCCTGCTCCGCGCGCCGCACGATGAAGGTGTCGATGCCGATGGCGACCAGGATCACCAGACCGTAGACGCCCTGTAGCCACAGCGGGTCGACGCGCACCAGCGTCAGCCCGTTCTTTATGACCAGCAACGTGAGCGCTCCCAGGATGATGCCGAGCAGCGTGCCCGAACCACCGCGGATGGCGACGCCGCCAACCACCGCCGATGCGATCACGGTGAGTTCGAAGCCGAGCGCGACACGGGCGTCGATGGTCGCATAGCGGGATGCCCACAGCGCACCGCACAGGCCGCCGAGCAGGCCGGCCATGCCAAAGGCCAGGAGGATGCGCCTGTCAACGGGAATGCCGATAAGACGCGCGCCGTCCGGATTGGAGCCGGTGGCGAACAGTTCGCGCCCGATGGCCGTGCGATAGAGCAGCACGTAGCCCAAGCACAGGATGACGACCGCGATGACGACGATCAGCGGCACGCCGGCGATCTTCAGGCCGGTCATGTCAAGCCATGCTTGGGTTACTTCGTCGGCGCTGATCTGGTCGCCGGCTGCCCAGATCGAGTTGAATCCGCGATAGATCGACATCGAGGCCAGCGTAACGACGATCGCTGGGATTCTTCCCCTGGTGACGACAAGGCCATTGAGCAAACCGGCGACCCCGCCGACCGCGCAGGCGGTCGCGAGGCCGATACCGATATCGACCCCCGGATAGGCCTGAACCATGCTGGCCGCCATATAGGCTGAAAGGCCGATCACCGCGGCGATCGAAAGGTCGATGTTGCGAGTGATCAGCACCAGCATCTGTGCGAGTGCTGCGACGACGAGCAGGGCGGCATCCATCGACACGGCGGTCAGGTTGGCCGCGCTCACCATGCGAGGGTTGATGATGGTGACCGGGATGGCGACCGCCAACATCGCGGCGAGCAGGCCGAACTCCCGCCGCTTCAGTAGGTCGAGCAATCCTCTTCTCTTCTCCTCGCGGGCGGCGCGCTCCTCCTGTGCTGCTGGGTTGGCGCGCTCGTCGGCCTTCGTGGCTGCTTCCAGCACCGTTTCCTGGGTGGCTTCGCCCCTGGCAAATTCGGCCGTCCGGTGGCCTTCGCGCAGGACGATGATGCGGTCGCACATACCGATGAGCTCGGGCATTTCGGAGGAGATCAGGATGATAGCCATGCCCTGCGCGGCAAGGTCGGCGATCATCGCATGCACTTCCGCCTTGGTGCCGACATCAATGCCTTGCGTGGGCTCGTCGAGGATGAGGACGCGCGGCTCGGTGCGCAGCCATTTGGCCAACACCACCTTCTGCTGGTTGCCGCCGGACAGTTCCTTCACCGGCTGCCTGTAGCCGGAGAAGCGAAGCTTCATGCGCTTCAGCCAGTCCGAAACCAGATCGATCGCGCGGTCCGAGCCATAGAGGCCAGAACGAGCTGCCTTGTCGACGACGGGCAGCACCGCGTTGTCGAGGATAGAAAAATCCATCACCAGGCTCTGGCCCATCCGGTCTTCCGAGACATAGGCGATGCGCGCATCCATGGCGTCGCGCGCCGATGCGAAGCGGACAGGTTCGCCATCGATCAGGATTTCGCCGGCATCCGGCTGGTCGATACCGAACAGCACGCGAGCGATCTCGGTTCGGCCGCTGCCGACCAGGCCGCCTAACCCGAGCACCTCTCCGGCGTGGAGCTTGAGGTCGATGTTGGAAAAACCCCCGGCGTGAGAAAGCCCCCTCGCCTCCAGCACCATCGCGCCGGTGGCGTGGTTCCGTTCCGGATAGAGGTCGGCCACTTCGCGACCGACCATCATGCCGATGGCGGCTGCGCGGCCAAGCTCGGCCTTCGGCTTGACGCCAATGAGGCGCCCGTCGCGCAACACCGCGATGCGGTCGGCGATGCGGAAGATCTCGTTCATGCGGTGGCCGACGAACATCATCGCTACGCCATGCAGCCGCAGATCGGCGACGACGGTGAACAGCCGCTCGACCTCGCGCTGCGACAAGGCGGCCGTGGGCTCGTCCATGATCAGCACCCGCGCGTCGAGCGACAGGGCGCGGGCGATCTCGACCAGTTGCTGTTCGGAGGTGCGCAACGTTGCCAGCCGCGTTTCGGCCGGCACGTCGAGGCCGACCGTCGCCAGCACCTTGTGCGCGCCGGCAAGCATGGCGGCGTTGTCGGTGCCGCCGAAGCGGTCGCGGGGCATGTGACCTAGATAGATATTTTCCGCGACCGAAAGATCGGGGAACAGGCCGGGATGCTGGTGCATAACCGCAATGCCGGCGGCCTGGGCGTCGTGCGGCGTGTGGAAGACCACGGGCTTGCCGTCGACCTCGACATGTCCGCCGGTAGGGGCATACACGCCGGCCAGCAACTTCACGCAGGTGCTCTTGCCGGCCCCGTTTTCGCCAAGCAGCGCCAGCACCTCGCCAGAGCGCAATTCGAAGGACGCATCCTTGAGGGCAATCGTGCCGCCGAAGGCCTTTGTCACCTGAACCAGGGCAACCGGCGCAGCCCCGTCCCTTTTCACCGCAACATCGGCTTCGCCGTATGCGCCCAAGTGCAGCACCTCACCTCCCAGGCTTTGCTTCTTTTTTCAATTTGCTATATTAAATCGATAAGAACCGCAATCGGAAAATTGACTTCCGCGGTCCTGGCGGGCACTGTCGCGTCTCGCAAAGGCGCGGCTGGAGTGCCTCGATCGCAGCAGCGTCAAAGCAGTAGCGACCGCAGTGATTCCGAGCGAATGATATGGGAAGGCAGTAGTTTTGTCTGGAAAAGGCAGCAATTCCGTCAAAGTTCGGCATTACAACGAACGCTTCGTGCTTGACGCCATCCGCCGCCTGAAGGAGGCCTCCAAGTCCGACCTGGCGCGCGCTGCAAATCTGACGCCGGCCGCAGTCGCCGCCATAGTCGACGGATTGGAGTCGTCTGGATTTGTAAAGCAAGTGGGAAAAAGGTTTGGGCAGCGCGGTTCACCGTCCACTCTCTACCGGCTCACGCCGGAGCGAATTTACAGTGTTGGTATCAAGATCGGCCGGCGCGCGCTGGAGGCCGTGCTCGTCGACTTCGCCGGCGAGGTACGCGCCCGCGAGTCGCACGAATACCGCTTTCCGGATCCGCAGCTGGTGCTCAAGGCCGGCAACATGTCACTGGCCAATTTTGACAAGCTCGTCGCCAGGCTTGGCGATGCCAGCATCGTCGGGGTCGGCATCGCCTCGCCCTATTTCCTCGGCGGCTGGAGCGAGGAGCTCGGCTTCCCCGACGACCTTGGCAGCCGTTGGGAAGCAATCGACCTGACGACCTTCTTCACCATAAGGGCGAAAACTCCGGTTTTCGTGGAAAACGACGCGTCATCAGCGGCACTGGCCGAACTCGTCCAGGGGGCCGGCGCGCGGTTTCGCGACTTCATGCATATTTCGATCGACACGTTTGTCGGCGGCGGGCTGGTGCAAGGCGGCAAGGTCCATACCGGACCGCACGGCAACAGCGCCGCGCTCGGGCCGTTGCCAGTATCGCCTTCAAGCCTCGATTCGGTCGCGGCCAAGCCCGCGCGCTACCAAAGCCTGCTCCATAGGGCTTCGATCTACGTGTTGGTCAATCATCTCAGGTCGCGCGGCGTCGAGATCAATCGTGTGCGGGAGCTGGACCCGTTGCCGCCGGGGGCGCGCGAGCCGCTGTTCGAATGGATCGATGATTGTGCGAACGCGCTGGTCGAGGCGATCATCGCCATCACCTCCGTCATCGACATCGAGGCGATCGTTCTTGACAGCATCCTGCCGCGGCCGATCCATCTCGAGCTGTTGGCAAAGGTGCAGACCCAGTTCAACATGATCAGCGCCATCGGCATCGTGGCGCCGGAGATCGTATCGGGACAATTCGGTCCCGAGGCTTCGCCGATCGGCGCGGCGATGTTGCCGTTCTCGGCACTGTTGGCTCCCGACAGCGGCGTGCTGATGATCGGCAAGGACAAAACAATGTTGTTGGGCAGCCTTTTGAAGCTTGCCAGCCAAAGCTAACCACAAGAAACTCAGCGAGAGTGCGGGCACGGCCGTCACGATTGTCGTGCGGCCGCAGAGATTGTCGGGCGGTTCCGCGGCGACGGACAACCGGCTGAGCGGGCGCATCGTCTCGACCTCCTACCTGGGCGGCAGCGTCATCTACGAGATCGACATCGGCGCCAGGACGACGGCGATCCGCGCCAACACGCAGATCAACGGCCGAGTGGCTCGTGAAGGCGAGGCGATCGAGGTCAGCTTTGATCTGGCCGGCTGCGTTGTGCTGGACGAAAGCGGCCAGCGCATTTCCTAGAGCTCGGGCGCGGCAATCGGATCGTGACCTCTACCTCACCGCGTGCCCATCCCGCGCAGCGGGTCGTTCTCCGACTCCAACCTGGCCGAAGTGACCAGCTTCAGACTTTCCTCTGACCCGCCTGACAGATTCCCGTCTGCCTATGTCCCGGTAGATTCGCGGCACAGCTCGATCAACGACGCAGCCCTACACGGTCGGTTGCCGTCGGTTCACAACTGAATACGCAAATCCGTTGCTGCTAGAAATCAAATCTTCAGGATAAATTGGCATGCTTTCCCATTGGCGACGACCGGACGCCTCGGCCGGATGTTCAGGAGAAAGCAGTTTAAGGGCCCATCGATTGTGTCAGATCGCATGCACCTCGACGTGCAGGACGACCCTGCCATAGCTGCAGAAGTTGACCGACTTCTGGCGCGCCGCACGCGCGATATCCGCCTCAAAGGCGAGATCAAACGCCTGTTTCGAGCACGTGTCTGGTCGCAAACGGCGAAGATCATCCGAGCCTGGATGATCTGGGTGGCTTTGTTGGATGTGCTGACCCTGGCGCTCAACATGCTGATGCTTCCAAGGGGGATCGCGCTGTCCATGCTCCTGCCGGGCGCCATCATTCCGCCCGTCGTTATGGCCATCGTCCTTGTCTGGCGAAAACCGCAGGCGTCCTGGCTGCAAGGCGGTTGGCTGATTGCAGGCATGTTTCTCATCTTGTTGTCCGTTGCATTGGTCGGCGTAAGCGCTGGTGGAGAATTCTACGAACGGCACTTGAACATCATGCTGTTCGTGGCCATTACAGCCATCATTATCTTCGGCATCCCGCTATCCTGGACGGTGACTATTGCCGCCGAGGCGCTCGGTCTATATCTCATTTTTCAGCTGCAGAATCCGGCCATCGAATTTGGGAGCGCCGTGGCTGCGACGCTGTTTTTCGCCAGCGGTATCTTCGCAACGGTCGCCGCGCGGCGCATCATGACAATTCTGGCCCAGAAGACTTTCCTGTTTGAGCTTCGCGACCGGCGCAGAGTCGCCGAACTGGCCGAAGCGAACGATCGGCTGGAACTTTTGGCGAGTACCGATCCGCTCACCGGCATCGCCAACCGGCGCTGGATGACGGAAACGCTCGACCACTTATGGGGCGATGGCAGACAGTGCTTCGACGGTGCCGCTATGCTGATGTGCGACATTGACGACTTCAAGAAGCTGAACGATCACCTCGGCCATGCCGAGGGCGATCGCTGTCTGGTCGAAGTCGCCAGCATTATCAAGGAAAACGTTAGGCGCGATCGCGATCACGTGGCCCGCTACGGCGGGGAAGAATTCCTCGTGCTCCTGCCCGGGGTGGACGAGGGAGAGGCCATCTCAGTGGCTGAGCGAATTCGTAAAAGCGTTGAGGCCGCCGCTTTTCCCAATCCTGCATCCCGCGTGTCGCGCCGCGTCACCCTCAGCATTGGAGTTGCGGTTCAGACGGCTGATGAAGCCATCCCACCGGAGCAGTTGCAGCGTCAGGCGGATGCTGCGCTCTATCTTGCCAAGCAAACCGGCCGCAACCGAGTGCTGCTCCACAGACCGGAGTCACCCGGGCGCAAACATATTCGCTCGACACGGTGATGCCGTCGAAATAGGCCCTCGTGGGGGCTGAGGAATGCGAACCGGTTTGCGATGCGGACGTGTTCGAAGCCTCTTCGAGACTCTGGCTTCGAGGAGTGCGTCGGCGCATCTCATTCCTCCACCATCATCTTGCGTTCATGTCTCGGCGGCGAGCGCAGAGCGGGCCAGAAACGCCCGGCGCTCAGCCTTTCCCGGGGCGGGGTCACGATGGGGCCGGGCGTGGACTGACAACTTCAGGCTGCGGATCTTCAAGGGCGAACGTTCAAATCGGCAAATGCCTCGTCGCAAACGATCCAAAGCGTACATCGAGCCGCGCTGGGGCGCGCAGCTCATCTCATCTCCGCTGAATGGGCGCGGGCCTGACGCCATCCGCTTTGGCGGGTTTCAGCTGG
The DNA here is from genome assembly GCF_004962245.1 of Mesorhizobium sp. Classification (GTDB taxonomy): domain Bacteria; phylum Pseudomonadota; class Alphaproteobacteria; order Rhizobiales; family Rhizobiaceae; genus Mesorhizobium. The sequence goes on along the minus strand of NZ_SUHQ01000017.1, from coordinate 118,909 downwards.
GCCAGACCGTGTTCGGTCATGCGGCCTTCGGCGATCAGCCGGGCGACGTTGTCGACATTGATCTGACTCCTCGTGCTCTTGCTGCCCCGGCAGGTGTACCGACCCAAATAAGGTCCCGATCTTGATTTTAACGAGGTCGCAGCCGCGCAACTTGCAATCGATCGCAAGCGCTGCCGGGCGTTTGATGAACCCGGAGCGGTTTAATGTGATCGTAGAAACTCTGCTTCGTCGCATTCGCACCTGGCGCTTTCGACCGACAATCTTCCATGCGATCACTCTCGACAACCATGGCTCGAACGGTGAATGTCCGCCAATGGGTCGCAGGTGGGTGGCCGCAGCATTGAAAGCGTTGCCCCACGGCAAATGTCAGCTGCCTGCTGCAGATCGCTTGAAGACGATGGTGACCTTCGTCCCTTCACCGGGGCTAGAGACGACTTCGAACTCAGCCTTGGCGTTCTCGGTCAGCGAGCGTGCGATCAGCGCGCCAAGCTTGCCGGGCTTGGGCCATGTCTCCCCTTCCGGCAGGCCGATTCCGTCGTCTGCAACTATGACCAAGCAGCCGTCGCCATTGGAGATGCTGTGCAGCGTTATCGTCCCCCCTTCACGCCCTTTGAAGGCATGCTTGAGGGCATTGGTCAGCAATTCGTTCACAACCAGTCCCGTTGGCATGGCGACGTTGATTGACACCGGATACGTATCCACCTTCATGTCGAGGCGGATGCCCTCAGCTGCATGCGAGCTCATTACCGCGGATGCGATTTGGCTGAGATAGACACCGAGATCGACCTCATCATTCTGCTCGTCTGCCGATAGCGTCTGGTAGAGGATCGCCAGAGCGTCGACGCGCCCGGCAAGCCTCTCAAACCTTTTCTGGTCGGGCTCGGTTGCGTTACGGGTTTCCAGACGGATCAATGCGGTGATCATCTGCAGATTGTTCTTCACCCGGTGCTGCAGTTCGCGCAGTAAGGTGTCCTTCTCGCGCACGCGCTCCTCCACCAAGCGTGCCTCTTCAGATTCGCCGTGGGATGACACGTCGACCAGAGCCACCAGTCGGAAGCAGTTCGTGCCGTTGTCGTCCACGATGATGTTTGAATAAACATCGACAAGGGCTGGCTTGTCGTTCGCGCGCTCCAGCCGGAAGGTGCCGACGAAATCGGTTTCATTCACCAAGGCCTCAGGCAGAGGCCGGCCCTCCTGCTGGTGAACGCCAATACCGGAAAGTGCTGCCCAGTTTTGCCGGGTAAGCCGGGCAACGTTCAGGCCTGACACTTTTTCGAATTCCGGATTGGCATAGACCACACGCTCCTTCGTGGCGAGGTCCGAAACGGCAATAGCTATCGGCACTTGGTCAAGGAATTTCTTGAAATGCTCGCTTTCCAGCGCGGTGGCAAGGTCAGGTGTATCGAGCAATTGCTCGACTGCCTCAGCCTTGTCTTGAGTCGATGTCATCTAATGGCCTGTGCTTTTGGGTTGGGAGAATCGTTTCAGTGCGTGAAGCTCTGCCGGACTGATAAGTCTGCAGACCGTTCTGATAGTTGTGAACTTTCGACCGAGCTGAACTGCCCACAGAACTTCGCAACGGTCAGTATCGGGGTCATGGCAGGCATTCGACGGTCTCTGCAAATCAAGGGTCTCTTTTCTGGGTCAACGGGCGTTCTCTAATCCGCCTCAGGCGAGGTGCCATCCGTGGAACGGGTCCCCAAACTGTGATCGTTTTGGAATCGACGGCAATCGACCACCAGCCTGCACCGGTACCCGTTTCGTCCTCCTCGTTGACATAGGTGACCTCCCCTTCAGCTGCAGCCTGTCGGCTGGCCGAGTTTCTTTGCGGCCGCGATCGAATATTGGAATCCATAGACGGGATGCTGATCTGGTCGTCCATCATCCAGCATCCCAAGCAGGGCCGCCGTTAGCGTCACTTCATCGCCGACGTCGAGGTGCGTGATTTCCCCGCGTCATGCAGAGATTCTGGAGTGGGCACGAAGGTCGTCAAGTGATTACTAATGTTTCTGTTTGAGTATTGCAACAAAACGCTCGTGAGCCCGTTGTTCACATGCCAGATCATCTGGCTACTCCAGAGCCTTCACCCGCCGGCCTCGACCGGCGGGCCTTTCGTTGCGAAAGTCGCGCGCAGTTGATGCGCTGGGCTCACGCACCGCCCCTTGTGACAGGCAACGGGCTGCCAGGTAGCTGCTTGGTCGGAAGGAAACAACACCGCCTCCCTTGCCACCGTATTCAAGGCCTTCGCATGACGGCGGGATCGCTCACCCATTGGCGAAGGCAGACGAACCCTGATCGTTTTGTTGCATGCTACGTTTTACCATTTGGGGAACCGCTCGCCGGCTACTTGACCTCATAAAAAGTTCCCCAGGAGGCGCGCGGATATGGAACCCCGCTTGCGGGGAAGTTCGGCTCTCCTGCTGTTCTCACAGACAGGCTGCGCTATGAGCACCGTGGTGGTGAGCGCCGATTTGTCGCCGAGATAACATTGACGTCACCAACCACCTCGGAAAATCTCAGGATGTCTTCGAGAAATGCGAGTGGTCCTTCGACGCCGGAGGTTTCGGACCTTCGCCATCAACATGTCGGACTTTGGCTGCATCGGCGAAATTGATAGATGACCGCTTGCAAATTGCCCGCTGCTGCCTTTTGCTCACGCGACAGTTGTCCTTGACTGTTGAATGGTTGGCGAACGGATGAACAAAATCGATCGGCGACGGCGGGACACCGAAATGGACGCCACGGTCAATGCCGCCCGACTTGGAACGCGGTTGCGCCTCGCCCGCAAGACACGTGGCATGACGCTCAAGAAGCTGGCCACTGCAGCGGACTGCTCTGAAAGCCTGTTGTCCAAAATTGAGAACGGCAAGGCCTCGCCGTCCCTGCCTATGCTTCACCGACTGGTCGAAGTCCTGCAGACCAATATCGGCTGGATGTTCGAGCAGGTCGACGACGATGAGGCGATCGTGTTCCGTGCAGGCGCGCGGCCATTGATCACGCTCGATGCGCTGAGACGAGGCGAAGGCATTTCGCTCGAACGCATTATTCCGTATTCGTCCGGCCATCTGCTTCAGTGCAACATCCATCATATCGAGGCAGACGGCGAGAGCGAAGGTCCCATCCAGCATGTCGGCGAGGAGGTCGGCTATGTGCTCGCCGGCCGGGTCGAGCTCATTGTCGACGGCAAGAGCCATAAGCTCGCTACTGGCGATGCGTTCGTGTTCAGGTCGGAGCTACCGCATCACTATCGCAACAGCGGCAAGGAGAGAGCCAGTATTTTCTGGGTTAACACGCCGGCGACTTTCTGATCGAAGTTCGGCCTTCAAATTCGTTGACAAATATTCAAGTCTCTTGAATGTTGGCGTTGTGCCTGTAGCACCAATGGGACCAGCCGAACGAGGTCTGGCCCCGCAAGCAAGGGGAACCGAAAATGCGTCGATTCAAATTTCTCATCCGTTGCGCCGCCGCAATCGTCATTTGCTCGACAGCGATGGGATCGGCGCTCGCCGATACGTTCGCTCTCGTCAACATCAACCAGCAGGCCCTCTTCTTCAATCAGATCAATGAGGGCGCGAAGAAGGCGGCCGACGCCGCTGGCGCCAAGCTGGTCATCTTCAATGCCAACAACGTGCCGAGCGCGCAAAATGACGCGATCGAGAACTACATCACCCAGAAAGTCGATGGCATCATTTTGGTCGCCATCGACGTGAACGGCGTCAAGCCTGCAATCACCGCCGCGAAGTCGGCCGGCATCCCGGTCATCGCCATCGATGCGCAGATACCCGATGGCGACAACATTGCGTTCATCGGCGTCGACAACGCCAGGGCCGGCGAAGACATCGGCAAATTCTACACCAACTATGTGAAGACCGAGATGGGCGGCGCGGCCAAGATCGGTATAGTCGGCGCGCTTAATTCGTTCATCCAGAACCAGCGGCTCGACGGGTTCAAGAAGGCGGTCACTGACAGTGGGTTGGCGATCACCTTCCTCGATACGGTCGACGGTCAGAACGTTCAGGAGACCGCGATGAGCGCTTCGGAAAATCTGATGACCGCCAATCCGGACATGACGACGCTCTATGCGACCGGCGAGCCGGCATTGCTCGGCGCGGTTTCGGCCGTAACCAGCCAAGGCCGCACCGGCGACGTCAAGGTGTTCGGTTGGGACCTGACAAAGCAGGCGATTCAGGGCATCGACGATGGCTGGGTGACGGCGGTCGTTCAGCAGGATCCAGCCGGCGAAGGCAAGGCCGCTGTCGAAGCATTGATCAAGCTCAAGAAGGGCGAAACGGTCGAGCCTATCATCAATATTCCGGTGACCATCGTGACCAAGGACAATGTCGAGCAATACCGCGCGATGTTCCAGTAGCCTGCGCCGCGCCGCCCCTTGAGGCTGCGCGGTCGCCTTGCAACCCCATGGATCCAGGATGATGAGTGGCGAAACCTATCGGGTGCGCATGAGTGGCATCTCAAAGCGTTACAACGCCATTCAGACGCTCGATGACGTGTCCCTGGTGCTGAGGCCGGGCGAGGTCCTGGGGCTGGTCGGTGATAATGGCGCGGGAAAGTCGACGTTGAGCAAGGTGTTGTCGGGGGCGGTGATCCCCGACGCCGGTACTATCGAGATCGATGGAATGCCGGTAGCGTTTAACTCGCCGGCCGACTCGCGTGCAGCGCGCATCGAGATGGTCTATCAGGACCTATCGCTCTGCGACTCGGTCGATGTCGCCGGCAATTTGTTTCTCGGCCGCGAGCCGCGCCGACACATCGCAGGCATTTCATTCCTCGACAAGAAGCGCATGCACGAGCAAACGCGCCTGATGCTCGACCGGCTCGGTATCGTTATCGCCGACACGCGGCTCAAAGTCGAAAACCTGTCCGGCGGGCAGCGACAGTCGATCGCGATCGGCCGCGCCGCCTCGTTCGAGCCGTCGGTGCTAATTATGGATGAGCCGACGGCAGCCCTTGCCGTCGCCGAGGTCGAGGCTGTGCTGGACCTGATCCGCACCGTGAGCGCCCGCGGCGTCAGTGTCATTCTGATCACCCACCGCCTTCAGGATCTGTTCCTCGTATGCGACCGCATTCAGGTCATGTATGAGGGGCGCAACGTCGCCGAGCGTCTGATCAGCGAAACCAATATCGAGGACGTCGTCAACCTGATCGTGGGCCGCAAGTTCAACGCTCGTTCGGCCACCAACGCCCATCGCGATGGAGCGCCAGCATGAGCGACATGACTTCCACCCATTCCGCTCAGTCTCGAACGATCCGCCAAGGGACATGGCGAGATGCGCTGCTGGCCAATGGCAGTGTCGTCTCGATTGCGCTGTTCTTTCTGGTCGTTTGCATCATCTTTTCGGTGGCCACGGACGCCTTTCTGACGTCGCCCAATCTGCTGAACATCCTGCGCCAGTCAGCACCGCTGCTGATCGTTGCCGCGGCGATGACCTTCGTCATCACCACGGGTGGCATCGATCTTTCGGTCGGTTCCGTGCTGGCACTGGTGGCAACATTGTCTGCGACACTGCTGCAACTGGGGCTGCCATGGCCGATGGTCATCCTCGCCATGCTTGCGCTGGGCGCCTTGCTTGGCGCGGTGCAGGGCTATTTCGTGGCTTACGAGGGCATCCCGGCTTTCATCGTCACGCTTGCCGGGCTTTCAGTGATCCGTGGCGTGGCGCTACTGATCACCGGCGGCTACTCCATCCCCATCGAGCCGGGAAGCCTTTTTACGGTCATCGGCCGCGCCTGGTTCCTTGGCGTGCCGGCACCGGCGCTGATCGCGTTGGCGATACTGGCGGTCGCCTATCTGGTCTTTAACGAGACGCCGTTCGGCCGCTATGTGACCGGCGTCGGCGCCAACGCCGAAGCGGTCAGGCGCGCCGGCGTGAACACGCGGCTGACGACGCTTTTCGTTTACGTGATTTCGGCCGCCGCAGCAGCACTTGCCGGGATCATTATTGCTGCCCGGCTCGGATCCGGATCGTCGAATGCGGGGCAAGGTTTTGAGCTCGAAGTGATCGCTGCCGTCGTGCTTGGCGGCACCAGCCTGTTCGGCGGCCGCGGAACGATCATCGGCACGGTGCTCGGCGCGCTTACCGTTGCCGTCATCGGCAACGGCCTGATCCTGGCGCATCTGTCGCCTTTCCTGACACCGATCGTGACCGGAACCATCATCCTGATCGCCATCTGGCTGAACTTCCGTCTGTTTCGCGGCGCGGTGCGGAGCCGTTGAGCCGATGAGCGATCTTTTCGATGACGCAGTTCCCAGGCAGCGACTGGCGATCGGGATCGAAACCGGCGATGTGATGACCGTGCTCGGCCCGGTTCCGGTCGACGATATGGGCATTACGCTGATGCACGAGCACATCCTGCTTGACGGCGCGCGCACCTGGAAATGTCCCTGTCATCCCGACGACATGGCGCTCGCCGAGCAGCCGGTGAATATCGAGATCATCGGCGAATTGCGCATGAACCCCTATGTCAACCGCGACAATGTCTCGCTCGACGACAGTGACCTGGCGCTGTCGGAGCTGCAACGGTATCGGGCTCTGGGCGGCCACACCGTCGTCGACGCCACCAATATCGGCATCGGCCGCGAGCCCGAAAAGCTAGCCCGCATCAGCCGCATGTCGGGGCTGAAGATCGTCATGGGCACCGGCTTCTATCTCGAGCCCACCCATCCCGAATGGCTGAAAGCCATGGATGTCGACGCAGTGACCGCGTTCATCGTCAACGACGTCGGCGGCGGCGAGACGCAGCCGCCGATCATGGCCGGGCTGATCGGCGAGGTCGGCGTCGGCAAGGACTTCACCGCCGAGGAACGAAAGTCGCTGCGAGCCTCGGCGCGGGCCTCGCGCCTCACCGGCGTGCCGCTGTCGATCCATCTGCCCGGCTGGGAGCGGCTGGCGCATGAGGTGCTCGATATCGTGGAGGCCGAGGGCGGCGATCTTCGCCACACGGTGCTATGCCATATGAACCCCAGCCACGGCGATTTCGACTACCAGACAAGCCTGGCTCGGCGCGGCGCGTTCCTCGAATACGACATGATCGGCATGGATTACTATTATGCGGATCAGGATGCGCAATCGCCTTCCGATGAAGAGAATGCCCGAGCGATCGCGGCACTTGTCGAGGCCGGGTTCGGCGACCGCCTGCTGCTATCGCAGGACGTGTTCCTCAAGATCATGCTGACCCGCTACGGCGGCTTCGGCTACGGCTACATCCTGAAGCATTTCATACCGCGCCTGAAACGGCATGGCGTCGAGCAGCCAGCCATCGACCGCATGCTGATCGCCAACCCGAAAGCCGTGTTCGCGCGGCAGACCTAAGCGGCCAGAGACCTACGACGGAGTTCAAATGTTCAAGAAAAAGATCCTGCTTGCCGGTGAATCCTGGGTTTCGACCGCGACCCATATCAAGGGCTTCGACCAGTTTGCGACGGTCACCTACCACACCGGCGCGGACGAATTGCTGACGGCGCTGAAGGCGACCGACTTCGACGTGACCTTCATGCCGGCGCATGAGGCACAGCGCAGCTTTCCGCAAACTCTGGAGGCGCTCTCGGCATATGACGCGGTGGTGCTCTCCGACATCGGCGCGAACACGCTGCTCCTGCATCCCGACACCTGGGTCCACTCGAAGCCGACGCCGAACCGCCTGCGTCTGCTGCGCGACTATGTGCGCGCTGGCGGCGGGCTTTTGATGTTCGGCGGCTACTATAGCTTCCAAGGCATCAATGGCGGCGCGCGCTACCGCAAGACGCCGGTCGAGGAGGTGCTGCCGGTCAACTGCCTCGCGTTCGACGACCGTGTCGAGGTGCCGGAAGGCTTTGCGCCTGTCCTGGATGGTTCCTCGAACCATCCCATCTTGAAGGGTCTCGGTTCGGATTGGCCAATCCTCCTCGGTTTCAACGAGGTGACGCTGAAGGACGGTGCAGAAGTTCTGGCGACCGTGTCGTCGGACTATGGATCGCTGCCGCTGCTCGTCACCGGCCACTATGGCAAGGGCCGCACCGTAGCCTGGACATCCGATGTCGGGCCGCATTGGTTGCCACCGGAATTCATCGCCTGGAAAGGTTATAAAACCCTTTTCGAACAGATGCTTGGCTGGGCGACCGGTGAGAACTGAGCGATGCACGTCCACGTGGTCGGCAATGCCTGTGTCGACACGACATTTCGGCTCCGCCGCTTTCCTTCTGCCGGCGAGACTTTGAACGCCGTTGCCTGTGCTGACGGCCTTGGAGGCAAGGGCGCAAACCAGGCAGTCGCGGCCGCACGGACGGGCGCGGCGGTGACGCTTTGGACGGCGCTTGGCAAGGACGTCGCGGGGACTTGGATCCGAGGCTGTCTCGACAGGGAACTGTCCAGTTTCCAGGCGATCGCGTTCGACCTGCCGAGCGACCGCTCGACCATCGTCACCCAAGCTGGTGGCGAGAATTTCATCGTCAGCGCCGTCGCCTGCAGCGAAGCATTCGATCCGATTGCGCAGACCGCACTTGCTCGCCGGATCGCGTTTGGCGACATCCTCGTCTGCCAAGGGAACCTGCGAGGTGACGCGACAAACTCCTGCCTGCGGGCCGCACGCGAACGTGGCGCGCAAACCGTTCTGAACGCCAGCCCTGTCGATGCGGCGGCCCCGCCTGACTTCGGTCTGGCTACTCTGCTTGTGGTGAATCAGTCCGAGGCAAAAGCACTGACCGGCCAGGGTGATATGGCAACCGCGGCCGGCGCGCTAGCGGCCAAAGGCGCCGGGACGGTGGTGGTCACGCTCGGCGCCGAAGGTTGTCTCGTGCTTGGCACGGACCAGGGAGGATCGCTTCGTTTGCCCGCGCCACGCGTCGAGGCGCTCGACACCAGCGGCGCCGGCGATGTTTTTTGCGGCTGTCTGGCCGGCGGGTTCGCCAGGGGAATGTCAGTTACCTCAGCGCTGAAATTCGCGCTCGCGGCCGCGGCAATTGCGGTGACACGGCCGGGCACACTGATATCCTGTCCTTCAGCGTCTGAAATGGCGGCGCTCGTCGGTCAAACGGAGTTCTCATGACCCAGCCCTCACGTCCGATCGGCCAATCAGGCAGCGACGCGCTCTTTCAGCTTTTCGGGCGCACCAAGGTGGTGATCGGCGTCGTTCACCTTGCGCCGCTTCCTGGCGCGCCGCGATACGACGGCGAGGCTGTCGAGGCGATCTATCAGCGGGGGTTCGATGATGCGAGATCCTATCTCGATGGCGGATGCGACGGCGTGATCATAGAAAATCATGGCGACATTCCCTTCGCCAAACCTGACGATATCGGACCGGAGACAGCGGCCTATATGGCGGTCGTCTCCGACCGTATTCGCCGCGAACTTGGCAAGCCAATCGGCATCAATGTGCTCGCTAACGCCGCCATCCCTGCCCTAGCGATCGCAAGTGCCGCTGGCGCGGGCTTCATCCGCGTCAATCAATGGGCGAATGCCTATGTCGCCAACGAGGGTTTTGTCGAGGGGGAATCGGGTCGCGCAGCGCGCTACCGCGCCAGGTTGCGCGCCAACGGCATCCGAGTTTTCGCCGATGCTCATGTCAAGCATGGCGCGCATGCGATCGTCGGCGACCGCCCGGTGGAGGAACTGGTCAAGGATCTGGTCTTCTTCGACGCCGATGCCATCATCGCGACGGGTCAGCGCACCGGGCACGCTGCGGATCTCAGCTACATCCGCATGATCAAGGAGGCCGCCGGCCTACCGACGCTGGTGGGCAGCGGCGTGACGCCCGACAATGCCAACGATATTCTTGGCATAGTCGATGGCATCATCATCGCCAGCGCGCTGAAGCATGACGGCGTCTGGTGGAACAAGGTCGACCCCGCCCGAGTAAAGACCTTCATGGCCGTGCTGAGTCGATGATCGAGCGGCAATCGATGCGAGGCTGGTGGTGGCGCGAGGGCCAAGGCAACTGCGCTGCCTGGAGGACCGTCCGATCGTCAAGCGCGATATCGGTCCGGCCCGCTTCCCCCTTGCCAGCCCGGCGCGGTCCCACGATGAGGACCGCCGGAGTGTCTGACAGGGCTTCCTCCGCCCGACGCTCCACGAACCGTTCGTACATGCCACTTTCCGAATGACCGCCGACTATGCTTCCCGTGCGCTCGGCAAGCGGACCATCCGCTACCAGTCGGAATCGCGCACAATTGAACTGCTTGGTCTGCCGAGGCGCACGAAGGTCGAACAGATTCGCGAACGTGACCTGATGATGCCGCAGGAAATCCGGCAGATGTCGGAAACAAAGATGGTACTGCTTGTTGAAGGCCAGCGCCCGATCTTCGGCGACAAGCTGCGCTTTTTCGAGACGCAGCCATTCAAGTCCGCGGAAGCATTTTCTCAGGCGCACATGCCGGATGTACCGCCGATCGAATATCTTCCGATTCAACCCGTACCGGCTTTGACCGACTATTACGCCCAAGCCGGCCAGCCCGCCGAAGATGCCGGTGCCCCGACTACCGGGATGCTGACATGGCTGATTCCGAAAAGAGAACGTCATCACCAGTTAACAGCGCTGAGGCGATGCCAACTATCGCTGCGACCGCGAAAGCGGAGCCGGCAACAAAGCGGGCCGCAGCTCGCATTGTGAAACGCAAAGCCAGCCTGCCGAAACCGACACGCGCTAAAGCGGCGTCGAATGGCGGATCTGGAAACGAAGCGGAGGCGACACCGGATTTAGCGGCTGTCGACGCGCGGATTAAGGTTGCTGAAGAAAGCTTGAAACCTAGCGCTGAACGCCTCAAGGAGACGGTTTCTCAGAAAGTCGAAAAGCTCGGCCAAGTGTCGCCTACGAAACGGCGGAACTATCTCGACGTTTTCGCAGCGACGGTCCCCGATCCCGTCGAACTCGGCCTGGAGGCCGTGGAGGCCCAAGCATAAAGAGCCGCGAATTGCGGGTCTTATGCTTTGGCTCGCGGGGTTCGCGCCTATAGCTTAAGAGAGCGCGTGTATTCATCGCTTCCCTAATACTCGCGCCCCAATGGGTGACCAAAACAGGAACAAAAAGCGAATTTGAAATCAGGCGGAAGACGTAAGCGCGGCGGCGAATGGAAGCTTCGCAAAGCCCATGAGTTTGGCCAGTTCGTACTCGTCCGCTGCGTCTCTGCACGTAAAGTGTTGGTATCAGCCGAGTGGCCTGCGGTAAATCTTTGGGGATGTTGAAGCAGAGTTGCCGGGGAGCAAAATGAGTTGCGGGCGATGCGGCAACAACGAATTCGTCTATGCCGAGACACAGAGGTTGTGGAACCGGGATCTGGACTCGGCTTTCGATGTGACAGCCCCTGCAGACGCGGGCGCTGGGCTGTGACAAGCCTCGACCGACGACGTCGGGCGTTTGAGTCAATAGGTGACCGTGACCACCACAGTGTCAGTATAGGTACCTGGGGACGGTGTCGATTGCGCTGGCACGCGGCCATAGACGGGCAGGTTCTGCGTCGCGCCCGCGCCGGTGCCTGCGAAGGTGTCGGTCCCGATGGTTCCACCCCAGGGCTGACTGCGCGCGGCATCCATGTAGAGGCCATAGGTCACGGCTTGGCCGCCGAGCATCATGCGCCGTGCCGTCGGACCGGTGCCGCTTAGCCCGTTGTTCAAGCCGACATTGTAGGTCGTGCCCGGGGTACAGGTAACGCCGACGGCGCCGGCCGCATCGGCCGCGGCGTCGAGCACACCGTGGCTGCCGAAATTGATGTTCTGCGCCGTCACGTTGCAGTTGTTGACGACGTTGGCCTGCGCCATGAAGCTGGGCCGGACGGGGTTTTGCGTGACTGAGCTGCAGGCGGGAGGGGTAAATAGGTAAGTGGTCCAGTTGAAGCTCACTTGGCTCCCGGAGAAGCTCGATGTGTAGAGGCCAGCCGCCGCGCTTTGCTGGCTCCCGGAGACGCGCGCATAGATCGTCCGCGTCGCCATCGCAGTGGTGAGCGGCAAGGCGGTCAGATTCACGGCCACCGGATTGCCGAGCGCAGGCTGCTCTCGTGAGCCCCACTTCGTGATGCGCGCCGCTTCCTGGTAGAGATTGTAGTTCAGTGCGGCACTGGTGGCATTGCGCATGTGGCGGGTGCCCGACGTCGCGCCGCCCGTTCCGGCGTTGAGGTTAAGGCAGACGTGGAAATTCGCGCCGAGCGGTCCTCCGTTGCAGCTGATGTTGACCGTCGCCGTCGTATCGGCCGCAGCGCCCGACAGGGTATCGACATTGCCGAAATTGACATTGGAGACGCTGGAGGAACAGCTCTGGGCTTGCGCCTGGGCGGGCACAAGCAGGAAGCAGGCCAGCAGGATCAGACGGAGCATGACTTCCTCATTCGATTGGACGGCAGACCGCATTGGGGATCGCCACCTGCTCGCCCTTGCGCGGTTCGAAGTCAAATTCCGCTGCGCAGCGGCCGCGGGTCGGCTGATCCACCACGATGCGGTTTTGCGGACCGAGCCCCGTGATATAGGCCTGCCCTCCATAGCCCACGACGAAGCCTTCCGAGGCTCCCCCTTCCACCTGTCCCGCCGCACCTGTCTCCAGGAATTCACCGCTCTCGTCGCGGAGCGTGACAAGCGCGTTTTGGGCACCGGCCTCGACATCGAACTTGACCACGGTGCCGCTGCGGTCGGCCGGAACGGTGACCTCGCGGGTGCCAGCGACCGTTGCATCGATCGGCAGGTTCGTCGGGTCGATGGTGATCTGGTTCGGCTCGTAGGAGCGCAGGTCCGGCACCAGCAGCTTGCCCCTGCGGTTGGTGCGGCCGGCCGGCCGGTTTTCATATTGGACGTCGATATCCGGAACACCAGCATCGACCACGGTGAAAGCGTCATCGATGCGATTGGAAAAGAAAACGTCGCGGCCGGCGAAGACGACGGAACCATCGGCCTGGGCCGTTGCCCGAAATTGATCTTCGTACTGCTGAACACCGGCCTCGAAGCGGGCAAAAGGTGCGCGATAGCTGGCGGATGCGGCACGGTCCGTGTAAGCGCCTTCCGTGTCGCGGAACCGCCAGCCGACGCTGCCGATCTCGGTGTTTTCCGACTTGACCAGGTCCGCCGTCACCGCCGTCCCGTCGGAATCGGAGGAAACGCCCGCCGAAGCATAGATATCCTTGCCGAGCGGGATCGAGACCCCGGCGAACGCGCCGAACGAGTCCTCGTCCTCGAGGTCCGTGAAGGCGGTTGCAAAAAATGATGCGCCGTTGCCGAAGGGGCGGTTGAGGGAGAGCCCGACGATCTGGGATCTCTCACCCTCGACCGTCTTGATCTGCGTGTAGCTGAAATTGAGCGCCGCCGGATCGAACTTCAGGGGCACCGAGACCGACAGCTGATCGAGCACGCGCGGCGGTGCGGCGCTGTGGAAGTCATGATCGGGCAACAGCGGCGGGAGCGGATCGACGGTTACCGCGGCAATGTCGTTGTAGTCTCCGAACGTGCGCTGCGTTCGCGCAAAAAAATGCAGGTCCCAAAGCTCAAACTCGACACTGCCCGCCACCTGAAATCCCGTCTGCCCGCCATAGCTGCTCGCGGAAGCCGCGAATGATCCCACCCCGTATTGGCCGAGCCCGAACACCGCGCCCGCACCGCCGTTAACAAGGCCGCCTCCGCCTTCGGCATGGCCTTCGAGGGTCAGCCAGTCGGTTAACCCGTAGCGAAGCGTGCCCGAGGCCATGAAGCGCCCGTCATAGTCTTCGGATTCGACGCCATAGAATCGGCGGGCAAAGCCTGCTTCGGCCGAATAGTCCCAGAACCCCGACGCCAATAGGTCGGATGATGCGAAAAAGGGGGTTTCGGAAACCGTCTCCCGTCCGAGAGCGTCGCGCACCACGACACGCGCCGTTCCGCTTCCCGTCACCACTGGCAGATTGGTGATCTGGAACGGGCCGGTCGGAACCTGCTCCGACAGGCGACGGGCATTGTTGACATAGATATCGACCGTCGACGGAACGGCCGCGGAACCGGAGATCTCGGGCAAAGGCATGGTCACGAGATCCGGCCTCAGGCCGAAGTTGCGCTGGATCTGCACCCCGCCCAGGCGTGTGGGCCGAGTCCAGCTCAACCCGCCCGTAATGACGTCTCCGGCGCGAAACGTGGTCAGCCATTTGGGGTTCGAATAGGACCACGTCGTGTCGAGGCGGGTCGAGCCGTAAAGTTCGTCCGGCGAGCTGCTGGCGATATAGGAGCTCGCCAGGACGCCGAACGAACTGAATACGCGACCTTCGAACCATCCCGATGCGCCGTCGAAAGCCCACATATCATCGATCCTGTCACCTCCGGTGCTGGCGAACAGCGTGTAGTTCACAAGCGCGCCGAGGCTGCTTTGAGGGTCCGCGGCGGAAGTGTCGTCCTGAGCCCGCTCATGGGCATCGATGACGCGCGCCGAACGCGCGTCATATTCGACGGTGAAATGGATGGTCTGGGCGGTCTCGTCGAATTCGAAGGAAACGCGGGAAAGCTTGACAATGTCGATCAGCCCATCCGGCCGCGTCGCTTCTTCGCCGGGTTCGATGCCGACATTGCGCAGCTGGTCCGGTTCGATTGCCAAGGTTCCATCGGCATCCTGCCGGAACGCTGCAATCAGATCGGTCGATGTGCCGTTGATGAACACCTCCAGTTGAAGATCACGAGAGGCGCTGACGGGTGTTGCCGCTGCATCGATGCCTGCTGTTGGGGGGCCCGCTGCTGAGGGGATCGATTCAGCAACGGCTTTTGAGCCGTGCAGCGCAACGAGCCCGATCGACATCAAGAATGGAGCGCTAGCCGCCTGTAAGGCGCGCGGTAGCATCAAAACGTCCCGCTTCGCTGTCCGCCGAGATTGCCAGCGAACTACCGGACAGCCGACCGCGGCCGGTGGCCGGCACAAACCACTTCGCTGTGGAGTTCCCGAGTGCATAGCCGACCAGGCCGTCCCGGCGCGCAACGGCCCTACCGCCGCTGCTCAAGGCGAGGTTCGATATCTTGAGCCGCATCGATCCCCGGTTGCGGACGGTGACGAGATAGCCACCGCGCCTTTGCTGGACGCTCCACGACGGAGACGCTCCGGGAGCATCGCTCGTGGCGAAGAAAACAGGTATGGAATGGCGCACCACCAGAACGACTGTTCCGGCCACGCGGCGGGACGGGTCCGGCAGCTCGTCCACCACCAGCCGGTAGCTCTCTTCCCCGTTGACGGGACGTTTCGAGGTTCGGACAATCCGGATCAGATTTTCGCCCCCGGGTCGAAGCGTCGTGATCGGCGGACTGGCGACCACATCATTCGTCGTCTGGTAGGTGTCCTCACCGTTCTTCTGGGTCCAGCGTAAAACGCGGACCTGCACATTAATCGGCCGGCGCGCATCGTTCCAGATCCGAATCGTGGAGGCTGCCGTCGGCGCTCTGAGGTCGAGCACGACGGGTGCTACGCGCAACGACGCGGCTTCCGAGGAGCCGGCAAATTCAAGGACGGCTGCAAGACATGCGACTATGACGGCGAGTGACCGCATTTTCCCTCTCCCTGGTGCGGTGTGTGACCTCAGTAGGTCAAGGTTACCGTGATGGTGTCGGTATAAGTGCCGGCTGTTGGGGTGTCCTGCACTGGCACCTGACCATAGACGGGATAGGTCTGCTCGGCGCCGGTGCCGGTGCCGGCTACGGTGTCTGTTCCGATCGTGTCGCCCCAAACATCGGCATGGCCTGCATCTGTATAGAGGGAATAGGTCACCGTTTCCGAATTCGGCCCGGTCATCAGTCGGGCAGCTTCAGTTGCACCGGTCCCTTGTCCAACATCGAGCCCGATGTCGTAGTCCGTTCCATTGGTGCACTGAACGGCGATGGCGCTCGATGCTGCGACGGCGGTGTCGATCACGCCCGACGAGCCGAAATTCAGATCGGTCGCCGAATTGATCTGACATTCGGCGCTGATCGTGATCTGGACGTTGAACTGAGTGGTATCAGTCTGAGCAAGAGCCGAAGGCACGAGCAGCGCTGGAGCGGCAAAAGAACCGGCAAGGCAGAGAAGATGGTGTCGCATGCGTTCTCCATTCAAAATGCCGGAGAGGACCACGCAAGGGGCGGACCGCCTGAACCGGCAATCACCCACCCGCCTTCATCTGTATCACACACGCGCGCGTTGCAAAGCCCTTATTTGGCCGTAATTTTGCCTTTTCGGAATCGTGACCCGGATAGCCTGCCGGGAAAATGTGGTGATCCCGGCAGGGGTGTTTCGGAAAACCTGGATGTGCGGTTTAGTTTTCCTGAACTGATACGCCCGAGTCGTCGATCCGAAGTTCCACGCCTTTCGGCTTCGTCTCCTCGCGATAAACGTAAATGCCCAAGGCAATGACAGCGGCGACCAACGCGCCGATGACGAGATAAAGATTGTTCTTCATCGTCTGTCGTTAGCGATATGATGGGGACGAGTCCAGCAGTTCGTCGGACGGACGCGGCTAGGTCCCGTGAGGGAGATGCAGGAATTCGCGAGCGAGATGCCTATACCGCCTTCGCGGCGGCTGCCCGAGCGTGCGCACCCAGTATCGCCTGGCCGAACTCGATACGGGCACGCCCAACCACATGCGCGGTCCGGGCGAGGCAAGCGGCATCTTTGCGCTCGAAAGCGCCATGGACGAGCTGTCCTACAAACTCGGGATCGATCCGATCGAGCTGAGACGGCGCAACGAGCCGAAGATCGACGAGGCCGAAAACAGGCCGTTCTCCAGCCGCTCGCTGATCCGATGCTACGACCTTGGCGCCGAGCGCTTCGGCTGGGATCGAAGGTCTCCTGAGCCGCGCTCGATGCGCGACGGACGCCTGTTGATCGGAATGGGCACGGCAACCGCCACCTACCCAGCTTTCCAGGCGCCCTCGAACGCCAGGGTGCGACTTCTCCCAGACGGCACTGCCGAGATTGAAGCGGCGGCCAGCGACATGGGGCCAGGCACCTACACGTCGATGACGCAGGTGGCGGCCGAATTCCTGGGGCTGCCGCCGGAACAGGTACAGTTCGGGCTTGGCACGACGGACTACCCACCGACACCGTCCCACGGCGGCTCCTGGACGATGGCTTCGGTAGGATCCGCGATTCGGGCAGCCTGCCTCGAAGCGCAGTCGCAGGCCGCCAAACGGGCCATAGCCGATCAAGGCTTGCCTGTCTTTGGAGCCTCGATCGAGGACCTTGAATGGGTGGGCGGACGCCTTCGCCGACGCGGGGATGGCTCGCCGGGCATGTCTTACCAGGACATCCTAGCGAATGTCGGCAACCCTATCGAGGCAGACGGCTCCGCCCGGCGCGATCCGGAGGTAGCAGAAAAATATTCGATGCACTCGTTCGGCGCTGTATTCGCCGAAGTGTCGGTCGATCCCGATGTCGGTACGATCAGGGTACGCCGCCTCGTGGGCGCCTATGGCATTGGGCGAGTGGTCAATCCGCTCCTCGCCACGAGCCAGTGCACGGGCGGGATGATCGGCGGCATGGGCATGGCGCTGATGGAACGGACCGTTCTGGATGCGCGTGACGGTCGCCCGGTCAACGCCCACATGGCTGACTACCTCATGCCCGTGAACCTCGATACTCCGAAGTTGGAGGCGCTCTTCGTCGACGAGGTCGACCCGCATGTGAACCCGCTTGGCGTAAAAGGGCTGGGCGAGATCGCGTTGGTGGGCATGGCTCCGGCAATAGCCAACGCTGTGTTCCACGCGACGGGCAAGCGCGTGCGCACCCTGCCGATCAAGATTGAGGATGTGCTAACTGCATAAGCGTCACGGTTAGAAATTGGATCGGCATTGCGCCCCCATAAGACTGCAGCGACCACTACGGATCGTGGACATGCCGGGCATATTCGAGGGCTCAAGTATAGAGGCGCGCGACAGGCGTTCAGGCCTGACTGGAGTGCCGCCAAGGTCTTTCCAGCAGCGCATCGTCGATGCCGCGGTCCATCACAGCACGATGAAGGTACCGTTGGACTGTCCCTCGCCCGCATCACGCGCATGCAGTGGGATTTCAGAGGGTTGCACCACATCGCGCACCAATTGCAGCAGAAGCTGTCCCGCGGGGCAGTCCACCACTCTCTTGACGCGGATGATGCTGTCGCCGCGCCGCGAGCACCGCGAAAGCCAAGCCGAAAACATAATCCAGCTGCCCTCCTCCTGAGAAACTCGAGACGATAGGGCCGTATCGATTCGCGCGCCCGATAGTTCCGGGAGGTTGACAGGTTCGACATCCGACGCAAGTGGCAGCAATACTTCCTCGCTGCTCTGCCGCTTCGATCGCCGCCCCCGCGTTGGGCGCGCTAGGTTAATTTCGCTAAATCCTCGGCCGTCTCAGGCATCGGAAGCGCACAGTTCCGCACTGTCGAATTACCTCTTGCATTGCGGGAGCCATCCACAGAGGACAGTCAGCTTTCGGTCCCGACGCTGCCGATCAGAACGCGCCGCATATCGGCGGTTGACTATTCGCTGCTCCCCACCTGAAAGCCGACTTCCTTGGCCAACGCTGCGATGCATAGGGGATGAGTTTGAGGAGTACTCAGTCAACGATGGCCTACGAAGAGGTCACAACAATGGCCGTTGAAATTGCCTCGCCTTCGCGGCGATAATTGTGCGGAACACTAGAGTCGAAATATATTGCGTCCTCCGTATCCAGCGCGACCTCCTTGCCGTTCACATTCACTACAAGCCGACCGCTGAGCACGTAGATGAACTCAGCGCTGCCATGTTGATGCGGCTCTGAAGGCGGCGCATCGAGCGGGAACTCGGCGTAGAATGCCTCCATGCGGCGGCCAGAAGCGGGATAATCCAGGCTTTCGAATATATAGGCTGGGTGCTTTCCGCCCGGCGGGCTTGGAAGTTTGAGACGCTGTTCCTTTCTGACGATCGCGATGAGCGGCTCCTCCTCGGCAGTGAAGAAGTGGTCGAGGCCGACGCCGAAAACCATGGCGATCCGAAGCAGCGTGGGCAGCGTTGGAAACATCTGCCCGCGCTCGATCTTCGAGAGCATCGCAGGCGAAAGGCCGGTGTGCCCGGCCAGTTGCACCAGCCCCAGCTTCTTCCTTAGGCGTAGTGCCTTGATACGCGAGCCGATGGCGTAGCGCTGGAGCTCGTTTGAAAGGGTGTCGGAGAGCACGACGCAAACTCCTTTTCGTTTCGGGAAATTATGCAATGGCAATTTTCTTCACAAGAGAATCTCCTCCATTATCACGAAAATTTGAGTGGTAAGAAAACCAATTTTCTCCAGATGAAAGGGGCATGACGTGCATCTCGCACCGGTCATCGAGAGGAGAAACGCAATGAAGTTGAAAAGCCTTCTGGTCGCTGCAGCAATGATGCTCGCCAGCGGCGTTAGCGCATTCGCTGCTGAAAAGGATATCGTCAATACTGCAGTGGAAGCGGGTCAGTTCAAGACATTGGCAGCCGCGCTCGAAGCGGCCGGCCTAGTATCCACTCTCAAGGGAGATGGTCCGTTCACGGTCTTTGCTCCAACCGATGAGGCATTTGCCAAGCTGCCGGCCGGTACGGTCGAAAACCTGCTGAAGCCGGAAAACAAGCAGCAGCTCACCGAAATCCTGACCTACCATGTGGTCCCAGGAAAGGTCATGGCGGCGGATGTTGCTGGTCTTGATGAGGCCAAGTCTGTCAACGGCAAGATGATTGACATCGAAGTCGAGGGCTCCTCCGTCAGGGTCAACGATGCCGCCGTCACCGATGCCGATGTGGCTGCCTCGAACGGCGTAATCCATGTCATCGACAAGGTGATCATGCCGCCGGAAGGCTGACCTCGCGTCCCGTGGATCTTGGAGAAGAACAATGAAGTTCATCAACATCCTCACGCTCATCCTCGTTATCGTAGGAGGGCTGAACTGGGGGCTGGTCGGATTATTCAGCTTCGACCTCGTCGCCGCCATCTTCGGGGCCGGCTCAGGGCTTGCCAGGATCGTCTACGTCCTGGTGGGGCTATCGGCGGCCTGGCAGATTGTCCCGCTGCTTTCTGATGTGGGCTCCGGCGAGGTCGCCGCTGGCCGGACCGATAGCGCCTTCGGAGGACCTGCTTGGCTCGTCGGCGGTTCCCTCCATCTATAACCTGATGGACATACATTCGCTCCTCGCGCTTGTTGCGTTTGTAGCTGCGAGTTTCGCTGCGGCAGCCACCGGCATGATCTTCAGGCCAGGCGACTGGTATAAGCAGCTGGACAAGCCAGGATGGCGGCCGCCGGACTGGCTGTTCGCCCCAGTCTGGTCAGTGCTCTATGCATCGATCGCCCTGTCGGGCTGGCTCGTATGGCGAGAGGCGGGCATTGCCGGCGCAGCACTCGCTCTCGGCGTCTATGCAGCCCAACTTCTTCTCAACGCTGCGTGGGCGCCGATCTTTTTCGGACTTCACCGACCCGGGTTGGCGCTGGTGGAGATTATGGTGCTTTGGGTTGCGATCCTGGCAACGATCATTCTGTTTCAGCGCGTATGCTTGGCCGCCGCATTGCTGCTTGTTCCTTACCTGGCGTGGGTGAGCTTCGCGGCGGCACTCAACTATTCCATCTGGCGGCGCAACCGCTCGAAAGTACTGTCGAAGCGCTCCCGATGAAGCTGCGGTGGGTTGACGTGAACGACAGGATGCAGCACGGCTATCGCTATGCTCTCGTTGCGCCAATTGGCCATGACTTTCATCCCGAATTCCGGCCGGACCTGACGCCCGCCGCAATGCTGGCGCTCGGCGTGTTCGGCGGCAAATACATGACCGATTGCCGCGACGAATTCCCAAAAAGCTGGTTTGCAAAGGCGCGGCTGTCGCCGCTGCGAAAAGATCCGTTACTCAACTGGTTCGGCGTCGACGCCAGCCAGCCGCTCAGCGTCTGGCGAGCCAAGAGATGGATACATCCCGACGATCCGCGTGGCTGGTTCCAGTGGTACTGTCGCTATTACATGGGTCGCCGTCTATCAGGTGAGGACGAGCGGCAGATCGCACGTTGGAAAGCCATTCGCCGCCATGTCGCCCAGCTTCGCCGAGCGTGCGAACCGGCCGACTGCTGGTGCCGGCCGCGCCAACGCCAGGCCTTACTGCATTGGGCGTACGACAGCCGTTCGATTTAACCCTGCCACCGCTGTGCTGAAAAGCGTGCGGCATCTTGCTTGCGAGGCGAGAAGCTACCAGTCCGCATGTCGGCCCCAAAGCTGCCGATCATCGAGAACGCGCTTTCCTTTCAGGAAGGCGCTGAGAAGATCAGCGGCTAACGCCGGCTGCTTCTCCGAGGAAAAATTACCGCCTGATGTCGGCCGACCCTGCATGTCTTTCGTCCAGCGATACACCATAGCGCGAGCAAGGACAGGACAGTGGGAACGCTGTAGGCGGGAAGGCGTTAGCGAGGATGTCCAGCAAGCGAGCGAGCCATGGCAAACCACAAAGAGCAAGAAAATGACTTGACCCAGGAAGAGTCTACAGACCGGATTTGGGAACTCGCAAAGCAGATTGACGTCTGCATGTTTGCCACATGGGACGGAGAATATACGCGTGCTCGTCCGCTATCGGCCCGCGTACAACGCAAAGAGCATTCGATCTATTTTCTGGTCAACGACGACGGTGCCAAAAACGATCAGCTGAAGCGCTATCCGAAAGTCACTTTGGCCTGGAGCGACAACAGCAACTACAAATATGTGACAATTTCCGGCCCTGCGGTCGTGTCGAACGACCGCGCGAAAATAAGGGAGCTTTGGGAGAAGACCGACGAAGCTTGGTGGGATAACTCCGATGATCCGGATATCCGTCTCATCACCGTTACGCCGGATGACGGCGAACTCTGGGACAGTCCGGGCAAGATCCTCGCCACTGCCAAAATGATCGTGGCCGCCGTGACAGGTGCGAAGCCTGACATAGGCGACAATGCAAAGGTCGACCTCTAGATCCTCAACTTAATCGCTCTACCGACGGGCCCAAAACGCGAGGTCTCATGATTGGCTTCGCATGGTGGTCAGCGGAATGCCCGATTGCAGAACGGTGAGCCAAAAAAGACATTGACGCCGACCCAAGCTGATCGCGAGGTTCGTTCTATGATCTTTGCAGTCCG
The DNA here is from genome assembly GCF_004962245.1 of Mesorhizobium sp. Classification (GTDB taxonomy): domain Bacteria; phylum Pseudomonadota; class Alphaproteobacteria; order Rhizobiales; family Rhizobiaceae; genus Mesorhizobium. Next base: position 96,906 of record NZ_SUHQ01000017.1, on the reverse strand, counting down.
CGTGCGCTGCGCACCCATTGCTCGATATCCGCAAGGTTCGCCGGAACAGCGAAACCGCACTGGTTCAGCTCGGTGTTGAGCTCGAGAGTGATGCCTTCCTTGCCTTTGGCGAAAGCGTCGGCGATAGGACCGCTCGAGACCGGCGTCGTGGCATTCTTGATATCGGAGGCGCCGTTGCATAGATGCACGACCTTGCCTCCGTCGCTCCACCAAACAAGATCCTGACCAACGAGGTTCGTCACGACTTGAGATTCCACCGCTACCTGTTCCTGTGACAGCGGCTTGAAGTCGATACCAAGCACAGTCGCCGCAACCGCGACGATGATACCAGCGGCGCCGGCGATGTTCTTTTGCTTGGCATCCATGTCCTTGTTGAGGAAGATCATGACGATCAACGGCAAGAATGCCAAAAGCGCGATAAAGGCGCCGAGTTGATTCTGGATGAAGAACTTCACCGGTTCCTTGCGTGTTGCCGGATCCTGATGATTGGCTCTTTTCCATAAGAGCGAGCCGATTATCGCGAGCACGCCGATTACCGCGATGAAACCGAGAAGGGTGTACCAACGCCATTGCGGGAAGCCGTGATTGGCGGCCAGTTCGTCGAAAGGCGGCCGCATCACCCAGAAGATGGCCACAAGTTCGAGGATGATTGCTGCCGCCCAAAGCACGAGCGCGATGATCCGCGAGCGAGTCGCCTGGGCCTTTGCCGCTGGCGTCGTGGTAAACGCCGGGGCTTCAGTTTGAGTGGCGGGTTTCTTCGAAGCTGTCGCCATGGGCCTGGACTCTCACTTATGTCGCGATTGCATCTAGCGCAGGTTGATGACGATCCAAAGGAAAATCGCTTCCTAGCTACCGACAGGGTTCGTGCGTCGAAAAGACTGTCGCCATAACATAATCACCAGTCCTGATCGACAATATATCAATGAGCGTCTGTTTTCAGGTTTTGGCAAAAGCTGCGTCGCGGCTGACTTACGGCCCGCACCAGAACGGCCGCATGCTTATTCCTCCGGCCCCAAAGCCGCCTTTGGCCACCACCTCGGCCCGACGAATTGCGATCCTCCGCCAAGCGGCCCCTTGCCATCTGTGTTCACTTGCTATGCGTTGGAATGTGCATATATTGTGCGGATGAGAGATCGGAGACTGTCATGACCCACGCACAGCTCGCAAATTCCACGGCGATCTCAGTCTTTGTCGATAGCCTGCAGGAGCCGCGCACGCCTTATATCTCGCCGAAGCGCCTGTCGCAGGCGCTTGGCGTGAAGGTGGCCAATCTGGCGCAGCTGACTGGTGTTCATCGCAACACGCTACGCAATCCCTCGTCGGAGCGACTGCAGGGGCGGATGCGCGAGATGGTCAAGGTGATTTCTGCTGCGACAGAACTCACCGGCGACGTCGAGAAGGCAATCTACTGGTATCGCAATGAGCCGATCGCCGACTATGGCCACCGCACGGCGGCCGAACTGGTCGCGGATGGGCAGGTCGAAGCGGTCCTGGCCTTCATCCGCGATCTCGAGAACGGGGCGCGCGGGTGAAGCTAACCCGCGTCGGCCCGGACGAGATCTTCCATCGCTACCTGACACCCAAATGGGCTTTCCTGCCTACCAGCGGTGCAGGCGCGGCGATGGATGGTGGACGTTTCAATCGGCCAGGTGTCGAAGCACTTATCTGTAGAGTTCAGCCCGGCATCGCCAACACCGCCGCCTTCGAAAACGCCCTCACGCTGGCAAGCAGGTTGGCTGCATCCCGCGAGAGCGCGGTCGACCGATACCTGCGCATCGGATGCCGACGACGAGCGTCGGTTCTTGACGCCGCCTTAACGCTCTGCCGGCCTCGCCGAGCATCTGTAAAAGCGCCTGCGCCACGTCGAGGACATGCTCGCCCGCGATGTTGTGTTTCTTTCAGACTGTCGCTCGTCGGTAGCAGGTCGAGGTCGAAATGCGGGCCGTCGCGGACCGCGACGATCGCGCCCACCATGATCATCCAGATAAAGCAGAGCGCGCGATTTCCTCGGCCCAGATGTAGCGGGGAATAAGCCCGGTAAAGCGCGACAGAACCTGCATTGAAACAGGCGCCAACAACCTCTGAACTATATCCATCGTTTTCAGACGGCAACGGCGCGTCGGTCACGGCCGCGTCAGGTCGATATCTCGTGGTCTCGTTTGTGGGTGGAAAGATCGGGGCGAATAGAAGCGCATGATGGATTAACCTTTGAACCGATCTCCGCCCATGGGGCTGGGCAGCGACTTCACAGGCGAACGAATGCTGTAAGCGGCAGATGATCGGAGGCGACCCGCGAAAGCGGCGTATCATGGGCTTCGACGGTTGATATCATTCCGTGTCGATTTGCCATGATCCGGTCGAGCGCCAGCAGCGGCAGACGCGATGGAAAGGTGGGAACCGCCGGCAGCGCAGAACCGAAAGTCGTGTGCAGCGTATTTAGCGCGGATCGGTTTCCGAGTCGCCATTCGTTCAAATCGCCGAGCAGCAGTGTTGGTTTTTCGTCCGGGCTGTTCATGATATCGAGTACGACACGGGCCTGTTCGGAGCGCGATCGGCGCAGCAAGCCGAGATGGGCTGCGATGATGCGCAAAGTTCGTTTCCCTTCCAGATCGATTTCAGCAACCAGGGCTCCGCGCGGTTCCAGTCCCGGGAGCTCGATCTGATGGACATCGCGAACGATACCCCGTTTGAAAAGCAGAACGTTGCCGTGCCAGCCGTGCCCCTTGCCGTTTCCGGACACAGGCACTGGCACCAGGCCTGTTTCCAATTCGAGACGCGGCAGATCCAGAAGGCCGGCACGATCTCCAAATCGATTGTCCGCTTCCTGCAACGCAATGACATCCGGCCCGATTTCCCGGATGACGCGACCGATTCGTTCGGGATCGAACTTTCTGTCGACGCCCACGCATTTGTGGACGTTGTAGGATGCGACCAGTGTCCCCGCGGGGCGTGTCCCTTCGGACGACGCAGCCTTGGCCTTCTGCTTTTTTCTGTCGCGAATGGACTTGAGCACACTTGCAGGAAAGCTACGTCCAGTTCTTTGCATGAGTCTGTTGCTCGTCTCACTGCCTTCAAGACTTGGCTTTGTCCCACTCAAATAGGATCGGCAATCGCTGCCTCCATTCCCTGACGAGATCGAACGATGGCTGCGTCACCCAAATTCCCTCCGGCAGAAAGAGAAAGCCTCTAAAGATAGGGCGATCCCAGCCACAACACTCGGTCGAACAGGCGACCGATGAATGGCCGGGCTCTCAAGGTTTCGATCGTTACGGGCGCTGCGGAGGCGATTGCCGATCCGATCCGCGCTTCAATCTCGGCGGCAAAGCCTGCATCAAGAACCTCCATATCAATCTCAAAATTCAGCCGCAGGGACCGGGCATCAAGGTTGGAGGACCCTATATAGGCCCAAACCCCATCGACCGACAGCAGCTTCGAATGATCGAACGAGCCCTTCGTGCGCCATACACGGCAATAGTGCTTCAGGACCTGATCGAATTGGGCTGTCATCGCGCGGTCGACAAGGAAGAGATTGTTCACCGCCGGTACCACGATGTCGATCTCGACGCCTCGCCTGGCCGCGGTCGTCAGCGCGCTGATCAGTTCCCGATCCGGCAGGAAATAGGGGGACATGATGCGGATCGATTGGCGAGCGACGGAGAATGCCCCGATCAGCAATTTATGGTTCGTTTCGATACTGGCATCCGGCCCGGACGCAACCGCCCGCGTCAGCATCGGCTGACCGGGAGCCGCGGGAAGCGTGGCCACTTGCCAGGTGTGGCCTTTCAGGAGCTCGCCGCTCGCGAAGCGCCAATCTTCGGCGGCAACCGAAAAAAGGTCGGCCACGACCGGGCCGGTGACCTGAAAATGCGTGTCCCTCGCGCTGGAGGAGCCGGCGAACTCGGCTGAGAATCCCTTTCGGATGTTCATCCCTCCGGTGAACGCAATCGTGCCATCGACGACCAGGATCTTCCGGTGTGTTCTGAGATTGGCGTAGGGAAGACGCAGGCCCATGACGATGTTGCCGTTGAAGAGGTCGGCTGTGATTTTTGCCTCTCGCAGATGCCCAAGAATGCTGGGGACTGAGTAACGCGCCCCAACCGCATCGATCAGCACGCGAACGCCGACACCCCGCTGGACGGCTCCGGCGAGAGATTTCACGAAAAGCCGCCCGACATCGTCATTGTCGAAGATGTAGGTCTCGAGAAGGACACTGTGTTGAGCGCCATCAATCGCTCGGCACATTGTGGCATAGGCCTCGTCACCTGTCTCCAATATCGCAATTGCGTTTCCCGAGGTCAGGGCACGCCGCGCCACTCGGTCGCCCAATGTCTTCAGGCCGGTGAAGCGTTGGCCGTACCGCTCGGCGATCAATTCCTCGGCGGCAATGTCGCGCTCATGTTTTGCGGAAGCCGCCTCGCTGGAAAGGGGCCGCATGGCGCTGATCGTTGCACGACGGATACGGTTTATGCCGGCAACGGCGTAGATGATCGGGCCAAGGAACGGCGACAGGAACATCACGCCGACCCAACCTGTGGCGGCACGGACGTCTTCCTTCGTCATTATGGCGTGGACGATGCCGATGACCGCCATCACCACCGAAATGATAGCGAGGATCTGGGGCCAATGAGTCATTAAGGTCTGCAACATCGCCAGGACTATCCAGCGAGCAGCTACAGAACGCAATGCAGCTCATTGGCGGGCGCTGATACTCAACAAATCCTAGGAAGCCCACCGCGGCGTGCCAGTCGCGCTCGACCAAGGGCCGTTCGGCTTCGGACGGATCGAGGGCTCGCTGCCGCCAGATGCCACTTGCCTTACATCACCGCGCCATCAGCGCGAACACACCCCAGCCCAGGTATTCGCGCGTGTACGCGGCGTAGCGTTCGGGTTCCGAGGTCAGTTGGGCTCGAACATCTTTCGCGAAATCGTCGTCGGGATTCGCGTCGAGCCACCGGCGCATTGTGAGCCACTTGGCCGCCTCGTACCTGTCCCAGCCGTCCTGGTCCGCCAGGACCATTTCCACAACGTCGTAGTCGAGGTTGCCGAAAGACGCGAGAAGTCCTGGAAGCATGAGAAAGTCGGAGGTCGAACCGGCAAGGCATCCCTTGGCAACGTCTTCAGTGGGCGGCAACTGCAGCCAGTACGGCTCGCCGATGAGGATAATCCCTCCGGTGTGGAGGCTCTTCGCCAGAAGCTTGATGGTGCCGACGACTCCCCCGCCGATCCACGTGGCACCGAGACAGGCTGCCACACCGACCTTTGCGTCGGCCACATAGCCGGCAGCGTCGCCGTGGATGAACTCGACTCGATCGGCGACCCCGAGTTCTTCAGCGCGCAGCTTCGCTTGCTCGGTGAACAACTGGCTCATGTCAATACCAGTGCCGCTAATCCCGTAATCGCGTGCCCAAGTGCACAGCATCTCGCCTGAACCGCTGCCAAGGTCCAGCACACGGGTCTCTGGTTCCAGGCGCAACGCCGCGCCGAGAGTGGCGAGCTTTTCGGGTGTGAACGGATTATGGATGCGGTGAGCGCCTTCCGCGACGTTGAAGATCCGGGGGATGTCCACTGCAGAAACGCCTTTCGTGTGTAAGTGGAACGCTGAGTCACCAATAGTACACAAATTTTACTGGCCGGGGTGGTTCTCACCCGACCGACGCACAACTCACGAACTGGAGCAAGCGTGGCGACCACATCTTCACGGCCGCCAACACGAGAAAGGCGGCGGAGGATTTTCGGGGTTTTGTCGTATCGGGTGGCGAGGCGACGAAGCTGTTTGAGCCGGTTGAACATCTGCTCGATGCGTTTCGGTCCTTGTAGCTCGGAAGTCGCAGGCCAGCGGGCCATTCCGGTTGGGCTTTCGCGGAATGACTGGCCTGATACCATGCATCCAGTTTTCGCCGACGGGCAGGGCGTATGGGACGCGCTCTGGAGGCGCTTGTCGAACTTGGGCCGAGCGACGACTAGCAGCACATGATCGACAGCACCCCTTCAGGCTGCGGGTCCTACACACCTTGGGAACGCTTTCCGCATCCCGTCGTTGATCGGTAAAACAGGAGCTCCCATGACTTACACCATCAACCGCAAGTTCGACAGCGCCAGCTTTGATGACGTCGTCGAGAGGACCCGCGCGGCGCTAGCGGATCAGGGTTTCGGCGTGCTGACCGAAATCGACGTAAAGGCGACAATGAAGAAGAAGCTGGACGTCAACATGGATCCCTATCTCATATTGGGCGCCTGCAATCCGAAGATGGCCCATAACGCCATTGAAATGGAACCGCGAGTAGGAGCCATGCTGCCCTGCAACGTCATCGTCCGACAAGTCTCGGATGCGGTGGAGGTCAGCGCTATCGACCCTGTAGCTTCCATGGCCGCGATCGACAACCAGGAACTCACCCGCGTCGCCAGCCAGGTCCGCGATATGCTGGCCGAGGCCGTGAGGCGGATCTGAAGCCCCCTACATCCTTTTCGGCTACGAAACTGAGGAAAAGCCAGGTGACGTGATCGTCGGCTTCCGCAGGCTCCCTGACGGGAAGGGGCGCGACGATGTAAACGATCTGCTGGACGAGATTGCCAAGGACGCCGCGGGAGAGTGAGCTGGCGGCGGCGCTGGCTGACGTGAGCTTCAGGGTCCGTAGTAAAGGGACCGAGCCGAAAGCAGACCATGAACTGGAGCCGGCACCATAGCATGACACAACTCACCACTGAGATGTCAAGGGAGTAGAGTATCGTGCCGATGCGCGCGGAGACCTCGCGCCGATTGGCCCGTGCCGGTGCAAGTGGATTCTGGATCAGGATGCTTGTTGGGGTGCTTGAAAAGTCCGCTCATCCGGCGACCGTTCCTTTAGCCGCCGCAAATGCGACGTCGCCGTGCAGCCGGAAGGGTCATTCCCCTGGAAAGCTCTTCACGAAATCACCCACAATGGCGGCACACCCTTCCTCGACCAGGTCCGACACGCTGTTTCTACCGCCAGCCGGGCTGGACCCACCTGAAAACGCAGAAACGGCTGGAGTGGCGGTTGCGACTTGTCGCAGATCAAAGATGGAGCTTCGCTTGGCAGATAGGATGACCACCAAGGCTCAGTGCGAATTGTAGGCGTGGTGACACTTGATTTGGCACGACGATTATCTCGGCTGACGTCGCAAAACGAGTGAAGGCGTAGGAGTGGCCGGACGCTTGTCCTGCCTGAACTGACCTGAGGTTCAACATGCAAAGAAATCAAACCTCGGGTGTGGCTACCTTGATCCGCAGGCCTGCAATTTTGTACCCGCTGGTCGCGGTCATAGTTATTTTGACCGGCTTTGGAGGGTATGCCCTCTACAACCAGCGTCCAGTCGCCGTCGAGATTGTGGCGGAGGAACACGATGTCCCCGTCCGCGTCTTCGGGCTTGGCACTGTCGAGGCGCGCATCCGCTCCGATATCGGCTTTGAGGTTGGCGCCACCCTGGTGCAGCTCAACGCTGACGAGGGTGATCGCGTCCAACAGGGCGACCTGCTTGCAAGCCTGACGCTGGGAGAGCAACAGGCAAAGTTGGAGAAGGCCAAGGCTGCCCTGCTCGTTGCCGAAGCTACCGTCGAAAAGGCGAATGCCAACCTCGGAAAGACGCGAGCCATCCTAGCGCAGAAGAAGGACGCGAATGCTCGCAAACAGTCGCTTGCCGGGCAGAGTGTGGTGTCTCGGCAGTCAGCCGAGGAGGCGCTTATGGACGAGGCCGTCGCTGAAGCCGACGTCGCGGTAGCTTCGAGCGAAATCAAGGTCGCGCAAGCGCAGCTTGCCGATGCGGGAGCGCAATTGCGGTTCGAGGAAACCATGCTGCGCCACCGTAAGGTGGTAGCGCCCTACGACGCCATAGTCATTGACCGTCACAAGGAGATTGGCACCGTGGTGAAAGCCGGTGATCCGATCTTCACGCTGATAGCTGCCGACACCTACTGGGGCCTTGCCCATGTCGACGAAGCGCGCGCAGGGTTCATCGAGGAAGGCCAGCGCGTGGACGCGCGGCTGCGTTCGCGTCCGCAGGACGCATTCACGGGACGCGTGGTCCGTATCGGGCTTGAAAGCGACAGGGTAACCGAGGAACGGCGCGTCTTCATCAAGGGCGATAATCCACCGCCACGGGTCTATCTCGGGGAGCAGGTCGAGTTCTGGATCACGGTTGCGACAATCGACGCGGCACTGCTGGTGCCTGAGGCGGCCGTACAAGGTTTCGACGGCAGGCAGGGCTCGGTCTGGACGGTCGAATCCAGCCGTCTGCGATCCCGCGTTGTCAGCTTCGGCCATCGGACTGAGGATGCACGACTGGAAATCGTCGATGGACTTCCCCACGGCGCCAGCGTCGTCGCGCGGATCGTAAGTGGCTTTCGCGAAGGTCGTTCTGCGCGCGTGGTGGAGGCAGTCGGGAATTGAACCTCGCTTATCGCGATATCCGCCACGGTCTGGGCCGGTTCCTTCTTACCTGTGTCGGGCTCGGCCTCCTGCTCGGCGTGGTTCTCGCAATGATTGGCATATACAGGGGACTTGTTGTCGAGGCACTCACCATCGCACGCGCGCCAGGCATCGATCTGTGGGTGGTCGAGGCGAACACACGCGGTCCGTTCGCCGAGGCCTCCCGTATACCAGCCGACACACGCGAGGCGATCGCCCGAATTGCCGGCGTTGCCGCCGCCGGCAGCATCACCTACCAGACCGTCGAAGCCGAATACCAAGAACGAAAGCTAAGGCTCTACGTCATCGGCTATGAGCCGACGCGTCCGGGCGGTCCACCCGAGATCGAGGAAGGACATGCGATCGCTCGCAGCCATTTCGAGATGGTCGCCGATCGCTCTTCAGGGCTTGTCCCGAAAGACCGCGTTCGTCTCGGACGTGACACCTTCACCGTCGTCGGATCGACCCGCCAACAAGTCAGTTCCGGCGGAGATCCGGCAGTCTACATAACCCTGCAGGATGCGCAGAAACTTCAGTTCGACCTTGCCCCGCCCGCAACCCGCGTACAACTGGCGCGCGGCACAGGAAGCACGGGCCGCGACACCGTCAACGCGGTCGTGGCCCGCCTCCACCCCAACGCTTCGCCCGATGCCGTGGCCGAGACAGTACGCAGGTGGAAACATCTGGCGGCTGTGACGCAGGAGGCCCAGGAACTGATCCTGACACGCTCACTCGTCGATCGGGCGCGCAGGCAGATCGGTCTCTTCACATCGCTTCTGCTCACCGTCTCCGCAGTCATCATAGCGCTCATTATTTACACGATGACGATGGAGAAGCTCAAGCAAATCGCTACGCTGAAGCTGATCGGGGCGCCGGATCGAACGATCATCGGCATGATCGTGCAGCAGGCGCTGGCCCTCGGTTCGATCGGGTTTGCAATCGGCGCCACGCTCATCGCCAGCATCAAAGACTATTTCCCCCGTCGCGTGGTCCTCGAGCCCGACAACGTCTTGGCGCTAGGCGCGATCGTCATCGTCGTCTGCCTGCTGGCCAGCGCGCTCGGCGTTCGCGCAGCCCTCAGGATTGACCCCGCCACGGCCCTCGGAGGTTAGCGTGTCGGACAAGAAAGCAAACCAGCCCCCACTCGTCCGGCTCAGGGACCTGTCGAAGCACTTCGGCGAGGCGGAAACACGCGTCGATGCGTTGCGCAATGTATCACTCGACGTCCGAGCAGGCGAAGTCATTGCCCTGCTCGGACCCTCGGGATCCGGCAAGACCACCCTGCTTAATATCATCGGCTGCATCCTCGATCCGTCCTCGGGCTCGATGGAGCTCGACGGCGAAGTGGTGTTGACGGATGGCCGCTGGGTTCGACCAAATCTGAGGCGGCTGCGGCTCGACAAGATCGGATTCATCTTCCAGTTCCACAATCTGATGCCCTTCCTCGACGCGACCGATAACGTCGCCCTGGTCCTGCAACTGGCGGGAACCGACCCGCGCGAGGCCAGGCGTAGGGCGCTGGAGCTGCTCGACTATCTCGAGGTCGGGAACCGTCGGAGTTCAATGCCGGCACAACTTTCGGGCGGAGAGGCGCAGCGTGTGGCGATCGCGCGGGCCCTCGCCAACCAACCGCGCATCATCCTGGCGGATGAGCCGACAGCGGCGCTCGATTCGAAACGGGCTGGCATCGTCATGGATCTCCTGCGCAAAGTGGCCGTTGAACGCGATGCCGCGATCATAGCCGTCACCCACGACGAGAAGATCTTCGATCGCTTCGACAGAATATTCAACCTGCGCGACGGAAGGCTCGAATCCATGTCCAGCAACGGAATGAAATCCATCATGGTGGGACCGGGGGATGTCGGCGAGCGAATTTGACCTGTGTCCGGTGCGCCACTGGTTGCTGTAGTTTGCACGAGACTGCGATATCGCAGCACGGCGTCCGGAACAATGTTTGACCTCTGACGGCTCGAGGCTCGGCACCGCTCCCTGGTGAAGGATATCGTCGACGACAAACGGGCGCCTGATCTGGTGGCGGCGGTATTGCGGCACGGTAGGCTGCCCGTGGCGGGGCCAGCTTCGTGTTGAAGACATGCTAGCGCACGGCACGGAACAAGTTTGTCGGACTCGTCGACCGCGGTTTCCTGAATCTGACGCTCCGAAGGCACCAGTGCAGATCCCTTTCCGCTCGATATCAGGGAACGGCAGTTTCCGAATCTCTTCGTCGATGCCCAAGTCAATGTCTCCGAACCGCCCTCGCTGTCTTTCAGGTGAGTGGAAATTTTTAGGAAGTTGGGAAGAATTGGAACTCGGGGGCTAGGAGTGGGTGGAAGGGACATATCCAGACTTTTGGCGGCGCCGGGTCGATGCCTCGCTCGACAATCGCCGGGGATCGCGACGCCATCTGGTCACTGGCTGGCTTGGCCTCCCATCGGCGCGCAAGTTGGCATTGGTATGGTGCCCCCGGGGTCATAGATGGCGCGGGCAACGACGACACTCAGGCCGCAGTCACCTTGTCGTTGATCCCGCAGCCCATTCCGACCGGTACCAGTCGACAAACTTCTTCAGTCCATCTTCCGTCGAAACGCTCGGCTTGAAGCCGAAATCCCGCTCCAACGCGGTCATGTCCGCATAGGTCCGCTCGACGTCGCTGCTCTGCATCGGCTCGCTTTGGCGGATGGCCTTTACACCGAGCAGTTTTTCCAGAGTGTCGATGAAGTCGGCCAGCCGCACCGGCCGGTTATTGCCGACATTGTAGATCCTGCTGGGCGGAACGTCGGCCGTGGGCGGCTTGTCGAGCACGGCAACGACCGCCCGCACCACATCGTCCACGTAAGTGAAATCCCGCCACATCTCGCCATCGTTGAACACCCGGATCGGCTTGCCTTCGAGCATCGCCTTGGTGAATATCCAATAGGCCATGTCGGGCCGGCCCCAGGGACCGTAGACGGTGAAAAACCGCAAGCCCGTCAGCGGCACGCCAAAGAGATGGGCGTAGGTATGGCTCATCAGTTCATCGGCTTTTTTGGTGGCAGCGTAGAGCGAGACGGGCCTGTCGACCTGATCGGTCTCGCTGAACGGAACCTTGCGATTGCCGCCATAGACCGAACTCGACGAGGCATAGACTAGATGCTCGAATGCGGGCTGCGCGCGACAGAATTCGAGCACTTCGAGATGACCGACGACATTGGAACGGACGTAGAGCCTAGGATTGTCGAGCGAATGGCGCACGCCCGCCTGGGCGGCGAGGTGGACAATCCGGGTTATGTCTTGCCCTGCCAGTGCCGTAGCGAGCGCGCCCTGTTCGGCGATGTCGATCTGATGGAACGAAAAATCCTTGCGGGGCTGAAGGCGGGCGAGCCGCCCCTTTTTCAGCGCCAGGTCGTAATAGTCGTTCATATTGTCGACGCCGACGACCGCTTCCCCTCTGTTCAAGAGGTGATGACAAACATGGCTGCCAATGAACCCCGCGGCTCCGGTGACGAGTACAGGCAACAAGGTTCTCCATGCATATAGCCAGTTTGGTCATCCGATTGGACGGAGCCGACCATTCCGTTCGTGCTATAGCCGAAAGCCCCAACAGGCGCTACCGACAAGCTGTGCGGTCAACGCGTCAGCTCGCCTCGCGCATGGCCTCGGCCGCCTGCAGGTCGACCGAGACGAGTTGGCTGACGCCCTGTTCGGCCATGGTCACCCCGAACAGCCGGTTCATGCGGGCCATGGTGATCGGGTTGTGCGTGATGATGACGAAGCGCGTCTCGGTGGTGGCGGCCATTTCGTCCATCAGATTGCAGAAACGCTCGACGTTGTGGTCGTCGAGCGGCGCGTCGACTTCATCGAGCACGCAGATCGGCGCCGGATTGGTCAGGAATACGGCGAAGATCAACGACATCGCCGTCAACGCCTGCTCACCGCCGGAAAGCAGCGTCATGGTCTGCGGCTTCTTGCCCGGCGGCCGCGCAAGGATTTCGAGACCGGCCTCGAGCGGGTCGTCGGACTCGATCAGTTGCAGTTCCGCCGTGCCGCCACCGAACAGATGCGAAAACAGCCGCTGGAAATGGCCATTGACCACGTCGAAGGCAGCCAGCAGCCGTTCGCGGCCTTCACGGTTCAGGCTCTGGATTGCCTGCCGCAGCTTGCGGATGGCCTCGATGATGTCCTCACGTTCGGAAACGATGGTCTCCAGCCGGTCCGACAGTTCCTTCTGTTCTTCCTCAGCGCGCAGATTGACGGCGCCAAGCCGTTCACGCTCGATCTTCAGCCGGTCGAGCTGACGCTCGATCTCGGCCATTTCCGGCATCGGGCTGTCGGCCTCCAGGCCGGTATGGCGGATAACCAGATGCGGCGGCGTGTTCAACGTCTCCTGGATGCGCGCCTCGACCTCCAGCCGTCGCTCATCGGCAGCGGTCAGCCGCTCTTCGGCGCGGACACGGGATTCGCGCGCTTCGGCCAGCGACTGGATCGCTGATGTCGCGGCCTTGTCCAGTTCGGACTGCCGGTTCTCCGCCTCCTGCAAACGATCGCCGGCTGCATGGCGCAGGCTTTCGGCCTCGGCAAGCTGCGACAGCAAGGCGCGCCGCTTGGCGTCGATCTCGTCGGGTGCGTCGGCCAGCCTTTCGCGCTCGGCCTCGGCTTCCGCCTTGCGTTCACCAAGTGCGGCGATCTGCGTCGAGGCGTTTTCGGCGCGCTCCAGCCAGTTGCGGCGTTCCGCGCCGATGGCGTCGAGGCGGCGCATACGCGCCTCGGCTTCGCGCTTCAAACCTTCATGGACGGCGCGTGCATCGGCAAGCGTGGCGCGGTCGCGAGCGACGTTGGCGGCCGATTGTTCGAGCTGCAACTGCAGATCGCCGAGATCGGGAGCGCTTTGCAGCAGCATCTCCGCCTCGACGAAAGCCGCCGCCGTCTCTTCATGGCTGTCGACGATGCGCGCGCGCGCCTCGTCAAGTGCTGCGCGTCGGCTCGACAGCTCACCGCCGGCCTTCTCGGCCTCGGCCAGTGCGTTGCGGGCGGCGTCCAGCCCATGCTGGGCATCACGGCCGGCCTGACGGGCGTAGCGCTCGGCCTCACTCGCCTGGGCAAGCGCCTGCTCGGCATGGGCAAGAGCCTCTTCGGCATGGCGCAGGATGCGGGTCGCATGGACCGCCTCGGCGTCGAGCTCAGCCAGCCGGTTTTTCTGCGCCAGTCGCTGCGCGGCCGCGGTCGGCGCGTCGGCGCTGGCGGTGAATCCGTCCCAACGCCAGAGCGCCCCTTCGCGGCTGACCAGCCGCTGCCCGGGAGCAAGCAGCGCCTGCAGCCGCTTTCCGTCGCCGGCCTCGACGATGCCAATCTGCGCCAATCGGCGGGCCAGTTGCGCCGGCGCGCGGACCACACTGGCAAGGCTCTTGATACCTTCGGGCAGCGCGTCGTCGCCAGGCTGGACCTCGCTCTGGCCCCAATGCACCGGTGCGCTGCGATCGAGCGGCACGTCGAGATCCTCTCCAAGGGCCGCGCCCAGCGCCGTCTCGTAGCCGCGCTCGACGCTGATCTGCTCCAGGACGGAGGGGAACAGGTTGCCGCTTGCGGCATTCAGGATCTTGGCCAGCGTGCGGGCCTCGGTTTCGATCCGCGCCAGTTCGGCCTTTGCATCCTGAACCGGCGGGCGGGCATCGCTTTCCGCCGCACGCGCCTCGGCGACAGCCTGTTCGCCGGCAATGGCGGCGGCTTCGGTCTCCTCCAGCAGCGCCAGGGCCTGTTCGACCAGAAGCCGCTTCTCGGCGGGATCGGGCAGGCCCGCGACCCTGGAAGCGATGTCGGACAATTCCCGATCGACATCGGCGAGTTGGCGAGCGAAACGGTCGCGGCGCTCGGCGGTGTCGCGCAGCGTTCGTTCGATCTGATTGCGGGAGGCGGCGGCCTCCGCCCGTTCGGCCGTCAGCCCGGCGAGTTTGGCTTCACTCGCTGCAAGCGTCGACGCAGCCTGTTCGAAAGCCGCGCGGGTGCTGGCCTCGCGCTCACCGGCGCCGGCATTCTCGGTATTGAGGGCGGCTTCTTCTGTAGCGAGGCGTTCGAGGATATCCGCATTGTCGCGGACCATCCGCTCCTCACGGGCGATGTCGCCGTCGAGTTGCTGGAGCCGGCGGCCGAGTTCGTCCTGACGGGCGCGGATGCGGCCTGCTTCTTCTTCGATCTGCGTCTTGGCGATCGACAGGCGCTGGAAAGCGGCAGCGGCGGCCGCTTCCGCATCGCGCAGGTCAGGCAATCGGTGGGCACCGATCCCCTGCTCCTTGGCGGCGGCCATCTGGGCGGCGGCGCGCTCGCCGACCAGTGCCGTGGCAATCGCCAGCGCCGAGCGCGCCTCGCCTTCCTGCGTCTTGGCCAGCGTCCAGCGCAGATGCAGCAGCGTCGCTTCGGCCTTGCGGATATCGGCCGACAGGTTCTTGAACCGCGACGCCTGGCGGGCCTGACGCTTCAGGCTTTCGATCTGGCTTTCCAATTCGCCGACGACGTCGTCCAGCCGTTCCAGATTCTGTTCGGCCGCCTTCAGCCGGAGCTCGGCCTCGTGGCGGCGGGTGTGCAGACCCGAAATTCCGGCCGCCTCTTCCAGCAGCGCGCGGCGTGCCTGCGGCTTTGCCTGGATCAGCTCGCCGATGCGGCCTTGCCCGACCATCGAGGGCGAGCGCGCGCCGGTCGACTGGTCGGCGAAAAGCAGCTGCACGTCCTTGGCGCGGGCTTCCTTGCCGTTGATGCGGTAGAGCGAACCCGCCTCGCGCTCGATGCGGCGCGAAACCTGCAACTCGTCCGCATCGTTGAAGGCGGAGGGCGCGGTACGGTCGCTGTTGTCGAGGAAAAGCGTGACTTCGGCGGTGTTGCGGGCCGGACGCGTTCCCGAACCGGAGAAGATGACGTCGTCCATGCCGGACGCACGCATGTTCTTGTATGAGCTTTCGCCCATCACCCAGCGCAGCGCTTCGACAAGGTTCGACTTGCCGCAGCCGTTAGGCCCGACAATGCCGGTCAGGCCGCGTTCGATGACGAATTCGCCGGGTTCCACGAAGGACTTGAAACCGAGCAGGCGGAGGCGCGAGAACTTCATTCGCGCTGCCCCATAGACGGGTTTCGCAAGAACCCGAGGCACAACAAAAAGCCGCGCGCGCCGAAGCGCGGCCGCTTCGGCGCTGCCGAAACGTCAGAGCAGAGGGTCGATGATGGCCGACATTTCTGCAATCGACAGCGCCCCCTTGTAGGTCTTTCCGTTGATAAAGAAGGTCGGCGTCGAGTCGACCTTGAATTCATCGGCGCCGCGCTTCTGGACCGATCTCACATCGTCCAGAAGTTTCTGGTCCGTCAAGCAGGCCTCGAAGGACTCCTGTGTAAAACCGGCCATCTTGGAGATTTGCAGCAGGGCGTCCTTGACATTGCCACCACCCGCCCAGTTCGCCTGCTGCTTGAACAGAACGTCCACCATCGGGAAATAATTGTCCTTGGAGCAGCGCGCCAGCATGAAACCGGCCTCGGCGCTGGGGTCGAACGGAAATTCGCGCAGGATAAGGCGAGCCTTGCCGGTGTCGATATATTTCGTCTTCAGCTCCGGGAGTGTGGTTTCGTGGAAATGCGCGCAATGGGGACAGGTCATCGAGGCATATTCGACGATGGTGACCTTCGCGTCGTCCTTGCCCAGTTGCGCGTCGGGCAGTGCGCCGGGCTTCAGCAATGCCGCCATATCCACCGTGCCCTGAGCTTCTGGCGCCTTGGCGGCGGCCGGAGCAGCCGGGGTGGCCGGCTTAGCCGGATCGGCGGGGGCCGCAGGCTCGGCATCCTGCGCCACGGGTTTTTCGCCCGAGTCGCTGCATGCGGCGAGCAGAACCACCGCCGGAATGGCCGCCAGCGAAGACAGGAGGTTTCTGCGGGACAAGCTTTTGCCAAACGGGGGACGGTTCATACGAATCACCTGACAATGGTTGGATTTTGCAATGCAAAGGCTAGAAAAGGCGAGAGTTGGCGCGAATTAAGGCATCGCCGTCCCCATTCCAATCGCCAAACCTTGTGGACGCGATCACGAAAGCGCGAGTTTGTCACTTCTTTTGGCCGAGAATTGTGGCGCCGAGCCGCTCCAGCGAAGCGCGCAGCCCGTCATCCTCGATCAGTCCGACAGTGCCCGACAGTTTTGCTTTCTCAGCCACGGTCAGCGGTCGCAAGCTTGGTTTAGGCCGCCTCTTGTCCGCTGTCACCGGCTTTTGCACGATTCTGATCCGGCCGATAGCGTTGAAGCCGAGAAAGGCGTTGACCCGGTTGATGATCTCGCCGGTCTCGTGCTGCAGATGGAGCGCAGCCATGCCCTCGCAGGCGATGACCAGCACCGCCGGCTCGAACGGATCGTCTTCATGCATGCGGCGCGGCCACTGGATCTTTTCAGGGCGCGAGCAGCCGGCGAGCCGCGGCCCGGCAATCTCCTCCCATGACTGGACGAGCCCGATCGACATGCCGGCCCGCTTGCGCAACACCGGATCGAGGATCTCGGTTGCGAGATCGCTCACCGGAACGGGATTGCCGAAGGGCCTTTTCCCTGCCATGTGCGTTCTCCAGTCGACCTTCACCACTTCATCGGTTAGGCCAGTCCTCGATCAATGGCACTGCACGACCAGACCCGCAAGACTGCATCCGGAGATCGCGGCGAGATCGCGGCGCGCCTGCTTGTCTGGTACGACGCGCACCACCGAGACTTGCCGTGGCGCATCGCACCGCGCGAGCTGGCACGCGGCGTGCGGCCCGATCCCTACCGCGTCTGGCTTTCGGAAGTCATGCTGCAGCAGACCACGGTCGAAGCGGTAAAATCCTATTTCCGGGCCTTTGTCCAGAAATGGCCCGATATCAATGCGCTGGCCGCGGCACAGACCGAGGATGTCATGAAGGCCTGGGCCGGGCTCGGCTATTATTCCCGCGCGCGCAATCTCAAGGCCTGCGCCGATCTCGTCGCACGGCAAGGCGGCAGTTTTCCCGATACGCAAGCGGGTCTGAGAGCGCTGCCCGGCATCGGCGCCTACACGGCGGCGGCGATCGCGGCGATCGCCTTCGACGAGCCCGCCGCGGTCGTCGACGGCAATGTCGAACGGGTCGTCTCCCGGCTATTTTCGATCGCCACGCCGCTGAGCGAAGCCAAGGGCGACATCCGCGCCTATGTCGAGCGCATGGTTCCAGGGACCAGACCGGGCGATTTCGCCCAGGCGATGATGGATCTGGGCGCGACGATCTGCACGCCACGCCGGCCGCGCTGCATGCTGTGCCCGCTGCGCGAGGATTGCAGCGCAACTGTTTCCGGCGATCCCGAGCATTTCCCGGTCCGCCTGCCGAAGGGCGAGAAACCATTGCGGCGCGGGGCTGCCTTCGTTGCGTTGAGGGCTGACGGCGCCATCCTTTTGCGCAAGCGCGCGGACAAAGGCCTGCTCGGCGGCATGACCGAGGTGCCGACATCCGGCTGGACCGCGCGGGTCGACGGCGCCACCACCGACGCGGCGGCACCCTTCCCCGGCGACTGGCGACTTGCCGGGCGGATTGGCCATGTGTTCACCCATTTCGCGCTCGAACTCGACGTCTTCAAAACAATGACCGATGGCGCCGCGCCCGTGGGGCATTTCTGGTCGCTGGCCCAAGAAATTTCCGGCGAAGCGCTGCCCACTGTCATGAAAAAGGTAATCGAAGCGGCGATACCGGGTGCGACGAAGAAACAGCGTGCACATTGAATCACTCACATTGAATCGCCCCGCGTTGAATTGCATTGAACGAGGACAAGAATGACAGAAATCCGCCACATCGTTTTCGACATCGGCAGGGTGCTGATCCGCTACGATCCAAGCTTACCCTTCAGCCGGTTGATCCCCGACGCGGAAGAGCGGAAATGGTTCTTCGACAATGTCTGCACGCATGACTGGAACATCGAGCAGGATCGAGGCCGGACCTGGGAAGAGGCCGAGGCGCTGGCAATCGCACAGCACCCCCATCACGCGGAGAACATCCGCAATTTCCGTCGCTACTGGCACGAGATGGTGCCCCACGCCTATGACGACAGCGTCGCCATCATGATCGGCCTGATCGAGAGCGGCCACGACGTCACCATGCTGACCAATTTCGCCACCGACACGTTTGCCGAAGCCCGGCAGCGTTTCGACTTTCTCAACCGTCCGCGCGGAGTGACCATTTCGGGCGAGGTCGGCATGATCAAGCCGGATCGCGGCATCTACGACTATCACGTCGCCGCATTCGGCCTCGAGCCCGCGGCCACGCTGTTCATCGACGACAGCCCGAAGAATGTCGACGGTGCCAAGGCGGCCGGCTGGCAGGCCGTGCTGTTCATCGATGCAAAGACGCTTGGAGCGGACCTCGATCGCCTGGGGATCAGAGCGTGATTTGAATCACTTCGACAGGCTGATTGATAATTCGCTTTAACACGGCAGATACGTAAGATCCGTTCGTCAGGCCCCTGCCCGCTCCATGCCGAGGCGGGCGATGCGGCGAAGCTCGTCGATCGGGGTCAGGCCGCCGCTGCGCTCATAGTGCCAGAAGGTCCAGCCGTTGCAGGCGTCCAGCCCCTGCAATTGCGCGCCGATCTTGTGGATCGACCCGGCACTGTCGCCGATCGCCACCGTGCCGTCGGCGCGCACCTTGGCGGCCCAGCGCTTCTTGGCGTCATAGAGCGTGGCGCCCGGGGCCATCAGCCCGGTGTCTATGAGGCTGACGAAGGCGACGCGCGGCTCGGCGCGCTTGCCGGTAAGCACGGTTAGATCAGCGCCGTCCAGCGGCCGCACTGCATCGATGCGCTCGTTGGCGGCGTCGATATAGACCTGCTCACGCTCGATGCCGACGAAATGGCGGCCGAGACGCTTGGCCACCGCGCCAGTGGTGCCGGAGCCAAAGAAGGGATCAAGAACGATATCGCCGGGCTTCGTCGAGGCCATCATGATGCGGGCGAGCAGCGCTTCGGGCTTCTGCGTCGGATGCAGCTTGTCGCCATTTTCATTCTTCAGGCGCTCGCTGCCGGTGCAGATCGGAAACAGCCAGTCGGAACGCATCTGTATGTCGTCGTTCGACGCCTTCAGCGATTCGTAGTTGAAGGTGTAGGCCTTGCCTTTTTGGTCGCGCGAGGCCCAGATCATCGTCTCATGGGCGTTCTGGAAGCGGCGGCCGCGGAAATTCGGCATTGGATTGGTCTTGCGCCACACGACATCGTTGAGGATCCAGAACCCCAGATCCTGCATCTTGGCGCCGACCCTGAAAATGTTGTGGTAGGAGCCGATGACCCAGATGGTGCCGTTGGGCTTCAGCACGCGGCGCGCCGCCAGTAGCCAGGCGCGGGTGAAGGCGTCGTAGACCTCAAAGCTCGCGAACTGGTCCCAATCGTCGTCGACGGCATCGACCTTGGACTGGTCGGGCCGGTGCAGATCGCCGTCGAGCTGCAGATTGTAGGGCGGATCGGCAAAGATCACGTCGACGGATTTTTCGGGTAGCCGGTCGAGCGCGGCGACACAGTCGCCCTTCAGGATCGTATCCAGCCATTCGGATTGCTGGGGAGCATGGGAAAGCTCGTCGAGAAGACGCACGGCAGACATTGTGACACCCAAAGCACGCGTTACTGTTTACTCCCTGTTATGGTTACCGATCAGCGTAAATATTCGGTGAAGGATGAGAATTCTGACCTTAGGTAATTTGCGAAGGCCGGCCTGTTGGTGTATGCCGCGCCGCCTGAGTATCTCAGCCTCCCTCCCGTTTTCCGGATTGCCATGCCCCAACCAGACCTTGTCATCTTCGATTGCGACGGCGTGCTCGTCGATTCCGAAATCATCGCCGCGCGCATCGAAGCCGAGCTTTTGACGTTGGCCGGCTACGAGATATCGGCCGAGGAGATTGCCGAAACCTATGCCGGGCTGACGTTCAAGGACATCATGATGCGGGTCGAAGAGAAGTCTCGCATCCCGTTCCAGGCTTCGCTGATCGATCGAGCCGAAGACCTGGTCGACCGCAAGCTGCGCAGCGACGTGCGCGCCGTCGAGGGGGTGCGCGAGGCGGTCGCCGCCGTGACGGCACCGCGCTGCGTCTGCTCGAATTCGCGCACCGAGCGGATCGAGTTCATGCTGGAGAAGGTGCATCTGCTGCCGTTTTTCGCCGGCCATATTTTTTCGGCGCTGGAAACACCGAGCGGAAAATCCAAGCCGGCGCCCGACGTGTTTCTCTTTGCCGCGGAAAAGCTCAAGGCCGACCCGGCGAATACTTTCGTCATCGAAGATTCCGTCCATGGCGTGACCGGCGCCAGGACAGCCGGCATGCGTGTGATCGGCTTCACGGGAGGGGCGCACAGCTATCCCGGGCAGGCCGACGCGCTGACCGAGGCCGGCGCCGAAACGGTCATCCGCCGTTGGGCGGAACTGAAAAGCGTGATCGCGGCCCTGTCGGAATGGTCGGCGGATGCGTGAGGAGCGCGTCCAACTCGACGCTCTCCTCCAATGCGGCCTCTTATTGCGCGGCGGCAATCTTCTTGTCGGTCTTCTTCGGCGGGCCTTCGTCATAGCCGGCGAACGCCTGATAGTCCTGCGCGGTTGGCTCGGGAACGACAACATTCGAATCGGTGAAGACGAACTGGGTGGCACTCGAGGGATCAGTGACCTGGACCTGATATTTGTGAAGCTGCGAGTAAAGGACCTCGGTGCCACGCATCACGGCGACACGGATCGGCATGGTGATGGTGCCCGGGCTGAACATCGGTCCCGGAACGACCTTGCCGGCGACGGCGATCGTCATCGTCAGCGAGCCATTCGCACGGTTGCAGTCGCGGGTCACATCGGTGATCGATGCCTGGTAGATGACCTTCGCGGAATCGTCCTCCTGGTCGATGCTTGGGTCAAGTGCAGCAGCTTCGGCGTCCTGAGCCGCAGCTTTTTTCTTGGGCTTCTGGCTGCCCTTGGCGTAGGTGTTGAAGAAGGCGGTGCCGTCGCGCAGCGTCACTTTCGGACAATAGGCCAGCAATTGGCTGGCGAGGACCTTGGGATCGCGCGGTGGCGGCGGCGTCGTGTCTTTCTTTCCAAAGCCGAGGATGCCATTGCCGCCTGATTGGCAGCCGGCGGCGGCAAGCATAAAGCCGGTGAGCGCCAGACCCGCGATAAAACGACCATTGAATGATTGAAACGCCATGAACTGCACTTCCCTCTCGCAAAGCGGGTGACGTATATCAACCGCGCGGCAAAAATGCGACTGAGCAAGCGCGGAAATTAACCACTTTGCCGCGGACGAAACCGCCCGGCAGCAATGGACATGTGACGATGCGATATGTGAGTACCCGCGGGGAAGCGCCCGTGCTTGGATTTTCCGACGCGGTGCTGGCGGGACTGGCGCGCGATGGCGGGCTTTATGTGCCTGATAGCTGGCCGCAGTTTTCGGCGGCCGAGATCCGCGCCATGCGCGGCCTTACCTATCCCGAGCTCGCCATCCGCGTGCTGTCGCCGTTTCTCGGCGGCGAGATCGCGATGCCGGTCGTCGAACGCCTGGTGCGCGAAGCCTATGCGACCTTTCGTCACGAAGCCGTCTGCCCGCTGGTGCAGACCGGGTCGAACATTTTCGTCCTGGAGCTCTTCCACGGCCCGACGCTTGCCTTCAAGGACGTGGCCATGCAGCTTCTTGCCCGGCTGATGGACCATGTTCTTGCCGAACGCGACCAGCGCGCCACCATCGTCGGCGCCACGTCCGGCGACACAGGCGGGGCCGCTATCGATGCCTTTGCCGGGCGCAACCGCACCGACATCTTCGTTCTTTTCCCGCACGGCCGGGTCTCGCCGGTGCAGCAACGGCAGATGACGACATCCACCGCCGCAAACGTCCATGCACTGGCGGTCGAGGGCAATTTCGACGATTGCCAGGGCCTGGTGAAGGACATGTTCAACGATCACGGTTTTCGCGACCGGGTGTCGCTGT
This sequence comes from Mesorhizobium sp., assembly GCF_004962245.1. Taxonomy (GTDB): domain Bacteria; phylum Pseudomonadota; class Alphaproteobacteria; order Rhizobiales; family Rhizobiaceae; genus Mesorhizobium. The sequence continues at coordinate 74,551 of NZ_SUHQ01000017.1, read as the reverse complement.
CCGGGGTCAATTCGATCAACTGGGCCCGCATCATGGCCCAGATCGTCTATTATTTCTCATCGGCGCTGTCGCTCGGCGCGCCCGACCGGCCGGTTTCCTTCACGGTGCCGACCGGCAATTTCGGCGACATCTTCGCCGGCTACGCCGCCAAGAAGATGGGGCTGCCGATCGAGCGGCTGATCATCGCGACCAATGACAACGACATCCTGGCGCGCACGCTGTCGAGCGGCGAGTACCGCACGAAGGACGTCTTTTCGACCACGTCGCCATCGATGGACATCCAGGTCTCGTCGAATTTCGAGCGCTTGCTGTTCGAGGCGGCCGGCCGCGACGCCTCGACGGTGCGACGCTACATGAGCGGCCTCAAGCAGTCCGGCGCCTTCACCATCGAAGCGGACGAGATCGCCAGGATCCGCTCCGAATTCGATGCTGGCCGTTCGACCATGGACGAAGTGGCCGCCACGATCCACTCGACGCTCGCAGCCAGCGACTATCTGCTCGACCCGCACACGGCCGCAGCCATGCATGTTGCAGTCGCGAAGACCACCAAAGCCGTGCCCATGGTGGTGCTGGGCACCGCCCATCCGGCAAAGTTCCCGGCCGCCGTCGAAGCCGCCAGCGGCGTGTCGCCTGCCCTGCCCGCATGGCTAGGCGGGTTGATGAGCGCCGAGGAAAAATACACGGTACTTCCATCCGACCTGAAAATGGTGGAAGATTATGTTAGCCGTCACACGCGGGCGGCAAGTTAGGGAGTATTTGCTATATGGGTGTTGAGGTAAGCCGTCTGTCGAACGGCCTGACAGTCGCCACCGAAACCCTTCCAAGCCTCGAATCCGTCGCTCTTGGCGCCTGGGTCAAATCAGGAGCCCGCAACGAGCGTAACGAAGAGCACGGAATGGCCCACCTGCTTGAACATATGGCGTTCAAGGGAACCAGAAGGCGCAGCGCCTTCGAGATCGCCTCGGAAATCGAGGATGTCGGCGGCGAGATCAATGCCGCCACCAGTGTCGAGACCACCTCCTATTATGCCCGGGTGCTGAGCGACGACGTGCCCCTGGCCGTCGATATCCTCTCCGACATCCTGCAGGAATCCGAGTTCGACCCGCAGGAACTGGAACGCGAGCAGCATGTGATCCTGCAGGAGATCGGCGCCGCGCACGATACGCCCGACGACGTCGTCTTCGACCGCTTCACCGAGACAGCCTTCCGCCACCAGACGATCGGCCGTTCCATCCTCGGCACGCCGGAGACCGTCAAATCCTTCACCTCGAAGCAATTGCACAAGTTCATCGAACGGCAGTACGGCGCCGAGCGTATGGTGGTCGTCGCCGCCGGCGACATCAAGCATGACAATTTCGTGCGCGAGGTCGAGAAGCATCTCGGCGGTTTCCGCAGCAAGTCCGACAACACGATGCCACAATATGCGCAATATATCGGCGGCGATTTCCGCGAGGACCGCGATCTGATGGACGCGCAGATCGTGCTGGGGTTCGAGGGCCGCGCCTATCATGTACGCGACTTCTACGCCTCGCAGGTTCTGTCGATGATCCTTGGCGGCGGCATGTCGTCACGTCTTTTCCAGGAGGTCCGCGAAAAGCGCGGGCTTTGCTATTCGGTCTATGCCTTCCACTGGGGATTTTCCGACACCGGTATATTCGGCGTCCATGCCGCGACCGGGCAGAGCGACATCGCCGAATTGGTGCCGGTGGTCATCGAGGAGTTGCAGAAGGCCGGAGAGAGCATCCTGCAGGAGGAACTAGACCGGGCACGCGCCCAGTACCGTGCAGGCCTGATCATGTCCGCTGAAAGCCCGGCCAGCCGCGCCTCGCAGATCGCCAGGCAAATGCTTCTGTTCGGCCGGCCGATCGCCAAGGAAGAGCTGATGGAACGGCTTGCGGCGCTAACGGTGGAGCGGCTGACGGACCTGTCGTCGCGGCTGTTTTCGACCACGCCCACGCTGACTGCCGTCGGACCGGTGGGTACGCTGGCTCCCTACGAGGCGATCCTCGAGTCGCTTTCGGGCACGCAGACCACGGCCCGAAAGCTCGCCGTCTAAGTCCATCAAAGCGTCATGTTCGCGCTCCCTTTTTTCCGCCGCGACCTGCCGGCACTGAAGGGCGACCAGGTCACGCTGCGCGTGCCGCTGACCAACGACTATCGCGAATGGTCGGCGCTGCGCGGGGAAAGCCGCGCCTTCCTGGAGCCGTGGGAGCCGCGCTGGAACCCCGACGAACTCGAGCGCACAGCCTGGCGGCATCGCCTCAGCCGCTACCGCGAAGATTACGCGCAGGGAACGGCCATAGCCTTCTTCATCTTCGAGAAAAGCAGCGGCAAGCTTGTCGGTGGAATCACCCTCGGCAACATCCGCCATGGCGTCGCGCAAAGCGGCCATATCGGCTACTGGATCGGCGAGTGCTACAGCGGCCGCGGCCTGATGACCGACGCGGTCAAGGTGGTGGTGCGCTTCGCCTTCGATGCGCTGAGGTTGCACCGGATCGAAGCTGCCTGTATTCCCGACAACGCCCGGTCGATCCGTGTGCTTGAAAAAGCCGGATTCCGGCGCGAAGGACTTCTGCGATCCTATCTCAGGATCAACGGCATCTGGCAGGACCATTACCTCTACGCCCGGATCGAGGACGATCCGCCGGGCGCGGGAACGAAGGACTGATTTTTGACGAATTTCCTGCGAATCGGGTCGCTGTTCGCCTTTGTCCTGACGGCAATCGTTACGCTTTGCGTGGCGTCCTCGGCCTTCGCCGTCGAACCGATCAAGATCGCTCGCGACGACGTGGCGCTCGACCTTTCAGGCGCCGTCGAAATCTACCGCAACCAGGGTGAGAACTTCCAGGTGTCGACCGCACCGGGACCGGACGGCATCGTGCGGCGCATCGAGGTCGAGGCCAATGATGCGCGCTCGACCGGCGACTGGGCGGTGTTCGCGCTTGCCAACACCACCGACCAGCAGCTCGACAGGCTGATCGTCGCACCGCATTTCCGGCTGGTGAATTCCGGCATCTTCTGGCCGGATCTCGGTTCGACCCGCATTGCTGCGATCACGCCCAGCGAGGGCTTCGCGCTCGACCGCCGGACCAGCCCTGACGCCGATGTGTTCCGTGTGACGCTGAATCCCGGAACGGTGGTCACCTTCATTGCCGAACTTGCCTCGCCCAAACTGCCGCAGGTTTATCTATGGGATCCGGAATCCTACAAGGATTCGGTCAACTCCTACACGTTGTTTCGCGGCATCGTCATCGGCATCGCCGGCCTTCTGGCGCTGTTCCTGACCATCCTTTTCGTCGTCAAGGGGACCTCGATGTTCCCCGCAACCGCAGCACTCGCCTGGGCCGTGCTCGCCTATATCTGCATCGATTTCGGCTTTCTCAACAAGGTCCTGGAAATATCGCCCGGCAACGAGCAGATCTGGCGAGCCGGAACGGAGGTGGCGCTTGCGGCGACATTCGTGGTGTTCCTGTTCGCCTATCTCAACCTCAACCGATGGCATGGCCATTTCAGCTACGGCGCGCTGGTCTGGATACTGGGGCTGGTGCTGATCGCAGGCGTTGCAATCGTCGATCCGGCGGTCGCCGCAGGCATCGCCAGGCTGTCCTTCGCCGCCACCGTGCTGACCGGACTTGGCCTGATCGTCTTCCTGGGTATACGCGGCTACGACCGTGCCATCATGCTCGTGCCCAGTTGGGTGATGGTGCTGTTATGGCTATGCGGGTCATGGATGGCGGTCACCGGCATGCTCGACAACGACATCGCCCAGCCGGCGCTGGGCGGCGGGCTGATCCTCATCATCCTGTTGATAGGTTTCACCGTCATGCAGCACGCCTTTGCTGGCGGCGTGCTGCATCAGGGCCTGTTCTCCGATCTCGAACGGCAGGCGCTGGCCGTCGCCGGATCGGGCGACACAGTGTGGGACTGGGACGTGATGCGCGACCGCGTCGTCACCAAGCCGGATGTCAGCATCCAGCTGGGCCTTGCGCCCGACAGTCTGGGCGGGGCTGCCCGCAACTGGCTGCCGGTACTGCACGCCGACGATCGCGACACGTTCCGTACCACGCTCGACGTGGTGCTCGAACACCGGCGCGGCCGGGTGTCGCAGAACTTCCGCCTGCGCGGCGCCGACGGGCACTATCACTGGTTTTCGCTGCGCGCCCGGCCGGTGATCGGATCGGACGGCGAGGTCATCCGCTGCGTCGGCACCATGGTCGACGTGACCGAGCAGAAGAAGTCCGAGGACAGGCTTCTGCACGATGCCGTGCATGACAATCTGACTGGCCTGCCGAACCGGGAATTGCTGATGAACCGGCTGGAGGCGATCATCTCGATCGCGCGCACAGAAGAGAAGGTGCGTCCGACCGTCTTCGTCATCGATATCGACCGCTTCAAGCAGGTCAATGACGGGCTCGGCATCTCGGCCGGCGACACCATCCTGCTCACCATTGCGCGCCGGCTGCACCGGCTGCTCAAGCCAAAGGATTCGCTGTCGCGCTTTGCCGGCGACCAGTTCGCGCTGATGCTGCTTTCCGAACAGGATCCGGCCCGCATCGCGGCCGTTGCCGACGCCATCAAGCATGCGATCAACAAGCCGATCACCTTCGCCAAGCGTGAGATCATGCTGACCGCCTCGATCGGGCTGGTCACCTGGACCTCGGCGCAGAGTTCGGCCGAGGACATGGTCAAGGATGCCGAGCTTGCCATGCACCAGGCCAAGCGTTTCGGCGGCGACAGGATCGAGCCCTTCCGGCCCGCCTTCCGCACTGTCGGGACCGACCGGCTGCAGTTCGAGTCCGACCTGCGCCGCGCCATCGAACGGCGCGAATTCACACTCGCCTACCAGCCTATCGTGCGGCTGGAAGACGGCAGCGTTGCCGGCTTCGAGGCGCTTTTGCGATGGGACCATCCGCGCCGCGGCATGATCCCGCCGGGCGATTTCATCCCGGTCGCCGAGAGCTGCGGCCTGATCGTGCAGCTTGGCCTGTTCGCCATGCAACAGGCCGCCGAAGATCTGGCGGGATGGCAAAAGCAGATCGGAGACGCGCCGCTGTCGGTTTCGGTCAACCTGTCCAGCCGCCAGCTCATCCGTCGCGATCTGGTCAGCGACGTCCGCTCGGTGATCGCGCGGGCCAATCTGAAGCCGCGCTGCTTCCGGCTCGAACTCACCGAATCGCTGGTGATGGACAATCCCGAGCAGACAGCCCATGTGCTGACCAAACTGAAGAAGCTTGGTATCGGCCTGTCGCTGGACGATTTCGGCACCGGCTACTCATCGCTGGCCTACCTGACGCGCTTCCCCTTCGACACGATCAAGATCGACAAGAGCTTCGTCGACGACGCGACACCAAAGCGCGCGGTGCTGCTCAGATCCATGGTCAACATGGCGCATGAACTCGGCCTTTCAGTCGTGGCCGAAGGCATTTCGGACGAAAGCGACGCGCTCGAACTGCGCCAGATGGGCTGCGAATATGTGCAGAGCTTTATGTTCGGCGCGCCGATGCCCGGCGATCAGGTGCTGAAGACGTTGAAGGAACAGTATCCGCTGACTCGGGCCTGATTTCGTACCTTTCGTTGTCCCAAGAACTTTTGAGCATCCTCGGTTCAAGACCGAGGGCTTGCTTTGGGTGACGTGCACTCAGCGCCGCGCGTCTTTTCGGACGCTCAAAAGGACGCTGTGAAATTTTGATTTTGCGCATGATCCCCAGCAAAAGCCGGTTTCCGATCTTCGCTGACGCGGACCTCCGATTCGGGGTCATGCGCTAGGCGTGACCGGCCGCCAGGCTGAGATGCGCGAGGTCGATACCGATCGAAGCGAGAATCCGGTCGTATTTGCGCTCGATGTCTGCATCGAACAGGAGCTCGGCATTTGCCGGGCAGGTCAGCCAGCCATTCTCGGCGATCTCGCTTTCCAGCTGGCCGGCGCCCCAGCCCGAATAGCCAAGCGCCATCAGCGCATGCCGGGGTCCACGGCCCGTCGAAATGGCGCGCAATATGTCAACGGTCGCGGTCAGGCAGATGTCGTCGGAGACGGTCAGCGACGATTCCACGCGGTAGTCGCCCGAATGCAGCACGAAGCCGCGGCTGCGGTCCACTGGTCCGCCGTTACGCACGACGAAATCGCGGGCGTGCGCGGGCAAGCGGATCGCCTCCTGTTCGTTCATGATGCCGAGCTGCACGAGCAGATCCGGAAACAGCATCTGCTGCGTCTGGTTGATGATCAGGCCCATCGCGCCCTCATCGCTATGCGCGCAAATGTAGATGACGGAGCGCGTGAAGCGGTCGTCCTTCATGCCAGGCATGGCAATCAGGAACTGATCGTCGAGAAAGCCGCGTCCCGCGACCATCTTCTTGTGGCGCAACAAGTCCATAAGTAAGAGCGTAACGCGTTTCCGGAGCGTCGAAAAGATGCACAGCGCGTGATTTGGTCTCCGGCGCGCATCTAAGGTCACGCAAATATGATAACAGCGACGCCATGAGATCATTGTGCAGCCATTAAGGGACGTTCAAATCACCGCCATGCAAAGTTTGAAAATCCTGCTGATCAGCGCCGCTGTTGGATGTGGAACCGGCCTTCCCGCCGCAGCCTCCTCGTCGATCTGGTATGATACCGAAGGGGGCAAAGTGCGCCTTGTGACCAGCGGCAAGCCCGACCAGGCCGGACGCATCCATGGCGTACTCGATATTGCGCTCAAGCCCGGCTGGAAAACCTACTGGCGCGATCCGGGCGACGCGGGCGTGCCGCCGCAACTCGATATCTCGGCCAGCACCAACATTGCCGGCGCGACGTTTTCGTTTCCACCGCCCCAGCGCCATGACGACGGCTACGGCAAATGGGCCGGCTACGACCATCCGATTTCGCTGCCGGTGACGTTCACGGTGTCGGCGCCGAATGCGCCGGCTGTCATCGATGCCGATGTTTTTCTCGGTATTTGCGAGACGATCTGCATCCCGGTGCAGACGAGGCTGACCGTCGATCCCGGCTCCGATCCCGACAATACCGAGGACGCTGCGCTGGTGAAAGCGGCGCTGGCAACCTTGCCCGCTCCTGCAAGGCCCGATTTCGGCGTCAACATCCTGCCGGGAGACCACGAGACACTGATTGTCGAGGCGCGCTTTCCGGGCAATCCGGAGGCGGCGGATTTCTTCGTCGCCGGCGAGCGGGATTACATGTTCGGCGTGCCGGTTCGCAGCGAAAAGGACGGTAAGCTGGTGTTTACCGCGCCGATCCTCGACAGGCCGGCGACAACGCCGACCGATGGCGGACTTTACTACACACTGACAACAGCCGACGGCGCGGTCGAAGGCCTGCTGCCCTTCCCTTGATTCCGAAGGGATTTCAAGTCGAACATCTTTTGCTCCAGGCTCCCCGACGGTTGCGGGAAACGGCCGAGTTCGCTATCGCAAGGACTCTCCCTTCCATTTTTCAAGCGAGAACGATGATGACGATTGCCGTTGGCGATAAACTGCCCGATGCGACCTTCAAGACGATGACTGCCGACGGCGCGAAACCGATCACGACAGCCGAGATCTTCTCGGGAAAGAAGGTGGTGCTGTTCGCCGTTCCCGGCGCTTTCACACCGACCTGCAGCAACAACCATCTGCCTGGCTATCTCGACAATTACGACGCCATCCTGGCGCGCGGCGTTGACACCGTCGCTGTCGTCGCCGTCAACGATGTTCACGTCATGGGCGCCTGGGCCCGCTTCAGCGGCGGCGAAGGCAAGCTTCTCTATCTTGCCGACGGCAATGGCGATTTCGCCAAATCGATCGGCCTCGACGCCGACCTTTCCGGCGGCGGCATGGGGCTGCGTTCGAAGCGGTTCTCGATGATCGTCGACGACGGCAAGGTCACCGCGCTCAATGTCGAGACAAAGCCCGGCGTCGACGAATCCGGGGCGGCTCATATTCTCGGACAGCTTTAGATTTCCGCTGGCTCTTAAACCAGGGATTGCCTGCTTTTTGGGAAACCTCAATGATGTTTGACATCTTCTGGCGTGCTGTGGCGATCGGTATCGGCGCCACGGCGCTCATGGACCTATGGGCGATTTTCCTGAACGCGGTGTTTGCTCAGCCGCGACCGAACTGGGGACTGGTCGGCCGCTGGGTCTGGCATCTGAGGGACGGCAAGGTCTTCCACGACGATATCGGCAAGGCAGCACCCTATGTGCATGAATCGGCGCTGGGCTGGGCCTTCCACTATTTTGTCGGCATCGTCTATGGCATCATTCTGGCCGCCTTGGCGGGAGCGGCGTGGCTGGCCGCGCCGACCTTCCTGCCGGCCTTCATTCTCGGCATTGTCACTGTTGGCGCCGGCTGGTTCCTGCTGGCGCCTGGCATGGGCGCCGGCTGGGCTGCATCAAAACGCCCCAACCCCATGCAGATCCGCGCCCTCAACCTCGTGTCGCATACGGTGTTCGCGCTCGGACTTTTCGGCACGGCGCTGCTGATCCGCTGAGACCAGCGAGCGGGCAGTCAATAGCTCTGGGTCGAGCGGCGCATTTTCTTGGCTGCCGGCCGCTTGGCCTGGGTGCTTTCCTTGGCCGGCACGGTGGCGGGCGCAGATCTGGCGGTCTTGTTCTTGAACGGCGCCATGCCGAGCCGCGCCAGTTCGTCGGCACGTTCGTTCTCCGGATGACCGGCGTGGCCCTTGACCCAGTGCCAGACCACCTGGTGACGGTTGCGCGCCTCGTCGAGCGCCTGCCACAGCTCGACGTTCTTAACCGGTTGCTTGGCGGCTGTCTTCCAGCCGTTGCGCTTCCAGCCATCGATCCAGGAGAAAATACCGTCCTTGACATAGTTGCTGTCGGTATAAAGATCGACGGTGCAGGGCTCCTTCAGCGCATTGAGCGCCGAGATGGCGGCCAAAAGCTCCATACGGTTGTTCGTGGTAGCGGCCTCGCCGCCCGACAGCTCTTTCGTAACGCCGTTGAAGCGCAGGACCGCCCCCCAGCCGCCAGGCCCCGGATTGCCCGAACAGGCACCATCGGTGAAGATTTCTACGCGCTTGGTCATGTCAGTCCGTATTCGGAAGGAGAGCTGATCGCCCGGTGAAAGCGCATCCTGCGGATATATTCGGTCGGATCGCGTTTTATGACCAGTCCGCCATCGGGAACGGTCAGCCAGTCGTAGAGCCGGGTCAGCATGAAGCGCAGCGCCGAGCCGCGCGCCAGCATCGGCAGCGCGGCTTTCTCCCCGCCGCTCAATGGCCGCACGCTCTGATAGCCGGCAAGCAGTGCCGTACCCTTGGTCAGGTTGAAGGAAAAATCCTTCTCAAAGCACCAGGCGTTGAGGCAGGTGGCGACGTCGTAAGCATAGAGATCGTTGCAGGCGAAATAGAAGTCGATCACCCCTGACAGTTTTTCGCCGAGGAAGAAGACATTGTCGGGGAAGAAATCGGCGTGGATGATGCCATGTGGCAGGTCTTTCGGCCAGTTCTGCTCGAAATCGGCGAAGTCGGCATCGACCTCGGCTGCCAGTCCCGGCTCGACCTCGTCGGCACGGGCGTGGGAGGCGTTCCACAGCTTGCGCCAGCCATCGATGGCAAGCGCGTTCTGCCGGGTCATGGGAAAGTCCTGACCCGCAAGATGGAGTTGCGCCAGCGCCTTGCCAACCTCACCGCAATGCGCCGCCGTCGGTCGCCGCAGCGACAGGCCTTCGAGGAAGGTGATGATGACCGCCGGCCGGCCGGCCAGCGTGCCGATGACTGTGCCGTCATGCGCGGTGACCGGAAGCGGGCAGGAAATGCCCTTTCTGGCGAGATGGCCCATGAGGCCGAGGAAGAACGGCAGGTCGGCCTTGTCGACGCGCTTTTCATACAGCGTCAGTATGTAGGAGCCGCTGGTCGTGTGGAGCAGGAAATTCGAGTTCTCGGTGCCTTCGGCGATACCTTTGTAGGACAGCAGGCCGCCGACCGGATAGGCCTTCAGGAATGCGCCGAGTTCGCCTTCATTGACGTCGGTATAGACTGCCATGGGCTCTTCACGCGGCCCCGTTGACGAAGGCCATGTCGGCCTTCGTCAGTTCGACATCGCGCAGAACCCGCATGACTGGAAAATCCTCCGTTTCCGTCGCCGTGATCGCCAGGTCGATGGTTACGTCGAAGCGTTGCCTGAACGCATCGATGATCTCGTCGACGATGATTTCCGGCGCCGACGCGCCCGCCGACAGGCCGAGCGTCGAGATACCGGCAATGTCATTCCACGGAATTTCGGAGGCGCGCTGTACGAGAAGCGACATCGAGGCGCCGGCGCGCTCCGCCACTTCGACAAGGCGCCGCGAGTTGGAGGAGTTAGGTGCGCCGACGATCAGGAAGAGATCGGCACCTGCGGCGGTTTCCTTGACTGCTTCCTGGCGGTTGGTGGTGGCATAGCAGATCGATTCCGCGGCTGGCGCCTGCAAATCGGGAAAACGATCCTCAAGTGCCCGGATGATGCCGGCGGTGTCCTCGACCGACAGCGTCGTCTGGGTGACGAAACCGAGTGCATGCGGGTCGGCGGGTACTAGATTCGCAGCGTCGGCTTCGGTCTCGATCAGGGTGACGGCGCCGTCCGGCAATTGCCCCATCGTGCCGATCACTTCCGGGTGGCCGGCATGGCCGATCAGAAGCACATGGCGGCCGAGCCGCTGATGGCGCATCGCCTGCTTGTGGACCTTCGACACCAGCGGGCAGGTGGCGTCGAGATAGAAGAGGTTGCGCGCCTGGGCGTCCGCCGGCACAGACTTCGGTACGCCATGCGCCGAAAAGACGACCGGGCTCTGGCGATGCTCCGCCGGTATCTCGGAAAGCTCCTCAATGAACACCGCGCCCAGGCTTTGCAGCCCCTCGACGACGTAGCGGTTGTGTACGATCTCGTGGCGGACATAGACCGGCGCGCCGTATTTTTTCAGCGCCAGCACGACGATCTGGATGGCGCGGTCCACGCCGGCGCAGAAGCCCCGCGGCTGGCAGAGCCTTATCGTCAGCGGTGGCTTTGTGGTCGTGTGAAGCATGATTCCGGACCGGTTGGTCGTATCGTGACTCAAGTCGTGAGCTCAAGGCGCGAAATGAGGTGTGCACCCCTGCCCTGTCAAGGGTGCCGGTTGGCGATCAGTCCTCTTTCGGCGGGCGGCGAAGCCTGAAGATGAGGACGCCGGCAAGGGCGACTGCAAGGCCGTACCAGGTTACGGCGTATTGCAAATGGCTGTTCGGCAGGTCGATGACGGTAACGCCGCCGACCGGCAGCCCACCCGGGTTCGACGTGGCGTCCGCGTCGACGAAGAATGGCACCAGCCCCGCGCCGGCTGGCAGACCGGCGCTCGCCGCCATCGCGTCGCGATCCTTCCAGTAGAAGATGTTCTTCTTCGGATCATTGTCGGGAAGCATCATCGAGGGCTTTGCCGGCAGCGGGTTGCGGGCGAGCCCCGTCACCGTCACCTGGCCCGCTAGCTGGCTTTGCGGGCGCTTGGCCGCGTCCTTGAGATCGTAGGGGACGAAGCCGCGGTTGATCAGGACGAAGCGGCCATCCTCCAGATGCAAGGGGGTAAAGACATCGAAACCGGACTGGCCTTCCCAGGTCGCGAAGAAATGCCGCTCGCCTCGATGCAGGAAAGTGCCGGTCATCGTCACTGGCGTGTAGTCAACGTCGCCGGTGGCGGCGAACCGCTTTTCGACCTCGGCCAACGGCACAGGCACCGAGTGCGTACGCTGGTCGATGGTCCGGAGAAGACCCTCCTTCCAGTACAGGCGCTGGACCTGCCAGGTGCCGAGCGCCAGCAGGGTAAACAACAGCACGAGACCGAGGCCAAGCAGCAATGCCGTCTTCGGCCGCGAACGGCTTGCAACCGAACCGGATGTCGCGCTCATTCGCCGCGGTCCAGCCTGCCCTCGGCTGCCTTGTTGCGGTATTGCAGCGTCAAGAGCACACCCTTGATCAGCCTGAGCGCGCCGAGGCAAAGCACCAATGTCAGCGGTATCCACAGCACGAGATGCAGCCAGAGCGGCGGATTGAGCGTCACCTCCATCCACAGTGCCAGCCCGACGACGATGAAGCCGATGATCAGGATGACGAACACCGCCGGCCCGTCGCCGGCGTCGGCATAGGAATAGTCGAGGCCGCAATTGGCGCAGCGTTTTGCAACGGTGAGGAAGCCGGAAAACAGTCGTCCCTCACCACAGCGCGGGCAGCGGCCATGGAGGCCGGCCGAAATCGGATCGATCGGTGGCCAGATCGCCTTGTCGTCGCTCATCCCGCAACCATAGTGCCGTTCGCCCCAAAAGATAAGGCGGCCACGTCGCCGCAGCCGCCCACTCAATTCCTCGAGAAGACTATCAGTGGCCTTCGATCACCGCACCGGCCGAGGCCCAGACATAGATCGACGCGAACAGGAACAGCCAGACCACGTCGACGAAGTGCCAGTACCAGGCAGCCGCCTCGAAGCCGAAATGCTGTTTGGGCGTGAAGTCGCCCTTCATCGCGCGGACTAGGCAGACCAGCAGGAAGATGGTGCCGATGATGACATGGAAGCCGTGGAAGCCGGTCGCCATGAAGAAAGTGGCGCCGTAGATCGAATCCCTGAAGCCGAACGGCGCATGCATGTACTCGTAGGCCTGCACCATGGTGAACAGCATGCCGAGACCGACGGTCAGCACCAGGCCGTTGATCAGCCCCTTGCGGTCGCCATGAATGAGCGCGTGATGCGCCCAGGTCACGGTTGTGCCCGACAGAAGCAGGATAACGGTGTTGTAGAGCGGCAGGTGGAAGGGGTCGAGAACCTCAAGGCCCTTGGGCGGCCAGACGCCGCCGGTGAACGCGGTGCGGGCGTATTGCTGTGCCTCGCCGGGAAACAGGCTGGCGTCGAAGAAAGCCCAGAACCAGGCGACGAAGAACATCACCTCGGAAGCGATGAACATGATCATGCCATAGCGCAGATGCAGCGACACGACACGCGTGTGGTGGCCTTCATGCGCTTCCTTGATGGTGTCCGACCACCAGGCATACATAGTGTAGAGGATGATCAAAAGGCCGATGAAGAACAGCCATGGATTGGCGATGTTGAAGCCGAAGATCGAGAAATCGCCGCCTTTGAGATACTGCATGTAAGAGACGCCGCCGATCGCGGTGACCAGCGCGCCGACCGAGCCTAGGAACGGCCACGGGCTCGGGTTGACGAGGTGGTAGTCATGTTCTGGTTTTGCGTGCGCGTCTGCCATATCAACCCCCGAGGCTTCCTTCGGTATGTGAAACTTTGTTGCTCTTGTCCTTGACCGGCGCTGATGACACCACCGGCTTGTTTTTCTCGTTCTTCTCGACCGGGAACATCGTGTAGGACAGGGTAATCGTCTTCAGTTCCTTCAGTTCAGGCACATTGACGATGTCAGGATCGACATAGAACACGACCGGCATGTCCAGCGTCTCGCCGGGCTTCAGCGTGGTGTCGGTGAAGCAGAAACACTCGACCTTGTTGAAGTAAGGCCCTGCCAGTTCCGGCTGCACGTTGAAGGTCGCGCGGCCGGCGGTGGCGTAGCTGAGCTTGTTGGTCGCACTATAATGCGCCTCGGCCGTCTCGCCTATCTTGACGGTGATCGAGCGGGCGACCGGCTGGAACTGCCACGGCACGCCGGCTGTGTTGGCGTCGAAACGGATAGTGATATCGCGGCCGAGCACGCGGTCGGCATATTGCTGCGTTGCGCGTTTTACGGTGCCGCCGTAACCGGTCGCCTGGCAGAACATCGCGTAGAGCGGCACCGCGGCATAGGCCATGCCGATCATGCCGCCGAAGAAGGCGACGCAGACGCCGGCGACGATGCGGTTGGTGTTCTTCTTTTGGGGATGGGTCACTGCCTGGCGGTTCATCTTGAGCCTCACATCGTTCCGGTGAGGTTGTGACCGAATTTCACGACAGTCGCGATATAGAAGATGATGACAAGCACCGCCAGCGCCAGGCCGATGGCCACCGAGCGGTTGCGCCGGGCCTTCTGCTGGCGCTCCGTCAGCGCGACGAGTTCAAGCTTGTTGTCGACCATGATCATGCTCCACCCGTAGCCAGGGCGCGCCCGACAACGCAGTCGGCAAGATAGATGGCGAAGATGGCGAAGAGGTAGAGCAGCGAGTAGCCGAACAACGCCTTGGCCGGCTTCATCACATGGTCGTCGTCGGCCATCCGCAGCACCTTCCACGCATACCAGACGAAGCCAGCGCCAAGCAGCACCGCAAGGACGCCATAGGCTGATGTGGTGAAACCCAGCGCCCAAGGCAGCACGCCAACCGGCGCAAGGATCAGCGCGTAGGCGAAGATCTGGCGTCGGGTCGAAGCATGGCCGGCGACATTCGGCATCATCGGGATGCCGGCCCTGGCATAGTCTTCGGATTTGAAGAGTGCGAGCGCCCAGAAATGCGGCGGCGTCCACAGGAAGATGATCAGGAACAGGACGACGCTTTCCAGGCTGACCGTTCCGGTCGCAGCCGCCCAGCCGATCACCGGCGGAATGGCGCCGGCAGCACCGCCGATGACAATGTTCTGCGGCGTCCAGCGCTTCAACCACATCGTATAGACGACGGCGTAGAAGAAGATGGTGAAGGCCAGGAGCGTCGCCGACAGCCAATTGACCAGCACGCCCAGCGTCATCACTGACAGCACCGACAGCACCAGGCCGAAACTCAGCGCCTCGCCGGGCCGGATGCGGCCGGCAGGCACCGGCCGGCCGGCCGTCCTGGTCATCACCGCATCGATATCGGCGTCATACCACATGTTGAGCGCGCCGGAGGCGCCAGCACCAATGGCGATAGCCAGGATCGCGATCACCGCCAGAAGCGGATTGATGGTCACAGGTGCCGCGACCAGGCCGACAAAAGCGGTGAACACCACCAGCGACATGACGCGCGGCTTCAGCAGAGCGAAGAAATCGCCCGCCGTCGCTTCCGACATGCGAAAGCCCGGTTCATCAATCAATTGGTCGTCGACAAGGGCCATGCGTACTTAAAGTCCATCATTCCGTTGGCCAAAACCGCCGGGCGGGCCGGCGGTTTCGTATTCGCCCAGGCTGCCGCCTATTTGATCTTCGGCAGCTTTTCCCACTGGTGGAAGGGCGGCGGCGAAGGCAGCTGCCATTCGAGCGTCGTCGCACCCTCGCCCCATGGGTTGGCGCCGGCCACCCGCTTCTTCTGGAAGGCCTCGAACACGCCATAGAGGAAGATGACCACGCCGACGGCCGAAATGTACGAGCCGTAGGACGACACCATGTTCCAGCCGGCAAACGCATCCGGATAGTCGATGTAGCGGCGCGGCATGCCGGAGAGGCCGAGGAAATGCTGCGGGAAGAAAACCAGGTTGACGCCGATGAAAGTGATCCAGAAGTGGGTGTTGGCGATGACGGGCGAATACATGTAGCCGGTCATCTTCGGGAACCAGTAGTACCAGCCGGCGAAGATGGCAAAGACCGCACCCAGCGACAGCACATAGTGGAAATGCGCGACCACGTAATAGGTGTCGTGCAGCGGGCGGTCGAGACCGGCATTGGCAAGCTGGACCCCTGTAACGCCGCCGACGGTGAACAGGAAGATGAAGCCGATCGCCCACAGCATCGGGGTCTTGAGCGAAATCGACCCGCCCCACATAGTGGCGACCCACGAGAAGATCTTCACGCCCGTCGGCACCGCGATAACCATGGTGGCGAAAACGAAATAGCGCTGCGTGTCGAGCGACAGGCCGGTCGTATACATGTGGTGCGCCCAGACGATGAAGCCGACCGCGCCGATTGCGACCATGGCATAGGCCATGCCGAGATAGCCGAAAATGGGCTTCCTTGAGAAGGTCGAGACGATGTGGCTGACGATGCCAAAGCCCGGCAGGATCAGGATGTAGACTTCAGGGTGCCCGAAGAACCAGAACAGGTGCTGGAACAGGATCGGATCACCGCCACCATCGGGGGTGAAGAAAGTGGTGCCGAAATTGCGATCGGTCAAAAGCATGGTGATGCCGCCGGCCAGAACCGGCAGCGACAAAAGCAGCAGGAAGGCGGTGATCAGCACCGACCATGCGAACAGCGGCATCTTGTGCATGGTCATGCCAGGCGCGCGCATGTTGAAGATGGTGGTGATGAAATTGATGGCGCCGAGGATCGAAGAAGCACCGGCGATGTGGATCGACAGGATCGCCAGGTCCATCGCCGGCCCGGGCTGGCCCGATGTCGACAGCGGCGGATAGATCGTCCAGCCGCCGCCGACGCCGTAGGCGCCAGGCGCGCTCGGCACGAAGGCCGAGATGATCAGCAGGATGAAAGCCGGTGGCAGCAACCAGAACGAGATGTTGTTCATGCGCGGGAAAGCCATGTCGGGCGCGCCGATCATGATCGGCACCATCCAGTTGGCAAAGCCGCCGATCAGCGCCGGCATGACCATGAAGAAGATCATGATCAGCGCATGCGCGGTGGTGAAGGCGTTGTACATGCTCTTGCCGCCGTCGAGGGCGGCGTCGGCGTTCAAGCCATAGACCATCTGCGCCAGGCCAGTGAAAATCTGGATTCCCGGCTCCTGCAGTTCCATGCGCATGACGACCGAGAGGGCACCGCCGACGCAGCCCGCGATGATCGCGAAGATCAGGTAGAGCGTACCGATATCCTTATGGTTGGTCGAATACACCCACCGGACCCAGCCATGATACGGCTTGTGGTCGTGATCGTCGTGAGCTGCAGCGTCTGCCATGTTCGGCTCCGTTCCCTGATCTTTTCTGGCCGCGGCATCAGTTGCCGGCGGTCGCTACCTTGTTTGCGCCATCGACCTTAGCCATCAGCGCCTTGTTGGCGCCGGGAAGGTCGGTGCTGGCTGCCGCCAGCCAGGTCTTGTACTGGTCGTCGGAGACAACGCGGATCGCAATCGGCATGAAGGCGTGGTCCTTGCCGCAGAGCTCCGAGCACTGGCCGTAATAGAGGCCTTCCTTTTCCGCCTTGAACCAGACCTCGTTGATGCGGCCCGGAACCGCGTCGGTCTTGATGCCGAAGGACGGCATCGCAAAAGCGTGGATCACGTCGGTCGCCGTCACCAGCACGCGGGTCATGGTGTTGACCGGCACCACCATCTCGTTGTCGACGGCGAGCAGGCGCGGATAGACGGCACGATCTTCCTTGCCGGCCGCCGCGCGGTCAGCATCTAGAAGGATCGCGGAGTTGAAGGAAAGCGTGTTTTCGATCTGGTACTCGTAGTCCCAGTTCCACTGGTTTCCCGTCGCCTTGACGGTCAGCTTGGCTTCTTCCGGCGGGGTGTATTGCGCGGTCAAGAGCTGGAACGAGGGGATCGCGAGGCAGAGCAGGACCACGACCGGCCCAACCGTCCAGATCACCTCGATCAGTGTGTTGTGGCTGGTACGCGAAGGGGTCGGGTTGACGCTCGCGCGGAATTTCAAGATGCAATAGGCGATAAGGATGAGCACGAAGAGCGTGATCGGCACGATGAACCACAGCGTGTAGTGCTCGAACCAGGCGATCTGCCGCATAATGTCGGTGGCGGCGGGCTGGAAGGTCACCTCCCACGGCGCAGGCTGGGCCGCGTGGGCGGACGCACCGGCGAACAGTGTGGCGGCGGCCCAAGCGCTTGCTAGGAATTTGGCGCCTGCTAGGAATTTTCTCATTGCCCTCATTATCTCCCAGTTCCTCGCGATCGGACCGCAAGAATATCGAACAATGCCGGGACGGGAATCCCGGACAGTCCCAAGCTGGTTCAAACCATACTCTATTTGCCTCCGCAAGAAAGGAGCGGACGAAACCGTGCGGCATTTTTGCGCGCAAGCGCGGCTGCGCCTTTTAGCGGCGGCCGCAGCGGTAGCGGATCGCGGAGGCGCAACCGGCGGAGCGTCCCGGCAAAATGCGCCGGCCGGTCGCAATTCGGGCGAATTTGGCTCGGAAAAGCGCGTAATTGCCTTGGTCGAGGCAGGCCGGCAGTGGTCTCGTCCTTTACTTGCTCTTGGCGCGGCTTAAAGTGCCGTGATTCGCAATGGAGCCGTCATGAACTCTTGGCTTTGGGGACTTGGGCTTACGAGACTGGGGCTTTCGAGAACCTTGGCGAAGGTCATCCTTCTCGCTGCCTCGTTTGGAATTGGCTTGTCCGGCATCGGCCTGCCCGGCGTCATCCAGGCCAATGCCGCGCAGCCAAGCGGCAAAGTGCGGTCGACGCATGGCGCGTGGTCGATCATCTGCGACACCCCGGCCGGCGCCACATCAGAACAATGCGTGATGATGCAGAACGTCGTCGCCGAGGACCGTCCCGAGATGGGGCTTTCCGTCGTCGTGCTGCGCACCGCCGACAACAAGGCCGAAATCCTGCGTGTGCTGGCGCCGCTTGGCGTGCTGCTGCCCAACGGGCTCGGCCTCAATGTCGACGGCAAGGACATCGGCCGGGCCTATTTCGTGCGCTGCTTCCAGGACGGCTGTTATGCCGAAGTCATTCTCGAAAAGCCGCTGCTCGACACGCTGAAGACCGGAACGTCGGCCACCTTCATCGTCTTCCAGACACCGGAGGAAGGCATCGGCATCCCGGTCGAACTCAAGGGCTTCGCCGACGGTTTCGCCGCCCTGCCTTGAGGCTGGCCAGAATCCCAAAATCCTAACCGAGGAAAAGAGATTGTGACCGGCTTCGGCAATGACAGCGATCATTGCCGATTGTCTGGGCGCACCTTCGCGCCTACATCGTGAGGACAAACTCTTTCCACGGACGGACCTGCCATGAACAGCCTCATCGGCCAATTCGACATTTCCGACGATCGCATCAAGCAGATCGTCGCCGAGACCATCAACGGCGCCGACGATGGCGAGTTGTTCCTCGAATACAGCGAGACCGAAGCGCTGATGTTCGACAATGGCCGGCTGAAGACCGCCAATTTCAACACCGACCAGGGCTTTGGGCTACGCGCCGTCGCCGGCGAAGCGAGTGGCTACGCGCATTCCAGCGATCTTTCCGAGGCATCGCTGCTGCGCGCGGCCGACGCCGTCTCAACCGTCAAGGGCGGCTATTCCGGCACGCTCGCCGCGGCGCCCGCCCGCACCAATCGTCATCTCTATGGCGACGAGAACCCGATACCCTCGCCCTCCTTCGAGGCCAAGGCCAAGCTGCTTCAGGAAATCGACGCGTGGCTGCGAGCCGAGGATCCGCGTGTGCGGCAAGTAACGGCCTCGCTCGCCGCCTCCTGGCAGCATGTCGAGATCGTGCGTGCCGACGGCCAGATGGTGCGCGACATCCGCCCGCTGGTCAGGATCAACGTGTCGGTGGTGGTCGGCAATGGCGACCGCCAGGAGAGCGGCTCCTACGGCATGGGCGGACGCAAGGGTTTTGGCGAATTCCTGGTCGAGGAGAGCTGGAAGCACGCGGCCAAGGAGGCGCTGCGGCAGGCGCTGGTCAACCTCGAAGCCATCCCGGCGCCCGCCGGCACCTTCGACATCGTCCTGTCCAGCGGCTGGCCGGGCGTCATGCTGCACGAGGCCGTCGGCCACGGGCTGGAAGGCGACTTCAACCGCAAGAAGACATCGGCATTTGCTGGGCTGATGGGCCAGCAAGTGGCCGCAAAAGGCGTCACCGTCGTCGACGACGGCACCATGGCCGAACGGCGCGGCTCGTTGACCGTCGATGACGAAGGCACGCCTTCGGCCCACAACGTGCTGATCGACGACGGCAAGCTTGTCGGCTACATGCAGGACCGCCAGAATGCCCGGCTGATGGGTATGAAAGCCACTGGCAACGGACGGCGCCAAGGTTATGCGCACCAGCCGATGCCGCGCATGACCAACACCTACATGACATCAGGCGACATGGAGCCGGGAGAGATCATCGCCTCGGTCAAGAACGGCATCTATGCCGTCTCCTTCGGCGGCGGCCAGGTCGACATCACGTCGGGAAAATTCGTGTTCGGCTGCACCGAGGCCTACATGATCGAGAACGGCAAGGTGACGCAGCCGATCAAGGGCGCCATGCTGATTGGCAACGGGCCGGACGCCATGCACCGGGTTGCGATGGTCGGTAACGACATGAAGCTCGACACCGGCATAGGCATGTGCGGCAAGGCCGGACAGGGCGTGCCGGTCGGCGTCGGCCAGCCGCATCTCCGGATGAACCAGATGACGGTCGGCGGCACGCGGGTTTGATGGAGACGGTCTCTGATTTGTCTTACTCAGGGATACGCCTTGATGGCAGCCGAGGAAAAGCTCGTAGTAATCATCTCGACCGAGGGGCAGGTCGCCTTACCCAGCGCGATCGGGAAGCGGAGAAAATGGGGCGCAGGCACACGCCTTCTGGTCGAGGATACCCCGGAGGGCGTGCTGCTTAAGCCTGCACCGGCGTTTACCACCACGCGACCGGAGGACGTGTTCGGGTCCCTGCCGCATAGAGGCAGGCCGAAGACGCTGGAAGAAATGGATGCTCGGTCGGTTCGAACTGCCCTAAAGCCATGACGCCGGTGTTTTCGGCAGGCGATGATCGGGATCGACGACACCCAGGCGCGGCGCGGCGTCCTGGTTCCATCGCCAGAGCGCAACGCATGTGCCACCGGGCGACATGAAGGACGGGTAGATCACGCCGTGCAGCCCATCGGCAAGCAAGCGATCTCTTAGCCCGTGCGTCTCTGGCACAAGTCCTCGATCCAGTATGTCGCGCCACTCACACCGATGAATGTCCGTTGTTGCCTCGAGTTCGGCGAGCGTATCGGCGTCGGTCAGGTCGGCCAGCCGCGCGCCTGAGAGTTCGAGCTGGGCGATCAGGGCCGGGTGCTGGACAAAGCCCTGATTGTATTCGGCCCAGGCGGTGGACAGTTCCCGTGCCGCGTAGATCGTCGGAGCGCCCAGCGGATTCCAGCGTCCGCCGAAGTGGGAAGCACCCTCGCCCGAAAGCGGCATGTGCGCCCAGCGCGGCACGAAGGCTCGCCACAGGGTCAGGCTGGCTTCAGGCATAGATGCCGGAGCGGACAGCCTCCAAATAGGCAAGCACCTTGTCCGTCTTGCCTTCGCGAACGAGATCGTAGGCGGTCTTTCCTGCCCAGCCGGGAATCGGCTGATGCTTGAACCAGATCGCCGCGCGCTGTTCATTGCCGGCCATCTCGCCGGCCATTGCCAGAATGCGAACGACAGGACTAAGCGCTGCGTCGACCTTGCGCGCGCCGGTCTTGGCGGCAAGCGTGTTACGCGCGACACCGATCAGGGCTGCCAGTTCGGTCATATTGACGCCCAGCAGTTCAGCCACCCGTCTTGCCGAAAGAAACGGCGACTGTTCCTCGCCAAAGCGCGACGCAGGAATTTCGAGGGCCACGGAATTCATGACTTTTTCCTAGCACATCTTGACACGTTCATTATCAAAATATGCTCAATTCATGCGCAATTCAAGTGCATACCCGCACCGCCTATCGCCTTCGCCTCGGCTTCTCCAGCAGCGCGACGGCCTCGACATGCGGCGACCACAGGAACTGGTCGATCGGCGTTACATTTTTCAGGGCATAGCCGCCGTCGATGAGGATGCGCAGGTCCCGCGCCAGCGTCACCGGATTGCAGGAAACCGCCGCGACCAGCGGCACGTCGGAACGGGCAATCTGCTTCGACTGGTCCTCGGCGCCGGCGCGAGGCGGATCGAACACAATGCCATCGAAGCTATTCAGTTCCTTGAAAGTAAGCGGCCGGCGGAACAGGTCGCGCCGTTCGCTGGTCACCCGCTTGAGGCCGGTAGCGAAACGGAATGCCCGGTCGAGCGCCGAAAGCGCTGCCGCGTCGCCCTCCACCGCATGGACTTCCGACTTCGCGGCCAGGCGCAGCGCGAAACTGCCGCAGCCGGCGAAGAGATCGGCGACCTTCTTGGCGCGCGTGAGGTGCTGGCCGACGATATCCGCCATCGCCTGCTCGGCGGCCTCGGTCGCCTGAAGGAAGGCGCCCGGCGGGACCGCGACAGCGATGCCGCCGAACATGACAACCGGCTTTTTGGGTTCGATGATGATCTCGCCGTCGACCGAAAGCCTGGCCAATCCCTCGGCGATGACGAAGTTGGAGGCGACGCGGCGCTGGTTCTCGCCGAGCTTGCCGGACTCGTGAACCGCGACATCGAGGCCGGAACCGGTCACAGTGACCGTCATGCGGAACGATTTCGTCGTTGCGCAAACCAGTTCGGCGAGTGCTTTCAGACGGTCGAGCTTTGCGACGATCTCGGGCAGTGAGATCGGGCATTCCTGGATGGAAATGATTTCGGTCGACAGTGCGCGAACAAAGCCGAGCCGCATGCCGGCCTCGCTCCGTCGGGCGGTGAACACGACGCGGCGACGCGTCTGCGGCGCGCACGGCACCAGCGCGTCAACGTCGCAGGAAATGCCCTTGCTGTTCAGCGCATGCGCAACCTTTTCGCGCTTCCACTGCTGGTAGGCTTCAGCCTCGAAATGCTGGACGGCGCAGCCGCCGCATTCGGTAAAATGCCGGCAGGCCGGATCAACCCGTAGCGGCGAGGCCTCAAGCACCGCCATCAGCGTGGCGCGATCCTTTTCGCGCGCCGCGGTGACGGTTTCACCGGGCAGCGTGAACGGAATGAAAACCTCGCCGGTTTCGGTCTCGGCGACGCCGTGGCCCTGGGAACCCAGTCTTGCGATCGTGAAGCGCCCGGTCATCGGCCCGCGATCCCCCTGTTCTTCACTCCGGCATCTTTGATCCCGGCGAGCAGGAACTCGCGGTTGCCGTCGCCGCCCTCGATGGGGGACAGATGCAGCCCCAGCGAGCGCCAGCCGGGGACACCGTCGAGCCAATCCTGCAGCAGACCGGCAACCCGAGCCGCGTCGTAGGGGTCTTTCAGCAAACCGCCCTTGCCGATTGCCTCGCGGCCCGCCTCGAATTGCGGCTTAACCAGAAACACAGCCCTGGCGCCATCGTTGGCGATAGCGAGCGCTGGCGGCAGCGCCAGTTTCAACGAGATGAAGCTGACATCGCAGACGATGAAATCCGGGATGCGACCGGCAAGGTCGGCGGCTGAAAGATCACGGGCGTTCAATCCCTCGATGTCGGTCACGCGCGGATCGCCAACGATATCCGGATGCATCTGACCATGCCCGACATCGATCGCCGTGACATGTGCCGCGCCGCGTTCGAGCAGCACTTGAGTAAAGCCGCCGGTCGAGGCGCCGATGTCGAGCGCCTCGCAGCCGGCGGGATCGAGACCGAAACGGTCGAGACCGGCGATCAGCTTCAGCGCAGCGCGCGACACGTAACCCTGCGCCGGATCGTCGATGGCGATGAGACAATCCGCCAACACGGTCTGGCCGGGCTTGTGGGCGATGACGCCGTCGACCGTCACCGTGCCACGATCGACCGCATCGCGGGCGCGCGAGCGGCTGGGGAACAGGCCCCGCGCGACGAGGAGTTCGTCGAGCCGCTGGCGTGCGTTGGCTGGCAGAGGGGAGTTCATCGGCCTTCATGGCGAAAGCCTGTCACGAAGGCAAGGATATTGGGAGACAACGACCATCTTCGAAAAGCGGCGAACGGATCAGCCTGCCCCACAATTTGTTGAATATCGTACCAGGTTCGGCACAATGTCAGGACGATATGCCGTTTTGCTGCCAGAACGCGAAGGAGGACGGATGCTGACCGGAACCTGCCATTGTGGCACGGCCCACTGGACGCTGGAGGGCGATCCCGGCTCGATCACAGCCTGCAATTGCACGCTTTGCCGCCGCTATGGCGCGCTCTGGGCCTACGATTATGTTGATGAACGCATCCGCCTTGCGGGACCAACAAGTGCTTATACGCGCGCCGAAAAGGATTCCCCGTCGCTCGAGATTCTGTTCTGTCCGACATGCGGCTGCGTCCTGGCCTGGCGTGGTTTGCGCTCCAGTACCGCCGGTCGCACCCGAATCGCTGTCAATGTGAGGCTTGCGCCGCCTGACGCCGTCGCCGACCTGCCAATCGACCATTTCGATGGTCTCGATAAATTCGAGGACCTGCCGAGCGATGGTCGCTGCGTGCGCGATATGTGGTTCTAGCTTCTAGAAGATCGTCCGCGACGCTCGACCGCCGGCACCAAAGCGTCATTGCCGGAAGCTTGCTTGCGAGGATGCCCGGTGGCAACGGGCAGCGCCGGCGCGGCCTCCGGCAGAACGACCAACTGCGGCATCTGCCCGTAGGAAAAACCGCCGCGGATCTCGCCGATCTTGCCGGCGACGATGTCCATCACCGCTTTTTCGAGGTTACGATCATAGGGCGTTTCGGCCGCGGCCGGCATGGCGATGACAGCCAAAAGCGTCACGCCGCACAGAAGCGTCTTCATTGGTTCGGTCTCCCTGCCTGATCACATCCTGGCAGGGCGCCGTTGAAAAACGGCCAAGAGACACGGTAAGCAAAACGCCAAATGGCAGCGTAAACAGTCAGTTACGATCGTCTGTCGGCAAACTGATTCAAGCCGTTGAGATTTTGAATCAGGCGCTTTGAGCGCTGGCGGCGTGTCCCAGCGCCACGAAGACGGTGCGCACGATGCCGGCGGCATCCAGCCCGGCGTCGGCATACATCTTTTCGGGCTTGGCGTGATCGACAAAGGCGTCGGGCAACACCAGCGGGCGTACCTTCAGGCCGGTTTCCAGCAGCCCCTCATGCGCCAGGAATTGCAGCACGTGGCTGGCGAAGCCGCCGACTGCGCCCTCTTCCACCGTCACCAGCACCTCGTGCGAACGCGCCAGCCGCCGGATCAGATCCTCATCGAGCGGCTTGGCGAAACGAGCATCGGCGACCGTGGTGGAAAGCCCTGCCGCGCCGAGCTCCTCAGCCGCAGCCAGGCAATCCTGCAGTCGCGTGCCGAAGGACAGCAGCGCAACCTTGGTGCCCTCACGGACGATACGGCCCTTGCCGATTTCGAGGACTGAGCCACGCTCCGGCATGTCGACGCCGACGCCGTTGCCGCGCGGATAGCGGAAGGCAATGGGACCGTCATCATAGCTTGCCGCCGTGCGCACCATGTGGCGCAGTTCGGCCTCATCTGCCGCGGCCATGACGACGAAACCGGGCAGTGTCGCCAGAAAGGTCGTGTCGAAGGCGCCGCAATGGGTCGCCCCGTCGGCACCGACAAAGCCGGCGCGATCGATCGGAAAGCGCACCGGCAGGTTCTGGATCGCCACGTCGTGGACCACCTGGTCGTAGGCGCGCTGCAGGAAGGTCGAATAAATCGCGGCGAAGGGTTTGAGGCCTTCGGCGGCGAGGCCGGCGGCGAAGGTCACCGCATGCTGCTCGGCGATGCCGACATCGAAAGTCCTCGACGGGAACACCTCGCCGAAGAGGTCGAGGCCGGTGCCGTTCGGCATGGCGGCGGTGACGGCGACGATGCGATCGTCTTCCCGGCCTTCCTGGATCAGGCTTTCGGCAAAGACCTTCGTGTAGCTCGGCGCGTTGGCCGGCGCCTTGGCCTGCGCGCCGGTAATGACGTCGAACTTGTTGACGCCGTGATATTTGTCGGCAGCCGCCTCGGCCGGTCCATAGCCCTTGCCCTTCTGGGTCACGACATGGATCAGCACCGGGCCGTCGGCATTGTCGCGGACATTCTTCAGCACCGGGATCAGATGTTCGAGATTGTGTCCGTCGATTGGGCCGATGTGATAAAAGCCAAGCTCCTCGAACAGCGTGCCGCCGGTGACGTAGCCGCGCGCGTGCTCGACCGCCCGCGTGATGGCGCGATCGGCGCGCTCCCCGAGATAGGAGGTCAGCTTCTTGCCGAAATCGCGCAAGCCCAGATAGGTCTTGCCCGACGCAAGACGGGCCAGATAGGCGCTCATCGCGCCGGTTGGCGGAGCGATCGACATGTCGTTGTCATTGAGGATGACGATCAGCCGGGCATCGAGGGCGCCGGCATTGTTCATCGCCTCAAAGGCCATGCCGGCCGACATGGCGCCGTCGCCGATGACGGCAATGACATTGTTGCGGCCATCGGCGAGATCGCGCGCCATTGCCATGCCGAGGCCGGCGGAAATCGAGGTCGAGGAGTGGGCGGCGCCGAACGGGTCGTATTCGCTCTCGGCGCGGCGGGTGAAACCGGACAGGCCGCCCTCTTGCCGCAGTGTGCGGATGCGATCGCGGCGGCCGGTCAGGATCTTGTGCGGATAGGCCTGATGGCCGACGTCCCAGATCAGCCGGTCGTCCGGCGTGTTGAAGACATAGTGCAATGCGACCGTCAGTTCGACCACGCCGAGACCGGCACCGAGATGTCCGCCGGTGTGGGACACGGCGTCGATCAACTCGGCACGGAGTTCCGATGCCAACTGCGGCAGATCATCTTCGTCAAGCGTCCGAAGGTCGGCCGGGATGCGGACCTTGTCGAGAAGTGGCGTATGGAGCTTTGCGTTCACTGGTGGCAGGGCCTGCTTTTTATTCATGTGCGAAATAGGCCGCTGGCTGGCGAATGTAAATGCGTGTCAGTGACGCGGCGTAGATTCGAAGTGTTAGAGCGTCCCTTGCGCGTCCAAAGGACGCGGGACGTTCTAATTGTCCGGCAGCGGTATGAACTCTTCTTCATCTCCAGGAACGATATCGAAGCGGCCTGTCTTCCATTCTTCTTTCGCCTGTTCGATGCGTTCCTTGGACGATGAGACGAAATTCCACCAGATGTAGCGCTTGGAGCCGAGCGAGGCGCCGCCGAACAGCATGAAATGCGCTCCTCCTTGCGAGGACACGACGATTTCGTCGCCGGGTCGCAACACCAGCAGCCGCTCCGCCGGAAAGCGGTCATTGGTGATCGAAACCTCACCTTCCAACGTGTAGATGGCTCGCTCCTCGGCATCGGCAGGGATTTTGACGCTGGCGCCGGGTGCCAGTCTGAGATCGGCGTAGAGCGTGTCGGAAGCAGTCATGACCGGAGACTGCAGCCCGGAAAACGCGCCGATGACGATGCGTCCGCTGACGCCTTCGGCGTCGATTTCGGGCAGACTTATGGCTGCCGTATTCTCGAAAACCGGCGCGACCTCCTCCTTGCCGTCCGGCAGCGCCAGCCATGTCTGCAGGCCGGAGACCGACATCGGCGCGCCGCGGAGCTCTTCCGGCGTGCGCTCGGAATGGACAATGCCGCGGCCGGCGGTCATTAAATTCACGTCGCCGGGCTGGATCACCATTTCGGTGCCGAGCGAATCGCGGTGCCGGATTTTGCCGTCGAACAAGTAAGTGACCGTCGACAGGCCGATATGCGGATGCGGACGGACATCGAGCGCCTGGCCGGCCCGCAAGATGGCCGGACCCATGCGGTCGAAGAAGATGAAGGGACCGACCAGCCGACGCCTGGCGGTCGGCAAAGCGCGACGAACCTGGAAGCCGCCAATGTCCTTGGCGTTTGGAATGACCATCAGTTCGATCTGGTCGCTGGCGAAGGCGTCACCGGGCAGCGGGTCGTTTCCGGGGAAGAAGCTCACGAAATCTCCTTGTCAGCGGCAATACACGGCTGCCATCAGGTGAAGCGGATCGCTGCTTTTGCGCGCGCCTTGGCCGCCACCTCCTCGCGACTGCGCGCAGGGTACGTGGTTTCGAGGGAATCGAGAAGTTCGCGCGCCGATGCGGCAATGGCGTCGACGGCATGGTCGAAGGCATGCTGATTTCGCTTCGAGGGACGAGTCGATCCGCTCAGCTTGCGGACGAACTGAAGAGCCGCGTCACGGATTTCCTCATCCGTCGCCGGTGGATCGAAATTGAACAGGGCCTTGATGTTTCTGCACATTGCTTCGGGACCTCCGTATCTCGCTTTATCCTTGTTTACTCCGCATCCAGCGGCTCTGTTCCCACCGGCTTACCGTCGCGCGAAAGCCTGATCTTCTCGACCTTGTCCTCGGCCGCTTTCAGCAGCCGATCGCAATGCACCTTAAGCGCTTCGCCGCGCTCGTAGATGCGGATCGACTGGTCGAGCGGCACGTCGCCGCGCTCCAGATCATCGACGATTTTCTCCAGCGCGTCGAGCGCCTGCTCGAAGCTCATCGCCTTGACGTCTTCGTTGGTCTCACCAGCCATCGTCTATCCTTTCATCAGTCGCCCGACATGGGCGGCGACCGAAAATGCCAGTCCCTGCAGATCGTAGCCGCCCTCGAGCAGGCTGACGAGCCGGTTGCCGCTGTGGCGCCCGGCACGCTCAATCAACTGGCCGGTCGCCCAGTCGAAATCGTCCTCGGTCAGGTTGATCTCCGCCAGCGGATCGCGGTGGTGCGCGTCGAAGCCTGCCGAGATAATGATGAGGTCAGGTGCGAAATCGTCGAGCGCCGGCAAGATGCGCGACAGGAAAGCGTCGCGGAAGACATCGCTGCCGGCCTGCGGCGCCAGCGGCGCGTTGACGATGTTGCCGGCGCCGGTTTCGCTCAAAGCCCCGGTTCCGGGGTAAAGCGGCATCTGGTGCGTCGAGCAGTAGAGCACCGACGGGTCGTCCCAGAAAATGTCCTGCGTGCCATTGCCGTGGTGCACGTCCCAATCGACGATGGCAACGCGCTCGGCCTGGTGTCGCCTTTGCGCGTAGCGCGCCGCGATTGCCGCGGTGTTGAACAGGCAGAAGCCCATGGCCGTGGTCTTCTCGGCATGGTGGCCGGGCGGCCGCGCAGCGACAAAGACATTGTCGGCGCGCCCCTGAAAGACATCGTCGACGGCGGCGTTTGCGGCGCCGATTGCCGTCACGGCCGCCTGCCAGCTTTTCGGGCTGGCTGTGGTGTCGGCGTCGACGCGGGCAATGCCTGTATCGGGTATCGCGGCACGGACCTTCTCGACGAATTCCTGCGGGTGCGCGTAGAGGATGGTGGCCTCGTCGCCGTCCGGGGCCTCGGCACGATCGAGGGCCGCAAAGGCCTCGTCGTCGAGCACGCGCTCGATGGCGCGTAAGCGGTCGGGCCGCTCCGGATGACCGGGCGGGGTTATGTGCTCAAGGAAGATCGGGTGTGTGTAAAGCCTCGTGACCATGCCCCGATATAGGCGCGCCTGACGGCTTTGACCATGTTTTCGCGCAGCCAAGGGCGAACGTTCAACAGGGTTTAAGCGGTCGGCGTCGGCCGGCTCCAGCGCGAACCATCGAAGGAAGCCAGCGCCTTGTCCCTGAGTTGCCTGAATTTCGAGGAGGCCTCGGTCAGCCGCCGGTCCCAGTCGGGGTCCGGAACCTGGCCCTCGATGGTCTTGAAATAGACCTGCATCAGCGAAGCGACGGCGAACGGTTCGATGAAGGCGGCCTTGAAGGCCCAGGCAAAGACGATGGCCAGCACGAAAGCCCAGCCGCCGAGTTGGCCCGGCATGAAATACAGGATCGCGCCTGCCGGCGCCAGCATAGCCAAGAAGATGACGAAGGACACGCTCCACATGATGGCCGCCAGCCAGATGGCGTTCTTGACCATGGTCTTGCCGTTCTGCGCGTAGAGCACGACCCCTTGCCGCGCCGTCTCAAAGGGCGAGTCGGAATTGATGCGGTCGTTGTAGCCGAGGATGATCTCGTCGACATAGGTCAGCGACAGGCGGATGACCGTATTGAAGAAGCTGACCAGTCCACCGAGCCCGGGAATCGGCAGGAACGCTGCAAAGCCGCCGAGCAGATTGGTGATGGCGCGGATGGCGCCTTTGACCAATTGGTCGAGCACGAAAAGGATGTTGGCCTCGGCGAAGCGTTCCTTCACGACATCCCTGGCATAGGCGATCTGGCTCTGGCCGCCGGGCACGTCGCGGCCATCGATCAGGTGGACCATCACGGCGATATGGCCGGCCTTGACGATGTAGAGGATGTATTCGCGGATCCAGTAGACGGCGACCGAGACGACGCCGAAGCCGACCACCCCGCCCCACAAGGCAAACGACAGCGGTCCGTCAGGATCTGTGGAGATGTGGCCGACGCCATAGCCGACGCTGGCGCCCGTGCCGGTCGCGATGATGTAGGCTAGTGTGATGCCGAAACAGACGATCATGCGGAAGACGATGAAAGGCCACGTCCGCATCATGATGGACACCGACTTGCCGACATGGAAATCCCACATGCCCCAGCCCTCCCCTCAGAGACGACTAAGAAGATGACCTCAAGCTGGCGGTTGTCAATCTTGGGCCGAACCCATCAATGCCGGCTGTTTCAAGTTCTGCTGCCTGCCAGCTTGCTTGAGCAACCCCTCCAAAAGCACGTTGAATGCCTTAACCGCCTTTTTCGACGTCGCTTCGGGATCGTCCGAATTTGCAATCCACTGCGCGGCATGTAGCGAGGCGCCGCTGATCAGCCTTGCTGCGGCTTCGGGGTCAACGGCAAGGATGGTTCCTTCGTCGCTCAGCCTTTGCAGGCTTTCGCTCATCGAACGGATGCATTCGTTCTGAGATGGCCATTGCGACGGGTCACCGAGCACTGCCGGGCCATCGCGAAGAACAATGCGCTGGATCTCCGGCTCCAGCGCCATCTCGATATAGGCGGTGCATTCGTCGACAAAGCCCTGCCAGAGATTGTCCGCCCTGGCCGAAACGATTTTCAGCCGAGCCAACATTTCCGCGTCGATCTCGGCGATAACCGCCTGGAGAAGACCCTTCTTGTCGCCAAAGTGATGATAGAGGGCGCCGCGCGTCAGCCCGGCCGATGCGGTGAAGTCGTCCATCGAGGCTTCGGCATAGCCGACGGCGCCGAAAGCGTGGCGCGCCGCGGCGACCAGTTTGGCACGGGTCTCGGCAATCATCTCCTTGCGTGGTCTGTGCCCCATTCGCCCATTCCTTCACATACGTCTCGTATATTAATTGACATACGCCTCGTATGTCATTATCTGACTTGCATACGCCACGTATATAAGTGGCTCGGCCTCGAAAATCCAGGAGTCTTCTCATGCCCAATCCCTATCGCGAGATCTTCAAGGCAAAGGGAGCCAAGGGCTTCGCCGCGGCCGGCTTCGTTGCCCGGATGCCGATGGCCATGGCGCCGATCGGCATCGTCGCGATGCTGTCGCAGACGCACGGCGAGTACTGGCTGGCCGGCGCCGTCTCCGCGACATATGCGCTGGCCAATGCTTTCGTCGCGCCGCAGATATCGCGGCTGGTGGACCGCCTCGGCCAGACGCGGATTGTGGTGCCCACCACGGTCATTTCCGTGCTCGCTTTCGTGGCGCTGATTGCGGCGGCCAATCAGGACTGGCCGATATGGACGCTATTCGTATCAGCGTTGCTGGCCGCCGCAATGCCCAGCATCCCGGCAATGGTGCGTGCGCGCTGGACAGAGATCTTCCGGGACCGCCCCGAGATGAACACCGCGTTCGCCTTCGAGTCGGCGGCGGACGAGCTGGTCTACATCGCCGGGGCTTCGCTATCGGTAGGCCTGAGCGTCGCTCTTTTCCCGGAAGCGGGAATGTTGGCGAGCACATTGTTCCTCGCCCTCGGCTCGACAGCCTTCATCCTGCAGCGCTCGACCGAGCCGCGCGTGCGACCGGTGGAACTTGGTTCGAGCGGCTCGGCAATCCGCCTGCGGCCGGTCCAAATCATCACTTTCGCCCTGATCTTCATCGGCGCGACCTTCGCGACCACGGAGGTAAGCACTGTTGCGATCACCAAGGAACTTGGCCAGCCGGGCGCCGCAAGCCTCGTCATCGGCGTCTACGCCCT
The DNA here is from genome assembly GCF_004962245.1 of Mesorhizobium sp. GTDB lineage: Bacteria > Pseudomonadota > Alphaproteobacteria > Rhizobiales > Rhizobiaceae > Mesorhizobium. The sequence goes on along the minus strand of NZ_SUHQ01000017.1, from coordinate 43,029 downwards.
CGGATCGTTCGTCGTCGGCATTGTCATCGGCGCCCTGAACCTGAAAACACCACTGCAAATTCGGCTTGCCATCGCGATCGCCATCATCGCGCTCACCACGCTGCCGCTGCTCGTCGCCGACACGGTGCCTCTCCTGGCACTGGCCGTCTTCGTCAGCGGTGTGGCGATCTCGCCGACCTTCATCACGGCATTCGGCCTGATCGAGCGGCGCGTCCCGGAGGCCATGCTGACGGAGGGCGTCACCTGGGTCATGACCGGCATAGGCATCGGCATGGCGCTCGGCTCCTTCGCCGCCGGATGGGTGGTGGACGCCTTTGGCGCACAGAGCGGGTTTCTGGTGTCAGTGGCAGCGGGCACAATCGCATTGGCCATCGTGCTCGCCGGCCAGCGCAGCCTTGCTGCGCCGGATTGCGACACCTCCGCATGCGATGCTGCCGCGGTTCCTGCTGAATAGTCGCCTATGCGTCCGGTCCCAATTGGGGCCGGGCGCATGCCGGCGGCCGCTATCCGCCTAGAGAATTTCCGTCTTGGCGATATGGATGCCGAAGCCTTCCAGGCCGACATAGTGGCGTTCGCGCGAGGCGATCAGGTTGATCGAGGAAATGCCCAGATCCTTCAGGATCTGGGCACCGAGGCCGATCTCGCGCCATTCATTTTCGCGGCGACGCGCCTCTTCGTGGTCCTCGCCACTTGCCGGCCGGTTGCGCTCCTGATGGGCGACGCCGACCGAGCCTTCGCGCAGATAGACGATGACGCCGCGCCGGCGCTCGCCCATCGATTTCATGATGCCGTCCAGCCTGTGGCCGGTGCCGAAGACGTCGCTCACCACATCCTCTGAATGCAGCCGCACCGGCACCTCCTCGCCGTCGCGGATGTCGCCGAAGACGATCGCCACATGGTGCATGGAGTCCCAGGGCAGCGTGTAGGTGAAGACCTGCGCCTTGCCGCCAGGCGTGTTGATGTCCGAACAGGCGACGCGCTCGACCAGCGTTTCCTTGCGCTGACGGTAGGCGATGAGGTCGGCGACCGAGATCTGCTTCAAACCGTTCTTTTCGGCGAAGGCCTGCACCTGCGGGCCGCGCATCACGGTGCCGTCGTCGTTGACCAGCTCGGAAATGACGCCGACCGGCGGCAGACCGGCGAGCTTGCACAGGTCGACCGCAGCCTCGGTATGGCCCGAACGCATCAGCACGCCGCCTTCGCGCGCGATCAGCGGAAAGATGTGGCCGGGGCGGACGAAATCGGAGGCGCCGACATTGCCGTTGGCCAGGTTGCGCACGGTCAATGTGCGGTCCTCGGCCGAAATACCTGTTGTGGTGCCATGCTTGAAATCGACGCTGACGGTGAAGGCGGTGGTGTGGGCCGAATCATTGTCGGCGACCATCGGCGACAGGTTCAGCCGCTTGGCTTCCTCACGCGGCATCGGCGTGCAGACGATGCCGGAGGTGTTGCGGACGATGAACGCCATTTTTTCCGGCGTGCAATGGACGGCGGCGACGATCAGGTCGCCCTCGTTCTCGCGCCCGTCATCGTCCATGACGACGACGATCTCGCCGCGTTCGAAGGCGCGCAGGGCTTCGACGATTTTCTTCTGATCGTAAGGCATGGGCGCTCGCTAGCTAGGGGAGTAGGGGAATAGGGCAGTAAGGGAACAGGGAAAAGGAAAAAACGGCCGACAGCGCAACATATTGCCCTACTCCCCTACTGCCCTCCCCGTTTGTCCCCTATGACGCAGATAGTGATCGGCAATGGCGCAGGCAACCATCGCTTCGCCGATCGGCACGGCGCGGATGCCGACACATGGATCGTGTCTGCCCTTGGTCATGATCTCGACGTCGTTGCCGTCTTTGTCGATCGACTTTCGCGGGGTCAGGATCGACGAGGTCGGCTTGACGGCGAAGCGCGCGACGATCGCCTGGCCGGTCGAGATGCCGCCAAGAATGCCGCCGGCATTGTTGGACAGGAAGATCGGCTTACCGTCATTACCCATGCGCATCTCGTCAGCGTTCTCTTCGCCGGTTATGCGGGCGGCCTCGAAGCCGTTGCCGATCTCGACACCCTTGACGGCATTGATCGACATCAGGCCCGAGGCAATGTCCTGGTCAAGCTTGGCGTAGATCGGCGCGCCGAGACCTGCCGGAACGCCATCGGCGACGATCTCGATGACCGCGCCGACCGACGAACCCGCCTTGCGGATGCCGTCGAGGTACGCGGCAAAGATGGCGACCGATGCCGGATCGGGCGTGAAGAACGGATTTTCGGCGTCGCTAACGAAATTCCAGTTCCAGTTGGCGCGGTCTATTCGTTTTTCGCCCATCGACACCAGCGCGCCGCGCACGATCATTCCGGGCACGACCTTGCGGGCCAAGGCTCCGGCCGCCACCCGCGCCGCCGTCTCGCGGGCCGAAGAGCGGCCGCCGCCGCGATGATCGCGCAGGCCGTATTTGGTCTCGTAGGTATAATCGGCATGACCCGGCCGGTACTGGCGGGCGATCTCGCCATAGTCCTTGGAGCGCTGGTCGACATTCTCGATCATCATCGACACCGGCGTGCCGGTGGTGATCATGGTCTCGCCATCCTCATCAAGGATGAAGCCGGACAGGATCTTGACGTCGTCGGGTTCGCGGCGCTGCGTGACAAAACGCGATTGACCAGGGCGGCGCCTGTCGAGTTCGGCCTGAATCTCCGCACGCGTGAAGCGGACGCCGGGCGGACAGCCGTCGACCACGCAGCCGAGCGCTGCGCCATGGCTTTCGCCCCAGGTGGTGACACGGAAAAGATGGCCAAACGTGTTGTGAGACATGAAACCAGCCCTGCCGGCATCGGAGCCGGCTTTGCGCATGACCCGAAATCGGAGCGATTTTCGGAAAGGATCATGCGCAAAATCAAAAAGTGCTACAGCGTCCTTTGCGCGTCCAAGACAACGCGCGGCACTGTAGTCTGCCTTCTATTGGCGTTTCCCGCAGTGGTCAAACTGTGATCTGGCGGATTTAGTTTTGACACATTCGATTGGTTTCTGCTTCCCTCGACCCGTCTGTTGAACACCCCCCGCCGCCACCGTGGCGGCGCAATGATAAGAGGACGATGATGCGTATCCTGATCGGCGCCGTTGCCGCCACATTGCTGATTTCCACCGCCGCCTTCGCCGGCCAGACCGAAGGCCTGATCAAAGAGATCGACAAGGACACGTTGACGCTGACACTCGACGACGGCAAATCCTACAAGCTGAATGCCGAAACCGATATCGAGGCGCTGAAACCCGGCATGGATATCGTGATCGCCTACGACGAGACAAACGGCGAAAACGTCATCACCGACATGCAACTGCCGGACAGCGGTTCAGCCGAATAGAGCCTTTCCGGCTGATCCATCCCGAAAAAACTACCGAGAAGGGCGAGCCTTCCCCGAAGGTCGCGCTCGAGCAATATATCATCAAGGGATGCGAATTGTTGCCTCAAAACCGTTCTCGCGACCACGAGCAGGCGACGCAAGTTCGAGGTTGGCACCCATTCGCTGGATGAGCATCGCAGCGATGGCCAGACCAAGGCCTGAGCCCGTCGCTGTGGTCGCGCCACGCTTGAATCGCTTGGTCAATGCCTGAAGCTCTGCAACTGGGATCACCGGCCCCGCGTTTGCGATGGCGATGGTTCCGTCAATACGGGCGGAAACTGTTACCGGGGTATCGGGCAGTCCATGAATAAGCGCATTCTCTATCAAGTTGCGAAGGACGATAGCGAAGGCGTCGACGTCGACCTTGCGTATCAACGTGCCGCTGCCGTCGATATCGAGAATCAGTCGTCCGGCATTTTCCGGCCTTCGCCTGAAGTCCTCCACGACCAGCCGGACCGCCGGGACGAGATCGATCGCATGATCTGCGATGCCGATTCCCGATTCGGCCCGCGCAAGCTGAAGCAGTTTTTCGACGAGATGGCCGAGACTTGACAGAGATGTCTCGATGCCACGGGCCCGCGCTTTCGCCGCGCCCTGGGGAAGCTCAGCGATCAGCCTCTGCGTTTGAGCGAGCGCGCCCGCGATCGGTGTGCGCAACTCATGTGCACTGTTGGCGGCGAACTCGCGCTCGGCGTCGAGGGCCATCCGCAGACGTTCGAGAAGGCGGTCGACAGAGGCGGCGATGGTGCCCAATTCGACCGGGAGACCGATCATTCCCATCGGGGAGAGATTGCCGCCGTCGCGCGCTCCGATCTCCCGTCGCAGTACTTCGATCGGCCCCAGCGCCCGCCGGATCACGATCCAGATGACGGCCATGCTCAAAGGCGCAAGCACGAGGAGCGGAAGGACAAGCGACAGCGCGCCTTCGATGGTCGCTTCGCGGCGATGAGCGAGCGGATCGGCAATCTGAAGAAACAGCGTGCCGCTGACGGCCTCCTCCGTATAGATGCGGCGCGTGGCAGTGTCCCAGAAACCGCGACCCAACGGCGCGTCGAACGGTTGCGCCGGCGCGTCATGCGAATGCATCAGTACACGCCCCTCACGATCGCGAACCTGGTAGGTTAGATACTCTTCATGCTCGAGCACGCCGTCGCCCATGCGACGCGGGTCCGGGGAATGCGCGCGCTGAAACAGATCATCGACCACGAGCGGCATCAGGCGCTGCGCCGTTTCCTGCAGCGCGCTGTCGAAGACCTCGTCGAACTCCTCGCGCATCACGAGCGCGCCGAAGGTGGCGGCGCAAACCCAAAACAGGAGCGTTGCGCCGCCCAGCCACAGCATCAGCTTGCGCGTCATGCTGGCCGACCTCATCATGTGTCCGCGAGCCTGTACCCGACGCCGCGCACGGTCGCTATTCGGTCCGCGCCGATCTTTCTGCGGAGCCGGCTGACATAGACCTCCACAGCATTGCTCGCGACCTCCGAACCGAAAGAATAGAGCGCGTCCTCGATCTGCGTCTTCGACACGATTGCACCAGGGCGCTGCATCAGGCAGTCAAGCACCGCCCATTCGCGCGCAGTCAAGTCGACTGCCTGGCCGTTGCGGTCGATGCGTCGCTCGGCCGGCACTATGATCAGCGTCCCGAGAGAAAACGTAGGTTCCGGACGGAGCCCATAGCGACGGGCCACGGCATGGATGCGCGCGGAGAGTTCGCCAAGATCGAACGGCTTGACCAGGTAGTCGTCGGCACCTGCGTTGAGCCCCTCGATACGATCCGAGATCTGATCGCGGGCGGTCAGAATAATTACGGGAGCCATATCCAGCCGTTTCCGTGTCTCGCGCAAGTAGTCGATGCCGTTACCGTCCGGCAAGTGAAGGTCAAGAAGGACAAGCCCGTAGGAGGCAACAGCAGCGTAATCGCGCGCTGCTGACAGGGTCCTGGCCCAGTCGACCGCGTGGCCATCCGCCGCCGCATGTTCGCGCACAGCACTGCCAATGGCCTTGTCGTCTTCGATGAGCAGTATTCGCATCAGGTGTGTCGAGGTTCCAGGTCGAGGGGCAGACTCTTCCCTTATACGACAGAACCTGACGCCACGCTGAATCGCCGTCGCGCAACATCGACGGAGGCTTTCAGGTTGCTGTCAGCTACGGCTGCCAGAAGGGCCGGCATTGGAACAACCCAATGGAGACCCCCAATGAAGAACATCCTGATCGGAGCCCTTTTTCTGAACGTGACTGCCGCCGGCGCTGCACTGGCCGGCGAGAAATGCAATGTGCCGGTCGCCGAATGGCAACCGCGCGAAGCGCTACAAACCAAGCTTGAAGCTGATGGATGGCAGATCCGCTCGATCAAGACGGAGGACGGTTGCTACGAGGCTTATGCCGTGGATTCGAAGGGAAACAAGGTCGAAGCGTACTTCGATCCCAAAACCTTCAAGCGTGTGGACGGTGAGAGCGAAGGCTGAACCGATGCGCGCCACCGTGAACGTCTGGGATCCGTGCGTTCGGATCTTCCACTGGAGCCTCGTGGCCAGCTTTGCGGTGGCGTGGTTATCTGCCGACGAAATCAAGGACCTGCATGAATGGGCCGGCTATGCGGCGGCAGCACTCATCACGTTCCGGCTGGCGATAGGTTTCGCCGGGTCGCGATATGCTCGCTTCACGCAATTCATCCGCGGTCCGAGGGAGACACTCTCCTACACCAAGGATGTGATCTTCAATCGCGAAGCGCGCTTTCTTGGCCACAATCCGTTGGGAGCATTGATGGTTGTTGCCTTGTTGACTTCGACGGTACTCGTTGCCGGCACGGGCTGGCTACAAACGACTGACGCCTTTTGGGGCATCGAATGGGTCGAGGAGACACATGAGATGCTGGCTAACGTCATGCTGGCTCTGGTCGCGCTTCATGTCGGCGGCGTCGTCTTGGGAAGCTTGCGTCACAGCGAGAACCTCGTGCGCGCCATGATCACTGGGCGCAAGCCCGCTCCTGAACCCGGCGATGTCGCTTGACAGGAAATCCTCCGGGCGCGGCAAGCGCGGCGTCCGTATTGCACAATCTTTCTGAGCTGGAACTGGAATGCACCGATACAGGAGCTTTGTTCGGGTCGGCCTTCTTTTCGGGCCGATTGCACTGGCCCTGAGCTTTTTGCTGCTGCCACCCGATCTGTCGCATGACCGCAGGCACTTGAACGCCCGCTGCTCATCAGACGTCCGGGTGAGGCACAAGTGCCCAGAAACTCAGAATCCGTTCGGAGTTTCGCCATGACTTTTGCCCAATCGGTCCATGCGATTTTCTGCCGCCTAAGGCCGTTCGTCCTGCTCTTTCTCGCCGCACAGGTCCTGATCCGGCTTGGTTTGACCGTGGTCTCAATTGGCAATCTTTCGCTCGATCCGCTGGATTGGATGGTTCCGTTTCTCACCGGATTCTGGTTCGACATCATCACGCTGCTTCCAATCCTCGCGGTCTTCCTCGTCTTCCCTCTTCTCCTGCCGGCCTCGTGGGCCGGAAAGCGGTTCGATCGTGCGGTCGGGCTCTTAGTTTTCGCACTCTTCCTGTTCCTGACGGTCATGCAGGGGGTTGGCGAATATTTCTTCTGGGATGAGTTCACGACGCGTTTCAATTTCATTGCGGTCGACTATCTGGTCTACACGCAGGAAGTGATCCAGAACATCATGGAGAGCTATCCGGTCGTGCCGCTGCTTGCTGGCATCGGCTTGTTGGCAATCAGCGGCACCTTTCTGTTGCGCCGTCAGGTGACGGCAGGGTTCGCGCCACATCCGCCTTTTATGAACCGCCTGGCGGTTTTCGCGGCGACAACAGGAGCGGCCGTCGCGAGCGTGTTGCTGACGCCCGATTCGATCACACGGCCGATGCCGAGCGCGGTCGCCCGCGAACTCGGCGGCAACGGTCTCTATGGTTTGGTCAGCGCTTTCTTCTCGAATGAGATCGATTTCGCGAATTTCTACCGGACCTTGCCCGAGAAGCAGGCGGCCGAACGGGCGCGCGACCTTTTGGCCGAAAACCACGAGCCGTTCGAAAGTGCCAACCTGAACGACGTCACACGCGACATCCGGGCCGAGGGCCCGATGCTGCGCAAGAACGTCATCCTGGTCGGGATGGAAAGCATGAGTGCCGAGTTCCTGGGCGCCTTTGGAAATCCGAAACGGCTGACGCCCAATCTCGACCGGCTGGCGTCCGAAGGTCTGCTTTTCACGGAAATGCGAGCGACGGGCACGCGCACAGTGCGCGGGCTGGAAGCGATTGCGCTTTCAGTCCCGCCGACCCCGGGGCAATCGATCCTGCGTCGCCCGGGCAGCGACAATCTCTTCACCATTGGCTCGGTGTTCCAGGATTCCGGTTACGACACGCGCTTCATCTATGGCGGCTACGGCTATTTCGACAACATGAATGCGTTCTTCTCCGGCAACGGCTTCGGCATTGTCGACCGCGGCACGATGAACGCTGCCAATGTGCATTTTGCCAACGCGTGGGGGGTCAGCGACGAGGTTCTCTATGACGAGGTGATCCGCCAGGCCGACGCCTCGGTGACGGAAGGCAAGAACTTCTTCAGCTTCGTCATGACCACGTCGAACCACCGACCATTCACCTATCCGGACGGTGCAATCGATATCCCGTCGCCAGGTGGTCGCGACGGGGCGGTCAAATATTCCGACTATGCGATTGGCGAGCTGGTGAACAAAGCCGCGGCGAGACCGTGGTTCAAGGACACAGTATTCGTTTTCGTCGCCGACCATACGGCAAGCGTCGCCGGCAAGATCGAACTCGACATGAATAAGTACCACATACCATGCATCATCTGGTCGCCGGGCTTTGTCGACCCCCGGCGGATCGACCGCTTGGCGAGCCAGGTCGATATCGCGCCGTCGCTGCTCGCCATGTTGCACGCCAGTTATCGCAGCCGCTTCTTCGGCGACGACCTCATCAATGCGGACGAAGCCGAGCGGCCGGTCTACATCTCCAACTACGAGAGGGTGGCGATGATCCTGCATGGTCGCACGACTATCCTTGAGCCCAAAAAGCAGATCGTCCAGCTGAAGGGTGACGAGGTGGTGCGGCAAGACGCTATCGATGAGGAAGCAGTCGACGATACGGTGGCCATCTATCAATATGCCTCGCATTGGCGCGATATTTCACGCCGCATTCCAAGTGCTCTTGACAGCGTCACACCGGCATTTGACCGGCGTCCTGTTGGGCAGCCAGCCAAACCCGAAGCCACCCGGGCCGCCGTCCAGGACCACGCCCACCATACCGCTGCGCTCACAAAGCCGGAGCGCCAGCACATCTTGGGAATGCCAGGTCTGTCCCGGTGATCTTACGAAGAGCGAGGACCGCTTAGTAACCCTTTCAAGACCTTCGTGCCTCGCATGGCAACGACGTAGGGTTGAACTCAGTCGTTCAGAGTGATTGGATTTTGACCCCTAGAGCCACTCCAGGCGCTGGCCCTCCAGCCTGAGCAAGCGATCCTGAGGCACATCCAGGTTTGCGGCTTCTTCCTCGGGCATTCCCAGCACCACGCGGAACAGGGCACGCACGATGCCGCCGTGGGTCACGCAGACCGTCTGGCGGTCCAGCGCATCGAACCAGGGTTTTACCCGTTCGAGCAGCATCTGATAGCTTTCGGCGCCCTCGCCGGGCGGTTGGAAATTCCATTTGTCGAGGCGGCGTTGCCTTGTCGAACCGGGATCCTTCGCCTTGAGTTCGGCAAAGGTGAAACCCTGCCAGTCGCCAAAGCTCAACTCTACGAGGAGCGGCTCGGTACGATAGGCGTACGGATCGAGCTTCATCGCCGTGCGCAGGCGCTCCATCGTTTCGCGTGTGCGCCGCATCGGGCTCGCGACAAAGTCGAAATCCTGGGGGTTATGGACGAGTTCGGCCAGCCGGCGCCCGTTGCGGCTGGCCTGCTCGCGGCCGAGCGCGTTGAGATCGGTGTCGGCCTGCCCCTGCAGCCGGGACTCGGCGTTCCACTCCGTCTGGCCGTGGCGCGCGATGTAGACGAGCGGATACATCAAGTCATCCGGAGAAGGGTCGAGAGCAGGCTGCGGGCGGAAGAAATATTCGAGGAAGGTTTATTCCTTGACGGTCGAAATATCAGGCGCATCGACCGCCTTCATGCCGACGACATGGTAGCCGGAATCGACGTGGTGGATCTCGCCGGTGACGCCGCGTGAGAGGTTGGATAGGAAATAGACGGCTGAATCGCCGACCTCCTCTTGTGTCACTGTCTGCTTCAGCGGCGAATTGTATTCGTTCCACTTCAATATGTAACGGAAATCGCCGATGCCGGAGGCGGCCAGCGTCTTGATCGGGCCGGCGGAGATGGCGTTGACGCGGATTTTCTTGGCGCCGAGGTCGACGGCCAGATAGCGCACGCTGGCTTCGAGCGCCGCCTTGGCGACACCCATGACGTTGTAGTGCGGCATCACTTTTTCCGCACCGTAATAGGTCAGCGTCAGCAGCGAGCCGCCGTCGGTCATCAGCGCCTCGGCGCGCTTGGCGATGGTGGTGAAGGAAAACACCGAAATGTCCATGGTGCGCAGGAAATTGTCGCGCGTCGTCTCGACATAGCGGCCCGTCAGTTCGTCCTTGTCGGAAAAGGCGATGGCGTGGACGAGAAAATCGAGCTTGCCCCAATGCTTGGCGATATCGTCGAAAACCGCATCGAGGGTTGCCGGATCGGTCACGTCGCAATGGCCGGCGATATGGGCGTTGAGTTCCGCCGCCAGCGGCTCGACGCGCTTCTTGAACGCCTCGCCCTGATAGGTCAGCGCAATCTCGGCGCCGTGGTCGACGCAGGCCTTGGCAATGCCATAGGCGATCGATCGATTGTTCGCGACGCCAAGGACAAGCCCCCGCTTGCCGGCCATAATGCCTTGTCCACTCGTCATGTGAGCGCTCTCCGCAAGATCTTCTGCTTGTGGGAGTGCCTATCGCACAGGCACGGAGACCCTTCAAGCGCTCAAGGCGGACAGTTCGGGGGACAAAAGCGTCCAGTCAGCGTTTTCGGTTGCGCATCAGCGCGTCGAGATCGCTGTCGCCACCTTCTGGCAGCATCAGCCGCACATGCGCGTAGAGATCGCCGTGACCGCCACCTTTTTCCGGCAGGCCCCTGCCCTTCAGCCGCAGGACCTTGTCCGAGCTCGACCAGGCGGGAACATTGACCGCTAGCCGGCCCATCGGCGTTTCGACCGCCACCTTGGCGCCCAGCACGGCATCCGCCAGTGCAACCGGCAGGTCGGCATGGAGGTCGCGGCCTTCGACGCGGTAGCGCGGATGACGCCGGAAGCGGATCTTGACCAGCGCGTCGCCCGGCTGCCCCGGTCCTTGCTCGCCCTGGCCTTTCAGCCGGATGGTCTGGCCGTCCTCGACATAGGCCGGCAGCTTGACGGCGACCTTGCGCCCGTCGGGGAACATCGCCGTCACCTTCTCAGCGGTCGCCGCTTCCTCGATGGTGATGTCGAGCGTCACGTTCAGGTCGGCGCCGGAGGGCGCCTGCCGACCGGCGCCCGTACCGGCACCGCGGGAGAAGGTCTCGCCGAAAATCTGGCTGAAAATGTCGCTGTTGCCGTCGAACGGATCGCCGCCCGGACGGCCCGAGCGAAACTCGAAGCGTGAGCCGCCCGGCCCTTGCTGCCGGCGAAAACCGGCAAAAGGATCGGCGCCGCCCGCGGCGCCCTCGAAACCCTGAAAACGCGGCTTGCCGTCAGCATCGATCTCGCCGCGATCGAAAGCCGCCCGGCTCTTCTCGTCGCCGACGATCTCGTAAGCCTGGTTGGCCGCGGCAAAACGATCTTTCGCCTTGGGATCATCCGGATTCTGGTCCGGATGATACTTCTTGGCGAGTTTTCGGTACGCCGATTTTATGTCCTTGGCCGATGCGTTCTTGGCAACGCCCAGCACCTCATAGGGGTCGCGCATGCTTTCTGCCCTGGAGAAGGAGTGAGTCCACGATTGCCACCTATATGCGCTCGCATAGGAAGAAATTCCAGTAGTGTGCGGTCATATGATGGCGGAAAATCAGAGCGCCTTGAAGTCCTGCATCCGCCAGGCGCCGGCGCTGGCCAGGCATACCTCGCCCTTGAACAGGGCGACGCCGTCGAAACTCTCGCGCGAGGCGGTGAAGCGGCGGCAAAGCCGGCCGTTGTCCCTGGACTCAGCCAGTTCGGTGATCGAGCCGCGCGAACCGGTATCGGAATTCGCCCAGGGAACGGCCTGCCCGCGAAGTTCCTGGATATCGGCGGAAGACACAGCATTACCGATCGTCGCCTGGTCCGAGGCGCGATCCTGATCGACCGGCGAGGCAGAAGCAGCCGTGCTGCTGGTGAGGATCGTGCGGTCGACCTCCGCCTGCTCCAGGCTAAAGCCGCCGGCACCGCAGGCGGCAAGCGGCAAGGCGGCCAGCACGATCGCGACCTTGACCGCAGCCCGGGCGCTGGCCGAAGCAATAAGGCTCCATTGCCTGCTGTCAAAAGGTTGCGCGATACGCGACAATCGGCAATCTCCCCAGCCGGCAATGGAATTTGAGAAAACTATGAGCGAGACTGAGTTAACAAGCGGTGACTTTACCGAGGCTGCCGAGCCATTCCGCCTCTTTGCGGCATGGCTCGACGACGCGACAAAGAGTGAGATCAACGATCCCAACGGCGTGGCACTGGCGACCGTCGATGCCGACGGCATGCCGGATGTGCGGATGGTGCTGCTCAAGGGGTTCGATGAAAGCGGGTTTGTCTTCTACACGAATTTCGAGAGCGCCAAGGGCCGTGAGATTCTCGGCAGCATGAAGGCGGCGATGTGCTTCCACTGGAAATCGCTGCGCCGGCAGGTGCGCGTGCGCGGACCGGTGGAGATCGTCAGCGACGCCGAAGCGGATGCCTATTACGCGACGCGCCCGCGCGGCAGTCGCATCGGCGCCTGGGCCTCGAAACAGTCGCGGCCGCTGGAGAGCCGCTTCGCGCTGGAAAAAGCCGTTGCCGAATACACGGCGCGCCATGCCATCGGCGAGATTCCGCGACCGAAATACTGGTCGGGCTTCCGTATCGTGCCGCAGACGATCGAATTCTGGCACGACCGGCCTTTCCGGCTGCACGACCGCGTCGTCTTTTCCCGCAACGCCGAGGGCGGCTGGGACAAGACGAGGCTTTACCCCTGACCCTTGCGAAGACGGTGCGGCAAGATATGAATTCATGCCGTTTCAGTCGCACAAGAGGTGAACCATGAGCCTGTTCCTGGCATTCCTCGGCGTCTCGTTCATCGTCATCGCCACACCCGGACCGGACACGGCCATAACCATTCGCAACACGCTGCTCGGCGGTCGCGCCGGCGGCGTGTCGACCGCGCTTGGCATCGCCAGCGGCCAGACGATCTGGGCGCTGGCCACCAGCGCCGGCATTGTCGCCCTGCTGGTCGCGTCGGAGCCGCTGTTCCTCGCCGTCAAATATGCGGGTGCTGCCTATCTCGTCTATCTCGGCGTCAAGGCGCTGCAGGAGGCGCTGCGGCCGTCCCATCAGGCGGAGGTGTTGGCCGTCGCCAAGCCTTCACGGCTGACGGCGGCAAGCGCCTTTCGCCAAGGCCTGATCAGCGATCTCGGCAATCCAAAGATGGCCGTGTTTTTCGCCAGCCTTTTGCCCCAGTTCGTGCCGCCGGGCCAGGAAAGCTTCGCGGCGTTGCTTGGTCTTGGAGTGGTCTTCGCCGTCATGACCTTTACTTGGCTGGCGCTTTACACGACGGTCGTAGCCAAGGCCGGGGATTTCCTGCGCCGGCCATCGATCCGCCGCGTCATCGAAGGCGTGACCGGAACGCTGCTGATCGGTCTCGGCATCCGCATCGCGACCGAGCATCGCTAGCCGGAGTGCACCAAATTCAGCACCTCAACACGTGTCACGAACTCGTTCACCGATTGTCCTCTATGACCCATGACTGCCTTTACCGTGCGCGTCCCGGACGAAACCGCAAAAAGGCTTGACCAACTCGCCGAAAAGCTCGACCGCTCGCGCTCCTATGTGGCTGCGCAGGCCATTGAGGACTTTGTAGCCCGTGAGGAATGGCAACTCGCCGAGATAGAGGCCGGGTTGACCGAAGCCGAGCGCGGCGATTTTGCCAGTGACCGTGACGTAGCCGCAGTTATCGGAAAATACGTTAAGTCCGCCCGCCAGGCATGAGCCGCAAAAGAATCCGCTGGACCAAACGAGCGCTGCGTCGGCTTGACGAAATCGGCGCACACATCGAAAAAGACAACCCTGAGGCCGCCGCCCGAGTCATTGCGCGGATCGTGAGCGCGACGGAACATCTCGCCGAGCGACCGGCCATGGGGTGCATCGGGCGCATCAAGGCGACGCGGGAGCTCGTTTTGGTTGATATTCCGTATATCGTCCCCTATCGCGTCAAGGGTGACACTGTCGAAATCGTCACCGTCATGCACGCCGCCCAGCGGTGGCCGCGGACCTTGTAAAGTCGCCCAACACCGTGGCCCGCGTCATCAGGCCACACCGCCTTCACCCCTTCTTCCTGGCCATGAAGGCCATCAAGGCGGCGCGGGCTTCGTCGGATTTGAGCCGCTCGCGGAAATGCTCGCTTTCCTGGCCGATGCGGGCAACAAGCTCCTCGCGCGAGCCGCGCATCAGGTCTCGCGCGATCTTCAGCGCTTGCGGCGGCTTGGCCGCGATCTGGCTGGCGGCGTCAAGTACGGAGGCTTCGAGCTCGTTTTCCTCGACCACCGCATAGATCAGTCCGGCGGCTTTCGCCCGCTCGGCCGAAAGGCCTTCGCCGAGCCCAAGCAGCGCGAAGGCGCCTTGCCGGCCCAGTATCTGCGGCGCAAGCAGGCTCGACCCCGCCTCGGGCACCAGGCCGAGATCGACGAAGGGCGTACGGAACATTGTGCGCGGCGTGGCGAAGGTCAGGTCGCAATGGAGGTTGAGCGTGGTGCCGATGCCGACCGCAATGCCGTCGACGCCGGAAACCACAGGCTTTTCCACCCTGGCCAGTGCCATCAGGAAATCCCAGACCTCCGTGCCACCCTCGCCGCCGGTAGCGACGACCATGAAATCGGCAAGGTCGTTGCCGGACGAGAAGGCGCCTGGCACGCCGAGGAAGGCATGGACGCGGACCGCCGGATCGGCATCCCCCTCGGCAAGGGTTTTGGACATTTTCGCATACATGGCGCGCGTCAGCGCGTTCTTCTTGTCCGGGCGGTTCATGCGGATGATCTGAATAGCGCCCTGGCGCTCGACGAGGATATGCTCTGTCACGGGTGATCCTTTGTGAACGTCAGGCCCTTGTGAAATGCCAAGTTTAATGAACGTCAGGCAGAAATCAGAGTCTTGCCGGCAGCGGCAAGGCTTTCGGCGCCGCCGATGACGCGCTCCTTCAGCGCGCCCGCCTCGCCAAGCAGGTTTTCGGCGAAGAAACGGCAAAGGGCGATGCGGTTCTGGTCGGCAAGCGCGCCGCGTGCCAGATAGGCGCCGCCCGCCGCAAGCGAGATCAGCCTCAGATACGGCGTCGCGCCGGCCAGCGCCTCGTCCATGCGCCCGTTGGCCAGCAGTCCTTGCAGGAAGCGTGTCGCGTGGCCGAGGTCGTCGAGCGCCTGATCGAGACAATCGGCGGTGCGGCCGAAACCCTGAAGGTTCGAGGTCCGCACTTGATTGGCGATCGCTTTCAGTTCGGCGATGTAGCCATGCACATGCTCGCCACCGCCAAGCGGCAGCTTGCGCGTCACCAGATCGATCGCCTGGATGCCGTTGGTGCCTTCGTAGATCGGCGCGATGCGCGCGTCGCGATAGAGCGCCGCCGCACCCGTCTCCTCGATGAAGCCCATGCCGCCATGCACCTGCAGGCCGAGCGAGGCGACCTCGACGCCGACATCGGTGGAAAAGGCCTTGGCCAGCGGGGTCAACAGATTGGCACGCTCCTGCCAATGGGCGGCTTCGTCGTCACTGGACATCCGCGCGGAGTCGATGGCATGCGCACAGGAATAACTGATGGCGCGTGCAATCTGGGTCAGCGCCTTCATGGTCAGGAGATTGCGCTGCACATCCGGGTGATGGACAATCGGCGCCATGCCGCCGCCATCATAGCTTGCAGCCTTGCCTTGCCGGCGGTCATTGGCGTAGGCGAGCGCCTTCTGCGTGGCCGTTTCGGCGACCGCCACGCCCTGCATGCCGACGGCCAGCCGCGCATTGTTCATCATGGTGAACATGCAGGCGAGGCCCTTGTTTTCCTCGCCGATCAGCCAGCCGATCGCGCCAGGCACCGTCCCTTCGAAACCATCGCCATAGATCATGGTGCAGGTGGGCGAGGCGTGGATGCCCAATTTGTGCTCCAGCCCGGAGCAGAACACGTCGTTGCGCGCGCCCAGCGCGCCATCGTCGCCGACCAGGAATTTCGGCACCAGGAACAGCGAAAGGCCACGCGTGCCGGCCGGCGCGTCCGGCAGCCGCGCCAGCACCAGATGGATGATGTTGTCGGTGAAATCGTGCTCGCCATAGGTGATGAAGGTTTTTTGTCCGAAGATGCGATAAGTGCCGTCGCCGGCCCGCTCTGCGTGGGCACGCAAGGCATTCAGGTCCGAGCCCGCCTGCGGCTCGGTCAGGTTCATCGTGCCCATCCATTCGCCGGAGACGAGCTTTTCCAGGTACTTGGCCTTCAGCGCCGGCGAGGCGTGCTTGTCGAGTGCTTCGACCGCGCCCATGGTCAGCGTCGGGCCGATGCCGAAGGCCATGGCGGCGGAGTTCCACATTTCGAGCGCTGCCACACCCAGCATGGTTGGCAGCGCCTGGCCGCCGAATTCCTCCGGTGCGGACAGCGCGTTCCAGCCGCCGTCGATCCAGCGGCGATAAAGTTCCTTCCAGCCGGCCGGCGTGGTGACGGCAGCGCCGCTCAGCACCGCGCCTTGTTCATCGCCGATCTTGTAGAGCGGCGCGACCTCCTCTGTGGCGAAGCGGCCGGCTTCCGCCAGAATGGCGTCGACGAGGTCTTCGCCAAGCTCACCAAAGGTGCCGGCGTCGAGCGCCGGCTGCAGGCCGGCCACATGCTTCAGCGTGAAAGCGATTTCCTCGACTGGTGCCCGATACATGCCGCTCGCTCCTCCTCTGTCCGGCAGGTCAACTTAAGATCCGTGCCGACACAAAACCATCCGCTTTTGGGTCGCCTCCCCCGCCTTCTTTTTACGTAAACGTCAAATTTTGTCACGCAGATTTTGCAATTGCTGCGGCGCACGCTAAACTTGGCAAAAGCCGGACCAATTCGACCGGCGACAGATCAAGAATACCGGATCGGACTGCCCATGCTCGCCAGACCTGACGCCTATCGCTGCATCGAATGCGGCCTGCCCTACCGAGCGGCAGGTTTTTCCTACCATCGTGGCAAGATCGAGGACGGCGCCGCCTATTGGTCAGATCGCGGCATTCTGTGTTCGCCGCGATGCTCGCTGGCCCATCACCGCAAACGCCAGGCCGAGGGAACACTGTCGCAAGCGCCGGCGCCCGACCCGTTCGAGATCCAGCCGCTCTTCCGCCGTTGACCGCCGGTCAGCGGTCATAGCTGGTTGTGAAAAAGCGTCTCATGTTTGAAATCTAACCGCTGGGCGCTCGTTGATCGCTCGCGACATCGAACCTTGCAGAACGGCAAGATGCCGCCTATATCTACGGCAGGTTGCCAACATACAAGGAGTCCGTCATTGTCTACCGCCATTGTTGAGGAGGTTGCTCGCAAGCTTGGCGGCCAGACGGTTCTTGGGGCCATCGTCCGGTCGCAGGCCGATCTGGCGCTCGCCGTCCGTAACCGCCTGCCACTGGCAACGCTCAAGGGGCTGACCCTTGCGGGGCTGAGTGACCAGGAGATCGAGAAATTCGTGATCCCCCAGCGGACCCGCCGACACCGCGCCGAGAAGCACCAGCCGCTGACGATCGATGAGTCCGATCGGGCCGTCCGACTCCTGCGGGTCCAGTCGCTGGCGGAAGATACCTTTGGCGACAACGACAAGGCCAATCGCTGGCTACGCCGGCCCCTCACCGAACTTGGTGGCGAGACGCCTCTGGAGGTTGCCCAGACCGAGGCGGGCGCCCGCGTCATCGAAACCATTCTCGGCAAGGTCGCCTGGGGCGCGGCCGCCTGATGCTGCTATGGCGTCTGTCAGGCAGGCAGCACGCCCAGGCACTTGACGGCGGCTATGGCCTGCATTTTGACGGCAGATGGAACTCGGTGGGACATGCGGTCACCTATTGCGCGACCTCTCCCTCCCTCTGTGTCCTGGAGAAACTCGTTCACATCGAGGATCCGGCTCTGCTTCCCGAACTTGTCATGGTCACTTACGATGTTCCAGATACTCTCGGCGTCGAGACCGTCGGTCTTGATGATCTTCCGCCAGACTGGCGCCGTCAGGAGGCATGGACGCAGCAACGAGGGGATGCCTGGCATCAGGCGCGCTCGACGCTGTTGCTCCAGGTGCCGTCGGCAATTGTGCCGATCGTCCGTTCGCCTGATCTGAACATGGTCGTAAATCACAATCATTCCGCTGCGAGTGAGATGAAGATCATAGGCGCTGAGCCATTCGTCCTCGATTCGCGGCTATTCTAGGATGAAAACGCAATTAGGAACCGCCGAGTTGGGTGGCTAGCCACCGTTGAGCTGTTCATCCCGACGTTCGATCGCCAACGCCGGAAAGGCCGCGCTTCAGAGTCCCCCGCTATCGTTGTTCCTGCCTATAGCAACGGCCTTGAAGCTACTTGACTGACAATCACGCTCGTCGCTTTGCCCTCAAACTTGAGGGTGCGATAATGATCGCTTCGCCAGCGCCCAACTCTGCCTCGTCCGGACTCGAAGCATTTCCTTAACCATGGCGGTTCAGGATCGGGCTTTGGCCAGCAAGGATCTGCCGTTTGAAAACGCCGGCGCACCCTCTTCGCCGCTTCAAGTCTTTGTTTGTGTATGTCGTTATCCCAAAGCTGCTGCGTGCTTTTGGGCGGCCTGCACTGGCGCTTCTCGCCATCACCGCCGCGATGGCGCTGGCGCAGGCAGCAAAAGCCTCCGATTTCTCCCAGCCGTGGAAGGATGCCGACCGGGCGCTGGTGATCGACGCCTACGAATACAATTCCATCGATTGGGCTAAACTTACCACCGACAAGCGCATCGTCGGCTTCATCAACAAGGCGTCCGACGGGATGCCGCCAGCCTATTTCTGTTTCGGCGACGAGACCGAGACGAGGCTCTGCAAGGCGTTGTGGAAGCGCCATGCGGTGGCACAGGAACTGTTCCAGACGCGCAAGGTGGTTGCCAAGGCGCTCGGCCTGAAATGGGGCGCCTATCATCTCGCTCGACCCGGCAACCCCGTGGGACAGGCCAATAACTTCATCGATTTCGCGAAACCCGGGCCTGATGACCTGCTTGCCCTCGACATCGAAGACGACGACCCCACGCGATGGATGTCGCTAGAGGATGCCGAGGAATTCGTTCGGCATGTGCATCGGCGGCTTGGCCGCTTTCCGGTGCTCTACACCAACGGCAAGACCGCCAGGCACATCGCCGACAACAAGTACAAATACCAGCTCCTGTCGCGGCTGCCGCTCTGGTATGCGCGCTACAAGCCCGACATCGACGTGCATTTTCCAATGGGCAACTGGCAAGGCTACGCACTCTGGCAGTTTTCGGCGAAAGCCAATTGCGGCAGGTTCCGCTGCCCCTACCGGGTCGCGGGCACACCGAACGATATCGACGTCAATGTCGCGCCGATGGATGCCGCGACATTGCGCGCGCAATGGCCGTTCGGCGGCCTGATCGACGTGCAGCCGGATTACCTCGCCTCGATTCCGGTGCCCCTCTCGCGCGAGGCCGGGCTGGCCGGCGACACCATCACCTACGCCACCGTGGCGACACCACCGACCTTCGCAGAAATGGTCGCCGTGTTCAGCGCACGCTGGGCCAAATTCCGCAACAGCTTTCAGATGCCTGCCGTGGAGACGGCGCCACGCGCTCCGCGCGGAATTGCCGAATATGTGGCCTGGACGCGGACGGAAAAGCGCTCCACATCGGCCCTTGAAGCCGCGCCCGTCGCCGGCGATCCAGTCAGCACCGCGTCGACCGAGTTCGACCACCGCCGCTGAAATCTGCCCTTCGAAGCGTCAGCGCGCCTGCTCACGTGCGACGGCCTGCCAGCCAATGTCGCGGCGGCAGAAGCCTTGCGGCCAATCGATCCGGTCGAGCGCGGCATAGGCTCGTTTCTGCGCCTCGCCGACCGTGCCGCCGGTCGCCGTGATGTCGAGCACACGGCCGCCATTGGCGACCAGCGCACCGCTGTTGATGGCAGTTCCGGCATGAAAGACCTCGACGCCATCGCGCGCGGCCTCTTCGACGCCGCGGATGACCGAGCCCTTTTCCGGCGTGCCGGGGTAGCCCCTGGCCGCCATCACCACGGTGAGTGCCGTCTCGTCACGCCAGCGCACCGAAGTATGCGCAAGCTGGCCATCGGCGGCAGCGTTGAGCAGGACCAAGAGATCGTCCTTCAGCCGCATCATCAGCACCTGGCATTCCGGATCGCCGAAACGGGTGTTGTATTCGATCAGCTTCGGTCCCTTGTCCGATATCATCAGCCCGGCAAACAGCACGCCCGAAAATGGCGCGCCAAGTTCGGCCATGCCGCGCATTGTCGGCTCGACGATCTCGCGCATGGTGCAGTCGATCATCTCCGGCGTCATCACCGGCGCCGGCGAATAAGCGCCCATGCCGCCGGTGTTCGGGCCGACGTCGCCATCGCCGACGCGCTTGTGGTCCTGTGCGGTGCCAAACGGCAGCGCGGTGACGCCATCGCACAGGCAAAAGAAACTCGCCTCCTCGCCGACGAGAAACTCCTCGACCACCACCTCCGCGCCGGCCTTTCCGAAGGAGCCTTCGAAACAGGCATCGAGTGCGGCCAGCGCCTCGGTCAACGTCATGGCGACGGTGACGCCCTTGCCGGCGGCCAGCCCGTCGGCCTTGATCACGATCGGCGCGCCCATCTTCTCGACATAGGCCCTGGCCGACGCCAGGTCGCCGAAACGGCCATAGGCGGCGGTCGGGATGTCGTACTTCGCGCAAAGGTCCTTGGTGAAACCCTTCGAGCCCTCCAACCGTGCTGCCGCCCTGGACGGCCCGAAGACGCGAATGTCTGCGGCGCGAAGGTCGTCGGCAATGCCGGCGACCAGTGGCCCTTCCGGCCCGACCACGACGAGATCGATCTTTTTCTCGGTGCAGAACCGGGCCACCGCCGCATGATCGGCAATGTCGAGCGTCACCAGTTCGGCTTCCTGGCCGATGCCCGGGTTGCCTGGCGCCGCGTAGAGCTTCGTCAGCAGCGGCGAGGCTGCGATCTTCCAGGCCAAGGCATGTTCGCGGCCGCCGGAGCCGATCAACAAAACACGCATGCCCAGATCCCTTGCCATTCCACGATCAGGACTGCGCTATTGCGCCCCGGACGATGGGTCAAGACATTTGGGTGGTTTGACCCCACTTGCACACGGGAACGTGCGGCACCGATGTTTCCGATGCGCGCAATCCTGCCGGCTGCGATCAGCTCCGCAAGACGACCGGAAAACCAGTCTTCGCACAGTTTCTGTCATGTCGTGGCCGGGATATGGAGGAGACGTTCGGCGGGGGCGCTCGACATAGCATCGTCGCCGACCCATCGCAGCGACCGCGCCCTGCGCGGGCTGGTTTTCGCCCCTCAACAGGCCGGCCTGAATCAGGAATACGCGTTAAGTGGATACCACTAGCTGGAGCAATTTGTTCGGCGGGCTAAATGTTCATATGTGATTTGCCAAGGGTCGCTCTCGGAAGATCTTTCCTCGCCGATCCAATGGAAGCTGTTGGCAGTGATCTCAGTGAAACGCCATCGAGTTCTCAGACCGCGCGAGTCATTGCCGAGCTGGACAATGTCCTTACCCTCGGCCCGCCCGATTTGGCGCGAGTAATCTCGGTTGAGCGGGTCGTTCCATATGATGTGCCAGCCATCGATCCCAGGATCGAAGATGCGCAAAGTCGTGCCATACATCGTCGACGGCGCAGGGCGCTTGGGCCTGATCCAAACGTCCTGAATCGCGCGGCCTTCGAGCACCCAGCCAAAATGGCATTCTCCATCCCATTTCTGGATTGTGCCGTCGTCGAGGTGGCGGACCGTGTCCATTTCCCAGCTTCCGATTAGCCATCCATACAGATCCATGTCTTTCGCTCGGTCGGCTGGGGGACCTTCGGATCCGAGAGCAGTGAGAAACGGGGAAATCATCGTCATGGTTTCTCCTGTGGATAAGCGAGCCGCCGCAAGGCGCCGGAACATTGCCGCCACAACTTGCAGCGTTGCGGTTTCCAGGGCTTGGGGAAAATTGCTGTAATGCCGCCATGGGCGGCTTCCTTGAATTTGTCGATTTGGGGCTTTTCAGCCCTTTGCGCAGGCCCTGCTGGACGAAATTGATCGAGTGGTTCGAATTTCAAACTGACCCACTACCGACGAGACTTGACGCTTTCCGCCTCTGCTGCCACTCCAGCACAATGGAAACCGTCCAGTCGAAAGCGGCCCAGGGCCGCGTCGCCGATGCGCCGAGCGGCCACTGGGTCTACCGCGTTCTGCCACGCTGGCTATGGCCCTATGCGCAGCTTGCGCGATGGGACCGGCCCATCGGCTGGCAGTTGCTTTTGTGGCCGTGCTGGTGGTCGGCGGCCCTCGCGGCAAGCGCCTATCCTCGCCCCAGCGACCCGCTGCTCTCGCTGCTGCCGGCGCCATGGTATCTCCTGCTGTTCCTGATCGGCGCCATCGCCACGCGCGGCGCCGGCTGCACCTACAACGATCTGGTCGACCAGGACATCGACAACCAGGTGGAACGCACCCGCTCGCGGCCACTGCCGTCGGGAAAGGTCACGGGCCGGCAGGCCTGGGCGTTTCTCGCCATCCAGGCTTTGGTCGGCCTCGCAGTGCTTCTGCAGTTCAACAGCTTCGCCGTCCTGCTCGGCATCTGTTCGCTCGTCGTCGTCGCCATCTATCCATTCATGAAGCGGTATACCAACTGGCCGCAACTGGTTCTCGGCCTCGCCTTTTCCTGGGGTGCACTGATGGGATGGGCGGTCGAGTTCGGCGACATCGACGGGCCCGCCGTCATGCTTTATATCGGCTCGATCCTGTGGGTGATCGGCTACGACACGATCTATGCGCATCAGGACAAGGAAGACGACGCCATCGTCGGCGTGGGCTCGACCGCACGCCTGTTCGGCGACAACACCAAGACCTGGCTTGCCGGGCTTTATAGCGGAGCGCTGGTGTGCTTCGCCATCGCCTTTGCATCGGCGCAAGCGCCGATGCCGGCGCTGGCCGGTTTGATCGCCGCCGGCGCCCATATGGCGCGGCAGATAGCAAGGCTGAACATCGACGATCCGGACCAGTGCCTGCGTCTGTTCAGGTCGAACAACCAGGTCGGCTGGCTGATCTTCCTTGGCCTGATCGGTGGCGCTGTGTGGGTGGCGCTGAAGCCGCTGGTGTAGCTATTCGCGCGAAATGATTTCCTGGCCGCCGATGACCAGCCTAAGGCCGAGGTCGCCGGCCCTGCGGCGGGCGAGGAAGCGCGGCCGGCGCGTGGTCGAAACGCGGCCCTTGCGGCGATCCTGCGCCGGAAGCGTCTTGATGGCGGCGCCAAGCGATTCTTCCAGCGTGCGGGCGACGCCGTCCGATTCGATCAGCAGCATCGGCAGACGGTAGGCATCGGCCCAGGCGCGCCAGTCGGCGGCGACATCGTCGAGATCGTCGGCCACCAGCAGCGGCACCGACAGCATCGGATCATTGTGCAGAAGCTCCAGCGTCACCGTGACATTGCCATCCGGATCCTCCATCGCGCGGGCGGCCACACCGCGAAACGCGTTGGCGGGCAGAGCGATGATCGCCGGCACGCCGCTCATCTCCAGCGTGCGGCGAATGATGGCGCCGCGGTGGTCGATGGTGAAGGTAACGTCGCCATAGTCGTCGCGCGTGGCGTAGCTCACCACCTGCGGCAGGCGGAATGGGTCGAGGCGCATGTTGCGTCCGGCCCAGACTGGCTTCAGTCCAGTGTTCATGTAATGCCTTCCTGTTTCTCCTGAGAGCCGGTTTTCCGGTGCTCCGGGCCGGTTTTTCCAGCCTCGTTGTGGGGAAACATTAGCGCGGGCTTCTTACCGCGGCGCTTAAGAAAGTCGGTTAAATTTTGCTGACCTCAGGCGATGGTTATCGGAATACGACCAGGCACGAGACGTCGAAAGGATCAGATAACCTTACCGGGATTCATGATGCCGGCCGGGTCGAAGGCTGTCTTCACCCTGCGCATCAAATCGATCGCCATCGGCGGCGCCGTCGCGATCAATTCGTCGCGCTTCAACTGGCCGATACCGTGCTCGGCCGAGATCGAGCCGTGAAGGCTGCGCACGACGTCGTGCACGGCCTGGTTCATGGTGTGGTAGAGGTCGAGAAACGCGTCGTCGTCGCCGCCGACAGGCCGGGAAATGTTGTAGTGGAGGTTGCCGTCGCCCATGTGGCCGAAACAGACCTCGCGCGCACCGGGACTGACGGATTGCACGGCGCCGGCCGCCTTTTCGATGAATTGCGGGATGGCCGCCACCGGCACCGAGATGTCGTGCTTGATCGAGGCACCTTCGGGCTTCTGCGCCTCGGGCAGCACTTCGCGGAAATTCCAGAAGGCGTCGCCCTGTGCGATGCTTGCCGCGATCACCGCATCGCCGACGATCTCATGCTCGAGGCCGGCTGAAAGCACCTCCTCGATCAGGGTCCTCGCATCCTCCGCCGAGCGGCCCGAAGAGATCTGCATCAGCACATACCACGGCCAATCCCCGGCCAGCGGCCGCACAACGCCTTGCGCGTGGGCAAGCGTGAAGTCGTAGGGTCTCCGGCCGATCAGCTCGAAAGCGGTGAGTGCGGCACCGGCGCGATCCATCGCCAGGCTAAACAGGGACAGTGCCGCCTCAGGCGACGACAGGCCGGCAAAGGCCACCTCGCGCCCCTTGGGCTTGGGGAAAAGCTTGAGCACGGCGGCGGTGATAACGCCGAGCGTGCCCTCCGCGCCGATGAACAGGTTCTTCAGATCGTAGCCGGTGTTGTCCTTCTTCAGCTTGCGCAGATCGTCGAACACCTCACCGGTCGGCAGCACCACTTCGACGCCGAGGCAGAGTTCACGCGCATTGCCATAGGCAAGCACGCCGGTGCCGCCGGCATTGGAAGAGAGATTGCCGCCGATCTGGCAGGAGCCTTGCGCGGCAAGCGACAGCGGAAACAGCCGGTCGGCGGCATCGGCGGCCTCCTGCAGCGTCTGCAGGACGACACCGGCCTCTACGGTGACCGTGTTGGACAGAACGTCGATCTCGCGGATGCGGTTCAGCCGCGACAGCGACAGCACGATTTCGCGGCCGGACATATCGGGCATCTGTGCTCCGACCAGCCCGGTGTTGCCGCTTTGCGGCACGATGGGCGTGCCTGTCTCGGTCGCCAGCCGCATGATACGGCTGACCTCGTCGACGCTGCCGGGCCTCAGCACCAATGCCGTCCTGCCATGCCACAGACCGCGCCTCTCAATGAGGTAAGGCGCGATATCCTGCTGGTCGCGGAGCGCATATTTGTCGCCGACGATGGCCGCAAAGCGGTGGATGAGGGCGGGATCGAGATCCGGGGATATGTCGTTCATAGGTGGAAACTATGGTGCTCAGTCGATCTTGTCACGCGGGGCGGACTGGTCACGAGGGGCGGCGGCGCGCGAAAGCCGGTCGTTGATCGCCTCGCCCAGCCCGTCGAACGGGATCGGCTCGACGGCGATTGTCCTGGCGCCGCTGCGATCGAGGTCCTGCATGTGGGCGAAGAGATTGGCCGCGGCCTCGCGCAGGTCGCCTGCCTCGGACAGGTTGCGCAAGGCGACAGCGCCTTGCCAGCCTTCGGCACGGCGAGGGCCGAACGCCAGCAACGCTTCGCCCTTTGCCACTTTTGCGGCGTTGACCCGCACCGCGGCACCCGGCGCATAGTGCGAGGCGAGCATGCCTGGAGCCTCGATGCCGCCCGCACCGCGCGACAGTTTCACGCCAGCGACAGCTTCGATTTCCTCGGCGGCAATGCCGCCCGGCCTCAACAGCCGCAGCTTTCCGTCCTCGACCTTGACGATCGTCGATTCGAGCCCGACCGAGGTTGCGCCGCCATCGACCACCAGCCTGATTTTTGAACCGAGATCGGCCGCCACGGCCTCGGCCGTCGTTGCGCTGATCTTGCCCGAAGAATTGGCGCTGGGCGCGGCAAGCGGGCGACCGAGCCTGGCGATCAGTTCGCCGCCAAAGCCTTTCGGCATGCGCAGCGCGATCGTATCAAGCCCAGCCGTGACCAGCGGATGAATGCCGTTGCCAGGGCGCTGCGGCAGCACCAGCGTCAACGGTCCGGGCCAGAACGTCTGCGCCAGTTTTTTCGACAGGGGATCGAACAGCGCGATGCGCTCGGCCATCGCCAGATCGGCGACATGGGCGATCAGCGGGTTGAAGCGCGGCCGGCCCTTGGCCTCGAAGATGCGCGCCACGCCAGTGCCATTGGTCGCGTCGCCGGCCAGCCCATAGACGGTTTCTGTCGGAATGGCGACGACATCGCCGCCTTCGAGCAGCGCCAGCGCCCGCTCCATCGCCTCACCGGCCACAAGTATATCAGCCACTCTCTTCACCTCACAGATGCCGGGTGCGTAGTACGGTGGCGCTCACGGGGCAAGTCCGGGCATTAGCGAATGATCGATCGCTAAAATGCCACCTTTCCTCGCAAGCCCGCATCAATTCCCGGACAGTATGGTGCCAGCCTGTTGGGCAAGGGGAATTATCATGGTCTTGGTGCGTATCCTGGGAGCGCTTGGTCTCACTCTGGCGGCGGGCGGAGTGCAAGCTTCGTCCTTCGTCGTTCTCGGAGCATCGACGTCAACGCCGTCCATCGTCACGCTCAGCGCGCCTGAGCCAGTGAAGATGGCTGAGAGCACAAAGGCCGATCCCTCGACGCCATCGATCGTGGCGATCGGCGAACCAGTGCCCGATGTCACTTACGAAAAAGTTGCCGCGATCCCGAGTCGGCCCCAGCCCAAGCATGATTTCAGGCAAAGCCCGATGATCATTCGCGGCGGTATCGTCGGCGACGCCTTCGCGAAACCGGCCCCCCCCGCCGCGCCGGCTGCGATCACGGCTGCCAAAGCGCCTACGGCGAGTGCCGGGTCCGACAAAGAGACAACGAACGGCGAGCCCTCGACGCCGCAGCCGACACCCATTCCCGATATCGACCCGGCCAGTTAGCCGCTCTCGGCTTGACGCCGGTCCGGCGCCCAACGCACCATCGCGCCAGGGAGATCGCTCAGAGCAAAAGGGTTTATCGTGAGCAAGGCAAGACCATTCACCGTCGCTGGCCTGTTGCTGGCATCATTGCTGGGCACCGGCACAACCAATGCAGATGAAATGCTGGGGTCCTACGTCGCGCGCATTTCCCACCGGGATCATTTCGCCAGTGACGGCTACGCGCTGGGCAATGCCGCACAGATGGTGCGGCAGGATCGCGCCAACTGGCACAAATTCCGCAGGCGCGACAGCGACGACGAGAACGACGTCTGGTTCAGGACCAACGGCCAGCGCACGGAACTGCAACGCATGCTGGAGCGCAGCGGGGCGATGAATGGTTCTACGAGGCGCGCCATCGTCAACGGCGAGCCGCTGATCCAGCTCGACGTCTACACGAACCGCGTGCGCGTCAGCATTCTGGAAGACTGACAAGCGATCAGGGCGGCACGTGAGCGCAGCCCTGATTCACTGAGTACCTCAGGCCGCGGCCTCGTCGTCCGCGGACTCCTCGTCGGACTCTTCCTCTTCGTCGGTGTCCTCTTCGTCAGCATCCGGGGCTTCAGCCTTCACGCCGTCGTCGTCATCGTCATCTTCTTCGTCATCGTCATCCGAGAGGGTAGCGTCGCCTTCAGCGCCTTCCTCGCCCGTCTCTTCGCTTTCGTCGTCGTCACCGTCCTTGTCGTTGTCCGACAGATCGGCAGCTTCGATCGCGGCAGCAGCGGCCCGGTCGAGGGTCGTTTCGGAAGCGGACTCAAGCGTCTCGGCGGGAGTTACTTCTGTCACTTCGACGTCGCGAGCGGAATTCATGGAAGCCTCCGTGGGTTGGGGAACATGTCCCTTGTGCCACGCAGAGATCATCGTCATATGACTGTAAGCCGGCTCGAATCGCCGGTTGGGAGAAATTATTCTCCCAAGCCTCAGCCGGCGATCTTCGAGAAATCCGCGACCTGGTCGGTCGCTGTCCGGATGCGCGCCAGCAACGCCAGACGATTGGCACGAACGGCCTGATCCTCGTCGTTTACGAGCACTTGTTCAAAGAATGAATCAACCGGTTCGCGCAAAACGCTAAGCGCCAGCATGGCAGCGGAAAAGTCTTCGTTGTGAATCGCTTCGCCGGCTTCCTTCTCGGCCTGATTCACCGCCGCAAACAACGCTTTCTCGGCATCTTCGCGAAATAGAGCCGGCTCAACACGTTCGGCGATCGTCGTTTTCTTCTTTTCCTCGGCGGCCAGAATGTTGGCCGCACGCTTGGTGCCGGCGAGCAGGTTCTTGCCGTCCTCGGTGTCGAGGAAAGTGCCCAGTGCCTCGACCCGGCGGACGATTTGAAGGAGATCGTCGTTGGATGATTGGCCAATCTCCCCCCTTGTGGGGGAGATGCCCGGCAGGGCAGTGGGGGGCAACGTAGGGCGCCCTTCCTCGACAGAGGCCGGCGGGACAGCGCCCCCCTCTGTCGGCTTCGCCGACATCTCCCCCACAAGGGGGGAGATCGGGCGCGAACCCGCCGCCAACACCGCATCGATCAAATCGTGGCGTGCGCCCTGATCGCGAAGGTAGACCTTCAGGCGGTCGTGGAAGAAGGCGAGGAGATCGGCAATTATTTCACCCGCAGAATGGTCTGGGGGTTCTATGCCACGTACCTCCGAGGACAACAAACCTGCTCGCTCACTGATCAGATCATCGGCCGATCCTACGCCGGTAGTGAAATCGCCTCCGTCATCCGCTCGCCAGACCACCGAAAACCGATTACCGCCATTGTATGTAAGTCCGAACAGTGCGTTAAGAAACTGGCGCTGGACCGGTAGCCTCACGCCATTCTCGACGAGTATCCTGATCACGCCCAGCGCCGCTCTCCGCAGCGCATAGGGATCCTTCGACCCAGTCGGCTTTTCATCAATCGCCCAGAAGCCGACCAGCGTATCGAGCTTATCGGCGAGCGCTACGGCCACCGATACCGGATCGGCCGGCACACGGTCGGACGGGCCCTGCGGCTTGTAATGCTCCTCGATGGCTGCAGCGACCGAAGGATGCTCGCCCTGCAGCAGCGCGTATTTGCGACCCATGGCGCCCTGCAGTTCCGGGAACTCGCCGACCACTTCGGTGGTGAGGTCGGCCTTGGCCAAGACGGCCGCACGGCGAGCCAGCGCCGGAATCTCCCCCCTTGAGGGGGAGATCGAACTCGCGACGATCGGCGCCAATTCTCCAGCAAGCCGAGCGATCCGCTCCACCCGCTCGCCTTGCGTGCCGAGCTTGGCGTGGAAGGTGACGACGAGATGGTCGAGGCGGGCCATGCGCTGGTCGAGCGGCTTTTTGAGATCGAGCCCGAACTTTTCCGCCGATGCCTGCAACTGGTCGAGATCAGGCAGGTCGCCTTGGTCGGTTTTCCAGAAATAAAGCGCGTCGGACAGGCGGGCGCGCACCACCTTACCGTTGCCGTGGGCGATCTCCTTGCCGCTGTCCTTGGCCTCGATGTTGGCGGTCAGGATGAAGCGGTTGGAAAGCTCTTCGCCGGCGCCGTGCGGCCGCGTCACGAAACACTTCTGATTGGCGCGGATGGTCAGCCGGATCACCTCGGCCGGAATGGCGAGAAAGTCCTGCTCGAATTCGCCCATCAGTACGACAGGCCATTCGACCAGGCCTGACACTTCCTCAAGCAAACCCTCGTCCTCGACAAGATCGAGCCCGTTGGCGAAAGCGAGGTTCCTGCCGTCGGCAAGGATGATCTGCTTGCGCCGGTCGGCATCGAGCACCACCTTCGCCGTCTCCAGCTTGGCGACATAGTCTTCGAAGCGGCGCACGGTAATCGCGCCGGGCGCATGAAAACGGTGGCCATAGGTGATGTTGCCCGAGCGGATGCCGTCGATCTCGAAATCGACTACGACCGGCTCCTCGGTCTCCGGGCCGAAGGTGCAGAGGATGGATTGCAGCGGCCGCACCCAGCGCAGGGATCCGGGTTTGGCCGAGGCCGGCCCCCAGCGCATCGATTTCGGCCATGGAAAGCTGCGGATGATGCCAGGCACCAGCTCGGCGATGATCGCTTCGGCCGCCCTGCCCGGCTTCGCAATATGGGCGACGTAGAAGTCGCCCTTCTTCGGATCGGCATGGACATGCGCCTCGGCGATCGAGGAAAGACCGGCCTTGCGCAGAAAGCCTTGCACCGCCTGTTCGGGCGCCTTGGTCGAGGGTCCCTTGATCTCCTCGTTGATGTCCTTCGAGCGCGCGGTCACGCCGCGAATGTCGAGCGCCAACCGGCGCGGCGTCCAATATTCGCGCGCCGCCTCATAGGTCAGCCCGGCCTCGACCAGACCGTCGGTCAGCATCTTCCTCAGGTCGCCGGCAGCCTTGCGCTGCATGCGGGCGGGAATCTCTTCCGAACGAAGTTCTAAAAGCAGGTCGGGCATTGATGGGGCTCACGCGGCAAAATGGTCCGGGCGGGGCATAGCAACTCGGCTGGCCGCTGTCACCCTTCCCTGCAAGATCGGGGCGTCTGCCGGCGATTTCCGAAAAATTTCGACGGACTGTCGGGCTGAAGCGAACCCGTGCGTCCTTGGGTCAAAGATTTCCATGAACCGAACGCAGCGCTGAAGCGACCAACGCTCAGGCAGAGAACTATTGGCTGAACGACCATGAAGACGGCATCGACATTCCTCCAGATCCTCGCGCTCAGCGCCTGTTTTGCGGCGCAGGCTCATGGCACGTTCACGATGCCTGGCGTTAGACAAGCGCTGCGGACAATCGATGGCGCAAGCAGCCAGGGCGTATTGCCAATCAGCACTTCAGTCGAAATCGCAAATAGCGTCTGGAGCTAAGCCGCCAGCCCGCCAGCCTGGGTCAGCAAAAACGCCTCGCCGCAGGCCTTGGCCAGATTGCGCACCCGCAAGATGTAGCTCTGCCGCTCGGTGACGGAAATCACGCCGCGCGCGTCGAGCAGGTTGAAGACATGGCTGGCCTTGATGCACTGGTCGTAGGCGGGGAACACCATGCGGTGCATCGCCAGATTGTCGTTCGACGCTGGCGCGCCGGCATCGAGCAGCGCCTTGCATTCGGCTTCGGCGTCCTCGAAATGCCGAAGCAGCATCGCGGTGTTGGCGAATTCGAAATTGTGGCGCGAATATTCCTGCTCGGCCTGCAGGAAAACGTCGCCATAGGTCACCTTGTCGGCGCCCTCGCGACCATTGAAGTTGAGGTCGTAGACATTGTCGACGCCTTGCACATACATGGCCAGACGCTCCAGCCCGTAGGTGAGCTCGCCCGCCACCGGCGCGCACTCGATGCCGCAGACCTGCTGAAAATAGGTGAACTGCGACACTTCCATGCCGTCGCACCAGCACTCCCAGCCCAGCCCCCAGGCGCCCAGCGTCGGGCTTTCCCAGTCGTCCTCGACGAAGCGGATGTCGTGCAGCAAAGGATCGACGCCGATCGCCGCCAGCGAACCGAGATAAAGTTCCTGCAGGTTGGGCGGGTTCGGCTTCAGGATCACCTGGTACTGGTAATAGTGCTGCAGCCGGTTCGGGTTCTCGCCGTAGCGCCCGTCCTTGGGTCGGCGCGAAGGCTGCACATAGGCCGCGTTCCAGCGCTTTGGCCCGAGCGCGCGCAACGTCGTCGCCGGATGGAACGTGCCGGCGCCGACCTCCATGTCATAGGGCTGGAGAACGACGCAGCCATAGTCCGCCCAGTAGTTATGCAAGGTCAGGATCAGCCCCTGAAACGAGCGGCTGGGATGCATAGGGGCTGGGATATCAACGGTCACGGCGGCCTCGACGGAGCGGCGGGATGCGGCACTCCCTAGAGTGCAGACCGCCAAGCGTCAAGGCGAGGCGCGCCGCGTCGGATGTACCCTCGAATGCGCAAGGAACATGGTGAAAGCTTTGCGAGTGGCTGGCCCATTGCCGAGCGCAGGAGCTCAATGCTCTATCACCAAGTCAACTGCAACAGGTTCGCCATGCTCGGTCCGATCACAATTCGTCCCGTCACGCGGCAGGATTTCGACCCGTGGCTGCCGCTGTGGGACGGCTACAACGCGTTTTACGGTCGGTCGGGCGAGACGGCCCTGCCAAGCGAGGTCACCGAGATGACATGGTCGCGCTTCTTTGATGCCTATGAGCCCGTCCATGCGCTTGTCGCCGAGAGCGCAGGACAGCTTCTCGGGCTCGTGCACTACCTTTTCCACCGCAGCACCACGGCGATTGCGCCAAACTGCTATTTGCAGGACCTCTTCACCAACGAGGCTTCGCGCGGGAAGGGCGTGGGCAGGGCTCTGATCAACGGGGTCTACGACCGTGCCAAGACTGCCGGCTCGGGCCGCGTGTACTGGCTAACACATGAAACCAATCACACCGCGATGAAGCTCTACGACAAGGTTGGGGAACGCTCGGGATTCGTCGTTTATCGAAAAATGTTCTGACACGGGTTCCAACGAAAACGGAGCTCCGACAACGGGCCTCCTTCTCAAATCAATATCACCGATTTTTATCCTTTCGGCGCAGGCACCGGTTCGGGCTTGACCTTCGGGGTCTCCTGCGCCGTGTTGGATTCGATCGGCGGCAGGCCCTTCAGCAGTTTCTGCTGCAAGGCGGCGAGCACGTCGGGATCCGGCTTCAGATCGCGGGCCTGGTTCCACTGGAAGGTGGCTTCCAGCCTGCGGCCGACGCGCCAATAGGCATCGCCGAGGTGATCGTTCAGCACCGGATCTTCCGGCTTCAGCGACACGGCACGCTCCATTTCGCGCACAGCGTCTTCAAACCTGCCCAGGCGGAAATAGGCCCAGCCCAGCGAATCGACGATGTAGCCGTCGCTCGGCCTGAGGTCGACGGCCTTCTGGATCATCTCAAGGCCTTCCTTGAGGTTGATGTTCATGTCCACCCAGGAATAGCCCAGATAGTTCAGAACCTGCGGCTGGTCGGGGAACAATTCCAGCGCCTTGCGGAAATTCGGCTCTGCCTTCGGCCACTCCTTCAGCCGCTCATAGGCGATGCCGCGCTGGTAGAAGATGTTCCAGTCGGCGCGGGTCGGGGTCTTCAGCACCTCCACCGCCTTGTCATAGAGACCGGCCGCGGAGCGGAAATCCTCCTTTGAGGCATAGACGCCACCGAGCGCCTGATAGGTGCGCATGTCGTCGGGATGCGCTTCGACGAGGGCCTTCAGATGGGCGATGGCCTCGTCATGGCGGTCAAGATCGGCAAGGTTGAGGCCTAGCTGCAGTTCCGAAAGCTCCTTCAGCGGCGACGAGTCCGGGATGCGGCGGTAGAGGGCGATGGCCCCCTCGCCGTCCTTCAGCTGCTCGGAAACGGCGGCGAGCTGTACGAGAGCGGCATCGCTGTCGGGCTTCAGAGCCAGCGCATATTGAAGATAGAGGCGGACGAACGGCTCGCCGCCGCCGCGATTGAGCGCGGTGGCGAGATCAAGGAGAATTTCCGAGGCGCCGTCGGACGGGCCGGCAACGAAGGGTTCGATCTTCTCGCCCTTGGTGATCTTGTCGCGAAGCGCCGATATCTCCACCTTGCCGGGTGCAAATGCCTCGGCCTGATCGAGCACGGACAGCGCCTTGTCCTTGTCGCCCTTGCGGGCAAGGAAGGAGGCATAGGCCTGCGCGTTGCGCATCCAGGTTTCGGGCGCCGCTCCACCGGTCGCGGTGTCCTGCAGGGTGGCGGCGTAGATCGCATCCGCCTTTTCGGGCAGGCCCGACGCATCCGCGATCAGCGCGCGATGGAAGGATTTGAAGAGGCCGAACCAGTCCGGACCCTGCAGCTTGTCGATGGAGGCCATGGCCTCGCTGGCATCGCCGGCGCCCTGCTTGGCCCAGCCGGTCATAACGCCGGAGATCAGCCGGTCGAGATCGGATTCGAGCGAAAGCTTGAGCCAGTATTCGGCCTTGGAAAAGTCCTTCTTGTGAAAGGAGCCGACGGCCAGCGCTAGGCGCGAGAACCGCTCGACGTCGGGAACCGTCTTGAGCTTGTCGGCATAGACCAGGGATTCCTCGAAGCGCCCTTGCGCGATCAACGACAGCATCAGGCTCTGCTGCAACGAGGTATCACCGGGAGCGAAGGCGAGCGCCTGCTTGTAGTAGGCGATGGCGCTTTCGAGATCATTGTCGCCTTCTGCGACCCGCGCGGCGAGATAGGCCCCCGAGAAAGACGTGATCTTGACTGGCTCGGTGGTCTCTTTGGCGTAGGCAGGCAGACCGGAGATCGCCATGCCCGTCACAATTGCCAGCCCGGTCAGCCAGCGCGCACATCCTTGCCGCATCGTATCCCTTTCAGTCAAAGCCGCATCCGCGTCAGCGGGATCGCCGTAGACTCGATCTTTTCCGGGCAAAGCATGGCCTTTTTGGGGTCAAGCTTCAACCCGGCCCAAATTCACAATCGGGTCAGCCGATTAACAAAACATGGCGAAGCGCGCGCCAACTGCGACCGTCGCCCCACTTTGCCGGCCTGGCGGGCTGGCCGGCTTGTCCTGCTGCAGCACCGGCACCCGATGCCGTAAGCGATCCGTAAGCGGCGGGCGTTGAAAGTTTACGCGACGGAATGATGCGTGGAACCGTGCCGATGGATGCCGTTGCTTCGCCCAGGAAGATGCCGATGCTGGAAATGCCGCGGGACGCGCAGGCCTTCGCCATTGTCGATCGAATCTACGAAGCGGCGTTCGCGGCCGAGCTGTGGCCGGATGCATTGGAAGCGGCCAGCGCGCTGTCTCATTCAGCAAGCGGCGCGATCTTCCTGGTCAGCGACCATTTGCCGGTTCGCGCCATTGGCGAGGCACATCTCCAGCCCTTGCTCGACGAATTCATGATGGGGGACAACTGGACGCTTTCCGAGAGCGTGCAGCGCATGTGCAGCATGCAGCCCGCAAGCTTTGTGCGGATCGACGATTTCATGACCGGCGAAGAGATCGGGCGCGACCCGATTTATGCTTGCTCCAGAACGTTCGGCGTCGGCTCGCCTGTCTGCACATCGATTTGCATGCCCAACGGAGAGCTTGCCTTGTTTGTCTTCCAGCGCTGGCTGAGGGACGGCAAATATGATCAGGCCGCGATCGATCTGTTGAACGGACTGCGTCCGCATTTCGCGCGGGCCGGCCTTGTCGCCGGGCGCCTGGGCCTGGAACGGGCCGGGACCGCCGTATCCATCCTCCGGGACATCGGGCTGCCGGCTGCAATCATGAGCGGGTCGGGCAGCGTGCTGACGGCCAATCGCCTTCTCGAAGACATGGCGGACGTGTTCCTCCCCTTGGCCCATGGCGGCATGGCCCTTGCGGATGAACAGGCAAACGCGCTTTTCCAGCAGGCCATCACGCAGAACCGGGATAACCGCGTCGTGCGATCCATCCCGGTTGCAGCCACCAGGGGGCGGCCCGCTCTGATCGTTCACGTGTTGCCGCTGCACCGCGCCGCGCATGACGTTTTTTCGGGCGCGGATATTCTCGTTGCCACAACCGCAGTCGACATCGGCGCGACTGTTCCGTCGCCTGGCATCCTTTCAGGCCTGTTCGACCTGACGCGAGCGGAAGCCCGGCTTGCCACCGAGCTTGCCTACGGCCGTTCCGTGCAGGAAGCGGCCATGGAAATCGGCATCTCCATCAAATCGGCCCGCACCTATCTCGAACGAATTTTTCGCAAAACCGAAACCGGTCGTCAGAGCCAGCTCGTGGCGCTGCTCAAAAGCGCACGGACGTTTTCGTAAGCCACAGGCATGGAATGATCGCCGATGGTCCGGCGGGCCTGCAACCCTACAGCCGGGTGTCGCGATACCCGCTCGTGGCGACGGTGGTGCAAAGTCCGGCCCATTCGCAGCCTTGGCAGGCCGGGCGCGTGCGCCCGCCCGAAAAGGCCTTGCGCAGCGCCGCCAGGATAGCCGCGTCGAGCTGGAGACGCGTGCCTGCCTGGATCGGTCGGGCCAGCAAATCCCCAACGTCGCGCGCCGCAAGCCGGTCCCGCTCGGCGGCGCTTTCGCGCAGGCAGTGCGGCTCCGGCACGCCGAGCAGCGGCACGCAGATGTCGTCTGGACCGGTGACGATCAGGATATCCTCGCCTCGGCCAAGACGCTCCGCGATCCCGTCATAGTTTGCCGTGAAGGCCGCGCTGTAGCCCTTGCCGACATAGGTCAGCAGGCAAAGCAGATGGTGGGAGCGCAGCCTGACGGTCATCGCTTTCTGGTGGGATCGATCGGATCCGCCTTGTTACCGGAAAACAGCTTCAGCGTCGCGGCGCCGAGCGCCGACTTGAGGAGGCCGCCGACGATGAACGGCAGGAAGCCGAAGGTTACAGCCTTTTCGAGGCCGATCATGACGGCGAGCCACGCCGTGCCGAGAACCAGGCAGGCGAGGTTGCCGAGCAGCATGGCGACAAAGGCAAGCACAACCCGGCTGCCGTTCCAGCCGCGTTCGGCCAGCCAGCCGACCAGCGCACCGGTGAGCGGAAAGGCAAAAAGATAGCCGCCGGTCGGCCCAAGGAAATGCTGCACGCCGGCTCCGCCGCCGGCCAGCACGGGAAAGCCCACTGCGCCCTCGACAAGCCAGGCCACGATGGTGATCGCGCCGAGCCGCCAGCCGTAGAGGGCGCCGATCAGCGTCACTGCGAAGGTCTGCATGGTCACCGGCACCGGCACCATCGGCACCTCGATATAGGACGACAGTGCCAGGAAGAGCGTGCCGAGGGTGACGGCTCCGACCTGCCAGCCGAGGGATCGGCTTTGCAGGCGCAGCGGGCTGAAAGACGACTTGCGGAACGAAGAAGCGATGTCGGTCACGGTGGTTTTTCCTAGCTGATTCAAAATTATAGATAATTTCTGCTCTCGATCTATTATCGAATCCATATTTTCGTGGAGATGGCAACCCCTCGCCTGGAAAAGGCTTGGGGAATGCATAGGACATCGCTTCGTCATCCTCAGGCGCCGTGGAGACCTTCAGGCTCCGCGGCTTCCGAGCGTCGCGATGCAGAACCTCTTGAGGCCGGAGGGACAGCCCCTCTATCCTTCGGACAGCTCTATCTTCGGACAGCGGGTGCGAGGGATCGCTTCAGAACGGCTTCTACCCGCGCGAGGTCCTAGAAAAATCCGTCCAGAAAGGCCGTGACCTCATCGGAGATGCCGACGATCTTGTTCGTTGCCTGACGATAGAACTTGAAATTGAGCTCCGTTCCGGGCTGGCCGTCATTCCACTTGGTGAGATGTTTGAGCTCGCGGCGCCCCAGCCGGCGCTTGGCGAACGCTGTGCAGCTGATTGAGAGGCTCACGCGTGGCGTCTGCCTGAGGATGCCAGGTTTCCTGGCGACCGCTTCGACCGAGGTGACAATACCGCGTGCGATCAGACCCTGCCCGCCCTCGTTCTCGCTCGCGAACACGAAAATCGTATCGCCCTCGGCGATATGCTTGCCGCCATACATCGTCTTTTGCGCGGAGAAGGCGAACGTCGTTGCCTGCGGATCGGAAACCCCGACCTTGATCGCGAACGCCATGCTCTCCACCCCGTTCGCTTTAGCCGACGATGGCGAAAGCGTCGCGCGTCCTGCCGGAGGCCGTCTTGACCGGCTTCTGGCCGATCCATTGCACGTGCCGGCCAAGGATGGCGGCGGCCGATTCGGTGTTGCCTTGGCGGAGCGCGCCGAGGATTGCCCGGTGATCCT
This sequence comes from Mesorhizobium sp., assembly GCF_004962245.1. Classification (GTDB taxonomy): domain Bacteria; phylum Pseudomonadota; class Alphaproteobacteria; order Rhizobiales; family Rhizobiaceae; genus Mesorhizobium. The sequence continues at coordinate 5,677 of NZ_SUHQ01000017.1, read as the reverse complement.
GGTCAGTTCGGGTTTCCCATTCCGAGCGCCAGGCGGCAAACAGGAAGCGGGCGCTTGCCGCGTGCAGGTCGTCGATAGTGGCGAGAAGACGCGGCATGCCGCATGGCGCCAGGATCAGCCGGTGAAAGGTGCGGTTGGCCTCCTCCCAGGAGCGGACGTCGCGCGACTTGTCGCCGGCCCTGGTCGCCTCCTCGGCTAGGTCGAGGATGGCCGCCGTCAGATGCGGCGCTGCATGGCGCAACGCCAGCACTTCGAGTGCGGCCCGCATTTCGGCGACCTCCCGGACCTCGCTTAGATCGAAGGCGGCAACGCGCACGCCACGGCGCGGCTCGCCGATCGCCAGCCCTTGCGCTTCGAGACGGCGGAAAGCCTCGCGCACCGGGACATGACTGGTCTGGAATTCCTCGGCGATATGGTCCTGCCGCAGCCGCGCTCCCGGCTCGATGGCGCCGGATATGATGCGATCCGCCAGCACCTTGCTGATGCGGACGGCGATGGTGTCGTCTGCGGTCTTTGCCATGCTTTATAGATAATTTGCGGCATGGCCGCTTGTCGAGACGGCCGTCGCCGGATTCGCGGCAAAGTTGCTACGGCCGACCGAACCTCAATTCACCCGGCTAATGCAGAAATCAATGACGTCGATCAGCGCCGACTTCTGCGGCGTCGCTTCCAGCGGCGCCAATGCATCGCGGGCGATCTCGCCGAAATGGCCGGCGCGCCCGATGGTGTCGGCGATCGCCCCGTGACGGGTCATCAATCCGATCGCCTTTTCCAGCCCGGCGTCGTCGGTGACATTGTCCTCGATGGCGCGCTTCCAGAAGGTGCGTTCGGCCTTGGTGCCGCGCCGGTAGGCGAGGATCACCGGCAGCGTCACCTTGCCTTCGCGGAAATCGTCGCCGACATTCTTGCCCAGATCCTTGCTGGTGCCGCCATAATCCAGCGCATCGTCGATCAGCTGGAAGGCAAGGCCGAGGTTCATGCCATAGGAGCGCAGTGCCGCGCGATCGTTTCGCGTCGCCTGGGCGATGACCGGACCGACTTCGGCGGCGGCCGAGAACAGCGCCGCGGTCTTGGCCTTGATTACCGCGAAATGCTCATCCTCGGTGGTTTCCAGGTTCTTGGCGGCGGCGAGTTGCATCACCTCGCCCTCGGCAATGATCGAGGCGGCGCTGGACAGGATATCGAGCGCTTCCAGCGAGCCGACATCGACCATCATGCGGAAAGCCTGGCCAAGCAGGAAATCGCCGACCAAAACGCTCGCCTGGTTGCCCCAGATCATGCGGGCGGTCTTCTTGCCGCGCCGCATGCCGCTCTCGTCGACGACATCGTCGTGGAGGAGCGTGGCCGTATGCATGAACTCGACCGATGTGGCGAGCTTGACATGACCCTCGCCGGAATAGCCGAACATCTGGGCCGAGGCGAGCGTCAGCATCGGCCGCAGCCGCTTGCCGCCCGAGGAGATCAGGTGGTTGGCAATCTCCGGGATCATCTCGACGTCGGAACCGGCCTTTGACAGGATCAATTTGTTGACGCGCCCCATATCGGCCGCCGTCAGGTCGATGAGATCCTTGATGGAGGCGGCTTCCCGCTTCCCGTTTTCGATGTTGAGAACGACACCCACCACAAACACTCCCGTCTATAAGTCACGCGCACGACGGCACCCTGATCCCGCCACGGACTCTAGGGCGGTACCCACGGGCACGGCAAGAGGCGATTTGGCGCGGTCGAGGCTGGCGACGGGAGCCACCCACGTTTACATAACGGCTGCAACCTGCGAGTTTCATCCGATGATAGAGCTTATCCGCACCAACGATGCTGTGATCATCTCCTTTGTCGAATCGCTGATGCGCGATGCTGGCATCGGTTGTTTCGTCGCCGACCAGAACATGAGCGTGCTCGACGGTTCGATCGGCATCCTGCCCCGGCGCATCATGGTCGAAGCCGATCAGGCCGATGCGGCGCGGCGCATCCTGACGGACGCCGGCATCGCCAACGAGATCCGCCAGAAGTAATGTCCGCGGCGCGCGCCACCCTTGCCCGGGATACGCCGGCCCACACGGTCGATGCCTTCCACCGCGGGCGGTTCTGGCTGGTGCAGCCGAAACAGGCCGGTCATCGCGCCGGCATGGATGCCATGATGCTGGCCGCTGCCGTGCCGTCCTCCTTCGCCGGGCGCCTCGCCGATTTCGGCGCGGGCGCCGGTGCCGCAGCCCTGGCCGTGCTGTCGCGCTGCCCCGATGCCGAGGCCGTGCTCATCGAACGGTCTCCGGAAATGGCTGCCTTCGCCGCAACGACCCTTGCCCACCCCGGCAATGCGCATCTCAACGACCGCGCCTCTGTGCTTGCCGCCGACGTCGCGCTGTCGGGCCGGGCGCGAACAGCCGCCGGCCTTGCCGACAAGTCCTTCGATTTCGTCGTCATGAACCCACCCTTCAACGCCGCCGAGGATCGCGCCACGCCCGACCCGCTCAGAAAGGCGGCGCATGTCATGGAGGACGGGCTGTTCGACCGCTGGATCCGAAGTGCGGCTGCCGTGGTCCGGCCGCGCGGCGGTCTTGCCGTGATTGCCAGGCCCGATCAGCTCGGCGCCATCCTCGATGCGATATCGGGCCGCTTCGGCGACGCCGAGATGCTGGCCGTCCATCCTCGCCCGGAAGCAGCGGCGATCCGCATCGTCATCAGGGCAATACTCGGCGCACGCGGGAAACTGTCGATCCGCCCGCCGCTGATGCTGCACGCGCGATCGGGCGACGGCCCAACGGAGCGAACCGAGATGATCAACAACGGACTTGCATCGCTGTTCGGCGACTGACCCTTTTTTCGGCCGGCGACTTACCGGCTGGCGAGGGCATTGCCGTTGGCCGACGAATCCCTACATGCCATCAAGCCAATTGACCGGAGACTCCGTGAAACGCTTTCTCAACCGCCTGCTGCCGAAATCCTGGCGCTCCGACATCGTCACCATTCCCGTCATCCGGCTGCATGGCACCATCATGGCCGGCGGCGGCCAATTCCGGCCGAGCCTGTCGCTCGCGTCCACCGCCGGCCCTATCGAGAAGGCGTTTTCCTTCGAAGCGCCCGCGGTCGCCATCTCGATCAATTCGCCGGGCGGCTCGCCGGTGCAATCGCGGCTGATCTTCAGGCGCATCCGCGACCTGGCGACCGAGAAGAACAGAAAGGTCCTGGTCTTCGTCGAAGACGTGGCGGCGTCGGGCGGCTACATGATCGCGGTCGCCGGCGACGAGATTTTTGCCGATCCGTCCTCCATCGTCGGTTCGATCGGCGTGGTATCGGCCTCGTTCGGCTTTCCCGAACTGATGAAGAAGATCGGCATCGAGCGCCGCGTCCATACAGCCGGCCAGAACAAGGCGGTGCTCGACCCGTTCAAGCCTGAGAAGAAGGAAGACATCGAGCGGCTGAAGGCGCTGCAGCTCGAGGTCCACGAGACTTTCATCGACCTCGTCAAGGATCGGCGCGGCCCCAAGCTCAAGGACGACCCGGATCTGTTCACCGGCCTGTTCTGGACCGGCAAGAAGGGGCTGGAGCTCGGTCTTGTCGATGCGCTCGGCGATATGCGCAGCGTGCTGAAGACCCGTTTCGGGCCAAAAACCCAGCTCAAGCTGATCACGGCGCCGCGCGGCCTGTTCGGCCGGTTTGGCTGGTTCGGCTCAAGCAAGGGAGGCTTTTCGGCGCCCGATATCGCCGCTGCTGCCGCAAGCGGCCTGATCGATGCGGCGGAAGAGCGCGCGCTATGGGCTCGCTTCGGGCTTTGAAAAACCGTTGAAAACGTCTAGCATGAGGCCTTGGAGCGTGGCGTATCCGAAGATATCCATGCGGCGCGCTTTAAGTTTTTTATGCATGTCGTTGTCCCAAAACCGCTGCGCACTTTTGGACGACATGCATTAACCGACCCGACCGGCCTCTGCCGGCCTTGCGAGGGAGGAGTTTCGACATGCCGCAGATCATTTTCTTCGCCCTCGTCGGCGCCGTCGCCTATTTTGGCTATCGCTCCTTCGTCAGGGAAGCCGAGCGCGTGACGGCCAAGATACGGCGCACCGAAAAGCAGGCTACCAACGGTACAATGGGCACGCTGGTCAAGGATCCGAAGACCGGCGAATACCGTCTGGCCAAGGACTGACATCATCCCCCTCGCGACTGACACAGTGGCTTCCGGCATCACCGTCCGGGCTTTGCACGCGCATGCCAAGATAAATCTCGCGCTGCACGTCACCGGCAGGCGCGCCGACGGCTATCACATGATCGAGAGCCTGGCGGTGTTCACGCGCTTCGGCGACAGGGTCGAGATCGAGTTGGCCGACAGCGACGGGTTTTCCGTGTCGGGCCGATACGCCTCCGCGGTCCCGCTCGACGGCAACAACCTGGTCGTGAAAGCGCGCGACGCGCTGCGAAGGCAAGCTGGTCAGCGGCACGCACCGCCGGTGGCCATCAGGCTCGAAAAGAACCTGCCGGTCGCATCCGGCGTCGGCGGCGGGTCGAGCGACGCCGCTGCGGTATTGCGCGGGTTGGCTGAGACATGGGGGCTGGACCTCGACGACGCCCAACTGGCGCGGATCGGCCTCTCGCTGGGCGCCGACGTTCCCATGTGCCTCGCGGCAAAGCCGTTGATCGCGCGCGGCGTTGGGGACGAGCTGTCGGCCGTGCTGGATTTTCCGGCACTCGGGCTGGTTCTCGTCAATCCCGGCACCGCCATCTCCACGGCCGAGGTGTTCAGCGCGCTTGGCAATCGCGACAACGAAGGACTGCCGCCGTTGCCGCGCAGCATCGATTTCCACAGCCTCCGCAACTGGCTGGAGACCACGCGCAACGATCTCGAGCCCGCGGCCCGCGCCATCCAGCCGGCCATCGGCAAGGCGCTGTCGGTGCTCAACAAGGCCGGAGCGGGATTCGCCCGGATGTCCGGTTCCGGCGCGACTTGCTTCGGGCTGTTCGAGACCGGCAATGTGGCCAAGCGCGCGGCCGCCGATATCCGCAGCCGCCATCCCGACTGGTTCGTTGCCGCAACGCGAAGCATGACATCGGAGGCTGACGCACATGGCCAGAATTGACGAGAGCCGCTCCTTCATTCCCGTGCGCATCGCGGTGCTGACCGTTTCCGATACGCGCAGCCTCGCTGACGACAAATCCGGCCAGACGCTGGCCGACCGCATCGTGGAGGCCGGCCATATCCTTGCCGCCCGCGACATCGTCACCGACGACCGCGAAAAAATCCGCGACAAGGTTTTGGGCTGGTCGAAGGACGAAGCGATCGATGTCGTCATCACCACCGGCGGCACCGGCTTTACCGGCCGCGACGTGACGCCGGAGGCGCTGGAGCCGATCTTCGAAAAGCGCATGGACGGCTTTTCCGAAGTGTTCCACCGCATTTCCTACGACAAGATCGGCACCTCGACGATCCAGAGCCGGGCGACCGGAGGCGTCGTCAACGCGACCTTCGTCTTTGTGCTGCCGGGCTCGCCCGGCGCCTGCAAGGACGCCTGGGACGGCATCCTGAAGCCGCAGCTCGATTACCGGCACATGCCCTGCAACTTCGTCGAGATCATGCCGCGCCTGGACGAACATCTGCGGCGCGGCACCAAGACAAGTTAGGCAGCGTTCCGGAAAAGGAGGTGGGTTCAATAGGTCGCCGCAACACTCTTAATCTGAGAGGATGAGGAGG
>NZ_SUHQ01000016.1 GCF_004962245.1 Mesorhizobium sp. | reverse complement strand
GCCGGAGAGCACGGCGACCAATGCCGTTACCTACACCACGCCATGGGGCACGATCGAAAAATGCCGGATGTCGGGTAAGGGTGGAATGTTGCCGTATGGCGTGGCCGTTGGTACGACTTGGTTGCGCCACTTTCCGACCTCAGCACCTCTAAGCGCGAACGTCTGGTGTGATGCCCGATGCGCGCGTTCGTAGAGCATCTCGCTGTTACATCGCGGTGACAAAAGCACCGCCACGGTGGCGTCAACCGGTTACCAACGGCAGCAAATATCTCCGGCCTTCTGGGGGTGGCGTGTCAGCGTCCCCAGAGGCTGCGTGGGCGTGTCGCCGGTTGGCTGTTAGCGCGACGACTGGATCGCTCCACGCCTCGCAAGCGGGATAGCGAAATCTCGTGAAGGCAAGGTCAAGCTGCGTTATCCGTTCTGAATCGGCGACGGGCGGCAGCTGGGAGAGATGGATGCCATGCACGTTGAGCGTCTGGAAGTTGGCGGGGCATGGGCGCGAGGCAGCCCGCGTGCAGGCGCCTGGCCGGGCGGTGCAATGACCGCGCAGCGCCGCCTCGCAGCGATCCTGGCTTGCGACGTGGTCGGCTATTCGCGCCTGATGGAGCGCGACGAGCGCGGCACGCTCGAGCGGCTCAAGACATACCGCAAGGACCTCCTCGAACCGCTGGTCTCCGAGCATCAGGGCCGGATCGTCAAGCTCACCGGCGACGGCATGTTGTGCGAGTTCGCGAGCGTCGTCAACGCGGTGACCTCGGCGATGGCGATCCAGCAGGCTTTGGCAGAACACGAGGCGGAGACGACCGAGGAAATGCGGATTCGCTTCCGCATCGGCGTCAATCTCGGCGACGTGGTCTGCGAGGAGGACGGCGACCTCTACGGCGACGGTGTCAACATCGCCGTCCGCCTCGAAAGCATCGCCGATCCCGGCGCCGTGGTCGTCTCGGGCACCGCCTACGACCACCTTCAGGGCAAGCTTGACGGCGGCTTCACGCCGCTCGGCGACCTGCGCCTCAAGAACATCGAGCGGCCTGTGCGCGCCTATCGCGTCGAGACCGACGCCAGCGCCTCGGTGGCTGCACCGCCTCCCCTGCCCGCGAAACCCTCGATCGCGGTTCTGCCTTTCACCAACATGAGCGGCGACCCCGACCAGGAATACTTCGCCGACGGACTGGTGGAGGACATCATCACGGGATTGAGCCGGGTGAACTCCTTCTTCGTGATCGCCCGCAACTCGTCCTTCACCTACAAGGGCCGAGCGGTGGACCTGCGCCAGGTCGGGCGCGAGCTGGGCGTCCGCTACGTGCTCGAAGGTAGCATCCGCAGAGCAGGATCGCGGGTGCGTATCAGCGGGCAGCTGGTGGACGCGATCAGTGGGCACCATGTCTGGACCGACCGCTTCGAGGGCGACGTGAGCGACATCTTCGACCTGCAGGACAAGGTGACCGAGAGCGTCGTCGGTGCGGTCGAGCCGCGCATCCGGCTGGAGGAGATCAAGCAGGCGCGCATGAAGCCGACCGACTACATCGGCGCCTACGACCTCTACCTTCGTGCGCTGCCGCGCTTCTACAGCATGACGCGCGAAGGCTTCGTCGACGTGCGCCGGCTCACCAACGAGGCGCTCAGCATCGACCCAGGCTTCACCCTGGCGAAGGCACTCGGTGCCTATATCCGCAGCCTGTCCGTGAGTCAGTGCTGGCACGAGCCCGACGATATCCGCGTCGCCGTGCGCATGGCCCGCGAGGTGCTGGCGGACGCGCGAGACGACCCAACAAGCTTGCGTTTCGCCGCGCAGGTGATCGCCTACAGCGCCAAGGATTACGAGACGGCGCTAGACACGATCGAACGGTCACTGCTCCTCAACCCCAATTCGGCGCAGGGCTATACGGGCAGCGGCTGGGTGAACGCCCATTCCGGCCGCCCCCTCGTCGCGATCGAGCACTTTCACAGGGCAATGCGGCTGAGCCCGGTCGACCCCGAGAAGGGCATCGCGCTCTCCGGCATCGGGATGAGCTACCTGATGCTCGAGCGCTACGAGGAAGCGCTGGCATGGGGAGAACGCGCGCTGCGCGAGATGCCGAATTACGGCTCCTCGCACCGGGTGGTGATCATGGCGCTGGTCAAACTCAATCGGCCGGACGAAGCGCAGGCCGCGGCGCGGCGGCTGATGGAGGCGTTCCCGACTTACACGCTCGGCCTGCAGAGGCAGATCAACCCGTGGCGGGACAAGGTGTTCGCCGAGCGCTACGTCGAGGCGCTGGGTATTGCCGGCGTGCCGGAGTGATCGTCGCGTTTGCAAAGATGCCCTCTCCTGCGCGTCACGTCCGGCCAGGCGACGTCCCTTGATCCCGCGTCGCTTCTGGAAGGATAGTTCTCTGGCCGGCTTGTCCGAGGACTGAGCGCGTAGAGCAGCCGTGAACAGCCGGCGAGCTCTCTGTTGGGTTCGCGTCGAACTTCCGGTTTCCACCGATTGTGTTGAAAAAGTCGACGGTGAAGCTGGTAGTTCTGCCCACCCAACACGTGGCGCTTGAGCTCGAAAGGGCCCACCTCCTTAAACGGCTGGGATTGGCACTCGGGCGGTGCAGATCTTGGCTAGCTTCACCGCCGACTTTTTCAACACAATCGATCGAATCCGGTCGTTCAAAGCGATCGGGTTTGGCCCAGGACTAATCAACCCCGATCAGGCGGCGGATGCGACCGATGTCCGTGCCGATGAAGGACTGCATGCCGATGGCCACCTGTTCGGGCGCCATGGCGGCGACGAAGCGGCGGAACTCGTCATCCGACAGCGCTTCGCCCGTCCAGTGGACGCGGCAGAACTCCTCCGAGCCGTGGAAATGGCCGGCACCGTCGAGTACGTCGTCAACGTAGCGGCCATAGAGCATGCATTCGGAGAATTTGCGCGCCGCGCCGATGACCTCGACCCAGTCGCGGCCGTGGATCTTCTCGATCCGGGCGCACGTGGCCGTCACGGTTTCGCGGCGCCAGGCAACCAGCGTCGAAATATAATCGTGCGTTGAAACCACGGACGGGTCGATGCCGAGCGCCGAGCCCGCATTGCGCGACCAGACGCGGTGCTCCTCATGACCGTCGCCGGACAGCACGCCGTCGCGGCGGAACAGCCGCACCTTGCCATCGCGCCAGAAGGCGCTGCAGTCGAAAGGCTTGAGGAAGGCCACGTCGGAATCGCAGAAGACCAGCACGTCTTCCCCGGCATGCGCTGATATCGCGATGCGGCGAAGCTGCTGCACATGCCAGCCGCGCAGCGGCATGGTCTTCAGGCTGAGCCAGATGCGCCGGCGAAACAGGCTGAGCGGATCGTCGAAGGCATGCAGCCAGTGCGGTAACAGATCCCGCTCGTCGACGACGGTGCGGCGGCTGTTCTCCAGCTGACGAAACAGCGCCACGTCGCGATGCTCGACAAGCAGATAGTGGTGCGCCACGCCGGAAACGTAACGGTCGAGGGTTTCGCACAGCAGGCGGCAACGTTCGAAATCCGGCGCATAGCTTGCCGTCACGATCGCCGCCGTCGGCGTCCGGCGAAGGACATCGGCTTCGGGACCGGGGCGCGGTACGAACCGGCTGTTCAATGGCCTGCTCCGGGGCCTGCTCCGGGGCCTGCTCCGGGGCGTGCTTTGGCTGACGTTGACCGGCGTGAGAGTTTCTGACCGAGGACGCGCCACAGGAACAAAGGATTGCCGACGACGTAGCGGCGCCAGAGGCGGCCCGGTTCGATCCACAACCGAAACAGCCATTCGAGCCTGAGCCGGCGCATCCACAGCGGCGCCCGCGGTACCGCGCCGCTCAGGAAATCGAGCAGCGCGCCGACGGCGATCGGCAGCGTGCAGTGGCGGGCATCGATGTGGCGCGCGATCCACAGTTCCTGGCGCGGCACGCCCATGGCGACAAGCAGCACGTCCGGCCGCAATTTCGCGATGCGCTCGACGATTGCCGGTTCCTGGGCAGCGGAGAAATAACCGTCATGGATGACCACGAATCTGTGCTGCGCCGCAAGCGCCGCAAGCTGCGCCAACGCCGCCTCGGCGTTGACATGCGTCGCGCCGAGCAGCCCCACGGTCAGCGGCCTGGCGGACGCCTGCAGGAAGGCAGGGATGAAGTCGGTGCCATTGAGATTGTCCGGAAACGATGCCCCATAAAGCAGTTTCGCCGCCAGATCGACGCCGACGCCATCCGGCAGGATGAGAAAATCGTCGAGCGCCTCGGCAAAGACCGGGTCCGTACAGGCGACATTGGCGTTGTGGGCGTTGAGAAAGGTGACCTTGGTGAAGCGCCGCTCCGCAATCAACCGGGTCAGCAGGGCGACCGCGTCGTCCCAGCGGACGGCGAGGACCGATATGCCCAGGATCGATTTCAAACTGTCGACCCCGAACGCGGCGCGGGCGGTGTGCATGTTCATGCAAACACCTCCTGCCTGAGGGACCCGAGTTTTTTCAGGCCACGCCTGATCGCGGCATCGAGCGCCTTCACCTGCCGGTTATGGAAAGCGCTGCCGTCGACGTCCCTGATGTCGGCTGCTGCTGCTTCCAGGGCGCCGGCGAAGGCGATCGGATCATCGGTCACGACGCAATTGACCGGGCGATGGTCGATGCCGCGCAGCGAATGGCTGGTAGCGACGGAGGGCAGGCCGAGTTCGAAGGTCTCGATCGTCTTGAGCTGCACGCCGCTGCCGGCGGTGCTGATCAGCGGGATGACGGCGGCGCTGCGCACGAAAGCCTGCGCGTCCGGCACGCGCCCGACGAATTCGACGCCCGGATGCGTGGACGCGACGCCCGACGGCACGCCGCCGGCGATCCTGACCCGGAAATCAGCCTTTAGATGCGGCACCACCTTTTCCAGGAACCAGTCGAGGCCGATGCGGTTCGGCTGCCAGGTCCAGGTGCCGATCAGCGCCGCGTCGCAGTCGATGCGGCGCGGCTTTTCTTGCACGGGCGCCTCGGCGCAAGTCACCAGCGGCAGCACCGCCGAACGGTCGTCGGAGGCGACGCCGAGCGCTGAGCGATCTTCCTCAGCCAGCGTGAAGACGAAGCGTGCCTGGCGGCAGAGCCGTTCTTCCATCGTCTTGAGCAGCCTGGCCTCACGGCGAAACAGCAGGCGCTGGAAAAGACTGCCCGCGGCAGCGGCATTCTCCTTAGCCGAACTATGCTCGACATTGTGGGCGACGAAGATCGACGGCCGGTCGCCGAAGAGCTTTTCGAAAGCGCTGGCGAACTGCACGGAATTCAAGACATAGCCGTCGAAAGGACCGGCACGTTCGACGGCGGCGCGGACCTCGCTGTCGGTGACCACGCGCAGCTTGACCGACGCGAAAGTGAGGCCGGAGAGCATCGCCTTTGCAACCCAGCCGAGCTTTTGCAGCGACGAAGCGCTTTCGGTGCGCACATCGACGGACCCGAGCACGACGGTATTTTGCGGATCGCTCGCAGACTTGCCCGGCCAGGTGAAGCCGATCACGGTGACGCGCGCGCCGGCGCGCCGCAAGGCGGCGATGATCGCGGCATTGGCGATCTCATAGCCCGAGGCAAGAGCGCCGTCGGGCACGATCGATGTGGCGAACAGCAGATGCATCTCACCTATCCTGAGCGGATACAGCTAGCAAAGCGCGGTGAAGCCTTGATTAAGTGACAGTATCCGGTGGCCCGGAGTCGCCGCTTTGCGGGCTTGTCCGCGAAGGTGATTAACGAAACGTTATCATCGCGATGCTATCGAGATCCAAACTCACCATCCCGGACTGGACACGGATGATCCCTTTGCCATCGGACGGTTCGGTATCGATCGCGGGGCGGTCTCCGGGGCTTGTCGCGGCGGCCATCGAGGCGGTCGTCACGCTGCCGACCTTCAAACGGCCCGAGCAGTTGCTGGAGACTCTGGCATCGCTCAAGGCCCAGCAAACCGGCAGGCGCTTCGCGATCATCGTCATGGAGAACGAAGCCGAGGCGCGCGCCGGCGCCAAGGCGGCGCTGCCGCTGTTCGAGCGCGGCGACATTGCGGGCATGGTCATCGTCGCGCATGAGCGCGGCAATTGCAGCGCCTACAATGCCGGCTGGCAGACGGCGATCCTGCACTTTCCCAATTTCAGGCACTTGCTGGTCATCGACGATGACGAGATCGCCGATCCGCAGTGGCTCGAGCGCATGTGCACGGCGGCCGAGACGCTCAGTGCCGACATCGTCGGCGGCCCGCAAGTGCCTGTGTTCGCCGACGCTGCCCATGCCAGATGGGCCGAGCACCCGGTCTTTGCCCCACCCTACCGGGAGACCGGGCGTGTGCCCGCGCTCTATTCCTCCGGCAATCTGCTGGTCGGACGCAACGTGCTCACCGCCATGGGTCCGCCCTTCCTCGACCTGAAATTCAACTTCATGGGCGGCGGCGATTCCGATTTCCTGAGCCGTGCCGCGCAGAGAGGTTTTGTGCTTGGCTGGTGCGCGGAGGCGCAAGTTCGGGAAAGCGTTCCGGCCCGACGCGTCGAAGCCGACTGGATCCGTGCCCGCAGCCTGCGCAATGGCGTCATCTCGACACTGGTCGAAAAGAAGAAACGTGCCGGAACGCCGTTCGCCGGCACCAAGGTCTTTCTAAAGAGCCTGGCGCTGCTTGCCGCCTCGCCGTTTCGCGGCGCGGTCAGGCTGACGCGGACGGGATCGGCGGCGGCGGCTCTGTACCCCGTCCATGTCGCCCTCGGCCGCGTGCTGGCCGAATTCGGATATGCCAATGAGCAATACCGGCAGCCTGAGAAGAACTGAGCGCGCGCCGCTCAGCGCCGCGTTCACACGCGAAGGCGTCGCGACCGCGGTGGCGGCGCTGCTGTTCACCGTCGTCCTGGTGTCGTTCCGGCCTTTCCAGCCGGCCGGCGCCGAAACGACCGGCAACGGCGGCGACATCGTCAACCAGCTCGGTTTCGGCTCGCTCGGCGCGATCTCGATCTTCTCGCTGATGGCGTTCGCCGACCCGCGCGTGGTGCGCTCGCTGCTCAGCCCGTCCTGGCTGCTGATGCTGGGTTTCCTCATGCTGTCGGTGGTGATGGCAACCGACCCGCAGTCGGCAATGCGCGCCGCTTTCTTCACGCTGATCGGCATCTTGACCATGGCGACGATCCTGGCGCTTCCGCGCGACGCAGAGGCATTCTCGAAAGTCATCATCTTCACCATCGTCGTCGTTATGGGCCTCTCCTATATCGGGCTCATCGTCTTTCCGCACGAGGCCCTGCACACCACCGATTCACTGGAGCCGGAACATGCCGGCCTGTGGCGCGGCGTGTTCACCCACAAGAACATCGCCGGCCCGATCATGGCCTGCTTCAGCTTCGCCGGGCTCTACCTTTACCGGCGCGGACAGCGGCTTTGGGGCGCATCGATCTTCTGCGCGGCGATGATCTTCATGCTGCACACCGGTTCCAAGACGACAGCCGGACTGGTGCCGCTTTCGATCCTGATCGTCGTGCTGCCGAGCCTGATCGGCATGCGGCTCGGCACGCCGATCCTGTTCGCGCTGGCGGTCATCGCCACGGCGGTCGCCACGCTGGGCATCGTCTTCCTGCCGCCGGTGCAGCATCTGGCGGCGATCTATTTCCCCGACCTGACCTACACCGGACGCACGACGCTTTGGGAGTTTGCCGGCGAGATGCTGGCGAAGCGGCCATGGACCGGCTACGGCTATGAAAGCTTCTGGGGCACGCCGCTGCTGCTCAACCAGGACCAGCCGTTCGACCGGGCCTGGGATATCAGGACCATCGTGCATGGCCATAACGGCTATCTCGACATCGCGGTGCTGATGGGTATTCCGGCGCTGTGCGTGGCGGTCTACACCTTCCTGATCGCACCGCTGCGCGATTACATGCGCATCCCCTTGCGCAGGGAAAACATCTATCTCGGCGACTTCTTCATGATGGTGGTGCTGTTCACGGCGCTGAACGCCTTCCTCGAAAGCTTCTTCTTCCATCGCGCCGATCCGGTCTGGCTGTTCTTCGTGTTCGGCATGTTCGGCCTCAGGCAGGTGTCGCTGCGGCCGATCGCGGTTCGTGGTCCTTCCTGACCTCATTCGTCCCAAGAGGACTTTCCCGCTCCGCCACGAACGTTTATGGGAAGCCGTCTTATGGAGGGCTCTCGATGACGATCAGGCTTGTTCTCGCCGGCTGCGGCAATATGGGCTACGCCATGCTCTCGGGTTGGCTGAAATCCGGCAAGCTTCCGCCGGCGGCGGTTTTCGTGGTCGAGCCCAATGCCGAGTTGCGCAAGCGCGCCGAAGTGCTGGGCTGCAGTGCTGCCGCGGACGCCGGCGGTATTCCGGCGGATGCCGTGCCGAATCTCGTCGTCGTCGCCGTCAAGCCGCAAGTGATCCGCGACGTGACGGCCGCCTACAAGCGCCTCGGTGACGGCCGAACCACCTTCCTCAGCATCGCCGCCGGGACACCGGTCGCCACCTTCGAGGCCATCTTGGGCGACCGCGCGCCGATCGTGCGCTGCATGCCCAACACGCCGGCGGCGATTGGCAAGGGCATGATGGTGGTGTTTTCCAACCGACTGGTGTCCGACGACACAAAGCGTTTCGTCGCCGACCTGCTTTCGGCGAGCGGGCAAGTGACCGATATCGACGACGAGGGCCTGATGGATGCGGTGACGGCGGTGTCCGGGTCCGGGCCGGCTTACATCTTCCATTTCATCGAAGCGCTGACCGTGGCCGCCGAGAAGGCCGGCCTGCCGAACAAGACCGCCAGGCTACTGGCCATGCAGACGGTCTACGGTGCCGCCTCGCTTGCCGCCGAAAGCGGTGAGGAGCCGGGCGTTCTGCGCCAGCAGGTGACCAGCCCCAACGGCACCACGGCCGCCGCCCTTGCCGTGCTGATGGGTGAGGACCGGCTGACGCATCTGCTCACCGAAGCTGTGGAGGCGGCGCGGCTAAGGTCGATCGAACTGGGGAAGTAGTAGGCGCTCAGCCAGTTCCATACAGCATCTCGTCCTGCAGCCGGCGCAGGGCGAAAAGCCTGGTCGTCGGGTCGGGCGCAGCATTGCCTGATGTCAGCAGTTCGCCCTTCCTGACCGGTTTCAGCACCTTGCCGCCTTCGAGCAGGCCGACCGGCACGGCGCGATTGGCGCGGGCCTCTTCGACGGTCATGGTCCAGGAGCGGTAGCAGGTCTCGCCGATCGCATCGAAAATCTCGCCGGCTGCCAGATCGCGCTTGGCCACGGCGCAGACCTCGGCAACCGGTCTCGGCAGCGGAACCATGTCCGGCTTGCCATGGAGCGCGATGCGAGCGGCGGTCAGCGGCACTTCCAGCGAGGTCAAATGATACGGCCGAAAGAAGCTGTAATAGGGACCGTGGCCGATATGCAGGTCGTCCATGCGCTCGATGATGCGCGGATGCGTCGCCTCGACGATGACGAAAACGCCGGGCGCCACCCCCTTGCCGATGGTGTAGTCGACGACGCCCTTCTTCGATAGGATGCCGCCATCCGCGCGCGGGATGAGCACCTTGGCCAGTTCATCGCGGTCGGCCTTGGGGCCGTGCATGCCAGCAATGTCGGGCACCAGCCCGGTGGCGTTGGCGATGGCGCACATCTCGACCATGGTCTTGGATCCGTCGACGAATTCGACCAGCATGCGCGGGTTCATGTTGCGGCGCAGGGCTTCCGCGCGATAGTCGTCGGGAACGGCGTCATGATTGAGCGGGTTGTTCTTGCCCTTGCCGGCCGAGACGATGGTGTAGCCGAGCGCGGAAGCGAATTCGATCAGCTCCATGCAGCTCGACGGCTCGTCGCCGGCGCCGACCGAATAGACGACGCCGAGCCGGTCGGCCTGCTGCTTCAGATAGCAGCCGATGGTGACGTCGGCCTCGACGTTCATCATCACCAGATGTTTGCCATGTTCCATCGCCATCAGGTCGAAATCGGCGGCGACGCCGGGCTTGCCGGTAGCATCGATGACCACGTCGATCAGCGGATTGGTCACCAGCATCTCGTTCGAGGTGATGGCGATCTTGCCGCTCTCGATCGCCTCGGTGACCTTCGTGTCGCTCTCGGCTTCCCGTGCCATCGCCTCGTCGCCGTAGGCGATGCGGATGGCATCGCGCGCGGTGTGCGGGCGGCGGGTCGAGATGGCGCACACCGAAATGCCCGGCATCAGCATGCCTTGCGTCACCAGGTCCGTGCCCATCTCGCCGGAGCCGATGACGCCGATGCGCACCGGGCGGCCTTCCGCGGCGCGCTTGGCGAGATCACGGGCAAGCCCGGTCAGGGCGACATTGGTCATGCGCAAGTCCACTGAATCTTGATGTGTGGGCGGGAATAGCAGGGAAAGGTAACCTTTTGCCAACGAAACCGACCGCAGGCGTCAATTTTGGTACCCGCAAAGATCATGCTCCGACCCAAAGTTCCAGAGGATCTTTTTGGAGCCAACGTTCGCGTTCTATCCGGTGCCAGCAAAACCTGTGACGCCGCTGCGCGGCGTCTGGTCTGGAAAGAAGCTGGTTCAGCGCCAGCGGACGGCGAGGAGCGCAGCTAAACAAATGGAGGGAAATTCTTAGTCATTCCTTTATGCATCCTTGCTTAAATAGATGAATGAAATGGCGTGCCCGTACCTTCAGGCGTTTTTTCCGCTGCCCGCGACCAGACAGCGAGAGCGGCAACGTTGCTACTATTTTTGCCCTGTCTTTGCCAATTGTTGTCGGCGGAGCGGGCCTCGGCGTCGAGACTTCCTATTGGTACTACAGCAGCCTGAAGCTACAGGCGGCGGCGGATGCGGCAGCCTATGCCGGCGCTTTGGAAAAAGTTTCGGGATCCGACAAGCCGACGATTGTCTCTGCCGCGACGCTGTCGGCGACCACGAACGGCTGGGCACCATCGACAGGCACAATCGAGGTCTTCACGCCTCCATCGTCCGGACCGAATGTCGCGAAAAAGGCGGTCGAGGTCATCGTTCATCAGTACCTCGATCGATTTTTCACCTCGATATTCACGCAAAACGCGGTTGGCGCACAGGCAAGAGCGGTGGCTCTTATCACTGACGCTTCAAAAGCCTGCGTTCTGGCGCTCAATCCTTCCGCTTCGAAGGCGGCCCTGTTTTCCGGCAGTTCGACCACAAAAATGACGGGCTGCTCCGTCATGTCGAATTCGATAGCCCCGGACGCCCTCAAGCTTCAGGGATCGGCAAGCCTTGATGCCGATTGCCTGATATCGGCGGGCGGGATGTCATTGGCCAACCCTGTGAAGACCGTTTGCACCAGCCTGATGACCCAGGCGCTGCCCGCTGCCGATCCTTTTGCCGACCTGCCGACGCCACCGGCCACGAACCCGTGTCGAAACAGCAATCAGTCGACGTTGCAACCGGGAACATACTGCAAGGGGCTCAGCCTGAGCGGCAATGTGACGCTCTCGCCCGGGGTATATGTCATTCAAGGAGGCGATTTCAAAGCGAACTCGAATGCAAATATCTCCGGCGAGGGAGTCATCATCTATCTGGCCGGCAGCTCCGGCGTCAGCATGAACGGCACGGCCACGGTCAAGCTTAGCGCACCGACATCCGGCACCTATTCGGGTGTGCTGTTTTACGGCGACAGAGCGAACCTGGCGGGATCGAACACGTTCAATGGTACGGCGGATTCGCTTTTGACCGGCGCCCTGTATTTTCCAACCCAAGCGGTCAATTACCTCGGCAATTTCTCGGGCAACGGTGGATGCACACAGGTCGTCGCCAGCACCGTGCAGTGGTCCGGCAACGCAAACGTCAACCAGGACTGCACGAGCCTCGGGATGCGAGAGATCCCGGCGACGCAGTCCGTTCGGCTTGTCGAGTAATCTTCGTGGAACGGCGACCAGTCCGGGTTTTCCGGAGCGATTCGGGTGTTGCTGCGGTGGAGTTTGCGCTGGTCGTGCCGATCGTTTGCCTGGCACTTCTTGGCGTCATTAACGGCTGGTCTTTTGTATCAAGCTCGTTGTCGATGCGTGCAGGCGTCAAGACGGCGGCAAATCTTGTGATGCAAGGATCAGTCAACGACGCGGCCATCCAAGCCGTTGCCCTTTCGAGTTGGGAAAACCGTCCCGACGCTGCGCAGGTGACCTTAGGCCGCAAATACATGTGCGGGAGCACGGTGGTTGATGCATCGACCCTGTGTGGTGGGGTGAAGGCTCCCTCGGTCTTCGTTGAAATACAAGCGACGGCCACCTGGTCGCCGCCCTTCAGTTTTGGCGTGTTTTCCTTCTCGCGCGAGCTCAGTCACCAACAGGTGATTCGTGTCCGCTAAACGGAGAGCCTTCACGCGTGATCGATCAGGCGGAGCTGCGTTGGAGTTCGCGCTGATCGCGCCTTTTCTGATGGTGCTTCTGTTTGGGATCTTCGCATTCGGCTGGGCTCTGAATGCCATGTCGAGCGTTCGGTACACGCTGGAAACGTCTTCGCGTGCACTGCAGATGAAGAACTCGCTGACTCAAAGCGAAATACAGGCCATCGCTACGCAAAAATTGCTCGCCATGGGATTGAAAAATGTCAACGTGACGATAGCGATCGACCCCCCCAGCGGCGGCTTCCGCATGGCGCAT
Source organism: Mesorhizobium sp. (assembly GCF_004962245.1). Lineage (GTDB taxonomy): Bacteria > Pseudomonadota > Alphaproteobacteria > Rhizobiales > Rhizobiaceae > Mesorhizobium. The sequence continues at coordinate 140,384 of NZ_SUHQ01000016.1, read as the reverse complement.
CTTACGGCCAGATATGCTTTCGTGATCGAGTTCCCGTACTTCGACCAATATCCGATACATTATGCGACAACTGTCACAGTTCCGTTGGTCGCATCGTGAGCGCGTTCAATAGCCTCCTTACGGACAGGTGGCGGGGCGCCGATTGACTAGCGCCGCCGCGGGGTCGATCGGCCGGTCGGCGGCGTGAGCAAAACGGATCGTCGTTCCAATGCATGTCGCCCAAAGCGCGCAGTGGTTTTGGGATAATGACTGCATAGATAAACTTAAAGCGCGCCGCGTGAATCTCTTCAAACGCGGCGCGCTTTTAATGGCTGCAAAGACGTGTTTCCGAACAGGACAGCCGCACTGCAGTCGGCTCGTCTGCCGGCTGCTTCGTCAGAACTTGTATGCGACGCCTACGGAGACCGTGTGCATCGTCAGGTCGACTTCGCCGCGCGTGATGTCCTCTGTACCGAAATCGTAATAGCGATACTCGGCCCGGCCAAGCCAGTTGTCGGTGAAAGCATGTTCAACGCCGAGGCCCGCCGTCCAGCCGGTGAAGCTCAGATCGTCATCTTCCCCCACCACGATCGAAGGCACTTCGCCACTCGCGAAAGCAATACCCGCCGTGCCGAAAAGCAAGGTGCGATCCCAAGCGTAGCCCAGGCGTCCGCGCACGGATCCGAACCAGTCGATCTCGGCGTCTGCGTCATCGTCGAACTCGATCCAGCTCTTGTTTACATCGCCCTCGATACCGAACACGAAATTCCCGGACTGGAAATTATAGCCGGCAAGCGCTCCAACAAATGGTCCGTCCAGATCGGCCGATCCAACAGTTGGTGGATTGGTGAAAATGGTCACATCCGCATCAGCCCAGCCGTAGCCGCCCTGAACGCCAAGATAGACACCGCTCCAGTCATAGACCGAAGCAACCACAGGCTCCTCATACACCGGGTCCGCCGCGAGAGCGCATCCACCCCAGGCCAGCAGCATCGTGGCGGTGAGAGCAGTCCGTCTGATGGAAAACATGGCACCCCTCCTCGGTATAAAATAAAACTCATCGTAGCCTGCCATGCCCCCAAAGTCTGTTGCTGAATTGCAACGGTTGTGGGAAACGTTGGCGTCGACCTCCCGTCAACGGCACCATGGCGAGCGGCCGGGCATCGGAAGCGGCAACGTAACAGGGCCCGGGTCTTTCAAATAAATTGAAATCACGATTGGTAGAGAGTCGGAGGTGGCGCCAAAACCCAGGTCCATCACCTGAACTCCGACGTGCCGCTCTGGTCCACTGCCGTGTTGCCTCTAATTGCCTGCTGAGAAAGCAGGGGGAGGCAAAACATGTGGAATGTGGCGAAAGAGGGCTGGGCGCTCCTTGCGGAGAGCATTCTCGGCTTCATCAATGACAATGCTCTAACTCACGGGGCAGCAATGGCGTTTTATGCCACGACCTCGCTTGCGCCGATCCTGCTCATCGTTGTCGCTATCGCTGGCATGGTCTTCGGGAACGATGCGGCGCAACTGGCCCTTTCGGCGCAGATGGCGGGCCTGATGGGGCCGCAGAGCGCCGAGCTTTTGCAGGCGACAATCGAGAACACGTCAAGCCGGACCGCGGGCACCCTTGCTGCCATTTTGGGTCTCGTCACGCTGTTCGTTACCGCATCCGGCGTGTTCGGCGAAATGCAGCTCGCCCTGAATGAGATATGGAAAGTTGAGCCAAGCGGAGCATCGATTTCACGGATCGTGCGAGCCCGCGCCGCAAGCCTTGGGCTCGTCGCGGCGCTTGGCTTCCTGCTCCTAGTGTCCCTGGTCGCGAGCGCTGCAATTTCGGCACTTGGCGAAATCATCAATGCCTATCTACCCTTCGGCACCATGATCCTGAGCGCAATCAACGGGATCGTCTCGTTTGCCCTGATCGCGCTTTTGTTCGCGGCAATCTACAAGGTCTTGCCAGACCGCGCGCTACGATGGCGCGACGTTGGGGTCGGCGCCGTGGCAACGGCGTTTCTCTTCACGATCGGGAAATCGCTGATCGGCTGGTATATCGGAGCCAGCGCCATCGCATCCTCATACGGGGCAGCCGGTGCACTGCTCGTCGTGCTGCTGTGGGTCTATTATTCGTCCGAGATCTTTCTGTTGGGCGCCGAATTTACACGAGCCTATTCGGTTCGACACGGCAGCCGGCGCGATCTGAAGGCGACGATCAAGGCCAGTGATCGCGAACAGAAGCTGGCTGCTCGGGCCAGGATTGAAAGGTCTGAGAGCGAAGTCGTCGGCTGGATTGTCTTCAGCAGTCTCCTCACCGCGTTTCTAAGCCATTTCTGGCATCGACGCCGACACTGAGACGTCCGGCGCGGCGCCCCGAGGCTGGGATGGCCTTGGGGGCATCCGGTCGAAGCGACGTGCGAAGTTCCTTCGCCGCAGCCACCAGCTTGGCGCGGTTGCTTCCACATCTCTTGATCAGCTGGTGAACTTGCGCCGGGGTGATGCCGTTTTGCCGCGCAAAATGCCTTACTACGTAATCCTCGCTGCCGGAAATCCGATCCCGGTGGCGGGGATAGAGCTTCGCCGCGTCGGCTGTCATGCTTATTCTCCTTTGATACGTTTGCTCACGATGTATGGTTGGGCAACGCAACAGGGGCGATTTCGTTGCCGCATGCGACACCAGTGCACCTGTGCTTTCGCCGCAGACCCGAGCGCACCGCCAAGCAATCGGACGACACGCGACCCTTGGTTAAATCCACATGTTGATTTTTCGAGACTCAGACCTCTGGCACGCGCATGATATGGGCAGGAGGAAAAGCCATGCGCGAATTGCCGAAGAGCATTGACGCAGACGTTGTAATCGAAATCAGCAGGTTTCTTGACGACCGTGCAAAGTCGGCGCCAGTGCCGGTCCACAAGCTTGCCTCGATGATCTCGCACAGTGTCGAGACCGACCTGACGACAGCTTCCATTGAAGAGTTGATCGTTGAAATGGCCATGACCCGCCAACTCCCGATGCTGTTCGATCTACCGGAGGCGGATACAGATAACGTCATATCGATTGCCTTGGCGCGCGCCAGCTGATCCCACTGAGGAAACCGTTCGAATGTGATTTCAAGGTGCGGATCGCCGGCTCCGGCCGGCGGCCGTCTGCTGCGTCGCCAATAATCGTCATAGGCGATCCGATACTCGGGAACATGTGGTGTCCATTCGCATTTCCTTTGTACAACAAAGGAGGAATCCATGAATTGGGATCAGATCAAGGGAAAATGGATGCAGTTCAAAGGTAAGGCCAAGGAGCAATGGGGTGACCTCACGGACGATGACCTTGATCGCATCGAGGGCAATCGTGACCAGCTCGTAGGACGTATTCAGGAGCGGTATGGAATCGCCAAGGAACAGGCAGAGCGCCAGATAGATGACTGGTCCAGAAGGCTCACCTAGCGCTGGATTTAACTCAGCCCGACCGGAAAGTCGGCGCGCAGTCCGCCAGCCTTTGGCGCAACTGATAATCCACCATAGCCACGGCTGGAACTTTTAGCTGTACCTGATGTTCTAGATGCGTAGCGAACTTCGACCCGACGTTCGGGCGTGGGCACAGAGGCGAAGGAGCGTAATGATGAACAACATTATTTGGCTGGTCGGCGCCATCGTAATCGTATTGGCCATTTTGAGCTTTTTGGGTCTGCGATAGCGGCTGGACACCCATAAGATCCGGCAGTCGCGGATTTCAATACGCGAAAGTGTACCGTCCGGAAAGCAGAATCCCTGGGGTGCGGTTCGTCGCCAGCGGCAAAACGCTACGATTTTTGGGGATGTGCGCCGGAGCCTTGCCGCGTTGCGAACCAACCTTCGCCACGGCCGCTACGATAACATCTGCAATCGATTCCGCTCCCGTCTGATTGCAACCGACAACGATGCCGGATGACGCTGCTCAACTGTCTTCCTGGTTCCGCTCTCGCTGGGCCTCGATCTCTTCCGGTTCCTTGTCGTCGATTCTTGCGGTCTCGCTGTCAGCCTCACCCGTCGCGCGAAGCAATTCGTCCAGTTTAGCGTGCAGCGCCTGTGTGTCGCGCTGCTCGGCGCGTTGGATGAATAGGGTCATCGCCCAAGTCGCCAGTGTCGCAATGGCGTGCCAATCCACGCTGCGCCGGTCGAAGATGAGCCAGAGGCCGGCGTAGGCAAAGAAGATCAGAAATGCCTGCGGGCGCGATGTCAGCGTGCCAATATGTGTGATGGCGCTCCTGACCTGATTGCTTGTCATCTGCAGCAGTCTCCTGTGTCCAGTCAAGAATCGACTTCGAGCGGCTCGTCCCGGTTGATCATGCCAGATGACCTGCGGCAGGTCGCGCGCATCGACCGGTTAGCCGCATGGTGGGCAGGGATAGAAATGGTTCCTCTCATGCTCGACCTGTTCGCCGGGTCGCCTGGCGGTAATCGGCGGGCCCAGTGGAGATAAGTTTGTCATGGCGAATGAACGCGGGCCGGCGCGCTTTGTTGCGTAAGGGCGTGCCGGCTTTGGACTCCCAGCAGTCGGCGGCGCCTGCTGAGGGGAACGACAGGGCGCTTCACGCCTCATTGCCAATTCCAGCAGAAGGATCATGCTCCGTTCCCTAGTCGCCAGAACGGACGGGACTTTTGCGAACTTGCCTCGTTCAGAAGGTCCCCAGGCATAGTAGAAGGCGGCCTGGGTCCCTGCCGCGGGACCCTCGCGGGAGGTCAAGAAGCGACGGTTGGGGTCGAAATCTGCAAGCAGCCACCTTATGTGCGTGGGCCATGAATCATCCGACCCAACCTGAATGAACAAAACAGCTAACAGGCGCGCGTTGCTGCTCGTCAATCCCAAGGCGCGGCGCGGCCATGAGCCGATGGCGCCAATTATCGAGCGGCTGGAGGCCGGCGGGCTTTCCGTCACCGTGGAGACGTTCGAGGCGTTGCCCGAGCTTGCACGCGACATTGTACGCTTGCGGCACCTGGCCGATCTTGTGATCGTGTGTGGTGGCGACGGTTCGGTGTCGTCGGCGGCGATGGCGGTGGTGGAAAGCGGCCTGCCGATGGGCATTATCCCGATGGGAACGGCGAACGACCTCGCGCGCACGCTCCACATCCCGACGAATCTGCTGCAGGCCGCCGACGTGATCGTGCGAGGCACAACCCGACGGATCGATGTCGGCACCGTCAATGGGCATGCCTTTTTCAACGTCGCGAGCATCGGACTGAGCACCGAACTTGCGCAGGGTCTTGACCCCGCTCTGAAGAAGCGTTTCGGCAGGCTCGGGTATGCGTTGGCGGCGATGAAAGTGTTGACCAAGGCCGTGCGGTTCCACGCGAGAATCACCGAGAAGGGTGCGGCGATCGAGGCCGAAACCTACCAAATTGCGATTGGAAACGGAGTGCATTACGGCGGTGGCAACGTGGTGGAAGAGACGGCCGAGATCGACGACGGACATCTCGACCTCTATAGCCTGGAGATGACGAACCTCTGGAAGCTGGCGCTGATGGTCCGCTCGTTTCGCTCTGGAACGCATGGTGTCTGGCGTGAGGTGCGCACGGCCAGGTGCATCGAGTTCGACATCGAGACCAAAAAGCCGATGCCGGTTAACACGGATGGTGAGATCGTCACCTCGACGCCTGCCCATTTCAAGGTTCTGCCGAAGGCGATCTCGGTCCTCGCTCCGCCATCGCCCACGCGGGAAGCCGGAGTGAGCGCCTGGCCTTGGCAAAAGCAGCCCACCGCGCCGAAAGGTGCGCCGGGCTATCATGCTGCTCACGTCGGGAAGATGATCAACTGGGCGGCGGTGCGGTGGGCGCGGACGTTTGCCAGTCGCTGCCGGAAATTGTCGATTTCCTTCCTGAGGCCGATGATCACGTCGCGCCTGCCATAGGCGACGCCGGCATCTCGGCGGATGTCATTGATACGACGGCCGAGACCGGCGATCTCCTGATCGCCGGACTCATGCGGCGACGCCCATCAAAATGGCCTCCCTTGTCAGTCGAAATCGTTTCTCACAGCCAACCTCTGGGGAACCGTCTTCGCCTTTGCCTCGGTCTCCTGTTGCGTTAGCATAGGCGCAAATTAGCTACGCCTAACGATCGGATTTCGCTGAGGGGGGAAAGTTCATGGAAATGCAGCAGGTCCGTTATTTCCTGGCCCTGTCCGGCACGCTGAACTTCACCAGGGCGGCGGAAGAATGCAATGTCACGCAACCGGCGTTGACGCGCGCCATCAAGACACTTGAGGACGAGCTGGGTGGAGAGCTCCTTCGGCGCGAGCGCCAGCATTCTCACCTGACCGAACTTGGCCGGCGCATGCTGCCTTTGCTGCAGCAATGTTATGATGCCGCCACGTCCGCCAAATCACTCGCCAAAGCAGTGCAAAGCAGCGACGTGGCACCGCTTAATGTCACCATTTCCAGTAGCGTGAACATAGCGCTGCTGGTTTCGCCGTTTACGGAGCTTTTTCGGGCTTATCCCGGTGTGCATCTCAAGATCAGTCGCGGTTCGCCGACCGCTGTCGTCGATGCGCTCAAGAATGGTGCCGTCGAATTGGCGGTGGCCGGCCCGCTGGGGGCGGCTTGGGATCGGCTCGACACTTGGCCGCTCTTCCAGGAGGAGATCGAGCTGGTGGTGAATTCCGATCACCCGCTTGCCCGTCGCAACGAATCCGACGTTGCGCTCGATCAGCTTGCCGGAGAACCGGTGCTCAGCCGGATCGATTGGGAAACAAGCGAGGAGCTGTCGCGTCGCCTCGCTGCGAAAGGGTTCACGCCTCAGGCCGCCCATGAGGTCGAGACTGACCACGACCTACTAGCACTGCTGGAGGCCAACGCCGGTGTGGGCTTCGTCTCCACGACAGCGCCGCGGTCGTCGAGTGTCCGCAGACTCAAGCTGCGGGATGTCGACATTTCGCGCGTAGTCGCCGTCTACGCGGTCGCTGGCCGCCATCGTTCGCCAGTCGCCACGACGCTGCTCAACCTGTTGCGATCGACGGACTGGTCGCCATTTGGCGTTAGCGAGCCCGCTTGAGCGCCGCAATCAGGTCGTCGATGTCCATTCGCCGGCGGTAGTCCGGATCGACGAAGCGCTCTATAATCCGCCCGTCCGTGCCTACGATGAAAGTCGCCGGGATCGGCAGGAACCAGCTGCTGTTGCCCTGATAGCTAGGGAGATCATAACCAACTCCCATCAACCGTTCCATTTCAGCCCCGACCCAGATAGCGAGGTTGAGTGAGAGCGCATAGCCATTGTCCATGTCGGTCAGGAATGGAAACTGGGCACCTACCGTAGTCTTCATCGCCTTCGCAAATTTGCGTCGTTCGGGCATGATCACCGCCACTTGGCCACCCAGTGCGGCAATCTCCTCCTGGACCTCTACGATCCCGATCGCATTCAAGCGGCAATAAGGGCACCAGTGACCCCGCTGGAAGATTATTACTGCCGGCCCCTGCTTCAGCAGGTCCGCCAATCCGATCAGTTTGCCGCTGTCGTCAGGCAGGAGGAAGGCTGGCATGAGATCGCCAGGCGCCGGCGCCATCGCCCCTGCCCCCTGCTCCTGCAAGCGTGACACCAGGCGGTCGACCGCATCGGCAAAATCGCCGTTGAGTCGGCGAACAGCCCTTGCGACCACCTCCAGCCGCTCGTTCAGCGGCGCATCGAGTTCGACGGCAGCCTGCACGGACTGTTCAAGTGTCATTGTCTGGTCGTCGGCGGCCATTTCTGCACTTTCATAGCTTGCATGCAGCCTATCATCGAAACCCCTCGGCCACGATCATGCTTTTCTTGCATGGATTCGATGTCCTGCGTGCATCGAGCACAAGCGAGGTTCATATTCTGTTCGCGGCCTCAGCTCATTTCGTTACATCATGTTCCTGACATCCGAGGCGAAAGCAGGGAAGCCGTAGACCATGTCCGATAGCTGCGATGCCGTGATGCCGTGTTTCATGGCAAGCGCGAAAAGATGGATCAGCTCTTCGCCGGCATGGCCTACCATGTGGGCGCCGACGATCCTGTCCGCGGTCTCCTCGACAATGACCTTCGACCACGCGACGGTCTCGGCATAGGTCCTCACGGATAGCCAGCCCCGCATGTCGTTCACATGGACCCTGACGCCAAGGCCTTGCTCTTTCGCTTTGGCCTCGGTCAGCCCGACGCTGGCCAGGGCGGGGACCGTGTAGAGACACGCCGGTATCTGGCCATAGTCCGGCCGGTGTGTCGGCCCATCGACGATGTTTCGGCCGACGATGCCGCCCTCATAGGTCGCTACAGGAGAAAGCTGCGGAGAATTCCACACCGCATCGCCGCAGACGTAGACGTCAGGATTGGAACGCGAGCGCAGATGATCATCGATTTCGATGCGGCCTTCGCGATGCGCGATGACGCCGGCGCCGAGATCGAGCCCCTCGACGTTGGCGACACGTCCGGCGCAATTCACAACCCTGTCCGCATCCACGGCGCACTCGACGCCATCCGCCACAAAGGTGACACGCAACCGTCCGTCGACCTTGTCGATCCTCTCGACCCAGGCCAGTGTGCGGATACGAATGCCTATGCGTTCGCTCGCGCCACGGATCCGGGCAACGGCATCGGCGTCGAAACCTCCGAGCAGATGCGGCAGGGCTTCGAGGATCGTCACGTCGACGCCCGCGCGCGCGTAAACGTGGCCCAGTTCGAAGGCAATGACGCCGCCGCCGACGAACACCACCGCGCGGGGCAGCATCGGTTCGTTCAGGACATCGTCCGAAATGGTCAGGTGCTCGGCGCCTGGAATTGACAGTGAACGCGGCTTCGAACCGGTTGCGATGACGATGTTCCTGGCTTCAAGCTCGCGACCGTCGACGCTGATGGTATTGCTGCCGATGAACGCGGCCTCGCCGACGATGACATCGACGCCGCGCTTGGCCATCAATTCGGACAGGCGGGAGGGAATGTCCCTGATCATATCCTTTTCACGTTCGATCAGGGCTCGCCAGTCGAGCCTCGGAGTATCGACCGTGATCCCGTGCCGATCGGCGCGTTCGATCTCATGGAGCGCATGGGCCGCCGCGACGAGGACCTTCTTCGGCGTGCAGCCGCGATTGGGGCAAGTGCCGCCGAGGTCGCGTGCTTCTATCATGGCCACCGACATCCCGGCAGCGCACGTAGGCACCGTCACCCCCATCCCGGCATTGCCGCCGCCGAGGATCACGACATCATATTTTTCCACGGTCTTGCCCTCCCGGGATTCAATGCAATTTGAGTCGGGGTTTGGTGCGGTGCGCCAGGATACCGGCGATCGTGTCAAGTGCGGTCTTCAAGGTCCCGTGCACAGCCTTGAGATGCATCTTGTAGAGCGAGCGATACATCAGCCGGGCGAGCAGACCTTCGATCCTAAGTCCGCCAATCAGGCTGGCGAACGAGCCGTAGTCGGCAAGCGAAACAAGGGAGCCGTAGTCGCGGTAACGGAATGCCGGCGCGGCCCGACCCTCGAGACGCGCGGCAATCACCTTGACCAGGTGATCAGCTTGCTGATGGGCTGTCTGGGCGCGCGGCGGCAACGGATTGTCCTCGCCGGGCAGGACACAGCTCGCACAGTCACCGATCGCAAACACGTTTTCGTCCCCCCTGGCTTGCAATGTCTCATCCACGACCAGGCGATTGATGTGGTCAGTCTCAAGGCCGTCGAGTTTTTTCAGGAGATCCGGCGCCTTAATCCCGGCGGACCAGACGACGAGTTCGGCCGGCACAAACAGCTTCTCGCCAAGCCTGATGCCGTCCTTCGTCACTTCAGTGACCTTGGTCCCACACCGTATCTGGACGCCCAAATCAACAAGCAAGCGTGCTGAAGCGCGTGCGAGGTGTTCCGGCAAAGCCGGCAAGATGCGCGGCCCCGCTTCGACGATGGTGATGCGGATCAGCCTTTCGAAATCGATGTTGTCGAGGTTGTGCGACGCGATTTCCCGCATCGACTTGTGCAGCTCGGCAGCCAGTTCGACACCGGTAGCCCCCGCACCAACGATGACGCAATGGAGCTGCCCCGGCGAAAGCTGCTCGTATTGCGCATTAGCGCGCAGACAGGCGTTTATCATGCGGTTGTTGAAGCGGGCGGCTTGATCGGCCGTGTCGAGCGCGATTGCGTGACGGGCCGCCCCTGGCGTGCCGAAATCGTTGCTGACGCTGCCGACGGCCAGCACCAGTGTGTCGTAGCCCAGCACACGTGGCGGTATGATCTGCCTGCCATCGTCATCGAAGCTTGGGGCGACAAAGACCTGACGCCTGGTGCGGTCGATGCCGACGACCTCGCCGATACGGTATCGATAGTGGTGGCGACTGGCATGGGCAATGTATTCCACCGCATCGTTCGACATGTTCAACGCGCCGGAGGCCACTTCGTGCAGAAGCGGCTTCCAGATATGGGTGCGATTGCGGTCGACAAGCGTAATGGAAAGCCGCCGCTTGCCGAACTTGCGGCCGAGGCGTGTTGCCAGCTCGAGTCCACCCGCACCGCCACCGACGATGACCACGCGATGGAGCGAGCTATCCGCATGGGATGGTGTCTCCGGTATCGTGCGGAAAATTGCGGCGTTGTTGGCGAGCACTGCTTCTGGGACCAGTCGTATTCCCGGAGTGATGATCTGCATCGGTATTCTCCGTCACTTTCCTCGGCCGCGCCGCGCTCGAAAAATCACTCTTGCGATTCGTGGATGACGATGCCTTGCAGCATGTCGACGTCGCATTCCCACGGCTTCTCCGCGAGAACGCGCATTCCATGCTCGTGTCCTGCCTGCCAGCGGGTGCGGATGCCTGCCCGGGTGAAGTCGATGTCCTTTGTGTGGTCCTCGCCGTCGAGGCGCGGTGAAAGCAGCCGAACTAGGTGCATGACCGAGGGGCAGCCGTAGGACGCGAGTTCCTTGAACATCGGATCCTCGCGACGCTCCTCGGGGACGAGCTTTCCCATTTCGCGCACGACGTGCCGCAGACGATGCAGTTGCTCCTGCCGAGCCACGTGGCTCCGGCCTCGGCTGGCGTATTGAAGGTCCTTTTGCCGCCCCATCACCTGCCAGATCGATTTCGGCTCGGTGGCGCGGGGCTGCCACATGTTGACCGCGAAAATGAGCGCGTCGCGCCGCGGGCGCGCGTCCAGAACGACCTCGATGGGCGTATTGGAGTAGATGCCGCCGTCCCAATAGGGCTCGCCGTCGATGCAAACCGCCGGAAACGCCGGAGGCAAGGCGCCCGATGCCATGATGTGCGCTGGCGACAGCGTCATCTCGCGGCTGTCGAAATATTTGAGTTCGCTGGTGTTGACGTTCACCGCACCGACCGTCAGCCGCGTGTGGCGCCGATTGAGATAATCGAAGTCGATCAGCTCATTCAGCGTCCGCTTAAGAGGATCGGTGGTGTAGTAGGAGGCATTCTCCACACCTACTTCGCGATTCACCCCGAACATGGCGCTCGGGTTCGGTTCGAAGAACCCCGGTATGCCGCGCATCACCGTGCCCATGTTGGCAAAGATGTTGCTTGGAATCATCATCCGGAAAAACTCATCGAACGGGCTGCTTCGGCTGACGCCGTCCCAGAATTCGCGCAGCCTCGGCAGGCGGTCTTGCGGCTCGTTTCCGGCAATCAATGCCGCGTTGATGGCGCCGATCGAGGTGCCGATGACCCAATCCGGTTCAATCCCGCCTTCAACGAGCGCCTGATAGACGCCGGCCTGATAGGCTCCGAGGGCGCCACCGCCCTGGAGGACCAACACGGTCTGGCGCTGGATGGAACCATCGGCCACACGACCGGCCTCCGGCGCAGGTTCCGACGTCGAAGGATTTTGTGTGATCTTGTTCATTGTCTTTTCGCTCCTCGTTGCCGCATTCAATGGGCGGTCCAGCCGCCTTCGATCGGCATGATCGCACCGGTGATCGAGGCCGCGTCATCCGAAGCCAGGAACACGCAGAGCGCCGCAACCTCGGCCACGGTCACGAACTGCTTGGTCGGCTGGGCCGCCAGAAGCACGTCCTTGATGACCTGCTGCTCGGTGATGCCGCGGGCCTTGGCTGTGTCCGGTATCTGCTTCTCGACCAGCGGGGTGAGGACGTATCCGGGGCAAACCGCATTGACGGTGATGCCCTGCTCGGCGACTTCCAGCGCGACCGTTTTGGTCAAGCCGGCGACCCCATGCTTGGCGGCGACATAGGCGGACTTGAATGGCGAGGCGACAAGGGCGTGAGCGGACGCAACGTTGATGATGCGGCCCCATTTGCGCTCCTTCATCGCCTGCAGGGCGCGCCGGATCGTGTAGAACGACGACATCAGATCGATCGCCACGACCGCCTCCCATTTCTCGATCGGAAAGTCGTCGATCGGCGCGACATGCTGAATGCCGGCATTGTTGACGAGGATGTCGACGGCGCCGAACTCGGCGATTGCCTTGTCCATCATCGCGGTGATCGCCCCGCCCTTGCTCATGTCAGCATTGTCGTAGCGAACGGTGACCCTATGGTCGGCAGCAATCCTGGCGCGTAATTTCTCGATCTCTTTGGCATCGCCGAAACCGTTGAGCACAATATTGCAGCCCTTGGCCGCAAAGGCCTCGGCGATGCCTTGGCCGATGCCGCTCGTCGAGCCTGTGATGAGTGCTGTCTTTCCTCTGAGCATCATTGTTTCCTTCGGTTGGAGCTGCGACCGGAAGTGACGGCAAACGGCTGAGAGCAACGGGCTTCCGCGCCCAGGTCTTGAGTTCTGGAGCAAGTATGGCGAACCGCTCGAAGCAACGGAAATGCCGTTGAGACATGGATTCGATAGCCGACGGTCAGATCATCAGCTCGGCGCCGGCCTCGCATGCCCGGGCGGCGGCTCTCTGGCACATGTCCACCCTCAGTTCTTTCTGATCGTTGAAGTCACGGACTGAATGACCTCGGTCGCCATCTTGAACTGCGGCGCGCGGTCGGTAATTCCATGCCGCTTGGCGATCCAGTCGAAATCGCTGTAGGCGGCATAAACCGAACCGTCCGCGGCCTGGTAGACCAGCACGCGCACCGGCCAGTCGAGACCGGCTTGCGGATTGGACGTGATGAAGGTCGTTCCGAGCGCCGGATTGCCAAACATCACCAGCCGCGACGGCCTGACATCGTTGCCGGCATTCCGGCCAAGGCTTGCCTGGTCGATGACGCCAAAAAACTTGATGCCCTTCTCGAGAACGTCCTTCTTGATGCGGGCAACTGTCTCCGCGATGGAATAGTCGCTCTTCACCGTGACGACGCCATCCGAAGCGGCAGCTGGGACGATGATCGCCGTCAGCATGGCGGCGCCGGAAATCAAGGCTTTCAGGTAGGTGGTCATGTCGGTCTCCTTTGGTTTTCTCGGTTGCGTTGGTTTCGGCTATTGCATTGATATCTTTTTTCATTCTCGCCTGAATGGGTCGCCCTGCAGTCGACGATTTCCCGATCGTCAGGCGGTCGGCGACTTCAACGACCGCGCGATCGCGATCGCGCCGGCGAGGACCGCGGCGAGTACGGCCACGCATGCGGTCCAGCCGATCCGGTCGTAGATCTGTCCGATGACGAAGCTGCCGGCGAGCCCGCCTGCATAGTAGGAGGCAAGGTAGATGCCGCTTGCTGCGGCGCGGTCGCGCGAGGCGGTCCGGCTGACGTGTCCTGTCGCTATCGCCTGCGCCAGGAAGGTGCCAATGGCGACCAGCGCCATGCCGCCGAGAACAATGAGAAGGCTGGTCGTGAGCAGCAGAAGCAAACCCAGGATCGCCAGCGCAAGCGTTGCGCCGATGCCGATCCTTGGGCCAAGACCCGCAGCGACGCGCCCGGCGAGCGGCGTGGTCAGCATGGAGGGCAGAAAGACGAAATACACCAGCCCCAACGCCATCGGCGACAGCGATAGCGGAGCGGCGACGAGCTGGAAGTTGACGTAGGTGAAAGTGCCGATGAAGACGAAGAGGATAAGGAAGCCGATCGCGAAACAGGCGCGCAGCTCGGCGTTCTTCAGCGGGTTCTTCCAGGCCGCGCGGGCAGTCTCGCCTGTCGCGTCGGCGCGCATCATTGCGGATGTCTTCTGCAGCGTAAGCCAGACAAGTGCCGCGCCAATCAGATTGAGGGCGGCGAATGTCAGGAAATTGGTGGAGATGCCGAACGTGTCGGCGACGGCGGCCGACATGAGCCGTCCGAAGAAGTTGCTGGCAACGTTGCCGGTCACATAGGCCGCAAGCGCACTCGTCGTCTGCCGCGCGGAAAAATGCTCGGCCAGGTAGGCCATCGTCAGCGTGAACGCGGTCGACATGCACAAGCCTTGGAGGACACGCAGCAGGGCAAAGGCGACGATGCTGTCTGTTTGTGACAACAGCGTAGTCGGTATCGCCAGCACCGCAAGGCTGATCCAGATGCCGTTGCGGCGATCGAGGTTCCTGCCAAAAAGCGCCACCGCAATGCCGGCCACAGCCATGCCGAAAGTGCTGGCATTCACAGCAAAGCCCATCGTGGCGCGGCTGACACCGAACTTTACCACCAGCGAAGGCAGGATTGCCTGGGTGGCGAAGAGATCGACAAGTGTCAGGAAGGCGATCACAGCAATCATGCCGAAGCGCCAGCTGTCCGCGGCAACCATGCGGAGCCGCGTCGAGGAAGTCTGTTCCGTCGTTGTCACCATAACGAGGCTCCTTGGCGACACGTCCCCAGGTGACTGCCTGAGGACGCGCTTTCAGTTGCTGATGCTGGGAAACGGTCCCCGCAACGCGTGGCTCACATCGTGTGATCTTCACGCATTTCCGGCGGCAGGATGTCGGCCGAATAGAGCACCGCCGGGACCTTGCCGTTGTTCTTCCACCAATGAGCGAGCTGGCCGAATTCGACGCTCACGTCGCCAGCCGAATGCTCGATCCCCACCTTGCAGGTGCTGCTATATTCGGTGATCGAACCTTCGACGACGAGGATGTTGGCCGGACGAACGGTGTGCTCATGCCAGGGCACGACACCCCCTGGCTGCACGACGAGCTTGCGCAGGCGCAGCATGTTACCTTTCCAGGCCTCGCCCTTCGGGCTCAGATCGATGGCCGAAAGGACATCGTCGGTAACGTCAACCGGCTTGCTGGGATGCTCCTGGATGTCAACGGTCGCGGCCTGGCCGGCTGGGCAGTCTCCTGCAAAAGCCGGTGCGACGGAAAACGCCGCGGTTGCGGAAAGAAGGCCGAGCGCTAGCGCCACGTTGAGTGGCGCGCTGAATGCGATTGCTTTGGAAGCCATATCTTGTTTCTCCTTTGTCGGTGCCCAAACGCGGGAGGCGGGGCATGAGGAGGAGAGTGACGAGATCCGCAAAGAAAGAGAAATGCTGCCTGGCTCTCAATTCGATACCTGAAAACTATAGCAATCCACTCGTGCCGACACATAGGAGGCGCGGGAAAGCATGCCGCGAGAATGGAACTCTTCGACTATGCTTTAGGCCGCTGTCTTGCGGGGCGCCAAAGGTATGGCACTTTCCGGCCAACCATGCGCCTTGACGCTGTTTACGAAGGCCAATGCCGCGGGCGAGAACCGACGTCCCGCCACAACGACGAGGGATACCTCCCGCCAGACTTCGGGGTCGATGACGGGCCGGACCTGCAAGCCCGGGATCACCGCGCTGAACTCAGGGATGAAGCAGATTCCAAGCCCTCCGGAAACCATATTCTGGATCCAGTCCTCGCGCTCGCTGGCGTAGGAGATCCTAAGCTTCACCCCCCGATCGTTGCACAGGCCGGCAAGGTGATCGCGATACTCGCAGTTGAGACGCCTGAGATAGTTTTCACCGTCGAGTTCGGAAATGGAAACATTGTCGTTGCGGGCCAATCTATGGCCGTTGGGAAATGCCAGGACGAAGCGCTCGCGATAAAGCGGCGTCACGTCGAAGCGCTCCGGAAAACTGTCGCACGATGCCATGATGGCGACGTCGATCTCGCCTGATTCGAGCAGTTGGGAAAGCGATGCCGGCACGCCCTCTACCAGTTGGAGCTGGATCCCCTGCTGACGTCTGTTGAAGTCGGCCAGCAGCCCGGTGAACCGGCGCGGACCGATGGTGCACATGACACCAACCTTGAGGTTCGCATTTTCCAGACAGAGAAACCTTGATGCCTCTTGCCGAACGCCGGTTAGTTCGTCGAGGATCTGCTGGAAACGGGGTCGCAGCAGAGCACCCAGGTCCGTGAGATGGGTGAGGTTTCGCTCGCGGCGAAACAGCAGGCCGCCGACCTCTTCCTCAAGCTGCTGGATGGCGCGCGACAGCGCCGGTTGAGTGACATTGCATTTTTCGCCAGCGCGCGTGAAATTTCGTGTCTCGCAGACTGCGAGAAAATAGCGGATGTGATGGATGTCCATGCCGATGTCCCCGAACTGCATACGGTTCATGTGCTGGCTTCGAACCCTGCCGCAAAGCGTCCCGTCGTGCCAATGCACTGCCGCTATAAAGTCGATAGCGGCGCGTCATGATGCTGTCTGAAGTCAAGGCGCGGATTGTCCGCTACGGCTAGAGCTCCGCTCAGGCTGACCTAAAAGCATGATGGCGAGCCTTTGCTCGCCATCGTGCTTTTACTGCAGCGACAAGGCCAAGCGGCGTTTAGCTGTTGCCGCCAAGCTGATGGACTTTGACGCAAAACTCGGCATACGGCTTGCTCATCGCCGCGTCGTTGCATTCCTTCTTCGTCGCGTTCCGCTTGTCCTGCGACATCGCATTCCAGGCTGCTTTGAACTCTGTATCCGACTTCATCGTCTTCATGCTCGCATCGGTGTAGAACGGCTGCATGTTGGACGGTGAATCCAGTGCGCCGGCAAATGCGACGCTGCCGAGAACGGAAAGCGCAAAGGCGCCGAGGCAGATAGCTTTGATATTCATGGTTTTGTCCTTCTCTGAGGTTGAGCGATCGTCCCATCGACGGCCGTGGTAATGATCGGCAGCAATCAAAAACCTGCGGTTCCTGCTTGCCGAGACGAAACTTTGCTGTAATCGACCGCCACCTTGCCAATGCCATCTGAGCATGGAGTTTATGCCGGTTCTGCGTCCCGCGGATGCCTGGCGGAATAACGGTCAATTGACACCGCCCAAAGCCAGGATGTTTGCGCAGAATGCGGCATGGCGCCTGCTCATTGCCGGGTCGTTGCAAGCCTTGGTCGTTGTGACCCGATCATGCCCTGGCATCGTGAATCAGGCCTTCTTGAGCTCGGGCATTGGCTTCATCGTCTTCATCCCGGCGGCCGAATAGAATGTCGATAAAGCTTCCGCCGCGCAGCGATTGCAGCCAATGCAATCCGCCTATGAAGTTCATGCCACCTTGGCATTTCGCCAACAGGAGATGATGCGGCAGTCTCTTCGTCAAACGCCCTGGCTGGCGTTTTGGGATGGAGACTGAAAGATGCATGTCCAGACCGGAACCAGAACCGAAACCGACCAAGCAGTCGTAGCCGGCGGAAGAGCTGCTACCGACGACCGGCAACTCATCGACATTGTCCTGACAAGCGACGCACACGGCGCATTTGTCTGGGGCGTGCTCGACCGCTTGCTGGATGAGTCCGGCCTTTCGCTCGGCAACATCACCGCGTCCGGTTTCGGTGCGATGGAGGCGGCGGTTCTGGCCTATGGCCTGTCGCTGGGCGGTCGGCGTGGCGCACGGACGGCGCTCGCCAACTTCTGGCGACGCGTCAGTCACGCATCGATGTTAGCAGCCGATTCAGCCAATCCGCTGAGGTCGATTCTGGAACAGTCAATTGAGATTGCGGAGATCCGCAAGAAAAGCTGCCCTGTGAAACTCAGCATCCTGGCTTCAAATGCCCGCACTGATGCTGTGAAGATCTTCGCCAGCGATCAATTGTCGATCGACGCAATCGTGGCGGCGGCCACAGTCCCATTCCTCTTCCCGGCCGTGGAGATTGACGGCGACACCTATTGGGGCGACGGCGACCTTTCTTCTTTGCCACCGATCCGGCCGGTTGAAGCCGGTCATCGGCTCATCATCGCCGGCAAGCCCTCCATGTCCATGACGCCGTGCGAGGCATGTCGCCCCGCCGCCAGTCATGGTGCAATGAAGCCCGCACAGATTCACATCATCTTCGACGGTCGGCACCGGGCTGGCGCAGCGCTGCTCGCGAGACCCTGGACCGACTGGGGTGAGCTGACCGACATACGCGACCGAGGACGGCAACGAGCCGAGGATTGGCTTCTGGCCGATCATCTCTTTGTGGACGAACGCTCCGCCGTCGATAGCAAAAATCGATTCATCTAGGCGCCTCCCTCCCCGCCTAGCCGCACCTGCTTCGCCCTATTCACGAACGCAGGCGCCAAGCCCTCCGGTTCCCCACCGGAGGGCTTTTTGCTTGGGGCCTCCTTCAACATAGTGACCACGTATCAAATCCATGCCGAGACAGCATTTCAGTTCGGCCGTCTAATCGGGGACACTGCTTGCAGACAGGCCAAAACGCCGGTCTTTCCCTCGAAACGCAACCAGGAGACACGACTGTGATCAACACCAGAACCCTCATCGGATCGGCTCTCGCTGCCGCCACTTCGCTGGCCGCCACGGCCGCCCACAGCGGCCCCGCCGCCCAGCCCAGCTTCGCCTTCGAGAAGTGCTACGGCGTCGTCAAGGCCGGCCAGAACGACTGCCAGACTGCGACGCATTCCTGCGCCGGCACCTCGACCGCCGACAACCAGCCGGATGCCTGGCTTTACCTGCCTGCCGGTAGCTGCGCCAAGATCCCCGGCGGCAGCGACAAGCCGAAAGCCTGAGCGATCCAGACTTCGAGCCGACCCCTTTGGAATGGAGCAGACCGATGTCCCGTGCGTTTCAAGCCCTCGCGATCCCCGCAACCGCGGGCATCGGTCTTCGCTCTCCTCACATCAGCGAGATGCTGACCCGCAGGCCCGCCGCTGGCTGGCTCGAAGTGCATGCCGAGAACTACATGGGAGACGGCGCCGGCGTCGAGGCGCTGGAACGGCTGCGCCATATCTATCCGCTGTCGGTGCATGGCGTTGGCCTGTCGCTGGGCAGTGCACAGGGATTGGACCGCGATCATCTGGAGCGGCTGCGCAAGGTCTGCGAGCGCTTTCAACCAGATCTCGTCTCGGAGCATCTCGCCTGGAGCGTAGCCGACGGCGCCTATCTCAACGACCTGCTGCCGCTGCGTTACGATGAAGAGGCGCTGGCGATCGTGGCGCGCAATGTCGAAACCGTCCAGGACACGCTGAAGCGGCAGGTTCTCATCGAGAACCTCTCGGCCTATCTGGCCTTTGCGGACTCGTCGGTGAACGAGGCGGAATTCCTGACCGAGCTCGTCGCGAAGACCGGCTGTGGCCTGCTCCTGGATGTGAACAACGTCCACGTCTCGGCGCACAACCTCCAATATGACGCAAGAGCCTTCATCGATGCACTGCCTGCCGATTCTATTGGCGAGATCCACCTTGCTGGCCATGCGATTAATCAGGTCGGGGCCGACACGGTGCTCATCGACGATCATGGCTCGCGCGTGCCGCCGGTCGTCTGGACGCTATACCATCACGCCATAAGCCGGCTTGGACCGCGCCCCACCCTGATCGAATGGGATACCGATGTCCCTGTTCTCGATGTGCTGCTTGGCGAAGCCATGTGGGCCGACATGCTGTCCGCTTCGATCATGTTCAACCGCAAGCAGGCCGCGAGACAAGCTGCGACAGCCAAGCCCCGGCCGATATCCACGCTGCTTTCCTTCGAAAGTGACATGAGGAGCGGCATGCCCGTGCTTGCGGCATTTGCTGCCGTCAAAGCTGGACAAGCCATGCCTGCGGCGATGCCGCCAGTAGAGGGAGGATACCATGCTGCCGCTTGAACACCTGCAGACCACCATGGCGCGATCGGTGCTGGCGATGGAACCAGCGGTCACCGCGAAAATGCTAACCGCCGGCAAGGCCGATCCATTGGCCCGCCTGCGTATCTACCAGAACAATACCCGCAGTTCGCTTACCGCGGTGCTGATGGCGGTCTTTCCAGTCACGGTTCGCCTTGTCGATGAACGCTTCTTCCGTTTCGTGGCGAGCGAGTTCATTCGATGGCATCCGCCGGTGGAGTCGCGGCTTGCGCGCTATGGCGCCGGCTTCCCCCGCTTTCTGAAGACGATCGACACGCTTTCCGATATGCCGGTCGTAGCCGAAACGGCGCGGCTCGAATGGGCCATTGCCGAAGTCCTCGACGCGGCTTCGCTGCCGTCTCGTACCCTCGCGGAATATGACAACACCGATCTGGGGCCTTCGCCCGATATCCTGCTGCAGCCATCCCTGCGGCTGATCGTTTCGCACTGGTCGATCCTGTCCGTATGGATGGCGCATCAGCCGGAGACGGCGGTCGACCAGCACAGCGCCTGGACAAGGCGTCCTGAACGCGTGGCGTTGTGGCGGTCCGGTGAGAGCGTCCGCCTGGTTCTTCTCGATCGCGCCAATTTCGCGTTTAGACATTCGCTGAAGCACGGCCTCGGCCTGGAACACGCCACAGCCCGCGCCCTCGCTCTCGATCCGGCGTTCGATCTCTTGTCCGCGCTCGTGCGTCTGTTCGGCGACGGGCTCGTCACGGATGTGCGGATTCCGGCGCATCCCCTCTCAAACCGATGGAGATAGTCATGACCGCGATACGAGAATATTCCTCATCCACCTCGACTGGGCCTATCGGCCTCTACAGGCGTGCCCTCAAACTGCCAGAGCACATATCGTTGTCAATCGTCCAACTCGCCGCCCGCATCGCGGTCGCGCATGTCTTCTGGCAGTCCGCACAAACGAAACTGGCATCATGGCCGGTAACGGTGCAGTTGTTCGCCAACGAATACAATCTGCCCTTCGTCGACCCGACAATCGCCGCGCCCCTGGCGACGGCCGCTGAACTCACTGGCTCGGTGCTGCTTTTCCTAGGGCTGTTCTCGCGTCTCGGCGCGCTGATGCTGCTCGGGGTCGTGGCGGTTATTCAGATCTTCGTCTTCCCCGAGAATTGGGCCGAACACCTGCAGTGGGCGTCGCTACTGTCGCTGGTGCTGGCCCGTGGCGCCGGTGCTTTCTCGTTTGATCGGTTGGCCGACCGGGTTTTCAGCCGGAGTGCGTGACGCCTGAGCGGATCGCCTCCACAAGTCTAGAACGACCTGCGCCAGTGGTGTTCCAAGGGGATAAACTGGTGCTGCGAGAGAGGATTGAACTCTCGACCTCTCCCTTACCAAGGGAGTGCTCTACCACTGAGCTACCGCAGCCGCCGATGGCGGGGCTTCTGCCATATCGAACCGGTAAGCGCAAGCCGTGTGTGAAAGCCCGTGCCAGACGGTTTTGCGGACATGGCGGCGCCACAATGTTGGCTATCCCTGAATAGCGGGCTGGCTGGTCGCCAGCCGGGACGAGGACCATGAACGACAAGACAATTCCACCCGACAAGGGGGACGAATCGAAAAAGCGCGTTGTCGACCGCAAGACCCGGCTCGCCGAGCAATTGCGCGCCAATCTGCAGAAGCGCAAGGCGCAGTCGCGCTCCCGGCGCGCTGGCGACGCCGACAAACGGCGCGCTGGCGACGCCGACAAGCGGCCGGACGGGCTCGGCGCCTTGAGGGAAACGCAAAAGGATTGACCTATATCAACAGGCTTGGCCCAGGGAGCGGGAATCCTGTTTCTTGAACCAAGCCGGCCAATGGTCTAGATGGGCCACAACAGACTCAACCGATTGAAAACCGGCCTTTCGGCCGAGGGGACGTTCTTCAAATGGATCGCATCAGAATTGTCGGCGGCAACAAGCTTGCCGGAAGCATCCCGATCTCGGGCGCGAAGAATGCAGCACTGCCGCTGATGATCGCCTCGCTGTTGACCGACGACACGCTGACGCTCGAAAACGTGCCGCATCTGGCCGATGTCGAGCAGTTGATCCGCATCCTCGGCAATCATGGCGTCGATTATTCGGTCAATGGCCGCCGCGAAAAGCAGCAAGAGGGCTATTCGCGCACCATCACTTTTTCCGCCCGCAACATCGTCGACACCACGGCACCCTACGAGCTGGTGTCGAAGATGCGCGCGTCCTTCTGGGTGATCGGCCCGCTGCTTGCCCGCATGGGCGAGGCCAAGGTGTCGCTGCCGGGTGGCTGCGCCATCGGCACGCGCCCGGTCGATCTTTTCCTGGAGGGCCTTCAGGCGCTGGGCGCCGATATCGACGTCGACACCGGTTATGTCATCGCTAAGACCAGGAACGGCCGGCTTGTCGGCAACCGCTACGTCTTCCCGAAAGTGTCGGTCGGCGCCACCCATGTGCTGATGATGGCGGCGTCGCTGGCCAAGGGCGAGACGGTGCTCGAAAACGCCGCCCGCGAGCCCGAGATCGTCAACCTTGCCGATTGCCTCAACGCGATGGGTGCGAAGATTTACGGCGCCGGCACCTCGACAATCACCATCGACGGCGTCGAAGCGCTGTCAGGCGCGCGTGTCCGGGTGATACCCGACCGCATCGAGACCGGCACCTATGCGATGGCCGTCGCCATGACCGGCGGCGACGTTATGCTCGAAGGCGCGCGGGCCGACCTGTTACAGACGGCGCTCGACGTAATTGCCCAGACGGGTGCGGAGATCACGCCGACCAATTCCGGCATCCGCGTCAGGCGCAACGGCGCCGGCATTGCGCCGGTCGACGTGGCGACGGCGCCGTTCCCGGCATTCCCGACCGACCTGCAGGCGCAGTTCATGGGCCTGATGACCATGGCCAAGGGCAAGTCGCGCATCACCGAGACGATCTTCGAAAACCGCTTCATGCACGTCCAGGAACTCGCCCGGCTCGGCGCCCACATCACGCTTTCCGGGCAGACGGCGATCGTCGACGGCGTGGCGAAGCTGAAGGGCGCGCCGGTCATGGCGACCGATCTTCGCGCTTCGGTGTCGCTGGTCATCGCCGGCCTGGCGGCCGAAGGCGAGACCACGGTCAACCGCGTCTACCATCTCGACCGCGGCTTCGAGCGGCTGGAAGAAAAGCTGTCCGGCTGCGGCGCGGTGATCGAGCGGATTTCGGCTTAGGCGAAATCGGCAAGAGAGGGATCGCCAGCGTTGTGGCCAAGCCCCTTCTCCCCGTCCCTCACGGGGAGAAGTGCCCGGCAGGGCGATGAGGGGCAGCGCAAGCCTTAAGCGATTGCCTTGGCAGGATCCGTGGCGCGGTTGCACGGATCGCCAAGACCGCCTAACAGAAAGCCGATTGTAAACCTTCGCAGGTGCGAAATCCGCATGAACGCTCTCAAGCTTGTCGCGCTCGACGATCAGGATCTGAGCATCCTCTCGGCTCATGTCCAGGACGCCGTGCTGAAGGTCGGCGACCTCGAATACGTGCCGGCGACCAAACGCTTCGTGCTGACCATGAACCGCTTCGTCTGGGAAGCGAAATCCGGCCTGTTCCGCCAGCACAATGAGCGGCGGCAAAGCGTACTGCATTTCGACCGGGTTCTGGGCGCCAAGACCAGCGGCATTGCCCGCGACAAGCCTGATGAGGTCCTCTCCCTGCTGGCGATCAGCTTCGTCGCGCTCGACAAGCCCGCCGGCATCATAGAGCTGATCTTTTCTGGCGGCGGCGCGATCATGCTCGATGTCGAATGCATCGAGGCGCGGCTCGCTGACATCGGCGGCGCCTGGGAAGCGACGTCGCGCCCCTTCCACAGAGCCTGAGCAACACAAGATGGCCATCACGCTTCGTCTGTCCGACGCCGATTTCGAGCAGCGTTTTGCCGCCTTCCTTTTGACCAAGCGGGAGGCCTCGGCCGATGTCGACGCCGTGGTGCGCGCGATCATCGCGCGGGTGCGCGCCGAGGGTGACGCGGCGCTCATCGACTATACGCGGAAATTCGAACAGGCCGATCTGAAAGAGCTCGGCATGGCCGTGTCGCAGGACGACATCGCCAGGGCCTACGACGCCGCCGACCCGCAAACCATCGAGGCGCTAAAATTCGCCCGTGACCGCATCCGTTCCCATCATGAGCGGCAGCGGCCGAAGGACGACCGCTATACGGACGCCGCCGGGGTCGAGCTCGGCTCGCGCTGGACGGCGATCGAGGCGGTCGGGCTTTATGTGCCGGGCGGCACGGCGAGCTATCCAAGCTCGGTGCTGATGAGCGCCGTGCCGGCCAAGGTCGCCGGCGTCGAGCGCATCGTCATGGCGGTGCCCGCGCCCGGCGGCATCATCAATCCGCTGGTGCTCGTGGCGGCGGATCTGACCGGCATATCCGAGATCTACCGCATCGGCGGCGCGCAGGCGATCGCGGCGCTCGCCTATGGAACCGAGACGATAAAGCCCGTCGCCAAGATCGTCGGCCCCGGCAATGCCTATGTCGCCGCGGCCAAGCGCCAGGTCTTCGGCACGGTCGGCATCGACATGATCGCCGGGCCTTCGGAAGTGCTTGTCGTGGCCGACGGCGGCAACGATCCCGACTGGATCGCCGCCGACCTGCTCGCCCAGGCCGAGCATGACGTGTCGGCGCAGTCGATCCTGATCACCGACGATCCCGCCTTCGGCGAAGCGGTCGAACAGGCGGTCGAACGCCAGTTGCTCGGCCTGCCGCGCGCCGAGACGGCGGCGGCGAGCTGGCGCGACTTCGGCGCCGTCATCCTCGTTCCCCGAATCGAGGCCGCACTGCCGCTGGTCGATCGCATCGCCGCCGAACATGTCGAGCTTGCCATCGACGAGCCGGAAGCCTTCCTGGCGCGGATGCGCAACGCCGGTGCCGTCTTTCTCGGCCGCCACACGCCGGAAGCCATCGGCGACTATGTCGGCGGCTCCAACCACGTGCTGCCGACGGCGCGCTCGGCGCGCTTCTCGTCCGGGCTTTCGGTGCTCGATTTCGTCAAGCGCACCTCGATCCTGAAGCTCGGACCGGAGCAGCTGCGGGCGCTGGCGCCCGCGGCCATCGCGCTGGCCAAGGCGGAAGGCCTCGACGCGCACGGACGCTCCGTCGCCATACGGCTGAACATGTAGACTGACATGTCGGACTACGATCGAACCCATGCCAGGCTGATCGATGTCGAACTCGACGAATCGATCGGCCGTTCGACGCCCGATGTCGAGCATGAGCGGGCGGTGGCGATCTTCGACCTGATCGAGGAGAACCGCTTTCAGCCGGTCAATGACGACGGCGCCGGACCCTATCGGCTGAAGCTGTCGCTGGCCGAATCCCGCCTGGTCTTTGCGGTGACGCGCGAGGATGGTGCCGCCGTGGTCACCCACATCCTGTCGCTGACGCCGCTCAGGCGCATCGTCAAGGACTATTACATGATCTGCGAAAGCTATTACGAGGCCATCCGCACCTCGACGCCCAGCCAGATCGAGGCGATCGACATGGGCCGGCGCGGCCTGCACAATGAGGGCTCGCAGACCTTGATGGACCGGCTGGCCGGCAAGATCGACATCGATTTCGACACGGCGCGCCGGCTGTTCACGCTGGTCTGCGTGCTGCACTGGCGAGGCTGACCTGCCTGCCCCTCTGCCCCGCTCGATCCTGCCCCGCTCGATCCTCTTTGTGTGCGGCATGAACGCCGTGCGCTCGCCGATGGCCGAGTTGCTGGCGCGCCGGATGCTTCCGGCGACCACTTTCGTGGCGTCGGCCGGGGTGCGCGGCGGCGAACGCGACCCATTCGTCGACGCCGTGCTGGCCGAGGAAGGCCTGTCGCTGGGCGAACGGCATCCGAGGACGCTGGACGATCTCGAGGACGACTATTTCGACCTGATCGTCACGCTGTCGCCGGAAGCCCATCACACCGCGCTCGAGCTTACCCGCTCGCTCGCTGTCGATGTCGAATACTGGCCGATGCCGGATCCAACTGATGTCGTCGGCACGCGTGAGCAGATCATGGCCGCCTACCGCGAGGTGCGCGAACGGCTGAAGGCGCGGATCGGCGGCCGTTTTGCAGCGCCGGAGGCAAAAAGCGGCGCTGATTAAGCATGTTCACAAGCGCGCGATTATCATATAGGTTCCGCCCAAATTCCGGCCGGGCGCTGGGAATCCCCATCCAAGCAAAGGTATCGAATGCCGAAGGAAGAAGTCCTCGAGTTTCCGGGTGTCGTCACGGAATTGTTGCCCAACGCGATGTTCAGGGTGAAGCTTGAAAACGAACACGAGATCATCGCCCATACGGCCGGCCGCATGCGCAAGAACCGCATCCGCGTGCTGACCGGCGACAAGGTTCTGGTCGAGATGACACCCTACGACCTGACCAAGGGCCGCATCACCTACCGTTTCAAGTAAGATCGTCAGAGTTCGGCCGGGATCGCGATGAGCAATTTGCAGAAGCTCGTGCTTGCCTCGGGTTCGCCGCGCCGGATCGAACTCCTGCAGCAGGCCGGCATCGAGCCGGATCGCGTGCTGCCGTCTGGTGTCGACGAGACGCCGATGCGCGCCGAGCATCCGCGCTCGCTGGCCAAGCGCCTGTCGAAGGAAAAGGCCGAGAAGGCGCTGGCGTCGCTAAAAACCGAGGACGACTATCCGCCCAGCTTCGTGCTGGCCGCCGACACCGTGGTCGCCGTCGGCCGGCGCATCCTGCCAAAGGCCGAAACGCTCGACGACGTCGCCAATTGCCTCGGCCTGCTGTCCGGCCGTTCGCACCGGGTCTATTCCGGCATCTGCCTGATCACGCCGGGCGGCAAGCTGCGCCAGCGGCTGGTCGAGACCAGGGTGCGTTTCAAGCGGCTGCCACGCGCCGAAATCGACGCCTATGTGGCCTCGGGAGAATGGCGCGGCAAGGCCGGCGGCTATGCCGTCCAGGGCCTCGCCGGCGCCTTCGTCGTCAAGCTTGTCGGCTCCTACACCAACGTCGTCGGCCTGCCCCTCTACGAGACGGTGGCGCTTCTGACCGGCGAGGGCTTCAAGGTGCACGCCAACTGGCTGTCAGCTCGGCCATGAGCTCGGCGGTGGCCATGAATATGGGGCAACCATGAGCTCGGACGACAAGGTCACGCCGCTGCGCCCCAAGCGGCCCTGCCCCGAATGCGGCAAGCCGTCGGCGCGCGAGACCTATCCGTTCTGCTCGGTACGCTGCAAGGACATCGACCTCAACCGCTGGCTCAAGGGCGTCTACGTCATTCCGGGCCGCGACGACGAGGACGAAACGGACAACGACCCTCCCAAATGAGGCCATTCGGCACGGCCCGCCGACCTCGACCGAGCTCGATGAATCGTCCTGTCGGGCAACTGCTCGTTTCCCGCCTGAAATCAACGCTTAAGCGCTGGACAGGCCGAATTCCCGTGCTATAACCCACGCGCTTTCAAGGGGCGCCTGCGGCGCTTTCGTGAAATCCGGTGTGCGGAACTGCCCGCGTGCCGGAACAGGCCCAGATAGCTCAGTTGGTAGAGCAGCGGACTGAAAATCCGCGTGTCGGTGGTTCGAATCCGCCTCTGGGCACCATTCCCCCTTCTCCCTACACTCCCTTCCGCCAAGCCTTCCACGCTGCTGTTCGCGTAAACTTTTGAAAATAGGCGCTTTTTTGACGGCCTCATCGCGCTTTGGCGTATTCCGAAGCAGGTGATCGCATTTGGTCCAACGGCTTCGAGCTGTTGGTTTCTTCGTTGGTATCCGTCTACCCTGTTGGTATCACTCACCAGCAAAAAGCATTGGACAATGACACTCTCTGACGTGAAATGTCGAAATGCCCGCCCAGGGCCTAAACTTCGGAAAATCTCCGATGGAGGCGGTCTCCAGCTATGGGTACAACCGACCGGCTCACGCCTGTGGCGCCTTGCCTATCGCTTCGATGGCAAACAGAAGCTCCTGGCACTGGGAAGCTATCCGCTTCTGTCCCTGGCGGAGGCTCGACAGGCACGAGATGAGGCAAAGCGGCTGCTGATGAAGGGAATAGACCCCGCACGTGAGAAGCAGGAGCGGAATGCTGACACGCGCGATAGCTTCCGCGTCATTGCAGACGAATTCATCGCTAAACTAGAAAAGGAGGGCCGTGCGGAAAGGACGATCACTAAGAACAAGTGGTTGCTCTCTTTCGCCTATCCGACTTTGGGCGACCAGTCGATAAGGGCGATTGATGCGCCGTCCGTTCTCAATGTGTTGCGGGAAGTGGAAGTTCGTGGTCGACACGAATCGGCCCGTCGGCTTCGATCAACAATCGGAAGTATATTTCGTTACGCGATTGCCACCGCTCGCGCCAATGCTGATCCCACCTTGGCGCTCAGGGACGCTCTTGTTAGGCCAACGGTAACACCGCGAGCTGCAATTACCGACCCGAAGGAGTTCGGTGCTCTTTTGCGCTCGATTGATTCGTACGATGGGCAGCCAGGCACCCAAATCGCACTGAATTTGATGGCGCTCCTGTTTCCCCGCCCCGGAGAGCTGCGCGCCGCTGAATGGCCCGAATTCGACTTCGACAAAGCAGTCTGGACGATTCCTGCCGCTCGAGCAAAAATGCGGCGACCGCATAGTGTTCCTTTGTCGACCCAGGCGCTCAACCTCCTGAAGCGGCTGCGCGAGGTATATGGAGACGGGATGCTTCTGTTCCCCAGTGTCCGCACGACCACGCGCCCGATTTCCGACAACACCCTTAATGCCGCTTTGCGCCGGCTTGGCTATCGCAAGAACGAGGCCACGGCGCATGGTTTTCGGGCGACTGCGTCGAGCTTGCTCAACGAAAGCGGTAAGTGGCATCCCGATGCTGTCGAACGTCAACTTGCGCACGTGGAAGGCAACAATGTCAGGCGAGCTTATGCCCGCGGCGAACATTGGGATGAACGCGTGAGAATGATGCAGTGGTGGGCTGACCATTTGGACGAGCTGAAGCTGCCGCATCATGAACATCGTCATAGCATTCGTGGTGCAGGACGCGCCGCTTCCGGACGCCTGGCAGCGATGTACCCAACGTCTTGATCTGGGATGAGAGCCGACGGTCCGCTCTTCGGGCAGGAATCGGCGAAAACTGAAAGTTCGCTGTCAATGCTGGCGACGGTCGCCTAACGGTCGCCTGCCGCCGGAACTGCGGGTTTGTCTGTAAGGCCGCAGTTCCGGCCGCCAAACTACCAGATCCTCAAAAACAGTCCTAGGGGGCATTATTGTTATGGCTTGGCGAGGCTTACCTTCTTTCCAATATGATCGCGCCAAATTCCGAGGCGCTTTATTCGATATTCGACAAGTTCTGGTGAGGTCCCGAAGAAGGACGCGATCTCAGCAGCACTCTTGCCGTCCGAGACCATGCGCTTGATCGCATCTCGTGGAAGCAAAGTCGCCGACGCTAGGAAATAAGCGTCGTGTTCTTCGGCACTGTCATAAGTACGACCGAAGGAGCCGGCAATCTTCGCTATCTTAGTTAGCTTATGCCCGGAAAGAATGTGCCAATACTCTTCAAGCAGCGTTACTCTTTGTCTCTCAACGGTATGGTAGTCGTTTAGGAACACGACCCAGCTATCCTGATCAGCGTTCAAGGGAACGCTCATTGCCGACCACTCGTTACGGGATGGTCCTGCAAGCGTGTTCTTTGTCTTCTCATCGACGCAGGATGAATGTCCTAGGCGCTCTACTGTGACCGAATCAACAACCAAAAAAAACGGGTCCAATGGATCGTTCTTTTTCAATCCCAGGTCCTTTCGGAAAGCTTCAGCCGTCTGCTCCAGTTCTTCCTTGGACATAGGGATAACGTCAGCATCTGTCGGGGCGTTGCTCGGCTCTGATGTGTCACCCTCGGCATAGTGCCGCCGAACACACACGGCGGCCCGCAGCAGGGTTTGCACTGTCCCGGAGGACGCGTTCTTCCCGGCGCGGAAGTGGACGAATGCCACCCGATCAAAGCCAAGCTCGTGTTGATCGGCATCCGGGCCGAGCCACTCGAGCAGCCTTATCTTGGAGTTGTTGTCGGGCGATCCTTCGCCCCGCTCGATTCGGGCCAGCGTGGAAAAGCTGATCCCCACGATTGCCGACAGCGCTCTTATACTGAGGCCTTCACGTTCTCGCTTCTCGCGGACTGCCCTGACGAGCTTTTCCTCAAATTCGTTCATTTTCACCCAATTGTGCGATCAGCACGCGTTGACACGTCCCTCCCAGAATGCATCCTGTGCTGGTGACACAGATTCGCACATCGACAGGCAAAATGGAAGTGTTGTTGAGCGGCGATGCGCGGGCTGAGTTGCAACGGATTGGCGACGGTTTGGACGCGCGCCAGCCCGTGAGGGTGAGGGATCGGGGCATTGTGATTCTCGATCCGCAGCCCACCTTAGCACCTGTCCAGGAGAAAAGTGATGAGCAGCAACAAAGAGCGCGAGGACCCGCAGCCCGGGCATGGCAAGGGTCCACCCGACGGCAAGGGTCGCCCGGTCGATCACGGCCGCCCCGTGCCGGATCACGGGTCGTCGGCCTCGCCGGCAGCTACGCCCGGCAGCTAGAGGATGTGCAACGGGCATACCCCGGCGCAACTCTCCTCCCTGATGACCACGGAGTATGGCTTCTCGCTCGCAGCCGCGTCATAGATGGCCTAGCGCGGGAAGCCATATGTCTTATCGCCTTGCCAGACACACCAGCGGTGGAGCCGCGCGGATGGGCGTTCTGGGAGCAAGATGGGCAGGTCGAATGGATCGGCCCGCGGCACACCAATTTCCCTGATGGCTCGGTGTGCGCTTATCACGCGGAGCTCGACAAAGCTTGGTCGCCGGGCGGCGACTTGTGCACCTTGCTGGACCTCTACAGCGTGTGGGCGCTCCGTCACCTGCACTTGGTGGTGTTTGATCGGTGGCCAGGACGCCAGCATGCGATGCCGGATGATCTAGGGCAATCTGACCCTTACTATCGGCTACTCCAGTTCAAGGAGGCTGAACTTTGCAGCTGCGGATCAGGTCGGCGCTACGGCGAGTGCTGCCGGCCGCGCGACCTGAAACTGCCGTTCCTCTCGATTATGCAGGCTTTCAAAAGGCGTAACCTTGGCCGCAGCATCCTTGATCGCGCCGCCCCTGCCGAAATTATGGCGTCAGTGACCAGAGGTGGACGAAATGCCCCACCTCCCATGTTGGAGATTCACGATCCTCTGCGAGCGCACATCGCGGCCAGCGGGGGTGGGATCAGGACTAAGCCGTAGTTCCGCTCGCCTAAGAGCGAGTTCCCTGAAGGTCAGCTGCGTGCACCGCCCTTGAACTTGTCTATGCCGACACCTCAGGAAAAACCTGCCATAGGACTGACCAGAAGGGGCGAAGAGGGACGATCTCGTGAATTTACAGTTCGGGACTGCAGCGATCGGCAGCTGAAGCTATCATTTGTGATGATCCAACAGCTTTTATGTCCAGGGGCCAGCTTCCCATGTGTGATCGAACGCTGTGCTAGCCAGGGCCGCCCGCGTTGGGGGCATGACAAACTCAGTGACTGCCAGCATCAACTTAGGGAGCGGTGCAGGTGCATGCGTGATAGCTGTTCGTTGAAGAAAGGCGCGCCATTGAGCTTGTTTGGTCGGGGATTCAGAAAACTCTGACGTGAGCGCAATCGGCGTCTCGGCTGGGAGACGGGTGTTGCGTCGGTCGAAGGTTGGGCCCCCGAAGCCGATGTCGATCTGAACCAGCAAACGCGCACCAGAAATGTCCGCACCGACAGTGAGACGGACGCCGCTGTATTCATTCTCTGGCCGGGCTAGCTCCGTTCGCATGGTGTTTGGCTTGAATACGACGCCCGTCCTCAACATCGAGGGCGCAAATCTCACGAAAAGCGCTGGCTAAGCGCTGGGGATCTTCGTCACCAAATCCGAGAAGATCGAGATCGCCCGTCGATCGATAAGGCGTCTCGGACCAGAGGTTGAACAGCATCGCACCTTTTTCTTTTTGCTCACGTGCGCGATGACGCAATCGGGCCCGGACCGAAGCGCCAATATTCCGCAGCGACTTTCGCGTCATACGGTGGCCTCGAGGTAAGGCCGGATGACATTCTGTACACGATCGATTCCAGCAAAGTGCCAGAGCTCATCGATTGTCGCTCGCTTAAGCCGCAAACAATCGCGAAGCGCCTCGATGGCGATGTCGAGTCCAATCTTGTTGCGGTATTTGAAGCAATCGACGATGGTCTTTGCCGGATTGGTGATCCGCACCGGGGCCTGTTCATGCCGCGCTCGCGTGCAACCGCGAGAGCCCGCTGTTGAGGGTCGTTCCACCGGATTCTCGCCTGAGCGATAGCCGTCCACGGACTTGGCCCACGAGTCCGCTTAGAGACGCTCTCCTGCCGTGATTCATCCGGTTCACACGTTGCTACCAGTTTGCGCCGAACGGACCTAGTCAGGCCGCTTCCGCTTAACGGGATCCTCTTATTTAAGTGAGCACGATCTCGTCGCTGCGAAGCGGTAATCAGCATGAGGCTTTGTGCTTCGACACCAACCACGCCCAGAGTATCCGAGATGAGGCAGCGTCCATGAAGAGTGACGCAATCTCGTATCCCCCACGAGGCCTTTCTCGTGAGGAAGCAGCCCGTTATATTGGTGTCGGATCGACGCTTTTTGACGAAATGGTTGCCGATGGGCGCATGCCGAAGCCCAAACGCATCAACAGCCGCGCCGTCTGGGATCGTGTCGCTCTCGACATCGCTTTCACCTCTCTGCCGGACAAAGACAGCGGTTTGCAAGAACTGTTGAAACGAAGCAAGCGAGATGGGCAAAGAGGATAGCGCTACGCTCATTGCGTATACGCTGTAGGCGCAGTAGAGTGCTCGGCTGTAGGGAAGGCGTGGCGTGAACGAGAATGAGAAGCTTGCCCAAGAAGTGAAAGCCTGGCGGGCCAAGGGAGGATTCACTGCCGAAGCCGCAGCTAAGGTGCTGGGAATACCGAAACGCACGTTCGAAGGCATAGAGCAAGGCAGAGGCTTCCCTTACCCAGTGCTCCTGCGCGTTGCCATCGAAAGCGAAGCCCTTTCGCTACAGGCGATGCTGGAGACCTCCCCGCGCGTTGAGCACCGGCGGCAAAAGTCTGGAAGGAGCGTCTGATGGCTAGGCCCTTCAAGGATGCGCGATACCCTGGGGTCTCTTCGCGTCTCAAGAACGGCAAGCTAGCTTATCGCTACCGCGCGAAAGGCATGCCCGAAATCCGCCTTCCCGGTAAGCCCGGCGATCCCGAGTTCGAGGCGGCTTACGAGAAGGCCACGCAGGGTCAAGGCAAGAAGGCAGTTATCATCGATTTGCCCGGTCGGGCACTGCCAAAATCCTTTGGCCATGCCGCGCGCCGGCTTGAAACGACAATGGAGTGGCTGGATTTTGATGACGCCACGCAGCAGAAGAATGCGCGACTGATTGAGCGTTTTCTCAACCTGCGGGTCGATCCCAACTACCCACTCACCTGGCGCGATACTCCTGTCGAACATCTCGACGCGGATCGACTTCGCGCCATCATTGAAGGCATCTTCAGGACAAACCGCACAGTCGCCAAACACATGTTGGTCGCCATCAAGAAGCTTCTATGGGTCGCGACCGATGTCGAAAAATGGATCAAGCCGCAGGATGATCCATCGCTATCTATCCGTGTGCGGGTACCCAAATCGACCAAGAACCCAGCTTGGCCAATTGCGATGCGTGAAAGGTTCGAGGAGCGACACCCAATCGGTACAGCCGCACGCACCTGCTATGCACTCGGCTTCTGGCTTGGAAATCGTCGCGGCGATATCGCTGCTCTTGAGTGGGACGATCTTTTAACCGAAGAGATCGAACTGTTCGACGGCTCGCTGGTGCTAATCGAGGCCTTTGATTTCCGCCAGAAGAAGAACCGCAACCGCCATGGCGGGCGGGAGATGTTCATTCCAGTCGTAGACAAACTAGCAGCGGCCTTGGACCCGCTCGATCGCTCGAAAGGCGGCACTGTCTTAAAGAACGCCTATGGCAGGTCATTCTCGGAAAAGAGCCTGACCGGCATGATGCAGCACTGGACGCGGCAGGCGGGAATTCCTAGCGGCTACACGCTCCATGGCCTGCGCCGCACCTTCGGCACCTACCTCGCTGAATGCAACATCCAAGCGCGGGCCATTATGGAGGCAATGGGCCATTCCTCAATGGCCGTGACGGATGAGTATGTCCGCGAGGCCAATAAGAAGCGGATCGCGGTTGATATTGCTCGTGCCATCAACGAGCGCGAGGCCAAACGCGACGACATGAAGCGGCGGACAAACCTCCGCATTGTCAAATAACCAAATCGAGTCGGAACAAACCGGGACCACGGTCTTTGCTTTGGGCCCATAATGGGCCCAAAACGTTTTGGGCCGAGGGCACTTTTTATCAATGAAATCAAAGGTTATGGTGGGCCCGGAGGGACTCGAACCCCCAACCAAGCGGTTATGAGCCGCCGGCTCTAACCATTGAGCTACAGGCCCCACACGCGGCTGGATTAATGTTTTTCCCCGAAACGCACAAGGCTTTCCGGACGGGTTGGCCGAGATCGCCCAAATCAGCCCATATTCAGACATTAGAGCGACGCTCGTCCACTTGGACGCACAACGAAGTACGCTCTACCGCTTTGAACCTACGCATCGTGCTTTCCGAACCGGGTCGGCGCAGCAAAAATCGATTCCGATTTTCGGACCGATGCGGTAGTCGACAAGCGCGACTGGATCGCAGACTGAGGAGATTTTTATGACCAGACATCTTTTGCCCTTGGCGCTCGCCGCCGCAATCGCTTTTCCAGCGATGGCCAGCGCTGCCGATTCGCCGCCCCCGCCGCGCATCGTCGTCACCGGCGAAGGCGAAGCGACCGCGGCCCCCGATCTGGCGCTGCTGACGCTCAGCGTCATGCGCGAGGCCAAGACCGCGCGCGCCGCGCTCGATGCCAATAACGACGCCATGGCCTCCGTGATCGCCGCCATGAAGTCGGCTGGCATCAAGGAGCGCGATCTGCAGACAGCCGGCATCCAGATCAGCCCGCGCTACAACTACACCAACAAGCCGGACGGCAGCCAGGAAGCCGAACTCGTCGCCTATCAGGTGACCAACACGCTTTCGGTGCGCATCCGCGATATCGACAAGACCGGCGAGATTCTCGACAAGGCGGTATCGCTCGGCGTCAACCAGGGCGGCGGCATCTCGTTTTCCAACGAGGATCCGGCTGCAACTGTCACCGAGGCCCGCAAGAAGGCGGTCGCCGACGCCATGGCCAAGGCCAAAACGTTGGCTGAAGCCGCCGGCGTCAGCATCGGACGGGTGCTGGAAATCACGGACCAGAACATCGCGCCGCCGCCGATACCGATGAACGCCAAGGCCTTCGACGCCGCCCGTGCGTCGGTTCCGGTGCAGGCGGGCGAGAATTCCTACACGGTGCAGGTCACTGTCACGTTCGAGTTGAAGTGACCGTCTGAACTGTGCGGCGTGGTTCGGCTCTGCCGAAGCGCGGGCAGGACCAACCGGCAACATCGATGCTGCTGCATGAAAAACCCCGGAGGGCTGGTCCTCCGGGGTTTTTTGAGCCGCACCCGTCCGCCTGGCGGAAAGGGACTCTACTACTGCAGACTGACCTTCGCACAACGTCTCGAGCTGATCCCGCATAAGATCATGCTTAAACAACAAGGCCGTTGCCGGTCGGCAACCTGCCGAACGTTTCCCGACAGATGAACGTTTTACCGGTATATGACCGGGCAGCCGCGCTCATTGGCGAACACGACCACCACGCGGTCGCCGTACTGGCGGCCCGCGACCTTGACCGTGCGGCGGTTGATATCGACGATGCGAACGCGGCGCAGGCCCATGCGCTCCGCCTTGCCGAGGGCACGATCCGGCGAGCAGGACCGGCGCCAGTCGCGTTCGCGGTGGCGGTAGCGGTAGCGGTAGTCGTCCCCGACATAAACGCCGGCACGGGAATCGTCGTTGTTGCCGAAACCGAGATAGATGCTGTCTGCATGAGCGGGGACGGCGGCAAGCGTGCCAAGGGCGACAAGGGCCGAAAGGGTCGTCGTTTTGATCGTGTTGAACATTGTCTTCTCTCCTTGTTCAGGGCTTCCGCCCGTTTTCGTCGAAACGATGGGAGGAGAATGCGCCTGCGTATCTGAACTTTTTACGAACCAGCCGTTCATTTCGGGTTCAGATGCAAGCCGAGGGACAGTCGGTTGTCTTGCGCCTCCCGCGACCCGGTTCCGGATACTATGGATAGAGAACGCCCGGTTTTCCCACTGGTTCCGGCCTAATGCATGTCCCCAAAAGCATGCTCTCGGTCTTGAACCGAGGGTGCACAGCGGTTTTGGGACAACCACATGCGTAAAACAAGAAATTAAGCGCGTCGCAGAATCCCTTCAGACGCGACCCGCTTTAAGGCTCGTCGTCCAGCATGTGCGCGAAATAGTCGTCCGGCTCGGCAAGATCGGTTTCGCTGGCGCTAACCCGGTCGCGCATCGAAATGCCGGCCTCGTGCACCGTTTCGGCACTGCCCGAAACCAGCCTATGCCACCAGTAGAGATCGTGGCCATCGGCGACCAGCCGGTAGGCGCAGGTCTTCGGCAGCCAGCTGATGGTGCGCACATTCTGCGGCGTCAGCCCGACACAGTCCGGGACGCGCGCCAGCCGGTTGGCATAGTCCGAGCAACGGCAAGTTTTGGCGTCGAACAGCCGGCAGCCGACGCTCGTCCAGTAAATCTCGCCGGTGTCTTCGTCCTCGAGCTTCGACAGGCAGCATTTGCCGCAGCCGTCGCAAAGCGACTCCCACTCGGCCGGGGTCATCGCTTCGAGCGACTTGGTTTTCCAGAACGGTGTTTCCATTGCGGGGATGTGGCCCTCGCTGGCGTCAAGGTCAAGCACGGTAACAGTGCAATCCGGCAAAAGCCAAAGGCCGGGACCATACGAAAGACACGAAGTCGCCTTCAAAACGTCGGCCAATTGCCCTTCCCGGCAGCTAAAGCCAGCGGACAGGAACCAAATACGGTTGCTGAAAGTTTGGGCAGGGATGGGACGCCACAAGGAGAATTTCTGATGAAGAGCCGACCTAGGATACTGGCAGGTGCCGCTTTTGGCTTGCTGATGGCGTCTACGCCGTTGAGCGCATTTCCGCTGCAGGACAGCCCCACTTTCGGTTCCCCACGAGGTGCCGCAACGCCGTTGATTCTGGCCCAATCGGATTGCCCCGAAGGCGCGGAAGGCTGCGCACAAGACCAGCAGGCAGAACCTGAACAGAGGCCTCGCAAGAGGCGCGACCGGCAACAGCAGGAGGCCGCACCGGCCGAACAGCCCGCTGAGCGGGCCGCCCCTGCGAGCGACGAAGAGCAGCCCAGGCCGCGCAGAAAGAAGCGCGACCGGCAACAGCAGGAGGCCGCCCCCGCCGAACAGCCCGCTGAGCAGGCCGCCCCTGCGAGCGACGAAGAGCAGCCCAGGCCGCGTAGAAAGAAGCGCGACCGGCAACAGCAGGAGGCCGCACCTGCCGAACAGCCCGCTGAGCAGGCGGAACCCGAAAAGGCCGCGCCTGCAAATGACAACGAGCAGCCCAGGCCGCGCAGAAAGAAGCGGGACCAGGATCAGCAGATCGAGGCCACACCGTCAGAACAGCCGGCCAAGAGGAAAACACCCGCTCGTGAGCCTGACACGCAGGCCGAGCCGCTTCCCACTCCAGCTGACCGGCAAGCCGCTCCTGCCGAGGGCGAACAGCCTTTGGACCAGGCGAGGAAGCGCAGGAAGCCTGTTGAAGAACAGCCGGCAACGGGTGAGCAGCCCTCTACCGGTGAGCGGCCTGCGGAGGGCGAACAAGCCGCACCCGCCGAGGGGCAAGGTCCGGTCCAGGGCGAGGCTCCGGCCGATCCAAACGCGGCCCCCGTGTTCGACAGCCAGAAGGATGCCGTGCGCAAGCGCAAGGGCGGCAGGGACAGAGCGCAAGAGACCGGCCGCCAGGACGCAGGCGACCAAGAGGGCAATCAGCCTGCCCAGCAGGACGGCGAGCAAGCGGAGGCCCCGAGGCCGGCTCCGGTCGATCAGGGGCCACCACCCACCGACGACAGGGCGGCCCAGCAGG
This sequence comes from Mesorhizobium sp., assembly GCF_004962245.1. GTDB lineage: Bacteria > Pseudomonadota > Alphaproteobacteria > Rhizobiales > Rhizobiaceae > Mesorhizobium. Next base: position 102,549 of record NZ_SUHQ01000016.1, on the reverse strand, counting down.
AAATCATCAGGTCTGAAAAGATCGCCCCGGTGACGCAGGAAAAGGGTACGCGCGTCGAACGTGCCCCGGATTTCGAAGATGTTCGCCGCCGTCCACGCCCGCAAGGCGCCAATATCGTCAGGGAATTCGGCGACCGCGTCATCCTCCAGTTCAACAACCAGACAATCGTGGAAAGCAACGATGCCCCGCGCCTGCATCGTGGCGCCAGGGAGGTCTACTATGAGGATCTGCCGGGCGATCGCACCCGGGAAATCGTCGAGCGTGAGAACGGTGTCCAGATCGTCACCATCCGCAATCGCTACGGCAACGTCATCCAGCGCTCACGCATCGCGCCGGACGGCCGTGAATATGTGCTGAGCTATGTCGACGAGCGGTACTACGAGGATGTCGACGACTGGCGCGATCCGGGCGACGACCTGCCGCCGATACGGCTCGACATTCCGCGCGAGGAGTACATTCTGGACGCCGAAGACATCGAGGATCCGGATGACTACTACACCTTCCTCGAACAACCGCCCGTGGAGAGAGTGCAGCGCCTGTATTCGATCGACGAGGTCAAGCGTTCGGCCCGCGTCCGCGACATTGCGCGCCGTGTCGACCTCGACACACTGAACTTCGAATTCGGTTCGGCATCGATCCCCGACAGCGAAGTGCAGAAACTGGAAGGCGTCGCCACCGCCATGGAGAGGCTGCTGGAGAAGAACCCCGCTGAAACCTTCCTGATCGAAGGCCATACCGATGCCGTCGGCAAGCCGGAGGCGAACCTCGCTCTGTCCGACCGCCGCGCCGAGGCGGTCGCCGAAGCCCTGACCAACGCCTTCAGCATCCCGCCGGAGAACCTGACGACACAGGGCTATGGCGAGGAGTATCTCAAGGTCAACACGTCGGAGCCTGAGCGCGAGAACCGTCGCGTCGCCATCCGCCGGATCACCTCGCTGGTGGCGCCGGTCGCCAGCGCGGAGTAGGCCATGGCCAACTAGGAGCAATGATTCCAAAAGCCTGAACTGGCTTTTGGAATCGACGCACGAAGACTTGGCCCATCCCGGTTTTAGCGGGATGGGCAGTTTCCCCAAAGGAGTATGCTCAAGAAGAATTGTCTCCCGCGATTTGACGGCACTCATTGAATCGTGTGGACGCCCACCCCAGATTCTGAATAGGGCGTTCCCTGCCCTGTCCCGACTCCAGCGGGACACATGAGCCCCGCCGGTCCCCCCTCGCCGGCGGGGTTTTTGTTTCCGGCTTCGATGGAGAACCATCCGCCTCAAACCCTCCCAAACAAAGCGACCTGGCCCGAAATATGGTGCTCAGACAGGAAAGTAGACCACTTTATGAAACGTCTCGAACTCGCCATCGAATCGATCATCCTCGCCACGCGCTGGCTGCTGGTCGCCTTCTATCTCGGGCTGGGCGGTGCACTTGCGATCTATGCGGTGTCTTTCGGCAAGAAGCTGCTCGAGTTCATTTCGACCGTCATGATGCTGGACGAAACCGATACCATCCTGAAGATGCTGGGCCTCATCGATGCGGCTCTGGTCGCCTCACTGGTGGTGATGGTCATCGTCTCGGGCTACGAGAACTTCGTCAGCCGCTTCGACGAAAATGACGGCAAGGTACACTGGCTGGGCACGATCGATGTCGGCTCGCTGAAGGTCAAGGTCGCCTCGACCATCGTCGCGATCTCATCCATCCACCTGCTGCAGGTGTTCCTGAACTCCGTCTCCTATACGACCGACCAGTTGATGTGGCTGACCGTCATCCACCTGGCCTTTGTCCTCTCGGCGCTGATGCTCGCCTATATCGACCGGCTGATGGGCCTTGGCAAATCCAATAAGGCCGACGAATGACGCTTGTGGAAGACAGCGACGGTCTTTTGCAACTCGAGCGGCTCGGCACGGCAATCACGAGGGCGACAAATCGGGTGAGCCGGAGCCATTCGAGGCAAAGCGTCAGCAGCGCGATTCTGGCTAATAAAGCCCTTTGATATTCGTATCCGACTTTGCAAACACCTCGTCGGGCACGAAGAAATCGCCGGCGAGCGGACCTGTCGCGCCGGGCGCATAGATCGAAAAATCGCTGACGCCCTCGGCGCGCAGCACCTCCTCGTCAATGTAGAAATTGCCGGTTGCCTCACGCGACGGCCTGAGCAGGATCGCATGCGCGGCGTCAGCCATGATATCGGGCGAGCGGCTCATCGCCGCGACCGTCGCCCCACCCAGAAGATTGCGCACCGCTGCCGTATCGATCGTCGAGATCGGCCACAGCGAATTGACAGCGATACCATCCCTGGCGAACTCCGCGCTCATGCCCAGCGTGCACATCGACATGCCGAATTTGGCCATTGTATAGGCGACATGGTTCTTGAACCATTTGGCCTTCATGTCGAGCGGCGGCGCCAGATTCAAAATGTGAGGATTATCGGCCAACTTCAGGTGCGGAATGCACATTTTGGAAACCAGGAACGTGCCGCGCGTGTTGATCTGGTGCATCAGATCGTAGCGCTTCATGTCGGTCTCCAGCGTGCCGGTGAGCTGTATGGCGCTGGCATTGTTGATGCAGATGTCGATGCCGCCGAATTTTTCAACGGTCCTGGTGACCGCCTCGGCCACCTGCCCCTCCTCGCGAATGTCGCACAACGCCGGCAACGCCTTGCCGCCGGCCTGCTCGATCTCCTGCGCCGCCATGTAGATGGTGCCCGGCAGCTTCGGATGCGGCTCGGCGGTCTTGGCTGCGATCGTCACATTGGCGCCGTCGCGCGCGGCACGTAGCGCGATCGCCAGCCCGATGCCACGCGACCCGCCGGAGATGAACAGCGTCTTTCCCTTGAGCGACATGTCTTGCGCCTCCCTTGCAACATCACAGGCGTGATCCTTGCGCGGCGGTTGCGTGCCGCGCAAGGCCCAACACGCCGGATGTGGGTTACGCTGCGTAGGCTTGGAAGGACACGTTAGACCAGCACCAGGCCCTGCCGCATGGCGATGGCGATCGCGTCGGTGCGGTTGGCCGCACCCAGCTTGATCAGGATCGCCGCGACGTGGAACTTCGCCGTGTGCACGGAAATGTTCAGCCGGCGCGCGATCACCTTGTTGGGCGCGCCTTCGGCCAGAAGCGCCAGCACTTCGCTCTCGCGCGGCGAAAGCGAAGGCCGATCGGATCTGTCGTCGACCGACCCCTCGTCGAACAGGTCGTCGTCATGGAAAGCGAAATCGTCATGCTGATCGGACAAAGGGCGACCCGCGCCCGAGATTCGATAACCCGCCGCCGCCAGCCGCACGGCGGCTGCGATCAGCAGATCGTCCGCTGCGGCCGGCAGCACGGCAAACACGGTGTCAGCCAGCCGATGCCGGCTCGCTCGTTGAGACAACAGCACCTGAGGTATGGCTAGATCGGTGGCCCCGCCTTCCTGCGCCCAGCCTTCCAGCACATTGTCATCGATGACCGCGACATCCGCCCTCTCGCCGCTATCGCTGCTGCCGGCTACGATCGGCAGCAGATCGTCGCTCGCGGCAAGGGTTGCGGACAAATGTTCGGAGCGCGCGGCATCGCCCAACGCGACCAGCACCGTCAATCGCCTCCCGGTCGTGATTTCGCCGCTTGCCATCGATCCTCTCAGCGCAGCGGCTTTTCGCCGATGGTCAGCACGACATCGCGCCGTTCGCCGCCGCGTACCACGCCGAGCGTCACTGACGCGCCGGCGCTGTCCGGCCCGAGCCTGCGGATCAGCTCGCGCGGACCATGTACGGCCTCGCCGTTCCACGATACGATGATGTCGCCAAGATGCAGGCCGGCCGCCTTCGCCGGGCCGTTGTCGTCGAGGCTCATCACCATGGCACCATGCGTGTCGCCATTGCGGATCGGGTGCAGGCCGGCGCCGAGATAGCCGCGCGCGACATGGCCCTTCTCGCGCAGCGTCGCCACCGCCCGCTCGATCGTTTCGTACGGCATGATCAGCGCCCGCCGGCGCGGCCCAAACAGGAGCATGCCGATCAGCGCGCCCCTGGCGTCGAGCACCGGGCCACCCTCGAAACGGCTGCCGGCATTGACGGCCAGATTGATGCGCCGGTCGATCGTGCCGCCGCGCATCGAGCGCCAGGCAGGGCCGACCTCGCCGACCGTGCCGAACACGGCGAGCGCCGCGCCGTCGCTATTGCCGACCGCAATGGCCAGATTGCCCGGCCGCACCGTGCTTGCCTTGGTCAGCGGCGGTAGGTCCGGCGCGCCGGCCGGCTGCAAAAGGGCGGTACCAGTGGATGGATCGCGACCGACCAGTTCCGCCTTCACCTTGTCGCCCGAAGAAAGCGTCAGCTCGATCTCCTCGCCGGCCTCCACCGCCTCCTCGGCGGTGATGAAATAGCCGTCGCGCCAATGAAAGGCGGTCGCCGTACGATGCTGATGCGTGGCGAAGCTTGCCGTCGCCGGGGCCGCCTTGGCAGCGGTATCGGCGATGGCGTCGGAAAATGCGCTCAGATTGAAGTCGCTCATGACTGTCTCCTGGGTTTTTATTGCATCGGCCCGAAAATCGGAATCGATTTTCGGAAAGCACGATGCGAGAGCTCAAAATCTTAGAGCGTACTTTGAGCGTCCAATGGACGCTCGTCGCTCTAACCCAGATATCGCGCGGCGGCGCGTTCGCGGGTACTCGCCTGACGGCTAGTCGGGCGTTGGACTGGCCATCTGGTCAGGTCGCGGCCGATCCGGCCGCTTCGCACATATAGGCATCCTCCAGACGAATGACACGGAGCCCCAAATGTCCCTCGCCGCCCAGCAATTGCAATTCGACGATGCCCTGCTCGATGCCTATTCGGCAACCGTTGCCGATGCAGTCGACCGCATCGGTCCCGCCGTCTGTCGAATCGAGCGCGTCGGTGGTGCTGGCGGCCATGGCTCCGGCTTCGTCATCACGCCGGACGGGCTGGTTGTCACCAACTTCCACGTCGTCGGCGATGCCCGTAGCGTCCGCGTCGCGATGCCGGACGGCGCCTCCCGCGAAGGCCGCGTGCTCGGCCGTGATCCCGACACCGACATCGCGCTGGTGCGCGCCGACGGCAGCTTTGCCGATATCGCGCCGCTCGGCGATTCCAAGCGCCTGCGGCGCGGCCAGATCGCCATTGCCATCGGCAACCCGCTCGGCTTCGAATGGACCGTCACGTCAGGCGTCGTCTCGGCGCTCGGCCGCTCGATGCGCGCCTCCACCGGCCGGCTGATCGACGACGTCATCCAGACCGACGCAGCACTCAACCCCGGCAATTCCGGCGGCCCGCTGGTGTCTTCGGCGGGCGAGGTCATCGGCGTCAACACCGCCATGATCCATGGCGCGCAAGGCATCGCCTTCGCGGTTGCCTCCAACACCGCCAACTTCGTCATTTCGGAAATCATCCGCTTCGGCCGCGTGCGCCGCGCCTTCATCGGTGTCTCGGCCGACACGACAAACCTGCCACGCCGCGCAGCCCTTCTATCGCAAGTGTCGAGCAGCACGGCCGTGCGCCTGCGCAGCGTCGAGAAGAACAGCCCGGCGGCCAGGGCAGGCCTCAGGGAAGGCGACATCATTGCCGCCATCGACGGCCGCCCGGTCACCGGTGTCGATGATCTGGTGCGCCTGCTCGACGCCGAGCGCATCGGCCGCGAAACGCTGTGCACGGTCGTGCGCCGCTCCGGCATTACTCAGGTCACGCTGATGCCGGTGGCGCGAAGCTGACTATCGTGGCGCATAGATCCGCCCAAGCAGCGAAACCAGCAGCCCTGCCAGCTCGCCGGTTGGATCGAGGTCCGGATCGAAAATGGTCATGTCCATTCCGGTGCAGCGCTGATCCGCCACCAGCGCCGCGAGAATGGTGACGAGATCGTCGGGATCGATACCGGGGCTGCCCGGCGAATCCACCGCCGGCATCACTGTCTGATCGAGCGCATCGACGTCAAAATGCACCCAATAGGGCCAGCCGCTTCGCGCCAGCGTGGTCCAGGTCTTTTCCAGGACCTTTGCCGCGCCGAACTCTCGCACGGCAAAGACGTCGATCAGCGTCATCGCGGTCGAATTGATGTCCGGCCAGGCAAAATCGGGGTCGCGGTTCTCGCGCTCGCCAATCTGAATCACCTGTTCGTCCGCGACAAGCGGGCTTGCGATATCGGGCCAATCGGTCAGCAACGGCTCGCCACGACCGGTGGCGAGCGCAAGGTCCATGCCAGCGGCCGAGCCAAGTGAGGCCTTGATGTCGTAATTGCCCGGATGGCGGAAATCGCTGTGGCCGTCGACATGCACCAGCGCCACCGGACCAGATCGCCGTGCAGCAGCCAGTGCGCCAAGCAGGACCGCGCAGTCGCCGCCGACGACCAGCGGAAACTCGCCTCGTCCCAGCGCGCCGGCAACGACTTCGGCGAGTTCGAGATTGAAGCTGCGTATCGCATTGCCGTTACGCAGCCGGGTGCCCGGCTGCGGCTCCGTGCGATAGGCGGGCCGATCGAGATCGACCACCTTGGCGGGCGAAAGCGTCTCGATCAAGCCGGCTTCGGTCAACGCCTGCGGCGCACGCCACGTCCCCGGTATATGACCTGGCCTCAGCGGGCGGAGGCCAAGGTTTGAGGGTGCGCGGACAAGGCAGATTTCACGCATGGAATGGGCCCGGGCTGACAAGTCTCAGCATAAGACCGCAAAGGCGTGACCGGCCACGCGGCAGAAGCCTTCACACCACAACTACAGACAGTTCCTGCCAGCGGCTATCTCAACCCGCCGTCCCCTCGGCAAACTGCGCCAGAAACTCTGGGCTCGGCGGGATCGGCTTGATCACATCGATCAGCACGCCATTGGGGTCTTTTGTAATGAAATGGCGCTGGCCGAATGGCTCGTCGCACAGCGTTCGCAGGACCGGCAGGCCGGCGGCGATGACCCGCTCATAAATAGCATCGGGATCCCTGACCTCGAAATTGATCAGCAGGCCGGAGGCCCGACCCCGCCCCTCTTCCGGGATCGTCTCGTGGTCGCCCTGAACGATGCCGAGATTGACGCGCTTGTTGTCGCTTGACTGCAGATGCACATACCAATCGCTCTCAAACAACGGCTTGAGGCCGAAATGCGCTACATAGAAGGCCTTCGTGCCGGCAACGTCGCCCGTCATCAGCACCGGATAGTAGCTCGTCGTCTTCATCTTTCCTTCTCCCGTCGAATAACATACAGTTTGCATGTAAATGCAACTAACATACAGGCTGCATGTATGCAACAGGAATCCACGCGCCGCTCGAACCGCGACCGCACCGAAGCGACGCGTGCCGACCTCATCGCTGCGGCCCAAAAACTGTTCACCGAAAAATCCTATGCGGAGACCGGCACGCCAGAGATTGTGGCCGCTGCCGGCGTCACGCGCGGCGCGCTCTATCATCATTTTGCCGACAAGCAGGCGCTGTTTGCCGCGGTGGTCGAGCAGGAAGCGGCCGCGGTGGCGGAAGAAATCGAGCGCGCCTCGCCGCCCTCGCTGTTTGCCCGTGATGCGCTGATCGCCGGTTCCGACGCCTATCTTGCCGCCATGCGCGCACCCGGCCGCACCCGGCTGCTGCTGCTCGACGGGCCGGCTGTGCTCGGCCGCGCCGCCATGGACGAAATCGACAACCGCCACGGCAATCGCTCGCTTCGCGAGGGCCTTGTCGCGGCAATGCGTGCGCAGACCATGGTGAGATTGCCGGTGGAAGCGCTGACGGCATTGCTCGCCGCCGCCTTCGACCGCGCAGCATTGGCCATTGAAGCGGGCGCTTCGACCGAGGACTACCGCGCCGTTCTCATGGCGCTGATTGACGGACTGTCTCCAGCTCCGGCTCGTCCTCAGGCACCTGGCCCGGCTCGAACTCGTTGAAGCAGCCAAGCTGGCGCTTGAACTCGTCGATCAGCCAGGCCGCGGCCGGTTTCGGGCTGCGGTCAGCGCGATGCATGGCATACAGTGGCGCCCGCACCTCGCTGTAAGGCTCCAGGTCAAGTTCCACCAATCGGCCGCTCGCCAGGTCGTCGGCGACCAGCCAGCGCGGCAGCCCGCCCCAGCCCAGCCCTTCCCGCATCAGCGCATGCTTGGTGCGTACATCGGTCAGCCGCCAGGTGCGGTAGGCAAACACGCCGTAATCGCGCCCGCGCGTGCGCTCCGACTGGTCGCTGACGACGAGTTGGGTATGTTCGCGAACATCCTCCAGCGGCACCGGTCCTGGCAGAAGCGCCAAAGGATGGCTCGGCGCGGCAACCGGCACCATCGACGTGAAGCCGATGCGCAGCAGGTTCACGTCGGCGTCGCCCGGAATGCCACCGATGCCGAGATCGGCCTGCCCGCTGACGACGTGCTCGACGATCAGTCCCAGCGAAGCGATGTGCAGGCGCAACGTCACGGTCGGAAACTGCGCCTCGAACGCCTTCAGCACCCGAACCAGCACCGGCGAAGCCAGCGTCATCTCGACCGACATGACGACCTCGGCCTCAAGCCCTTGCCGATGGCCATCGACGCGCGAGCGGATGCGCTGCAGCACGCCGACCATGCGTCGCGCATCTTCCAGCGTCGCCTTGCCGACATCGGTCAGTTGCGGCTCGCGCGTGCCCTCGCGCTCGAACAGTTTCAGCCCAAGCTGCGCCTCGAGATTCGCGATGGCATAGCTGATGACCGATTGCGCGCGGTTGAGCTTGCGGCCAGCGGCGGAGAAACTGCCGGTCTCGGCGACGGCAACAAGGATCTGAAGCTGGTCGAGTGTCGGATTCGGCTGCATCTTTCTATCCAAATTTTAGATGGGTCATATGTAAAATATACCAGTTTTTCAAATAGGTCGGAAGACACATATTTGCGGGGACATTCAACCCCAACCTGAGAGACACCGCCATGTCCATCCTTCTTGTCACCTCCAGCCCGCGCGGCGCCGCCTCGCATTCGACCCGCATCGCCACAGAACTTGCCGAGAAGCTGCTTGCCGCCGATCCCTCGGCCAAGCTGGTCGTACGCGATCTGGTGGCAAACCCGCTGCCGCACATCGATCCGGACTATTCGACCGGCATCTACACGCCCGTCGAGGCCCGCACCCAGCGCCAGGCCGAGGTCGTCGGCGTTTCCGACGGCGTGCTGGACGAGCTGTTTGCGGCCGACACCATTATCCTTGCCACCGGCTTCATCAATTTCGGCATCTCGTCGACCCTGAAATCCTGGGTCGATCACATCGCCCGCTCCGGCAAGACTTTCGCTTATGGCGAGAATGGCCCGAAGGGCCTCGTCACCGGCAAGAAGGTCTACATCGTCCTTGCCTCGGGCGGCATCTATTCGGAAGGCGCTGCCGTGCAGATGGACCACGCCATTCCTTACTTGCGCAGCGTGCTTGGCTTCATCGGCATGACCGATGTCGACGTCATCCGCATCGAGGGCGTTGGCATGGGGCCTGATGCCGTCACGGCCGCTCTGGCCAAGGCATCGGCCAAGGTGGATGCTGTGGTGGCCGGAAGTCGGCAGGTCGCGACGGCGGCTTAAAGCGTTAGCCACTGACTACCAAAAAATCAAAGAGGCAAGCACCGCATCAGGCGCTTGCCTCAATTCTCCGTCCAGGAACAGCGTCGAAAGCGGCTCAGCCGAAGATCTTCTCGCCCTGCTCATCGACCAGTTGGATGCCCTTCTTGATCGAGATGTCGACAGCGTCGTCGAGCCCGGCAAAGCGGTCGGCACGGATGAATTTGTGTTCCTTCATCACGCCGTCGATCTCCTTCGAAACCACGCCGCAGGTCTGGTATTGGCCCTCCGCCTTGTAGGGCGTGGCGCTGATCAAAAATCCCTTGTGCTCGACCTGCTTTGCCGGCGCGGCACTTTTTGGCTCGCCCACGTCACCGCCGCCACCGCCAAAAAGACGCTTCAGAAAAGACATGGGGTATCCTCCAACGGCACTCATCCCGCACTACATAGCGTGGCGCGGGATGATTTTCAGTACCGTTCCTCAGTCGAACGGGCAAGAGCCGCGTGCGGCCGGCCATTCGCAACAGGCTCAATCGCGCGACAGCGCCTCCAGGGCTTCGGCTGCCCCCTCCAGGATGCTGATCGCCTCGGCCTGTTTTTCAGCCGGCGCGTCGACGATGTCGCCGAGGGCTGCGCGCAGCCGGTGGCGCACGGCGCGGAATTCGTCGCGCTTTTCCGAACGGCCGCGCCGCCCGCCATCCTCGCCGTCGTCGTTCCATCCGAACCAGTCGCGCGCCCTCGCCATCTTGCGGCCGAAACGCTCAAGATGGTCGAGCACGTGGTCGACCATCTCGCGGTTTTCGTCGAGATGCGCCTGCCCGGCTTCGGTGATCGAAAACACCTTCTTGTTGCCTTCCGCCGACGAGACGGCATAGCCGGCCTCTTCCAGGAAGGTCAGCGTCGGATAGACCACGCCCGGGCTCGGGCTGTAGACGCCGCTGGTGCGCTCCTCCAGCGCCTTGATGATGTCGTAGCCGTGGCGCGGGGCCTCGGCCAAAAGCGACAGCGTGATCAGCTTGAGATCGCCGTCGGCCAGCATGCGCCCGGCGCGGAACATGTCGCCCGGCCCGCCGCGTCCGCCGCCCCTCATCCCGTGGCCGAATGGGCCGAAGCCGCCGCCACGGCCGCCGAACTTGCCGGCCATATGTATGAAAACGCGCTCGGCGCGCTCGCCGAAATGATGGTGTCTGTGCATTGTCTGCTCCTTGAGTTATGTCTTACGATATATCTTAGTTAAGTGAGCGAGGCAGTTGAGTCAAGATATATCTTACGATGTAACTTAATCCTGCGCCACAGGATTGAAAGCGCGCATTTGCGGCTAAGGCACGTGCCCTGAACCTTCCACAGTCCTAAAAAGGCCGGAGGCAACTCCGGACCTTTTCGATGATCAGGATGTCCGTGCCGCTTACCAGCGGCCCTTGCGCCGGTTCCAGGCGTAGAGAAGATCGGCGAAGCAATCATAGGCATAGCGCGTCAACGGCAGCGCGGTGCGGTTGCCGAACAGCGCTGCCAGCCAGCCCTCGCCAGGCGTTATCCGCCAGACGGCAATTGCGACGTCGGCGCCGACCAGCAGTTTGCCGTCCGCATCGGTTGCGTGCAGCCGGCGGCGGATGTCCTCCAGCGACACGCCGTATCCGGCCAGTGCCGACGGTTCGGCATTGATGTCGCGAAACGCGATCCGCCCGGCCTTGATCGCCTCGATCAGCCGCCGCTTCTGCCGGCTGATGCCGGCATCGCAGACCGGACAACGGGTATTGTACCAGATGGTCAGCAGAGGCTTGGGCATGTATTTCGAGACGCGACCTGACGGATGCGTCGACTATCCGGGAAATGCCTTCGCCCCGCAACGTTTCGGACCAGCCCTGTCGCGACGCGCGGCATCTGCCAACGAATTGCGATGTCTGGAAAAAATCAGAATTCGTAGCCGAAGCGCTCGAAATCCCTGGAATAGAGCCGTCGCACGATGCTTTTCGCCTCGTCATCGTAGACGGCGCGATAGTCGTAGGGTGCATTGACGTTTGTTCGGGGAAGCTTCACCTCGCCCGGCAGGCCGAGCCGTTCGACCAGGGCATTAAATTGCTCGGCCAGCGTTTCAAAACGCAAAACCTCGTCGATGATGAGGTTTCCGTGCCTGTCCGAAATCCAGCTCGTCTGGTCCACCCGCACAAAACGGTTCTTGCGTTCGAGATAGCGCAGGAAAGTCTTGAAATCCAGGACCCTGGCTCTGTTCCTTCGCCGGCCGGAGAGATGGTCCCGGCGGAAATAGTAGGCCGAGACCGCAAGTTCGAAGGGGTTGCGCACGACGGCGAACTTGTACGCCCTGTCATAAATCTCGGCCGGAAGCTTATGCTTCGCCCAGCTTGCTTTGTCATGCTGCCTGAGGAAAGCGTTTTGCGGCTTTTCGGGCACGGGAAGGTGAGACAGCAGGCGGCGCCACTGGGTTCGCTGCGGTTTCACGCACCATGGCCCTAGCGCACGCGTGACCGAACTTCCGGCCGTCTTCGGGATATGGATGAAAATGAAGTTCTTTTCGAGCGAGAGGAGCATTCTCCCTCATGATGGGATGATCGGGCGCCGTCAAGCGGCGCCTGACCTTCCGATGTCAGGAACTCGGCAGCTTGCGCGGTCTGTAGCCGCGCAGCGCCTCACCCGAGCGAGGCGATGATCTCGCGATAGGCCAATTCCGGGAACGCCTTGAGCGTCCGCGTCCTCACGTTACCGCCTGTCGCCAGCATCAGCGCGAAACGAGCAAGCACCGCATCGTCGGGCGCCTCGACGACCGCCACCATATCGCATTCGCCCATGGTGAGATAAAACGCCTTGAACGAGCCGCCCATGTCTCCCAGCAGCTTCTTGGCGGCATCGAGCCGCTTCGGCGACTCGCGCACATTTTTGGCGCCCTGCTCCGTCCAGTTGATCAGCACGATATAATTAGTCATGCACACCTCCCTCCGGGCCTCGGAGCACGGCGTGATAGCCGGGGCGGGCATCCGGGTTTGTCGCCCTGAAAATGCATCCGACGCGCAATTATCCTCCCACGGCAGGTGCGCTGCAAGGACAACCGCACCGTCGGCGAAACAATCCTTGTGCCACGAACGAAAAAGGGCGCCGCAGCGCCCTTTTTAAATTGCTTGTCCGTTACCCGGCATCAGCTGTCGAGGAAGCTCCGCAGCTTGCGCGAGCGGCTCGGGTGCTTGAGCTTGCGCAGCGCCTTGGCTTCGATCTGGCGGATGCGCTCGCGGGTGACCGAGAACTGCTGGCCGACTTCCTCCAGCGTGTGGTCGGTGTTCATGCCGATGCCGAAACGCATTCTGAGCACGCGCTCTTCGCGCGGGGTGAGCGAAGCAAGCACCCGCGTCGTCGTTTCGCGCAGATTGGCCTGGATCGCCGCGTCGATCGGCAGGATCGCCATCTTATCCTCGATGAAGTCGCCGAGATGCGAATCCTCCTCGTCGCCGACCGGCGTTTCGAGCGAAATCGGCTCCTTGGCGATCTTCAGCACCTTGCGCACTTTTTCCAACGGCATGGCGAGCTTTTCCGCCAGTTCCTCCGGCGTCGGCTCGCGGCCGATCTCGTGCAGCATCTGGCGCGAGGTGCGCACGATCTTGTTGATCGTCTCGATCATGTGCACCGGAATACGGATGGTGCGCGCCTGATCGGCGATCGAACGGGTGATCGCTTGCCGAATCCACCACGTCGCGTAGGTCGAGAACTTGTAGCCGCGGCGGTATTCGAATTTATCGACCGCCTTCATCAGGCCGATATTGCCTTCCTGGATCAGGTCGAGGAATTGCAGCCCGCGATTGGTGTATTTCTTGGCGATGGAAATGACGAGGCGCAGATTGGCCTCGACCATTTCCTTCTTGGCGATAGCGGCTTCGCGCTCGCCCTTCTGCACCTGGTTGACGATCTTGCGGAACTCGAGGATCGAGATCGCCGTTTCGGTGGCGAGGTTCTGGATCTCGGCGCGCAGGTCGCGGATCGCGTCCTTTTCGTTCTTGGTGAATTCCTTCCAGCCGCGCGAGGTCAGATTGCCGATCGAGCGGGTCCAGTTCGGATCGAGCTCCGACCCCTGATATTCCTTCAGGAATTCCTCGCGGCGCACGCCATAGCTTTCGGCCAGCCGCAACAGCTTGCCTTCATTCTGCACCAGGCGCTTGTTGATGTCGTAGAGCTGCTCGACCAACGCCTCGATGCGCGCCGTGTTCAAGGACAGCGACTTCACTGCCTTGATCAACTGGTCCTTCAGCTCCTTGAGCCGGCGGTCCTGGCTGGGCGATAGCGTACCGGCGGCGGCCAGTCGGTTCTCGACCTGCTGGTCCTGCAGCTTCCTGAGCTTCTTGTAGGTATCGGCGATGACGTCGAGCGTCTCCATCACCTGCGGACGCAGTTCCGCTTCCATCGCCGCCAGCGACAGGCTGGCCTCGTCCTCGTCTTCCTCGTCATCGTCCGTCAGACCGCGGGTGTCGCTGCCGACATTGGTGATATCGTCTTCGTCTTCGCGCGAACGGCGCGGCTTCTCATCGACCTTGACTTCCTCGATCCGCTCGACCACCGGCGCCTGCTTGGCCTCCGGTCCGGCATAGGTCGCTTCGAGGTCGATGATCTCGCGCAGCAGGATCTTCGATTCGTTGAGCTCGTCACGCCAGATGATGATGGCCTGGAAGGTCAGCGGGCTTTCGCACAGGCCCGCGATCATCGTCTCGCGACCGGCTTCGATGCGCTTGGCGATCGCGATTTCGCCCTCGCGCGACAAAAGCTCGACCGAGCCCATTTCGCGCAGATACATGCGAACCGGATCGTCGGTGCGATCGGTCGGTTCTTTCTTGGTGGTCGTCGCCGCAACGGCAGTGCCGGTCTGCTCCGCCAGCTCGTTAGCATCTTCCTCGGCATCGGCGGCTGCGTCGGCGGCTTCGGGCTCCTCGCCCTGCTCGTCGTCCTCGACCACGTTGATGCCCATGTCGGAGAGCATGGCCATCGTGTCCTCGATCTGCTCGGAGGTCACTTCCTCCGAGGGCAGCACCGAATTCAGTTCGTCCATGGTGACATAGCCGCGCTTCTTGGCGGCCTTGATCATCTTCTTGACAGCATCGTCGGAAAGGTCGAGCAGAGGGCCATCGGTGGCGCCTTCACGTTCGGTCTCGACCTCTTCCTTTTCTTTTGTCGCCATTCTTTATTTTCTCCAAGCGGCCAAGTATCAAAGCCGCGTAAGCCGTCGTACCGGTTAAATCAGATGCGCTCGCTCTAGAACGCGCTTCCCCGGGCCAGTAACCGCATCTCTCGTTAAGTCCAGATTAACCCTGGTATCTGTGGCAGACTGACTGCCTGTCCAGTGACCGGTATTTCACATCGCTGCATTTCACGTCGACGCCGGTGCGGGTTAACGTTTCGAATCGACCTGATTCCGTCATTCTGCCAGAAGGTCAAGCGCCTCTCGCATGATTCGCATGAAAAAAGCGAATCAATTACCCGACTAGGGCTCCGCGCAACCGATTCGACGCGCAAGCAGATTCTTACACTTCACTCCAATGCAGACTTCAACCTATACGCGCCCGGCCCTGCCCGAAGACACGCCGAACCCTTCGATCAGCGCCTCCGTTGCTTGCACATCACGAAATTGCGCCTGGATCTCAACGAGATGCCGGTAGTTTTCGTCCGTGGGATCACTGGCGAGCGCCGCTTCCGCCTGTTTCAGCTCCTTATGTAAGGTGCGCGCGCTGCGCTGCAAGTGGAGCGCCTGACTGAAGGCATCGCGGGCGTCGTCAAGCCCGGCTGTTTCCAGCGCCGGCCATTGCCGCGCCCGCTTGATCAGCGCCACCGCACGCGCCCAGATTTCACCGCAGCCGGCCCGTTCGATCGTCGCGATCACAGCGTTGCGGTCGTTGGCCATGTCATGCGCCATCGCGTCGAGAATGGCTGCGTGCAATCGCTTCAGATCGGAGTTGGCGAGGTCGAGAAACTCGACATGCGCGAAATTCTCGTCGATCAGCGCCGGATGGTTCACAAGGGCCGCGATGATCGTTGCCTCGCGCACCGACATCCCCTCGTTGCCGCGTTTGACCAGCGCTGAGCGGCCGAGGCTCTCGGTGATCGCGGTGCGCCCACCGGCGCTGCCGCCGCGCGCGAACTGCCCGCCAGGAGCTGAGCCCTTGCCCTGAAAGCGCTGGCCGGGCCGCCCGTCCTGACGCCCCCCTTGATAACCATGGCGCGCGCCGCGCTGGGCGCCGAAAAAGCTCAGCACCCGCTCGCGCATTTCCTGGCTGTAGTGATAGCGCAGGCTCTCGTCGCGGATGCGGCTGGTCAGTTCGCGCAGCGTCTTTTCCAGTTCCGCCCGCCGCTCGGGCGTGTCGAAGATACCGCCGGCCGTTTCGCGCATCCACAAAAGGTCGGCGAGCGGCCGCGCTTCCGAAAGCACGGCGCGAAACGCGTCCGGCCCGTCGGCCTTGACCAGATCGTCGGGGTCCTTGCCTTCGGGCAGCAGCGCAAAGCGCACCGAGCGGCCTGCCTGAACCGCCGGCAGCGCCATGTCGGCGGCGCGCCATGCCGCCTTCAGTCCGGCCTGGTCGCCATCGAAGCACAGTACCGGCTCGCCGGCCATACGCCACAAAAGCTCGAGCTGGTTTTCGGTCAGAGCGGTGCCGAGCGGCGCCACGACATTCTCGAAACCGGCCTGCGCCAGCGCGATCACGTCCATATAACCTTCCACGGCAATGACCGTGCCGCCCTTGGCCAGCGCCTTGCGCGCACGGGCGAAATTGTAGAGCACGTTGCCCTTGTGGAAGAGCTCGGTGTCGGGCGAATTCATGTATTTGGCGAGCGCATCGGCTGCCAGTGCCCGCCCGCCAAAGGCGATGATCTTGCCTCTGGAATCCGGGATCGGGAACATGATGCGGTCGCGGAACCAGTCGTAGGAAACCGGAACGTCGTCGCCATGGCGCACCAGCCCGCATGCCTCGATATCGGCCTTGCCGACACCCTTGGCGGCAAGATGCTCCTTCAGCGCGTTGCGGCTGTCCGGCGCGTAGCCGAGCCGGAACGACTGCTGCGTCGCCGGCGTCAGCCCTCGGTCGCGCAGATACGCGCGGGCTTTTGCGCCTTCCGGTCCCTGCAACCGCTCCTGGAAGAAGGTGGTCGCCATTTCCATGATTTCGGTCAGGCTGGCGCGTTCCTTTTCGCGCCGTTCCTCCTGGGCATCGCGAACCGGCATCGGCACGCCGGCCATCTCGGCGATCTTCTCGACTGCTTCGGGAAAACTCATCCCGTCGAGTTCGGTCAGGAATTTGAAATGGTCGCCCGAAACCGAGCAGCCGAAACAATGGTAGCGGCCCTTCTTGTCCTCGCAATGGAAGGACGGGCTCTTCTCACCATGGAAGGGACAGCATGCCCAATAGTCGCCACGCGGCGCGTTGGTCTTCTTCCTGTCCCACGCGACGCGCTGGCCGATCACCGATGAAATCGGCACGCGGTCGCGTATCTCGTCGAGAAAGGCAGGTGGAAAGCGCATCGGGAACGGCTCGTTTGCCCTTCATATAATCACGCAGGCGAAAGCCGACGACTCCTAATGCTGAACCATACCCGGTTTTCACAGGGCAAAAAGAAAGGCGGCCGTTGCGGGCCGCCTTCTTTCATGTGTTCGGCGCTGTGCCGGTCGACGATTGCGAGGCTCAGTGCGCGGCGATCGCGCCGAAGATGATGCCGGAGACGACGCTGACCAGGAGATAGTCGTTGCCGACGCGGATCCATTCCTGGCCACGGCCCGGACGATGCAGGCCATAGTGGCGGTAGTCGCGGATCGGCCGGTGGCGCTTCCAGCTGGAATATTTCTGGCCGTGCCGCCAGTGGCTCTTCCTCACGACCTTCTTCTTCACCACGACGCGCTTCTTCACGTCGACATGCTTGCCGGGCTTATTCCAGTCGACATGGCTGTAGGTTGACTGTGGCGCGTTCGGCGCGTTTAGCGGCGCTGCCTGGCCCTGCAGGGACGTGGCAGCCAGCATCGAGAGGGCGACTGCGGAAAGAACGATGCGTTTCATGACGGGGTACTCCTTGGTTGTCGATGCCCAAGCAATAGAGCTCGAAGAATGAACTGAAACTGAACACGCAGATTACGTTTTTGTAATGATTTCTTATATTTAGACCACCTAATTCAACGCTCCTCACAAACAGGATCTGAAGGTGTCGCCTGCACTTGACGGCGCGGCCATCCGGAAGCCGGCCGGCAATGCAACCATTTTTCGATCCATCCATTTCCGACACGCCCTGTCGCGTGCCAACAGCCGCCGGAATTGGGTAAAATTTATTATCCGGCTAAAAGTAATCGGAGTAATATCGGCCTTTGCAATGTCCTTGATTCGCGCCCTCTTTTGCCCCTTTGCCGTCACGGTGCCCGCATCGCTGGCATCTATTTGTGTACGAGCCTGATATGAGCGGTTCGGTCGTTTTGCTGCATCTTGCCGGCGCGGTGGCGCTGATGCTGTTTGCCACCCGCCTGGTGAAGACAGGTGTCGAGCGTGCCTATGGCGATGTGCTGCGCCACAAGCTGCGCGCCACCATGCGCAATCCTTTCATGGCGGTTCTCGCTGGCTGCGGCCTGGCGATCGCGCTGCAAAGCTCCACCGCCGTCACACTGCTGGTCGGCTCCTTTGCCGGCGCCGGCATCGTCAGCGGCATGTCTGGCCAGCTCGCCGTGCGCGGCGCCGAGATCGGCTCGGCTTTGGTGGTCAAGCTGCTGACCTTCGATCTGTCGCTGCTGGTGCCCGTCTGCCTTGTCGCCGGCACCGTCATGTTCATGGCCACCGAGCGGCGCGACTGGCGCCAGTTTGGCCGCATCCTGGTCGGCATCGGTCTGCTGGTATTGTCGCTGGAAATGATCGGCCAAGCGTCGGAGCCGCTGCGCCAGAGCACGCTGATGCCGGTCATCGTCAATTACTTTTCCGGCGACCCGATCACAGCCTATCTCCTGGCGGCGCTGGTCACCTGGCTGTTCCATTCCTCGATCGCCGCGGTGCTGCTGATGGTGACGCTGGCCGGCCGCGGCTTTATCCCGCCCGAACTCGGCATCGTCCTGGTGCTCGGCGTCAATCTCGGGTCGTCGATCATCGCGCCGCTGCTCACCCGTAACGCGGAGCCCGGCGTGCGTGTCGTGCCGATCGGCAATCTTTTGATGCGCGGCATGGGCTCGCTGACCATGCTGATCCTGTTCCTGTCGTTCGAGCCGCCGGTCGCCTTTCTCGGCGCCACCGTGCCCGACCAGATCGTCAACGCGCATATCCTCTTCAACATCTTGATCCTGGTTGCCGGCCTGCCACTGGCCAGTCTCGTCTACCGCGCTTCGAAGAAGATCGTGGCGCTCGGCACCAAGCCGGCGCCGGCCGAGGCGCTCGACATCGTCGAGCTGTCCGCGCTCAACGACAGCGCCCTCGACGTGCCGAGCCAGGCGCTGGCCAACGCCACCCGAGAGGTGGTGCGGGTCTGCGAGACCGTCGAGATCATGCTGAAGCGCATCATCGAGCTCTATGAGAGCGCCGACGCCGACAAGATCAAGGCACTGGCCGCGCTCGACGACCGCGTCGACAAGAAGCACGCGGCGATAAAGCTCTATCTGGCCAAGGTCACCAGGAACCCGTTGAGCGAGGACGAGGCGCTGCGCTGCCAGGAACTGATCGGCGCCTGCGTCAAGCTCGAACAGGTTGGCGACATCATCGTGCGCAACATGCTGGTGCATGTCAGGAAGAAGCTCGAGCGCGGACTGGAATTCACGCCCGAAGGCTGGCGCGAGCTTTGCGCCTTCCACGCCTCGGTGCTCGCCAGCGCACGGCTTGCCTTCAACGTGCTGGTCTCGCGCGACCCGGAAACCGCCCGCCAGCTGGTACTGGAAAAGGACCGGCTGCGCGACCGCGAGAAGGAGACCAGCGCCAGCCATTTCGTGCGACTGCGCGACGGTACCGCCAAGAGCGTCGAGACCAGCTCCATCCATCTCGACACCATCCGCGACTTGAAGCAGATCAACTCGCTGCTCGCCTCGATGGCCTATCCCGTACTCGAGGAACGCGGCCTGCTCACCGGCTCGCGGCTGAAGGCCGGATAGGCTGGGCCCTCAGGCGGAAAGCCAATTGCCAGAACATCAGTGCGGAAATGGCACCAAACCGGCGCAAAAATTAACCTTTGCTCCGTCTCCCGTCTATCGGCTAAGGATCGGGCTCAAATCCGCCGGGAGGAAAGTCGATGGATACCCATTCGCGCAGTTTTGCCAAAGCGCTTTCCTGGCGCGTCACCGGAACCGTCGACACGATAATCATTTCGCTCGTCGTGACAGGCAGCATCAAGCTCGCTGCGGCGATCGGCCTGACCGAAGTCATCACCAAGTCGCTGCTCTATTATCTTCACGAACGGGCGTGGTTGAAAATCCCTTATGGGAGAAGGAAGATGACTGTCTAGCCTTGCCGGCATGCCGCCGGAGCCGAGCTACACCGACAAGAAAACCTAAAGCGGCGTCGACAATTTCTGGATTGCCCGCGGCTCTCGTTCGTGATTTGAGGCCATCTCATTCAAGGATCGCCTTCCGCGCCATGCTTCCCCTGATCGCCCTGTTCATCGCTGCGTTCGCATTCGGCACCACCGAGTTCGTCATCGCCGGCGTGCTGCCGCAGGTGGCCGACGGCCTTGGCGTCTCCATTCCAACTGCCGGCTACCTCGTCTCCGGCTACGCCGGCGGCATTGCGATCGGCGGACCGCTGTTGACGCTCGCCACCAAGACGCTTTCCCGCAAGGCCTTGCTGCTTGGCCTTGGCCTTGCCTTCACCATCGGCCAGGCCGCTTGCGCGCTTGCACCCGACTTCGCCTCCATGTTGCTGTTGCGGATCGCGGTGGCGGTGGCACACGGCGCCTATTTCGGCGTCGCGATGGTGGTGGCCGTCGGCCTGGTCCGCCAGGATCAGCGTGGAATGGCCGTTGCGCTCATCCTGTCGGGCCTCACGGTCTCCAATGTCATCGGCGTGCCGGCCGGCACGGCGATCGGCACAATATGGGGGTGGCGTGCGACATTCTGGGTGATGTGCGCGCTTGGTGTGGTTTCCATCGCCGCCATGGCCGCCCTGCTGCCGCGCAGGACGGGATCGTCGCACCGGCCCGTCAGTCTCGGCAGCGAGGTTCGCGTGCTCGCGCGCCAGCAGGTCTGGACGTCGCTGATCCTCATGCTGATGCTGATGATCGGCCAGTTCGGCCTGTTCACCTACATCACGCCGACGCTGCTCGAAATCACCGGCCTCGACGAGGACCTGGTGCCTTGGGTGCTCCTGCTCAATGGTGTCGGCGCGACGATCGGCGTCTTTCTCGGCGGACGGCTCGCCGACTGGAACCTGATGCCGTCGCTCATCACCATGCTTTTCATGCAGGCGGTGACGCTTGCCGTCATTTACGCGGTCAGCCCGTACCCAGTGCCGATGGTCGCGGCGATCATCGTCTGGGGCGGCCTCAGCTTTGCTATCGGCACGCCGATCCAGACCCGTATCCTGACCTGGACGGCGGATGCATCCAACCTTGCCTCATCGCTCATCCCCTCCGGCTTCAATGTCGGCATCGCGCTTGCCGCCTCGCTCGGCGCCGCCATGCTCAACGCCGGTTATGGCTATCGCAGCCTGCCGGTGGTTGGCGCGATCGCCATGCTGGTCGCCGTGGCGGTGGCGCTTGCCTCGCATATCAGGGAGTGGCGCAGCAGGGCTGCACCGCCACTGCCGGCCGCAGCCGAATAGACGACAGACCCTACAAATCGATCTGATAGCGCAGGCTTTCGGACCCGCCATAGGCGGCGTCCTCGAAGAAACGCCCGACGAGCCGCCCGCCATTGGCCAGCGCTACCTTCTGCGATGGCAGATTATCCGGTTTGGCGGTGATCTCAACAAAAGGCAGGCCGAGCGCCCTCGCCTCACCGAGCATCAGCCGCAGCGCCTCGGTCGCATAGCCGCGCCGCCGCTTCCACGGCACCACCGCATAGCCGATATGGCCGAGCACATGCGGCGGCAACTCGGCGGTGCCGTGCTGCCAACGAAAGCCGATCGAACCGGCGGCTTCACCGTCCCAGATCCAGCGCCGGAATCCCGGTAGGCGCGGCACCTGCGTCCCATCGGGCAAGGTGATCGGACCACCCTTGGCCTCGGGATCGTCGAGATCGGCGAGGAAGGCCGCTGGGTCCCTTTCGATTGCCGCTAGCTGCTCGCGCGTCGCCTCGATCAGCCGCACATTGTCCGGCGACCAGCCGCGCTCAAGCGCGGCCTTGTAGGACGGTAGATGTTCACGCGCGGGTTTGACGATTTCGACCATGACGTGCGACCGATCCGCTGCCCACCCTCAAAGATGGGGCTTGCGGCGGGGAAAATCCCTACTGCAGCAGTCCCTTGACGATGCCGCTCGCCTTGGAGAAATCCATCTGGCCAGCGTATTTCTCCTTGAGCGCGGCCATCACCTTGCCCATGTCCTTGACGCCGCTGGCGCCAGTCTCGGCGATGGCGGCGCGGATCGCGGTTTCGGTCTCGGCCTGTCCCAGCTGCGTCGGCAGGAAATCGCGGATGATGGCCATCTCGTCGCGCTCCTGCGCGGCAAGCTCCGGCCGCTTGCCGTCGTCGAACGCCTTGGCCGACTCCTCGCGCTGCTTCACCATCTTGGCCAGGATCTGCAGGATCTCGTCGTCGCTGGCCGGCTCCTTGCCGGCGCCACGATTGGCGATGTCGCGATCGTGAATGGCCGCCTGGATCAGCCGCAATGTCGGCAGCCGGCGCTTGTCCTGCGCCTTCATCGCACTCTTCAGGGATTCAGCGATTTTGCCGCGCATGATGCTTTCTCCTTCGATCCGGCGCGGACAATAGCCTTGCCCAAAGCCCAAGGCAAATCCGGTACTGACCGGCAAATGCCTGATATCGTTCAATGAAATAAATCCGCGCCGTATGGCGCGGCCTCATTGACCGCTCTGGCGCCTTATCCTATGTACTGGGCCTTGCATGAGCTGAATTTTTGTTGCGCGCGCTGGCTGCGAAATCGCCGCTGCGCGCGGTTTGCTGCGCACAGTGTTCGCCAGACCGGTTGAAGGTCGCAGCCTATTAGGAGTGCCGCCATGGCAACGATGACCGCCCCCTGGGCTACCGAGAAGCCCACCGCCTTGCTGGTGCTGGCCGACGGCACCGTCATCGAGGGCCGCGGCCTTGGCGCCACCGGTTCCGCTGCCGCCGAGGTTTGCTTCAACACCGCGCTGACCGGCTATCAGGAAATCCTCACCGACCCTTCCTATGCCGGCCAGATCGTCACCTTCACCTTCCCGCATATCGGCAATATCGGCACCAATGACGAGGACATCGAGGATCTCAATCCGGCCGCCCGCGCCGGCGCCGTCGGCGCGGTATTCAAGGCAGACGTCACCAATCCGTCCAGCTATCGCGCCACAGCCGGTCTCGATCAATGGCTGAAGAAACGCGGCATCGTAGCGCTTTCGGGCATCGACACGCGCGCGCTGACCGCGTTGATCCGTGAAAAGGGCATGCCCAACGCCGTCATCGCGCACGCACCCGACGGCATCTTCGATATCGACGATCTGAAGCGTCGCGCCGCCGCCTGGTCCGGGCTGATCGGGCTTGATCTGGCCAAGGAGGTGACTTCCGGCCAGTCCTCGGTCTGGCGCGAGACACCCTGGGTCTGGGATGAGGGTTTTGGCGAACAGATTGATCCGTCCATGCACGTCGTCGCCATCGACTACGGCGTCAAGCGCAACATATTGCGCCTGCTGGCCGGTCTTGGTGCCAAGGTCACCGTGGTGCCGGCCAGCACCGGCGCCGAGGAGATCCTTGCCATGCGGCCTGACGGCATCTTTCTCTCCAACGGTCCCGGCGATCCGGAAGCCACCGGCGACTATGCCGTTCCGGTCATCCAGGACCTGCTGAAGACCGACATCCCGGTCTTCGGCATCTGCCTCGGGCATCAGATGCTGGCGCTGGCGCTGGGCGGCAAGACCGCCAAAATGCATCAAGGCCATCATGGCGCCAACCATCCGGTCAAGGATCACACCACCGGCAAGGTCGAGATCGTCTCGATGAACCATGGTTTTGCCGTCGATGCCGACTCTTTGCCGAACGGCGTCGAAGAAACCCATGTCTCGCTGTTCGACGGCTCGAATTGCGGCATCGCGCTGACCGGCCGGCCGGTGTTCTCGGTCCAGCATCATCCGGAAGCCTCGCCCGGCCCGCAGGATTCGCACTATCTGTTCCGCCGCTTCGTCAATCTGATCCGCGAAAAGCGCGGCGAACCGGCGCTGGCGGAGCGCGTTTAGCCCGATCGATCATACCGTTGCGGTGCTGACCTCCTTCACTGCGGCTGGTCTTTCGACCCTGAGCACGAACGCGATCAGCGACAGAGTGAGAAAAATACCGCCGAGCACAAAGGGCGCGCCGCCGAACACCACTGGCGCGCTCGGCCCGGTGAACCACGCGAAAATTCCGGTGTAGAGCAGCGGCGTGATGATGCTGGTGATCGAAAACACGCTCGTCATCGCGCCCTGCAATTCGCCTTGCGCGGAGGGAGGCACCTTGGCCGCCGCCAGGCTCCGCAACGGCGGGTCGGCCAGCGCCTCGAGGCAGGTCGCCACGATCACCGCATAGATCATCCAGCCCTTCCATGCCGCGGCATAGCCGAAGGCGGCGAGCGCGGTAAAAGCCAGACCGATGGCGGCGGTCCGCCATTCGCCGAGCCGTGGAATGACACGCGGCAAGACAAAACCCATCACCAGTGCTCCGCCAAGACCGAAGACGCCGAGCGAGAGGCCAATCTGCTGTTCGCTCCAGCCGTAGCGGTAACTGCCGACGAACGACCACACGGCAGGGTACATCATGTGGCCGAGCGTCATCAGGAAGAACACCAGCCCGATCCAGCCGATTCCCTTGTAGTTGCGCATCTGCTTCAAGGCGCCGAGAGGATTGGCGCGGCGCCACTCGAACCGCCGCCGGTGGTGCCGCTCCAGCGTTTCCGGCAGGAAAAACCAGCCGACGATGAAGTTGATGAGAGCAAGCACCGCCGCGCCCCAGAACGGCACGCGCGGCCCGAATTCGCCGAGCAACCCGCCCAGCACCGGGCCGATGATGAACCCGACACCGAAGGCGATGCCGAGCAGGCCGAAATTCTTCGCCCGGTTCTCGTCGGTGCTGACGTCGGCGATGAAGGCGGACGCGGTCGAGTAGCTGGCGCCGCTGATGCCGGCCAGCACCCGGCCGATAAACAGGACCGAATAGGACCAGGCCACCGCGCAGATCAGATTGTCGACGGCGAAGGTCAGCACCGAGGCCAGCAGGATCGGGCGGCGCCCGAAGCGGTCGCTGAGGTTGCCGACCAGCGGCGCGAACAGGAATTGCATGGCCGCATAGACGAAGAACAGCCAGCCGCCCTCGATCGCCGCTTCGCTGACACCGACGCCGGTCAATTCCTGCAGATAGGCCGGCAGCACCGGCATGATGATGCCGATGCCGGTGATGTCGAGGAGCAGCGTGGTGAAAACAAGCGCAAGGCCCCGCCTGGCGGTTTTGGCTTCGATCATGACGGTATCGACTCCTGGAGCCGCCTCCAAGAAGGCGGGAGGTTCGTTATAGATGAGTCAGCCGCATGGAACAATAAGAGAACACGCCAAGGATTTTTCATCCTGACATCAACGGTCGACAAGGATGCGGCCACATCGCCGCCTGCGCTTCGACGGTCGTTTCAACAGGAAAGTCGCAACACCTCAGATCGGGGTGTTGAACGTATCGCAATCCGAAAGCTTGCCGCTCCTGTAGCCGCGCGCCAGCCAGGTCTGCCGCTGCTGCGAGGTGCCGTGGTTGAAGCTTTCCGGCACGACGTAACCCTGCATCTTCTTCTGCATCGTGTCGTCGCCGATCTGCTGGGCGGCGTTCAGCGCCTCTTCCATGTCGCCCTGTTCCAGGATGCCTTTCTGCCCGGTGAAATGCGCCCAGACACCGGCAAAGCAATCGGCCTGAAGCTCGACCTGCACCGACATGTGGTTGGCGTCGGCCTCGCCCATCTGCTGCCGCATCTGGTTGAACTTGGGCAGGATGCCGGTGAGGTTCTGCACATGATGACCGACCTCATGCGCGATCACATAGGCCTGGGCGAAATCGCCCGAAGCGCCGAATTGCTGGTCGAGCTGTTGGAAGAAGGTGGTGTCGAGATAGACCTTGCGGTCGCCGGGACAGTAGAACGGTCCGGCCGCAGACGAGGCGGAGCCGCAGGCCGAGCGGATCTGCCCGCTGAACAGCACCAGCTTCGGATCCTCATAGGTCAGGCCCTCGGCCTGGAAAATGCCGGTCCAGGTGTCTTCCGTCTCGGCCAGGACCGTGGAGACGAACTGCTTCATCTCGTCGGAGGCCGGTGCACCGGTGCCGCCCCCCTGCCCGCCGCTGTTGTCGGTGATCTGACCGCCGCCGCCCGGCACCAGGCCACCACCGCCGCCGGCCAGGATCTGCAGCGGGTCGATGCCGAAGGCCTTCAGTCCGAAATAGAGGACCACGAGAATGACGATGGTCGACAGCGACATTCCGCCGCCGGAGCGGCCGCCTACCGGGATGCGGAACTGGCCGGACCTTCCGCCCGGCAGGTTGAACCCGCCGCTCTGGCCGCGTTCGTCCTCGACATTGTCACTCTGACGACGACCCTTCCAGAGCATGGCAAATCCTCGTGGTGCAAATTTCCAATGATCAGGCATTATCTTCGCCCCGATCAGACCCGATAACAATTATCCCAACGGTTGCGCCAAGTCACAGAATTTTTCATGGCGCAGCAGCGCTGCAGGCGCCCCCCGCATAGCGCCGCGCCCTTCTTCCATTTCCCTCCTTGCAGCGTCGTGCTTGTGTACGACGTCCACCCGGACTATCGCCATGCTCCGTCGCCCCGCTCGCCGACCTGAGGCACGGATTACACCATCGGCCATCCGATACCCGGCTCCACGCTGCCAGCGGATCTGCAGGCGCTCTTCTGGCTTTTGGCAGCTACGCTCAGATCTTCTGCTTGGCGCCGGCGCTCTTGCCGTCCGAGCTTTTCGAGCGCTCCTCGAAGCGGGCCGCACCCTTTTTGAGCGGGCGGCCGGTGTCCGCTTCCGTCTTGCGCTC
The DNA here is from genome assembly GCF_004962245.1 of Mesorhizobium sp. Classification (GTDB taxonomy): domain Bacteria; phylum Pseudomonadota; class Alphaproteobacteria; order Rhizobiales; family Rhizobiaceae; genus Mesorhizobium. The sequence continues at coordinate 75,971 of NZ_SUHQ01000016.1, read as the reverse complement.
GTCCTTCGCCGCAGCTTGCTTCAATCCCTTGGCCGCTTGCTTGCCCTTCGCTGTCGATGCCTGTTCAACGCCCATGATATCCTCCTCGGCCTCGCGCCAATCGCGTGGCACGGTCTCAAACGCAGCGGCAACGCGGCGGTTCCGGCAGGACTGTCGGCAAGGGTGGTAGACTTAGCGTGTCGCCGTCATCGCCTTGCGGAACGCTTCAAGCGTCTCGGCACTGACATGGTGCTCGATGCCCTCGGCGTCGATACGCGCCGTCTCAGCGCTGACGCCGAGCGAACGCAGGAAGGCTTCCACCGTCTGATGGCGAATGCGGCTCTCTTCCGCGACCTTGCGGCCGGCATCGGTCAGGAACACGCCACGGTAGGGTTTCCTGGAAACGAGCCCGTCCGCGCACAGCCGCGTCAGCATTTTGGCCACGGTCGGCTGGGCAACGCCGAGGCGTGCCGCGATATCGACCTGGCGCGCCTCGTTGCCGTCCTCGATCAGGTCGGCGATGAGCTCGACATAGTCCTCGACCAGCGCACTGCGGCGCGCTTCGCGCGTCTGCCTGAACCCTTCCGAGTGAATTTCGGCATCAAGCAGCGGCTTTTCGCGTGGGACCGGTCTGTTCTTCAGCGCCAATACGCGCTCCTCCTCGACTTTCGCAGATGGCCCGGCATTTGTACATTCATAGCACGGGCTTCCATTCTTCTGGCCGTTTATTTGCATTCGACGGCAGGCGCAACCGGCGTTTCCGTTCCCCCGCGCCGCGCCAGCAGGGTGTCACTCAAAAGCATAAACAATGAAATATAGCATATTGCATAATGTTCAGCCCTGCCATAGATAGAGTGGCAGCATAGACCGATCCAACGGACATCCCCCCAATGTCAGAAGCCGAAGCCGCAGCAGCATCCCGAACCATGTGGCGATTTGCTCGGCCGGAAGACGACGAGCAGCCAAGCCTGCGCGAGGTCAACGCCTCGATAGCGGTGCCGCAGTCGGGGATATGGTTTCGCCGGCTGTTCGCCTTCATGGGGCCGGGATACATGGTCTCGGTCGGCTATATGGATCCGGGCAACTGGGCGACCGATCTCGCCGGTGGCGCCCAGTTCGGCTATACTTTGCTTTTCATCATCATGCTGTCGAACCTGATGGCGATCCTGCTGCAGGCGCTCGCCGCCAGGCTCGGCATCGCCACCGGCCGAGACCTCGCCCAGGCCTGCCGTGCCTATTATCCGCGGCCGGTCAATTTCATGCTGTGGATCGCCTGCGAACTGGCCATCATCGCCTGCGATCTGGCCGAGGTCATCGGCACTGCGATTGCCCTGCAGCTGCTGTTCGGCATTCCGCTGGTCGGCGGCGCCGTCATCACGGCCCTCGATGCTTTCCTGCTGCTTCTCCTGATGAACAAGGGGTTCCGTTTCCTCGAAGCCTTCATCATCGCGCTTTTGATCATCATCTTTGGCTGCTTCGCCATCCAGATCTTTGCCGCCGCACCGCCGGTCGGCTCGATCCTGCATTCCATGTTCGTGCCGTCGTCGGAGATCGTCACCAACCCGGCGATGCTCTACATCGCCATCGGCATCATCGGCGCCACCGTGATGCCGCACAATCTCTATCTGCACTCCTCGATCGTGCAGACCCGCGCCTATGAACGCACCGACAAAGGCAAGCGCGACGCCATCAAATGGGCAACGACGGACTCGACCATCGCCTTGATACTGGCGCTGTTCGTCAACGCCTCCATCCTGATCGTCTCGGCGGTGGCTTTCCACGGCACCGGCCATCAGGACGTCGCCGAGATCGGCCAGGCCTTCGAGCTTTTGTCGCCGCTGCTCGGCCTCGGCATCGCTTCGATCCTGTTTGCCGTGGCGCTGCTTGCCTCCGGCTTGAATTCCACGGTGACGGCGACGCTCGCCGGGCAGATCGTGATGGAAGGCTTCCTGCGCCTGCGCATCCCGCAATGGGCGCGCCGCCTGCTGACGCGTGGCATCGCCATCGTCCCGGTGGTGGTCGTCACCGCGCTCTACGGCGAGAAGGGAACCGGCCAGCTCCTCGTTTTCAGCCAGGTGATCCTGTCGATGCAACTCCCCTTTGCGGTGGTGCCGCTGGTGCAGTTCGTCTCCGACAAGCGCAAGATGGGAAATCTCGCCATCCCCAGAGGCGTCGCTATCCTGGCCTGGGCGGTCGCAGCCCTCATCCTGGTGCTCAACTTCAAGCTGCTTTACGACACCGTCGTCGGCTTCGGCTGAGGGATTCTCTTGTGCATCGAGGACAGATCGTGGGCTCATGAGGCCAGCGCGACAATTCGGTGAATTGCGCTATCCTCTCACGCATCATGACCGGAATTGCCGAAGCCCGAAAATTCTACGCGCGACTGATGGCTGCCAATGCAGGCTCGGCCGATCCGCGCCTCGAAGAGGTGTTCGCCGAAGTGCCGCGCGAGGCCTTTCTCGGCCCCGGACCGTGGACCGTGGTCGCCAACGGCGGCAAGGTCGAAACACCGAGCGCCGACCCGGTGCACATTTATCAGAACGTGCTGGTGTCACTCGACACCGATAAGGGCATCAACAATGGCGAGCCGTTCCTGCACGCAATGTGGATCGGCAAGGTGGCGCCAAGGCCCGGCGAGGCCGTCACCCATGTCGGCGCCGGCACCGGCTACTACACTGCCCTGCTGACAGAGCTGGTTTCGCCGGGCGGCACAGTCACCGCCTTCGAGCTGGAACCCAGTCTCGCCCACCGCGCGAGAGAGAACCTCGAAGCCTATGGCAATGTGACCGTCATCCATGGCGATGCGGTCGTCGGCGGCCTGCCGCCGTCCGACATCATCTATGTCAATGCCGGCGTCGCGGCACCCCCGGCTGAATGGCTGAGGGCGCTGAAGCCCGGCGGCCGCATGGTCTTTCCGTGGCGTCCGGCCGAGCGCGTCGGTCTGGCGGTAATGGCGATCCGCACGGACAAGGGATTTGCCTGCGACCAGTTCATGCGCTCATGGTTCATCCCCTGCATCGGCGCCTCGCTGGCAAGCCCCGCGACGAAAATCCCGGACCGCGACAAGGCGGCACGCGGCCGCTCGATCTGGCTGACGGCCGACAAGGCACCGGACAGCACCGCCACCGCGATCATCGGCGACGTCTGGTTTTCGTCGCAAAGTGTTGGCGGCAGGCGGTCGCAATGATTTGCCGAGGCGAGGCATCCCGTGCTTGTCGATCGACGCCGGCTGGAGCGTCGGAAATTTTTCCGATCCCTGTCGGGCAGGCGTCCGCCCGCGCGTCCTTTGGCCGAAATCCGGCTCCAACGGCACGGACGATGAGAAGGGAGAATCCGATGAGGAAGATCATCACTGCGACATTCGTCAGCCTCGACGGCGTCATGCAGGCGCCTGGCGGACCGGACGAAGACCCGGTCGGCGGCTTCGAATTCGGCGGCTGGACGTTCCATTACTGGGACGACGTCATGGGCGCCTTCATTGGCGAGACGTTCTCGAAGCCCTTCGCGCTGCTCCTCGGCCGCAAGACCTACGACATCTTCGCCGCCCATTGGCCGTACCAGGAGAGCAGTCCGATCGCCGACAGCTTCAATGCCGTCACCAAATATGTGGCCACCCACAGGCCCGATACGCTGTCATGGCAAAACAGCCAGTCGCTCGGCGACGATGTGGTGGCCGCGCTGCGCCAGCTCAAGCAGGAGGACGGGCCGGACCTGCTCATCCAGGGATCGAGCGAACTCATCCAGACCTTGCTCGCCAACGACCTGATCGACGAGATCAGCCTGCTGATCTTCCCGTTGGTGCTGGGCAAGGGCAAGCGGCTGTTCGGCAGCGGCGCAATGCCGGCGGCCTTCAAGATGAACCGTTCGCAGGCTTCGACCACCGGCGTCATCATGGCGACTTACGAGCGCGCCGGTGAGATCAAGACTGGCTCCTTCGCCCAGGAACAGCCGTCCGAAGCCGAGCTCGAGCGGCGCCGGACCTGGAAATAGACGACCGCGCCACTGCGTTAGCGACAAGGGGATGGCCGGGCATCGGCCGTCCCTTTGCTGTTTTGCCGATCACGCCGCCTGTTGCCGCCGCGCCAGCCTCTCGCGGATGTGAGCTGCAAACTCCCGCGCAGCCGGCCCGACACCATGCTTCGGCAGGTGCAAATTGATCGAGAAATTCGGCAAGGCCGGCAGCTCCGGATCGGCGGGCAGAATATCGAGATCGGCAGGCACGGTGGACGCCAGCCAGGTGGTGACGGCCAGGTCCGAACGCACCGTCGCCGTCGTCACGTCTAGGTTGCCGTTCTCGAACACGGTCCGCCATTCCAGCCCATGCTCGTTGAGCGCCGCCAGCACCGCTGGGCGGAAGGCGCAGGTGTCGGCCACCATCGAAACCGGCAAAGGCCTCTTGCGGCGGGCTATGCCACCTTTGGCGCCGACCCAGACCAGCCGGTCAATGGCAAGACATTCGCCGGCAGTCGGACCGGCCGGTTCCTCGATCACGGCAAGGTCTATCGTGCCAGCCGCCAAGGCCGCCGCCAGCTTCGGCGACGAGGCACAGACCAGCGAAATCTCGACCTGCGGATAGGTCTCGGCATAAGTCTTTAACACAGGCGCAAGCATGGTGCCGACAAGGTCGTATGGCACACCGAGCCGCACCTCACCCGCGACCACGCTGATCGCCATCTCGGCCCAGATCTCGTCATTGAGGCTGAGCAGGCGCTTGCCCTTGCCGAACAACCGCTCACCGGAACGGGTCAGCCTCAGCCCGCGCCGGTCGCGATCGAACAGGCTGCAGCCAAAAACCTCCTCCAGACGCCTGATTTGCTGGCTGACGGCGCCTTGCGTCAAATGCAGCGCGTTCGCCGCCGCCGTCATGCTGGCCTTGTCGGCGACGGTGACGAAGGTCCGGATCAGGGCCGTGTCGAGATTGCGGATCATCATCAGTATTATATTCTCTAATGCTGACCATGGCAAACATTGCATTTACTGATTCACGACAGCGCCTAACATACCGGCTCCCAACAGAGGAGACAGTATGTTTGAGGCCATCCTTCCGCTCGTCCTGTTCGCGCTGGTCTCGACCTCCACGCCCGGCATGGCCACCACCTTGTCGACGGCGTCCGGGGCACAGTTCGGCTTTCGCCGCTCTGTTCCGCTGATGGCCGGCAGCGCCACCGGCCTGGCCACGGTAACAGCGGCCGGTGCCGCCGGGCTCGCCGGCCTGCTGGCGGCTGCCCCGTCCTTGCAACTGGCAATGAAGATCGCCGGATCGCTCTATCTGATCTGGCTCGCCCTCAAGATCGGCCGCAGTGGTCCACCCAATCTGGACGTGACCATGGCCAAACCGAACAGCTTTTTCGGCGGCGCCGGCCTGCAATGGATGAACCCCAAGGGTTGGGCCATGGGGTTAGGAGCGGCGGCATCGTTCGCAGCACTTGCCGACGGACCGCTGCAGCTCGCGCTTTTGCTCGGCGCGGTCTTCGGCCTGGCAGCCGCGCTGTCGCTGTCGGCGTGGTGCGTGGCGGGCACGCTGCTCGCCCGGCTGCTTAGAACCGAGCGGCAGTGGCGCGTGCTCAACATCACGCTCGGCCTGCTGCTCGCCGCCTCGATCATCCCGATGTGGCGAACAGCGTAGGGCCAACCGTAGTACTCAGGCGGCGTAGCGCGCCGCCGGCTTGCCCGCCAGAAGGCTGCCGAAAAACCCTTGCCGGGCACCGAGAAAGGCGTCCAGTCCCGTCGCGTCGGCAAGACCTGGCGCGGTGACGGGCTCGCCCCTGGCCAGGCCGACAAGCGCTGCATCGACCAGGTCGTCGGCGCTCATGACGATCTCTTGCGGCACATTCGCAAGATCGCTTCCGGCAACTTCCCAGAATTCGGTGCGCGTGGCCCCCGGTAGTACCACCTGCGCCTTCACTCCGGTGCCGGCGACTTCGCGCTGCAAGGCTTCGGTGAAGTTGACGACATAGGCCTTGGTGCCGCTGTAGATGCCGCCGAACGAAGTGTCGAAGGCGAGCACCGAGGCGATGTTGACGATGGCGCCGCGATTGCGCGACAGCAGTCCCGGCAGCACCGCGCGCGTCAACCGTGTCAAGGCGACGATATTGACCTTGATCATGCGCTCGGCGAGGTCGGCATCGGCTGTCGCCACCACTTGCGCCCCGCCGAGGCCGGCATTGTTGACCAGCAGCGTGACGCTCTCGTCGGCCGATATCGCCTGCTCGACGCGGCGGACATCGTTATCGTCGGCGAGGTCGGCACTGATGACCCTGACGTTGCGGCTATAGGCATAGCGCAACTTCTCCGCCAGTTCCTCGAGCCGGTCGGCGCGGCGCGCCACCAGCACGAGATCATAGCCCTGCCCCGCCAGCCGATCCGCATAGATGGCACCAATACCCGACGAGGCGCCGGTAACGACAGCGGTGCCCCTGTTTTCCTGTTTGCTCATTGTCCTAATCCTTTTGTTCGTTCCTGGCTTGCCCGGTCGGCAACCGCCCTCGCCTTGCTGGAAAGCCGCAGGTTGAATTTAGTGGCATATGCCGCTATCAGAACATAGGCATATGCCACTATCTTGTCAATCAGCCTGCCAAAGATTATTTCTGGTGGAGCTGGGCGAACGCCGTTCGCCCTTTCAGGGAAGTCGCCATGACGCAAGCCACCCTGCCCGGCCTGACCCTCTGCAACAACGCCATGCTGCGCCGGGCGACGCGCAAGCTCGGCCAGTTCTATGACGATGTGCTGGCTCCCTCCGGCCTGAAGGCCACCCAGCAGGGCCTGCTTTACCAGATCCATATCGGCGACGAGCCGGCCATGGGTGCCATTGCCGCGGCCCTCGTCATGGACCTGTCGGCACTCGGCCATACGCTGAAGCCGTTGATCCGCGACGGTTATGTCGAGACCTTCGCCGATCCGGACGACCGCCGTATCAAGCGCGTGCGGCTGACGCCGCAGGGCCTGATCAAGCTCGATGAAGCCATGAAGCTGTGGCGCGTCGCCCAGCAGCGTTTCGAGGATATGGTCGGCAGGGAGCAGGCGGCGAGGTTGCGCGCGGCGCTGGATGATATCGCCGCGCTGGATTTGGACATGCCGCCGGCAGCGACCTGAGATCTCAGGCGGCCAGCAAGCAGCCGGACTCTATTCGGCCGGCATGGTCACCGCCCGGGCGGCCCGGTGGCCGGCCAGCACGACGCCGAGCCCCACGATCGGGAACACTGCCGCGACCAGGCCCAGATCGGCCGGCGCGCCATAGCGCAGCACCGCGCCGCCGACGACGGCGCCCAGCGCCACACCGAGATAGAGCGCCGAGGCGTTGAGCGACAGCACGATGGGCGCTGCGTCGGGCGCCAGCTTGATGATGCGGCTGGCCTGCGCCGGCGGGAAGGCCCAGCCGACGATGCCCCACGGCACCATCATGGCCATCAGCGCCGGTCCGGCAATCTCGCGCGGCAGGAATGTCGGGATAACCGAAAGCATGACCAGCATGACCGCGCTCAACGCCAGCGACCAGCTGACGGTGCGCGTTGCGCCGAAGCGGTCGGCGGCCTGCCCGCCGGCGATGTTGCCGATGACGGCGCCGACACCGAAGGCGAGCAACATGCCGGGCAGCGCGATCGGGCTCAAGCCTCCGCCTTCGATGGCCAGCGGCGCGACAAAGGCAAAGACGGTGAAAGCGCCGGTGAGCGCCAAAAGCGTGGTCAGCAGGATCGATGGCACGCCGGGGCGAAGGGCTGCGGCCAACCGTTGCCTGAGCGGTAGCTTGGTGCCGACGATGCCGCGCGGCAGGCGGTACCACAGAATCGCGCCGGCCAGCGCGCCGAGCCCGGCGATGGCAAAGAACGTGCCGCGCCAGCCGGCGACGGCCGCGACAAGCGCGCCGAGCGGCGCGCCGACCGCCACCGCCACCGTGGTGCCGCCGACAACGACGGCAATGGCGCGGGCGCGGTGATGATCATCGACAAGCGCCACGGCCGTCCCTTGCGCCGTTGCCGCGAACAGGCCGGACGACAGCGCCATGACGATGCGCGCGATCAGCAGCAATTCGAAGGACGAACTCAGCGCCGCCGCCAGATTGCCCAGCACGAAGAACACCAGCGTCCACAAGATGACGCGCCGCCGGTCCCATTCGCCGGTCAGCGTCGCCAGGATCGGCGTACCGATCGCATAGGCGAGCGCAAACGCGGTGATCAGCGTGCCGGCGAGTGGAACGGAGATCGCGGCATCGGCCGCGATGTCGGGCAACAGGCTGGAGATGACGAAGCCTTCGGTCGCGATCGTGAATGATCCGAGCGCAAGCCAGATGAGGCGCTTGTCCATGGATTCTTCCTTAGTTCAAAAGTTATTGAACAATTGGACATAACAGGGCATGATGTCAATGAAGCCTTGCGAAAATAGCTGACCCCTGCTGACAGCCCTGTGTCAGGACAGGCCGCGAATGGAGAGAGACTGTGTGCGTCCACCAAAGGAGGAGATGCGTTGAAATCGGCCCCGATTGCGCTTAATTCTCCGGCATGACCTTGCCCCATCCCACCGCCGAGCAGATCAGCCTGCCGAACGTGCTTGCCGTGCTCGGCGATCCGACGCGGTTGGCCATCGTGCGCTACCTCGCCAGCAAGGAGGGCGTGCCGCTGAATTGCAGCCAGTTCCTCGATCTCGGCTCGAAGACCAATCTGAGCTACCATCTGGCCAAGTTGCGCGAGGCCGGCGTCACCCGCGCCGAAGTGGTCGGAACCAGCCGGCTGATCACGCTGCGCCGCGACGATCTCGACCGCCGCTTTCCAGGCCTGCTCGACAGCGTGATTGCTGCCGCTACTGGGGATACCGCGCTGCCCATGGTCGGCGGTCACGAGGTCGAAGTGCACTCCTGAGTGTGACGTTGTAACCTCGCAGGACTTGGGTCCTCGCCCCCGCATAGCGGGGGAGAGGTGGCCGCGAAGCGGTCGGAGAGGGGGACTTCCGAAGCGAAAGAACGATCCGCTCAAAGCTCAAGCTTGGTGCGTGCAAAATCCCCTCTCCGTCCGTGGGGGCGAGGAACCAAAGTCCTGCAGGGTCCGCCGACCAGTCATTCGTCAAACCAACGGAGCTACCATATGCGCATTGCCGTCCTCGCCGATATCCACGGCAACATCCTGGCGCTGGACGCCGTGCTCGACGATCTCAGGCAGCGCGGCGGAGCCGACCTTGTCGTCAATCTCGGCGATTGCGTCTCCGGCCCGCTCTGGCCGCGCGAGACGATGGAGCGGCTTGAAGCGCTTGACCTGCCGACGGTGCGCGGCAATCACGACCGCCGTGTCGCCCGCGATCCGCTCGACGACGCGATGTGGCCGTCGGACCGCTATGCGTATGACCGGCTGAAGCCGGCACAGCGCGAGGCGCTGTTCGCCATACCTCTCACGCTGGAGATCGCGCCTGGCGTCACCGCCTTCCATGCCCGGCCCGACCACGACGAAAAATATCTGACGGATACGATGGCCGATGGCCGGCTGGTGCGCGCACCGCTGGCCGCCATCAAGCGACGGTTGGCCGCGCTCGATCCCGCTTGCCGCATCGTGCTGTGCGGCCACAGCCACCGCAGCGAACTGATCCGCATCCCCGACGGCCCGGTCGTCTTCAATCCGGGCAGCATCGGCTGCCCCGCCTACGACGATCCAACACCGCCGGCGCATGTTTCCGAGCAAGGCTCTCCGCACGCACGCTACGGCATCATCGAACTGGGCGAGCCGGGCCGCCCCGACCGCTTCGAGGCCATAGCCGTCGACTACGACCACGAGGCGGCGGCGCGGCAGGCCGAGCAGGCGGGACGGCCGGAATGGGCCCACGCGCTGCGCACCGGATTTATATCAGGCTGAACGCGGAACGCGTTCATGCCTCAGGCTGAGCGAGGGCTGAACCCCTTCATGCCCGGCTGAACGCGGAACGCCTTCATGCCCGGCTGAACGCGGAACGCGTTCATGCCGCCCGGGCTGAGCTTGCTCATGCCCCAGCCGAGCGAGGCACGCGCTCATGCCGCCCGGGCTGAACCTCTTCATGCCGGCATCGCATTTTCGGGGTTACCTAGCGCCGTGTCGTCCCTTATAAACCGGCTTGGCATGCGGGTGGCGCTTCCGTGCCTGGCCGCGCCCTTCGGTAATGCAATCTATCGCCCACGGCCAGGTGATGAGGCGCACAATTTCGCTCCGAACGACGCTGCACGTGCTGATTGCCATGCTGCTGACGGCGCTGCTGCCGGCCAGGGCCGAGGAGGCGCCGGTCGTTTCGATCGTGACCGACCTCGCTCCGGGCGATCTCCTGAACGTCCGCGCCACGGCATCGGCGATGGGCAAGATCAAGGCCCGGCTGCCGAATGGTACAAGCGTCAACAATCTCGGCTGCAACGACGTCAACGGCTACCGCTGGTGCAAGGTTGCAGAGGTTGACAACCCGCAACTGACCGGATGGGCGCCTGCGCGCTACCTGGACCCCGACAATCCGGCGGCAGTTTCGGATGACGATGCCGAAACGACCGGCGAAAGCGCTGCCCCTGCAGCCGAGGCCTCGAACCCGACAGCCGCAGATCAGCCGCTGCCCGACCTGACAGCGCGCCTGGGCGCGACCGGTCCCGAAACCACGATGACGGCCGCTGAGGCCATCGGCAGGGCCGCCATCGAGGATGCTTACCGCCTGGCGCTCGCTGCCAGTGGGAACCCGTCGGCCGGGGAGATGCAGGCGCCTGTGGCGGAGGGAGCAGCCCGGAATCGCGCGGCCAATGCGGCGCCTCCGGCCGACGCACAGACCGTTGCGCGGCTGCAGCCGCCAGGGGCGCCAGCCCCTGGCGCCGGTAACCTGATTCCTTGCGCGCGCTATGTCGGCCAGCCGATGACCAGCTGCAGGGCAGGCGTCGTGCACACGGGCGACAAGGCCGAGGTGACGGTGACCTGGCCCGATGGCGGTACCCGCGTCATCAGCTTCCAGGCCGGCCTGCCGGCCGGTTCGAACGCACCCGGCGAATTCCGCTACACGCGCGAGGGCAGCCTGAACATGATCCGCGTCGGCGTTTCCGAACGCTTCGAGATTACGGACCAGCTTGCGCTGGGGGGTTAGGTGTTAGGCAGTAGGGAATAGGCGTAGGCGCTTGAACCTTCAATCCCTACTGCCCTACTCCCTCATTTTCGGGGTTACATCAAGCAAAACTCTTCCCTATAAGGCCCTCCTAGCCTGATACCAGAATCGCGAGCACAACCGGCCGGGTCTTCCCGTCCGGTTTTTCGTGCAAGCCGCCTGCCGAACGGACCTTCGATATGCCAAGACGCACCGACATCAAGTCGATCCTGATCATAGGGGCCGGCCCCATCGTCATCGGTCAGGCCTGCGAGTTCGACTATTCCGGCACCCAGGCCTGCAAGGCGCTCAAGGAAGAGGGTTTCCGCGTCATCCTGGTCAATTCCAACCCGGCCACCATCATGACCGACCCGGAGCTGGCCGACGCCACCTATATCGAGCCGATCACGCCCGAAGTGGTGGCCAAGATCATCGCCAAGGAACGGCCGGACGCGCTGCTGCCGACCATGGGCGGCCAGACCGCGCTCAACACCGCATTGTCGCTGCGCCGCATGGGCGTGCTCGACCGCTACAATGTCGAGATGATCGGCGCCGACGCCACGGCCATCGACAAGGCCGAGGACCGGGCGCTGTTTCGCGAGGCGATGAGCAAGATCGGGCTGGAAACGCCGAAGTCGATGCTGGCCAACGCCACCGACGTCAAGAACGCCGACCGCAAGACCCATGAGGCGGAGCGCGCCGCGCTGAAGGCCGAGAAGCCTGACAATCTCGACGCCGCGCTCGATGCGCTGGAGACAAGCTGGAACCTCGGCGAGGGCGATCGCAAGCAGCGCTACATTAGCCACGCCATGGCGATCGCAGCGCAGGCGCTCGACCATGTCGGCCTGCCCGCCATCATCCGCCCGTCCTTCACCATGGGCGGCACCGGCGGCGGCATCGCCTACAACCGCGCCGAATTCTACGAGATCGTCCAGTCCGGCCTCGACGCCTCGCCGACCACCGAAGTGCTGATCGAGGAAAGCGTGCTGGGCTGGAAGGAGTACGAGATGGAGGTTGTCCGCGACAAGGCCGACAACTGCATCATCGTCTGCTCGATCGAGAACATCGACCCGATGGGCGTGCACACGGGCGATTCGATCACCGTCGCTCCGGCGCTCACGCTGACCGACAAAGAGTACCAGATGATGCGCAACGCCTCGATCGCGGTGCTGCGCGAGATCGGCGTCGAGACCGGCGGCTCCAACGTGCAGTTCGCCGTGAATCCTGCTGATGGAAGACTCGTGGTGATCGAGATGAACCCGCGCGTCTCGCGCTCCTCGGCGCTGGCCTCCAAGGCGACCGGTTTCCCCATCGCCAAGATCGCGGCCAAGCTCGCCGTCGGCTACACGCTGGACGAGCTGGAGAACGACATCACAGGCGGCGCCACGCCGGCCTCGTTCGAGCCGTCGATCGACTACGTCGTCACAAAAATCCCGCGCTTCGCCTTCGAGAAATTCCCTGGCGCCGAGCCGGTGCTGACCACGGCAATGAAGTCGGTCGGCGAGGTCATGGCCATCGGCCGCACCTTCCAGGAATCGCTGCAGAAGGCGCTGCGTGGGCTTGAAACCGGCCTGACCGGATTGGACGAGATCGAGATCCCCGGCATCGGCCACGGCAGCGCGCCCGCCAGCCACGCCGACGACCGCAACGCCATCCGTGCCGCGCTCGGCACGCCGACGCCCGACCGGCTGCGCATGGTGGCGCAGGCGATCCGCATGGGCACCTCGCTCGAAGACGTGCACGCCATGTGCAAGATCGATCCGTGGTTCCTCGAGCAGATCGCCGGCATCCTGGCCATGGAAGACCGCATCCGCGAGCACGGCATCCCCGAGGACGCCGCCAATCTGCGCATGCTGAAGGCGATGGGTTTTTCCGATGCACGCCTCGCGTCCCTCGTCAGGAAGGACGTGGAAGAGATCCAGAAGATTCGCGAAAAACTCGACGTTCATCCGGTTTATAAGCGCATCGACACCTGCGCCGCCGAGTTCGCCTCGCCCACCGCCTATATGTATTCGACCTATGAGACGCCCTTCGCCGGCGCGCTCGCCAACGAGGCGCAGGTCTCCTCGCGCAAGAAGGTCGTCATCCTCGGCGGCGGCCCGAACCGCATCGGCCAGGGCATCGAGTTCGACTATTGCTGCTGCCACGCGGCGTTTGCGCTGCGCGACGCCGGCTTCGAGGCGATCATGGTCAACTGCAACCCGGAGACCGTGTCGACCGACTACGACACGTCGGACCGGCTCTATTTCGAGCCGCTGACACCGGAGGACGTGCTCGAGATCCTGCGCGCCGAACAGGCGTCGGGCGAGCTGGTCGGCGTCATCGTCCAGTTCGGCGGCCAGACGCCGCTGAAGCTCGCCGACGCGCTGGAGAAGGCCGGCATCCCGATCCTCGGCACATCGCCCGACATGATCGATCTGGCCGAGGACCGCGACCGCTTCCAAAAACTCTTGCACAAGCTCGGCCTCAGCCAGCCGAAGAACGGCATCGCCTATTCGGTCGAGCAGGCCCGCCTCGTCGCCGGCGAGCTCGGTTTCCCGCTGGTGGTGCGCCCGTCCTATGTGCTCGGCGGCCGCGCCATGCAGATCATCCACGACGAGAGCATGCTGCAGACCTACCTGCTCGATACCGTGCCCGGCCTGGTGCCGGAGGACATCAAGCAGAAATATCCCAACGACAAGACAGGCCAGATCAACACGCTGCTCGGCAAGAACCCGCTGCTGTTCGACACCTATCTCTCGGGCGCCATCGAGGTCGATGTCGACTGCCTGTGCGACGGCAAGTCGACCTTCGTCTCCGGCATACTGGAACACATCGAGGAGGCCGGCATCCATTCGGGCGACAGTGCCTGCTCGCTGCCGGTGCACTCGCTGCCCTCGGAGCTTGTCGACGAGCTGGAGCGTCAGACGGCGGCCCTTGCCCGTGCGCTCAATGTCGGCGGTCTGATGAACGTGCAATACGCGATCAAGGACGGCACGGTCTATGTGCTGGAGGTCAACCCGCGGGCGTCACGCACCGTGCCCTTCGTTGCCAAGACCATCGGCCGTCCGATCGCGAAAATCGCCGCCCGCATCATGGCCGGCGAGAGCCTGGAAGACGCCTTCGCCCATTACGGCGCCATGCCCGACCCCAGAAATCCCGGCCACATCGCGGTCAAGGAAGCCGTCTTCCCCTTCGCCCGCTTCCCCGGCGTCGACATATTGCTCGGCCCGGAAATGCGCTCGACCGGCGAGGTCATGGGTCTCGACCGCGACTTCGCGCTGGCCTTCGCCAAGAGCCAGTTAGGGGCGGGTGTTGATCTCCCCCGCGCGGGCACGCTGTTCGTCTCGGTGCGCGACGAGGACAAGAAGGGCATATTGCCGGCGGTGAAGCGCCTCGCCGGCCAGGGCTTCAAGGTGATGGCCACGTCAGGCACCGCCCGCTTCCTCGCCGAAAACGGCGTCGTCGCCGAGAAAATAAACAAGGTGCTGGAAGGCCGCCCGCACATCGAGGACGCCATCCGCAACCGCCAGGTCCAGATCGTCTTCAACACCACGGACGGCCAGAAAGCGGTATCGGACTCGAAATCGCTGCGCCGGGCGACGCTGATGCAGAAAGTGCCGTATTACACGACGCTGTCGGGCGCAGCCGCCGTGGCCGAGGCGATTGCGGCGCTGAGAGCGGGGAGCCTCGAGGTTCGGCCGCTGCAGGAGTATTTTGCGTAAGAAGGCGACTTTGCCAGTCGCGGCAATCTGGCCACAGCGCAGGCCTTGGGCGTTCGCGACATGGCCTTCCACAAGAAGGCCGGCCTCAGATCGAGGACATGGTCCGCGGTAATTGGGTCCATCGCAAGCTGCGTAACTTCCGGGCCGGCATCGAAGCTGGCATCTCATGCCTCAAGCGCGCTTACGGCTTGGCGCGCTGCACATGGCGCGGCCTTGATCACTTCAAGACTTACGTCTGGTCCTCGGTCGTGGCCTACAACCTCGTCCTCTTCACGCGCCTCAAGCCGACCTGATACCACCGACCCGGCATCGCAGCTGCGTCGCCGACCAAGCCGGCCTCGTGGCACGCCCTTCAGCGTGTCAACAACGCCTTTCCGCCGATACCAGCGTTCGTCCCTCAACGGCCTCTCTCGACGATCGACAAGTGCTTGCAAATACTCGCAAAAAGAAGACGTTTGTGGACGGAAACTAGACTAGCCCTCGGAGCCGCAACGCCGCCGGTTCAGCCGGATGGTACGCCCGAAAGCTGCCTTCTACCACCAAAGTGTAACGTTCGGTCCCCGCTTCAAGGTGGTAACTTGCGAAAGCGACGTGCGCGGGGTTGAGCATGCACCTCGCGACGCAAGCCGACATAAACAGCCGATCCAGCGACGGGAGCAAAGACACCGCTCCCGGCTCCACACTGATTCGTCCATTAGTCATCCGGACAGGGCTCCTACGAGATCGGGATTTATTCCAGTGGTACTCAATATTCAGATACTACGTGGAATTGCTGCCGCCTTGGTTATTTGGGTTCACGCCCAAGAATTGATCGTTAGAGATGTGCTTCCTCATTCAATCAAACAATTTGGCTACGGTGGGGTCGATTTATTTTTTGTTATCAGTGGATTTATTATGGTTCACATTACAAAAAATAGAAATATAAATATTTTTGAATTAATGAAGAAAAGAATATATAGAATAGCCCCATTATACTATCTTTTTACACTTGCAGCGCTGTCGGCAATTTTATTGAAAGGGCTTGACAATGGACCGATGGTTGATATCGGTGATACTATCAGATCTCTTACCTTTATTCCCTTTGAGAAAGAAGACGGGAGGTTGTATCCTATATATTATCTTGGATGGACGCTAAATTATGAGATGTTCTTCTACTCTATTTTTGGGGTATCACTACTATTTCATAAACACATCAGAGTTGCATTTATCTCAATAATTTTAATTATACTCTCAATTGTCGGCATTTTCATTGAAAATCTGTCTGACCATGGGGTGTTGGCTTTCTTCTATACCCGACCCATCGTGCTGGATTTCGTTGTCGGAATGCTGATCGCCGTGTGCGTCCCGGTCCCTGGGCGAAGCTCAAATGCTGTACCGTGGTGGGGTTGCCTCGCCGTCGGGACAGCTTGGTTTGTCTTCGGAGGAGAGTTCTTCGTGATTGGCAGCATCCCCGTCGCCCCCCCGACCGACACGTTTTTCAGGTTCGGCGTTCCCTCCGGGCTGATTGTAGCCGGGGCGGCGGGACTTGAACGATCTCAAACTAGGATCGGTACCGCGCTGATGCAGCGTGCAGGCGACGCAAGCTACTCGATCTACCTTTCACATTACTTTTTCGTCGCGTCAGTTATCGCCGTAGTGGACCAGTTAGCGTTGGGCGACCCTCTTCGCCTCTTACTCGCGCCCATCACGACGATGTTGTCGATTGCCGTCGGTTTCTGCACATACCATCTCCTCGAGCGTCCCCTCGCAGGCGACCTTGGCATTTACCGACGCTTTTGGAGACACGGTCGCGCGACCGTCAAGTCCAAGGAAGAGCGTATTTCGGATGGCTAGACCAATGCTCCCCGCTGCAACCTATTCAACCTTCAATTTCAACCTGTTTGGAAAATTCCAAGAACGTTGGCTGATGGACGCGTCCTGCCGCCTGCCCGGGATCGATCGCCAAATCGCCCAATCTTGTCGTCACTCGGCTTAGTTGAGAAACCCAATAAACCGTCCGGCGAAAAGCACGGATGTCCACAGCACCAGCGAGAGCACCGCCAGGATGGTGACGGCTCCACCAGCCGGCTCATCCCCGCCCCTTGCGCGGCGCATAAAGACGAGGAAGTTGACGCCGGCGAGAAGGATGAGTGTCATCTTGGCGAGGAAAATCGGCATCGCCGCATACCCCCTCGCCCTCACCGAAAAAAGCAGCGCACCGGTGACAAGCGCACCGGCGAACGCGCCCAACGCCGTGCGGCGCAGCAGCGCGACGAACGCCGCACGCGGCAGCGAGCGGAAGGCGCCGATGATCCTGAAATCCATGAGCATGACGCTGGTCAGCAGCGCGCCGATGGACATGATGTGCAGTGCATTGACGATGGGGTAGGCGACGAAGGAGGCCTTCAGTCCCCGCACAAAGGCGAGTTGCTCGATGCCGGCGAGGAACTCGTCCATTCAGGCCGGCGGCACGCGGTCGGGATAGACATCGTAGGTCTTGCCGCCGACGATGACCCGGACTGCTTTCATGCGCTTTTCCTGCTCGTCGAGCGAGCGGTTGCCGATCGCGGTCACCTCGTCGCCGACCTTGGCGACCTCCTCCGTGAAGCCGGCGGCGATCGTGCGGGACGGCGGCGCCATCTCCACCCGCCAGGCTTCGCCCTCCGCGTCAACATCCAGCGTGGCGTGCGGATTGCCGATATAGATGGCCGTGATCTTGCCCCTGAGTTCGAAAAACCCGTCTTGCGTCCACGACCAGCCGTGATGGGCGTAAGCCGCGGTGCCGGCGGCAAGCATCACTGCCGCTGTCAGCGCGACGCTCCAAACCCCGTTGAAAGGTGACTGCATCGCTCGTCTCCTCCGCTCATCCCGCCAGTATTCGAGAGTAGGTCACGGCGCGGCAACGTCAAATCACATCGGTGCGAAGGCCATCGGCCATGGCGATCGATTGCCAAAGTCGGCTCCGCCCCTCAACCCCCTGCCGGGACCTTCTCCCCGTGAAGGACGGGGAGAAGGGGCTTGGCCGCAACGCTGGCGACCCCCTCTCCCCGTTTTTCGCGGGGAGAGGGCCGGGGTGAGGGGCAGCGCAAACCTGAAGCGATTGCGCTGCGACATGAACGGTCCGGCCTTGCTAATGACATCCATGCACGCCATGTTCGGCCTCCACCCGCCGCTCTTCTAGTCCACCGGATGAAGGTCGGAGACTCACACCTGAACGAGGCAAACCATGAGCAGTATGAGAGACCGTCAGGAAGGCTTCGAAAAGAAGTTTGCGATGGACGAGGAGACGAAGTTCAAGGCCATGGCGCGCCGTAACAAGCTGCTCGGCCTGTGGGCGGCTGAAAAGCTCGGCAAAACCGGTGAAGACGCCGACGCCTATGCGAAAGAGGTGGTGCGCGCGGACTTCGAAGAGGCAGGCGACGATGATGTGTTTCGCAAGGTGCGCGCCGATTTCGACGCGGCGGGCGTGACCCAGTCGGATCATCAGATTCGCGGCGCCATGGCCGAGCTGTTGGTGACGGCGGTCGAGCAGATCAAAACGAGCTGAGAACTCGGCAGCAGTGCGGCCTAACTGTGCGCGGCCGCCAGATTCTTCAGGCGTTTTTCGTGCATCCGCAGCGTCGGTAGCGTCTTCTTGGCGAATTCCTTCAGCGCCGGGTCTTCGCCCGACTGCGCATAGGTGGAAAACAGCGCCAACGCCTGCTTGTGCGCCTCGGTCTGCAGGAGGATGTATTTCGCCTGGAATTCATCGCCGTCGAGCTTCTTGAGCTGATCCAGCATCGCCTGGTCTTTCGGCTCCAGAGCCGGGCCGCTCGGTGTCACCGAGGCCGTGGTCTGGCTCTGCTCGAGCGCTGTCTTGAGATCCTCGCCAGCCTTGGTGTGGTCCTTGACCATCAGCGCGGCGAATTCCCTGACATCGGCGGCGACGTTCTTTTGTTCGGCCAGCCTGCTGCTTTCAATCTCGAACCGGTTGGCGCTGGCGGCCGTATTCGAGAAAGTCTCGGTGTCGATCCTGGTTTCCTCCACAGCAGGGATGTCGGCCGGCGCGGCGGATTGGGCGAAGGCCGCCGGCGCGCCGGCAAGCAAAGCGACCATGGCGATGGTGAGATGCGTTTTCACAGGAAATCTCCTGACTTGTGATCCTCGGAGTCTCCAACGCGACACAAGCTGCGAAGTTGCGCGACGGCAACGGGAATGAGGTGCTGGCGATCCCGCCAACACCCCCCGCTCGGCGCCGAAAATGTGCCTGGCTGCCGAGATCAGTGGCAGCAGGCGCCGGCATATTGCAGCTGTTCGTCCCAGTCCGGCCGGCCCTCCGGCGTGAAATCCATCAGGTTCCACAAGGGCTCGCAGGTGCCGACGGCACGCGGGTCCTGGCCGGGCTCGGACGGCGCGAAGCCAAGCTCCGACGACCAGAAATGGCGAATGCCGTCGGCGTCGCGATGGAACACCGACAGAACCGGAAGCTGCGCGCCATCCTCCGCCTCGGCGTGATAATCGCGCTTGAAGCTGTTGCCGGCTGAGGAGACCAGCCGCATGTTCGTCCAGCCGCGGTCGCGGCCAAGCGTGATCAGGTTTTCGAGCGCGGTCTTGCCCACCACGGCGAAATTGAAGCCGGCGGCCTCGAGATGGCCGATGGCGCCGTCGAACTGATCGAGCAGCGCCGTGCAGGACGGGCATGGCTGATCGGCCCGCGCGAGCTTCGCGGTGCCGCCGCTCGTCGCCACGTCGCGCGTCTCCTGCGGATGGCGCGGAAACATCATCGAGTAGACGATCAGCGTGTCCTTGCCAGGCGCAAACAGCTCGGACAGTTTTATGCGGGCCGGCTTGCCATCGGCGCCAAGCCCGTCGAACACATAATCCTCAGGCACCAGTCCGCCCGGCGGCAGAGCGCGGCGGGCGACGGCCACGTCCTCCATGGCGCGGCGCAGCTCGATCTCCTTCTGCAACAGGGTTTCGCGGGCGGCGCGATATTCAGCGGATTCGTTGGGAAAGGTGATCATCGTCATCTCCATCATCCGTGCTTTTGGCGGCGCGCGGCAACGCGCCTTACCTCTCAAGGACGTATCGCGAAGGAGGGTTCCGACATTTTGCGCAAGCGAGGAGCAATCGCTTCAGGTTTGCGCTGCTCGGCTTCATTCCAGCTTGGGTTCCTCGCCCCACGAAAGTGGGGAGAGGTGGCTCGGCGAAGCCGAGATGGAGAGGGGAAACCGCGCCCTCCGATAGCGCCCCTCACCCCGCCCAGTCGACTTCGAACATCCCCAGCCGCTCGTAGAGCCTGACGGCGGCGGCGTTTTCCACCGTGTTGGTTTTGAGATCGACATGCGCGGCGCCGCGTGCGCGAAAGGCGGCGAAGATGTGCCACATCAGCGCTTCGGCGATGCCGCGGCCGCGCGCCTCGGGATGGACGGCAAGGTCTTTCACGAACGCCCTCGTCCAGCACAGCGCCGCGGCCGCCAGCCGACCCTTGTCGTCGATAACCAGGAAACACAAAGCCGGGTCGAATTCCGCGTCGCTTGAAATGCGCGCCCACCATTCGTCGAACGGCCCGTCGGCGCCATCGTCGAACACGGTGGTCAGCAACGCATGCAAGGCGCCCGCGTCGGTGGCTTCGAAGCCGCGCATGACGAAGCCTTCCGGCCAGCGCGGCGGGGCAAGCGTATCGTCGAGGATCTTGCGCAGCCTGATGTCGTTTGGCGCCGGCGGGCGCGGCTCAGCCATAGTGTTCAGGCATCGGGCTGCAGGCGACGCCGAACGCGGTCGCGGCCAAGGCCGGTTTCTTCCAGCATGCCCTTGCGCTTGGCGTCGTAATAATAGCCGCTCTGGTAGAGCCGGTCGGCGCGCTTGGCGTTGCCGCCGGCCACCAGCCAGGCGCCGCGCAGATATTTCACCGCATATTTCAGATTGGTCTCGGCGTCGAACAGCCCGCTCGCTGGCCCGTCATAGCCCATGCCGCGCGCCGTCGCATGCTTGATCTGCATCAGCCCCCAATGGCCGCGATTGTAGGCCTTGGGATTGAAGGTGCTCTCACGCTTGACGACGCGGCGCACCAGATCGACCGGCACCTCATAAAGCGCGGCATACTTCTCGATCAGCCGCTCGATCTCGCCGCGCGGTCCCGTCGAGTACTCCCTGGCAGGGCTGGTCGAAAGCAGGGCGGACGGATTCTCAGGCACGGCATAGGCGACCTGCTGAACGCCGGGCATCGTCTTGCCTGTCTCGCCGGTGGCCGGCACGGCGGCAGCGGCCGTCGCATAGACAGGCGCTGCGCTGGCTGGCGCAGCAT
Organism: Mesorhizobium sp.; assembly: GCF_004962245.1. Classification (GTDB taxonomy): domain Bacteria; phylum Pseudomonadota; class Alphaproteobacteria; order Rhizobiales; family Rhizobiaceae; genus Mesorhizobium. The sequence continues at coordinate 54,962 of NZ_SUHQ01000016.1, read as the reverse complement.
CGGCCCTCATGCCCGAAGGTGCTGTGGCAGCCAGCGGGCTCGGGCCGGCAAAGGCGGCCGGCTGGGCAGCTGTCGCGGCGGGGTCGACAGGCAATGCCGCCGTCTGGACAGGCAGTGCTGCCGTCTGGACAGGCAATGCTGCCGTCTGGACAGGCGCGATGCCGGACGATTCCGGCAGCACCGAAACCGTGTCGGGCAGCACCAGCGCAAAACCGGCATCAGCGTCCGCGGCGGCGGTTTCAGTCAGGGAAGGCGCGGCCTTCATCTGCGCGGTCGAAGTACAGCCGCTGAGACCGGCCGCAGCGAGCATCACGCCGATCGCGGGAAAGATGATTTTTGCTGGCAAGCCGCGCTCGGGTCCGGTTCGTCTGTTAAGAAGTCCTTACACCAGCACCTTGGCCCGGGCAATCCGCAGCCTGTTGTGGACTTCAGATGGTTTTCGGGTGGCAACAGCAGCCTGAAAATGCGATATCTCGTTCTCGATATGTACCGGATTCCCATCCGTTTCTTCGGAAAGGAGCACATCATGGAAAGCACCTCCCAGGCCACCGCCGGCCACGCGGTCTTCGAAACCGTGATCGGCTTCATGGGCATCGCCTGGAGCGAGGCCGGACTGACCCGGCTCTGCCTGCCCCAGCGCAACCGCGACGCGGTGGAACGCCGGCTCTTGCACCATGCCGGCATCGCCGCTTCGAGCGCCCGACCGCAATGGGTCACCGAGCTGATCGCAGCGATACAGGCCTATGCGGCCGGCGAAGACGTCGATTTCTCCGGCGTGCCGGTCGATCTCACCGGCGTCGACGATTTCCGCCTCGCCATCTACGACGCGGCGCGAAAGCTCGCCTTCGGCGAGACCACCACCTATGGCGAACTGGCCAAACGCGCCGGCCATGCCGGGCTGGCGCGTGAGACGGGAGCGGCGCTCGGCGCCAACCCGGTGCCGCTGGTCATTCCTTGCCACCGCATTCTTGCCGCCGGCGGCAAGATCGGCGGTTTTTCCGCACCGGGCGGCTCGACCACCAAGGAAAAGATGCTGGCGATGGAAGGCGTGCGTGTAGGCCCGCCGCCACCGGCACAGGTGTCGTTCGGCTTCTGAGACCAGGCGTCGCTAGTCCTGCAGGATGCGCCGGCGGAAACGCCGGTCTGTGTCCACCCGCTTGCATTTATAGACGATGCAGGACTTCGTGTCGGCGCTCGGCACCGAAGCGCGTGCCCTGACCTCGCCCATGTTGCAGAAACGCTGGCTCCGAACATAGCGGTCGTAGAGCGGCAATCCCGGGGTGCGCGTCGACTGGTAACGCAGGATGACCGCGCCTTCCTGCGCGATCGTCGCCCGCACCCTGCCGCAGCTCATGCGGCTCGGGTCATAGCGCGAGATCGCCTGCGCCTCGGCGGCCACCAGCGTCAGGCAGGCCGCAAGCAGAACTGTTTTCATGGTTCTCTCCCAAAACAGGACCGGACGCGCGAAGGCGGCACGATCCTTCCCCGCAGCGTGCGCGACAAGCGATGCGCCCCTCCGCAACACGCGACGCTGCAACGCTTTCACGCGATTGGGGCGGCCGTTGGGCAGCGCCACATCAGCGCCTTTTTTCGCGCAGTCTTGTTTTTTGCCGAGAAGCGGACTATATCAGGTCCATTGATATTTCGGCCGATCGATCCGGGCCTCGCGATATTCGCGTTTGCTGACGTCTATCTCCAAAATCTCGATACAAACCGGCTGGACTTCGGTTCGGTCAAGCTAAAGCAAACGTAAGGACTATCGAAATGGCTACAGGTACGGTCAAGTGGTTTAACTCCACCAAGGGTTTCGGCTTCATCCAGCCTGACAGCGGCGGCGCGGACGTTTTCGTCCACATCTCCGCAGTCGAGCGCGCTGGGCTGTCGACCTTGGTCGAAGGCCAGAAGATCAACTTCGAGATCGAGCAGGACCGCCGCACTGGCAAGTCGTCCGCTGGGTCTCTGAGCAAGGCAGCCTGATTTTGCGAATGGCGCGCGCCGGAGCGACAGCTCGGGGCGCGCGCGGCAAGTCACGGATGTACTGACGGTCGCGCGAGAAGCGCGCCGGAGCGGAAAGACCCCGACAAGCCGAAGCAGCAGATTGCTGCCGGCCCGGCCAAAACGCTCCCAATCAGGCTACCAAGCATGGGAAGGCGGGATTTTGTCCCGCCTTTTTGCTGTCCGGATTTCATCTCTGTTCGGATTTTCCGCCACGGCCGAAGGCCGCAAGCCCGACCGGGCGTCGCGCCCGTTGGCGCGCCCCGTCCGGAGCGAGCCGCGGAGCGGCGACGAGCGTGAGGACTGAGAACTACCCCAGCCACTCCATCGGCACATGCCCATCATCGGCCTCGACCCGTTTCAGCCAGGCCGCCACCGCCGGATAGGCGTCGAGCTGAAAACCGCCCATCTCGGCCGTATGCGTATAGGCGTAGAGCGCGATGTCGGCGACGCTCAATGCCTCACCGGCAAAGAACGCACTGCCTTCCAGATGCTTGTTCATCACGCCGAGCGCCTTGTTGCCGCGCTCCAGCGTCGCCGCCAGCCGTTCCGGCGTCGCGTCCTTGGCTCGCTCGGGAAAGGTCAGCAGCGCTCTGCGCACCGCGATATAGGGTTCGTGGCTGTATTGCTCGAAGAACAGCCATTGATAGGCCAGTGCTCGCTCGTATCTGTCGGCCGGGAGGAACCGCGTGCCTTCAGCGAGATAGAGCAGGATGGCGTTGGATTCGGCCAGCCGCCGGCCGTCGTCAAGTTCGAGCAGCGGCACCATGGCGTTGGGGTTCTTGGCGACATAGTCGGGCTTGCGCGTGTCGCCTGTATGCGAGCTCACCTCGACATTGGTGAAGGGGATGCCGAGCTTGGCCATCAACAGGCGCGGCTTGTAGCAATTGCCGCTGTCGATCATTCCATAAAGTATGGTCATTTTTGCTCCCATCGCCGCGCGCCTGTGGGGCACGCCTTTACCGGCAATTATCCCGGCAGCAACGGCTTCATCCAGTGATTTGTTTTGGCGCAACCATCAGCGCCGCTGATACATCACCCAAACAGCGGCACGACCTTGTTGTCCATGCCAAGCAGCATATCGATGGGCAGCGGCTCCTCGTCGAAGACCGTGCCGGCCAGCGCCGGCCGCGCCAGATGATAGCCCTGCAAAAGATCGACGCCGCCATCCAGCGCGACGCGCAGATGGGTGGATTGCTCGATCCCTTCGACCAGCACCTTGGTGCCGCGGTCGTGCAGCGCGGAGACCAGCGGCCGGAAAAATCGTTCGGCGGCGGCATGGCGGCAGAATTCCGCGAACCAGACGCCGTCGATCTTGACGATGTCGGGCTGGACAAGGGCCACCCGTTCTTCCGTCGAATGCCCGGTGCCGAAATCGTCGATGGCAATGCGGATGCCGTCGCGCCGCATCTCGCGCACCAGGCTGACGAGCACCTTGTCGTCGGCCGCCTGCTCGGTGATCTCGCAGATCAGCATGCCGGGGTGCAGGTCGAACTCGGCGAGATGCCGGGTCATCAGCCTGATCTCGGCCAGCGCCCGCCCGGGGTGATCGTTGATCAGCGGATTGTAGTTGAAGAACAGGTCGAGTCCCTCGACGCCGATGTTGCGGAAGTTCCGGAGATGCAGCACGCGGCACATCGTCTCGACGAAGAGGCGATCCGGCATGGGTACGCCCTCGAAAAACGCGGGTGGCGCCACCGGCCTGCCGGCGCGGTGCGGCTCGATCAGGCCTTCGACCGCGACGGCCTTCAAGAACCTGCCGCGCGGCGCGAAGATCGGCTGATAGGCGCTCCGCAGCCGGAACGCGCCATAGACGCCGTATTCGATCCCGACCTCGTCGGCAAAGATCGCCTCGCCGACATTGCGCCGCCTGTCGGGCCGCCCGGTCATGGCGCCACCTTGCGCCCGAAAGCCCGTTTCGGCCGCGGCGAAGGCGAGACGGCCGCCGGCGCCCCGCCGGCATCGGGCACGGTCACAGGCGTCTGCTTGTCCTTGCCGAAGACATGAAAGCTGGTCGGCGCAAGCTCGGGGCGTGCCAGCGCGAACCCCTGCACCATCGAGGCTCCCGATTTCTCGGCCAGTTCAAGCTGCCAGCCTTCCTCGATACCCTCGAACACCGTGCGGATGCCCTGCTCTTCGAAACTTGCCACCATGGCGGTCAGCAAGGCGAAGCCAGCCCCTGACTCCATCAGTTGCATGATCCAGTGGGCATCGAACTTGACGATGTCAGGCCTGAGTTCCTTGATGCGGTTGATGTCGGACTCGTCGGCGCCATAATCGTCTACGGCGATGCGAAACCCATTGGCCCTGAGCGCCTCGATGAAATTGTAGAGCGTTTCCTGTGACGCCGATTTCTGCTCGGTCACCTCGCAGACGACGCGGTTCGCATCGATGCCCGCTTCATGCAGCACCAGCCGCATGTCACGCAGTGCGCTGTCGGCGATGCTGCGTTCGGTGAACACCGATGGATCGAAATTGATGAAGATGGATGCCTCTTGCGGCAGGCAGGCGCCGGCGTTCAAAAGATGCAGCGTCCTTGTCAGGGCCTCGATATGCAAGCGGTCGACCGTCGGACAGGTGCTGAAAAAACTCATCGGCGACTGCGGCTCGCCGTCACGGAACGGCCGGATCAGCCCCTCGAATGCGGTGACGGACAATTTGCCGTTGCTGAAGGCGAAGATCGGCTGGAAAGCGCTCTGCAGCGTGTAGATGCCCCAGACACCTCTGGCGGTGCCGTCATCATGACGGACGATATGGGCAAGCCCGATGCTGCGCGACACGGTTCCTCGCTTTGCGAGACTGGCGGAATGGTGTTATCCGGCAACCCGGGGTTTTACCGCCAGTAGGTGAATTTATTGTTGCCGGATTTGTCGTTGCCGAGGATTTGAGGCCTGGCGCATCCGACAATGCTTGCGCTTGGCGGAATGATGCGACATGAGAGACGCCGCGGTCGGACGGACCGCCTAAGCCCACAAGGAGACACCATCGTCATGGCCTTTCTTGCCGACGTCCTTTCCCGCGTAAAGCCTTCCGCGACCATCGCGGTGACGCAGAAAGCGCGCGAGCTGAAAAACGCCGGCCGTGACGTGATCGGACTGGGTGCCGGCGAACCGGACTTCGACACGCCGGACAACATCAAGAACGCCGCGATCGAGGCCATCCGCCGCGGCGAAACGAAATATCCGCCGGTTTCCGGCATCGTACCGCTGCGCGAGGCGATCGCGAAAAAATTCAAGCGCGAGAACAATCTCGACTACCGGCCGGAGCAGACCATCGTCGGCACCGGCGGCAAGCAGATCCTGTTCAATGCCTTCATGGCGACGCTGAACCCCGGCGACGAGGTCATCATCCCGAGGCCGTACTGGGTCAGCTATCCCGAGATGGTGGCGATCTGCGGCGGCACCCCGGCCTTTGCCGACACCGCCATCGACAACGGCTTCAAGCTGACGGCGGCGGCGCTGGAAGAGGCGATCACGCCGCGTACCAAATGGCTGTTGATGAACTCCCCGTCGAACCCGTCGGGCGCCGCCTACACCGAGGCGGAATTGCGCGCTCTGGCCGACGTGCTGTTGAAGCATCCCCATGTCTGGGTGCTGACCGACGACATGTACGAGCACCTGATCTATGGCGACTTCGTCTTCAGGACCATCGCCGAGGTCGAGCCGAAGCTTTATGAGCGCACGTTGACCATGAACGGCGTCTCGAAGGCTTATGCCATGACTGGCTGGCGCATCGGCTACGCGGCCGGGCCCGTGGCGCTGATCAAGGCGATGGACATGATCCAGGGCCAGCAGACCTCGGGCGCCTGCACCATCGCGCAGTGGGCGTCGGTGGAGGCGCTGAACGGCCCGCAGGATTTCATTGCGAAAAACAAGGCGATCTTCCAGGCTCGGCGCGATCTCGTCGTGTCGATGCTCAATCAGGCGCGCGGCGTCACATGCCCGTCGCCCGAAGGCGCCTTCTATGTCTATCCGTCGTGCGCCCAGTTGATCGGCAAGAAGACCAAAGCCGGCAAGGTGATCGACAGCGACGAAGCCTTCTGCTCGGAACTGCTCGAGGCCGAGGGCGTGGCGGTCGTTTTCGGTTCGGCGTTCGGCCTCGGCCCGAACTTCCGCATCTCCTACGCCACGTCGGAGGCGTTGCTCGAAGAGGCCTGCACGCGCATCCAGCGCTTCACCGCCTCGCTGACCTGATCAGGCGCATCTCGAACACCAAAAACCCGGCCGCGAGCCGGGTTTTTCGTGGCGATAGGCATCAGCCTCATCCCTGCTGATTGGTTTCGCGCGCCGAACGTGCCTCGGCCGGCGCCAGAACGGCGACCAGAAGCCCGGCCGTGACAAACGAAACGATGGCCGCCGTCAGCATCGCCGCATGAAAGCCTCCGGCGTAGGCGGCTGCGAACAGATCGCGCAGGCCCTCCTCGCCCGTCGCCACATCGGCTGCGAAATCATGTCTTGAAACGGCGGCTCGGGCCACCGCTTCGGCATTGGCGACACCGGCATTTTCAAGATGCGCCGTCAGCAGGGTTGTTGCCCGCATGCTCATCAAGGCGCCAAGCAGCGCGATACCGATGGCGGCGCCACCCTGGCGGGTCGCGTTGATCACAGCCGACACCATGCCCGAACGCTCGCGCGGCGCAAACGACATCGCGGCGGCGCTGCCTGTCGGGATGGCCAGCGCGTTGCCGAGGCCGCCGACGGCAAATAGCAGGCCGATCGTCAGATAAGGTGTCGAAGGTCCAGCCCAGCACATGCCCAGCATGGAAATACCGGTCGAAACATAGCCTGACGTCATCAGCGCCGAGTGTCCGTAGCGATGACTGAGCCTGCCGATCGCCGGCGACACGACCATCTGGACAAGGAACAGCGGCGCCATGCGCAGGCCTGTCTGTGTCGGCGACCAGCCCTGTGCCTGCTGCAGGAACATCGAATAGAGGAAGACGCCGGTGTAGGAGGTGAGGCCGAGCGCGAACGAGGCGACATTGGCGACGGCAAAGCGAATGTCGCGGAACAGGCCAAGCGGCAGCATCGGCCTTGGCGTACGCGCCTCGAAGACGAGGAAGGTTGCCAGGCCGGCCAAGCCAACAATAAGGGCCGTGACCGTCCGCCGATCGCCCCAGCCGTTTTCGCCCGCCGATATCAGGCCGAAGGTCAGCGCGCCCAGCCACAAAATGCTGAGCGCCAGGCCGACAAAGTCGAGATGGGCATGCTCGGGATGCGCGGTTTCCCCGATCGAGACCGCACCCAGCGCGATCGTGACCAGGCCGAGTGGCAGGTTGATCAGGAAAATGCTCTGCCATCCGGCGGTTTCGACCAGGACACCACCGAGGATAGGACCAGCAAGCAGCGAGACAGCGGCAAAGGAAGCCCAGCCGCCGATGACGCCGGCGCGCTCGCGGGTATCGGGAAACGCCTGCGTCAGGATCGACAGCGCACCCGGAATGAGCACCGATCCGGCTATTCCTTGCACCACCCGGCCCGCCAGCAGCACCTGCAGGTTGGGTGCGATGGCACAGATGGCGGAACCGGCCATGAAGATGCCGACGCCCGCCAGCCAGGAGCGCTTGCGCCCGTAGCGGTCGCCGATCAGGCCTGCCGACAGCATGAAGGCCGACAGGCAAAGCGTGTAGGCGTCGATCACCCATTGCAGCCCGGCGAAATCGATACCGAGCGCAGTCTGGATCGTCGGCAGGGCGACGTTGACGATGCTGATGTCGAGCAGTGCGACGAATGTGCCGAGATAGACGGTGGCAACAAGAGGCAGGCGACGGTTCGACATGGCGACTCCAGACATGAGGTGGACCAAGGCCGCGCACCAAGCCGGCCAGGCAGGCGTTAGGACCGATCACAATCGCCCGTCGCGCCCCGGCTCAGCCGCCATATTGCTCGTCGGTCACCTTCTCCAGCCATTCGGCATGGACGCCGTCGAGCGCCTCCTGCATGGCGATATGCTCCATCGCCGATTTCGGACCGGCGCCGTGCCAGTGCTTTTCATCGGGCGCGAACGAAATGACGTCGCCGGCCCTGATTGCCTGTATCGGTCCGTTCCAGCTTTGCGCGAGGCCGGCGCCCGATACGACATAGAGCGTCTGGCCTAGCGGATGCGTATGCCAGTGGGTACGCGCGCCAGGCTCGAAACCGACCATGACGGCGCGCAGCCGCGCCGGCGCTTCCTTCTCGATGATCGGCGTCTGCAACACACGGCCGGTGAAGTACTTTTCCGGCGCGATGATGGTCGGCACGCTGCCGCAGGCAATGATCTTCATCGTCGCGATTCCTCAAGCTGACGGCGGACCGGTCGGCGACGGCCGTTCCTTTTTGCCGCAAGAAACGGGCACTTTCGTCCGATAACCCTCATGGCGCAACCGCTTTTGCGGCTTTTCGGCGACTGGCCTGTCGCGGGATTTGATGGGAAGCCTAGGCTCGCATCCGCAATTCGCCGATCATCGCTCAACATCCGCGACATCAGGCCATCCTCAAATCCCTTGCCCTCCCGGCTAACCCGTGGGACGATGCTCTTGGGTAGGTGGCAAACTGAAAAAAGCCCCGCCCGCGACGGTCGACAGGCCGGCCGCCGCTCCCAGGGAAACGCCTGAGTGGAGGTCTGTCATGGGAACTCGCGCCGGAGGACGACGCACGGGACCGAAATGCATTGCCATAGTCGGTCCCTTTGCAAGCGGTAAGACGACACTTCTCGAAGCCATATTGGCCCGCACGGGCGCCATTCCCCGCCAGAATCCCGTTTCCTCGGGAAACACCGTTTCCGATCATTCGCCCGAGGCACGTGCCCACGCCATGAGCGTCGAGGCGACCTTTGCCACCACCGAATTCATGGACGAGCAGCTCACCTTCGTCGATTGTCCCGGCTCCATCGAATTCTCCTTCGAGGCAGAGCCGGTGCTCGCCGCCTGCGACATCGCCGTGGTCGTCGCCGAAGCCGACGAGAAGAAGATCCCTGCCCTGCAGCTGATCATGCGCAAGCTCGACGATCTCGGCGTGCCGCGCATCTTGTTCCTCAACAAGGTCGACAAGGCGATATCAGGCGTGCGCGACACGCTGAAGATGCTGCAGCCGGCAAGCTCGGTGCCGTTGCTGCTGCGCCAGATTCCGCTGCGCAAGAACAGCGTCGTCATCGGCTCGATCGATCTGGCGCTGGAGCGCGCCTACATCTATCGCGAATATGCCGAAAGCGAGATCGCCCAGATTCCGGGTGATGACAAGGCACGCGAGCTGGAGGCGCGCTTTTCCATGCTGGAGACGCTCGCCGATCATGACGACCAGTTGATGGAACAGCTGCTCGAAGAGATCGAGCCGCCGAAGGACGCGATCTTCGACGACCTCGCCGCCGACCTGCGTGACGGCGCGGTGACGCCGGTGCTGATCGGCACCGCCGAGAAAGGCAACGGCGTGCTGCGCCTGCTGAAGGCGATCCGCCACGACGCGCCCGACGTCGAGGCGACCCGCAAGCGCCTCGGCGCGCCCGACGGAAACATGACGGTGGTCCAGGTGATGAAGACCATTCACACCGCGCATGGCGGCAAACTGTCGGTATCGCGCATCCTGTCCGGCCAGCTTGCCGACGCCTCCGAGCTCTTCCTTTCGAACGGCGCCACGGCAAAAGTCTCCGGCATCTACAGAATGCTCGGCAAGGATCAATCCAAGCTCACCTCGGCCAAGGCCGGCGACACGGTCGCGCTCGGCAAGCTGGACGACGTCACGACCGGCCAGACACTGAGCTCGGCCAAGGGCGGCATCAAGCCGCTGGTAACGCTGGCGCCGCCGCAACCGGTGTTCGCGTTCGCGCTACGGCCGAAGGAACGCAAGGACGAGGTGAAGATGTCGGCGGCCATTCAGCGCCTTGCCGAGGAAGATCCCTCGCTCAGCCTGCGCCACAATCAGGATTCGGCCGAAACCGTGCTGTCGGGCCATGGCGAGATGCATCTGCGCGTCGTGCGCGAGCGGCTGGAGGGCAAGAACCAGATTCCGGTCGAAGGCCATCCGCCGGCCGTGCCCTATCGCGAGACGATCCGCAAAGCGACGCAGCAGCGTGGCCGCCACAAGAAGCAGTCGGGCGGCCATGGCCAGTTCGGCGACGTGGTGATCGAGATCAAGCCGCTGCCGCGCGGCTCCGGCTTCCAGTTCACCGACACCATCACCGGCGGCGCCGTGCCGAAAACCTATATCCAGTCGGTCGAAACCGGCGTGCGCGACTATCTGAGATCCGGGCCGCTTGGCTTTCCGGTGGTCGATGTCGCCGTCAACCTGTCCGACGGCTCCTACCATTCCGTCGATTCGTCGGACATGGCTTTCCAGATGGCGGCGAAGCTGGCGATGAAGGAAGGTATGGCCGCCTGCTCGCCAGTGCTGCTCGAACCGATCATGAAGGTCGAGATCGTCACGCCGTCCGACGCGACCTCGAAGATCATCGCCCTGATCCCACAGCGGCGCGGCCAGATCCTCGGCTACGATGCGCGGCCCGGCTGGCCGGGATGGGATGTCGTCGAGGCGACCATGCCGCAGGCCGAGATCGGCGACCTGATCATCGAGCTGCGTTCGGCGACCGCGGGCGTGGCCAGCTATCGTGCCGCCTTCGACCATATGGCCGAACTCACCGGCCGCCTGGCCGACGAGGCATTGAATGCCAACGGCAAGGCTGCCTGACCCTGGATTTGGCCGACAGTATCTCGGCCAATACACGCAAGCGGCGTCCGGAATGATCCGGACGCCGCTCTCCTGCGGACCGTCTTCGTGGGAGGCGAAACGGCAGGTCCGCCGCATGTGCCGCCAGCGCCTGATGGCTGCAGCGGAAGAATGGTTGGGACGCGGTAGCCGCCTGAGCCCGGTTCGTCCGAGTGATGCCCCCATCTCCCGCACGAACCACACCGCGTCCTATCATCTGCTTAGTCGATGCCGGGCGCTTACGATATGTTACCTGAGGTTACATGTCACTGTTACGTGACAATTTCGGTCGGCCTTCCGTCGGCACCGGCAGCTTTCGGGCAACAAAAAAGCCGGATCAACGAAGATCCGGCTGAGTTTGATTGGAAGTGCCTGTTAAGGCTAACCTCCAGAGGGGAACACTCGAGGGCGCAAATGGGAGGAGAACGCGCCCAGGAGATGATCTATATATGTGCTCATCATGCCCAAGAAACAAGCATCTATTTTGCAACACACGCATGCAAAAAGACGCAGGCTGTGGTCTAACCCATTCTTTGACCCCATAGGACCAGCAGAATCATCGAAATGCAGTGCGCAGCCAGCCAAGAATCATTGGGAAACGGCGAATCAGAGCCGATTCTTGCTCCAGGCGCAGAAAACAACGAATGACGTCGAATCGGGCAGCACGCGTTTATTTTTGCGGCAATCCCGCACCGCCCCGAAAATCGGTTCCTATTTTGCTGCGCTGACCTTCGCTTCGGAAAGCGCGATGCGCAGATTCGAAAAGTACAAGAGCGCACTTGTGCATCCAGGTGAACGCACGTCGCTCTGGAAGGAGCCTCGATGAAGACACGTCAGGCGATCGCCGGCAGCGCGCTGTTCTTCATCGCAGCGCCCGGCGTGGTCGCGGGATTGCTGCCCTGGCTGTTGACCGATCGCTATCATCTGCCATGGTCGACCCTGCCCGGCTTGGTCCCGGTCGGCTGGGTGCTGGTTGTCGTCGCGACGGCCCTGCTGCTTCATGCCTTCGCCCGTTTTGCGCTCGAAGGCCTGGGCACGCCGGCCCCGGTCGCGCCGACGGAGCGACTGGTTGTCGGCGGCATCTACCGCCATGTCCGCAACCCGATGTATGTGGCGGTGCTGTCGATCATCCTTGGCCAAGCGCTGCTGTTTTCGAGCTGGATCCTCCTCGCCTACGCCGCTGTCGCTGCCATCGCCATGGTCTTGTTCGTGAAGTTCCATGAGGAACCGACGCTCGCCCGCCGCTATGGCGCTGACTACGAAGCCTACCGCCATGCTGTTCCCGGCTGGCTGCCCCGCCTGACGCCGTGGCGCGGCCAGTAAAAGATGATCGTCTGCGATGCAGAGCGGAAAGCGGTTTGCAGAAGGGATTGGTTTAGAACGACCAGCTACGCGCCTTGGCAATAATGAAATCGCGAAAGACATGCAGTTTCGCCTGGTTCTTCATCGCATCGGGATAGGCGAAATAGGTGTCGAAGGACGGTACTTCGGTCTCCGGCAGCAACTGCACCAGCCCTGAGTCCTTGCTGATGACATAGTCGGGCAGCATGGCGATGCCGGCGCCACCCTGTACCGCGCGCTTGATCGACAAGATGTCGTTGATCTGCAGCGTCGGCACCCTTTGCCCACCCTCGAAATCGCCGACCGTTTCCAGCCAGTTCAACTCCGACAGATGCGCCGGCACCGGCACGCCGAAGGTGACGATGCGATGGGTTCTCAACTCGGCGATCGACGCCGGCTTGCCATATTTGTTCACATAGGAGGGAGCCGCGTAGAGGTGGAAATGCACGGTGAACAGGCGGCGCTGGATGAGATCCGGCTGCTGCGGCTGGCGCAGCCGGATCGCGCAGTCCGCCCGGCGCATGGTGAGGTCGAGTTCCTCGTTCGCCAGGATCAACTGCAGGCTGATCTCGGGATAGAGATCGATGAATTCCTGCACGCGCTCGGTCAGCCAGCCGGCGCCGAGCCCTACCGTGGTCGTCACCCTGAGCACGCCGGAGGGCCGGTCCTTGGCCTCGGTCAGCCGCGACTTGATCGTCTCCAGCTTCATCAGCACGTCATGCGCCGTGCGGAACAGCATCTCACCCTGCTCGGTCAGCACCAGACCGCGGGCATGGCGATTGAACAGCGGCACGCCGACGTCATGCTCGAGCGCGCTGACCTGCCGCGAGATCGCCGATTGCGACAGATGCAGCGTCTCGGCGGCATGGGTGAACGACCCCGCCTCCGCCGCAGCGTGAAACACGCGTAGCTTATCCCAGTCCAACGCCATGATGCCCCTCGTTCTGTTTTTGGCGTCTGCCTGTTTTTAGCCCCTGAATGAAAAATCAGGCTTTTGCGCGGCTTTTCGGCCGCTTCCTTACTCCGCCGCTTCGCGGTGAACTTCGATCCCGGCGAGATACTTTTCCGCCTCGAGCGCGGCCATGCAGCCGAGCCCTGCCGCCGTCACCGCCTGGCGGTAGATGTCGTCGGTCACGTCGCCGGCGGCGAACACGCCCGGCACGTCGGTGCAGGTCGAATCCGGCGCCGTCCACAAATAACCGTTCGGCTTCTGCTTCAGCTTGCCGGCGAACAGCTCGACCGCCGGCGCATGGCCGATCGCCACGAACACGCCGTCGACCGTCAGATGCATCTCCTGGCCGGTCACCAAATTGCGCAGCTTCAGCCCTTCCACCGAAGGCGGCAGCGGCATCTTGCCGGACTGACCGGTGATCTCGTCGACGACGGTGTCCCAGATGACGCGGACATTGTCCTTCTTGAACAGCCGCTCGCTCAGGATGCGCTCGGCGCGGAAGTCGCTGCGCCGGTGGATGACTGTCACGCTCTTTGCCAGGTTGGAGAGGTAGAGCGCCTCCTCGACCGCCGAATTGCCGCCGCCGATCACCGCGACATCCTTGCCGCGATAGAAGAAGCCGTCGCAGGTGGCGCAGGCCGATACGCCGAAGCCCATGAAGGTCTGTTCGCTCGGGATGCCCAGCCATTTCGCCTGCGCGCCGGTGGCGATGATCAGTGCGTCGGCGGTATAGACGGTGCCGGAATCGCCCTTGGCGCGGAACGGCCGCACATTGAGGTCGACCTCGGTGATGATGTCGTTGATGACGTCGGTGCCGACATGCTCGGCCTGCTTCAGCATTTGTTCCATCAGCCACGGACCCTGGATCGGATCGGCGAAGCCCGGATAGTTTTCGACGTCGGTGGTGATCATCAGCTGACCACCCTGCTGCAGGCCGGCGACCAGCATCGGCTTCAGCATGGCGCGGGCGGCGTAGATTGCCGCCGTATAGCCGGCGGGGCCGGAGCCGATGATGAGAACGGGTGCATGCTTGGTGGTCATGGACTGGCCTTCACAACAACCGGACGCGAATGAAGCGTCCGGCACAGGGGTCTAATATCGGCTCTAATCTAGGTGTTGCAGACGACGCCAGCAAGACGACCTGGCCTTCGTCCCCGGAAAGCTTGGGCACAAACAGGCGATCCATGAACATCTTGCATGGTAACTGTCCGAAAATCACCGGCTGAAGGGGATGGAATGGACACCAAAGTCGTTTAATTACAAAATCACGAAAGATTCTTGCGTGAAGCGCCGAAGGTATCCATGCCGCTCAAAGCCGATCTCGACGCCATCGACTGGAAGATCCTGCGCGAGCTTCAGCAGGACGGGCGCATGACCAATGTCGAGCTGTCCGGCCGCGTCGGCATTTCGGCGCCGCCGTGCCTGCGTCGTGTCAGGCGGCTGGAAGAGACCGGCATCATCCGCGGCTACCGCGCCTTGCTCAACGCACCGGCGCTCGGCATGGACGTCGTTGCCTTCTGCCTCATCGGCCTGCATCACCAGGCCGACGCCGAGCTGAAAACCTTCGCCGAGCGCACACGCGGCTGGCCGATCGTGCGCGACGCCTGGATGGTGTCGGGCGAATCCGACTTTTTGCTGCATTGCGTTGCGAGCGACCTCGGCACCTTCCAGACCTTCGTCATCGAGGAGCTGGCCTCGGCGCCGAATGTCGATACGGTGCGCACGGCACTGACCATCCGCCGCGTAAAGGACGAGGGCCTGGTGGCTTTCAATGGGGTGAGAGCTTAGAGCATTTTGCAGCCAAGTGGGTTCACTTGGCGTCATAGAAATGCGGCTAAAACAAATAGATAGAGCGGGATGCCCAGTTCAGTTTGAACGCGTCCCGCGCTAACCCTTGCCGAGTTCGGCGATGGCGTCGCAGAGTTTTCTGTGATCATTGCCGGTCATCAGTCTGCGCGTCGCGAAAGCACCAGCGCCGGCGATCCGATTGGATCCGCCGCGCACCAGCCAGCCCTCGCCCAGCCCGGCTCGCCGGCCGGCTTCCATGTCATCGGCCTTGTCGCCAACGATGATCGATCGGCCGATATCCACGCCCAGCAGATCGCGGGCGCGCAGAAGCATGCCCGGATTGGGCTTGCGCATCGGATGATCCCCTGCTGCCAGTTCACCGGTCCCGCTCGAATGGTAGGCGCAGGCGAGCACCAGATCGATCCGGCAGCCCTGCACTTCGAGAAGCGCCAGCAGCCGGGCATTGACTGCGGCGAAATCCGACCAGCCGAAATAGCCGCGAGCTATACCTGACTGGTTGGAGACCACGATCGCAGGAAGGCCTGCGATGTTGGCCGTTCGGATCACCGGCAGCATCTCCGGCCGCAGCACGATGTCGGCCGGATCGCTGGGATAACCGGTATCGACATTGATGGTGCCGTCGCGATCGAGGAACAGTGCCGGTGTGCCGGCTGGAAAAATCGCGGTGCCGATCCGTTCGACCCACAAACCGGGCTCTTCGAGCGGATACGGCTTCACGACAGCGTCCCTGTCAGCCATCGCAGAGGCGCGCTTCGACCATTTCGCACAGATGATGATAGAGGCACAGATGTCCCTGCTGGATGATCGGCGTCGAGGTCGAGGGCACGTTGAGCAGGACATCGCAGAGCGGCTTGAGCCTGCCGCCGGTATCGCCGGTCAGGCCGATCACCGTCATGTCCATCATGCGTGCCTGTTCGGCGGCGGCGAGGATGCTGGGCGAGTTGCCGCTAGTCGAGATGGCGAGCAGCACGGCACCCGCCGAGCCATGCGCCTCGACCTGGCGCGAAAACACCGTGTCGAAGCCGTAATCATTGCCCCAGGCGGTCAGCACCGCCGCATTGGCCGGCAGCGCGATGACATTGTAGGCCTTGCGCTCCTTCAGGAAACGGCCGACCAGTTCGCCGGCGATGTGGATGGCGTCGCTGGCCGAACCGCCATTGCCGCAGATCAGCAGCGCCTTGCCCTGCGAAAGCGCCGCGACGACGGCGGTAACGGCCCGCTCCATCTCGCTGGTGAGGTCGCGCTCGACCATCGCCGAGATCGCGGCCGCCGAGCGGACCAGGTAATCGTTCAGTTCGGACATGAAAACCTCAGTTTGTATTGCCGGCGCGCAACTTGCCGATGGTGCCCGTCGTGCTTTTGCCGGCGACGAGATCGACCAGCACGACGCGTCCACCCGCCTTCTGCACCACGTCTGCACCGACCACCTGATCGATCGTGTAGTCGGCGCCCTTGACCAGTATGTCGGGCGTCAGCGCCTCGATCAGGGCGAGCGGCGTGTCTTCCTCGAAGACGACGACGGCGTCGACCGAGGCAAGCGCCGCCAGCACGCAGGCCCGGTCATGCTCGTCGTTGACCGGACGCCCCGGCCCTTTTAGCCGGCGCACCGAGGCATCGCTGTTGAGACCCAGAACCAGCCGGTCGCACTGGCTGCGTGCCGCATGCAAAAGGCCGACATGGCCGGCATGGAGGATATCGAAACAGCCATTGGTGAAGCCGACGCTCAGGCCTTCGTCCTTCCACGCCGCCACCAGCCTGGCGGCGGCAGTGGCATCGAGGATCGCATCCTTGTGGGCAACCGGTCCGTGCGAGCGAAACAGCGCGCCGGTGAGTTCCTCGACCGTCAGCCGCGCGGTACCACGCTTTCCCACCACCACGCCACCCGCCGCATTGGCGATGGCGGCGGCCATGATGCGGTCGGCGCCCGCGGCAAGAGCCAGCGCAAACGTCGCGATCACCGTGTCGCCGGCGCCCGAAACGTCGAACACTTCCCGCGCCTGCGTCGTGATGTGGCGGGCATCGTCCCGGCTGACGACGCTCATGCCTTTTTCGCTGCGCGTCGCAACGACGAAATCGAAGCCATGTGCCGCGATCAGTTCACGCGCCGCGGCCACGATCTCGTCGTCAGCAAACACCGCGCGTCCGACCGCCTCGCCGAGTTCCTTGCGATTGGGCGTGATTGCCGTCGCCCCGGCATAGCACGCATAATCACGCCCCTTCGGATCGACCAGAACCGGCTTTCCCACCTCGCGGCAGATCGAGATCAGCTCGCTTGCGACGCCGTCGAGCAACATGCCCTTGCCGTAGTCGGACAGGATAACGATGTCGGCTTGCGTAAGCGCGGCGCGGAAATGCCGGATCAGCGTCGCGCGCTCCGCATCGTCCAGCGGCTTGATTTCCTCTTCGTCGAAGCGCAGCACCTGCTGGTTGAGCGCGCTGAAGCGGCTTTTCGACGACGTCATGCGGTTCGCGTCCTGCGTGAGGCCGCCGGTGTCGACGCCAGATTCCCCAAGCATGCGCATGAGATTGTCGCCGGCCTGATCGTCGCCGATCACCGAGACCGGTATCGCGGCGGCGCCGAGCGAGACGATGTTGGAGACGACGTTGCCGGCGCCGCCCATCGCCGACGTTTCGCCACGCCCGCGCAGCACCGGAATAGGCGCTTCAGGCGAAATCCGCTCGATGACGCCGTTGACGAAACGGTCGAGGATGAAATCGCCGACCACCAGCACGGTGACGTTGCCGAACCGCGAGATGGCGCGGTGAAGGGGGTCGGGAGAAGGCAGGTATTGCTCGTTCATGTCATCCGCGACGTGCAATGAAAGCCGGTCCCGATGCTGTGAAAACGCCGGACTGGCAGGGCTGGTCGTTCATGGCGAAGCCGATATACCGCAATTCGGCCCAGCGCAACGGCAGGCATCGAGCAAGTCACAGCCGACTGCCGTTGACGGATCAGCTTTTCTGCAAAGCGACATGAACACCCAATCCGACGAGCACCACGCCGCCCGCGCGCCGCATGAGGCGCTGCGCGTGGCTCGAACGCCGCAGCCCGGTGATCAGCGCGCCTGCCAGCACCACGCACACGACATCCGCAGAGGAGAACATCAGATTGACGATCGTCCCGAGGACGAGGAACTGGAGCCAGACGGGAAATGTCGCCGACGCGTCGATGAATTGCGGCAGGAACGCCATGAAGAAGATCGCGGTCTTGGGATTGAGCACTTCGACGGTGATGCTCTCGAAAAAGGCGCGGCGGGCAGATTTCGGAACCATGCCTGAGGCAACGGAGCCTGAGAGGACGGCATCGTCTTGCGCCTTGGCGCGAAACAGCGAAACACCCAGCCAGATCAGATAGAGCGCGCCGGCCAGCTTGACCGCCACGTAGAGCGTCGGCACGGCGTGGAAAAGCACGGACAACCCGGCAGCAGCGGCGATGACATGCACATAGCCGCCAAGGTGAATACCCAACACCGCCATCAGGCCGGACCAGCGGCCACGCGCCATGGTTTGTGCAGCCGCGTAAAGCATGGCCGGGCCGGGGATGTAGGCGAAGATCGCCGTGGTGGCGAAGAAGGCGATAAGCAGTTCGGTCGATGGCATTGCCTTGCTCCTGTCGCGCTTCGCTGGCGGGTCGTCGACTGAAGCGAGAGCTTTGCGGCGGCACTGTGACGCTCCAGCACCGGTCTTGTGACGATGGGGATGGTCGTGAGGTACGCCCGGTTCCCGAACTCACGCGAGATCGGCCAAAAACTCTCTCAGGCGTCGCGCCGTTTCTGCCGGAAATTGATCGACGAAGAAATGGCCTCCCGGAAGCGAGGCTTCGGTCACATTGGAACAGCGCTTGCGCCACTCCGAGGGAATATCGAACAGGGACGCCATTGTGCCGGACGAGCCGTAAAACACGAGCGTCGGGCAAACGACCTTCCGGTCGAGATCGGCTGTATCGTGCTGGAGATCGATGCTCGCCGCCGCCCGGTAGTCGGAGCATGAGCCGTGAACCATGTCGGGAGCGCGCCACGCACGCCGATACTCGGCCATCATCTCGGGGTCGAAATCCGAGATCTTGGTTGCACCCCAGCCAACAAGGCAGGTTTCATAGAAGAAGTCGGGATCGCTGCCGATAAGGCGTTCGGGGAAAGGTTCGGGCTGCGAAAGAAAATACCAGTGCCAATAGGCGCCCGCGACCTTCCGGTTGGTGTCCATGAACATCGCGTAGGTAGGCACGATGTCCATCACCGTGAGCGACAGCACCGCGTCGGGATGGTCGAGCGCCATCCGGTGTCCGGTACGCCCACCCCGATCATGGCCAACCATGTGAAAGCGGTTGAATCCAAGATGACGCATCAGGCCGACCTGATCGGCCGCGAAAGCGCGGAAGGCGTAGTTCGAACAATCCGGCAAGCATTTCGGCTTCGCAGAATCGCCGTAACCGCGAAGATCGGCACAGACAACGGTGAAATGGCTTGCGAGTTGCGGAGCAACCCGCGCCCACATGGCCCGGCTCTGCGGAAATCCGTGCAGCAGGAGCACTGGTGGTCCGGAGCCACCCACGTCGCAGGCGACATCGATTCCCTCGACCGAGACGATCTTGTGCTCGAAGCCCTCAAACATGACCGGTCTGCTCCGACTTGGCCGAAACGCGCGCCAGGAATTTGAGATGGTCGACGACCGCCCTCTCGTGGAAGCCTTCGCCGATCAAACCGCATTCGTCCCTGCAGGACACCTTGAAGCGCAACTTGCGCCCTTCCACGGCGACCAGTTCGACCTCGGCGGTGACCGTCATGCCGACCGGCGTGGCGGCGATGTGACTGACGTCGACAAGGGTGCCTACGGTTCTTTCGTGGCTGCCGAGAAACGGGCGCAATGCCTCGACGCATGCCCACTCTATGAAGCCGACCATGAAGGCTGTCGCAAAGACCGGCGGCATGTCGCCGAAGCCCGTGAAGGCCGGCGCCATGGCCGGAACCGTGAGCGTGCCGTCGACACGCAGGCTCTGGAGGAAGCGAAGACCGGGCTCTAGATTTGATGTCATGGTTGTATTGAAGATATGCGAGAACTTGACCGCCGATAGCGCGGCTGTCGCTCGGCGTTGATGAAAACCCGGTATAGGGCTTCCAACGGAAATGAAGAGCGATTCAACTACCGGTACGGCAGACCTTATTTCGAAAACAGTCCCGTCGATCCATCCCTACATTCGTCGTAGCTGGTCCCGACAATCCCGCTTATGTCGCCGTCGAATTTGAACCGGAATCAATACGGACTGTTGGCGCAATTGCGGCGTCCGGCCAGTCCGGACAGCCAGTGTCTTTATCGACAGGCCTGCCAGCGTCCCCTATAAGGGCCGGATTCGGCAAGCAACCGCAGGTCAGGGCCTATTAACATGATCATCGTCACGGGCGGCGCCGGCATGATCGGCTCCAACATTGTCGCCGCGCTTAATGCCGAAGGGATTAGCGACATCCTCGTCGTCGACGACCTGACCGACGGCCACAAGATCGCCAATCTCGCCGACCTCCAGATCGCCGACTATCTCGACAAGGACGATTTTCTGGCGCGCCTCGAAGACGGCGGACTCGGCCGCATCGAGGCTGTTTTCCACCAGGGCGCCTGCTCGACCACCACCGAGTGGAACGGCAAGTTCATGATGGAGGTGAACTACGCCTATTCGAAGCGGCTGCTGCATGCCTGCCTCGAGCTGCGCGTGCCTTTCCTCTATGCCTCCTCCGCCTCGGTCTATGGCGGCGGCGCCGACTTTCGCGAGGAGCCGGAATGCGAACGCCCGCTCAACGTCTATGCCTATTCAAAGAAACTGTTCGACGACTACGTCCGCCGCACCGTCTTCGACACCGATCATTCGCCGGTGGCGGGCCTTCGCTATTTCAACGTCTATGGACCGCGCGAGGCGCACAAGGGTGCCATGGCCTCAGTCGCCTTCCATCTGTTCAACCAGGTCGAGCAAGGCCAGAACCCGAAATTGTTCGGCGCCTATGATGGATTTGGACCCGGCGAGCAGAGCCGCGACTTCATCCATGTCGGCGATGTCGCCGACGTCAATCTGTGGCTGTGGAAACGCGAATTGAGCGGCATCTTCAACTGCGGTACCGGCCGCGCCCAGCCGTTCCGCACCATTGCCGACACGGTGATCGGCACGCTGGGCAAGGGGCAGATCGAGTTCATCGACTTCCCCGACCACCTCAAGGGCAGCTACCAGAGTTTTACCCAAGCTGATATGTCCCGGTTGCGCGCTGCCGGTTACAATGGTCAGTTTCGCACAGTGGAAACCGGCGTCAGAGACTATGTCGAATGGTTGAAAGCCCAGCGATCCTCGTGATCGGCCCCCGCTGGGTGGGCGACATGGTGATGGCGCAGTGCCTGTTCTCGGCGCTGAAAGAGCTTCACCCGACCACCGCGATCGACGTGCTGGCCCCGGCATGGGCGGCACCGCTGGTCAAGCGCATGCCCGAAATACGCCACCAGATCGATCTGCCGCTGAAATCCGGCGTGCTGGAATTTCGCATCCGAAGGCGCTTCGGCCGCCGGCTGCGCGGCCGCTACGACATGGCCTATGTCATGCCGGGAAGCTGGAAGTCGGCGCTGGTCCCGTTCTTTGCCCGCATCCCGCGCCGTGTCGGCCATCTCAAGGAAATGCGCTACGGGCTGCTGACCGACATCGTTCCCTTGCCCGACGGTGTGAAACGGCGCACGGCGCAAGCCTATTTCGGCCTCGCGCAAGGGGGCACGTTCCGCGCCCCAAGGCTTGCTGTCGACACGAAAACCCAGGCGGCATTGCTGGGCCGCTTCGGGCTGGAGGCGGAAAAATTCGTCGCGCTGATGCCGGGCGCCGAATTCGGCCCGGCCAAACGCTGGCCGAGTGAACACTATGCCGGCCTTGCCCGCGCCATGATGGCGAAAGGGCTGAAGGTCGCGCTGTTCGGATCGAAGAACGACGCCGACGTCACGGCGGAAATCGCCACGCTTGCGCCGGGTGCTGTCGACCTCGCCGGCCAGACGCGGCTGGAGGACGCCATCGACCTGATCGCCGCGGCCAGGCTCGCGGTGTCGAACGACAGCGGGCTGATGCATGTTGCCGCAGCGGTCGGCACGCCGATCGTTGCCGTCTACGGCTCGACGTCGCCGCAGAATACGCCGCCGCTCGCCGAGCACCGCGAACTGGTCTGGCTCGGCCTGTCCTGTTCGCCCTGCCACCAGAAAATCTGCCCGCTCGGTCATCTCAACTGCCTGAAGACGCTTGAGGTCGCGCAGGTCGCGGCGGCTGTGGAACGGCTGCTGGAAATACCGGCCGCCGTATGAAGGTTCTCATCGTCAAGACATCCTCGATGGGTGACGTCATCCATACCTTTCCGGCCGTCGAGGATGCGCGCCGGAACCGGCCCGATGTGTCGTTCGACTGGTGTGTGGAGGAGGCTTTTGCCGGCATCGTGGCGCTGCATCCGGCGATCGCGACCATCCGCACCGTGGCGATCCGGCGCTGGCGCAAAAGCCCGCTCGGCCGCGGCACATGGCGCGAGGCGGCGGGCTTGCGCCGCGCCTTGCGGGATTGCCGCTACGATCTCGTCATCGATGCGCAAGGATTGCTGAAATCGGCCCTGGTGGCGAAACAGGCCGCGGCGCCGATCGCCGGCTTCGATGGCTCGAGCGCCCGCGAACCTTCGGCGGCTTTGTTCTACGACCGCCGCTATGCCGTGCCGCGCGACCTGCATGCCATCGAACGCACAAGGCGGCTGTTCGGGCTGGCGCTCGGCTATGAACCGGATTTTTCCGGGATCGAGTCCGGCATTGTGCCGCCGGCCGGCGGTTCGACCTTTGTCGGCGAAAAACCCGCCTTCCTGCTGCACGGCACCAGCCGCGAGGACAAGAAATGGCCGGCCGACGACTGGATCGAGACTGCCCGGCTTCTCGTGGAGAGAGGCATGACGCCGGTCACCACCTGGTCGAACGACAGGGAAAAGGCGGTTGCCGAAGCGGTTGCCGAGGCCGTTCCGCAGACCGTTCTGGTACCGAAATCGCCGCTTGCCGAGATCGCCGCGATCATCGGCCGGTCAGTGCTGGTCATCGGCGCCGACACCGGCCTCACTCACCTCGCCAGTGCTTTCGGCCTGCCGACCGTCGCCGTGTTCCTGGCGACGGAACCCGGCCTGACCGGCCCGCGCGGGCCGTTCTCGTCAACGCTTTTGGCCGCGCCCGGGGGGCGTGTGACGCCAGCGGAAGCGATGGCGGAGGCCGAGAGGCTGCTGGAACGCCGGGCGCCTGGTCGGGCCGGCGCCGGCAAGAATTGATTTGTTCAATCAATTCAATCGGAAAGATCAGCGCCGCCCCCCAATCGCCTGCCGGCACCTTCTCCCCGTATAGTGACGAGGAGAAGGGGGCTGGCCGCGAGCTCGACGCTTATTCTGCAACGCCGGTGATTGGCGAAACCCGGCGCAATCCTCGGGTTAAAACAACGCGATTCAGGAGCAAATCCTGCCCGTTTTACCCCTAGATAAATTGCACCTGGACGATCTCGTAACCCCGCGCACCGCCTGGCGCGTTGACCTCGATCGCGTCGCCGACTTCCTTGCCGATCAGCGCCCGCGCGATCGGTGAGGAAATCGAGATACGGCCGGACTTCACGTCCGCTTCCTGGTCACCGACGATCTGGTAGGTCTTCTTCTCTTCCGTGTCCTCGTCGACCAGTACCACGGTCGCGCCGAACTTGACCTTCTCGCCGCTGAGCTTGGTGATGTCGATCACTTCGGCACGCGCGATGAAGTCCTCAAGCTCGTGGACGCGGCCCTCATTGAGGCTCTGCGCCTCTTTCGCCGCGTGGTACTCGGCATTTTCCGAGAGATCGCCATGCGAGCGCGCTTCGGAAATTGCCTCGATAATGCGCGGCCGCTCTTCCTGCTGGCGCCAGCGCAGTTCTTCCTTCAACGACGCGAACCCCTCGCCTGTCATCGGAACCTTGTTCATGATGCCTGACCTTTCCTGCCGCCGCCCCCGCTTTCCGGGAGCGACCTTGTCGATGGTACAAAAAGAAAACGGTCCGGCAGCCTCGGGCTAACGGAACCGTCTCACCGCAATTTTTCCCAATATAGCAATCTTCGCGGGTTTTTCACGCCAAAAAAATCGGTTTTGAGAAATTCACCCGTCATTTGTGGAAATGCCGTCGCGGCAGCGCGGCTGGCAGGACGCGCGGCAACAAAAAACCGGCTGCGATTGCTCGCAGCCGGTTTGAGGAGCGTTCGGGGGTCGAGTCAGCTCCTCGTGAAGTGGTCGATCTGCTGGGACAGCATGCCGTATTCGCGAGATCCCTTGCCGGTGCGCTTCTCGATCTCGCGGAGCTGTTCCTGGGCGCCGGCGAGATCGCCGATCTGCAGATGGGCCTCGCCGAGATATTCGCGCACCAGCGTGTAGTTCGGGTCGATGCGCAGCGCTTCCTCGTAATAGCCGAGGCCGACGGTGACGCGGCCGGAATGGCGATGCGAGTAGCCGAGATAGTTGAGGATGCGTGGGTCTTTCTTGTCCGCAGCCAGGCTGAGCACGGCGATCGCCTCGTCATAACGTCCGGCCATCGCCAGGGCGCGGCCGGCTTCATAGATGTTGTCGTCATCCAGCATGCCTTGCTTGGGTGCCGCGCATTTCTTCAGTTTCTTGTCGTAGACGTAGCCTTTCTTGCATTTCGTGACGGTCTCGTTGCCGCCACCGCCTCCGGCGCCACCTCCGCCGCCCTCGCCCGCCGAAAACACCGGGGCCGCAAACAGCGGCAGGGCGGCAAGCGCCAGAACCTGGATCAGCAATCGTCTGCGCATCGAAACCTCCTTGAAACACGACAATGCGAGGCTAACGCCGGGCAGAAGCCGTTTCATCCCGAAAAAGAGTGCGGCCGCCAGAAGCTTTTTGAAACCGTCCGCAACGGCCGCAAAATTGAAGAACCGAAGGTGACGTGACGAGCGCCGCAAATTCGCTATCATCCAACACACGATAAACGGAGCATGCGGAGAAGGCCAGTGCGGCGGCGCGTTGAAAGGGAATGGGAACTTTCGATCGGTCCCGACACCGTGCGCCTGTTTATCCTCAAGGCGAAGGCGCTGAGTGCTGCCGTCAACGAAGACTATGCCGATGGCGCCGAGCACGAGATAGAGTTCGACGGCGAGCAGCACGACAACCATCACCATGACGGCCTCGCAGAGGAAAGTTCCGAAAACCTCACCGAAGAAGAACTGCGCGAACTGATCAACGACCTCAATGTCGACGAGGCGGCCGAACTCATCGCGCTGGCCTGGGTTGGCCGTGGCGACTACGACGCCTCGGAATGGGCGGACGCGGTGACCGCCGCGCGCGAGCGCGTCAACAAACGCACGGCGAAATATCTGCTCGGCATGCCGCTCCTGGCCGATTGGCTGGAGGAAGGGCTGGAAGCGATCGGCGCGTAACGCCGCGGTTACTGTTCGTGATCGGCCAAAACCCTCGTCCAGGGCAACTTCCGCACGCACCCGCCGTTAAGGACGAATGGCGGCGCTAACCCCTCCCGGATCGATCGGATCGGTCGGATTGACCAGATTGGCTGGACTGAGCAGATTGGCGCCACCTTTGGCGGTGATGATGCTGTTCGCGGGTGCGGCCCTGGCCAAAGCTCCAAAATTGCCTGAAAGCGTGCCCGTCCCGGAGCTCAATCAATCGCAACCAGCGCAAAAAGCCGCGCCCGCCGACGCGCCGGTCCCCGAGCCGCGCCCTGCGGATGCGCCAACGCCTGGTCAGCCCGCGACCGACAAACCGAACCAGCACAGACCCGACCAGCACGAGGAAGCCCGGCCGGAGCCGCCGGCAGTCGCTCCAAAACCGGCCGAAAAGCCCGCTGAGGCGGAGCCGCCGGCCACCGCCCCGAAACCACCGGAAAAGCCGGCGCAAACGCAGGAGAAAGAAATCCCTCCCGACCCGCGCTCGGCCTCCGTGCCGCAGGAAAAAATGCCGGAAGAGGAACTTGCCTGCCGCAGGCGGCTGAAGTCGATGGGCGTCGACTTCGAGGAACGCAAGGCCGAGCACGATGCGACGGTCGGCTGCTCCATCCCCTATCCGATCGCGCTGAAGACGCTGGGCAAATCATTGGATATCAACCCCGAAACCGAGCTGAACTGCCAGATGGCCGAGGCCGCCGCGCGCTTCGCCGCCGATGTCATCCAGCCGGCGGCCAAGGCCGAGTTCGGCGCCAATCTCAAGTCGGTCGGCCAGGCATCCGCCTTCGTCTGCCGACAGCGCAATGGCGGAGGGAAACTGTCGGAGCACGCCTTCGGCAACGCGCTCGACATCGCCGGCTTCACGCTTTCGGACGGGAAAAGGATCGATATCGGCCCGGCGCCGCCGGAAAAGGACGCGAAATTCCTGAATGTGCTGCGCAAGGCAGCCTGCGGACCGTTCAAGACCGTGCTCGGCCCGGGCAGCGATGCGGATCATTCGCTGCATTTCCATCTCGACCTCGCACCGCGCCGCAACGGCGGCACCTTCTGCCAGTGAGATCACCCCGGACTAAGGTTCGCGCCGCAATTTGGCCTCAGGCGTGAATGCCGCTGCTGATTTTTCCTTTACTCTTGGCGACTAAACTCTGTGCCATCTGGACCATGATCCCGAAAAAGTGGGGACCGGTTTTCGGAAAAGGTCATGGTCAAACAAACAGGCAGAACCTGATCGGGATCAGGTTCGGGGACAGGGAACCTGCCTATGGCCGGGATATTTCGCGCCGCGTTCATCGCCGTGCGGCAAACGAGACGCGCGCGCATGGTTGCCGGCGGGCTTGCCATCGCTGCGATCTCGGCCTGCACCACCGGCAGCGTGCTTTCGCTGGAACCGGCCGTCGATGTTGGCAGCCAGACCGCTGCTGTTTCCACATATTCCGGCATGCAGACCCTCGTCCCGTCCAACCCGTATATGACCGCCGCCTATCCGCGCATGGACGAGCCGATGGCGCCGGCTGAACAGATGCCTGCCAGCGAGGTCGACTGCCGCAAGGAGTTGAAGCGCCTCGGCGTCGTCTACACCGATCTTGCGCCGATCCGCGAAGGCCAGTGCGGCATCGACTATCCGGTCAAGGTCTCGGCCATCGGCAACATCGGGATGAAGCCGGCCGCGACGCTGACCTGCGACATGGCCGCCACCTTCGCCGGCTGGGCCAGGAACGAACTCGTCCCGTCCGCCCGCTGGCGTTATTTCTCAGGGGTCAAGACCATCCGCCAGGGCTCGAGCTATTCCTGCCGCAGGATCGCCGGCGAAGGCGTGCTGTCGGAGCACGGCAAGGGCAACGCCCTCGACATCATGAGCATCGAGCTCAACAACGGCAACGATATCGACGTGCGCAAGCCCGGCCTGTTCGCTTTCCGCACGCGCGGCTTCCTCAACACCGTGCGCGCCGACGGCTGTCAGTATTTCACCACCGTGCTTGGTCCCGGCTACAATTACGACCATCGCAACCATTTCCATTTCGACATCAAGAACCGCAAGAACGGCTACCGCGCCTGCCGCTGAGCCCTGGCGGTGCCCTCTGCCCAAGGTCCGTGGCGTCGCGTAGAATGACGCCACATGAAGTGATGCCATATCGCCTGGATGGTATCTCGTGAGCCGACGAAGCCTTCGACGACGCGCAACGATCTGGCTGGTGGCGTTCTCAGTCGGCTATCTCGTGCTCGCCTATTTCGCCGCGCCGGAATTCTGGAGCCTGCGAGACCGCAACTTCCGTACGCAGCGCTTCGAGATGGTGACGCACACGCCGCAAGGCATTCCTGGCGACCCGATCAATGTCGGCCTCGTCGGCACCGAAAAAGAGCTGGTCCACGCCTTCGCCATCGCCGGATGGGACACGGCCGATGCCGTCACGCTGAAGACCGCGATCGAGATCGGCGAAAGCGTGCTGTTTGGCCGCCCCTATCCCGACGCGCCGGTCAGCCGGCTGCTTTTCGACGGCCGCGCACAGGATCTCGCTTTCGAAAAGCCGGTCGGCGTCAGTGCCGACCGGCGCCATCATGTCCGCTTCTGGCAGACCGATGCGACCGGAGACGATGGCCGGCCGCTGTGGTTGGGTTCGGCAAGCTTCGATCGCGGCGTCGGCCTCAGCCACGATACCGGCGCGATCACCCATCATATCGCTCCCGACATCGACGCCGAGCGCGACTTCCTGATCCACGACCTGTCCGCGGCCGGCATGCTGGTCTCGACCGGCGAGATATCAGGCATCGGTGCGACCAAGACCGGGCGCAATGGCGGTGGCGACCCCTATTTCACCGACGGCAAAGCGGTGGTCGGCGTGCTGCTGCAGTTGCCGTAGACGCAAGACGGACCGCCGGCCCTCCGCCTCATCGCCGCTATCGGGACCCGGCGATCACGATCTTGCCGAACGGTCCCGTCTCCAGATGTTCGAAAGCCTGCGGCACCTCGTCGAAACCATAGATCTTGTCGATCACCGGCTTGATCGCAAGGGTCTCGATCGCCTCGTTCATCCGCTCGAAAGCGCGGCGGTGACCGATCGATATGCCCTGCACGACAATCCGGTTTTGCAGGAACGGGATGATCGGAAAGCTGAGCTCCATGCCGCCCAGAAGGCCGATGACCGACAGCCGGCCGTCGGCGCCTAATGCATTGAGCGATCGCCGGGCATTGTCGCCGCCGACCATCTCCAGCACATGCCTGACGCCGGCGCCATCAGTCATGTCGCGCGCAGCCTCGTCCCACGCCGGTTGGGCACGATAGTTGATCGCCTGCCAGGCGCCGAGTTCTCTTGCCCGCTCGAGCTTCTCGTCACTGCTCGACGTGACGATGGCGCGCAGGCCGAAGGCTGCAGCGAACTGCAGCGCAAACAGCGACACGCCACCCGTGCCCTGGATGAGAACGGTCTCGCCCGGGATCGGCTTTGTCGCCTCGACCAGCGCGAACCACGCCGTCAAGGCCGCGATCGGCAGCGTCGAGGCCGCGGCATCGCTGAGGGACGGCGGCGCCACCACGGCGGCATCTTCATGGAAAAGCACATAGTCGGACAACGTGCCGGGCAGCGACGATCCCAGCGTATGCTTGTGCAACACAGGCGGTGCGTCGCCGTCCAGCCAATCGGCGATCACCTGGCCAAGCACGCGCTGTCCGACGCGGAAGCGGGTGACCTCGCTTCCGACGGCCACCACTTCGCCCACGGCGTCGGATGTCGGCACGAAAGGAAAGGCAAGATCCGGGATCAGCACGCCGTCGACGATCATCCTGTCCTTGTAGTTCAGCGAAACGGCTTTGATCCGCACCAGAAGGTCGCGTGGCCCCGGCTCGGGAATCTTCCCTTCAGCCGGCTCCAGCCTGGACAGGCCGAAACCGCCCATCTGCCAGGATTTATTGATTTCAGGTCTCATCTTCGGTCCGCGCTCCGTTATTGGTGGTCACGCGAGACATCTATGCGATTTAACTATAGATAAAAGCGCTTCCATGCGGCATATTTGGAAACAAATTGAGGACCTAAATTCTACAATAGGAAAGCGAATGGAATCGGCCAGTCTGCAAGGCATCCTCGCATTCGTTCAGACGGTCGAGGCCGGCAGCTTCACCGGCGCCAGCCAGCGGCTGCATGTGACGAAGTCGGCGGTCGGCAAGGCTGTCGCGCAACTGGAGCAGCGACTGGGCGTTCGCCTGCTCAACCGCACCACCCGCAGCCTGAGCCCGACCAGCGAAGGCTTGGGCTACTACGAAGCCTGCGTCAGGGCACTGTCCGAAATCGACGCCGCCCAGTCGCTGCTTGCCGCGCGCCAGCTGGCGCCTTCTGGCCGGCTTCACGTTGACGTGCCCCTGGCCTTCGGCCGCAGATGCGTGGCACCCGTGCTCTTCGAGATTTCCAGGCAGTTTCCCGATCTGACGATGGAGATCTCCTTCAACGACCGGCGCGTCGACCTGATCGAGGAAGGCATCGATCTGGCGGTCCGCATGGGCGACCTCGATGACAGCCTGTCGCTCGCAGCGCGCCGCATCTACGCCCAGCGCTCGGCCATCTGCGCGGCCCCCTCCTATCTCGAAAAACAGGGCAGGCCGCAATCGATCGAGGATCTCGCCAACCACAGCGTCATCGGCTACGGCCGCGACGGCATTGTCAGGCCTTGGACCGTAAGGCATGCCGATGGCCATGTTGGAAAATTCGTGCCAAGGGCGCGGCTTGTCCTAGGCCACGGCGAACCCATGCTGGATGCAGCCCTTGCCGGCTGCGGCATCGTCTTTCTGCCGACCTGGCTGGCGGCCGACAGCCTCAAGAGCGGCGAACTCGAGACGGTCCTGTCGGACTGTCTCGTCGAAGACATCGTCGTGCATGCAATCTGGCCGGTGACGCGCAGCCTGACGCCAAAAGTACGTGTCGTCGTCGACGCCCTGATCGAGCATTTTTCGTCGCCGCCATGGGATGCCGCATGAGATGACTGCCTGCGCCGGCATGAAAAATGACGGTCATCTATTTTCGAAGACCTCGCCGCAATGCTATTGACCCCGCATGCTATACGCTGAAATCGCCATCGTGGTCGTCCTCATCTGCGTGAACGGCCTTCTGGCAATGTCCGAACTTGCCATCGTCTCGTCGCGGCCGGCCCGCCTCAAGGGGATGATCGACCGCGAGGTCAAGGGCGCCGGCCGCGCCCTGGCGCTCGGCTCCAATCCCGGCAAATTCCTGTCGTCGGTGCAGATCGGCATCACCCTGGTCGGTGTCTTGTCCGGCGCCTTTTCCGGCGCCACGCTTGGCGAGCGGCTGTCCGTGTTCCTGGCATCGGCCGGCGTCCGCGAAAGTCTTGCCGACCCGATCGGCGTCGGCATCGTCGTCGCCCTCATCACCTACTTCTCGCTGATCATCGGCGAACTTGTGCCCAAGCAGATCGCGTTGCGCGATCCCGAACGGGTCGCCGCCAGGGTTGCTCCGGCGATGACCATCCTTGCCACCGTCTCGGCACCGTTGGTGTTCCTGCTCGACATCTCCGGCCGCGCCATCCTGTGGCTGCTTGGCCAGCGCGGTGAAAGCGAGGAGAAGGTCACCGACGAGGAGATCAAGATGCTGGTCGCCGAGGCCGAACATCACGGCACCATTGAATCGGACGAGCGGCGCATGATCGCCGGCGTCATGCGGCTCGGCGACCGCGCCGTCCGCGCGGTGATGACGCCGCGCACCGAGGTCGACTGGATCAATCTGCAGGCTGACGACGCGGCGACCCGCAAGCTCCTGATGGAGACCCAGCATTCGCGCCTACCGGCCGGCGACGGCAGCGTCGACGCCATGATCGGCGTCGTCCAGACCCGCGACGTGCTGGCCGCGATGCTTGGCGGTCGCGCGCTCGACCCGCGCCGGCATGTGCGCGCCGCTCCCATCGTCCATGACCAGGCCGACGCGCTGGATGTCCTTTCGACACTCAAGGAATCCGACGTGCCGATGGCGCTGGTCCATGACGAATACGGCCATTTCGAAGGCATCGTCACTCCGGCGGACATACTGGAAGCCATCACCGGCGTGTTCCGGGCGGACCTCGACGCCGGCGACGAGGAGGAAAACGCCGTCAAGCGCGACGACGGCTCATGGCTGCTCGCCGGCTACATGCAGGCTGACGAGATGGCGGACGTTCTCGGCATCGACCTGCCCGAGAACCGCGACTACGAGACCGTCGCCGGCTACGTGCTGTCGCACCTGCACCATCTGCCGACGACCGGCGAATGCGTCGATGCGCAGGGCTGGCGCTTCGAGGTCGTCGACCTCGACGGCCGGCGCATCGACAAGCTCATCGCCACCCGCCTGCCCGGCGGCCATCGCGAGATCGTGCGGTGACAACACGATGTAGGCTGTTCGGGGTGTTGGGTCTTGGACCCAAAGGCGACTTACCTCTGCTGCAACGTGGACGACTGCTTTGCGCCTCCATGTCGGTCATTCCGGCCGCCTTGACCGCCTACGAAAAGCGGAAATTGCTGGTGCCGACGCTGAGGTCGCGGTTGCGCCAGAAGCGGTCGTCGATGCTCAGAAATCGGCTTCCTCGAAATGTTTGGCCTTCAGCCATGTGTTCGACGGTCCGCTCCTATAGCGGCTGTCGGCGCGCTTCGAGATGATGCTCTCGAGCCCCACCTTCCCGATGGCGCGAAAGATCGCTAACGCACTGCCCTCGAAATGCTCGCTGTACTGGATCTTGCCGAGGCCGTGCTCAACCAGTTGCCACAGCGCCTGCTTGCGCTGCAGTAGGGGCAAGGAGGCTAGATTGCGACCGTCGAGATGGAGGATGTCGAACGCGACGAACACCAGCCGGCTCGGTTCGTTCCAGATCGCGGCTTCCAGCGCAGGGCAATCGGGAGCGCCCTGCTCGCCTGACACAACGATCTCGCCATCGATAATGGCAGCCCGGCATGGCAGCTCGACAGCCAGCGCGATGGGCCAGTATTTCGTGGTCCAGTCACGACCGTTCTTGCTGTAAAGACGCACGCCGCCTTTATCTATGATGATTTGCGTTCGGTAGCCGTCAAGATTGACCTCGTGAACCCATCCCTCATCTTCGGGCGGCTCCTTGACCCGAGTCGGGATCTGCGGCGGAATGAACTCCAGCCAGCCGCTGTTCACCTTGGCACGCTTACTCAATGACGCCACCTTTTACCGCGCAGTGGCGGCTGATCGGCACAGGCAGCCCGACATCCCCCCAACCGGAACGCCTGCCGCCTGTGCCGAGCCCCCGCTAAGCCACTGTGGCCGAGCCCCCGCTAAGCCATCCCGAACATCTACGAACAAGGCCGGGTTGTCGTTACCTTCGCGTCCTAATACTTATCTTGGCGTACATATCTCGCTCGGCGCGGCGCACTTGCACCGTCCCGACTGGCCTGTGCCATCCGGATTGCCGCCAGCCCACGCAGTCCGGGGGACCTGGTCAGTTCATCAAAAGCACCAGGGCGGGATGTAGCTTCTTCAGATTCGGCAATGATTTCGATTGCCAGGGTATGTCAGGCGTTCCACGTACGATGAGTCGAACATCGGGATGCTTGCGCACCTCGATGGTAAATTTCGCCAAGAGGTTGATGCCTGAAGAGTTGAGAAATTCAAGGTCCGTTAAATTGAGCGTAATAGAAGTAGGTTTCGAGTCAAGAACCTTCATCAACAAAGACAAAATTGGCGCATAGGCCTCAAAACTGGCCAACCTCATGATGCCATCAAAAAAAATCTCGCTCGCTTCGCTCCACACGCGATATTGTGCTGTCGTTATTTCCATGTTGTGAGTTCGTTTCATTTAGTTATCAGTTATGAATTTGTGTGATCGGAATCGAAGCATATGTTTCCAGGCAAACCAAATCCCTTTCATCGACTGGGCTGAAGATCCAGGCCAGACTCGCGCCATAATCGCTCATCAACGTTAGCAATCCAAGACCGGAACGTGTCGTCTCAGGGTCCGCGGCATTCGCTTCGATCCGTTGAATCAGGAGTTCACCCGGATCACCGACTGTGATCTCCGACAGAAGATTTTGAAATTCAACGGTGGTTTCGCCATCGACAACGTTCGAGACCTTGACCTTGAAACTTTCTGAGTCGATGGCCGCCTCGATCGTGATCTCGCCCGGTGCACGAAACTTGACCGCATTTTCAATGAGTTCGTTGACCAGATAGCCGATGCTGTGTCGTACTTCCCTGTGGTCGTTGCGAGATGACAGAAAGCGAAGGGCGAAAAGGTCTGCGATGAAGTCCGAGGTCGTAGCGCAATGATGCCAACTCAGGTCGAGAGGTCCGTCGAACAGTCGCACGCGACTGGCCCTCTCCCCCATTCCGATTGCAAGGCCGGCTGTTCCGAACAGTGTTGTCATTCCTACTTGTGCCTCATGATCACGAGGGTGATGTCATCGTGGATTTTCTGAGTTCCGATATGGGCCATCAGATCCTCAATAATTCCAGTTTTGATCTCCTCGGCGCTCCCGCGATAATAATGGCGCGCGCTGAAGCAAAGGCGTTCTAAACCGAACAGTTCGCCACCCTGATCTTCCGCTTCGGTTACGCCATCGGTGTGGAGCACGATCACGTCGCCACTGTTGAACGGAATGTCGCGTGTTGCGATGAACGGCAAGATGTCACGTTCGAGGCCGATCGGCAGACCCAGATCGATCGTGTCGATCCGCTCGATCTCTCCGTTTGCACGAACGACAAGAACCTCCTCGTGCTGCCCTGACAGGGTCACCTGCTCATTCTCAAAGTCAAGAAAGGCTAGGGAGAGATGCTTGTCGGTGCTGGTCCGTTCGATGTTTTTATAGATGGCTCTGTTCAGTCGATCGAGGAACTGACGTGGATTGTCCTCGCCAGTCTCCTGCAGTGCGCGTGCGACGGATTGAACCATCAACATCAGCACACCGCTCGCCAGCCCATGACCTGTCACATCGCCGATCCCGATCTTGACCCGCGACCCTTCTTGCAAGACGTCGTAGTAGTCGCCGCCTACTTCGTCGGCCGGCCGCATGTAGGCGGCGATTTCTACCCCTGGGATCGCTTCGAGTTCGCTGGCTCTCGGCAGAACCATCATCTGGATCTGTTTGGCAACTGCAAGCTCTGCACCAAGGCGGACGTTCTCATCTCGCAGTTTGCCGTTGAGGGCGGAGATCTCTTGATTTGCGCCTTCAAGCTCCTTCGTTCTTTCATCAACGAGATGCTCGAGGTTTTCCGTATGGAAGCTGATCTGCTCTGCCATCCGGTTGAACGCCTCCCCAACCTCTCCAACTTCGTCGCGCGTCGGAATGCTTACCCGGACTGAATAGTCTTTCGCCTGCAGCCGCTTGGCGGCTCCGGCAAGCGCACTGAGGCCTGCAGTGATCCGCTTTGAAATTCCGAAGACAGCCGCAAAGACGATCAGGAGCGAAACGATAAGTGCGATGACCTGGGTGATCAGGATCCGGTTGGTCGCGCTGGAAATGCTCTGCTGCGCTGCAAGGAGGGAAGCATAGATTTCCCGTTCGGGGACGACGAAGCCAAGCATCAGGGTTTCGGCCGTGATGGACCCCTTACTATTCCAGAGATTGACTGCGTTTAGCCGGCGAAGTGCGACCATGTAAGGTTCGGCCTTGCCGTTCTCCTCAATCGAAATATGCTTGATGACCGTCTTGTCGTCGACGGGAAGTTCGAGCGCTGCGACGGTCGCGTGCGTACTCTTTTTGAGCGAGCGGTCGAGGCCGGTAACGCCTTGACCTGCCGCACCACTCGCGATCTTGAGCCCGAGCGTTTTCTCGCCTTCAGGCTTGATCGCGAGCACATTGCCGTTCGACATGGTGAGAAAACCGAAGCCCGTATCGGCGACCTTCACGCTTTCGACGATGTCAGCGAGCTGATCGAGCGTCACGTCGGCAGCGACCATGCCGGCGACATCACTGCGGTCTTTCGTCCAGAGCGGATGGAAGAAGCTCACGATGAGCTTGCCGGTAATCGCGTCGATATAAGGAGCAGTCGCAGTGATGTCGTCGCCCTTTACGGGGCGCGAATCCGGCTCCCTGATCCAGCCCTCCCAGCCTTCATAGACGCCAGGAAAGAAGAAATCCCAGAAATTCGCGTTGTTGTGGCCCGGATAGAGCTTGTCGAAGGTCTGCGCCTGATCGGAATAAGGTGTCGTGCGCATGATCGGTCCTGCCTTCGGCCCAACGTAATAGACCTGCAGCTTCTTCGCGCCTGTTGCCATCTGGCTCGTGCCAAAAATATCGAAGACTGCACTCTCCTGGATGTCGCGGAGAATTTCGGGCTTCGGTTGGTGATCTGCGGAGAGGAGATATCCCCAGACACTCATGACCGAAGGTGACCCTTGCCGGGTCTGCACCCAGTTTCCCGTGGCGTCATAGACAAGCGGCGCATTAAAATAGGGGTTCTTCGCCAGCGCCTTGCCGATCGCATCTTTCGCTTCCGGATCATCGATTAGTCTCTGCATGGAGCCTGCAAGTGCGGTCACCTCGGAGTGCATGCGGTCGAAGAGCAGATCGGCGCGCAGCGCCGTCGTCTCGATATAGTTCTGGAGGTATTCCTGGGTCGCCTTGGTGAGGCCGCTCTCGATCTGCTGCGTCGCATCGCGGGAAAGCCGGTTCACGTTCCACAGGGCGACGCTGCCGCCGACGAGGAGATCGAAGAGCACCGCCCCACCTACAATGAACATGAATTTCGCGCGGAAGCTGTTTAGGTGGAAGACGGACCAGGGTCTAGGCGGAGTTACATCCGAGTCGGTCATAGCGGCTTGCGTCCCGATGCAACCCAGATCGGCCAGCCGGCATAGCCCTTGGGGTGGAGCGCAGCGAAGATATGATCCTGGAAGCCCTGTCGGAACCGTCTGATAAATGCCGGTGGGTCACCTCGCTTGGTCGCCATCTCGCCCGCATAGACGTTCTCCCATGCCGCAATGACATCCGCGAAGTCTTGCGGATCGCCGTCGTGGTTGGTGACCATGAAGGATTCGACTCGAATGTCTTCGAATCCCGCTTCGATCAGGTATCGTCGGCTCTTGGGGCCAAGCTCGATATCCATCTGGAAGTGCGCCCAGAGCTTGGCAACTTCGTTATAGGTCCACTGGATGCTGTCGGCACGCGGTTCGCCCAGACAGTGCGAGTTCTTTTCATTTGTGATGTAGACGCGTCCGCCCGGCTTGCAGATGCGGAAGAGTTCTTTGAGGATCAGCTCGGGGTTATTGAACACCTGCAGCGAATGGCGGCACGTGACGAGATCGAACTGATCGTCCTCGAGCAGCATTTCTGACGCATCGCCATAAGTGTACTCAATCCCCTTGATGTCGAACTCCGCCGCCACGATTCGCGCATAGGCGAGGCTTGTCCTGGCGTGATCGAGGGCGACGATCCGCGACGGCTCGAACTCCCTCTGCACGAGCACGGCGAAATCCCCGATTCCGCAACAGATGTCAGCCATGACAATACCGGGTTGCATGCCATGTCGCGGCAGAATTGTGCGCTCGTGACGCCAGGTCAACTTCGTCTGTGTGCGGAGGATCGGAATGAACCCGCCTTCTTCAAGGAAGGTCTGTCCCGGATAGAACTCGCTGTCATACTCCTCAACCGTGATGTTTGGTTCAATTCCGCTCAAGCGACCGAATTTTCGCGTCGTCCATCCGACGACGCTTGACGTGATGACCACAAATTTTAGATCGGATCGCGCGCGACAGGCGTCAATGATGACCCGCGAGAAGGCGTGAAACGCGGTGTTGTTCATTTGCGTCAGGCGTCTGATATTCACATATAGTATACCGCGCACACGATCGATGGAGTCCTTCAACAGGGCAATGCTGGGCGCAAGCTCATCAATTGACTGAGGCCGCACTATCCCCGAAATAGAGAACTCCTGATCGTTGATGTCGTATTGCGTTTCGAAACGCGGGAGAAGGTAATGGTTCAATTTGGCAGGCCCTCAAGCGGAAGATCCACGACAAGCGTGATCGTATCAGCGCCGGCTTCATCGAGTCGGAATGTCGCGTTGTAGTCAATGGCCAGTTCCAAGAGTACAACTTCACGGCTGGGCGCGAGGTCCCCGGACACCGAATTGAGGTATCGCTCCCTGACCTCGGATCCTGCGACTTGCGACACGGCTTCTTCGTAGAATTGGCGCTCTTCCGGCACGCAAGGGAATGTCAATTCGATCCTATCCGTCGCGCCATGGCGAGACACCCTGCATGCCAATTCGCCGTCGGCATGGCGCGTACGAAAGGCGACTTCCAGCAATTCGTTGAAGGCAGAAGAAAAGAGATTTGAATGCCGGACCGAGTCTGATCTGTTTTGACTGATCATACGGGCCATGTATGTCGAGACATAATCGCAGTGTCTCCAGGCGGAGACAAAAGTTTTTATTTCCATGTCGATCTGGATCATGGGCGCAAAAGTCGGCTCGCCAGCCAGCTCATGATGAACAGGTCCCATCGGCATCCTCCCTTGTTCCATCAGTATTGAGCCCTCGCGCGGTGATGGCCTCCGCGACGAAGAATTTCACCGCGCGCCGTGATGAGTCACTCTCGCACCGACTCGAAGAATTGCGCGGTATCTGCCTCGATCGTTTCCACAAATCTCCACTTCAGCGTTAACAAAGGGTGCAAGGCGCTAGAACAATTCCTAGAAAAGTGCGTAGCGGTTTTCCGTCAGGAATTGCGTAAAAGCAAATACTTAGAGCGGATCGGCGATTCTATCAAAGCTGAACCGCCCTAAACTGCCCGATTTGATTCCTCCATCGCTCGCACCAACCTCAGTGGGGACCGTCTGATGAAATCGCTGGTTGCCTCGGCTCCGAGCGGCCGTCCCAGGAAATTACCTTGCAGGCAATCGCAATTCTCCTTGATCAGCCACCGGGCCTGCGCCGACGTCTCGACCCCCTCGGCGGTAACGCTTATTCCCAGGCCGTGCGCCAGATTTATGATCGATCGCACGATCGTCTGGCTTTTGAGATCGGTCGTCAGGTCCGCAATGAAGTACTGATCTATCTTCAACGTATCGAAGGGAAAGTTCTTGAGATAGCTCAACGATGAATAGTATGTCCCAAAATCGTCGAGCGATATTCGTATTCCCAAGACGTTTAGAGTGTTTAATGTGTCGATATTGTCGATCGTCTTCTCGAGAAGAACCGTCTCGGTTATCTCGAGTTCAAGTCGGTCGGCCCGGATTCCAACTGCGTCGATGATCTGAGCGACTGTGTCCGTCAGCGAACCGCCAAGGAACTGAGCCGGCGACAGGTTCACTGCGACCGTCAGCGAGGAAGGCCACGTCAATGCCTGGCGACAGGCTTCCTCGAGCACCCATCGTCCAATCTCGTCCATCAGACCGTCGGCTTCGGCGATCGGTATGAACACGCTGGGTGGAATGACTCCGGTCTCGGGGTGCCGCCACCGCAGTAGCGCTTCGAAACCGATCACCGACGCGGGAGACCGAATGAGCGGCTGATACTCCAGATAAAGCTCGCCCCGTTCCAGCGCGGTTCGAAGGCTGCGCCTCAGGTTCTCGCGCTGCTCGAGCAAGAGCAGCATCGAACGATTGAACGTTCGAGCGCAACCGCGTCCATCCGTCTTGGCCGCGTAAAGAGCAATGTCCGCGGCTTTCATCAGCTGCTCGCCATCGGTCCCGTGCTCCGGCCCGAAAGCAATTCCGATACTTGAGCCGACGAAGACGGGAATGCCGTTGATGACGAACGGCTCCTTGAACGCGTCGACCAGCAATCCGGCGAGGCGCTCGGCTTCCGCGGGCTGATCCTTTCCCAATTGGATGACGGCGAACTCATCGCCGGCATACCGGTATGCGGATTCGCCGTCCTGCAGCGCGTCGCGGATTCGACCCGCCGCGAGCTGGAGAAGCGTGTCGCCTGCTCCATGACCGAGCGTGTCGTTGACCGCTTTGAAATCGTCAAGGTCGATTTGCAGCAGGGCGGCTTTCAGCTTTGGTCTGCCGATGGCCGCCAGTGCCTGCTGCAGCCGCTCGCCGAATCGCCGCCGGTTCTGCAGTCCGGTCAGCACGTCGTGCGTCGCCTGATGGAGCAGAATAACATGCTCCTGCTCCTCCGCTGCGCTCCGCCCGCCGTGCCCCCTTGATTCGATAATTCCGACACCATTCGCAGTGCCGAAGACGAAAACGGACCGGGGCACTTCGCCCGATGATCGCGGCAGGTCGATGCTCGCCGGAGAGCCGCCGTGGAATACACGAAGAAATTCGTCGCGATACCTCGCATCGAGGAAGCTCGGGTAGATCTCCCAGACGGCGACGCCCGGGGCCACCGCGCCTCCGTACACGCCTTTGAACCTGGCTGCGTAGTGCGTCAGTTGGAAGTCGCGGTCATAGAACGACAAGAGTTCGGTCGTGTTCGCCAAAAGGTCAGCGAGAAGCGCTTCGCCGGCACCAGGACCATCGCTCGAGGAAGGCCCATCACTCTCCGTGCCGACACCTGATGCCTCCGGGTGCAAGAGCCACCTCCATGGGCGGTGCAGATTCGCGTCCCCCAGTCTAGAAATAGCATAACTGGCAAGCTTGGCAAACTTTCGAACCGCATTCTCAACAAGCGCCGCGTGCGGCGTAATTGCAATGCACGCTCCGCTTCGATTGGCGGTAAATTATTGATAGTGATAGACAGTCACGGTTCGTTGATAAATCGGGAAATGGTGGGAATACAGCTATATGATTGACGCTGCGGTGGACGCGATTCGAATATTGTGTCCATGAGGCGACGCGGCCTTCCCGGTCCGGCAAGCCTGTTTTGAGCCCGCCGCATCTCAAAACATCGCCCGATCCTAGACTCAGCTTCCGAGCGCTTTTAGCCAACCTTCAAAGGACGAGGCCTTCTCGTGCTCCGCAGGCGAGACTGAGTAGGAGGGGCGCGGCAACACCACCGAACTTCGGACTTCGCGGGGGCTGTAACCGAATTCCTTGCTGAATGCCCGGCTGAAATTAGCCGCTGAACTAAACCCGACTGCTTCGGCGATAGTGACAATGCGCCGGCTGTCCACCGGATCGCTAAGCGCGACATGGGCTGCCAGAAGCCGGCGACTTTGTATGTAGTGGAGAACACCACCGCTCGGTTCGAACAACTGATAGAGACGAGAGCGCGAAACGCCGAGCGCCCGGCACATTGAATCCGGCGTCAGATGAGCCGCATCCAGATTGTTGTGGACGTATCGACGCGCCCGCTCCATCAGCGCGACACTCGCCAATTGCTCGGTGGCCGCGGCATGTTCCGCCGGGGGCGAGAGGCAGGCGATGATCATGCTGCGTGTCGCGTGTACGATGCGGGGAAGATCGTCAGCCGTGAGACTGCGCAGTCTTGCTTCGATGCTGTTAAGGTAGTCAAGCAAGAGGTCGGCAAAGTTGCCAGACAGAATTGAATTGTTCTTTGCGTCCAGGCTTGTCGTCGCATCGGAGAACAAGTCACGCGGCAAATAGAGGAAGAGACTTTCGGATTCCGTCGTCCTCCCGCGAAACGGGTAGCCAAGCGATCTGATCTCCAATTTGCCCGGCAGGTTTTCCACGACGCGGCGATCGACCTCCGTCCACGACCGGCCAGTATGTGGCACAGCGATGTACCAATGATCGATTGAGCTGGACCGAAGCTTCGCGGCAGAACGCACATAACTATGTGCCGGTGCGCGCTGTTGAACGATCAGCATGCCGCCGAGGTTCCAAGTGGTGTGGGCGGCGGGAAAGCCATCGTCGAGCGATTTGTCATCCGGCAATTTGACCTCGACGAGCGGTGCCATATGCGCCTGCCAAGCGGCGAATTGATCCCCTGGCGCCAGTTCGAGCGTTGAAAAGAGCAAAGGTACGAGCGCCGGCGCAAGTGACGGGGCAGCCTCATTGTTAGCTTGAACGTCGCGCGGCCAACGACGTCGATCACGCTTCGGCGCCTGCCTCGCAAGCGCCTCGTCCTGCCTCTTAGCGTTCATCGCGTGGTGCCATATCCGATTCGGGTATGCCCAGCCCGCCTCAATCATGTGGTGTACCACAGGCATCTGGCAAGACTAGCGGAACGCGAGTCCACAGAAGCGGTCATCACGCCGGATTGCAGTAAGAAATGCATTCGGAGATAAGTTTCTGGATGCGGCGCTAACGACACTCTTCAACCTGGTGCGTATAGAATCTGGCATCATGAAAGCGTAGTTGAGGAGACCACGAAATGAACGCAAAGCTCAAAGGAGAAGCCCGCCGCAAGATCATTCTTGATGGATATTTCAATAACGAACCTTTGAAAGATATTGCCGCCAAGGTCGGATGCTCGCTGGCGAGTTTAAAGGTCAGCGCCAGTAAACTCGGCTGCACTCGCACCCCAAGGGCGGCGGCTGAATTTCGACGCGGCTTCCATGTCCCCGAACACAAACGGCAAGATTACTACCAGCTGATGATCGCTGGGCAGTACAAGGCCCGCGAGTGCGCGCAGATCTTGGGACTCTTGACGATGGAATCATCAGGGGCCGAGTAGTCGTACTACAATTCCGTCGACGAAGTCGTCCCTCAGGCATTCCATCGGTTCAGCGGATCAGTAGGAAGCCCGCCGCAAAGCACGGGTGACGGGCCCTGAAAGGTTCGCACAGATGCTGCGTCGGCGTTTCAATCGCACCTGCCTCAGCCCTCACGACTTGGCTATCTGCGAACGCGTGTTCAATAAGGTCTGCGCGGATGAAAATCTCGACCCGTTGGAGCCGGACGCCGAAATTCTGGCGGTGATGGTTGTGGCCATCTTTCGAAATGCTCACACCAGCGAGCGCGAACTGCTGGAGACTGTCAGGTCTCGACGGCAAAAGGGCGCGGGAACCGCGCATTAGTGCATGTCGTCCAAAGGTGCGCAGCGGTTTTGCTACAACGAGATGGATAAAAGCAATAACCTAAGGCGCGTCGCATGAATCCGTTCAGTCGCGACGCGCTTTGGCCAAGGCACCGGACTTGAAAACCGGCGCGGGCACAAGTTCACGGTGGTTCCAATCCTTCAACCCCACCTGCTTGTCCCACCTGCTTGAATGTCTGCCATCGCTTTTTGGATGCTGGAAGCTGCCTGTCCGTTCTTCGGCCCCGTAGCGGTCATCATATGACCCCGCATCCGACTGGCCGCCCGCATCGGCGCGGCCAGCACCACGCCGTAGAGCTGAACGAATTGGACCGCCTCGCCGGTTGCATCATCAGGCCTGGGCAGGCGCTACAACCGGCCAATGGCCTTCACAAACCAAAGGGGCGACGCAAGCGCCGCCCCGGATCCTTGGGAGGATGATTTCGAACCGGCGGTTCAGGCCGCCTTGACTTCTTCATTGATCGCGTCGGCCTGACGCGCTGCCTTCAACGCCCTTGCCCACCATGCGATGTCGTTGATGAGAGCGGTGGCGGACTGGTTCAGGTGCTCGATCTCGTCGAGCTTCTTTTCACCTTGCCTGACGGCGAGGAAATCGGCCCACGAAATATGGACGGCAGACTTGACCGGCGCCATCTGCAGCTCGACGGCATGCATCCGGAGCTGCTCGACGGCACGCGCGCCGCCGACGGCGCCATAACCGACGAAGCCGGCTGGCTTCTTGTTCCATTCATTGGCGGCGTAGTCGATGGCGTTCTTCAGGACGGCCGTCGGACCATGATTGTATTCGGCGGCGGTGAAGATGAAGCCGTCGAATTCGGCGACCTTCTTCTGCCAGCGCTGCGCCACTTCGTTCTGCGACGGCGCCCAGGCGGACGATGCGACCTCGTCGAAGAACGGCAGCGGGAAGTCGCGCAGGTCGACCACTTCCACGTCGATGTCGGCATGCGACTTGGCGATCTTGGCGATCCACTGGGTCGGCACGTCGGCGAAGCGTGCGGCGCGGGTCGAACCGACGACAATGGCGATTTTGGGTTTGGACATAGAGGGGCTCTCCTTTAGGCAAATTTCTGGTATCGTTTAGATACCTGAGCTATATGAGTGACTGTGCCCACGAGGCGCAAGGAGGCACCTTTTTGATACCAAGGCACCCGCACCGCACCGAGGACTGCCGCGCCATCTCGGAAATCCTGCAGCGCGTCGGCGACAAATGGACCGTGCTCGTCGTCGGCAAGCTCGGTGACGGGCCGCTGCGCTTCAACGAATTGCGCAGCGCCGTCGGCGGCATTTCGCAGAAGATGCTGACCACCACCTTGCGCGGGCTGGAGCGCGATGGCTTCGTCACCCGCACCGTGTTCCCGACCATTCCGCCGCGCGTCGACTATGAGCTGACCGACCTTGGCTACGAGCTTCTTGTGCCGGTCGGTGCACTTGGCGAATGGGCGCGCAAGAACACCGAACGCGTCAAGGCGGCGCGCGAAAAGTTCGACAGTATGCACGCTTGAAACCCTTGACCTGCAAGGGTTTTCGCACGGCTACACTCTCGCAGTTGAGTCCTGCTGCGGTATCTGCATGTTGGACTTCGGCAGTTCTCGATCCGGGTCCATTTTCGGGTTGACCAGCTTGCCGCCGACCGTGCACGCCGTCTCCTGCGGCAATGGCTCACCGTCGTGCCGCCGCACGGCGTCGCCCGTGCGGATTTCGCGCCTGGCCACCTGCCCGTTGATGATGCGGTTCTGCGACACGCAGGCGGCGCCTAAGTCACTCTTTTTGACCTCGGCAAAAGCGGCTGCGGATGGCAGGGGAAGCAACACGGCCAAGCGCTCGCCACGGCAGCGTTCAGGATGTGTTGACGCATTGTCTCTCCTGGGAGGTCCTTCGGCCGCGCCCACGAACGCTTGGCGGGGACACGGTCAGGCAAAAACCACGCGAGATCGCTGCCCGCGCGGCAGAGACGGCCATTCAATTCGGACTGTGAAAAATCGAGCCGGTCAGCCTTCGGCCGGGACCGCCTTCGGCCTGCCTTCGCTGTCCAGCGCTACCATGACGAAGTCGGCATGGGTGACCTTCTCCATTAGGTCGGAGAGGTAGCGTTGCGCCCAGGCCTCGACCTTGAGCGTCATCGAGGTGCGGCCGACGCGCTCGACATGCGTATAGATGCACAGCGTGTCGCCGACCTTCATCGGCTTGGCGAACGACATCTCCTTCACCGCCGCCGTCACGACGCGGCCCTTGGCACGCTCGGCGGCACGGATGCCGCAGGCAAGATCCATCTGCGCCATCACCCAGCCGCCAAAGATATCGCCCGCCGCATTGGCGTCCGAAGGCATGGCCAGCGTCCTGAGCGTCAGATCGCCGAGCGGCCGTCCATCCGCGTAATGCACCATGCGCCAAATTCCTTGAGATCGATCTACTCCCGATCCCGTATCGGGATGGCGGTGACCCGTCAAC
The DNA here is from genome assembly GCF_004962245.1 of Mesorhizobium sp. Taxonomy (GTDB): domain Bacteria; phylum Pseudomonadota; class Alphaproteobacteria; order Rhizobiales; family Rhizobiaceae; genus Mesorhizobium. The sequence goes on along the minus strand of NZ_SUHQ01000016.1, from coordinate 10,462 downwards.
GCGCCACAAGCCGGGGGTAGCATGATTTGAAATTCGGCAACCGGGTGGGACGTTGCCGTTCGGCTCATCTGCCCAGAACGAGCACGTTGCGCCAATTGCAGAAGCTTGGTGACAACATGCTAACGTCTTGAGCGCGAGAAAGCAGACCTTCCGCTGACGACCCGAAGCGGACCTGACGCGTCGGCGCAGTCTGTCGGGCGAGTCGCGTGATCAGGCAGGAACGTACGTCAACCTGATCGCGTCCTCGCCAATTCGATCGCTGGCCATAAGGCGGAGCGGCGGCCGGGGACCGGCGAAGAATGGCTTGCCGCGACCAAGCACGACGGGGTGGAAGTAGAGTCGATACTCATCAACAAGACCAAGGTCGGTCAGGCTTCGCGCCAGGTCTGGTCCGGAAACGGCAATCTCCCCAGCGAGCTGAGCCTTCAGCCCGCGTATCACCGTCTCGATGTCATCCGAAACAAGCGTGGCGTTGGGGCCGACTGACTTCAACGAGCGCGATACGACCCACTTCGGTTGGCTCCTCCACGCCGCCGCGAACTCGTGTTGTTCTGCACTCCACTCAGGACGGTCTTCGTCCCAATACCGCATCACCTCGTACATGCGGCGACCGTACACACTGCCGGTCAGGTCGCGCACGTGCTCTATCCAGTGACGAAAGAGCGCGGGATCAGGCGCAAATTGCTGGTGGTCGACGTAACCGTCCAGGGACTGATTCATTCCGAAGACGAGCTTCGCCATGCTGCAAAATCTCCATCCCAGGGTCTTCAGAATAGCTTGAGCCGCGGTTACGCGGAAGTGAGGTTGGGCACAAACTGCGCGCCGCCTTGTCGGTATGACGAACAGCCAGAGGTCCGCTAACACCCGATGGAGCCTTATATAGCTGTTCCAGTTTGGGCCGACCGCGGATCGTCCGATTCCGGTCCGCGTCCAAGGCTGCCGCTCAGCTACCCGTCCCCATTCAGCTGTTCCGAGCTGGCCGCGCCAAACCCATAAGCGGTCATTCGCACATTTAAGGTGATGGCAGCTACGCTCCTTGGCCGCCGATCGTCAGGAACGCGCCGCTTCCCCAGGCCCTCCTTTCGACAAGCCTGGTAGACGGGAAAGGGAGGATCGATCGTCATTGTCTGCTCTCCGGCGCGTAATGGAGGATGACAACACCTGACTTGAGCGTCCTCGTCTCCAGATGCTTCAGGGGTATCCGGTTCGGGCCGCCCTTGAAGAGCGGCGTGCCTCTCCCGAGAATGACGGGGTTGATCCCGAGGTGATACTCGTCGATCAGGCCGTGCTCCAACAGGGTCGCCGTGAGGTCGGCGCTGCCGAACACGAAGATGTCTCCGCCGTCCCTGGTCTTCAGCTTGGAGACTTCTTCCGCGACATTGCCGTTGAAGAGCTTCGTGTTGTTCCAGTCGGCGCTTTTCAGCGTGCGCGAGAAGACCACCTTCTCGATCTTGTTCATGAAGTCCGCGATCCAGCCTTGCTCGGACGGCCAATAGGCTGCCATGAGCTCGTAGGTCACGCGGCCGAAGATCAGCGTGTCGGCCTTTTCCTGGGTCTCACGAATGTAGTTCTCGAGTTCTTCTTCGAAGACGAACCAGCTGATGTCCCTGTCCGGACCTTCGAAGAAGCCGTCGACGGTCACCATGTCCCATATGATCAGTTTTCTCATAGAACCCTCCGCCTCGTGTATCCCTTTGTGAATTCTCGGCTCTGTCCCGCGAAGCGGAAGCGCATGTTGGTGATCCGCCCCGCTTCCGAGACCTCGGTCTTCTCCAGCCTGACCAGCTCGATGCCCTTCTGACTGAAGAGGCGGATGCCGTCGCTGATGAGGACGGCGCGATATGGATGAGGACCTCGTCCACAAGCCCTAATTCGGGCCGACGGGAAGTCGCGGCATTTCAGCGGGAGGCGACGAAGCGTTCCAGTTTGCCCAGAGTTTGCAGTCCCAGTTCCACGGCACCGAAGCCCTTCGCCTCCTGGAACTCGGCAGCCGTGCTGAATACCATGCCCAGCGTTACCTTCGTTGCCCCGTCCTGATCCTCGAACGAGGCCCAGGCGTCGGCATGTTTCGGCCCGTTCTCGCCCCAATGCAGCGTATAGCCGATCCTCTCCTCGGGCCGGACCTCGTCATAGAGATGGTGGTTCGGGAAGACCGTGCCGTCAGGCGCGATCATGTCGAATACCCATTCGCCGCCCGTTCGCAAGTCGATCCTCTTCGTTCGACAGGAGAAGCCTTCCGGCCCCCACCATTGCGGCAGCGTTTCAGGGTTCATCCACGCGCCCCACACGATGGACCGCGGCGCCTGAATCACCCGCTGCAGCACCATGGTCCGTTCAGCCGCGCCCGCGAGGTTGTCTAGTCCCGCGCCGAAGCCTTCTCGATAGCCTGCCTCCATGTCCTCCGCCAGCGAGGAAAGCTGCACCGTCAGGACCAACCGGCTGCGTTCGTGCGTGCCTGAAAAATCGGCCGTCACCAGCGCTGCCGATTGCGTCACTCCACCGGACGAGACCACCTCGTAGTTCACGCTGCGCGCCGCTGGCTGCAACTCAAGCCAGCCGCACTCGCAACGGATGTCTGGCTGACCCTCCACCTTGCAGAGCGAGACCTCGCGTCCACCCACCCTGGTGTCAGCTTCCAGAAACTCCACAGTCACGGAGGGCGATGGCGCAGCCCAGACCGCCCGCGCGACGGGAGCCGTCCAGGCCTGCCACAGTACGGCCAATGGCGCGGCCACGTCCCGTTCGAAGGTGAGCGTCGCAAAGCGGCCCTTCCTATCATCAAGCACCGCACGGGCCGCACTGTCTGTAGCAAGGTTCTGTGTCATTCTTCGCTTTCCTTCATCACTTGCATCACAAATGCATCCAACCGGTCGAGCCGAGCCTCCCAGATGGCCCGCTGTTCATCGAGCCATGTCCGCACCGGATCCAGAGCCTCGGGTACGATGGCGCAGGTGCGTATCCGCCCGTCCTTGGACGTGGTGATCAACCCTGCCTCCTCCAGCACGGAAAGGTGCCGCATCACCGTGGGCAGCCGTAGTCCCGTGGGCCCAGCCAGATCCGTCACCCGTGCGGGTGTTTCGGCGAGCCGGGTCAGGATCGACCGGCGGGTCGGATCAGCGAGCGCGTGGAAGAGCAACGAGAGATCCGGATCATGCTTAGCCATGTCGCTAACTATCGCCCAATTGCCGGTGGCGCAAGCGAAAACTTCGTCAAGTCGCTAAGTTTTTTCCGCCCAAACGCGCCGAGTGGAGCAGGCGGCTTCCGTTGCCGAGTCCGCTGAGAAGTTGCTCGCAGCAATGCGAGCGCAGGCCGACACCTGCAATCGAAGGCAAATTCCTGAAGCCGCCAGTCCGCTTTCCGCCAGTTCGCGGCGTTGCCGACACTGCGCTGGTGGATATGGAAGTGGAAGTAGGTTTCCGTCTCGATTGGGGCACGGAAGCGGACGGTCGGCTTTCAGCCCGTTAAAGGGGTGGAAGCGGACATTCAGGACCTTGGGGAGCATCGACGCGATCTGACCCCATTCCGGTCATTCCCAGAGCATTTCGGCGTCTCCAAAGCGGACACTCAGCCAAGCCGGCGCTGATGACCTAATCGGAAATCTTGTCGAGAGAGCTTTCCGTTCAGAACTCTCGTGGATGGAAGGACCGGCGCGTTGCGTATGCCGAGTAACCCCGCCATCCGCTAGCTATAGCTAAAGCACGCTCGCGTCCGAAGCAGGACTAGAATAGGGTGAAAGGTAAAGCCGCTACGACCGACCAGGGAAGGCGCACGGCACGTATGGACCGACGGCTTACGGCAATACTTGCTGCCGACGTGGTTGGCTACAGCCGCCTCATGGGCGAGGACGAGGTAGGCACGCTCGAGGGACTGAAGAGCTGCCGTCGCGAACTGATCAACCCCGAGATCAAGAAGTACCACGGCCGCATGATCAAGCTCATGGGCGACGGCGCGCTCGTCGAGTTCGCCAGCGTCGTCGATGCCGTCCAGTGTGCTGCTGTAATCCAGCGCCGGATGGCCGACCGCAACAAGGGCACCGCCGAAGCCCGGCAAATCCGGTTTCGCATTGGTGTCAATCTCGGTGATATCATCGTTGAGGGTGACGATATCTACGGCGACGGGGTAAACATCGCCGCCCGTCTGCAGGCGATCGCAGAGCCCGGCGGAATTTGCATCTCCGGCACGGCGTTCGATCACGCAGCGCACAAAGTGGATGTAGGCTTTGCCGGTCTGGGAGAGCAGCGCCTCAAGAATATCGCCGATCCGATTCGCGTCTATCGGGTCCTGCTAGATCCCGGACAATCGGGGAAGATCGTGGCCGCGCCACACCGGCCGGGCTCATGGATCATGATTTTGGCAGGAATCGCGGCGGTCCTGTTGATCGGCTTGGTTGTAGGCATCTTTGCCTGGCAGAGGCCCTCCGCGCTTCAACGACCATCCGTTGCGGTCCTGCCATTTGCAAACCTAAGCGGCGATCCGAGCCAGGACTATTTTGCCGACGGCATCACCGAGGACTTGATTACCGACCTTGCCAAGCTTTCAGGCCTCGATGTCATCGCTCGCAATTCGGTTTTTGCCTACAAAGGAAAGCCCCTCGTTTTGGCCGATGTCGGACGCGATCTTGGCGTGCGGTTTGTCGTTGACGGCAGTGTAAGGCGGACCGGCGATCAAATCCGCCTCAATGCGCAGCTAATCGACATAGCCACTGGCGACAATCTGTGGGCCGATCGGTTCGATCGCGGCATCGCGGAAGTGTTTGCCGTCCAGGACGAGATGGGCCGGGAAATCGCCAAGGCGCTCGGCGTCCAAGCTTCGGCAGCCGAGAGCGAGCGAATGGCACGCCCGCCGACTGCAAATCTCGAAGCCTATGATACCTACCTGCGTGCGGAGCGGGAGGCGCGCACCGGTCGAGGCGACGGATTGCGCGAGGCGCTTGCGCTCTATGAGAAGGCGCAGAAGCTCGACCCTGCCTTCGCCGAGGCCTTCGCCGCCGACGCACGGCTGAGTGTCTATCTTTGGCGCACTGCCTCCGATGATATCATTCAGAGCGCGCTTGCGCGAAAGAGAGCATATGAGAAGGCAAGCCGTGCTTTGGAGCTCGATTCGGAGTTTTCATCGCCCTACGCCGTTCTCGGGATTATGCAGGTCATGGATCGCCGCTATGAAGATGCGATCATCTCGGCGGAGCGTGCTGTCGCATTAGGCTCCGGAGACGCTGCGACGCAAATTGCCGTTGGTTATATCCAGCTGTTCGCCGGCAATCATAACGAAGCGGCATTAGCCGTCGAGACGGCATTGAAGCTTGATCCCAATCTGGCTCCGATAGACCGCGAGGTTGTCGGAGTTGTCTTTCTTTTGCTCGGGGACCCCAGGAAAGCCATTGAGACTCTCGAGCGCGCTCGCGACGATGCTCCAGAGGCGGGCAGCCTTAGGATTCTGCTCGCAGCGGCCTATGCCCGCGCCGGCCGCTCAGAGGACGCCAAAGCGGCGATTGCGGACGGCCTCCGGCTGGTGGGGAGGACCGAATCCTTGGCTCGACTGCGGTCGTTGGACGCGTTTCGGAATCACTATGCCCATCTTCGCCACGCTGAAGATTTGGCGCCGATCATCGACGCCCTACGCCTGGCAGGATTGCCCGAATGGCCGTTCGGCTTCACCGCTGATGAACAGGACCGGTTGAACGGCGCGGAAATCGCATCTCTTGTTGTTGGCAAGACCTTGACAGGCAACCTCGAACCCGACGGGCTTCCAGCCATTATGCAGATAGAACAGGACGGCACGGCAGTCTTCCGCACGATGACACGAATGCTCACCGAGAGGGTCTACGTCGATGGCGACCTCTTATGTGAGCAGAGCGAAAATATGTTTGGTCGCCCCATCTGCGGTCCCGTCTACAGACGCAGCGACGCTGCCGGCAACGGGTATTCTTATGTCAATACAGGTATGGTGTTTCACTTCGTGACAGTGAATTGAGCTCGCAAGTCTCAGGGGTTATTGATCACGTTCCAATCCGGCTCATCGACTGCCAACTTTGCTGCGACGACCGGCCATTTAGCGTCGCCCTTCGGAACAAGATCATCGGCATTGTCCGCAAAGGCGGCCGCGTTCCCTTCGTCGTAGATCAGGTAGAGCTTGCCATCGATGATCTTGAACGCTTCCGGATCGACATTGACGGTGACGGATTCATTGAGTGCGACCTCGCCCGCGCAGTAACCACCGTATTGAGGAGCGTATTTGGCAGGTTCGCTCTTGAACATTTCCTTGTGTTCCTTGCTGGCGAAATGCCATGGCGTGCCAACCCACTCGTAGGAAAATTCTTCGGAACCCTTTACGGCCTTGCCTTCAGTGAAATAAGCGACCGTGTCGTAGCCCATGATCGCCACGCCGCCGAAATAGCCAGTGTTCACCGAGTCGTCGGCGAAAGCGGAGCCTGCACCGGCCATCAGGCCCAGCGCACACACGACTGCCGACGCCGAATTGCGAACCAGTCTCCTCGTGATCGATATGTTCATCTGCGTTCTCCGTTCAATCGTGGATGGCTTCGCACTTCGCAGCGTTCGCTTCGCCAAGGACTTTCGCCTGGCACGTGGCGCCATGCCGTTTGAATAGTTTTATGATGTCGGTATTACCCTTCCAGAACGCGCGGGTAATCGGCATGTAGCCATGACCCTCGGCACGGTTCACATCCGCACCTTGCGCAATGAGGAATTCTGCCAGTTCGACATGGTTTTCCTCACCCGCTATCACCAAGGGTGTGACCCCAGACTTGTTAGCCGAGTCCTCGAGCACCGCGCCCTGTTCGAGCAACAGCTTGGCGATCGGGAGGCTTCCAGAAAACGCAGCCGCATGGAGGGGGGTAAACCCACCGGAATTGCGCGCCATGACGTCGGCGCCCTTGCTCAGCAGGAATTCCGCAATGGCAAGCTGATCGTCGAGAGCAGCAGCGATGAGGAGCGTTGCCTGGTCGCGTGCCCGGCTGTCGACGTCGGCACCGCCTGCCAAGGCTTGCTCCACGGCACTCTTGTCGCCAGCAGCGATGGCGTCGAACAACGACTCACCTGCGACTACTCTTGTAGCCGCCAATACCAGCATAGTAAGTGCCAGCAGTCCGCGCATCGTGTAGAATAGCATATTAGCTTCGAGTCATACAAGCTGCATTGGGCTCACCGGGGCAGATGCCGGCGGACAGCGCGGCCGGATGTCCGCTTTTCGGATGCGGCTATGGTCTGCTCATCGGCCGATATCAGGCGCGAAGCCGACATCTCTGATGGGTGTCGCAAACGTCCGCTTTGGGTCATCGGCATGAATTCGGCCGGGGCGAACGAGCGTCCGCAATGGTCGTAAGCTGAAATTCAACTGAGTCCCGCCGGTCGCTTTTTTCACAAGCCATGCCGGAAGGCACGGTGACGCGGCGCGCTCACCCCGTCTAGGGTAGAACCAGAATTCCGGAGCCGGCCACATCCACCATGCAGACCTATGATTTCATCGTCGTCGGCTCCGGCTCGGCCGGCTCGGTTCTGGCCGAAAGACTGTCGGCCTCGGGCCGCTTCTCGGTTTTGGTGCTCGAAGCCGGCGGCACCGACCGCCGTTTCTACGTGCAGATGCCGCTCGGCTACGGCAAGACCTTCTTCGACCCCGCGGTCAACTGGAACTACAAGGCCGAGCCGGATCCGGGCCTGACCGGCAACAGGGATCACTGGCCGCGTGGCAAACTGCTCGGCGGCTCCAGTTCGATCAACGCCATGGTCTGGATCCGGGGCGCGCGCGAGGATTTCGACGCCTGGGCGGCGGCCGGCAACCCCGGCTGGGGCTTCGACGATCTCCTGCCCGCCTTCAAGGCGCTCGAGGACAATGAGGCCGGCGCCGATCGCTGGCGCGGTGTCGGCGGCCCGCTGCACATCACCGACTGCTCGAGGGCCGTCCATCCGCTGACCAAGCACTATCTCGCGGCCGCCAACCAGGCCGGCCTGCCGCTCAACCCGGATTTCAACGGCACGTCCCAGGAGGGCGTCGGCGTCTACCAGATCACCACCAGGAACGGCCGCCGTATGTCGGCCGCCCGCGCCTTCCTGCGGCCGGCGATGAAGCGAAAAAATGTCCGCGTCGAGATGAATGCGCTGGCAACCAGAATCCTGTTCGAGGGCAAACGCGCCGTCGGGATCGAATATCTCCAGAACGGCGAGACCAGGACCGCCCGCGCCGGCCGTGAGGTGATCCTGTCCGGCGGCTCGATCAACTCGCCGCAGCTGCTCCAGCTCTCCGGCGTCGGCCCCTCGGCGCTGCTCGGCGCTCTCGGCATTCCTGTCGTTCATGCCAACGAGAATGTCGGGGCGAACCTGCAGGACCATGTCGGCATCAACTACACCTTCAAGGGCAAGCTGCCGACGCTCAACCAGATCCTGCGTCCCTGGTGGGGCAAGCTCATGGTCGGCATGCAATACATCCTGATGCGCTCCGGTCCGCTGTCGCTGTCGATGAACAATGCCGGCGGCTTCTTCCGCACCGACCCGGCGCTTTCACGGCCCAACATGCAGCTTTATTTCCAGGCGTTCTCGACCGTCATCCCGAAGAGCGGCGAGCGCCCGATCCTGACGCCCGATCCATGGCCGGGCTTTTCCATCGGCCTGTCCAACTGCCGTCCGTCGAGCCGTGGCGAGATCATGATCCGCTCCAGCAATCCGCGCGACTATCCAAAAATCGTCGCCAACGCCTATTCGACCAAGGCGGACGTGACTGAGATGCTGGCGGCGGTGAAGTTCGTGAGGAAGATCGCTTCGATGCCGGCGATGGCCGACATCATCGAGGAAGAGGTTTTGCCTGGTCCGTCGATCACCTCCGACGCCGATCTGATCCAGGATTTCAGGAAGCGTTCGGGCACCGTCTACCACCCGGTCTCGACCTGCCGCATGGGGCCGGTTTCTTCGCGCGCGGTGGTCGACCCACGCCTGAAGGTGCATGGTCTTGAGTCCTTGCGCGTCATCGACGCCTCGATCTTTCCCGATAACATCACCGGCAACACCAACGCCGCCTCGATCATGACCGGATGGAAGGGCGCCGAACTGGTTCTGGAGGATCAGAAATGAAAATCACCGACGTAAAAACCTGGGTTGTCGGCAACCCGCCGCCCGGCATCGGCGGCAAGTATTTCATCTTCGTCAAGCTCACCACCGACGGCGGCGTCGTCGGTTATGGCGAAGCCTACAACGCCACCTTCTCCGCCCACGTCACCGCGAGAATGGTCGAGGACATGGCCGAGCGCTATCTCGTCGGCCGCGATCCGCACGACATCGAGAACTTCTTCCGCCGCGCCTATTCGTCTGGCTTCACCCAGCGCCCGGACGTTTCCGGCATGGGCTGTTTCTCGGCGCTCGAAATGGCCTGCTGGGACATTATCGGCAAGGAAGCCGACAAGCCGGTCTACAAGCTGCTCGGCGGCCAGGTGCACGAGACGCTGCGTTCCTACACCTACCTCTACCCGCACACCGGCAGCGTCCATTCGGAGGACGCACGTGGCAAGAACGTCTACAACGACCCCGACATGGCGGCCGAATGCGCGCTCGAATATGTCGAGCAGGGTTTTAACGCGGTCAAGCTCGACCCGGCCGGCCCTTACACCGCCTTTGACGGCCATCAGCCGCGTCTCGTCGACATCGACCTCTCCGCCCGCATGATCAAGGCGATCCGCGAGGCGGTCGGCACAAGGGCCGACATCCTGTTCGGCACGCATGGCCAGTTCACCGCATCGGGTGCGCTGCGCATGGCCCGCGCCATAGAACCCTACGATCCGCTGTGGTTCGAGGAGCCGGTGCCGCCCGATATGCCCGAGGTGATGGCGCAGGTGGCGCGCGGCACGTCTATCCCCATCGCCACCGGCGAACGGCTGACGACCAAGTTCGAATTCGCCCGTGTCATCGAGAACCGCGCCGCCACCATTTTGCAGCCCGACCTCGGCCGCTCCGGCGGCATTCTCGAAACCAAGAAGATCGCCGCCATGGCCGAGGCCTATCACATCCAGATCGCCCCGCACTGCTATTGCGGGCCGATCGTCGGTGCCGCCAACATCCAGCTTGCCGTGACCTTGCCCAACTTCCTCATCCTGGAATCGCTGAAGCAGTGGGACGGCTTTCACGAGAAGCTGCTGAAGAAGAAGATCGAGTGGCAGGACGGCAACGTCATCCCGTCGAAGGAACCCGGCCTCGGCGTAGAGTTGAATGAAACCGTCTGCGAGGCGCATCCCTGGGCCGGCACGGATCTGCATCTGCAGATGATGCAGACGCCGTTGATGCCGTAAAGCGCTGCGCCGCCTAGTTCCTCTGCACAGAGGATTTGGCTCTTTACCTGAGCCTGAAGGAGGCCGTGATGGTTGCCGCCGACCGATCTCCAACTGCCAATCTCCAAAGCTGGCGATTGGCCATCAGCCACCATGCCTTCGTCATCCCAGGGCGGAGCAAGGAGCGAAGCGACG